>CAWJBA010000001.1:0-68562 GCA_963841075.1 Terriglobia bacterium
AGATAGACTTTCTCGCCTTCTTTTTGAGGCGAATTCCGTCGGCCGCCCCGCGCACCAGGCTCGCCGTAGCAAAGCCGCAATTCATCGCCCTTCAATTCGTAGATTCCGTGCACAAGCTCCTCGCTCTGCGGCTTCTTGATGTCAACGTGCTTGGGTGAATGGCCGGGATCAATAGAGAGGGAGAGCGGCGTCTTTTTCGCCGGCGACGACGGCGATAAGCTGGTCTTCGGTGATGACGATCTGCCGTTGTTTGAGGTAATCCTCGGCGGCGGCTTTGCCGTTGAACACGGAAGCGGCGAGTCCACGTGCGGCGAGGCTTCGCCCGTTCCTCAGCAATCTTCGCTTTCGGGATCGTCCGCGCGGAACAGAACCAGGGCGGCTACACATACCAGGCGTTTGTTGCTCATCGTTGTTGTCCCATGTTGTCCAAGCGTGCACCAAACCGCCGTCGTTTTGCGCAAAGAACGCATCGAAATGCAGCGCCGCCGGTGCAGCGGTGGGATGAATTCCGCCAGCACTTCCCGGCGCAGTCGAGCAGCCAGGGCATTGCGCAGAACGATCTTGGACATGCCAGGCGAGGATCGCTGCGGCCGTCGCATCATCCCGTTGGACCGCCGGCTGCGTTTGCCCGAAGCCGAACAAGCTATCCGCACCCAGTTCGCCGATCAGCAGATCGTCGCCGGCGCGAGCAATACTGGTGACCCGGCGCCGGCGCGGTCATGGAAAGGGCGACATGCATGCCGGAGAGTGAAGCCTGGCGTCGAAGCGCTCGCCTGCAGCAACCGTCGCGGTCATGCCGGAAGAACGCAAGGTCGCGCCTGGCCTGACCCGGTGGCCTGCCGGCGTCAACATGGCAGATGCCCTTGGAGAATGGCCGGCGCGGCCATGAGCGGCTCTGGACCGCTCGTCTGATCGTGGAGCACCGTCAAATCGCCATCCGTCAATGACCGGCGCACGGCGTCAGGCGCGAGCATCGGATACATAACCGACGCCGTATCCGCACTGTGGCCCAGTCCAGCGCGTGGCCCAGCTCGTGCGTGGCGACGGTTTGGAAATCGTACTGATCGGCGGCGATCGCTGTCAGATCGCTGCCGAGGTACCAGTTCCAACCGGCGATCAGCGTGACTTCGCGTCCGAGGCTTGTTACGCCCAGGACGCCGTCGGCCACGCCGCCTATTTCGCTGGTCGGTGCAATGTGAATGGTGATGTCCGCGTTGGCCGCCTGGTCGCCGGTCACTTCCACCATCGTGATGCCGTACGGATTGAGCTGGGAATTCAGCTCGGCGATGGCGTCGGCGATGCGATCCTCTTCACCGGCGACCATGCCGCCGGCGTCGGTGACGGAGACCCAGAGCTGGCCCGTGTACAGGTCGGTGATGGAAGCCAGGACGACCGCCGTATCCGCGCCCGAGCCGTCCGCGGGCACGCCGTCGCCCACCGCGAGAAGGTTGACGGCGCCGGCGGCATTGACAACGCCGAGAAACGTGTTGGCCTGACCGATCAGGGTCGCGTTGCCGCCATAGAAGACGCCGCCGCTGTCATGGCTGTTCACTGTCTGCAGCACCTGAAGCACGCTGAGAATCGTGCTCTGATTGCCGCTGATGTCAAACGCCGGGGCGTCTTGCTGACATCGACGGTGCCGGCCCCGGCACCTGCCGCCGTGACTTTCAGGCCGTATTTCGCCGCCAAACCGTTGGCCTGAAGACTGGCGCCGCCGAGCGACGACGTGGTCGCGTAGATGTTCAACGCCACGGCCAACGCCTGCTGATACGTCGCGTTCGTCGCGCTGGCGAACGCTTGCGCAGCCTGCCGTGTTTGTAGCGCCGGCCAGGCTCCCCAAAGAGGCTTGCGAAGTTGCCCGCCAGCCAGTTGCCCAACGCGGTGGCGGTGGCGGTGGCGCCGCCGTTCAAGCTCTTGATGACGTTTTGGCCTTTCCCATTCCAGAAGCTGACGCCGGCGGTCTGGCCGCGTTGCAGGCTGGTGGTCGGCAACTGCACGGACAAGTTGGCGTTGCCCGAAAGATTCAGATCGGCCGCAATGAATTCCGAAATGCTTCCCTGATCGTTCAACAGGGCGTTGCCGCTCATCGACACGGCGGCCTTGGCGGCATAGATCGTGCCGGTCACGACGACATTGGCGTTTCCGAGAGCGTCATCGGCACGGCGGACGTTCGATCCTGGAAGAGGACAACGCCCTGATAGGCGCCGGTCATCGCGCACTCGCAACGCTGCCGTTGCCCGTGATGCTAATCACGTCGCCGCTGGCCACCGGGGCGTTGTAAATCATGACGCCGCCCATTCCGGTGACGCTGCCGTTACCCGAGATAGCGAAGCCGCCGCCCCGCAGATAGTAAACGCCGGGCTGCAAGGTAAGCGCCGCGTTGCCGCTGACGTGGATGCCGCCCACATACATCCGTGCCCGGCAATTCCCTCACTGCGAATTCGACGACTGGCACTTCTACATCCGCTTCGACGCCGGCTCCCGCATCCGCGGGAGCCCAAAAACCAGCTACAACGCAAGACATGAAATCAAAACTTGCCAGCGCGGCCCAGGTTTTTCTCGCCGGACAATTCGGTAACGGCGCGGCCGCCTCTCCGACGTCGTCCTCAGCGGTGCCCGCGGGGAACGACGTGGTCGCGCCGACTTCGACGAGCACCGCGACCGCCTCGACCCCGGTCGCGCTGAAGTTGTCGTCCGGAAATCTGGATTCCGGTTTGCAAAAAGATATCAACAGCCTGCCCCGGCGGGTCAACGATCAGTTCAACAATCAGGGTGACATGGTGAACTTCGTCCTGGTCGGCTCCGAGCAGCAGGTAAAGGACGCGCTGGACGCCGCCGGCTGGCGCATCGCGGACACCGACAACAAGGAAGCGGTGCTCAAAGCCGTGCTGCAGACGTATGAGAAGCAGGACTATCTGCAAATGCCCATGAGCCAGCTCTACCTCTTCGGGCGCAAGCAGGACTACGGATATGAATTAGCGCAGGCATACTCCGTCGTAGCCAGCCGCCATCATTTCAGGATCTGGAAGGCCCCCACGACCTGGAACGGACAGACCATATGGGCCGGAGCCGGCACCCACGACATCGGTTTCGAAAAAGACCAGCGCAATGGAAGCGTCACCCACAAGATCGATCCGGCGGTAGACGGAGAGCGCGACAACATCGGCCAGACCCTGCAGACCTCCGGCAAAGCGAAAAGTCTGTACTACTATCTGCCCCCTGATCCGGTGCAGGGAGCCAAAAACGCCACCGGCGGCGGCTACCACTCCGACGGCCGGATTCTGGTCGTGGTCCTACAGTAAGGTGCTGAGCCGGACGAGGGTGCCCCATCCTTTCGCGTTTTGTGCGAAAGGGTGGGTATTTTATTAGGCGAGTGCGGCATCCCGGACGAAAGCTCCTAAGACGCAGTCCACAAAAATCCCCACCCTTGCAAAAAGCGCAAGGATGGGGCACCCGGCGCCGGGATGGATCACCCGGAATCCTGGTTTCGCCAACCTTTAGGGGAACCTGTAGACCGCGGCTTTTTCAATCCTGATCTGCCATTGATCGAAGCGCCAGTAGTTCCCCTGATCGTTTTCGTCGCCGTTGAGGCGCCGGCCCGGAACCCATTTTGAGTCTTGAAACTTGCCCTCATCGACCGAGGCGAGTCCCACGTGCGGTGAATCCGGCGAAGCCGTCGCGAAGGAGACCCTGAAGCCAATGCCTGCGCCCATAAACTCGTCCGGCCCGTTCGCCATGATCAAGCCGAATCCCTTCTCCGCGCGAAAGCCAAAGATGTCGTCCAGGCTCACGTGCAGGACATATCCGTTCATGTTGAAGTCGACCGAGGGATGGTTCTTGTCCAGAACAAATCCGTGCACATTGCCCTTGGCCTGCTGGTCCTGGAGAAGGGGCCATAATTGCGCGATGACCTCGTAGCTGTTTCTCAGCTCCGGCGCTTTCGGGACAGGGTAGGGAGATCCGCTGGCTGGAGCGGGCGCGGCTTCGCTGCACGAAGGGGAAGTCGATAGCAAAGGGTGAAAAACCCAACGCCGCATGTTCTCCGATGGCGTAAAAGACGTTCGCTGCGCCCGCCGCGCCGCCGACCGTCTCGGGGATGAAGAGCGGATTGCCCGCCCGGTGGTAGCGATTGCTCCAGGAGGCAAACTCCGGCGCATACAGGTCGGGCGAATAGATGTCGATCGCGGTGCCGGCGGCCTTCCAGATATCGAGAACGCGGGGTTGCGGTCCGCCGCTGGGATAGTCGCCGGGGGTGGTATCTTCACCCGCCAGCCAGGTGTTCACATACATGGGAAGGTTGTAGGCCGCTTTGCCTTTCGCCGCCACGGTATTCACAAAGCGCGCGTAGTGCCACGCCATGAAGATCTCATCGGCACGCGCCGTCTCGCCGAAAACCTGCGTCCAGGTGCCGGCCGTCTGATCGCCATGCTCATCCCAGAGCGCGCGAAACTCCGGGTTCAACGAGTCTTTGTGGGACTTCAGGTAGCGCCCGAGATCTTCGGGTATGGCCGAGGCGAAGGCACGATTGGCTTCCGGGGAATGGTCGCGGGTGTCGCCCAGAATGCCCACTTCATTCTCCACCTGCATCATCAGGACGGTGTGGTTGCGCCCGTCCACCTCGCGCAGGTGTTGCATCACGGCGGCGAAGGCGCGCGCATCGGCTTCGCTGGTGGCGCTGGCGAGCGGGGTCAGGATGCCGACTTCGCTGCCATTGCGCTGCGCGCGCGGAAATCGTTTGCTGTCCTGCTTGACCCAGACCGGCGGATAGCTCGACATCCCGTTCTTCCAGGTGGCTAACCAAAGAAAAACGATATGCAGGTTCTGTTCCCGGGCTTGCGCCAGCAGCCCGTCCAGCAGGGTGAAATCAAACTTGCCCTCGACCGGTTCCACCAGTTCCCACGAGAGCGGCGTGAGCACCGTATTCAGCGACATGGCGGCCAGCCGAGGCCACACCGGGCGCATGTAGTCGAGACTCGAAGAACTCGAGTTGTTCAACTCACCTGCCAGCATCAAGAAAGGTTTGCCGTCGACAATCAGCTGCGTCGTGACGCCGCGCTTCTCGAGATGAGGCGAATTGGCGTCTTGTGCGAAAGCCAGTTTCGCGGGGAGCATCCCTACGAGAAGCAAAACCGTGAGAGCAAGTGTTTGGAGGCGCATGGCGGACACAATTTAGCACAGTGGCTGCCCGTTTTATGTCCCTGCATGCTTCCGCGGTAGGCAGAAATTTTGAGTTTACTTTCCAGGAGGAATGGCTTCGACTCGAGAAACATAGCGGTCGGTGCATCGCCAGTTGTCGCCACCGCGGTAGTTGATCCAGACATCCACGACGAAGCGGTCTTCGGTCTGGGGGGTGGCGGATTGTTGATAGGTCGTTGTCTCTACAAAACTAACCACTGCAATTTCGGGACTGAGATCGCGGACTGCCAATTGCTTTATTTGGAAGGACAGTAGCCTTCGGCCAAAAACCTCCAGCAGCCAATCCGCCCGAGACATCGGGCTTCCATGCGGGGCAGAAGTCCATACCTCAAAATCTTCCGCCACGATACGGTTTATCGCGGCCTGATCTCTTGCTTGAGCCGCTTTCAGCCATTGGGTCTCCAGTTCGGAGAAGAAGATTTGGAGCTTGGGCTTGGCGGGAGCGTCCGGCGCTTTCCCTTGATTTTGCGGCGAGGCGAACAAGCTGAGCACACAGATGACAGCCACAACTTTCATCAGGCCTCGAACTTTCATCTCGCTCCTAAAAGGCCGGTAACAAACTCTCCTGGTGCAGGCCCGCGACTACTGCAGCTTGGCGTACTCGGCCTTGACCTCGCGTAGCAGAGGGATCTCAGGATCGGCGTCCTTCCACAGCGCGATGAAATCCTGATAGGCCACGCGGGCCCGAGCCTGGTCTCCCGCCAGGACATAGGCACGGGCCAGTCCCACTTTGGCCAGCGGCATCATGGGATCGACGGTGATAATGTTCTTAAAGTCCAGAAGTCGCTGAAACGCCTGTACTGCGTCGGCGCCGCGCCCGGCTTTGAGGTACGCATTTCCACGAAGGTAGAGCACACCCGAGTTTGCCCGCGCATACACCAGCGCGCTGTCGAGCAGGTCAATCGCCTTGCCGGGATTGCCATGGTTCATTTCGATCTGCGCTTTTACCAGCGGCACGGTGACGAATTGCACCAGGGTATCGTAAGGACGCTTCTGGGCAACTTCGTCAGCCAGTTTCCCGGCTCGGACATCATCGCCCGCCATCGCCAGGGCGGTCGCGCAGTTCAGTACCACGTTCGGAGACTGGGACAGCTTCAGCGCCTGGTTCACGTTTTCCTGCACGTGGGCCTTGCTCAGAAGCGCCGCTTCCAGAAAGGCTTCCTGCGAATACTCGCTGGCTACAGCTTCCTTGAAGCCGAGACGTTCGGCTGCTGCTCTCTGCTTCTGTCCGAAATCCAGCGCCTGCTTGAGTTGCCCCGCGTATGCGGCCATCCCAGCCCGGATACCGGTTTCGGTGAATTCGCTCTGCGGATCGTTCTTCATCAGATCCAGTTCCCGCTCGACAGCAGCCGGGTCGCCCTGCAGCCAGGCGATGATGGCCAACGCGGAGTGAGCTGGGACCGCGCCCGCCTTGTGCTGCAAGGCTTCGTTGAATGTGGCCTTGGCTTCATCCAGCCGATTTAATGCCGCGTAAGCAAAACCCACGTTCGAATATCCGGTGGCGCTGTCAGGATCGATTTGCACGGATTGCCGCGCATTCTCCAGCGCATTCTCGAACTGTCCCATGATGATGTAAACCACCGCCAGATTGTTGTAGGGAATCGAATCCCGCGGATAAGTCTGCTTGTAAAGTTCGAGAGCGGTGATGCCTTTGTCGAGCTGTCCGGAGTCGACGTAGTAATGCGACATGATGTAAAGCTTTTCATGCTCGCTTGCCCGGTCCCGCAGCTCAAACGCTTTTTGCCGGTTGGTTTCCGAGAGTTCGCTCTGCCCCAGGTTGCTGTACACCGTGCCCAGGCGGGCGTACGCCATGGCAAAATTGGGATCCAGTTCCACCGCGCGCTGGTAGAGCGGGAGCGCGGTCAGCTCGTCGAACATCTGGTGCTTCATGTCTCCCAGGCTGAACGCCTTGAGCGCTTCCAAAGATGACGTGGTCGCTTCCGACAGCGGCTTGTCGTATTTCTGCACCGACGCCAGCGACTCTCCCAGCTTCTTGCGCAAATCGGAGCCCGCCTGGTGCAGCGAATTCAGCACCGATTCCTTGCTCGAAGCCTGCACCTCTTCCCGGGCCAGCGATTCTCCCGTGGTGGCGTTGACAGCATCGAGGGCGATCACATACTGGCTGCCCATGCTGGCGATCGAGCCATTGAGCATGGCTTTGATGCCGACCCGCTGGCATATCTCGCGACCGACGTCCCCGGTAATACGCTCATCCGGCGTGCGTCCCATGAATTGCAACGTCTGCCTGACCTTTTGATCGGGGAAGACGTTCAAATAGGGCGACTGCTCCAGATCCACCGCCAGCGCCTTCTTGAGCGTGCCGTCAAAAACCGGGTCGGCGGTGGTATTTACAAAATCTGTGACCAGGATCGCGTCGCGCTCCGTCATCACCGCCCGGGTCCGGCGCAAAAAGACCGTCATCGCCAGTCCGAGGACTGCGAGCACGACGAGAGTCATGACCGCCAGATTCCACAGCCGGCTGGGCTTGCGGTCGCGCGCCGCCCGCAGCGTGGCGGAACTCGACGCCGCCGAGACCAGTCCCGACTCCGTATCGCGCTTCAACCGCTTCAGGTCGGCCCGCACTTCGGACGCGCTCTGGTAGCGCAGGTCGCGGTCCTTCTCCAGAAGTTTGGTGATGATTTCTTCCAACTGCAGCGGAACATCGGGATTCAGCCGCACCGGCAAAACCGGAGGACGGTTCAGGATGGCATCAAAAATGAGAGCAGACGTGTCCCCTCGAAAGGGCAGCGCCCCGGTAGCCATCTCGTACAGCACGGCGCCGAAAGAAAACAGGTCGGTGCGCGTGTCCAGTTCCTTGCCTCGCGCCTGCTCGGGAGACATGTAGGCCACGGTTCCTACCGTCGAGCCGGGGCTGGTCAGCAACTCATTCTCCACGGTCACATCGGAGCCGGCGGTAATCCCACCCATGACGTTCTCCGCCTTGAGCGTCTGCTTTGCCAGCCCGAAATCCAGTATCTTGGCCTGGTTGCGGTTGGTGATGAAAATGTTGGCGGGCTTGATATCGCGGTGAATAATGCCCTTGGAGTGCGCCGCCTCGAGCGCGTCCGCGATCTGGATGGACAACTCGGTGACGACGTCCATCTCCATGGCATGCTTGCCGATACGCTGCTTAAGGGTTTGCCCTTCGAGCAGCTCCATGGCGATGAAATACCTGCCGTCAGCCTGCCCAATCTCATAAATAGTGCAGATGTTAGGGTGATTCAGGGCGGACGCGGCCCGGGCCTCGCGCTGAAAGCGCTCCAGAGCCGACGGATCTTTTTCCAGCTCTCCAGGCAGGAACTTCAGCGCCACGTGCCGGCCGAGGTTCAGGTCCTCGGCTTCGTAGACTACGCCCATGCCTCCGCCACCAAGCTGGTGCAGGATGCGGTAGTGGGAGATGGTTTCACCCGTCATCAGCCAGGGAGCTCCACAAATTATTTTCCGATGGTAGGCTGCCCTCACCGGCAAGTCAATGTGAAGGCCGGGTTTAGACAGCACTCAACAATTGTTATACCGGACCGCTGAGAGTTCGAGACACCACGCCTCAGGAATATACGCAATCTTAAACGTGTTTGTTCAGAGGTCTGGTTTATCGCCCTGTCATCCTGAGCGGAGTGACTGCTTCGCTTCGCGAAGCAGTCACGCAGTCGAAGGACCCCTATAAGTGCCACGGGATTTATGACCTTGGGGAATTTCAGCTCGGACGGCAAGATGCCGTCCGGACAGCCGGCGAGCCAGCCCTGAGCGAAGTCGAAGGGCCGGCGCTACATTTTTGCGAGTGCCCCTAAAAGCGCCAGAGCAGCAAAGCGATGGTGGCCGCGGCGATGACCGCCGTGGCAATCAGGTAGATATGCGATCGCACCCAGCTGGGCCTGGGCTCTTCACCAAAGATCCCGGGAAGATCGACGACGCTGGCAATCTCCCCCGGGGTGGCGGCTTCGCAATCCAGGCATAACCTTCGGCCCTCGGAGACCGGAAAGCCGCAGGTTTCACATCTCCGAAGATTGCCGAACGCGATGGTTGAGATCGGAGTGCCGAGATCGGCGCCTGCCTGGTTTTCGTCGATGTTCGCCACAGCCGCGGGAGTCTCAAGCAGCGTGGAACTGGGCCCGACCGCCGGGGCCGCATGGGAGTCGGCCGCCCCCGCCGCCATCGCCAGGGCCTTCTCCGGTTCTGCCGTCCTTTTGTCGGGATCGCTCAGGACAGTGTCGGTGCGCAACTCAGGTGTGACTGCCGGCCCGGCTTTTGCCGTTAGCGCGGCTGCGATTCCGGGTTGGGCCAGCTCCGTTTCTGCGCGCCTGGCGGCGTCGGAATGTTCCACCGCCGTCTGGATCATCTCCGCCAGGCGATTCAAGGCCACGAAGTCGCGTTCCTCGAATGCGCGAGGCCGGCCGGAGAGCAGTTCGAACACGCCGTACACTTCGTCGCCGCGCACCAGCGGCATCACCACCACCGACGCGATTCCGAAGGCGCGGCAACTCTCGCGGTTCACCCGCGGATCGTTCTCCGCGTCGTCGCACTGCAAAGTCTGCCGGGTCTTCACGCTTTCCGCTGAAAGCCCGGAGTCGATCTGCAGATGCGCTCCCAGTTCCGGTGCCGACGCACCTGAACTGGCGCAGCAGACCATGGTGTCGCCCTGGCGCAATGCGATGGCAGCGCCGGATGCTCCGGTGATGTATTGGGCCCGCTCCGCCAGCAGTTGCAGTGTCGCGTCCAGATCGCGCTGCGCCATCTCGCTCAGCGACTTGCCTCCATCTTCACCAGGAAAACGCAAGCCCTCGCGTGGCGCCGCCGCAGCCGGCCTCGCTTCCCTCTTTGAGGCGACCAGATTTGACGGAATGTTCGCCGCAATCAGGTTTGGCGCAACCACATTTGCCGGAGCGATGTCAGCCGGAACAACATCCGGCGGGACGAGATTCGGCAGGGCAGGTTTCGGCGCTGCCTGGGATGAACCATTGTCCAGGATGGAGTAAGAATCCATGCAAAAATTTAGAGAGGTCTCTATTTTTGAGTTTCGCTCCCTGAAGTTGTGGTGTCAAGGAGAAACCCACAAGTGCTAGTCCTTATGAGCTTAGAGAATCTCCAATACGGATTGTGCCTTGCGTGAGGATTTGCGCGCGCAGTCCGCCGCGGTGGATCAATCCTTTGATGATGTTTTGTCCGGTCAAGCGCTGCAGGTGAGAGCAGGGCTCGCACAGGCGAATGCCGTGGATTTTTACTTCACCAACCTGAAAATCGCGTCCCACCAGATGATTCAGCGCGACCCCGCGCGTGACCAGGTTGCGCCGCGCCTCGCCCGGCGCGAGTTCCACGCTGTAATCACGCTTGAGGGCTTCGATGGCCTCGGCTTCGATCAGGGTAAGTTCGTAGTCCGGTTCCGGTTTGAAGAACGTCCCCGTGCGCAAAGCGTAGCGGTCTCCTTCCAATCCGACTCCGGGAATGGCAAGGGCCTCATTCACTGAGAGCGTGGGCGCAGTGGCCGCAGGCGCGATATAGATGAATTCGATGGTTCCTGTCATGACAGCGTTCCCGGTGATGGAGTGAGACGGGCGAGGACGCCCGTCCTCCATCGGATCGTGACCACGTTGCTACCCGTGCTTGCTGACCAGGGCGATGCACTCATCGAGCACATCGACCGCGACGTCGGCTTCGTCTTTGCTGACCACCAGCGGCGGCGCGATGCGGACCGTGCTGGGTCCGCAACCCAGCAACAGAACTCCGCGCTCGAACGCCAGCTCGATAATGCGGTCGCGTTCGTCCGCGGCGTACTCCTTGGTCTTCTTGTCCTTCACGATTTCAACCCCGATCATCAACCCGCGGCCTCGGACATCGCCCACCAGTTTGTGTTTGCGCGGCCAGTCCGCCATGCGCTTCAGCATGTGGTTGCCGACCTCGGTCGAATTGGCCAGCAATCCTTCTTTCTCGATGACATCCAGCGTGGCCAGAGCGGCGGCGATACAAACCGGATTGCCCCCGAAAGTTGACGCATGCGAACCGGGCACCCAGTCCATGATGTCAGCCCGGCTCATGGTGATGCCAAGCGGCATTCCGGAAGCGATCCCTTTCGCCATGCAGACGATATCGGGATGCACTCCGGTGTGCTCGATGGCCCACCACTTTCCGGTCCTGCCGGCTCCGCTCTGGACTTCATCCGCCACCAGCAGAATGCCGTACTTGTCGCAAATGCGGCGCAGTTCTTTCATGAACACCGTGGGCGCAACCACGTATCCGCCCTCGCCCTGCACCGGTTCCACGAAAATGGCCGCCACTTCTTCCGGCGCCAGCGTTGTCTTGAACAGCTTGTCTTCGATAAAGCGCGCACAACCGAGGGCAAAGGCCTCGGCATCTTGAGCGCCGCCTTCACAACCCCGGTAAACGTCGGGATAGCGCACGTGGGTTACGCCCGGAACCCCGGTACCGAAGCGGCGTTTTTGCTGCGGCTTCGAGCCGGTCAGCGAGAGCGCGCCCATGGTGCGTCCGTGGAAGGCGCCGAAAAATGCAATCACGTTCTGCCGCCTGGTATGGTAACGGGCCAGCTTGAGCGCCGCTTCGACCGCTTCGGCGCCGGAGTTGCCGTAGTAAATCTTGTGCGGCCCGGGCATGGGCGCGATCTTCGACAGGCGCTCCGCCAGCGTAATCATGCTCTCGTAGTAAAAATCCGTCCCCGACATGTGGATCAGTTCGCCGGCCTGCTTCTGAATCGCGGCCACCACCTCGGGATGGCAGTGCCCGGTCGAGGTCACGGCAATTCCGGCGGAGAAGTCGAAAAACTCGTTGCCGTCGACATCGGTGATCACGATCCCGCGGCCCTGTTTGGCCACCAGCGGATAGGATCGGGTGTAAGAGGGCGAGATATATTTCTCATCGCCCAAGAGAACACGCTTGGCGTTGGGACCGGGCAGGGCGGTCTTGATTCTGGGTCCTGCAAGAGTCTTGGTGGTCATTGGATCCTCCGGAAAACGGTCGTCAGTCTCGATCGTCAGTCGTTGATTCGTCGGCCGGGCGGTCGCGCCGAAAAAGGCGGATCTAGCCCTTAAGCCACATCAGTTGGGAGGATGGGAGAACTAGTCGCTACCGAACAAACTGGGACGCGCCTGCGAAGGCAGCACTGCCAGATGACGGCGCGGGCAGACCAGAAAGTCGAGCCAGCACACGGGCAGGTGCGAGTTGGGAGCTTGTTGGCGCATCGGGCAACATTCCTGGTCCATTATAGCCTGAGCGAAGCGCTGGCGTAACCCCCTGGTTACTTCTGTCATCCCTCCACTGCGCTCGCTCCGGTGGGGATGACACAGTTATTAGAGATGCTCGAGCGTGTTCGGAATCCAATCGCCACTCCGAACCGTCTGATATGTTCTAAGTTCCTGCAAACACGCCATGACCGAGTCCCAGCGCCAGCATCGCGTCGCAGTCGTCATCGCCTTCGCGCTGGTCTACTTCTTCTGGGGCTCTACTTATCTGGGAATTGACATCGCGGTCGAGCACATTCCACCCGCCTTGATGTGCGGCATACGCTTCCTGATCGCGGGCGTATTTATGCTGGCGTTTTGCGGACTGCGCGGGCGAAAAATTCTTTACCCTCTCCAGCAACTGGGGCAGATGGCGGTCGTCGGCGTCCTGCTGCTCGTGGGCGGCAACCTGACCCTCGCGTACGCCGAGAGACACGTGGCCACCGGACTGGCGGCGCTGATCATCGCCGTGACCCCGCTCTGGTTCCTGGTGCTGGATTCGCTCCTGCTGGGCGATCACCACATCGCGTTGCGAGGCAAGATTGGACTTGGCTTGGGCGTTGCCGGGCTGCTGGTATTGTTGTGGCCTGATCTGTCGGCGACCAGCGCCCTGGGCCGGGTTCAGTTCTGGGCCTCGATCAGCCTGCTGGGCGGGTCATTCAGTTGGGCGCTGGGCTCCGTTTTGGCGAAGAAATGGAAGTCACCCGGCGTCGATCCCTTTTCCGCCACCGCCTGGCAGATGATCGCGGCGGGTCTGGCGAACTCTCTGGTTGCTATCGCACTTGGAGATCTGTCCCGGACCGTGTGGACGACCCGCGGAGTTGCCGCCATGCTCTACCTCGTGGTTTTTGGATCGTGGGTCGGATACACCGCTTATATCTGGTTGCTCGGGCATGTGCCGACTTCGAAGGTGTCTACTTACGCCTATGTGAATCCGGTAGTCGCGGTGTTTCTCGGCTGGCTCGTTCTACATGAGCGCGTAAGCGCCTACATCATGGCCGGCAGCGCCATTGTGGTAGCTTCGGTGGCGTTGGTGACCAGCGCCCAGGTCACCGCGCGGACAGTCGCAGAGGAAATGCCGCCGGTCGAGACGATGGGAGATTAGCGAGTAGTCAGGTGATCATGCCGAAATGTGTCCGCTGCGGTCGCGAATTGCCGTCTTTCTCGATGGGCACTGCCAGCCCGCTTTGTCGGGATTGCAATTCCACGCTGAGTTCCGTGGCCCCGGTCGAGCCCGCGGATGCCGCCGCGTCCGCCCGAAGTAACCCCGCGTTTTCTCTGACCAAAATTATCTTCGGAATCAATGTCGCGGTATTTGTCGCGATGGCGCTCGCCGGCGTTTCTCTGATGCAGCCTACAACGCCGCAGCTCGTCACCTGGGGCGCCAACTGGGGGCCGCTGTCGCTGGGACCGCAGCCCTGGCGGGTATTCACCTCGAACTACGTTCATATCGGGATCATTCACATCCTCTTCAACATGTGGTGCTTCTGGAACCTGGGCCAGCTGGCCGAGCGTATCTTCGATCGCTGGACTTATCTGCTGGTGTACACCGCCACCGGAATCGGCGGCAGCCTGGCCAGCCTGTGGTGGCATCCGCTGACCGTGGGAGCGGGCGCTTCCGGAGCCATTTTCGGGCTGGCAGGCGCGCTGATCGCCGTTCTTTACTTAGGGAAGCTTCCCATCCATAAGGACGCGCTCAAGCCCACGCTCAAGAGTCTGCTAAGTTTTGCCGGATACAACTTGTTTTTCGGCCTGAGCGCCGGCATCGACAACGCCGCCCATCTGGGAGGCCTGGCGACAGGTTTGGCGCTCGGAGCGGTGCTGGCCAGGACTATCGCATTGCCGCCGGAGACCCGGGTGCGCATGCGCAACTACGCTGTGGCGGGCACCGCGGTACTGCTGTTTCTTGCCGGCAGTTACTTGCGACAGAAGACGGGAGCGACCGAATCAAATGGTTCGTCGCAAGACCCGGTCGTGGCGTTGAATCATGGGAACTTTGGCCAGGCCATTCCGGGGCTGAAGCAGGAAGCGGAACGCGACCCCAATTCCGCTCCCACCCGCTACCTCCTCGGACTTGCCTACGTCGGCGCGCACCAGCCGGATGCCGCGCTCGCATCGTTTCAAGAAGCGCTGCGCCTGCAACCCAACTATGCCGAAGCCGAAGCCGGCCTGGGAATGGCCTACCAGGCGAAAGGCATGCCGGCCGAGGCCGAAGAAGCCTTCCGAAAAGCTGCCGAGTTCAAGCGAGGACGCCTTAGAGCAACTATCAGCTGTCAGTAACACCTGAGAACTGGAAGAACTGAAAACTGAAAGTTGAAAACCGAAAACTGACAGCCGAATTACTGGGAAGCTTTTTCTTCTTCCGGGTCGTCATCGTTCACTAAATCCGCGGCATGTCCGCGTATCGAATACGTGGACTTCTGGTCTTCATCGGGCTCGAAAGTGACCCGAACCGGCCGCCGTTCCCAAACCGGAGCCGGACACTCGGAGTCGGGATCGTCATCCCCTGCCGCTTCGCCCAGAGGTTTTTTCAGAACTGGTTTGCGGCGTCCAACCTGGAACACGATGGCGAAGAGTTTCTTGCCATCGTCGGAGACGCCACAGTAGGCGGCATAGTCACGGTACCAACTGGCCGCGGAATAATAGGGATCGAATTCGGGCAGAGCGATCGATGAGATACGGCCCGTCAGCCGGTCCACCAGCAACCATCCTCCACGTTGCCAAACCCAGCCCGGCGCAGCCGCCTTATCGGTGGGCAGAGTATCGTTCACCCGGAAGGCGCGGCGAACCACGAACAGCCGCTCAGTGATCTCATGGGATGCATTGAGCGTAGATTCCCGGGCGCGGCCGTCAACGTACAGCGCGCGCACTTTCAGATCGAGACACTTGCCTTCGTTCGGTCCCACGCACCACTTGACCGGGGTCCATTTGCCAAAAGCGATGACGTGTGGCTTCGCTGCGCCCGCTGCGGAGTGCGTGAGGAATGCAATATCGAGAAGGGTGACAAACATGAACCGGTGCACGCTGCCAGCCTAAACATCCGCGAATCCCAAGGACAAGGACGCACGACACACGAATCGCAATTTTGTTCCGAATCGGGAAGGACGGGTTTGATGTGCTGTGCTGCCCGTGAAATCGTTTACAATAAGAAGCCGTTGCCTCCCGGCTGCGATGAAACGCCCGCAGAAACTACCGACAACCATTTCTTCCCGACCCGTATCTTACCGGGAGATGGGTGAAGTGTTGACCCGCCGCCCTGCGCCGCGAATCCTGGTCGTCGACGATAACCAGGACATCATGGGACTCATGCAGGAGCTGCTGGCCACGCGCGGCTATGAAGTCATAGCGGTTCCGGATGCGATTCACGCCGAGGCTGAAATCCTGCGCAACCCTCCCGACCTGATTCTTTCGGATGTGGTCATGCCGGGTAAATCGGGATATGAATTGTGTCGGGAACTCAAAGAGAACCCGGCCACGCGCCTGATCCCCTTCGTTCTGATTACCGGCCTGACCGATCGTCAGGACCGGTTGCTGGGAATCGAGTCGGGAGCCGACGACTTTCTGCACAAGCCGATTTTCCCGGAAGAATTGTTTGCCCGGGTCAAATCGCTGCTCAAGCTCAAAGAGTTCACCGACGAACTGGAGACCGCGGAATCGGTGTTATGCACGCTGGGTTTGAGCGTGGAAAGCCGCGATCCTTATACCGAGGGGCACTGCGATCGCCTGGCGCGCCATGCCAGCAACCTGGGACGGCACCTGGGCCTCGATCCTGAATCGGTCGTGGCCTTGCGCCGCGGCGGATATCTGCACGATCTGGGCAAGATCGCCGTGCCCGATGAAATCCTCAAGAAGGGAACAAACCTCACTCCGGAAGAATGGGTCGTCATGAAACGGCATCCCGTTACCGGGGAGACCATCTGCCGGCCGCTGAAGTCGCTGCGCCTGGTGCTGCCGATTATTCGCAGTCATCATGAACACTCCGACGGCAGCGGTTATCCCGACGGCCTGCACCGGGGCGAGATCCCGCTGCTGGCGCGCGTGCTGCAGGTGGTGGACGTGTACGATGCCCTGCGGACGGCGCGACCCTACAAGCTGGCGCTCAGCCATGAGCAAGCCGCCATCACCATGCGCGAAGAAGCGCGCTCGGGATACTGGGACGAACAGCTTACCCGCGAATTCCTCTCGATGCTGGAAAAGCAGCAGCAGGTAGCGTGAGTTTTTGGCAGCGCCGGCGCTACTTCCCCATCGCTTCGCGCGGGAACAAACTATGAGACCGAGGCTGCCAGCCCTGCTTCCTTAGGCAGTGGCACGACTGTGATTCCAGTCGCTTTGTTGTAGCCGAGCGTCAGCTCCACGGCGCATTGATCGCACAGCCAGAAAAATTCGATGTGTCGCGACCATTTTGACATTTCGCGAACCGAAGCATGGGAGAGAACTTCGACGCTGGTGTCCAGGCGGAACAGCTTTCCTCGATGCAGATAAAGAAAAGTCGCCGTGCAGCCCGGGTTGGCGCATTTGGAGAGCATTTCTGCCTCCTCTCGGGCGGAAGAATATATTGTTAGAGAATCCTACTCCCGAAGATCCGGAGCGCAGCGGTTCAGGCAGAAAAAACTTTGTGGAAATCTCGCGACCGGTTCCAATTATGGAGTGAAGCTCAGCTCGCCTTCTGCCCGGCGGATTTCGCCCGCTCGCGCACCGCTTCGGCGATCTTCAGCCCCATGGCGGATGTACTGAGGAAGCTTTCTCCCGCCTTCGCCAGATCTTTGGTGCGGTAGCCCTTCGCCAGTACATCCCCCACAGCAGCCTCAACGCAGGCAGATTCGGCGTCGAGCTTGAAAGAGTAACGCAGGAGCATCCCGGCGGCCAGAATCGCGCCCACGGGATTGGCAATGCCTTGTCCCGCGATGTCGGGCGCCGAGCCATGCACCGGCTCGTAGAGGCCGACTGCGCCACCAATGCTGGCCGAGCCCAGCATGCCCAGCGACCCCACGACGGCGCCTGCCTGGTCGGAGAGGATGTCGCCAAACATATTCTCCGTCAGAACAACATCGAAGTCCGCGGGACGCGCCACCAGCGCCATGGCCGCCGAATCCACATACATGTGGTTCAGCTTGACGTCGGGATACTGCTGCCCTACCTGGCTTACCACCTCGCGCCACAGGCGAGAGCAATCGAGAACATTGGCTTTGTCCACGGAAGTTAGCTTGCGGCGCCGCAACCGCGCCAGCTCAAATCCCACTTTCGCAATGCGCTCGATCTCGGCTTCGCCGTAGCGCATGGTATCGATCGCCACCCGATTGCCGGGCGCGCCCGTCGTATTGCGAGGCTCCCCGAAGTAAATGCCTCCCAGCAGTTCCCGCACGATCATGACGTCGGTGCCGCGGACCAGCTCCGCTCGCAGCGGAGAGGAGTCTTCCAACCCGGCGAAGCATACCGCCGGCCGCAGATTGGCAAACACCCCTAGTTCGCGCCGCAAACGCAGCAGCCCGCTCTCCGGCCGCAAATGGCTGGGAAAACTGTCGAACGACGGACCGCCGACCGCTCCGAGCAACACCGCTCCGGACGTCAGGCAAGCCTGCAGCGTGTCTGCAGGCAACGGGTCTTTGCTGGTAAGAAGAGCGGCGCCCCCGACCGGTTTGCGGGTGACGATGAGGTTATGGCCAAAGGTTTCAGCAATCGTTTCCAGAACGCGGACGGCTTCGCCGGTAACTTCCGGTCCGACACCGTCGCCGGGCAGAGCCGTGAGGTTGAGCAGCATGGGGCTTTATTGTATGGCGGAAGTGCCTCCGAGGAAACCCTGTCATCCTGAGCGGAGCGGCAGCTTCGCAACGCGAAGCCGGCGCGGAGTCGAAGCACCCCTACAGGCTTTGCGGGTGTATTGCTGAAATCTGCGAGTGGAACAAACCCAAATATTCCGGCAACCGCGAAGGCGATAGGGGTCCTTCGGCTACGCCGGCCCATTCGCAAGCGAATGGGCCGCCTTCGCTCAGGATGACAACCCGGCTTGATTCAGCTCAGGATGACAACTGATTTGCAAGCGAGGCACTCGCTCCCCGGAATGTCATCGTCCCACGCGCCTGCTGAATTAACTCCAACAAATGACGCTCTTCCACGTGCTTGATCTTGTCCGCCAGCACCACGAACCGGCGATAGATTTCGTCCAGCTCGCGACGATCGAACTGGAATCCCAGTTGGGCGCAGCGCAGACCCAGCGCATGCCGCCCGGAGTGCTTGCCCAACACCAGCGTGGAATCCGGCACGCCGACTGATCGCGGTGTCATGATTTCGTAGGTCAGCGGGTTCTTCAGCATCCCGTCCTGATGGATGCCGGCTTCGTGCGCAAAGGCGTTGCGCCCGGTCACCGCCTTGTTGGGCTGGACGGGCACGCCGGTCACTTCGCTGAGCATCTGGCTAGCGGGAAAGAGTTGCTCACTCACCACGCCGGTCTCGTAGCCATAGCGGTCGGGCCGGACTCGCATCGCCATCACGATTTCTTCGAGCGAAGCATTGCCCGCGCGCTCTCCGATGCCGTTGATGGTGCATTCCACCTGTCGTGCCCCGGCAGCAATTGCCGCCAGCGAATTTGCCACCGCCAACCCCAGATCATTGTGACAGTGGGCGGAGATCGTCACATTCTCTTTCTCTATGCCGCGCACCCGCTGTCGAATACTTTGAATGAGTTCGCCGAACTCCGTCGGCATGCTGTACCCGACGGTGTCGGGAATGTTAAGGGTCGTGGCTCCGGCCTCCACCACCGCCTCGAGGACCTGGATACAGGAATTCATGATCGGTGCGAGTGGCGTCTTCGGGAGAAAATTCCACGTCGGCGCACAACGACTTAGCCAGGCGAACCGAATGGCGCGCCTGCTCCAGGCAGCGCTGGCGTGAAATCTTCAGCTTGTACTGCAGATGAATATCGGAGGTCGCAAGGAATACATGGATGCGTGGCCGGGCAGCTCCCTTAAGCGCCTGCCAGGCGCGCTCGATATCCGGCGCGCAGGCCCGGGCCAGGCCGGCGATGATGGGGCGGCGAATGGCTGCGGCAACCGCCTGCACCGCGGCGAAGTCGCCATCGGAGGCGATGGGAAACCCGGCTTCGATGACGTCCACGCCCAGGCGATCGAGTTGGTGCGCCAGACGCACCTTCTCCTGCACGCTCATGCTGCATCCCGGCGACTGCTCGCCATCGCGCAGGGTGGTGTCGAATACCGTGATCCGTGCTCGTTCCATTTGTCGAGGCCCTCCTGAATCTGCGAGCTTCATGCTACGTGGAATCGGGGCGGTAGCAAATCTTATAATTATGAAATTAATATTAGATATACTTACTTAATAAGATATATTAATACAGTTTGCAGTTGGCTTAAGAGGTTTAAAGATGGACCTGGGACAGCTGGAAGTCTTTTTGGCGGTGGTGCGAGAGGGGAAGTTCTCCCGAGCGGCGGAAAAGCTGCACCGCACCCAATCGGCCGTGAGCCAGTCGATTCATAAGCTCGAAGAAGATGTGGGCGAACCTCTCTTCGACCGCTCGTCACGCGACGGCCTGCTCACCGATGCCGGGCGCGTCCTGCAGGAGTACGCCGAGCGCCTGCTCAACCTTCGCGACGATGCCACCGGGGCGCTCGGGGAGTTGCGCCAGCTTAATCGCGGCAAGTTGAGCATCGCGGCCAACGAATTCACCGCCCTTTACCTGCTGCCGGTGCTGGCGGAGTTTCGCCGCCTGCATCCCATGATCCGCATCGCGGTGCAGCGCTCGCTGGGCAGCCATATTCCCGGCGACGTGATGCGCCACAACGCAGAGCTCGGCGTCCTCACCTACGATCCGCAAGAGCCGCAGCTGCATTCCGTCGTCGCCTATCTGGACGAGCTGCTGTTCGTGGTGCCGCCCACCCACCCGCTCGCGGGGGAAGCCCAGGTCAGCATTCGCCAGCTGGGTGCGGAGTCGTTCGTGGCCCACATCGTCTCCTCGCCTTATCGCGAAAAGGTGATCCAGGCATTCAAGCGCCACAAAACGCCCCTGCACATGGATATCGAACTACCCACGCTGCAGGCCATCAAACGCTTCGTGGCCATGGGCAACGGGGTCGCGCTGCTGCCCGCCATCAGCGTGGAAAGCGAACTGGCCCGTGGCGAACTGGTCCACATTCCCGTGCGCGAGCTTCGTCTGCACCGGAAACTTCGGCTGGTCTATCGCCAGGCCGCTAGCCTGTCGCACGCGGCTCGCGCCTTCCTGAAGGTGGCGGAGGCCTTTGCGCTCGCGCGCGGCGGGCCTTATCGTTTTCAACGCGAACACTGATTTTCGATGCTGGCGAGAGACCGGCTGTTTCAGCCCGCGTTCTGGTATTCGGCTTCTTCGAGCAGGTCTGAATCGTCGGAGAGTTCAGTCAGCTGGGAATCGATTTCTGCCGGTCGATCCTTTTGCGTCGGTTCATGGTACTCATGAATGCGAACTCCCTCGGAGTCGATGGTCAGGTAGGTCGGCGGAAAATCCGTCCAGCTGCCGGAGTTGTAGTAGGCCACGCCGTCGCGTTCGATGAATTGAGCCTGGTGAGTGTGGCCGCAGAAGACCCGGTCGGCATGGCGCATCCGGGCATGCAGGATCGCTCCCGTGGCCACCTTCGCGGAGAGCCGCAGCCAGCGGGCATTGAGGCGATCCAGAAAACGCGAGAACGCCTTGCCCTTGAAGTCGAGCTTCTGTAGATAGAGATGCACCAGCGTTCCCAAGGTGCTGAGCACAATATTGTTGACCGCGAACCGGTCAAACTGGTGGCCGTGGATGGCGAGATGGCGGTGGCCCGCAAATTCCCACTCGTACTCTTCGTAGACCTTTACGCCGACCAGGTGCGACATAATGTCGCTCAACCCGCGATCGTGGTTGCCTTCCACCCAGACCACTTCGATCCCGCGCTTGGGATTGGAAAGTTTGCGGATGTAACCCAGGAATTTCCAGTGTGGCTTGGTCAGGCGGCCGAAGTTCAGGTCTGAAAAAATGTCTCCCAGCAGGATGAGGCGCCGGAACCGGTTCTCCCGCAGCATTCGCGTGGCCTGCTCGGCGCGGCTGATCTCCGACCCAAGGTGCAGGTCAGAGAGAATGAGCGTGTCATAAAAGGCAGGACTCATCACCTCAAGTCTAGAAACAGATTGTTACGGGGTGATGAAAATTGCACAAAAATCAGGGCAGTAACTCAGAGGTAATCCAGGTTCGTGAGGGCTTGGATTGAGCTTACTTCGAGGCGGGGGGCACGTACTCTTTCGGCGGGGCCGCGCCTTCACCGAAAAAGTACTGCTCCATCTGCTTGACGATGGCCGCCTGGTCCTCACGGCGAGCCGGGTTGAGGCGATATTCGTTGAGCAGCATCTTGCAGAACTCCGTCCACCCCTTCCATGCTTCGAGGGAGACGTTTTCGTAAACTTTCTGGCCCAGCTCCGTGTCGAAAGGAGGCTCATCCAGACCGGGCAGTTCCTTTTTCAACTTGACGCAGAAGACGGTGTGCTCAGCCATGCATTTCCTCGCAACCGGTGAAAGAAAATTATCTCACAGAGTCAGTCGTCGGTCGTCAGCTAACCCTGAACGCCTTCGCTGACGACTGAAGCCCGACGACTGACGACTGGCCTCACACGTCGCACAAATCCACGGCTTGCCGCAGCGACGTCAGGGGATCGCGCGTGGGCACGAACTCATGCGCCACGTAGCCCTGGTAATTCGTGGCTGCGATGCCCCGCATCACGCCATCCCACTGCACTTCCTGCGTCCCGTCGAGTTCATGCCGGCCGGGAACGCCGCCGGTATGGAAGTGAGCGAGCCACTGGATATTCGCCTGAATGGTCGCCACCAGGTCTCCTTCCATGATCTGCATGTGGTAAATATCGTAGAGCAGCTTCACGTGCGGCGAGTTCACGGCCTCGACCACCTGCACTCCCCAGGCAGTGTGATCGCACATGTAGTCTTTGTGATTCACCTTGCTGTTGAGCAACTCTATGCAGATGACGACGCCATTGTCCTCGGCAATCTTCTTGACCCGGTTGAGCCCGATGATGGTGTTCTTCGCGCCCTCATCGTCCGACATGCCGGCCCGGTTGCCGGAAAATGTGATCACGTTCGGCACCCCGGCTTTCGCCGCCAAGGGAATGTTTTTGCGGAACCCTTCCTCGATCTTGGCGTGATTTTCCACCCGGTTCATAGCGTTGGCGATGTCCCCGCCGCCCGCGTAACCCATGCTGCACACCAATCCGTAGCGCCGCGGCACTTCGAATTCGTCGGGATTGAGCAGGTCGACAGCCTTCAGGCCGATCTGTGCGGCGTAGGCGCAGAGCTGGTCGAGCGGAGTGTCCTTGTAACACCAGCGGGAAACCGACTGCTTGATCCGGCCTTTGCGCGGCACCGGGGCGGCGGTCTGTTCTGACCACGCCATGGAAGTGACCGAAGCCGCAGCCACTCCGGAGATGGCGCCCTTCAGCATCGTGCGTCGCGACAGTTTGTCGATCGATAATTTGTCCATAGACCGCCGAGTGTACATCCGAACAGGAAAAATGGGGAGGCCCAAGGCTGTTTGTCCCAGTCTGCGTCTTTCACCACGGAGCCACAGAGAGAAACGTGAATAAGCTGGAACTATAAGACAAGGGTCTTGCCGGGCCTTCTGGGGCTCTCCGTGTCTCCGTGCCTCCGTGGTAGAAATCCGAATCAGGATGCTACCCCTGAGGCTACACCGTTGCAGTCCGGCGCTCCGGGGACTAGACTGCGTTTTC
Source organism: Terriglobia bacterium (assembly GCA_963841075.1). Classification (GTDB taxonomy): domain Bacteria; phylum Acidobacteriota; class Terriglobia; order Terriglobales; family Acidobacteriaceae; genus JAIQFF01. The sequence continues at coordinate 23,166 of CAWJBA010000001.1, forward strand.
TGTTGAGATAGTCCAAAGGGGATATCGTGAGCCGTTTTCAATCCATCCTGCGTTTGATGACACCTTCGACAGAAGGTTCATCCCTCAGCCTCCCAATCAAAGTCGTCGTGACCGGGGCCGTGCTGACCGTCCTTCCGTTCTTGAGTGCGCAGACCAGACCGGCAACGCCTGCCTCGCAGTCTGGTTCACCCGCCGTGGTAGAGCGCGGCAAGGCTCTCTTCTCTCAGAATTGCGCATTTTGTCACGGGCGCGACGGCGGCGGCGGGGAAACCGGCCCGGACCTGATGGATTCAGACCTGGTTGCGAGCGACGTGGGAGGCAGCAAGATTGGCGCGGTCGTGCGCAACGGCCGCCCCGAAAAAGGTATGCCGGCCTTCAGGCTTCCTCCCCAGCAGATTACCGAGCTGGCCGCCTTCCTTCACGCCCAGAAACAGAAATTCGAAGCACATCCCGGCGGACGGCGAGGTGTCTCGGTCAGCGATCTTCAAACCGGCAACGTCGAGGCCGGCCGGCAGTATTTCAATGGGACCGGGACCTGTTCGACCTGCCACTCCCCGACTGGCGACCTGGCCGGCGTAGCCAGGCGTTATAAAGGACTGGAACTCGAAAAGCGGATGCTCTATCCCCGTGACGCTCCCGCCACCGTAGCCGTTACCCTGCCGTCCGGCCAGACGGTGTCTGGCAAACTCGCCTTTCAGGATGAGTTCACCATCGGGCTGACCGACGAGTCGGGCTGGTATCAGTCTTGGCCGGCTGGTTCGATCAAGTACACGATCAACGCGCCCGCTGAAGCTCATGTCGAGTTACTGGGAAAATACAGAGACGACGACGTTCACAACCTTATGGCTTACCTGCAAACCCTGCGTTAGGAGCGAACCGGATTGCAAAGCACAAGTCACTTCCACAAAGCACTTCAACTTTTCGTGCTCTTAGCGACCGTTCTGTTTTCTGGCCGCGTTCTGGCGCAGGGTCTCGATCCGGCGACGATTTTGAAACCGCCCGCCGACAGTTGGCCGACCTATCACGGCGATTATTCCGGCAGGCGCCACAGTCCATTGACCCAGATTACTCCGCAGAACGTTCCCTCGCTGACCCTGGCCTGGGCGTTTCAAACTGGTGAGCAAGCGGCCCTGAAGTCTTCGCCGCTTCTGGTCAACGGCATCCTGTATTTCACCGTGCCGGACAATGTCTGGGCGGTAGACGCGCGTTCGGGCCATCAGATCTGGCATTACACCTATCCTCCCAATAAAGGGCTCCACATCGGGCATCGCGGCGTCGCCATGTACCGGGACTGGTTGTTCTTTACCACTCCGGATGCGCACCTGATTTCTTTGAACGCCAAGGACGGCAAAGTCCGCTGGAATATTCAGATCGCCGATGTGGAAAAGGGATACTGGACCACCATGTCGCCCCTGGTGGTGCGCGATCACGTGATCGTCGGCGTCTCCGGAGACTTCGACAACCTGCCGGGCTACCTGCGGTCCATCGATCCCGAGACCGGCAAGACGCAATGGCAGTGGGACAGTACGCCTCCCCTGGGCACTCCGAACTCGGCCTCGGGCGGCATGACGTGGATGACCGGAACCTACGATCCCGACCTGAACCTGATTTACTGGGGGACCGGCAATCCGACGCCGGTGCTGACCGGCAAAACCCGGCCCGGCGATAATCTCTATACCTGCTCCATCGTGGCCCTCAATCCCGACACCGGCAAACTGGCCTGGGCTTTCCAGGTTTCTCCGCATGACACCCACGACTGGGACGCGGTCGAAACCCCTGTCCTGGTCGACGCCGATTTTGGCGGAGCGCCGCGAAAGATGCTGATGCAGACGTCGCGCAACGGCTATTTCTTCGTGCTCGACCGGACCAACGGAAAGAACCTTCTGACCGCAACCTTACGGTCCAGTGAACTGGGCCCTGGGTATCGATAAAGAGGGACGCCCGATTCCCAATCCCGACAAAGAACCGGCCCCCGACGGCCGGGTGATCGCGCCCGACGAAGGCGGACTCACCAACTATCGTTCGCCCAGTTTCGATCCCAAGACTGGACTGTTCATAGTCTCAGCCCATCCCAGCTGGTCGATCTACTTTGCCAAGCCCGCAGACGGCACCTACGGCTGGGCCGGCGCGGACTATGGCGTCTGGAGTAAAGGCGTCATCGAGGCCATCGACTACCAGACCGGCAAGATTCGCTGGAGCCACGAAATTGGGGGCGACGCCTTCGGCGGCGTGCTGACCACCAACTCGGGCCTGACGTTTACCGGAGACAATACCGGCAACGTTCTCGCGCTCGACACCGCCACCGGCACAACTCTCTGGCACGCCGGCACTGGCGCCCGTATGCAGACTTCGCCAATGACCTACGAACTGGACAAACGACAATACGTGCTGACCGGCAACGGCAGCGTGGTCTTCGTATGGGCCTTGCCGGAGAGCGGCCACTAAGTGGAGTTGGGCCGCCGCCGGTTTACGTGACCTTGTGATCTACCCCCAGCCGGGCTTTGAGAAGCCGGAAGAAGGCGTTCCTAGGTCACTTCATTGCGGTAAAATCTCGATGGGCGTAATTCCTTTCGGGAGAAGCCTGCAATGCGTAACCGACTCCTGATCGCAAGTCTGCTTGTCGCCGCATCGATCTCTTTCGCTTCCGACCGCGTCACCCTTACCGGCAAAGTGACAGACAAGCTGGGCCAGCCACTGGAAAATGCCACCGTGATGATCTACCACGCCGGTGCAAAAACCGGCTACAGCGTCTATTGCCCGAGCTGTTACCGGGACTGTGGCAAACGCACCGTCACAGATCGAACTGGTTCGTTCGCCATCAAGAATCTCGATTCCGATCTCTGGTTTGATCTGCTAGTGGTCCGTGATGGCTACACCGCCGCGTTCGTCGAAAGAGTCGACCCTTCTCGTGGACCAGCTGAAGCGGCAGCCCTTGCGCCACGAGCGCCGGTTGATGATCCCGGTCGCGTCGTCCGTGGCCGGGTGGTGGATCAGCACGGCCGGCCGTTACGCGCGGCCGTAGTGGAACCGAAAGGAGTCGCCGCGGCGGCACCCCGTACTACGGGGATAAGATACCGGGCCTCGAACCCATTGCGGTCACCAACTCAAAAGGAGAGTTTGAACTCGCCTACCGCGAGAAGGCGACGGGCATGTTGCTCCAGGTGGAGGCTCGGGGTATGGCGACCAAGCTGATCGCGGTACCCACCGGAGCAGGACGCGAGACCATCACAGTTTCTGATGGCGCGTTGATTCGCGGCCGTCTGGTAAATCATGGCAAACCCGTGGCCAGCGCCGAGGTCGGTTTGATCGCGCAGAACACAGGCGGGTTCGATAACAAGCTCAATGTCGTTGGAAACCCTTACGACGAAATCCGCATTGGTACGCAGGAGGATGGCTCCTTCGTCATACCCAATGTGCCCACGCCCGTGGACTGGTATGTTTACGGCAAGATGGAAGCGATCAGAGCGTTCGGCGCAACTGATCCTGTGAAGTGCACCACCACGCGAGACAGCGAAGAAGTAAATGTCGGCGATATCCAGATCATTCCCGGCCATCGACTGCGTGGAAGGGTCACGCTCACTGACGGCGCGGCAGTGGCTGACGGAATGCACGTGACCATTTCAGCCGACCGCAGCCCGGACGGCCAGATTGCTGTTATCGGCCATGATGGCCATTTCGAATTCGCCAATCTTCCCACCGGCAAATACGCAATCATCGCCGCCGTCCGTGGCTACCGATTGCAATCGATCGAAGCCACGATCGACAGAGACATAGATGATTTCGCAATCGATCTGGATCCCGCCGGGACCCGGTAACGGCAGGGTGGGATTCTTTGCCAAAGGCGCGGTTTTGTTTGGTGGGCCCTCCAGGATTTGAACCTGGGACCAATGGATTATGAGTCCACTGCTCTAACCGCTGAGCTAAGGGCCCGTTAAAACGCCGCAGGCCAACAGTTTCGCATAGCAGAGCGACAACCACCAGCTGGCTTAGGATTGGTTCTTCTGGCGCAGCCCTATCTGACTCGAAGTCATTCTTCTCGCGCCCACTCTACAGGGCCCATTTCCGCCTCCCTTCATTACTTTCGTACCGGGGCGCGGAACATTAGAAGAAGTTAAACTGTGACGCTAGATCGAAGTGTTCGTAGCGATCGCGGATGCATAACCAAACCGAAGGCGTTCTCGCACGGGTCAGCCAGCAACTCTCGCAGCTTGAAAAGCGGGACGGAGAACTATGGCTGATCGTGTCTCTAACCGGCCTGATGGTCGGCGCCGGACTCCTGGCGGTGGTTTTTCCCGCGGCTTTTCTCAAGCAGGGCAATATTCACTTTGAAATCAGCGTATCCCGTCCCCTGGTTCTGGGATTGGTGGCTTTGTTGACCTTGCTGAACACCTACCTGGTGTCGCGGCGCGTGGAACTCCGCCGCCTGCGCGAAGAACTGATCTCGCGGACCATCCAGCAGGAACTGGTGCAGCAGCAATCTTTCACCGATCCCCTGACTGAGATTTACAACCGTCAGTCTCTCGAGGAGATGGCGACCCGGTTCATGAGTCAGGCTCGGCGGTCCAAGAAGCCGCTCACGCTCATGCTGATCGATGTGGACCAGTTCAAAGCTGTGAACACCCGCTTCGGCCACCTCACTGGCGATGTAGTCCTGGCCAATACGGCGGCGCTGCTGAAGCATTCGGTCCGCGGATCGGATGCCGTATTTCGCTACGGCGGAGATGAATTCCTGATCATTCTGGCCGACACTTCATGTCCCGATGCCAGGCACGTGGTCGATCGCATAAGAAGGGGCCTGGCCGACTGGAACAAGGCGGGACACCTGGAAAACTTCGAGTTGAGTCTCAGCATCGGGGTCGCGGAGTGGGCGGAAGGAAAAACACTCGACAATCTGCTCGATGGCGCCGATCACCAGATGTACGCTGCCAAGGCAGATCGCAAGCTGGCCAAGGGCCAAGCCGCCGGAGCGTAAGAGTCTTCCCATTGTCATCCTGAGCGGAGAGAAGCGTTTCGTTTCGCTTCGCGAAACGCTTCGCGCAGTCGAAGGACCTCTATGAGCTTTACGGGTGTGCTGCCGAAATCCGCAAGAGGAAAATACCGAAATATTCCAGCAATAGCCAAGCTTATAGGGGTCCTTCGACTACGCCGGCCCATTCGCGAGCGAATGGGCCGCTTCCGCTCAGGATGACAGTCTTGGGAGGATGACAATCCGCTGAGGATGACAAGGAGATTTCTACATCAGCAATTCAGTGGTCCGCTGCACCAGCGGATGCTGCATCTCCTGCAGGTCGTTCTTCACCAGGTTGAGACCGTACACGCACTGCTCGAAGTTCTGCGAGAGATTGGCGAAGAGCGGGGCCACCTTCGCATATTCGAAGTGCTCAAATTTGGAAACGATGTAATAGCTTTCCTTGCCTGCCTTCATCCAGTCGACAAAATTCTCCAGACGGTTGTGGCGCAGACGAAAGTGGTTGATGCTCTCGGGAAACATGCCGGTAAAGAAAAGAGTGTAGTCGCCGATGTGTTTGCGAACCTGGCGTTCGCGATCGAAGGAAGGCGCGGGTCCGAACACAGGATTTGATTCCACCAGCATCTCGCCGACATCGGTCAGGGGCCGGCCCTCGGCATTGCGGATGCTGAATAATTCCTCAGCATCGCAAAACTCGGCCATCAGGTGGGCGACATAGTTCACGATCTGAGGATCGCGCAGTCCAATCTCCTCAGCATAGTGGCGGCCTACGAGTTCGATGAACAACTGCTGCAAGGGATGCGATTCCGGAATCATTCTGGATCTCACCTCCACCTAAAAACCCCGTGTGACGCGGGGTTGGTGACAGCACTTAATTCTCCCTACTTAACCTCACCTTCATGCCCAAGGCAAGTGACTTTTGTAAGTTCGTCAAATCGATATTTCCTATTTAGTTAGAACCCACCGGAGATCGAAAGGTTTCATGCCTGATTTGCTGTAGATCGTTGCTGGCAGACGAGGTGGTTGGCTGCTAACTCCGAAGGTTCGCATCGCGGATACAATGATTTACGGAGGCAAAATGCAGCGAACCAATATTTCGAGCGGAGTCCAGTGGGAACCAATTGTCGGTTACTCTCGTGCAGTCAAGGTTGGGTCTTCCGTGCACGTGTCCGGCACTACCGCCACTGGCCCGGACGGCAAAATCGTTGGCGTAGGCGATGCCCGGGCGCAGACCATCCAGACTTTGAAAAACATCGAATCGGCTCTGTCGAAGGCGGGCGCGACATTGAAAGATGTCGTCCGCACCCGCATGTACGTGATCAACATCGCCGAGTGGGAAAAAGTTGGCAGGGCGCATGGAGAGTTTTTCAAAGATATCCGCCCGGCGACGTCGATGGTGCAGGTAAGCGCGTTGATTTCCCCGGAAATGCTGGTAGAAATCGAAGCCGACGCGGTCATCGGCGCTTGATGTTGTGTAGCCGCGGGCGACTCGCCCGCGCCCAACTGGCCATTTCCGACCTTCAGTCCGCCGAACTTGGCTCGGCCAGGCGGGTCAGAGACCCGCCCCTGCACGCTCCGTCAAGCTGTCGACAAACAGATGATGTATCATGCCCACCCGAAGCGAAGAGGTGGTCATTGCGTTCTCTACTCACACTGGTCTTAGTGTTTGCTCTCGCCCCATGTGTCCTTTCCCAGACTGCTCCGCCCGTCATCGTCGTTCGCGCCGGAGTTCTCATAGACGGTAAGTCTGATCAGCCTCGGCGGGATCAAATCATCGTGATCCGCGGCAATCGCATTGAGAGCGTTGCGGACGCCGCAACCGCGAAAATTCCCGCAGGCGCAACCACCATCGATCTCTCCCATGTCACGGTATTGCCCGGCCTGATCGATTCTCATACTCACATCTTTCTCCAGGGAGAAGATCCGGCCCATGGAGGCTACGATGCCAACATCCTGAAATATCCGTTGGCGTTTCGGGCCGCGCGGGCCACGGTTTCCGCTCGCCGCGCCCTGGAGCAGGGTTTCACTACACTGCGTGATCTCGAGACTGAAGGCGCGGGTTACGGCGACGTCGGAATCAAAGAAGCGATCGAAGGCGGATATATTCCCGGGCCCCGCCTGCTCGTCGTTACCCGCGCGATTTCGACGACTGGTGGCTACAACCTCGAAGGCTACGCACCTGAACTCGACATGCCCAAAGGCGCACAAATCATCGACGGGCCAGTCGAGGCCCGCAAGGCGGCGCGTGAACAGCTTGACCACGGCGCCGACTGGATCAAGGTTTACATGACACACCGTTCCTGGGTGGGAAAGAATGGCGAGTTGGTCTCGCAGCCGACTCTCACTGTGGAAGAACTGAAGGCGATCGTGGACGAAGCCCACGGCTGGGGCAGGAAGGTTGCCTGCCACGCCTACAGCGGAATCGGCTTGCAGCGCGCCCTGGATGGCGGCTGCGACTCCATTGAACATGGCCTCGAAATTACCGACGCGCAGATTGCGCAGATGGTGAAGCAAGGCACGTGGTACTGCGCCACGCTGGCTGCCTATTATCACGACTGGGCGCCGGCCGACACGCCCGCAGGCCAGCGCGACCGCAAGCGCGCCTCGGACCATGGAGTCTCGTTCCAGAAGGCGCTGAAGGCGGGCGTGAAAATCGTTTTCGGCACCGACATCGGCGGCATCCTCTGGACCGAGCCGATGGCGCAGGAGTTTCCCCGCATGGCGGAGTTCGGCATGGCGCCAATGGAAATCATCAAGAGCGCGACTTCGCGGGCAGCCGAAATGTTGGATATGACCGGCCAGATCGGGGTGATTGCTCCCGGCGCCTACGGCGATATCGTCGCCGTCAACGGCGATCCGCTGCGCGACATCAACGCCCTCGGCGCCGTGACCTTTGTGATGAAAGACGGCGGGGTGTTCAAAAACGAAATCAAATGAGAAAAGACAGCCACGGATTTCACCGATTCACACGATCAAATCCTCTTTTTTCTCTTTAGATCTGTGGAAATCCGTGAGATCCGTGGCTGCGTTTTTACGCTAATGACGCCAATCCAAAATTAGGATGAGACCTGTGATGAATCTCCTTGACACCCGTGCCGCGCAGGTCATAATGCGGAATTCTCCGTGATCGTCGAGCGGGCCTAGCCCTACCAAGGAGTCCTCTATGAGCGTCCTGGAACTTTGCGATGCCGATGTAGCCTCGGTGCAGGTGGAAGTTAGCGCGGCGGATGCGATTCGCCTGATGCTCGACCGGCATGTCGGGGCGGTGGGTGTGGTGGACAGCGAAGGCCGGGTGGCCGGCATCTTTTCCGAGCGCGACGTGTTGCGCAAGCTTTCCTTGACCGGCCGCAATCCCGAGGCGACGCCGGTGCGGGAACTGATGACCACTCCGGTCGAGCTGGCGACTATCTCCACACGGCCGGGCGAGGCGCTCGCCATCATGCTGGAACGTCACTTCCGCCATCTGCCGGTAGTCGACAATTCCGGCAAGCTTCTGGGCATGCTTTCCATCCGCAACCTGCTGGAGCAGCGCATCGATGATCTCAGCCACGAACTTGACTCGCTCGAGCAGTACGTCACCAATGACGGGCCCGGCGGCTAAACGCGGGTTCCACGGCATAGAACCCGGCGTCGCGGATTCCTGAGTCCCCTTTGCGTTTCACGTCCGGGTAAAATACAAACTCCGATGCGCAAAATATCCGGTGCCCTGCCCGAAACCGTTGCCGTCATCCGGATCGCTACGTCCGCCTTCTTTCTGCTTTTCGGCCAGTACAAGATTTTCGGCTCCGAGTTTACCCATGGCGGGTTCCAGCAGTATCTCCAGGGCTTCATTCAGAGCGGCGCTGTCAGTTTTTATCAGCCGATCCTGGCCGACCTCGTGCTGCCGCACGCTGTTTTCTTCGGATATCTGGTCGGAGCCGTCGAAATGTTTATTGGAGCGTGCCTGCTGCTGGGAATCTGGGTACGGCCAGCGTCGGTGCTGGGCGCTATGCACATGCTCAGCCTCACTCTCGCCACCTGGTGGGAGCCGGGGCAGGGAATCTCCGTGTGGCGCTACTTCGGCGCCGAACTCGACCACCTCCCTCTGCTTTTTCTGTTCATAATTTTTTTCGTCGCCGATGCCGGGCAAGTATGGGGCCTCGACGGACGCCGCCGTGCTCAAAAAAGATTGGGATAAACCAGATCGAGAGCCGCGAAGCGGCGAAAAGAATGAAGCCCCGGGCGTAAGCCCGGGGACATTGCAAACCATCGAGCAAGCTCCGAAGGAGCGAAAGAAACCAAAAATCGGATGGGTGCCCCACCCTTCGCGCTTTTCGAAGGGTGGGATTCCACGGACCCCTCTTTCTGGGGATTTCCTCCTCGTGCGCGGATGATCCGTCCCACTCATTCGCAAAGAACGCGAATGAATGGGGCACCCATCCGCTTCAAAAAGATGCGGCGGCAGCATCTACGCTGGGATGCAGCCCGACGATTTTATCTACATTCGTCATCTTCAATACTTCTTCCACGTGGCCGGTCGCGCCCGACACGCGCAGCTGTCCCCCCACCTCTTTAAGCTGTCCGGCGGACATCATGATGATTCCAATTCCGGTGCTGTCGATGTGGGTGACGCCGGCCAGATCAAAGACGACCTTTCGGTGCGCCTCTCGTATGAGGCTGTCGGTGGTCCACTCCAGATGTTTGCACTCCCGGCCCATGGTGATTCTGCCGGCTATCGCCACTACAAGAATGTCGGGCTCGATGCGCTTGCTTTGAATCTCCAACATGCAAGGCCCCCTTTCCCTGATTTTCTTTCGAGAGATTTATCTTTGGCCGAGCTCAGGGACGGCGAACAGGGACGGCGGCCTTGAGGCTACCGAATGTTAGGTGTCCAGCGGCGCGATGTCAAAATCGGGCGCTCTTCCAGAGTGTTTCTGCTTCGAAAATCTTTGCGCTCTTTGCGGAATCCTCTGCGACCTTCGCGGTTAAGCCTTTTGATCTCCGTCGCAGGAACAGAACCTTAAACCGCAAAGTTCGCCAAGGATTCCGCAAGGAACGCAAAGAATGAAATCGGCGCCGCAAACACCAAAGGCCGGCTTTTCAGCCGGCCTTCACACAGAGCGGAAACAAAAACTACTTCTTGGGGGCGATGGCGTCCTTGGCTGCTTTGGCGACGCGGAACTTCACCACGGTCTTGGCCTTGATCTGGATGGGTTCACCAGTCTGAGGATTACGTCCCAGGCGGGCCTTACGATGAGCTTTCACCAGGCGGCCGAGTCCGGGGATCACGAAGATACCGTTCTTCTTGGTCTCTTTAACGGCGACGTCGGTAAGCTGTTCAAGAAATGCGGCTGCGGTCTTGTTGTTGGTCTCGAGCTTCTCCGCCAGATGGCGGACGAGTTGCGTCTTGGTCAAACCTGAAGCCATGAAGCCTCCTCTAAATTTTCTGAGATTTTCCTACGGTGTGGCCTATCTTATACCAGCATTCTGTGGAAAAGTTACGTTTCAGCCGCATTTTATGCGGATTTCTTGACACCCAACTCCAAAATAACCGCAAAAACCGCCTTCGAGAGCGGGTTGAGCTCCCGAAATGGCCCGTTTTGCCAAGGGAGAGGCAACGCGAGGACCGCGATCCACCGGGATTTTTCTTGCTCGCGTTGATGTCATAATGAGCTTCATAGCGATTTTTGGGAGACTTGCCTCTTGAGTTGTGCGATCTGCGAAAAACGTAAGGAGAAACGCTTCTGCCCGGCCATCCACGGCCGTATTTGCCCGCAATGCTGTGGCGAGCAGCGCGAGGTGACGCTCGATTGTCCCAGCGACTGCGTGTATCTGCAGCAAGCTCGCGCGCACGAAAAACCGCGCAGCTTGAGAGATCTGAATCCGGCGGACCTCTTCGTAGAGGTGGAGGTCGAAGACCAGTTTCTCTACCAGCACGAACATCTGATCATGGGGCTGACCTACGCTCTGTCGAAGAGTGTCCGCGCCGATCGCAGTCTGAAGGATGCTGACCTGATTGCAGCTCTCACCGCGCTGACCAGGACCTGGGAGACGCTGGTCAATTCAGGATTGCATTACGAGAACCCGATCGCCAGCGCCGCTCAGCAGGCAGTGGCCGCGGAAGTGCAGAACATGATCAAGGAATATCGCGAGGCCGAGCAAAAGCACACGGGATACGTTCGGCTACGCGATTCCGAAGTGCTGCGCGCCCTGGTTTTTCTGGTGCGCATGGCCCACGGCCGCACCTCAGGAAGGCCGAAATCGCGCGCGTTCGTCGAGTTTCTCCTGGCGCAGTTTCCGGAGAAGGCATCCGGAATCGCGGCGCCGGAAGAGGTTGGCAGCAGGATTATCACGCCTTAGAAACGCGGCCACGGATCACACGGATTCTCACGGATAAACCCAAATTCAGATAAAAGCCCCAGAAATGAAAAAGATTTTTCTTTATCCGTGTAGATCCGCGTAAATCCGTGGCCTGACTTTACGGCAGGCGTCTGACAGTTTGCCCCGGCGGCAACGCGTCTCTCAATTCGTGGACCGTGCGCTTCAGTACCGGATGCCGCGCCTCCGGCGCTATTTCGGCAAGGGGTTCGAGCACAAAGCGCCGTTCCTGCATCGCGGGATGCGGGATGGTCAACCCCTTGGCTTTGATGATCGAATCGCCAAACAACAGAATGTCGATATCCAGGGTGCGCGGGCCTTTTTTCTGCGCTCGCCGCCGTCCCAGTTCCATTTCAATGGCGAGAAGTGCCGTCAGCAGTTGCCTGGGCATTTTCTCCGTGTCGAGTTCGACCGCGCAATTCAGGAACCAGGGTTGGGCGGTGAATTCGACCGGTTCGGTCTCGTAGAACGAGGAGACGGCTACGACTTTGCCCAGCGCGTCCAGGCGGGCGATGGCCGTTTTCAAATTGGCGGCACGATCGCCGACGTTCGAGCCCAGCGAAAGATAAACCCGCTTATGCAAGGTGGTTCCTGGAGTTCCTTTTCCTGATGACTTTCGTCACTTTCACGCACTTGAACCGGAAGCCTACCATGAAATTTCTATGCCGCTGGAGTCGCTGCTGCTCAGCCGGGATCCGGAGGTAATTCGCGTCCTCCAGCCCGCCCTCGAAAAACTTTCAATTGATGTGGAAGTCTGCCGCGGTGTCAGCTCAGGCGAAGAAATCCTGCGCACCGAGAAGTTCGACGCCATCATTGTAGATTGTGACGACCTGAAAGGCGCGCTCGGCGTGATGGAAGGCCTGCGCAAGAGCGCCAGCAACAAGAATTCCGTCACCTTCGCCATTCTCAACGGCAGCACCACCACCCAGCAGGCATTTCGGATGGGGGCGAATTTTGTTCTGCAGAAACCGATTTCTGCCCTGAACGCCATGCGTTGTTTCAGCGCCGCGGTTAACTTCATGATGAGCGAGCGGCGGCGCTACTTCCGCCATCCCGTGGAAATGTCGGCCACGCTTTCGTTTGGCGAAGGGCAAAAACTGAAGGTAATGCTCACCAACATCAGCGAGGGCGGCATGGCCATTTTCTTTCGCGGCCCGCTACCCAAGGGCTGGCGTCTCCACCGTTTCTTTCGAATTGCCAGGCACCGCCACGCCGCTCGAACCGAAAGTCCAGGTGGCCTGGATGGATGATTCCGGCCGCGCCGGTCTGCGCTTCATTGATGTGTCCCAGGATTCGCGGGCACAACTGGATGCCTGGCTGGCGGAGCAGTGCCAACATCTGCCGCAGCACTCTGGCTAGAGCCCTCGTTCGATTCGTCTCCGCGGCTGCTGAGATCTCCTGCAGTATCCAGCTTGAGACTTGCGCGTTTTCGCCCCGCCCATCACGCTAAAGAAGAAAATCTTAGCGAGGTCCTAATGCTGTCGATTCACGTGAGGATTGATCGCGCCCAGCGCCTGGTGCGCATGCTGGAACAGGACGCCCCGCTCCTGGCGGTCCGCGTCGCTGAACTGACTCCCGAGCGTCAACATTCGGCCAAGAGCTATGCGGCTCAACTGACGGCGCACGCCCGCGCCGAACTGCAGAAGCTGCTCGAAGAAGGCTCGTATTGGGACCCCAACGATCCCACGCCTCACCCCGCAGACTAGTAGTGAGTCAGCTTCTGGCTTCTAGCTTCTGGCTATTCGCTAGAAGCTAGCAGCCGATTCTTTCGCAGCAGCCCACCTTGACTTGGAAGTGGAAAAATCTCAGCAGACGGACGAGGGCGTAGCGCCGGCGTCCCGCCGGCTGTCGGGTGGGCGTCCCGCCCACCCCAATCGGGCCGGCCAGAGGCCGGCGCTACGAAACCTTGCATACTGGGATGTCGACACTTTGGTGATCGAGAAGAGTCTGGAAATTGGGCTGGAGATATCACACTACGAGTTGGGGCGCAGCCTGGGCGATCGGCACAACCGCTTCTGAGTCCTCTTCCACCGTGGTTTCTTCCCACAGGGTCCGGTCACGCAGGATGCGGGAGACTAACGCGGTGTGCATGGCGTGGCCGGCGCGGTCGGCAACTACGTTGCCCAGAATCTGTTTGCCCAGGAGCGCCAGGTCTCCGATCAGGTCGAGGACCTTGTGCCGCACAAATTCATCGGGGAAGCGCAGCGGCGGATTCATCAGCCCTTCGCGCGTAAGTACGATAGCGTTTTCCTGGGACGCGCCGCGAATCAGGCCCTGCTGCCGCATGGCTTCGGCTTCGTGCAGAAACCCGAACGTCCGGGCGGCGGCGATCTGGGTACGATAATTCCCGTCCGACAGATCGACCCTGAACGTCTCTTTTCCGATCAACGGATGGGGGAAATTGATGGCATACGACACCGAATAGGTGTCGGCGGGATACACCGCGATGAATTTTGCCCCCTCCCGCACTTCCAGCTCGCGGCGGATGCGGAGATAGGTACGGGGCCGTCGCTGCTTCCGAATTCCTGCTTCAAGAATGGCATCGACGAAAGGCAGCGCGCTGCCGTCGAGAATGGGCAATTCCAGGTTGTCCAGCTCAACGATGGCGTTATCGATGCCGCACCCGATCAGGGCAGAGAGCAGGTGCTCGGTGGTGGAAATCAGCACGCCCTTTTTCATCAGGCTGGTGGCGTAGCTGACTCGAGCCACGTTCCGGCTCACCGCCTCCATCTCAAAGCCGTCAAGATCGGTGCGGCGGAAGATGACCCCCGACCCGGGAGGCGCGGGCAGTATTCGCAATTGAACTGGCGCCCCGCTGTGCAGCCCTACCCCGCTGCAAGCCACCGGCGTTCGTATTGTCTGTTCACGTATCAATCGAGATCGGCTAAAAGGTGTCTGATGATGAATTTACCCCCTGCCGGCGCGGGTTAGACTGTGGCTAATTAGCCACAGTCGTGGTCGCGGAATCCGGGAAGGAAGGATCGGCTTGTCCTTATGTATAAGATTAAAAAAGACTTAATAAAAGTCAGGATGGGTCAGAGTAACCAACGTGTTACTTCTTAGGTTAGGGTCGGTTTCGCTCGGTTCAGGGTTTTTTGGGCCCGGAGATCACCGTGGCCTCGAACTGGGAATCGCTGATGCCCTGGTTATAGCTGACCGTGGTTAGAAAGCGCTGGTTGGACATATCTCCATTGTAGAAACGTGTGACCGTGTGCGGAGTCATGACGCCCTGCACTTCACGGTAGTTATCGTAGACCTCATCTTCAATGTTGCGCTCTTTGTCGGTCGCATCGCGCCAGGAGAAGGTCTTCTTCACCGGCAGGTGATCGTCGACACTGATGTAAAGGGTCACGCCTTCATTGTGCTTGTTCATGACCGTGACTTGTTCCACCGGTTTTTCCTCCGCCACGGTCTGGCCCTCGTAGAACAGCGCCACACCCGGCTCCAAAAGCCACTTTCGGAGAACCCAGTCAAGGGAGAAATGGCGTCTCCGCAAATAATCGGTCAGATCCTTGGGCTCTTCCGGGCGCGGTCCCTTAAAAGTGATTTCGGTTCCCTTGTCGCCGTTGTACACATACACCACATCGCGCTGCTTGGTCAGTTCGATCCGGTCTTTGTCGGGATATTTGTAGAAGCGCCAGAACAGAATGCCCAGGCTATTGGGCGCGGCCGTGATAGAAGCTGTAGGTGCGGCCTTCCTGGGTAATGTCCTGAATGTTCAGGTAGGCCGATCCCCCCAGGGCCTGGATGGTCTGGTCCAGAACGGCCCTGGCTTTCTTCGCATTCTCCTGGTCCACCGGGATGGACTGCGATGGGGGCGCGCTGTCAGTTTGCGCCACGGCCATGGCGGCCAGCAGGAGAATTGGCAGGACAAGCTTCATCATTCAGAAGGTTAGATGCAGAACGCCTAAAGGCAGCTGGCAACGAGGGCCAGCCGCCGGGCGCCACCCGTTAGCCGATCAGCACCGCTCCGCCGTTCACATTGAAGACCTCGCCCGTGATAAAACCGGCATACTCCGAACACAGAAAAAGGATGGGGCCGGCGATTTCCTCCGGCTTGCCCGCCCGTCCCAGCGGAATTCCGGAAAAGATGCGGGCGCTGATCTTGGGATCGTTGAGGGCGGGCGCCGACATATCGGTATCCACCCAGCCCGGGGCAACAGTGTTGACGTAGATGGCGTCTCGTGCCAGCTCGGTGGAAAGACCCTTCACCATGCTGATTAGGGCTCCTTTCGTCGCGGCGTAATCGCAGTGAAAGGCTTCTCCGCGCTGTCCGGCGGTGGAGCTGACCAGCACGATATGCCCGGCCGCGCCGCCCGATTTGCCCTGCTTTTTCATCTGCGCCACGGAATGCTTGACCAGGGCAAAAACGCTATCGAGATTAATGGCCATGGTGCTGCGCCATTGCCCATCCGACATTTTGTCGATGGGCGCATCCTCGGGAGGCCAAACCCCGTGGTTGGCCACCAGGATATCCAGGCGGCCGAACCGCTTCACCGCTGCCGCAACCAGTTCCTGCGCCGTCCCGGTGCCGGAGAGATTGCAGGCCATGGTGGCGCAATTCTCCTCCCCGAGTTCCTTGACCAGTTGCTCGGATGGGCCTTTGGCCTTTTCGTAGTTGAACAGAACGCGCGCCCCCGCGTGCACAAACATGCGGACCGCAGCTGCACCGATGCCGCGTGAACCGCCGGTGATGAGGGCAACCTTGCCAGAGAGAGAAAGAGGGATAGACATGCAGAGATAGTTTCCAGTGTCAGGTGAGAATTGGCAAGTGGGGTACGGGGTGAGCCGCGGAGCGGCGCAAAGAATGTAGCCCGGGGCGTAAGCCCCGGGTAAACGAGTAGGAGAAGTCGGAGCCCGGGACGGGCGAAAGAATGGCGGTAGGCTAAAACGATGGATCGGCGAAAGCCGCGGAGCGGCGCAAGAATGTAGCCCGCGGCCTACGAGGCCCCGGGTAGAGCGCACGGCAGACGTGTCTTACGCCCTTTCAGGGCTATGTCATTTTCGTCTCGTCACCCACGGCTTGCGCCCTGGGCTATCTTCTTTGCGCCGCTTCGGGGCTCATGCGGAGACGCCTTAAAAAGCCCGTTCTCAGCTCCCCCAACTCGTGGTTCTTTCCGCCTTGAGTTCGCGAATCAGAATGCGCACCAGCATGCCGTCGTAACGTGTGCCGCTCAACTTCTCCAGTTCGGCCAGGGCCTGTTCGCTGTTCTTGGCTGGGGCAAACGAGCGCTCGCTGGTCATGTTCACATAGGCGTCGGTGATGGCGATGATGCGCGCCCACAGAGGAATCTTCTCCCCGCGCAAGCCATCGGGATAACCTCCGCCATCGAAGGACTCATGGTGGTGCTCCACTGCGTCTCGCAGTTTCTTGCCTTCGGGCAGCGTGGCCAGAATCTCTCCTCCCACATCGGCGTGCATCTTCAAGACATAGAACTCGCCTTCGGTCAGCGGGCCGGGTTTATTCAGGATCCGTTCCGGAACAAAGAGCTTGCCCACATCATGGACTCGGGCGGCAAACGCCAGATCGGCAACCTCTTCCGGAGGCATGCCCAGCGAGCGAGCGATAATCTCGCTGTATCGCGCCACCATCTCGCCGTGACCGGCGCTGTTTAGTTCCCGCGATTCGGCCGCGCTGGTCAAGGTCTCGATGGCGTCCAGCAGAATTTGTTCGGTGTGGGCCTCGTCGCCGCACATCTTCTTCAGGGTGGAGATCAGTTCTTCCACGTGTTCGGGGCCGGTGTGCTCGCGCTGCAGGAAGCCTTCGATGTATCCGGAGATCATCTGCCGCCGTACTGCGGCCCTTTCACCCCCCGACAATTCCTTTGCGATCTGCTACCTGGTCGCCGCCCGCGCGTTTCGAGATGTACATGCCCGCGTCGGCCACCCGCACAATCTCTTCCATGGAAAAGCCGTGCACCGGAAAACTTGCCACTCCAAAGCTGCCGGTGATGTGGTGCTCGGCCAGCATGGGGTCCTGCGAAATCCAGACCCGCAGCCGTTCCGCCAGCACTTGCGCCTGCTCCACGCCGGTTTCCGGCATGAGAATGATGAACTCGTCGCCGCCATAGCGGGCCACCACATTCGATTGCCGGCACTTCTGCTCCAAAAGGCGTCCCACCCGGGTCAGCACCAGGTCGCCTTCCAGGTGTCCCTTGGTGTCGTTCACGTTCTTGAATTTGTCCAGGTCCATCAGCACTACCGAGATCGGGCGTCCGGAGCGCGACGCTCGCTTCAGCTCCGAACCCAGGGCTTCGAAGAAGAAGCGCCGCGTCTTGATCAGCGTGAGCCCATCGGTGATGGATTGCCGCTGCAGTTTCTGAAATACGTTGGCGTTGTGCAGAGCTGTGGCCAGCAGGTCGGCCAGGGTGTTCATGATCAGCCGGTCGGCCGGCTTGAAGGCATCTTCTTTGTGGCTTTCCACATTGAGGACGCCGAGAAAATTTTCACCATAAGCGATCGGAATGCAAAGCACGGAACGCGCCCCCGGCAGGACGCTCTGCAGTTGCCCTTCGCTCGAGGTCTGGACCAGCGCCGCCTCGCCGGTGCGCGCTACCCGGCCGAGAATGCCCTGGCCGAGCGCGATGCGTGTGCCCAGCGCCTGGGCCGTGATGCCGGCCTCGGCTTTGATTTCAATCTCCTTGGAGGAGTAATCGAGAATGCCGATCCCGATGTGATCGAAGCTGAAATTTTTCTGGATGTGGCCGACGATGTCGGCCATCATCTGCTCGGAATCCTCGCTCGAAATTGCTGTCTTCGAAATGCTGTTCAGGAAAGCCAGTTGGCGGGAGCGCCGCTGCTCCTCGGCGAAAAGGCGGGCATTCTCCACTGCGACCGAAACCTGTCCGGCGGCCGTCTGCATGACTTCCAGGTCGCGCTGCTCGAAGGCGTACTCGCGTTCCGTGTTCAGCGCGGCCATGACTCCGGCCGGCCGGCCCCCCAGCAGGATGGGCGCGCCGCAAAAGCATTTGGCGGGCCGGGGCGGCAGATAGGTGACCCCTAACCGCTCCCGCGTCTTTTCCAGTTCCGAACGGATCAACAGCGGCTGCCCGCTGCGAACGATAAACTCGCTCAAGCCATTGGCCAGTTTGCGCGCGCGCTTGGGCAGAATCTCTCCCTTCTCGACTTCCAGTTCGAAACGAATCTCGTCGCCTTCCTGAAACGCGATGTAGAAGTCGGTGGTGTCGAAGATCTGCCCTAGTTCTTTCTGGACGGTGCGCAGAATTTCGTCCTGATCCAGCCTTGAGCTGATCGCCTGTCCGATCTGGGTGAGCAGCGCGAACTCCTTGGTGCGACGCTGAGCATCGTGCATGACCGCGTAATTTTCCAGGGTCAGGCCGATCTGCAGCGCCAGGCCGATCAGCAGGCGCAGGTTCGATGACCCGAACATCCGGCGCGCCGCATGGGGAAACAGGATCACACCGAAATTGTGCTCGCGCGTCTGCAGGCTCACGGCGGTGACGTTGTAAACCCGCTCTTCCGTCATGACCTCGCGAAATTGCAGGAAGCGGCCGCCGGGAAACGCCGGCAAGGGTTCGGGCATCTCCGGGACACTGCGAAAGGTCACGAATCCGCCACGCCGGTAGGCCAACTCGCAGACATATTCTCCCGCCCCGCTGGTTTCCAGCCGGTCCAGGAACTCCGGCGAAAAGCCACGCTGCACCGAAGGCAGCACGGCCCGCCAGCGCTCGGAGATGCACAGCACGGCTCCGCCCGCCGGCAAGGGGGCAACCAGGCGGTCCAATATGCTTTGCATGCTGGGAACCAGGTCCTCGGCGGAAAGCAGGCGGGTGGGATCCACGCCCAGGGTAGAGAAGGCGAGCGCGTTTTCCTGCACCGCGCTGCGCTCGTTTTCCGCCAGCACCATCACCATCGCGATGCCCAGCGCCAACTGCGGGATCGGGCCCAGCAAGTCGGACAGCTGCAGGTAAGAATTGCTGAATTGTCCGAACAGCATCAGCACCGACCACAAGGCCAGCGCCATCGCCAGCAGGGTGAAGGCCAGCGAATTTCTGCGGTGCGCGTAGCGATAGAAATAGAAGGAACAATAGAGCAGCACCAGGGCCACGCCCACTTCAACGTGGAGGCGCGGGTCATGCACCATCTCCGGATGGAACACCCGGCCCACCATTTGCTGCTTCAAATTCCAAAGGCTGAGGCCCACTCCGCCCAGCCCCACCGCGACGTCGTACCAGCGCAGGCGGAACTTCTCGCGCATCAGCCGGGTCGAGATGAATATGCACAGCGCCATCGCCACCAGGAGCAGCGAAGCCAGCAGCGCGATCACAGCGGAGGGATTGCGGAACGCACTCCAGGCATCGAGGATGTAGTGGAGCGTGTAGGCTCCCCATCCTAGTTGCCAGGCGCGGAAGTAGTCCTGCCGGGTCTGCTCGTAGAGGTAAGTGAAAACCAGAAAGAGGAGCAGAGCCACCACGGCCGGTACTACAAGCAAACTGATCGTGACGCTGTTCATGGCGCGAAAACAGCTACCTCAGCCAGAGTGATAAGCATTTTCTAACTATCAATGGTTTCACAGGGGTTCAGGCAAGACAATAGTCTTGTGTGAAGTACGAAAACGTCGGTCAGCGGGCAGTTAACTCTTCTCCATCAACGAGTTAAATCAAACTTAGGCCGGCGCAGCGCTTGACGCTTTATTTCCTCAGCCCGTACCATCAGTACACGACCTTTCGTAATGTCCCTTCCATTTAGACCGCCCCCTACAGCTCCCCGCGTTCGCTTCGCGCCCTCGCCCACCGGGTATCTGCATGTAGGCGGCGCCCGCACCGCGCTCTTCAACTGGCTGTTTGCCCGCCATCACGGGGGAACGCTTGTCCTGCGCATTGAAGACACCGACCTGGAGCGCTCCACGGCAGAAATGGTGGAAGGCATTTTGCAGGGCATGCGCTGGCTCGGTTTGGACTGGGACGAAGGTCCCTACCACCAAACCCAGCGCATGGAGATGTATCGCCAAAGCGCGGCCAAGCTGCTGGCCTCCGGACATGCCTACTATTGCTTCTGCACCAAGACAGAACTGGAGCAGCGTCGCGCGGCTGCGAGTGCCGAAGGCCGTCCGCCGCGCTATGAAGGCATCTGCCGAACAATTTCTCGCGAGGAAGGAGCCAGGCGTCGCGCCGCAGGAGAATCCGCGGCGGTGCGCTTTGCGATTCCTGAATCCGGCAGCACCGCGTTCGATGACGCCGTCTTTGGCCGCGTGGAGTTCGCCAACAGCGAGTTGGAAGATTTCGTGCTGCTGCGCTCCGACGGCGGCCCCACGTATCACTTGAGCGTGGTCACCGACGATGTGGACATGCGTATCACCCACATCATTCGCGGCGCCGATCATATTTCCAATACACCCAAGCAGGTCCTGCTTTATCAGGCGCTGGGCGCCGCGCTGCCGGTGTTTGCCCACGTGCCCCTGATTCTCGGCCCGGACAAGACGCGTCTCAGCAAGCGCCACGGCGCCACCAGCGTTATCGCTTATCGCGAGGAAGGCATCGTGCCCGAAGCCTTCCGCAATTTTCTGGCGCTGCTGGGATGGACGCCACCTGGAGCGGGACCGGAAAGCACGTCCACGGAAATTCTGGGCGACCGGCAACTCATTAACCTTTTCGATCTGAACGGCATCTCGCATTCCAACGCCGTATTCGATCGCGCCAAGCTGGACTGGTTTAACACGGAATATATCCGCGCATATCCGGCGGAAAAATTGCTTCCGCTGATTCAGGAAGAGTGGCACAAGGCCGGTCTCGAGCCCGCGCACACCGACCGCGACTGGTTGTTCGGCACCATCAACCTGCTCAAGCCGCGGGCGCGCAGCCTCAAGGATTTCGCCACCTCCTTCCGCGCCTACTTCACCGACACGTTTCAGCCGGATCCAGCTGCGGTCGAGAAATTTCTGGCGGATGAAAGAGTCCGCCGGCTGCTGGTGGAGCTGGGCGAACGCTATGCGGCCTCGGATGAAACTTTCACCGAAGCTGGAACCGAAAAACTTCTGCGCGACTTCGCCGCGGAAAAAGAGATGAAAGCGGGCGCCCTGATCAACGGCGCGCGCGTCGCTCTGACCGGGCAGGGAGTCGCACCCAGCCTGTTCGCCGTCATGCTGGCCCTGGGCAAAGACCGCACCGTCACTCGCCTGAAATCCACCCAAGACCTGGCCGCCAGAGCCGTGACCCCAGAAGTTTAGATGAAGAGATTAGCGTGAGTTTAGAGTGTGGTCACGGGCGAGTCGCCCGCGACCACATCGAACCCGCTAGTCGGCGCACTCTCGTTCCTCACTCGACAACGAACCGAAAGCCCGCCGCTGTCATAATGGTGTACATGTGGTCCGCCATTTCCCAAAAGTTGGACGACCGCTGGCTGCCCAAGTCGGTCATTTGCCTGCGCGATTACAGTCTCAACAAATTTCTGAAAGACGTCGTCGCCGGCGTGACCGTCGGACTGGTGGCACTGCCTCTGGCCATGGCGTTCGCCATCGCATCCGGACTGACGCCGCAAGCCGGCATCTACTGCGCCGTGGTGACCGGCTTTCTGATCTCAGCCCTGGGCGGATCGAAGACTCAGATTGGCGGGCCCACCGGCGCCTTCGTGGTCGTGGTGGCTGGCATCGTCGCCGTGCACGGCATTGACGGCCTGTACATGTGTACCGTCATGGCGGGCGCCATACTCATCGTGCTGGGCGCAACCGGCATGGGCACCGCGGTGAAATTCATTCCGCGGCCGGTTGTGATCGGTTTTACCAACGGCATTGCGGTTCTGATTGCCAGCACCCAGATAAAGGATTTCTTCGGACTGCATCTGGCCAAAGTTCCCAGCGAATTCTGGCTGCGGATGAAAGCCCTCATCCAGGCGGCGCCGACATTTTCCCTGGCGGCAACTTTGCTTGCGGCTGCCACCGTGGCGGTGATGCTTTTGTGTCGCGCCCTCTCCAACCGGATACCCGGAGCGATCATCGCCATGCTGGGCGCAACCGTGGCAACGTATCTGCTCAAGCTGCCCGTCGAAACCGTAGGCACGCGCTTTGGCGGAATTCCCAGCGGATTGCCTCACTTTGCTTTACCGCATTGGCACGCGAGCCTGGTGCACGGCCTGCTTGGCCCGGCTTTTACCGTGGCCATGCTGGGAGCCATTGAGTCCCTGATGTCGGCGGTGGTTTCGGACCGCATGAGCAACGATCGGCACAATCCCAATGTCGAACTGATCGGACAGGGGATTGCCAACGTCTTCTCGCCCATGTTCGGCGGCTTGCCGGCCACCGGCGCGATCGCTCGCACCGCCACCAATATCCGCTCCGGAGCGCAGTCGCCGGTCGCGGGCATGATCCATGCCCTCACCTTGTTGTGCGTGCTGCTGTTTGCCGCGCCCCTGGCCAGCTACATCCCCATGGCGGCGCTGGCGGGAATTCTGATGATCGTCTCTTACAACATGGGAGAGTGGCGCGAAATTCCGCAACTGCTGCGCCTGACCAAGACCGATATCAGCGTGTGGATGGTCACGTTTGGGTTGACCGTTTTCGCTGATCTTACTGTAGCCGTCGAGGCCGGAATGATCCTGGCAGCTCTGCTCTTCATCGCCCGCGTGGCTGAGACCACCACCGTGTCTCAAGTGACCGGCGACTACGTCGAAGACGGGCGGCTCCACATTTTGCAGGACAAGGACATTCCTTACTACGCCACCATCTTTCGCATCCACGGGCCATTTCTCTTCGGCGCCACCGACAAGATCGCCGTGGTGACGGAGAAAATGCACGAACTACCGCCGATCATAATAATCAGGCTGCGAAACATGACTGCGATCGACGCCACCGGACTGTTTGCGCTCGAGGAAATAGCCAAACAACTGCACGCCACCAAACGCACGCTGATTCTGTGCGGCGCGCGCGAGCAACCCGCGAAGATGATTCATCAGGGAGAATTTGAAGAAGTGGTGGGCAGGGAGAATATTTGCGCCAACGTACAGGAAGCGCTGCTGCGGGCCGAAACGGTCTTCGAAAAGATCGAAGCCGACGCGGCGGTAGGCGCGAAATAATGGAGGATGGGCGCGAGACCGCCCCGGCTCGCTCCATCAATGCCTTACCTTAAGCCGCCTCGCTGGCAGCGTCTGCATCCTGCAGCATGGAACGGATCTGCTCCCGCAGTTCAGGCGAATCCGCATGACCGTGGACCGTGCCGGCATGCAATACCGCCAGACTTACGACCTCTTCTTCAGTCCCCGAAATGGCAATCGAGCAGGGCTTGTCCGATGGGAATTGACGACAATCAATCACTTTCCGTGTTCCGGCCATAGCAGCCTCCTGTAATGAAAATTCCGCGGGATTATAGTCCCGGCGGCAGGCGGGATTCAACGTGCTTCGTCGGTCAGTTTTCCGGGACGCCCTCGTTCGGACCATTCTCGGCTGGGGACAAGGGCAATTGCGACGCGCTGCTCAGCAGGCCGCGCTCCTGGGGCGAAAACTCGCTCTTGAAACGGTCGGACTCAATCACCTGCTGGCGCTGCTCGGGAGGCATGACGCTGAGGTCGCGGATCGCGATCCGCACCTTTTGCCGGCGATCGGGCGGCAGGTCTTTGAGCTGCGAATACAGTTGCCGCGCCTGCTGTTTCTGCGCCGGCGTCAGGTGCTCCCAGGTCTCCATGCGCTGCAGGATGCGGTCTTGCTGCGCCTTCGGCAGGCTGCTGAAACGCTGCAGGCGCTCTCTTAAGATCTCCTGGCGCAGGGGTGGAAGGCTGCGAAACTGGGAATCGTTGTTCAGCGCCTTCTGCTGCTGATCGGGAGGCAGATCTTTATAGCGGCGCAGCCACTGTCCGGCATGATTGCCCTGCAATTGCGCCTGCCGTGCTGCTTGCCTCGCCTGGCGCTGCTCTGCCAGGCGGCCCTGGGCAGCGCACGGCGAACCGGCGGACGCCAGCATCAGCGCGGCCGCGGCCACCGTCATCGTAATGGACTTCAATCCGTACACTGCTTCTGGTTCTCCCCGATTTCGAACCGCACTCTATATCAAAATCGATTACCGCAAAGTTCGCAAAGGGGGACGCGAAGGACGCCGCGAAATCCTTACGGATTTGCGGTCACATCCTGCTGCACTGCGAGATCATCGAGCACATCGAAGTCGGAATACAGATTCTGGTTCTTCTCCAGCGCCTGCAAATCTCCCACGGCCGTGCCCGGCTCCGCCGCCACCGGAGTTGAAGCCGCATTGTTCCCTCGCTCGCCGCTGTTCATCCGCACCAGGCTCACGCCCACGACCATGACCAGGGCAAAAGACGCGGCCAGCACCGGCCGACGCAGCCAGTGCAGCCAGCCGGCAGACTTCGTGGCGCTTTCTTCCCTTAAACGCGCCCGCAGGCGGACGTCAAAATAAGGCGACGGCTCCGGCGCCTGCCATTCGTCCATCAGTGACATGGTCTGGCGGAATGCCTCGAGCTTGCCCGCGCACTCCGCGCAGGCTTCGAGATGGGACTTTACTTCGGGTGTAACCTCGGCCAATCCGGAGGCCAGGTCCGGCATCAGTTCGCGGGTTTCATTGCACTTCATAAATGCTTCCTTCTTTACACAAATTCTTTGAGCTGTTCGCGCAGCGTTTCGTAGGCGCGAAACAGCAATGACTTGGTGGCGGACTCGCTCAGCTGCAATACATCGGCAATCTGGCGATACTCCATCTGCTGATACTTATGCATCACCACGGCGATCCTCTGCCGTTCGGGCAAGGCCTGCACCCGCTTGCGAATGGCGGCTACGCGCTCCCGCCGCACCATCGTTTCTTCCGCGCTGGGCTTACGGTCGGGCAGGTCCAGCGTGCGGCCGCTGTCATCGTCCGGCTCGTCCAGGCTGACCGTATTCTCCGGCCGCTCGTGGCGCGTGTCGCGCGCATGATTCACCGCCAGGTTGGTCGCGATCCGGTACAGCCAGGTCGTGAACTTGGCGCTGGCCTCGTAACTTTCCCGCGAGCGATACACCCGCAGGAAAACTTCCTGGGCCAGGTCTTCCGCGATGGCGTTGCTATGCGCCATGCGGAACATGAAACTCACCATCGGACGCCGGTACTTCTGCACCAGATACTCGAAGGCCGAATCATCGCCGGCTTTCACCTGCAGCATGATTTCGGCATCGCTCCGCCCGCCGTTGGGCAGAGTGGGGTCTGATTCGAATGGCGCCGGCTGGGCCACGCCCCCCATGGCAAGCAACCCGCGATCCATGGCTACGCTGCTCACATCTGGTTTAACCCCCGGAGCCGCGGAAAGTTGCGTCCCCGCCTCCTCCGTAACCGGCGCGGAAGTGCCTTCGGTACCGTGAGCTGCGGGTACTCCTGGGTGTACTTTGGCGGGTCTGGGCTCGGGAGTCATAGGATGCATCCTGCCCTGCGCGTTACGGTGGCCGCCGGACCAGCCCCGAAGTCGCAGCAGAATCAGGCTATCACGGTCACTGGATACGCGAAACTGGTTCGTTTGCTAGAATATAGCGGCAGTCTGGTTGGGCGCTTAACTCAGCGGTAGAGTGCCATCCTCACACGGTGGAAGTCGTAGGTTCAAATCCTACAGCGCCCACCATCCATCCCTCGGATGCGATGGAACCGCCACGAACCACGTAGGGGCAGATGTCCTCATCTGCCCGGTCGAGCGCAGCTCGACGGTTGCGTTGCTCGGGACGCGTCACACGTCACGGGGCGAGTCTGATTCGACACGACACCTGGCCGAGCTTTGCTCGGCATGGACGGGTCGGAGACCCGTCCCTACACAGTCCTTGCCGCCGGCTACAGCTTCTTGCTGGCGACTTTGTCGAGTTGAGTGTCTGGCACCGGCTTGCTTAGATAGACGTCGAAATCCTCCACGTTGTTCAGCACGAAGCGCGGCACTCCCTGGAGTATTCGGCCCGCGAATGCGGAAGAAGCGCGCGCCCTGCACGTCATCGAGAATGAAAGCTGGACGAGCGTCTTGCTGCAACGAGCTGATTTCTATCCCGCTCATCTCGATGTTTTTTACGTGACGAATGAAGAATCCCTGCGAGGGCATCGGGCCGAACATTTTCGGCTCGGGATACGACTTCTCCAGGTCCGCCGGCTGAAGCGTCGCGGTCTCGGCCGTGGCGCCTCCCTGATGCTGGATGTAAACGTCGCTGATCTTGATGTCTTCGATCGCGTGCCCGGGAATGCCGCTGATGATCGAGCCGTAGCGCGAATCGGAATTGGAGCAGACGATGTTGCTGATGAGCACGCGGCGCAGAGCTCCCACCGGAACTCCTTCAGGACCGCGCATGCGCGCCCCAAGGCGAAGGAAGATCGGGGCGGAGGTAATGTCGCGCATCGTGATGTTGGTGATGGTGACGTCCTCGAGCAGGCCGCCGTCCACGGTTTCAAGCGCCAGGCCCTGACAACCTTCGAACACGCAGTTGGAAATGGTGATGTTCTTGAATCCTCCGTTTGATTCGGTGCCGAACTTGATGCGGCCTGTCCGGTCACCCTTGTAAGTGGAATCGTGCGGCTTGAAGGTGCCGTCGAGCAGCGTGCCGAGCTGGTAGTTTCCGGTGACGTAACAATTGGTGATGGTGACATTCTCGGTGGCGCGCGCGTGGCCCAGCGCCAAAGAACTCTTGGGACAGATGGCATCGTCCCAGGGCGAGTTGACGGTGCAGTTCGAGACCCGAACGTTGCGGCAGCAGTCGAAGTCGATGCCGTCGCGGTCGGTGTCGATTTTCAGATTGTCGACGGTGAAGTTGTCAACGCCAGTGGCGAGGATGCCGAAGTGCCCGCCCTTCAAGATGGAAAAGTCGCGCAGGATGACGTTGCGGCAGTTCTTTAGGCTGATCGCCTTGTTGCCCACACCAGGACGCTCAGCCACCGGTCCCGGGCCGGAACCACGGCTGAGTCCCAGGCCCCAGATGAGTCCCGGACCGAAGATAGAAATGTTTTCCAGCCCCTCGCCCCAGATCAGACTGTTGTGCCAGTGATTGTGGCCGTAATCCTGGTAGTCATTCCACGGCGTGTTGGCTTCGGCAAGATCGTAGACTCCCGAGCCCGAAGGTGGGGAATCGGCGGCAATGATGGTCGCATTCTGATCCAGGTAAAGAGCGACGTTTGACTTCAGGCGAATGGAGTAACACAGATAGTTTCCGGGCGGAAAGTGGACCGTGCCGCCTCCGGCCGCGTTCGCCGCTTCAATGGCGCGGTTGACTGCGGGAGTGTCGATGGTCTTGCCGTCGCCCGTGGCGCCGTGAAGTTTTACATCAAACAAAGCAGTGCCCGGATTTGTCGAATTGGTCTGAGCCAGCGGATAGGCTCGCACCGCGCTGCCGGCAATTCCGGCGCCCGCCATCCACAAGAAATCGCGACGCAGGTTTTTCCCCTGGGACATGGCCTTCCTCCTTAGGACGGTGAGCATTGTGCAACAACGCCGTCAACCGTGGCCAGCGAATTGGATGCCGCCATTGCGTTCGATTTACTTGACGGCTCGATAGAGCAGCCGCAGCAGGCGTCTTTCGCGGGTGAGAGTCTGTACACACTCCAGGAATTTCTGCAGTCCGTCGAAGTTAGTCGCGCCTTCGAGTCCGCTTAGCTGTTCCTTCCTTTTTTCGCGGGCGTCATGCCAGCGTCCGGCCACTTCTGCGGCCTGGGCCGTCGTGTCGGCGACGTCGATAAGCCGAAAGCCTGCCGCCGCAATCAGCTTTTCATTTTCTCCGGGCGGGACGAACAAGTAGTAGCCGATCATGCTGCGGGTTGAGATTTCCTCGTTGGAGAGCGCCCCACCGACCACCAGGGCATCGCTGAAAATCATCCGGCCACCTGGTTTCAGAATGCGCCACAGCTCCCGCATTAAGGCAAGGCGGCCCGGGATATGGCAAAACACGTCATTGGAAAAAACCGCGTCGAAACTCGCGTCTGCGAAAGGAAGAGGCGTAGAAACGTCGCACTGTTGAAAACGAGCCTGCGCGTTTAAGTTTTGCCGCTCCGCAAGAGCGTTAGCATTGCGAATACCTTCCGCGTTCAGGTCAACCCCTACGACCTGGCAGCGGACGGTTTCGGCAACATACAAAGCGTAGCGGCCCGATCCGGACCCGATTTCGAGAATCGAACAGCCCGGCTTCAGCTCCAGCAGGTGAGGGATTTGGTGGGACTCTTCCGTGTTCACCCAACTGGTTTGGCCGAAGTCCTCGCCGTAGGTTTCGAGCCGCACCTCGCGATAAACATCGCGTTCGTAGTTCCCATACGAGTTATTGTAGATATCCACTGTTGCATGCATATCATTAAGCCTTCTGCAGTAGTTTAGCGCCGCCGAGCGGCGGTTATCTCATAGTTGAATGTCAACAGGGAACAAGAAACGGGGGATGCCGAACCACCGTCGGACGGGTAACTTCAGCGGGATTACCCAAGTGTAGATCTGTGGCCGCCGAACTTCGAGACATGCACTTCTTTCCATCCCCGGTCACTTGGCGTACATCCTTTGCTGGGATAATCTGAATCAATATTTGGATGGCGGTGCTGGTCTCGGCCTCCGGCACAAGCTGCAAATTTGGAGTTTGAACAGGAGAGCAGTTCATGCCCAGGACCCAGGTCCGCCCTTTCCGCAAGCGCACTTTTATTCTTTCTGCATTCTTGGTCTTAGCCGTCGCTGCTTCCGCGCAGGTCCGCGATCGCATCCTGCAAAACATTGGAGACACCGAAGCAGTGGTGGTTTCGGCGCCGCATCCCCTGGCGCGCGCCGAATTCGACCAGGGCCGGGTCGAGGGCAGCATGCCCATCCATCACGCTTCCATAATGTTCGGCCTGTCGCCGCAGCAGCAGTCCGCGCTGGATAAACTGCTGGCCGAACAGCAGAACCCGCACTCTTCGAATTATCACAAGTGGCTGACTCCGGAGCTGTACGCCGCGCGCTTCGGCATGAGCGAGAGTGATCTCGCGAAAGTTTCGGTTTGGCTGAAGTCGCAAGGCTTGACGGTGGACGGCTACTCCCGCGGTCGCACCCAGGTGTTTTTCAGTGGCAACGCGGCGCAGGTCGAAAGCGCCTTTCACACGCAAATCAATCGCTATCTGGTGAACGGCGAGATACATTTCGCCAACGCGCTCGAGATTCATGTTCCGGCTGCCCTTTCGAGCATGGTGCTGGGCTTCCGCGGACTGGACGACTTTCGTCCCACCCCCCGGGTTCACCTGCCCAAGCCGGAGTTTACCTCGCACGTGACCGGGAACCATTTTGTGGCCCCTGGCGATTTTGCCACGATCTACGATGTTGAACCGCTCTACAACATGGGCCTGGATGGAACCGGAATTTCGATCGCGGTGGTGGGCCAGAGTCTGATCGCGGCGGGCAACGCCACTACCGATCTCGATGCCTTCCGGGCAGCGTCCGGTTTGCCCAAGAAGGACCCAACATTTACGCCGGTACCCGGAACGGGCACCGCGACGATTCGCAGTGCTGGTGATCAGACAGAGTCGTTACTCGATCTGGAGTGGGCCGGCGCAGTGGCCAAGAACGCAGACATTATCTTCGTTTTTGCCGGCCCAACCGGGGGCGCCTTCGATGCCATCACCTTCGCCATCGATAACAAACTGGCGCCAATAATCAGCAGCAGTTACGGTATATGCGAGCCGCTAGTTCGGGACAGGCCTGGCTGGCTTTCGAACCACGATGCAGCAGGGAAACTCGCAAGGCCAGACCATCATCGGTCCGGCCGGCGATTCGGGAGCAGCCGACTGCGAAAGCTCGTCAGCAACCGTAGCGACTCAGGGTCTCGCGGTTGACGTGCCGGGCAGCATCCCCGAGGTTACGTCGGTAGGCGGGAGCGAATTCAACGGCGACGGCGCCGGAGCCGTGACTGGAACCACGCCCAATACCGTCGCAGGTGCGACGACCTTCTGGGGCGGAAGTACCGGCACTGCCGACACAATCAGTTCGGCCCTCTCGTATATCCCGGAGATGGCGTGGAATGACACGGTTGCGGGCTCGGCATTTTCCGCCACCGGCGGCGGCGTCAGCGCCGTATTCACCAAGCCCTCCTGGCAGACTGCATTGACTCCCGCCGACGGTCAGCGCGACGTCCCCGACATCGCCTTGAACGCGTCTCCGAATCATGATCCGACAATGATTTGCGCGCAGGGCAGTTGCGTCAACGGATTCCGCGACGCCAGCGGAAACCTGAACGTCGTAGGCGGCACCTCGGTGGGGGCGCCGACTTTCGCCGGCATCGTTGCGATCCTGAATCAGGCTGTCGGTTCGAGTGGCCTGGGGAACATCAATCCCACCCTTTACACTCTGGCAGCTTCGACGCCCACTGCATTTCACGACATTACGACCGGTAACAACATCGTGCCCTGCACTCCTGGAACTCCAACGACGGGGTCGGCGTCGGTAAAGTGCCCCAGCAGCGGTCCCGCACAATTCGGCCATAGCGCCGGCACCGGTTACGATCTGGTTACAGGACTGGGTTCGCTCGATGCCAACGTGCTGGTGACCTCATGGCCCGGCTTTGTGGCGACGCCAAGTTTTTCCGTCGGAGCCACCGCAGCGACCGTTACCGCGCCAGGCGCCTCGGGCACGTCGACCATCACGGTGAAGGGGACGAACGGGTTTAGCGGCTCGGTGGCTCTCACCTGCACCCCTCCGGCGACGACGACCACCATTACCTGCTCGTTCGGATCCACCACTCCGGTCACGCTCGACAGCACGACCACCAGCGCGACCGCTACTTTGACCATCTCCACCGTCGCGCCCCACGTCGTGTCGGGGCAGTCCGCTTCACTCGGTCCGCATGGCTTTGGCTGGTTGCCGGCCAGCGGCGGCACGCTGCTGGCGGGACTGTTCTTCCTGGGTGTGCCCTCAAGCCGTCGCCGCAAGATCGCAGGATTGAGTCTGCTGCTGTTGGTATTCTTCGCCGCCGGCATGGGATGCGGCGGAGGCAGTAGCAGCAGCGCCCCCCAGAAGACCGGCGGAACGCCGGCTGGCAACTACTCGGTTATCGTGACAGCCACCAGCGGGTCGGTCTCGCAAACCGCCACGGTAACGGTAAGCGTGAAATAGAGGGTGCTGGCGAACACTGAGCCCTACAATCCGAAATCGACGGCCGTGGTATTGCCGCCGCAAATCAGCACGCCAACCCGCTCTCCAGCTTGCGGTTGATAGCGTCGCGACAAAAGAGCTGCGAAGGCGGCCGCGCCACCCGGTTCGGC
Organism: Terriglobia bacterium; assembly: GCA_963841075.1. Taxonomy (GTDB): domain Bacteria; phylum Acidobacteriota; class Terriglobia; order Terriglobales; family Acidobacteriaceae; genus JAIQFF01. The sequence continues at coordinate 54,645 of CAWJBA010000001.1, forward strand.
CACGACTCGCAACTCCTGCCACAGCGTCTTCTGCGCCGTTCGAATCGACTCGTCGGAAACCAGCAAAACCTTTTGTACGTGAGCCTGCGCGATGGGAAACATCAACCGGCCCACTTGCCTGGGAGCCAGCGAGTCGGCGGCAATTCCTCCCGCTTCGGCGTCCACCGGGTATCCTGCCTCTAACGCCCGGGTGAGTGTGGGCGCGGCTTCCGGTTCCACACCGATGATCTTGACGCGCGAGGAATACCAGGCGGCAATGCCGCCAATCAAGCCACCGCCGCCGACGGCCACGATAAGAGTGTCGAGCTGCGGACACTGCTCTTCGAACTCCAGGCCGACGCTGGCCTGGCCGCGCAAGGTTTCGATTTGATCGTAGGCGTGCACGGCGAGCGCGCCGGACTGCGCCGCCCACACCTCGCTCGCGGCCAGCGCATCGGCGTAGCGTTCTCCGGTCACTACCAGGTCAGCGCCGTATCCCCGGATTCGTTCCAGCTTGGCCGGCGATGCTACCTCCGGAACAAAAATTCTGGCCGGCTTATTCAGTTTCATTGCCGCAAAGGCGACCGCGGTGCCATGATTGCCGCCAGAGGCCGCGACCACGCCCGCCGCCGGGACCTGACGCATCAGCAGGTTGGCAAAAGCGCCGCGGGCTTTGAACGAGCCGGAATGTTGCAACTGCTCGAGCTTGAGAGCGAGGCGGATACCATCAAGTCCGAAATCGGATCCCTCGACTTCAAGCACCGGGGTTCGCCGTATGTAGGGACGTATCGTTGCGTAGGTGCTGACGATGCTCTCGCGGTCGAGGTTGGGATTAGGCCTGACAGTCGTAGTCATGATTTGTACTCAGGCTTTTCGGGCTGGATGGGCTGGTCTCCGTTACCATTGTGCAAAAGTACGCGACTTAGGACTTGCGCTTGATCGACCGTGGGCGGTAACATCATGGTTGTTCTAGTGGCCATGCTCTCTAGCTGGCCCTCCGCGCCCCCTGGCTCCAGACGCCATACGGAAACAGTCATTTCACGCGTGAGTTTCAGCCGCAAGGGGTTTTTCGGCACAGGTCCATGCCTGTGCGCGAAGCGAGGTTATACCAGAAAGCGGTCATTGTCAGCGATCTACACATCAACGATCAGCACATCAACGATCAGCAAATCGAGGATGGGCGAAATCGAGTCCCCCTTCGGGCGGACTGAACGCAACGTTAATTAAAACGAGAACAATATGAATGCAGGACCCGGACACCCCTCCGGCGGTGGAGGAGGGAGAAGCAAGCGGCGACGCGGGCGTCGTCCGCCTAATCGTGGTGGTGCGCCCAACGGACGCGACCGCCAGCAACAGAGCGGCATTTATAGCGCCCCCATGGACCACAGCTACCGCGCCACCATGGGCGGGAACAATGGATCGCGGCCCGGGCGCATGCGTCCCGGATTCGCTCCGGCGTACGCCCCGCTTGAACCTGAGCCTTTGCCCCAGGGCGATAACGGCAACTCCCGCATCTTTGCGTTCGTCGACGATCTTTTCTTCCAGGCCAAAATCCAGGAGACGGCGCGCAAGCTGAATGTGAAGGTCGAATTCGTCAAGACGGAAAAAGACCTGCTCGATCACATGAAGCAGAATGGCGAAGAGAAGCCATCGCTGATCATCTTCGACATGAACAACGCCAACGCCAAGCCCCTGACCCTGATCCCTAAACTCAAAACGAAATTGAAGAAGGGGACGTCGATCATCGGTTTCCTGTCGCATGTGCAGGGAGACTTAAAGATGAAGGCGCACGAGGTGGGATGCGACATGGTGCTGCCGCGCTCGGCTTTCTCGCAAAACCTGCCGCAACTGCTGCGCCGTCACGGCGCCCCGGAAGCCGAAGCCACGAACTAACGTCGGTTCTCTACTAGACAGGGCAGCTCCCGGAGTCTAACCGGGGGGCCATTTCAAGTCCCGTCCGCCCAGCAGATGCACGTGCAGATGGAACACTGACTGGCCGGCGCCCGGCCCCACGTTCAACACCGTACGATAGCCGTTTTCGATGCCGCGCTCCCGCGCCACGCGCGCGGCCGCCAGATGGCATAAGCCGACGATCCCTGCCTCTTCCTCAGACGCTTCTTTCAGGCCCCGAATGTGTTTCTTGGGGACCACCAGGACGTGGGTCGGCGCTTTCGGGTCGATATCTTCGAAGGCAAAGGTGTGCTCGTCTTCGTAGACTTTTTTCGCGGGAATTTCACCGGCAACGATGCGGCAGAACAAGCAATCTTTCATGAGAAGTCCGTTCTGAGAAATTTCAGATTTCAGATTCAAGATTGTAGATTCTCGCGCCCCGAAAAGGCGAATCTGGCCGCAAGCTGCCCCGTGTGCCCAAATTCCGGCAGTTGCCTTGAAAATTTCCGGCCAAAAAGAGAAAAACTTTTCCCAAACTGCCCTTCGCAGGGCAAATGCTTTCCCATTACGAAAGGGAGGTAATCACAGCAACGAAATGAAATAAGCCACGCTCTTTCATAGGGTTACACATTTGATTCATCGATGGTAACAAACCGATTATTTAATGTACGACGGGCCTTAAGTCCCTTAGTATCGGAGGATTACATGGGTGCGCCAAGTCCTGTGTCAACTTGGCAAGCCTCGTGCATCAAATTCAAGGTATCCGAACCGGGGATGGGGACAGAATCAGTGATTTCTAGGAAACGCTTCGCCGTAGTTGGGTTGTTGGTCGCCTTCATTCTGACGGTGCTTCCCGAGTACGGGATGGCAGCCACAGTCAGCACTCGTTCCCTGACCGGAACCAAATCCAAATCACAGAAAGTAAGTGAAGCCCCGCGGGCCCGAAAACGCATTTCCCGGTTGTCGCGCAGTCGCGCCCGGACCGTCCGGGTATCGCGGACCGCGCCCCGCCGGCGCCACCGGTACTACGAGCGCTTCACCGCCAGCTCCTTTACCGACAACGGCTTCGACAACGATGTCACGGTCGGCGAAGATCCGGTCGTCCGCCAGGCCGCGATCGATGCGCTGGGTAACATGAACGGCACCGTGCTGGCCATTGAACCGACCAGCGGCCGGGTGCTGGCCATGGTGAACCAGAAGTTGGCGCTCTCGAGCGGCGCGCAGCCCTGCTCGACTATCAAACTTTCTGTCGCTCTGGCCGCGTTGAGCGAAGACCTGATCACCAAAGACACCGAGATCGCCCTGGGCCGCCGCAGCCGCATGAATCTGACCACGGCCCTCGCCCATTCCAACAACGCCTACTTTGAAGCGCTGGGCCGCCAGTTGGGATTTGAAAAAGTCAGCTTCTACGCTCACCAGTTCGGACTGGGTGAGTTGGCCGGATACAACATTCCGGGAGAGCAACTGGGCACATATCCGCAGGAGGAGATTTCCTCCAAGCTGGGCGGGGTAGGCAAGATGTGCTCGTTCGGCGAAGGCATTTCCATGACGCCGCTGCAACTGGGCGCCATGGTCTCAGCCATCGCGAACGGCGGCACGCTTTACTACCTGCAGCATCCCGCGACGGCGGAAGATGTCGCCAACTTTGAGCCGCGAGTGAAGCGTCACCTCGACATCGCGCCCCTGATTCCTGAAATCTCCGACGGCATGGCGGCGGCTGTAAGCTACGGCACCGCGCGCAGCCTGCGGGTGAATTTCAACGAAGAAGAAATTCTCGGCAAGACCGGCACCTGCTCCAAGGCCGGCACCCGCTATGGATGGTTTGCTTCCTACGCCAACACGGATGTTGGGCGCGTCGTCGTTGTGGTCTTTTTGCAGGGAGGACGTCCAACCTTCGGGCCGAAAGCGGCGGAAATCTCCGGACGCATGTATCGCAATCTCTACGATCACGCCTTCTTCGCCGCGCACCCCACCTTGCCCACGGACACGGCCAACGTGAAGCCCGTGGTCAGCACGCAGTAGAAGCTTTCAGCTATCAGCTTTCAGAAAAGGCCTCTCGCGAGAGAGGCCTTTTTACTTACCCATCACTCCATCTTGTCATCCTGAGGCCCGCGTTTTTTGCGGGCCTCAGGATGACAAGCCACTGGCTCGCCCCCTCGAAAACCCCAATCCGATTTTCCCGCTCCTCCGTACCTATGACGTAAGCAACTGAAAATCACAGAGGAGAAATTCAATGAACAAGAAAATGGCAGTTTTACTTTTGAGCGTTGTGGCGACGGTTGGCACGCTCGCGGTTGCGGGATCGGATCCGATGGTGGGCGGACACGAAATGTCCCCCAGCAAGAACATCATTCAAAACGCGGTGAACTCCGACGATCACACCACACTGGTAGCCGCGGTTAAAGCCGCCGGCCTGGTGGACACCCTGCAGGGAGCGGGCCCTTTCACCGTATTTGCACCCACCAACGAAGCTTTCGCAAAACTTCCCGCGGGGACGGTCGACACCCTGTTGAAGCCCGAAAATAAAGACATGCTTACCAAGATCCTGACCTACCACGTGGTCGCGGGCCGGCTGAGCGCGTCTGACTTGCGGAAAGAAATCAAGGCGGGCAACGGCGAAGTGACTCTGAAAACCGTAAGCGGCGGCACGCTGATCGCGACCATGCAAGGCGATCACATCGTGTTGAAGGACGAAAAGGGCGATATGTCCACGGTCACGATCTCAAACGTCAACCAGTCGAATGGCGTGATTCACGTCGTGGACACGGTCCTGTTGCCGAACTAGCAGGCGGCGTCTTTCTTACTCCACTCCGGAGGGTACTCCGCCAAAGCAGAACTGGACGGGGCACTCTCTGGAGTGGAAAATGCTTGTGAAACTCACCGAGGTTGGGTGAATTAGTGGCCGCTCTTTCTCTCGTCTCTCTCCACTACGCCGTCCTTGACGTAGATCACGCGGTGCGCGTATTCGGCGATGTCGTGTTCGTGGGTGACCAGGACGATGGTGTTGCCGTTGGCTTGCAGACGATCGAGCAGGGCCATGATTTCATTTCCGGTCTGGGAGTCCAGGTTGCCGGTAGGTTCGTCGGCCAGGATGATGGACGGGCGATTGACCAGGGCGCGGGCAATGGCGACTCTTTGCCGCTGGCCGCCCGAGAGTTCGTTGGGCTTGTGCATCATGCGGGCTTCCATGCCCACCGAGGCCAGCGCGTCTTTGGCGCGCTGCACGCGCTCTTCGCCGGGGACACCGGCGTAGATCAGCGGCAGCTCGACGTTGTGCAGAGCGGTGGCGCGGGCCAGAAGATTGAATGTCTGGAAAACGAAGCCGATCTCTTTGTTGCGGATGCGCGCCAGCTCATCGTCATCAAGTTCGCTGACCAGCTGGCCGTTCAGCCAGTAGTGGCCCTTGCTGGGCGTGTCCAGGCAGCCGATAAGGTTCATCAGCGTGGATTTTCCGGAGCCGGAAGGTCCCATGATGGCGACGTATTCGCTGCGCTGGATGCGTATGTTGACGCCGCGCAGAGCGTGTACCTGCTGTTCCGAGCCCATGTCATAGGTCTTCCACAGATCCTCGGTGCAGATCATGCAGGACTCGGGAGGAGCCGACACCACGGGTTGCTTAATGTTGATGATTTCTGCGGTTGCCATTTTTCTCTCCTGCTCCTCTCGGGACACCTGCCCGCTCCGATCTTTTGGCTGCCTGTTAGACGCTTAACCCAGACAGTTGTTAGTCAGTCGTCGGTCGTCAGTCGTCAGTCGTCAGCAACTACTCGTCCGGTCTTGTTCTTGCTGACGACCGACGACTGAAGACTGACGACTAGGTCTCGTCTTCCTTCTTCGGCGCCGTGTTATCTACTTTTACGCTAGTTCCGGGCCGCAGCGTTCGCAGCACCTTGAAACTGCCGGTGACGATCTCGTCACCCGGTTTCAATCCGCTCAGGATCTCGATGTCGGTGGTCCCGGTGATTCCTGTCTGTACCGCTAGGAACTGGGCTTTACCTTCGCGAATGACGAAGACCCCCTGAATTTCTTCTTTATCATCCGGCTTGGGATTCGACGTTTCGGTCACCGGTCCTGAGGCCTCGACCGATTCTTTATCGCCGCTGCGGGCCTTCAAATCCGCCCGCGAGCGCACCGTCAAAGCCTGGAGGGGAATGGCCAGGACGCCGCTGCGCGTGGCGGTGGTGATCTTGGCTGTCGCGGAAAGCCCGGGCCGCAGGTTCTCCGGCGGGTCCTGCAGCGTGACCACGACCTTGAAATCTTTCGCTTCCTGGCTGGCCGAAGTTTGTTGCGAGGTGGAGACTCCGGTCGAGCGCACGATCGCGTTGTCGCCGATTTCCGTCACTACCGCTTTGAACGTCTTTTTGGGAATCGCATCGATACTGACCTCGGCGGGCTGACCCAGGCGCACATTGACGATGTCGGTTTCATCCACCTTGACCTCAGCGGTGATGACGGACATGTCGGCCAGAGTCATGAGCGTGCTGCCGGGAGAATTCTGTATGCCGATAACAACGGTTTCGCCCTCCCGGACCGGCAGGTTCGTGATCATGCCGTCATAAGGAGCGGCGTAGGTGGTCTTCTGCAGCACGTCGGCGGCGTGGGTGAGGTTGGCCCGGTTTTGCGCAATGTGGCGATCGGCGGAATCTTTTTGCGCTTTGGCCTGGGCGACGCGCGCCTGGGCCTGCGCCAGTCCGGCTTGCGCGGTTTGCCAGGCCGCTTTCTGGCTGTCGAACTCCGACTTGGCGATCAGCGATTCCTTGTACAGACCTTGAGCGCGGGTCCAATCCAGTTGGGCGCGCTCGTAATCGGACTGCGCCCGGTTCAGGTCGGCCGCGGACGTGTTCAGCGCCGCAGCGGCGGCCACGGAATCGGTTTCTGAAGCGTCGACCGAAGCCTGCGTCGCGTTCACGTCGGCGGAAGACTGCACGTTTTCCAGTTGCGCCAGCAATTGCCCTTTCCTGACCCGGTCGCCTTCCTTGACGTAAAGCCGGGTAATCTTGCCGAAGGCATTGGCCCCGATGTTGACGTAGGTTTTCGGCCTGACCTCGCCGGAGGCGCTGACAATCGAAGCCAGGTCCTCTCGACCAGTTTTTCCGGTCTGCACCGTCACCACGCCCTTATGGCTTTGGTAAACCGCAATGCTGGAAACCACCAGTACTGCGATGGCGACTCCGCTCCCAATCAGTATTTTCTTTCCTGTGCTCATTGCTCCCTTAAGATCGACCGACAGCTATGGCAGGCCCCGTCGTGGAGCGGCGCTGCCGTGACGCCAGAAACCCGAGGGCGTAACCGAGCACACGCCATCTGATACGGTGATGCGGGCTCAAAAGTTCCTGCGGAATCAACCAGCGATGCGGATGCCGGACCGCGGACTACAACACACCAGAGCAGAGGCCGACCACAACTCCTGTTGATAACAGGTCAATTATAGCCGGAGCGGAGTGCAGAATCGACGAAACTGTATCCGCACTTGGATCCTGCGGCCGAAGCAGGAATGAGCCGTCAGGATGTCCGTTTTTACAATCTTTACAATTGGTTAGAGCGTGCGGTTAACCTTGCCTTGGCCGGTTGAAAGTCATAGAATGAATAGCCAAGCGCAGTTGTCGTAAGGAGTGCCTCCATGTCCCGGGTAGGGTTTCTGAAACGCCTCTTCGCAGTCTTCGTATTACCGATCGCCATGCTGGCGATGGTGTCGTTTGCGTCATCGCAGGACGGAAAAGCGCCAACTGCTACAGACGCATCCCCTGACGCATCATCTGCGCCAGCATCATCTGCGCAATCCCAGGAAAAGGCGACCCCGGAAGCCGATCCGCTGAAGCGTCCGCTTACCGAGAAGCAGAAGAAACAAAATTCCAAGTCACTCAAAATCGAGTTGAGTAAGACCTACAAGAAGTGGCTCGATGAAGACGTACGCTGGATCATCACCGACGAAGAGCAGAAAGCGTTCAAGCTGCTTTCGAACGACGAAGAGCGGGACCAGTTCATCGAAGCTTTCTGGCAGCGTCGCGATCCCACCCCGGACACCATCGAAAACGAATACAAAGAAGAACACTACCGGCGGATGGCCTACGCCAACGAACATTACGCAGCCGGCATTCCGGGTTGGAAGAGCGATCGCGGCCGAATTTATATCATGTACGGCCCGGCCGACGAAGTTGAGTCGCATCCTTCGGGCGGGTCTTACGAGCGTCCGATGGATGAAGGCGGCGGCGAGACTTCCACCTACCCGTTTGAAGATTGGCGCTATCGCTACCTCGAGGGCGTAGGTCAGGAAGTAATGATCGAGTTCGTGGACACCTGCATGTGCGGCGACTATCACATGACCATGGACCGGTCGGAAAAAGACGCGCTGCTCTATGTCCCCAATGCCGGACTTACCATGTATGAGCAGATGGGTATGGCCAGTAAGGCGGACCGGTTCACCAACGGCGGCCTGGAACGGTTGGGCACAGGGCCCATGAGCGCGAGCGAGAATGGCAAAGAGTTCGACCGCCTGGAGAATTTCTACAAACTGCAGAAACCTCCGGCCGTAAAATTCAAGGACCTGGAGGAAGTGGTCAGTCACAAAATCAGCGTAAACCTGATGCCGTTTGATGTGCGCACTGACTTCGTGCGGGTGACCGGCGATACGGTGCTGGTTCCAATCACCATCCAGGTGAAAAATCGCGACGTGACCTTCGTCAACAAGGACGGCGTACAGCGCGGAACCGTAAATATTTTTGGCCGGGTTACGACCTTGACCGGCAAAGTGGTGCAGACCTTCGAGGACACGGTGCAGGTCGATGTGCCGGCGGAGCTGTTGCCCAAGGTCACGGAAAATTCCTCGGTGTACTGGAAGGCGCTGCCGCTGCGGCCGAACTTGTATCGCATCGACGTCGCGGTGAAAGATGTAAACGGAGACCGCTCCGGATTGTGGAGCAGCCGTCTACCGGTTCCGAGTTTCGACGACGACCGTTTATCATCGTCCTCGCTGATCGTGGCTGACGTCATGGCTCCGGTTTCAACCAAGGAGATCGGCACCGGACAGTTTGTGATCGGGAATACCAAGATCCGGCCCCGGGTCGCTTCGGCGAATGGCAAGCCGGTGGTTTTCAAGCGCAACCAGAAGGTCTATTTCTGGATGCAGGTCTACAATCTTGGCGTGGATGACAAAACCCACAAGCCCTCGGCTACGGTCGAGTACGATGTCATCAACGCGGCAACCAACAAGGCTGTAATTCACACCGTGGAATCCACGGACCAGATGGGCAATATTGGCGATCAAGTGACCCTGGAAAAGCCTCTTTCGGCCTCCAGTCTCGATCCCGGGGTTTATCGCATTCAAATCAAGGTGAATGACAACATTTCCAAGCAGACGGTGGATCCATCGGCAACTTTTGCCGTCGAATAAGCCGGAGAGCCTGGTTCGCGAGGTGGTTTCGATTCATGCTGGGTAGACTCGGGTTCAAGCTCGGGTTATTGGGAGTTGCGCTGGCGCTTCCGGCGCTGGCTGCGGACCGCCCAGGGTCCAGTTCGATCTCAGGTTACGTGCGCAGCGCTGCGGGCGTGCCCCAGATGGGCGCCATGGTGGAAGTGCTGGGCTCGGCTGCGCACCATCTCAAAGTCTTCACCGACGAAAATGGTTTCTATTCCGCCAGCGGTCTTCTGCCCGGGATCTACAGCGTAAAAGCTTATTCGCCTTCGTTCCTGCCCGCATTGCGCGAGCGCGTGGGTTTGCAACCCGGCAGCAGCGTGATGGTCAACCTCAAGCTCAGCGGGTTGTTCGAGGCGATTCAGCTGCCCGCATTGCGCGGCCCGGCTGACGATGATGACTGGAAGTGGGTGCTGCGCTCAGCTTCGAATCGTCCTATCCTGCGCATGCTCGAGGATGGCTCACTGGCGTCGACATCGGGAGTGGAAGCTGGTGGGGACAAACATGATCTGAAAGGCACCCTGTCGTTTGTCGCAGGTTCGGCCCCCGGCGGCTTCGGAAGCTCATCCGACATGAATACGGGCTTTTCGGTGGAAAGGTCGCTATTCTCGTCCGGGACCGTGGCCTTGCAGGGTAACGTCGGCTACAACGGCGGTTCGCCCGACACCGTGCTCCGCGCCTCCTACAACCATACCCAGGCCAATGGGTCGAAGCCGGAGGTGGCGTTTACCATGCGCCGCCTGGCCGCCCCCGGGACCAACGGCTATGGCACGGCGCTGCAGGCCATGGCGCTTTCCGCCTCCGACCAGTTCACGCTGGGAGACATTCTGGAGCTGCGCTTCGGCAGCGAATTGCAGACCATACAGTTTCTGGGACGCGTGACTGCGTTCCGTCCTTTCGGCTCGGCCGACCTGCATCTCTCGCCCAATACGGTCCTGGAATATCGTTACGCCACCTCCGAACCGGACGGCCGCATGGAAAAAGGATTCGATTCCGCCCCGGCAGACTTGAGCGAGTCCGGCCCACGGGTGAGTGTGGCGGGTTTCTCATCGACGCTGGAACGAGCGCATCACCACGAACTCTCGCTCGCCCACCGCATGGGGAATACCAATCTGGCGGTCGCGGTGTATTCCGATCGCGTGGCGGACCCAGCCCTGACCGGCGTCGGCGACGCTTCCGCCGACGGCGGGGAAGTGCTGTCTGATCTTTACTCCGACGCATTCACCTACCGCGGAAAGCAATTGGATGCTCACGGAATGCGCGTAGTTTTGCAGCGCAAGCTGGCATCTGACCTGACCGCAACCCTGGATTACGGCTACGGTGGAGTGCTTGACCTGACCAAGGCAGATATTGCGCTGCAAGATGCGCGCCGCGATACCTACACTCGTGACCGCCACACCGCGTCGGCGAAATTCAGCGGTACGCTGCCCGGAACGAAGACGCGCTGGATCGCTTCCTATCGCTGGATCAGCGGTCAGGCCTTGACGCCGGTGGACATGTTTAACCAGTCAGCCGGGCAGTCGGATCCCTATCTGAATATTTTCCTGCGGCAGCCCATTCCCCGGACTGGTTTTCTTCCCGGACATATGGATGCGGTAGTGGATATACGCAATCTTCTGGCGCAAGGGTACGTTCCGCTGCTCGGTCAGGACGGCCGCACGGTTTACCTGGTGCAGTCGGCACGTACGGTTCGCGGCGGCGTTGCTTTTACCTTCTAGATCGAGTCTTCAGACTTCAATCGTCAGCCCAAACAAAATCGCACCCGCTCGCTGCTGTCAAAAGTTCGATAGGTTCCATCCGTAAGACAAATGGGGTGGCGGAAGGCTATAATCTGCAACTTCCGGTGGACCGGTTCAACCAATATTGCGTGGGTCTGCAGGTGGCAGTCAGAAATTAAGGAGAACTCCCATGAAAGTGAGGATGATCCTCGCTTTTCTCGTTTTGGCGGCTTGTACGTTAGGGGCTCAAACCTTCCGCGGAACCATCCAAGGCACCGTGACGGACCAGTCGAACGCGGTGGTTCCCGGGGCCAAGGTTGTGGTCCGTAACGTTGGCACGGGCCTGGAGCGCACCGCCCAGACTGGCGCGGACGGAACCTATTCGGTGTCGGAGTTGCCCATTGGCACTTATTCGGTGACGGTTTCGCAAGCTGGCTTTCAAAGCTCTATCACCGGCGGAGTGGTGGTGGACGTGGCCAGCGCGCGCCGGGTGGACGCCGAACTCAAGGCCGGCCAGGTAGAGCAGACGGTTGAAGTCTCGGGAGAAGCCCTGGCCCAGACGGAAACCACCACGTCTGAGTTGGGCGGCACTCTGACCTCGAACACGATCGAGAACCTGCCGGTGAACGGGCGCGACTACACCAAGCTGATTTATTTGAACCCCGGGGTCGCGGGCTCGCCCGACCAGATCAGCGACTCTCCTGGCTCTTATGGCACTTTTTCAATGAACGGTTCGCGCGGCCGATCGAACAACTTCCTGCTCGATGGCACGGACATGAACGACGGCTACCGCAATGATCCAGCCATCAATGAAGCGGGAGTTTTCGGCGACCCAGCCACCATTCTTCCCATCGACGCGGTCGCGGAATTGCGTACGCTTTCGAACTACGAGGCGGAGTACGGACGCAATAGCGGCGCGGTGGTAAACATCGTGACCAAGAGCGGGACCAATACCTGGCACGGTTCCGCGCTGGAATATTTCCGCAGCGGCAAACTGGGAGCGCGAAACTACTTCAACTTCGCTCCCGACCCAAAGAGTCCCTTCAACAACAACCAGTTCGGAGGCTCGCTGGGCGGTCCGATCGTTAAAGACAAGACCTTTTTCTACGCGAACTATGAGGGACAGCGGGAGAATGGAGCGCAAGCGGGAACCACATGTGTCCCCGACCCGGCCGTGATTACGGCAACCGAGGCGAACATTGTCACCGGCGGCGGTGTGGTGAATCCGGTGAGCGTCGCGCTGCTGGCGCGCAACCCCTGGCCGACGCCGAACATTCCGGGAGCGGCCAGTGACACCACCGGCTGCACCACGAATAACGTCTCAACTTCCACCAGGTTCTTTAACCGGGTGGACAGCATGATTGCCAAGATTGACCAGAATTTCAACCCCAACAACATGTTGACCGGGCGCTACTATTTTGGGGACAGCTCGCAAAGCTTCCCCTTCGCCCAGTTGGCCGGCGGACTTTTGCCTGGTTACAACACCCTCACTCCGACCCGGGTGCAGCTGGTTTCAATCTCTTACGTCAAGGTCGTGAACGGGAACCAGCTCAATGAAGCTCGACTGGGATGGAACCGCTTCGCCGAAGGGTTCTTTCCCGAGGACCAGGGATTTCTTCCTTCTTCCATCGGATTGAATACCGGAGTGGGGGCCAGTGATTCTGGCCTGCCTGCCATTGGCGTGGGAGGTTTCTCTCAGATCGGAGCAACCAGTTCGATCCCGCGCAATCGCGTGGACTCGAATTGGCACTTTATCGACAACTATTCGTGGAAGGCTGGTCGTCACGACCTGAAGTTCGGTTACGAATTCCGGCGCACCACCATCATGCAGGTGCTCGATCATAATTTTCGTGGCACCTTGTCGTTCGACGACCTCACTACTTTCCTGGAAGGCACGCCGTCCGGCGGAGGACAGATCACCGGCAACACCCGGCGGCACACTTTTGAAAACAGCCACGGCTTGTACCTGCAGGACAGCTTTCGCCTGACTCCCCGGCTGACGCTCAACTACGGCGTGCGTTGGGATTATTTCGGCGTGGTGGGCGAGAAGAACAACTTGCTTTACCGCTTTAGCCCGGCTAACGGCGGCACATTGACTCAGACCGGTGGTTCCACGCGTCTCTACGATCCGGACTACAACAACTTCGCGCCGCGGCTGGCTTTTGCCTGGGACATTTTCGGCAAGGGAAAGACCGTTGTCCGGGGCGGATGGGGCATGTTCTATGACGCCTTCTCGCAGGACATTTTCCTCGGGCATCTGCCCTGGAACTGCGTCTTTTGTCCGGGCCCGGCGTATGTCGGAAGCGGTCCTGCTGGACTGTCTTTCGGCGCTGCGACTGCCGGTCCTCTCGATCCCGCTCTACCGGTGTATTCAGGATTTGGCCCGAACGCAGATTTCTTTGTGGCCGACCCCCACATGCGCACGCCGTATGTGCAGAACTTCAATCTCAATTTCCAGCAGCAGATTACTTCCAAGGCGGTATTGCAGGTTGGATACGTCGGCACCAAGGGCACCAAGCTGTTTCAGTTCCTCGATATCAACCAGCCCAGTCATGCGCAGATCACCGCCTCCGACCTGGCCAATCCTGCCGGGCTCGGCTACCTGAGCGTGCCCCGGGTATTTGCCAACTTCCCCGAATATTTGAACGAAGAAAGGTCGTCGGCGAATTCCATCTATCACGCTCTCCAGACCAGCCTGCACGTCAGCAACTGGCACGGGCTGACCTCCCAGGCCAACTTCGTGTGGTCGCATTCAATCGATACCGCCAGCGATCTCGAGGATTTCATTCCCAACCAGGCGCAGCCGCAGGACAGCACCACTCCGGCCGCGAACCGGGGCAACTCCAGCTTCGATATCCGCAAGCGTTTCACCTGGAACTTCACTTACGAACTGCCCCACTGGGCAGGGAATCTCGCGAAT
>CAWJBA010000002.1:0-321817 GCA_963841075.1 Terriglobia bacterium
TCATCGCCTGTTAACAACAGTTTGACTTCCGGTTTGCCAGTAACTCGCCAACTGAGTCGGAATGCGGTAACATCCAATGTTTGTGAAGCTAGCCCGCGCCACACGTCCGATCATCTTCGGCCTAGCCCGTACGTTGCTTTTCTCATGTATCTGCCATTCTGGCGTGCTCTCGGCAGTCGTCGCGCAAGCTATTGCTGGAATTCCTGTTCAGGGCCCAGGATCCTCTCCTGAAATTAGCTTTGCCTGCTGCGACAAAGGTGTCGAGGAGATGCAGTCCCTGTTTGCCGATAGGAACGTAATCGCATCGGTAAACGAGCTGCACGCTGAAGTCGCCGTTGCTATTATCGATTTCGCACCGGAACGAGCAGCCGTAGTGCGTCGCTTGAATCAGGCCGGGATTCGCGTCATAGCGTGGATAATGCTGTCGAAAGAGGAGGGATATTACCTCGATGCGGATAATTCGCTTGCAGCTATGGCTCGCATAGCTACATTTGAAAAGTGGACTGCTGAAAATGGGCTGAAATGGGCTGCGGTGGGGCTGGACATCGAACCAAACTTTGCTGAACTCGCGGCTCTCAAGACCCATCGGTGGCATCTGATCATCACGTTGATTCGACGGAGCCTGGATGGTAAGCGAATTGAGCGCGCACGCACGGAGTATTCGCGACTAATCGCTGATCTTCAATCGCGAGGATATGCGGTCCAGACCTACCAAATGCCATATTTCCCCGCAGAACACAGCGTCCACTCCACACTTTTGGATCGGCTTTTCGGGACGGTAGATGTCCACGGAAACGTTGAATATCTGATGCTCTATACGAGTGTTGCCCGCCCGATAGGGGCGGCGATGATCTGGTCATTAGGTCGCGGAGCCCAAGGCATCGCGGTGGGCAGTACCGACGGCGAAACGCCCCCGGGAGTTGGCTCGGGGCCGCTTCGACTCGGGATGAATTCTCTCGCGACTTGATCGTTGCAAGTCACTACTCTCGGCAACTCGGTGTCTATGACCTTGAAGGCTGTGTGCGACAAGGGTTCTTGCCTCTCTTGAACTATGGATTGGAACAAATCCGTCGTCATTCCTGCGGAATCCGTTAGAAGGGCCGAGCGTCTCGGTCTGATTCTCCGCACCGTTCTCTGGACCAGTGCGCACATTCCGTATCTCATCATTGCAACTCTAGCCCTTTGTGCTTGGTTCGTGTGGCGCCGGCGCGTTCGCAAGACGAAAAGGATTATCGCGTGATCCGCACTACGGACTTCGTCGGAATGCACTTCAAATCTATACTCGCAGCGGATCGATCCCGGCTAGTCGGCCGACCGGAAGTAATCCAAGCCGCCAGCAATCGTCTCAACTGGCGATAAATCGCCGTATCACTCGGTGACTTTTGCTGGCGCTAGTGCGATCAGTGCAACGCCGACAATTACAAGCGCAGGTACATCTCCCAGCAGATGTCCGCGTTCGCTCGCATTGTGGAATGCCTGCATCGCCATAATGGCAGCGTGAACGAGGCTCGACCACGCCGTGAAGGCGATCAGGCTGCGATTCGCCGACGGGTTACGCGATGCGAGCAGTAGGAAAATACCGAGTGTGGCATACACGCCAAGGATCATCTGCTCGTATTCGGGCTGATTCGGCTGCCATCGCCACCCGCTCGGCCATAGAAACATCATCAGCGGGTAAACTCCAAGCAAGAAGATCAAGCCCACCAACACCAACACAACCTTCAGCGCCCGTTCTCGATTCATAGTGCCCTCCCTGCGAAATGACAGTTATTGGGCAAAAATCATAGATTTGGAGGCACGGCAAGTCAACGCGAGAGAGGAGTTGGCTAATACTCTGAGCGGGTTCTTGGCGTTAAATCGCGATTACACTCATTGACCTGGATTCTGAGTGCTAACTCGCCTGACAGCAACCTCTACCTCTTCTCCAACTCGATGGGCTTCTCGGGCAGCGGATGGGCGGCGGAAGCGTCGGGCCTCCAGGCGGTGTTGTTTGCGCCGGCAGAGGGATTAACGCCAAAATCCCAGACGTAGAGATTCATTCCCTCGCTGCCCAACAGCTCGATCACGGCGTACTCCCCGGGTTCGAGGTCGCTCGACGGAGTTACTTTGAGCCAGCCTCCGGTGAGTTTGCTGGCGGTGGTGGGAACGAGTTTCTGCTCCTGGCTGACCTTGCCATAGATTGCAATCTTGATGTCGCCGACGATGCGCTTGTCTTTACCACTCTGCAAATGCACGATGCGGAAGCGGTCCCAGGGCAGGTCCTGTTCTTTCGACTTCTCGGCAATCTGGGTGGCCTTGTCGAGCTGGTCCTGGCGCTCGAGATTGACGTAAATCGCGGGGACGGTCACATGCGCCTGAATCTTGGCGTGCAGCCCGGGCAGCTCGATGATCTGTTTCTGGCCGGCAATGGGGTTGATGGTGGCGCGCAGGATGTTTCCCTTCATGTTCTTGTTGAGCTCGCCGCTGCTCTGTTGCAATTCGACCAGCTGGGGTTGGGTCTGGAAGGTGTCGAGCAGAATCACGCCGCCGTCGTCCGGCAAACGCAGGCCGGGCGCGACGTGCGGAGAGCGGGCTTCGTCGGCCAGGCGCTCCGCTTCCAGCTCCTTGTCGAGGGCCACCGCTTCCGGAGCGGGTTTGCCGGCGGCACGTTCTTTCTCGTATTTGTCGGTGGCCGTCCAATCCACCATCGCTTTCGGGACTTCTTCCCACTCGTTGCGTTCGGCGCTCAGGTAGCGCACACGCTCCCCCTTGATCTCCCACTTGGTGGCGAGTTGGTAGCTTCCATCGGTGAGAATGAGGCGCTTGGCGAGCTCTTGCGCGGACAAGGGCGACACCAGGAAGAAAGCCAGCAAACCGATCGCGAGAAGATAAAGCCGACGCATAGGATCAATGAGTTGGATGCAGCCTTCCACTGCCCAGTGTACTCCGCGAGTGCGTCATCTTAATACCGTCGCGCATACGTCAGGAGAAGGCACTGCACACTTTCCGCTGCATTGAATTCACTCTTTTCCGACAAACTATTCCTAGTCACCCGAAAACATTTCTGGCATAATTGGTCGTGCACCCATCCTGCACAAAATTTCAAAGACAATTTAAGGTGAGGAATCGATGTCGGCAAAGTACATCTTTGTGACCGGGGGAGTGGTGTCTTCGTTGGGCAAGGGGCTGGCGGCGGCCTCGATGGGCTGCCTGCTCGAAAGTCGCGGACTCAAAGTCAACCTGATGAAGTTTGATCCTTATCTCAACGTCGATCCGGGCACGATGTCGCCCTTTCAGCATGGCGAAGTATTTGTCACTGACGACGGGGCCGAGACCGATCTCGACCTCGGCCACTACGAACGCTTCACTCACGCCAAGCTTTCTCGCGATAACAACTGGACCACGGGACGAATTTACGAGCAGATCATCGCCAAGGAACGGCGCGGCGACTATCTGGGCAAGACCGTGCAGGTCATTCCTCATGTCACCAACGAAATCAAAGCGGCGATGAAGAAGGTAGCGCAGGATGTGGACGTGGCCATCGTCGAGATCGGCGGCACGGTGGGCGACATCGAATCGCTGCCTTTCATGGAGGCGATCCGGCAGATGCGGCAGGAACTCGGCCGCGACCACACTTTATTCATGCACGTCACCCTCGTGCCTTTTATCGCCGCCGCCCAGGAACTCAAGACCAAGCCGACCCAGCACTCGGTAAAAGAACTCCTCAGCATCGGAATCCAGCCCGACATTCTGCTTTGCCGCACCGACCGATTCCTCTCCAAGGAGATCAAGTCGAAAATCGCGCTCTTCTGCAACGTGGAAGAAGAGGCGGTCATCACAGCCAAAGACGTGGCCTCCATTTATGAAGTGCCGCTGGTGTTCTCGCATGAAGGCGTGGATTCCCTGGTGCTCCGCTATCTCCGCCTGGAAGCCGAACATCGCGATCTGAAAGACTGGGAGGAAATCGTACATCGCGTCTACAACCCCAAGGCCGAAGTCACGATTGGCATTGTGGGCAAGTATGTGGAGTACGAAGACTCCTACAAATCACTGAAAGAGGCGCTGGTCCACGGGGCCCTGGCGCACAACCTTAAGCTGAATTTGAACTGGATCGAAGCCGAGGGCCTCGAGACCGGCGACCGTACCTACGAAGAGCAGCTTGCCGACTACGACGGGCTGCTGGTTCCCGGCGGCTTCGGGAAGCGCGGCATCGAGGGCATGCTGATTGCGATCCGCTATGCTCGCGAAAATAATGTGCCGTATTTTGGCATTTGCCTGGGCATGCAGACCGCGTGCATCGAATTTGCCCGCAATGTATGCGGACTGGCAGACGCCAATTCCAGCGAATTCGACCCGGCAACGCCGCACCGCGTCATCTACAAACTGCGCGAGCTGCGCGGGGTGGAAGAGCTCGGTGGAACCATGCGGCTGGGAGCGTGGCCCTGCAAGATCGAACCCGGAACCCTGGCCCACAAGATCTACGGCAAGCTCGAAATCAGCGAACGGCATCGCCATCGCTACGAATTTAACCGTGAATACGAAGAAACATTGACCGCGGGCGGATTGCGCATCTCAGGTTCAACTCCCGACGGAACTTACGTGGAAATGGTGGAGTTGCCCGATCACCCACACTTCATCGGGTGCCAGTTCCATCCCGAGTTCAAGTCGAAGCCGCTCGAACCTCATCCGCTATTCAAGGCGTTTGTCGGTGCCTCATTCGAGCATGGACTGAAACGGCGGGCGGAGAAGGCAGCTTCCGAAGTCGAGATGTTCCACCGGCCGGAGAATGTGGGAAAGCGATAATTAACCACGGAGGACGCAGAGGACACGGAGGAAGTTCCTAAGAATCGAACGATTTTGTCATTTTTCTCAGTGTCCTCTGTGTCCTCCGTGGTTTGAGATGACCACTTCCTTCCAAATCGATAACGTTCGGATCGGCGCCGGCAACCTCTTTCTCATCGCCGGCCCCTGTGTCATCGAGAGCGAAAAGCATGCCCTCTTCATGGCGGAAGTCATCAAGGGGGTCACGCGTTCGCTGAATTTCCCTTTCATCTTCAAGGCGTCTTACGACAAGGCCAACCGCACTTCGATTCGGAGCTATCGCGGGCCCGGCCTGGTCGAGGGCCTGCGCATCCTGAAAAAAGTGAAAGATGAAGTCCACGTGCCCATCCTCACCGACGTGCATGAGACTGCCGACGTAGCCAAGGTGGCAGAGGTCGCCGACATTCTTCAGATTCCGGCGTTTCTTTGCCGTCAGACCGACCTGGTCGTGGCCGCCGCCATGACCGAACGCGTGGTGAATATCAAGAAGGGGCAGTTCGTCTCGCCTGCCGATATGCGGCATATCGTCGAGAAATGCCGCGCCGCGGGCAACGACAAGGTTTTTGTGACCGAGCGCGGATCCAGCTTCGGTTACAACAATCTGGTGGTGGATATGCGATCCCTGGCTATCATGCGCAAATTCGCTCCGGTGGTTTTCGACGCGACGCATTCGGTGCAGCTTCCGTCATCTGCCGCCGACGGAGATCACGCGGTCAGCGGTGGACAGCCTGAGTTCATCCCGGTGCTGGCGCGGGCAGCGGTGGCCGCGGGGGTGGACGGAATCTTCATGGAAGTCCACGACAATCCCAAGGAAGCGAAGTCCGACGGAGCCAACGCGCTGGAGTCAACTAAACTTCGCGGACTCTTGAAGGAGTTGCAAGCAATCCAGAACGCTCTGCCCGCAGCCCATGCCAAGCCCTGAATCAGCCTCGGCCATGAATTTGCTAACATGGCCACCGGGCATTGAGCGGAACATCGGAGTTCGCCATTCCTGCCATCCCAACGCCTGATGCACATCTTTTGCACCATTGCCGGAATTCTCTCCATCCTGGCCATCCTGCTGGATGCGTTCGAGACCGTGGTTCTGCCCCGGCGGGTGCAGCGCGCCTTCCGGCTGACCAGTTGGTTCTATCGGCGCACCTGGGTCCCGTAGCGAAAGCTCGCGAACCGTATTCCGTCGCGGGCGCGGCGGGAGAATTTTCTCGGCTACTTCGGACCGCTGTCGCTGATTTTCCTGCTGATTTTGTGGGCGGCCGGACTGATCTTCGGTTTCGCCCTGCTGCAATACGGAGTCGGCGAACACCTCCGCCTGAGCGGCGAGCCGGTCACCTTTGGCCTGCTGATCTACCACAGCGGTGAAACCTTCTTCACCCTCGGCTACGGCGACATTGTCCCCAGCTCCGCCACTGGCGCGCGCCCTGGCGGTGGTGGAAGCCGGCCTGGGCTTCGGCTTTCTGGGAATGGTGATCGGTTATTTGCCGACGATCTATTCGTCGTTCTCTCGCCGTGAAATCGAGATCTCTCTGCTCGATGCCCGGGCCGGCTCGCCTCCCTCCGCGGCGGAATTATTGTCCCGCTTCGGAAATTGCCCGCAACAAGGGGTGCTCGACCAGATTTTCAAGGACTGGGAACGCTGGGCGGCAGAGGTGCTGGAGAGTCATCTGTCTTATCCGGCGCTTAGTTTTTTTCGTTCGCAACACAATAATCAATCCTGGTTGGGAGCCCTGGTGACGATTCTGGACGCCAGCGCGCTGGTGATCGCGGGCGTAGACGGACTGCGCCCCGAACAGGCCAAGATTACTTTCGCCATGGCGCGGCACGCGGTGGTCGACCTGGCCCAGGTGGTGAATGCGCGCTACGATCCGACGGCTCCAGACCGGTTACCCGCGCCCGACCTGGATCGCCTGCGCCAAAAACTGGCGGAACGCGGAGTAAAGCTGGGTGAGGGCGCCGCGTTCGAGGAGAAGCTAAGCCATCTTCGCTCGCTGTATGAACCGTACGCGTCGGCTATCGCGCTCAATCTCGCAATCACCTTGCCGCCGTGGATCCAAACCGAGAAGCAGAAAGACAACTGGCAGGCCGGGCCCTGGGACCGGGCTATCCAGGCCAGAGGTCTGGCGGCGCGGGTGCAAAGCATTGATGATCATTTCTGAGGCAGCTGTCCGCTCTCACTTCTCAGCTCTCAGCTTTCAGCAACCCCCTTTTTCAGGCTCTCGCACTCGACCGAATTGGGCTAATTGCCAATTGCTAATTGCCAAGTGCTGTCGGTTGCGTTCTGCTAACATCGTTTTCTTCCATGAAACATGTTGGCGAAAACGTAGTCCGGATCGAGGCTGAGGCGTTGCGCGCGCTGGCCGACCGCATCGCCGGCCCGATGGCCGCGGCCTTCGATCGCGCGGTCGATCTGATTCATTCCTGCCGCGGGCGGATTGTGGTTACGGGCATGGGAAAGAGCGGGATCATTGCGCGCAAGATTGCAGCCACACTGAGTTCCACCGGCACGCCGGCGCTGTTTATGCATCCCGTCGACGCGGTGCATGGAGATCTCGGTATGGTGGTGCGCGGCGATGTCGTGCTGGCGCTCTCCGCCAGCGGCGAGACGGAAGAGATTCTGCGGCTGCTGGCAACCCTCAAGCGGCTGCAGGTGCCGCTGATCAGCATGACCGGGGATGCGGTTTTTGAAGGTTCGGAAAAGGCCGCGGCCGGGTCGCCCGCGACCACGCAAACATCAAAGAACATTTCGACTCTCGCGGCTGCGGCCGATGTCGCCCTGGATTGCTCGGTGGCCAAGGAAGCCTGCGGGCTGGGATTGGCGCCGACGGCTTCGACCACTGCGATGCTGGCTCTGGGCGATGCCCTGGCCATGGCTCTCGCCGAGAAGCGCGGCTTCAAGGAAGAAGACTTCGCCAACCTGCATCCCGGCGGCAAGCTGGGAAAGCGCCTGGCCCGGGTCGAGTCGCTGATGCACACCGGAGAGGCCGTACCGCAAGTCACGCCGCAAACCAGGATGCCGGATGTGATTTATGAAATGTCTCGCAAGAAGCTGGGCGTGACCGCAGTGGTTGAGGGCAAGAAGCTGGTGGGAGTGATCAGCGATGGCGATCTGCGGCGGTTGCTCGAAAAACGCGGCAAGGATGTCTTCGACCTGACCGCGGGTGAGTGCATGACCGCGAATCCGAGAACCATCGGGGCCAATGAATTCGCGGCCACGGCTCTGGCGATGATGGAAGAAAAGAAGATTACGTCGCTGGCGGTGGTTGATCGCACGGACAAACTCTTCTGGGAATCGTCCATCTGCATGATCTTGTGGGGAACGGAGATGATGTAGAAATTGAATTTGGAATTGAGCGATTCGTAAGTGCATTGAAAATCCTGTCGGCCAGATGGCCCATGGGTTTCAATACGCAATTACAAATTACCCAATTGCCAATGGAGCTCTATGTATCACTACGATCCAAATACCGCGCTGGAAGAACTCACCGAAGACGCTACTCTGCCCAACCCCGTCCACGTGCGCGACATGATTCTGCGCAAAAAACTCGGACCGGATAAATCGCTGGAGTTGAACCGTCTGTTCGTCGAATATCAGAAGTTTTTCGGCGAGACGCAGAAGCTGGGGAAAGAGATTCTGAAGCAGTTGGCGGCGTAACGATTCACGTAGGGCGCGGTTGCCACCCGCCCAGCGGAGCGCTCGCAGCGCTGGCGAGCTTCGGTCGCCCACCCCGGACGAGCGGCGTTCGGGCCTGCGTAGACATCACTCAATCATTTACAATCAACCAATTCCCTGCTACCCAGGACTCCTAACTATGCATCGCTGGTCTCAACTCTTTATTCCTACTCTGCGCGAGGCGCCCGGCGGACGCTGAAGTCGCCAGCCACAAATTTCTGGTGCGGGCGGGATACATTCGCCAGCTGGCCGCCGGGATTTACTCCTATCTCTTTCTGGGGCAGCGCTCGTTCAACAAGATCATGGCCATCGTCCGCCAGGAGATGGACAAGATCGGGCAGGAATTCTACCTGCCGGCGATTCATCCGCGGGAGCTGTGGGAGGCCAGCGGGCGCTGGGCGGTGATGGGCGACAACATGTTCCGCCTGAAAGACCGCAAGGGGGCCGATCTTTGCCTGGGCATGACCCACGAAGAAGTCATGACCGAGATTGCCCGCAAGGAACTGCGCAGCTACAAGCAGCTTGCCGCAGATCTGGTACCAGATTCAGACGCAAGTTTCGCGATGAGGCCCGGCCCAAGTCCGGCCTGCTGCGGGTGCGGCAGTTCATGATGAAGGATTCGTACTCTTTCGACATCGATCGCCGCCGGGCTGGATGTTTCCTACCAGAAGCATTACGACGCCTACTGCCGCATCTTCGACCGCTGCGGATTGAAGTACATGGTGGTCGAGGCGGATTCCGGCGCCATGGGCGGATCGCAGTCGCACGAGTTCATGGTGCGGACGCCGGCGGGCGAAGACCAGGTCGTGAGCTGCGAAAAATGCAACTACGCCGCCAACCTGGAGAAGGCGACGTCGAAGCTGGAAGCGGTCGAGGATCTCGCAGCCGGAGGGCGACGGCAAGCCGCTCGAAGTGCACACGCCGGGGATGAAGACGATTGAAGATGTCGCGCGGTTTCTGGGCGTGTCGCCGAAGAACAAGATCAAGACGCTGGCGCTGATGCTGGAAGAGCCGGATGCCAAGACGGGCAAGGCGTCCGCGCGCGCGGTCGTGGTGCTGATGCGCGGCGATCATCAGATGAACGAGGCCAAGCTCTCGTCTGCGCTGGGCGGCAAGAGACGCGTCCGATGCAGGAGGAGGAAATCATGCAGCTGTTCAATTCTCCGGCCGGATTCCTGGGACCGATCGGAATCGAGTGGGCCAAAGACATGAAAGACGTCGCGCATCCGGTCCTGCTGGTGGACAAGGCCCTGGAAGGCCGCAAGAATCTGATTGGCGGCGCCAACAAAGAGGACTATCACCTGAAGAATATCACGCCGGGCCGCGACTTTCAGCCGACCGCTTACGCCGATCTGCGCAGCGTGACCGCGGGCGAGGATTGTCCCAACTGTGCGGCGAGCGCTGCGCATCGATACGGCGGTCGAGATCGGCCACATCTTCAAGCTGGGTTACAAGTACTCGGAGTCGATGGGTGCGCGTGTGCTCGACAAGAATGGCAAGGAAGTCACGCCGATTATGGGCAGCTACGGCATCGGAATTGAGCGCATTCTGACCGCGGCCGTCGAGCAGAGCAACGATGAGAACGGCTTCTGGCTGCCGCCTCAGATCGCGCCTTTCGAGATCGTGGTGACACCGACCAACGTCGGAGACGAGAAACTTCTGCAGACAGCGGTGGACATCGCAGCCGCCTGGAGGCCGCCGGTTACGACGTCTTACTGGACGACCGGGACGAACGGCCCGGGGTCAAGTTCAAGGATGCGGACCTGGTCGGTATCCCCTTTCGTGTCACCGTGGGGAAGAAGGTTACCGAAGGTACCGTGGAAGTGGTTCAACGCTCGACTCGGCAAATGCGAGGATGCTAGCATCGCCGCAATAACGGATTATTTCGAGAAAAATTTACGGTCTGCGTCGCTGAGCCGATTTGGGCGCATGACCGAACGCGGAGTGCGCAATGAAAATGGCAGCTCGGTATATTCGTGATGGTGGCCTCGATCTACCTCATCGCCGTGCTGGCGCCACCCTTCTTTTCGAATTACCAGTTTCAGGACGCCATCAGGACCGAAGCCCAGCTGGACACCTACACCACCAAGACCGACGACCAGATTCGCGATTCCGTCTACAAGAAAGCGCAGGAGTTGGACATCCCGGTCACCAAGGAACAGATTAAGGTTCAACGCACCGGCCCCAGGGCACAGGCTCGATCAGCATCGAGGCCCCGTATACCGTGCACGTAAATTTGCCGGGCTATCCGCTGGATCTCCACTTCGATCCGGCTACCCGAAACAAGAGCGTGTTGTAAACCGCTTGCGTCGGAAACAGGGCAACCGGCGGCGCAGGAAGCTGGAGCGCCCCCTTCTCACTTCCGTACTCTTGTGCCCCATTTCGGTAGCAACCTAAGCTTGTCCTGGTACCTGGCTGCCAACCAGCCGGCCCGTTCAAAATGACGCCGGCAGGTTAAAATGCCTTATCTCTATCCGAAGTCAATCGGGAGCGGGGGCAGGGTTGGTTCGCCAGGGGGAGATTTCCTCGCCTTGGATAACGCAAGAGATCAGCTCCATCGTCTAAGCCTGGGGCGCATCCAACCCTTCGTGAATCTTGGTGTCCTTGGTGGTTGCTGCCTGAGCTTTAACCACCAAAGACACGAGGGTCCGCGAAGGAAAGCAGAGAATTTTGGCCATAAAACTCAAGATTCCGACGGGTAAGCAAGCTGGCAACGGTGGACTGCAGTGGTTCTCCCGCGATCCCGCTGCTGCAGGCTGCGCTCGGTTATATTCCTCGTTCTGGCCACTACGGGCGGCGCTTTCTTTTCTTATTACTACGTCAAGTACGACCGCATGATCGACCAGCGGTTCAAAGGTCCGGTTTTCGGCAACTCCGCACGCATCTATGCCATCCCCGCCCGGTTCAGGTCGGCGAAAAGATCGAACCAAAAGAGATTGCGGTGCAACTGCGTCGCGCCGGCTATTCCGGCAGCGACGGAAAGTCAGCCATGGGCAGTTACCGCCTGTTCGAAGGCGGCATCGAGATCAAGCCTGGCCCAGAGTCCTACCACAGCCCGGAGTCGGCGATGATCCGCATGCGCGGGGGCAAGGTCGACAGCATCACCGGCAAGCGGGAACGATCTGGCAGCGTACGAACTTGAGCCGCAGATGATCACGTCGCTTGTTCGATGCGGGACAGCGCTCCAAGCGCGCAATTGGTGAAGTATGACCAGATTCCCAAGATGATGGTCGATGCGGTGCTGGCCATCGAGGACCGGCGCTTCTTTCAGCATGGCGGCGTGAACTTCATCCGCCTGGCGGAAGCCACATGGATTGACGTGACCCACAGACGCCACGAGCAGGGCGGTTCGACCCTCACCATGCAGCTTTCCCGCGCGTTCTTCCTGACTCCGGAGAAGACGGTCAAGCGCAAGATTGTCGGAGATGCTGATCGCGCTGGAGACTGGAACAGAAGTTCAGCAAGCAGCAGATTTTTGAGTTCTACGCCAACCGGGTCGATCTCGGCCAGCGCGGTTCGTTCACCATCAGCGGTTTCGCCGAGGCGTCGCGGGCGTACTTCAACAAAGACTTGAAAGACATCACTCCTGCCTGAGGCGGCTCTGATCGCCGGAATTATTCAGGCGCCCAGCTATCTTTCGCCCTATCGCCATCCCGAACGCGCCCTCGAACGCCGCAACCTGGTGCTGGACAGCATGGTGGAAACTCACGCCATCACTCAGGCGGACGCGGACAAAGGCCAAAGCCACTCCGCTGAAGCTGGCGCCGCCCAATGTCGAGGCCAGCGACGCACCTTACTTTGTCGATCTGGTGCGCGATACCCTGATCAGCAAACTCAACGAACGCCAGATGAACGAGCAGTCCTACCGCATCTACACGACGCTCGATCCCGACCTGCAGAAGGCGGCTGCGCAGGCGGTCGAGACCGGAATGAAACTGGTCGACGATCAGGTGACCAAGCGGCGCACCAAACGGACGAAGATCGGCAAGAACAAGTACGAGACCAAGGTCCTGCCCGGACCGCAGGCGCAGGTGGCACTGGTCGCGATCGATCCGCACACCGGCGAAGTTCTGGCCCTGGTGGGCGGACGGAATTATGGCTTCAGCCAGTTGAATCATGCGGTGGCAAAGCGTCCTACGGGATCGATTTTCAAGCCCTTCGTCTACGCCGCCGCCATGAACACTGCGGTGGACGGCGCCAATCCGGTGTTCACTCCGGCTTCGATGGTGCAGGACGCGCCCGGCACGTTCGCCTACGGCGACCAGATCTACGAGCCGCGCAACTACAAAGAGGAGTATCACGGCGACGTGACCGCGCGCTACGCGCTGGCGATGTCGTTGAACAATGCGACGGTAAAGCTGGCGGAAGAAGTCGGGTACGACAAAGTGGCCGATCTGGCCAAGACGGCCGGGATCACTTCGGTGAAAGCGACGCCCGCCATGGCGCTGGGCGCCTATGATGCCACTCCGCTGGACATGGCGGCCGCCTACACGGTCTTCGCCAACGCCGGGGTGCGCATATCGCCGACCGTGGTGAACTCGGTGCGCAACGCCGACGGCGATGTGGTCATGGATTTCAAGCCGGAAACCCATCCGGTGCTCGATCCGCGCGTTGCCTACCGTCATGACCAACATGATGGAAGGCGTAATGAACTTCGGAACCGCATACGCGGTTCGGCAGCGCGGCTTCACGGCTCCCGGCAGCCGGTAAGACGGGAAGCTCGCACGATGGCTGGTTCGCCGGCTACACCAGCAATCTGTTGTGCATCGTCTGGGTAGGCTTCGACGATTACAGCGACATTCACTTGAGCGGCGCGCAGACGGCTGCCCCCATCTGGGCCGAGTTCATGAAGAAGGCTGTTACGCTGCCTCCGTACGCCAACCCCCAGCCGTTCTCTCAGCCTGCGGGTGTGGTGGATGTGCAGCTCGACAAAACCACCAATCTGCTGGCAACTCCGTCCTGCCCGGAAGACTATAGCGTGGCTTTCATTGCGGGAACCGAACCCAGCGAGACCTGCGACCAGAGCACGGGAATGCGCGGTTTCTTCAGTCGTGTCTTTGGGTTAGGCGGCGACAAGGCCCTTCCGCCTCCACCTCCGGGCGCCCAGCCTGGGGCACCTGGTGCCCCCGCCAGTGCAACGGCCGACGATCCCAATAAAAAGAAAAAAAGTTTTTTTGGCAAGATTGCGGGTATCTTTAAGGATGACAAACCGTCTAATGATCCGTCGCCCAAACCGGCGGACACAGGCGGCAACGGTAAGAGTCCTCAGTAGACGGGCCCGCACCGAGTTGGCTCTGTCTTCAGGAGCGGACTTATGGGTCGTCAATATTGGTTGTACGTCCTGCTGGCAGTGATGCTCCCCACCTCCTCCCTGCTGGCTCAGATTCATCACTTTGATCAGACTCGCTCATCCGAGCAATTGGAGGTCAGCTCGCCTGCGGTCCGGCGAGCCGAGGCCCCTCCCGCGGATGCGGCGGCGGCCGAACTGGAAGCACGCGGCGACCAGCTGCGGGCAGAAAAGTCCTACCTCGATGCGCTCGATTATTACCACGCGGCGCTGGCCAAAAACCGCGACAGCGCCAAGCTCTACAACAAGATTGGCATCAACGAACTGCAGCTGACGCGCTTCAAAGAGGCCCACAAGGACTTCGAGCACGCCATCAAGATTGATCGGGAGTTTGCCGACGCCCACAACAATCTGGGCGTAATCTACTATCTGCAAAAGAAGTACGGCGCCGCCATCAAGCGCTACGAGGACGCCATCAAGCTGCGCCAGGATTCCGGGTCTTTCTACAGCAACCTCGGGGCCGCTTACTTCTCCAAGAAGGAATACGTGAAAGCCAGCATGGCCTACAACGAAGCCCTGAAGCTGGATCCAGATATTTTCGAGCGGACTTCTCACACCGGTGTCCTGGCCCAGATGTCATCCCCGGGGGACCGGGCCCATTTCTACTATGTGCTGGCCAAGCTTTATGCCAAGAGCGGGATATCAGACCGTTCGTTGCAGTATCTGCGCCGAGCCATGGAGGAGGGCTATAAGGGGATCGACGACGTGTACAAAGACTCCGAGTTTGCCGGATTGCGCAAAGACCCGAGATTCACCGAGCTCATGGCCGCCCGTCCGCTCGGAATCCCAGAGTAAAGTTTTGAATTACAAATTTTTACAAAAAACGACGAAACTTTCGGTCGGAGTAGGGTTTAATAGGTTCAACAACTCCTGAAAACAACAGGGTGAGTAAGGAGAAACGGTAGCCCATCGGTCGTCGACCCGAGCACGCCCCAAGCAGACGACCGGTGGGTTTTTGTTTTGTGGACGGGATCTGAAACAGCAATTGTCACTTAAGCAATTGGCACAGCGAACCCGGCCACGTAGGGCCGGGTGCTCCGACCCAGCGCCGCGGAGCGAATCCCCGCTGTTCTGCTTGATCAGTTTGCCTCGAATCCCGGCTTTGGCTAAGTGCCAATTGCCAACTGCTAATTGCTGGCCGCTAGCGAATCCAGAGAATCTCAACCCGCCGTCCGAGCTTCTCGAAGTCCCGGTCCGTAGTTACGAGAACCGCCTGTTGCAGAATCGCCAGACCTGCCGCAATGCAATCGACGTAAGGAATCTTGTGGCGCGCCTTGATCTCTCCCGCCTGAAGCGACTGCTCTAGGTCGACTGGGACCAATTCGAAGCGGAAGCCGCGACAGACCAGCTAGTGTTCGCCTTGCGGACTCTTCGCCCCTGCTCTTGCCATGAGTGATAGAACACTTCTCCCCAGTTCACCACCGACATCAGAACTCGTGAGCGGCCGTTGAGGGCATCGTTTAGTAATTGTTCGACGCGTTTGCCGCCGGGGCCGTCTTCCACAAAATCCAGCACCGCGTTGGCGTCGAGAACATAGCTCTTACTCATCTTGCTGATCGGTCTTTCTCGATCCGGTGTTCGCGCTCACGGGCTTCGACCAATGATGTCTTGCCCTTTAGACACCCCCGAAGGCTACGAATAAAGTCGTTAGTGATCGGCTGCAAAACCAGATGATTCTTTTCGCGCTGGATAGAAATGCGGGTCCCGGCCTCAATGCCCAGTTCTTCACGGAGGGCGGCCGGAATCACGATTTGGCCCTTGGAGCTTACGGTCGTAAAGATAGTGTCCATACGACTTACATTGTATCGCAAGTAGTATGTGCATGCCAGTGTCTTACACTGCGGAGCGACGGCTACCGTCGGTAGCGCGGGGTTGTCGCGTAGGGGCGGTGTCCCACCCGCCAAGCGGAGCGAAGCTCCGCAGTTCTGCGAGAGTCCAAACCAAAGGCTGCCGGTTTGTGTGTAATTTTCCGGCGAGCCTCGCTCGCCCGCCCGGACGCGTCCGGGGCTATGTGATCCGTGGGCGAACGTTATACGAAAGTCACATGGTAGAATATCTTGTCATGCCCCTTCCCTCCTCTCTCGCCTGGGCACACCCGCTGGTGGCGGAGTGGTTTGTTGGGAAGTTCGGTACGCCGACCGAGCCTCAGGAACTGGGCTGGCCGCACATTCTTGCCGGGCGCACCACTCTCATCTCCGCCCCCACCGGTTCCGGCAAGACGTTGGCGGCATTTCTCGCCTGCATTGATCGGCTGGTGCGGAAAGCGCTGGCGGGTGATCTCGGCGATCGCACTGAAGTTCTCTATGTGTCGCCGCTGAAGGCGCTGGGGAATGACATCCAGAAAAATCTCGAAGTCCCCCTCAGCGAGATTCTTCAGATGGCGGGCGAACGCGGATTGCTGATGCCGGAGATTCGCACCGCCGTCCGTACCGGCGACACCCTGATGCATGAGCGCCGCGCCATGCTGAAGCGGCCGCCGCACATTCTGGTTACTACTCCAGAGTCGCTCTACATTCTCCTCACCGCGGAAAAGAGTCGCGCGATCCTGCGCGATGTCGAGACCGTGATCGTTGACGAAATCCACGCTGTAGCCGACGACAAACGCGGTGCGCACCTGACCCTCTCTTTGGAACGGCTGGAGGCGTTGACTTATCGGCGGCCGGTGCGCATCGGATTATCGGCAACCCAGAAGCCGATAGAAGAAGTGGCTCACTTCCTGACCGGGAATGGCCGGCCGGCGCCGGTGATCGTCGATGTCGGACACAAACGGAAACTCGATCTCGCGGTGGAAGTGCCCGGCTCCTCTCTGGGACCGATCACGACCAATGAAATGTGGGACGAGGTTTATAACCGCCTGGTCGAACTGGTCGAGCAGCATCGCTCTACGCTGGTGTTCGTCAACACCCGGCGGTTAGCGGAGCGAATCGCTCACCACCTCGGCGAGCGATTGGGGGAAGACAACGTTGCCGCACACCACGGCAGCCTGTCACGCAAGTTGCGTCTCGCAGCCGAACAGAAATTGAAAGAAGGCAAAGTCAGGGTGCTGGTGGCGACAGCCTCCCTCGAACTGGGAATTGATATTGGCACCGTGGACCTGGTGGTGCAGATCAGTTCGCCGCGGGCGATCGCGGTCGCGCTGCAGAGGGTGGGACGTTCCGGCCACTGGCGAGGCGCCGTCCCCAAGGGCCGCTTCTTCGTGGGCACCCGCGACGATCTGCTGGAATGCGCAGCGCTGGTGCGTGCCATCCGGCAGGGTGATCTGGACCGGTTAATCATCCCTGACGCACCGCTTGACATTCTGGCGCAGCAGATCGTGGCGACATGCGCAGCGGAGGGCGTTAGTGCACGTGTGGCGCGGGCGCCCCGCCCGCGAATGCCGGAAGCCATTTCAGAAGCAGGGGATCCGAAGTCGGGACTTGTGGGAAGCGATACCGTACCGGCCAGTGCAGACCACGCGACCAGTGCCGCTGTCGAGACGCGGGCGGGGCGCCCGCGCCACATGGGCCAGGAACACACGGACCAAGAAGATGATGGCGGATGGGATGAGGACGAACTCTTCGCGCTGGTCACGCGGGCCTATCCCTATCGCAATCTCTCTCGCGAGACTTACAACTCGATCCTCGAAATGCTCTCCGAAGGAATCGCATCGCGGCGAGGGCGTTATGGAGCATACATCCATCACGATCGAGTGAACCGCAAACTGCGTCCGCGGCGGGGCAGCCGGCTGGCCGCCATCACCAGCGGCGGCGCAATTCCCGAGACTGCGTTGTTCACCGTGGTTGCCGAACCGGACGGCATTGTCATCGGCACGCTCGACGAAGACTTCGCGGTAGAGAGCAATGCGGGCGACATCATGCTGTTGGGCAACACGTCGTGGCGCATTCGCCGGGTGGAAGGCAAGTCGGGACGCGTGCTGGTGGAAGATGCGCACGGCGCGCCGCCCAGTGTTCCATTCTGGCTGGGCGAAGCCCCGGCACGGACCCAGGAGCTTTCCTCGCACGTCGCCGGTCTGAGGAAAGAGATCAGTGACCGTTTGCAAAATGTATTTCCCGTCGGGATTTCGTGGACTCAGACCGCGGTTGCCGAAACCGTTGCCTGGTTAAAAGAAGAATGCGGACTGGATAATTCCGGCGCCGAGCAGGCGGTTGAGTACGTCCTGCAGGGACGCGCGGTTTTGGGCGACGTTCCGACCCAGGACACGATCATCGCCGAGCGCTTCTTCGACGAAGGCGGCGGCATGCAACTGATTATCCATGCGCCCTACGGCGGCCGCATCAACAAAGCCTGGGGACTGGCGCTGCGCAAGCGCTTCTGCCGCAGCTTCAATTTTGAATTGCAGGCTGCGGCCACCGATAACGGTCTGAACATTGCGCTGGCCGAGCAGCACAGCTTTCCGCTGGCGGACGTTTTTCATTTCCTCAACGCGGAAACCGTGCAACCCGTCCTGGAGCAGGCCGCGCTGGCCTCGCCGATCTTCGGTACCCGCTGGCGGTGGGATGCCAATCGCGCCCTGGCATTGCTGCGCTTTCAGGGCGGCAAGAAGGTTCCGCCGCAAATCCAGCGCATGCGATCGGACGATCTGCTGGCGTCGGTGTTTCCCGACGTGGCCGCCTGCCAGGAAAATATTGTGGGCGATATTCAGATTCCCGACCATCCCCTGGTGAAGGAAGTGATGAAAGATGTGCTCACCGAAGCGATGGATATCGATGGGCTCAAGGCGCTGCTGAGCGGAATTCAGACGGGACGGATCCGTTGCCTGGCGGTGGACACACCCGTGCCGTCGCAATTCTCGCATGAGATTTTGAATGCGAACCCGTATGCGTATCTCGATGATGCGCCGCTCGAGGAACGCCGGGCGCGCGCTGTCGAGATGCGCCGCATCCTGCCGGAGTCGGTGCTGGAGGAGGTGGGCAAACTCGATCCGGCCGCGATTGCGCAGGTGCAGGCAGAAGCCTGGCCGGATGTGCGCGACGCAGATGAATTGCACGATGTGCTGCACACGCTGATTGCATTGCCGGAAGCCATCCCCGCCCGGGTGGTGGCGGGCGACTCGCCCGCCCAAGCGGATACTGCCGTTTTAGGTTTGGTCGCGACGCATGGCGGCAAAGTCGGCCGAACTGGGTTCGATGGTGGGCCTCCCCAGGTGAGCGCTGGGGTGCGTGAGTGGGAGAGACATTTCGAGAGACTGGTTGAACAAGGGCGGGCTGCTCGGGCAGAGCACGCTGGCCTGAGCTACTGGGTGGCGGCGGAGCGAGCGAAGGCATTTTCGCTGCTATTCCCACGAGCTGCGTTCGATCGCCCTGTCGCTGAGATTCAAGCGGTTCCCCCGTCCGCTGACGATGCGCTGCTGGCGCTGGTTACCGGTTGGATGGCGCATCTGGGACCGGCAACGGCTTCGCAGCTTGGCCGCATGCTGGGACTTCCTTCTTCTGAGATCGAGAAGGCGTTGCTGCGCATGGAAGCGTCTGGCTCTGTGCTGCGCGGACAGTTCACAGATGCTGCATCGCGGGCGGAGGCGCCCGCGCCACACGAACTGGAGTGGTGTGAGCGGCGCTTGCTGGCCCGCATTCATCGCCTGACTGTGGCCACGCTGCGCAAGCAGATTGAACCGGTCACGGCGGCGCAGTTCATGCGCTGGCTTTTGCGCTGGCAGCATATTTCGGCGGGAACCCAGGTTCAAGGGGAACGCGCCACGCTGGATGTGCTGCGTCAGCTGCAGGGATTTGAAATTCCCGCCAACGCCTGGGAACGGCAGATCCTGGGCAGGCGGGTGGCCGACTATGATCCCAAGTGGCTCGACCAGCTTTGCCTTACAGGCGCCGTAGGTTGGGGCCGGCTATCTCCACATCCCGCCACTCTCGATGACACCGCGGCTGGAAAACGGCGCGTGATTCCCACCAGTGTGGCTCCGATCACGTTCTTCGTGCGTGAAGAAGCCGATTGGATGACCCCGCATCGTCCCGACAGTGATCAATCCGAGGCTCGCGGCCTGAGCGAAGGCGCGCGCCAGGTACTGGATTTCCTGCGCCAGCGCGGAGCGTCGTTCTTCGCCGACATCGTTCGCGGCACGGGGCGGCTGAAAGCCGAGGTGGAAACTTCCCTGTGGGAGTTAGTCGCGGGCGGGCTGATCACGGCTGACGGCTTCGACAACCTGCGCTCACTGATAGATCCCAAGCGCCGTGCCGGACAAGGCAATGGGCGGGCGTCGCGTCCGCGGCACAGCACCGGGCGCTGGGCGCTCTTGTACACCGACCAGGCGGCGGACCGGAATCGCGCCGTGGAAGCGACCTGCTGGATGCTGCTCAGGCGCTACGGCATCGTCTTTCGCGACTTGCTGGCGCGCGAGACCAATCTTCCCAAGTGGCGCGAAATGCAAATGGCCTTCCGGCGGCTCGAAGACCGAGGTGAGATTCGCGGCGGACGCTTTGTTGACGGTTTTCTCGGCGAACAGTTCGCTTTGCCGGTGGCTGTGGAATCGCTGAGGGCAACGCGCAAGCTACCGCTCACGGGAGAGACGATCGTGTTGTCGGCTGCCGACCCTTTGAATCTGGTGGGCATCCTGCTTCCCGGCGAAAGGGTCCCGGCAATCTCGGGAAAGACTGTGACTTTCCAGAATGGTGTCGCAGTGCCGGAAGCCGTCGCGGCGGATTCACCACGATTCGCTGCGACCGGCGATTGAAGATATTCGCACCAACTCCCGGGTTGGCTTCACCAGTTCACGGTTGGCAGTTTTTTGGGTTCTCAGTTTAAGGATCGGGAATCCGATGAGGGGGTCCCCCGGATTCCCGACCGCGTATCCCGGCAGAAAGTCGTAAAGCGCTTCCCCAACGCTTTTGCCGGGCGCCCGCGTTGAAGCACGTACCCGGCCATCACAACCTGCCCGTTTTAAAATCCAGCCACTGCCCTCTACGGCTATTATTTTGTTGTTCTTACGGTGAACACCGTTATTCCGTCTCGAGGGGGACATCTCAACCAGCCCTATCCAAGCGGATAGAGCTATATCTGTTCGGATAGTGGAACAAGATCGCAGGCGGTGTTCCGACGGTCTGAAGGCTGTGTTAAACCGTAGGCGCGAAAGAGGAGCGAAAAAGTGAAGCCCAGAATCGAGATAACCGCCGGACCCAGTCTGCAACATGCCATGGTGGGAGAAAGCACCGCGATGAAAGAGGTGTACCGTTTCCTGCTGCGGGTGGCGCCGACGGAATCCACCGTGCTGGTGTGCGGCGAGAGTGGGACGGGAAAAGAACTGGTGGCGCGCGCCATTCACCGTAACAGCCCTCGCGCAGGCCGGCCCTTTGTCGCCATCAACTGCGCAACCATTCCGGAAGGTCTGCTGGAAAGCGAACTCTTTGGATACGAAAGGGGCGCATTTACCGGAGCCGCCACTCAAAAGAAAGGCCGGCTGGAGATGGCCGACGGCGGCGTAGTGTTTCTGGACGAAATCGGGGAACTGGCGCCCGCGCTGCAGGTCAAGCTGCTGCGCGTACTTCAGGAGCGCGAGTTCGAACGTCTGGGCGGCTCCCGACCCCTCTCCATCGACATACGTTTGATTGCGGCCACGAATCAGGACCTGGCGGCGGCGGTGAAATCTCGATGCTTTCGCGAGGATCTTTACTACCGGTTGAACGTAGTTGCACTGGTCCTGCCCAGGTTGCGGGAGCGCGCCGAAGACATTCCCATGCTGGCTGAATACTTTGTTGCGAAGTTTGCCGCGAAATGCAAAGTGAGAGCCAGGAAAATCTCTCCGGAAGCCATGCTTGCGCTGATGAATCACCACTGGCCCGGCAACGTGCGCGAACTTGAAAATGCAATCGAGCGGGCGCTGGTGTTGGGTGTCTCAGATCTCATTTGTCCGGAAGACTTGCCCGAGTCGGTGGTGAAGAAGGCCGCAGTGACTGAAGTGCACGAGGCCAAGTACCACCTGGCGGTTACACAATTGAAGAAGCGCCTCATTCTCACTGCCCTGGACGAAGCCAACGGCAGTTATACCGAAGCGGCTCGAATCCTGGGAGTGCACGCCAACTACTTGCACCGGCTGGTCAGAAACCTGGGCTTGCGACCGTCAGTTCGTTCTTTCCCTATTGTCCAGTCGGGCGCGGGCAGCACCGCCGACAGCGGATTGTCCTGAATCAGTTTCTAGTTTCCAGTTTCCGGTTTCAAAACCATGGGCTTCTCGTCTTTGAAACCAGAAACCAGAAACTCGAAACTGCACGTTGGAAACCCGAAACTGTTAAGGCAACTTCAAGGTCAAGAGCGTAGCCGGGTTCAAATACACGCCTTGCCAACGCACAGCCAGGTGCAGATGCGGTCCTGTGGCGCGGCCCGTGCCTCCGCTCAAGCCGATCACCTGCCCGCGCGCAATGCGCTCCCCCTGCTTTACCCTGATTTCCGAAAGATGCAGGTAAAGCGTGAGCAATCCCTGACCGTGGTCGAGGACCACGCAGTTGCCCTCGAAATATAACGGTCCAGCCAGCAGCACGGTTCCGGCGTTGGCCGCGGAAACGGGCGTGCCGGTCGGTACCGCATAGTCCAATCCCTGGTGCATGCTTTGCACTTTGCCGTTAAAGGTCCTCCGCGTGCCAAAGACATCGGAGACAGACGCTTCCACCGGGGGACGAAACTTTCCCTCCCACTCTCGCTGCGGATCAGTGTGTTGAAATACGTCGTGCTTGACGGTCTTGTCCTGCTGAATGCGGTCCAGTTGTTCCTTGCTGGGTTCGGTGTACTGCTTGGCGACGCTCACCGCAATACTGGGATATTTCGCCGCCCGGACCGTAATCTTTTGAGAAAACTGTACTTCTGTTGACCGGGCAGTTGTTCCCTTCAACTCCAGAGGATAGATGCCGGGACGGGTCTCCAGACTGACTCCCGCGATCCCGTACCACGCTTTGGCCGCCGCATCGTAGCTGAACCAGACTTCATGTCCGAGCCACTCCCCGGAGAGTGCCGTCAGCCGCACCGGCGGCGCAACCTCGATAACTACCGGCGCGCCATTGACCAATTCCGCAGGCTGCCTGCGGACGACCCAGGAGACTGCCGCAAGTTTCGTAGTGGCCGGCGCACTTTCAGTGACAGCGAGATGTGCCGCAAGAAGCATGACCAATGCGAGCAAGAGGCAGCGACCGATGGGCGGATACGACAATTTTGCGGGACTCCATCCCCAGCCTAGCATTCCGGAGAAACTCCCGGGACTAATATGAATCAATTATTGACCCCAGCGGTACCCACCTGTGATTCTGATCGCTTGCTACGCGGCTCCAGGGCGCGGACATCAGCCTACGTGCGCCTGTGTGGTCTGGTGCTTTGCGGTGTTGCCGCCTCATTCGCAACCGGGTGTTTCAAGCCCCACGATTTCTCCGCGATCACGGTGGAGCACGCAATTGCGCCCGACCCCCCAAAAATCGGGGCAGCCACGGTCGTTCTGAAGCTGGCCGATGCCGCTGCGAAACCCGTTTCTGGAGCACGTATCACACTGGAAGCAGACATGTCGCATGCGGGCATGGCTCCGGTGTTCGAGGAAACAACGGAGACCGAGCCGGGCCGGTACCAGGGTCATCTGAAATTTGGCATGGCGGGAGACTGGGTTATCCTGCTGCACATCCGGCTGCCCGGAGGGCAGACGCTGGAGCGCCAGTTCAACGTAAGCGGCGTTCGACCCAATTAGGAAGCTGTTGAATCCTCCATCCATCACGGCCCCCGATAGCCTCGATTCTCAGCCCTTCGATTTAATGCGGGTTCCTGGCCTGGGACGCTTGTTCCGCTGGCGCTATGCTCGTCCGCTGCTGCAGTTGCCGTTGCTTGCGGTCAGCGTTGTGATGATCCTGCATGGATTGTTCGGGCCGGCGCTGGCCCCTAAAAATCTGGCCACAACCCTAAGCTGGCTCCACTTTCGCGGGGTGCTGGTGCTGGTCCTCCTGGCTGCGGGGAATTTTTTCTGCCTGGCCTGCCCATTCATGCTGGTGCGCCAGATGGCGAGACGCTTCTTTAAGCCGCGCTTCACCTGGCCGCGGCGGTTGCGCAACAAGTGGATTTCGGTGGGGCTTTTCGTCCTGATTCTCTTTACCTACGAGCTTTTCGATCTGTGGTCTTCTCCCTGGTGGACGGCGTGGCTGATTATCGCCTACTTCCTTACCGTGCTGGTGGTGGACGGCTTTTTCAAGCACGCGTCATTCTGCAAATTTATTTGCCCTATCGGACAATTCAACTTTGTGGCTTCCACCCTCTCACCTTTCGAGGTCAAGGTGCGCGAGCAGGATGTCTGCGTGACTTGCCACACCAAAGACTGCATCCGCGGGAGACGCGAACCGGTTTCAGACCTGGTTACGATTCGAGGTTGTGAACTCGCCTTATTTCTGCCGGCGAAAGTGGGCAACATGGACTGCACATTCTGCCTGGACTGCGTCCATGCCTGCCCGCACGACAACATCGGAATACTGAGCCGGATGCCCGGCGAAGAACTGCTGATTGACCGGTTGCGATCGGGAATTGGATATTTCTCGCGGCGCACGGATCTGGCCGCGCTGGCCATTGTTTTTACCTTTGGCGCCCTGCTCAACGCCTTTGGCATGGTGAGTCCGGTTTACGCTGTCGAGAGATGGCTGGGAAAAGTGCTGGGCGTAAGCCACGAGGCTCCCGTGCTGGGTCTCATCTTCACTGTGTTCCTGATTCTTGAACCGGCAGTCCTCCTCGGACTGGCGGCATGGTGCACCCGCCTGTGGGCGGGCAGCCAGAGCGCACTCCTGCCGCTCATGGTGAGATACGCATATGGCCTGGTGCCTGTCGGATTCGGTATGTGGCTCGCTCACTACGGTTTTCATTTTTTCACCGGACTGTACACGGTAATTCCGGTTACCCAAAGCGCGCTGGCGAACCTGGGATGGCCGGTCCTCGGTCAGCCGCGCTGGACACTGACCGGCTTGCCCTCCAATGTCGTGCAGGTAATCGAAATTGGATTCCTGATCCTCGGACTCGCAGGGTCACTGGTGGTAACGCACGCCCTGGCGGAAGAAGACTCGCCGGAGAGTCCGCTGAAGGCTTTTGTGCCCTGGGCAGTCGTATGTCTCGTCCTCTGGACCGCTTCAATGTGGCTGATATTCCAACCCATGGAGATGCGCGCCACCCTGATGTCTGGATAATGTGGGGCGGGCGCCCTCGCCCGCCGCAGTTGAACTTGATTCTGACTTGGTTTTATCGTTGTTGTTACAGCGATCGAAGATAAAAATGAAACGGGTCGGTAAAATATCGGCTTACCTTGCGCTCGTCCTCGGGATGTTATTGCCAGCCCAGGCGCACAACGGCCCGCCGTTCCCCATCATCGAGAACCAGAAAGTCGGCCCATGCATCATTTCCCTCTGGACCCATCCCGATGTCGGGACCGGAACTTTCTTCGTGCTGCTGGATCCGTTGCCGGGCGGCAAGATTCCCGACGATTTGAAAATTAGAATCGGAATCCAGCCGGAAAGCGGGAGACTTCCGGAAGTGGTTTACTCCGCGACCCGCGAGGACAATCGAGGGCAGGTAGAATACAAAGCCCTCACCGAATTTGACCGGGATGAATTCTGGCGCGTCCGCCTGGTGCTTGAAAGCTCGCAGGGAAACGGTGAAGCGATGTCGCGAGTGGAAGCGACGCCTCCCGGCTTTGGACGATGGGACCTTTTGCTGTACCTTTTACCTTTTCTTGCGGTCGGATTCCTGTGGTTTAAAGGAATGAGGCGGAGTCGGCGTAGCCGGGCCAAGAAACTGCAGGCGGCGTGAAGTGCTTTTGTTGCCTGAAAAGGGCATCCAACTATGCATGATCGGCGACTAATCAGCGTTCAACGCGGGCTTCTCCTCTTTGCCCTGGGAGCGCTTGTCGTGACCACGAGCTGCCGCTCAACGCCCAGGTTTCCAGATAAAAATTCGAAGGCCTATGCCGAAGTGGTTTCCACTTTCTACATCGGACTCGCCGCGTTACAAGTGGGTGATGATGTCCACGCCGAAAGTAATCTCTCGCAGGTGACCCATCTGGTGCCGGGCGAGCCTGCCGGATGGGCAAACTGGGGAGTGCTTGCGCTGCGGCAAAGAAATTACGACAGCGCCGCGGAGCGACTGGAAAAGGCACGCGACCTGGCTCCTCAGAATGATCGCATTTACGACCTGCTCGGAATCCTCGACAGCCAGCGCGGACAATCCGCCGAGGCGATTGTTCACTTGCGCAAAGCCGCCGAACTGAATCCGCAAAATCTACGGGCCACTTACCGGCTGGCGGAAGAAATCGAACGGCAAGGCGATGAAAACGGCGAGGCCGAAGTGCAGCAGCTGTTACAGCAGATGCTGGCCGCCCAACCCGACAATCTGGCCGCGCTCCTGGAGCTGAGCCGTGTCGCGGCGAAGCGCGGAGACGCCCGCACGCTGAAGTCGGCAGTTGCGCAGATCAGAGCTCGTTCGACGACCTGGCCGCCCGAGGTAAAGCATCAACTCGCCGCCGTCGAGGCCGCCGCGGCCGGGCACGACCTTCACACAGCCGCGACCCAGACGACGTTTCTGCGCAACGTAGTAATGCGCGTGCCTGAATATCGTCAAAGCCTGTCGGCGATCAAGGCGCCTCCCGGCGATGAGGCCGAGCCTTTCACCCACTTTCTGTTGCTCGAGTCGCCGGTCTTCCGGCCAGCTCCGGCGGACACTGCACTCGCATTCAATCTTCAAGCGCTTTCCAATGAAGGCGACACTCACTGGAATTGGATCGGAGCGATTCCCCTGGGCAGCGCGGGCGCGCCGGTGGTCACAGTCGCCAACGGCAAAGAGGTGCGTTTGTCCAGCGGCGCAACCATTCCCTTCCCCGGCGGAGCCTCCGGCGTTCCGCCCTTGCCCGAGGGCATCGTCCCGGTCGATTTCAACTACGACTTTAAGACCGACCTGGTGCTGGCCGGCGCGGGCGGTGTGCGTCTGCTGCGTCAGGACACTCCCACCGCATTTACAGATGTCACGGCCCAATCCAAGCTGCCTGCGTCAGTTACCGACGCCCCCTACACCGGCGGCTGGGCCGTGGACATCGAGGCCGACGGCGATCTCGACATCGTGCTTGGCGCAAAAGAAGGAATTCCCACCGTCTTACGAAATAATGGCGACGGCACCTTTCTGCCCATCCATCCCTTCGGCGGAATCTCGGGCGTGAGCGGTTTTGCCTGGGCTGACCTGGACGGTGATGGCAATCCCGATGCTGCGATCATCGACGGCGCCGGCAAGCTTCATGTCTTCATGAATCTCCGGCAGGGACAATTCCAGGAGCGTGCCGCTCCCACCCGGTTTTTCATCGATCAAAGCAGTGGCGGTGGCCGACGCCAACAACGATGGAATTCTTGATCTGCTCGCAGTGCAATCTGACGGCGCCATCATCCGGATTTCGGACAAGAATGAAGGACAAATCTGGGAGACGGCAGAGATTGCCCAGGTGCCGAATACCAGCAGCTCTCTTGTCGGGGAGGTGCGTCTGCACGTTGCCGATCTGGACAATAACGGAGCGCTCGATCTGTTTCTGTCTCCGACCACGCAAGTTGAAGGCGGCGCCTCCGGAGCTTTGGTCTGGCTCGGCGAAGTGAATGGAAGTTTTTCTTTGATGCCACATCCGGCGGGGCCCGCGCTGGTCTTCGATGCTGCCGACCTTGGTAACAACGGCCATCTCGATCTTCTGGGCCTCTCGGCCGACGGGCAGCCGGTGCAAGGAATCAATCAGAGCCCGAAGAATTACCACTGGCAAGTGGTGCGGCCGCATGCGGTACAGGCGGTCGGCGATCAGCGGATCAATCCGTTCGGGGTCGGCGGTGAGATCGAAGTCCGCTCCGGCCTGCTGGTGCAAAAGCAACCGATCACCGGGCCACAACTTCATTTCGGACTGGGCCAACAGGCGGAGGCCGAAGTGGTTCGAGTCGTCTGGCCGAACGGCACGGTACGCGCCGAGTTTGGAGTCAAGGCCGATCAGGAAGTGGTAACGGAGCAGCGCCTTAAGGCTTCCTGCCCGTTCCTGTTCGCGTACAACGGAAAGGAAATGGAGTTTGTGAAAGACGCCGTGCCCTGGGGCTCGGCCATCGGCCTGCGCATCAACACACTGGGATCGGCGCAGATCGCGGCCACTGGAGAGTGGTACAAAATCGGCCGCGACCAGCTTGTGCCTCACGATGGCTTCTACGACATACGGATCACGGCTGAGCTGTGGGAAGTTTATTACTACGATTACATCACGCTCATGACCGTCGACCATCCCGCGGGCACAGAGATTTTTGTCGATGAACGCTTCGTGATTCCTCCGGCGAAGCTTGGCATTACCACGGTGGCCACACCGCACAACATCGCGCGAGCGATCGACGACACGGGTCAGGATGTTACCGACTTGGTCAGCACACTCGACGGAAAAGCCGTAAGCAGCTTCGGCCGCGGCCAGTTCCAGGGCGTGACGCGTGACCACTATCTCGAGGTCGAGCTGGGCGACGATGCGCCGAAAGCCGGCCCGCTATACCTGATCGCGCAAGGTTCGATCCACGATACGGAATCGTCCGTGAATGTCGCCATCACCCAGGGTAGCCGATGGCGCGCTCATGGCTTGAGCGTCGAGGTGCCCGACGGCCACGGCGGCTGGGTCACGGCGCAGGACAACCTGGGCTTTCCGGCGGGCCGCAAGAAAACGATCCTGTTTAACCTGACGAATGTCTTTCGTCCCGGAACGCCCGCGTAAGGTGCGGCTGCGGACAAACCTGGAAATTTACTGGGATGCCATCCACTGGGCACAAGGCGCGCCCGAGGCGACACTGAAGGAAACGACTCTCGATCCGACGGTAGCGGATCTGCACTACCGCGGTTATTCGGTGATGCACATGCCGGTAGGCGCGGGCGCGCCCGAAGTCCCCGACTACAACCAGATTGAAGGCACCAAGCAACGCTGGCGCGATCTGATCGGTTATTACACGCGTTACGGGGACATTCGCGAACTCCTTAAAAAGATTGACGATCGCTACGTCATCGTGAATTCGGGCGATGAAATGTCACTGCGCTTCGCCGAGCAGCCCCCGCCGCCGGCAGGCTGGGTCCGCGACTTCGTCATCAAGGGCGACGGCTGGATCAAGGACGGAGACTTCAATTCCACTTTCTCCAAGACCGTGCTGCCTTTGCCGTACCACGCCAAGAACGAGTACACCACGCGGCCGGGCGCGCTCGAAGACGAATGGGCTTACCGCCAGCATCCTGAGGACTGGCAGAACTATCACACGCGCTACGTAACTCCTCAGGTGTTCCAGAATGCATTGCGGAGCGAAATATCTAAATGACCGGTAATCGTTTCGCCAGGACCCTTCTCGGCATTATTTTCATCGCGCTGCTGGCGGCTCCGCTGGTGCTCAAGCGGCTGTCGGCCCGGCACAACGCGGAAAAATCGAGCTCTGACGCGAAAACCGCCCTGGCGCGGCACGGCTTCTATCTGCAGGAAGTTTCTCAGGCCGCCGGAATCCGCTTTGTTCATGAAGCGCCGACGCTTGATCCCAAACTGAATTCCATCATGCCGGAAGTCGCTTCCATGGGCGCGTCGGTGTCCATCGTCGATTTCGATCGCGACGGCTGGTCAGACATCTACGTGGTCAACAGTGCGATCGGAAGCAAGAACGCGTTGTACCGCAACCTGGGCGACGGCACTTTCAAGGATGTCGCTCCCGAACTCGGCATCGCCGACGTCAATCAGCCGGGCACAGGAGTCTCCACGGGCGCGGTGTGGGGTGACTACGATAATGACGGTTACGAAGACCTGTTCCTCATCAAATGGGGACGCCCCGAGCTTTACCACAACGACCAGGGCCACGGCTTTACGCGGGTGAGCGAGCAGGCCGGCCTGCCTTCGTGGATCAACGCCAACAGCGCAATCTGGTTCGATTATGACGGCGACGGACTGCTGGACTTGTTTGTCGGCGGCTACTATGCCGAAGACATCGACCTCTGGCACATCACTACTACGCGAATCATGCCCGAGAGTTTTGAGTATGCCAAGAATGGCGGCCGGAAATATCTGTTCCACAATCTTGGCCACGGAAAGTTTGAGGAGGTCGCGGAGAAAGTTGGCATCAACAGCCGGCGCTGGGCGCTGGCCGCGGCTGCGGCGGACCTGCGCGGCAGCGGGCATCCTGATTTGTTTATCGCCAACGATTACGGTGTTTCCGAACTCTATTTCAACGATGGAAAAAGATTTCACGAAGTGGGCGAGCAGACCGGCGTGGGCTTCGCACCCAAGAGCGGCATGAACGCCGCGTTCGGCGATATTTTGAACCAGGGCCGATACGCCGTCTACGTTTCGAATATTTCCGAAGATGGCATTCTCATCCAGGGAAATAATTTGTGGGTGCCGAAGCAAGGCACCGCCGGCGACGGCATCAAGTACGAGAACCTGGCGCGGGATTTCGGGGTCGAACTCGGCGGCTGGAGTTTCGGCGCGCAGTTCGGCGACTTCAACAACGACGGAACCCTCGATCTCTACCTGACCAACGGCTATATCTCGCTCGACCGGAACCGAAGCTACTGGTATGACTTCTCCAAGGTCGCGGGCGGCAACAGCACGATCATCAGCGATGCCAAGAACTGGCCCGCGTTTGAGGGCCGCAGCCTGTCTGGATATCAATACAAGCGGCTATGGTTGAACGACGGAGCGGGA
Organism: Terriglobia bacterium; assembly: GCA_963841075.1. GTDB lineage: Bacteria > Acidobacteriota > Terriglobia > Terriglobales > Acidobacteriaceae > JAIQFF01. The sequence goes on from CAWJBA010000002.1 coordinate 30,478, forward strand.
AAATTCGTGGATGTCGCCCAGGCGGTTGGGGCCAACGACATCTATGACGGCCGCGCCGTCGCGCTGGCCGACTTATGGAACCGCGGCGTGCTCGATGTGGTGGTAGCGAATCAGAAGGGTCCCTTGCTGGTCTACAAGAACACAGTCACCCCGGAAAATGAGTGGATCGAATTTGAACTGGAAGGCACTACGAGCAATCGCAGCGCGATCGGCGCCAGGGTTACGCTCTACTGGAACGGTGAGCAGCAGGCGCAGGAAGTCTCGGGCGGCAGTGGTTTCGCTGCCCAGAATCAGCGCCGGCTGCATTTTGGACTGGGAAAATATCCGCAACTTGAAAAGGCGGTAATCCGCTGGCCTTCAGGGAAGCTGCAGACCATCGACAAGCCTGCCGCCGGCCAACTGCACAAGATCAAGGAGCCTGCATGAGCCAGCAATTGACCGCGCCTTTGGCCTCGCCGCCGGCCGCGCCCGCCCGGTGGAAGCAACTGCTCAGCCTCGACAACCGTTACGTCGCTCCGATTTTTATCACCTGCATCCTGCTGGCGGGCCACCTGTCGTTCGGCATCCTCGAGAGCTATCAGAAGACGCTGCTGGCCATCGCCGTGAGCATCGGGACCGAACTGCTGCTCGGCCGCATTTTCTTTCACAAGTGGGTGCATCCGGCGAGCGCCTACATCAGTGGTATCAGCGTTGGAATTCTGGTGCGCTCCCCGGCATTCTGGCCGTACGCGCTGTGTGCCGCAATTTCGATCATGTCGAAATACGTGCTGCGCATCAAGGGACGCCACATCTGGAATCCCTCGAATTTCGGTATCTCGGCCATGCTGTTTCTGGTCCCCGAGACGGTGGCCGGTTTGAGCATTCAATGGGGTAACTATCTATTGCCCATGCTGGTGATCTGGGTGCTGGGCTCGGTGATTATCTGGCGCCTGCGGCGTTTTCACATCACCTTTACCTACGTGGCATCGTTCATCGCTTTCGGTTTTATGCGCAGCTGGTTGACGGGAAGTCCCTGGCAATCAGAGATTGCGCCGATTACCGGGCCTATGTATCAGCTCTTCATTTTCTTCATGATCACCGATCCAAAAACTACGGTGCGAACGAAGAAGTGGCAGTGCATAGTCGTCTTTCTGGTGGCGCTGGTGGAGATGATCATGCGGATGTACCAGATCGTTTACGCGCCTTTCTACGCGCTGTTCATCGTGGGACCCACTGCGATGCTGATCGAGATCTGGCTGGATTCGCGCCGCCAGAGTGCCGAAAAGTTGGCGGTGGCGCGCTAGTCCTGAAAATGCTGATGGCGAGAATCCGGATCACATATTGCCTGACGGTGCTTACCCTATTGGTATCGGCCGGTTGCAAGCAGCAACCGTCGAGTCCGCGGGAAACTCCTGCGCCGCAACCCGCCGCGACTTCACCAACGCCGCCGGCGCCCGTTCCGGCATCAGCTTCGCCGGCGCCTGCTTCGAGTCCTGCCGCTGCGCGCCCCTCCGGACCCATCGAATTTACCGATGTGACCGCCCAGGCCGGGATTCACTTCAAGCACAACACCGGCGCGTTTGGGAAAAAATACCTGCCGGAAACCATGGGCAGCGGGGCCTGTTTTCTCGATTACGACAATGATGGCTGGCAGGACATTCTGCTGATCAACTCGATGGACTGGCCCGGCCACCAGACTGGGAAATCTTATCCCGCGCTCTATCACAACAATCAGAACGGAACCTTCACGGATGTAACCAAGCAGGCAGGACTCGCGTTGGAGCTCTACGGGCAGGGCTGCGCCGTCGGCGACTACGACAACGATGGCTACGTCGACATCTACATCACGGCGGTCGGGTCCAACCATCTATTCCGCAATCTGGGCAATGGCAAGTTTGCCGACGTTACCGCGAAGGCCGGCGTGGCTGACCCGGGATTTTCCAGCAGCGCGCTCTGGTTTGACTATGACAACGACGGCAAGCTCGACCTGTTCGTCGCGCACTACATCGAGTGGTCAATCGAGACTGACCAATACTGCACGCTCGACAACAAGAACAAATCCTACTGCACGCCGCAAAGATACAAGGGCCAGAGCTCAACGCTGTTTCGCAACAAGGGGAACGGCACCTTTGAGAACGTGACCCGGCGCGCCGGCCTCTACGATCCCACCTGCAAATCGCTCGGCGTTGCCATGCTCGACTATGACAACGATGGATGGATGGATCTTTTCGTCACCAACGATACCGAACCCAACAAGCTCTATCACAACAACCACGACGGCACTTTCACCGATGTGGGCGTCGCGGCTGGTATTGCCTACGGCGATGCGGGCACGGTGCGCGCCGGCATGGGGACTGACGCCGCCGACTACGACAACTCAGGCTGGCAGAGTCTGGTAATCGGAAATTTCACCAACGAGGGCATGGCGCTCTATCACAGCGACGGATCGGGCCTGTTTACCGACGAGGCTCCGGCCACCGGCATCGCCACGATAACGACCAAGTCACTTACCTTCGGGACATTTTTCTTTGACTACGATCTGGATGGCCTGCTCGATCTTCTCGCCATCAACGGTCACGTTTCCGACGACATCAGCGTGATCCAACCTAACGTGAAGTATGCCCAGCCGCCGCATCTCTTCCGCAACCTGGGCAAGAAAAAGTTCGAGGAAGTGACCACCAGACTTGGATCTGCGTTGCCGCGCCCCATCGTTGGGCGGGGCGCAGCTTACGCCGATTTCGACAATGACGGCGACCTCGATCTGCTGATCACCACGAACGGCGGCCCCGCAAGATTGCTGCGCAACGACAACGGAAACCAGAACGACATGTTGCGAGTCAAGACCGTAGGCACGCGCTCCAATCGCGATGGCATAGGCGCGAAAGTCACGGTGAAGACCAGCAAGGGCACGCGCCTTTTCGCCATGGTGAAAACCGGTTCGAGCTACTTATCGCAAAGCGAGCTGCCCCTGACCTTCGGGCTGGGAAAGCCGGAAGCGGGCAAGACGGTGAGCCTGACGATTGTGTGGCCGAGCGGGCAGAAAGATTCCGTAATCAACGTCGACGCCCAATCAATTCATTACCGTGCAAGAAGGCAAAAGGCATCGTCTCGGCGCGGCCCATCGTTTTTACCGCTCTTGCTCACTGAAGTTCCGGCGGCGGCCTTTACGCTTTTCGATCCCGCGTTCGATGTTATCTTTAGTGGCATCTTCATGGACATTCTCAAGCAGCTTTTTGAGCAGCATTTCCACGCGCCGGCGGATCTGGTGCAGCCGCTGCAGGGCAAGCTCGGCGGCTCCGGGCGAAAGATCATCCGGCTCACCGGTGGGCAGTTCAGCGCGATTGGCATTCTCTATGACGTCCGCGAAGAGAACGTGGCTTTTCTGCAATTTTCCCGGCATTTTCGCCGGCACGGTCTTCCCGTACCTGAAATTTATGGCGAAGATCTAACCCAGGGCGCCTATCTGGAAGAAGACCTGGGAGACACCACGCTTTTTGAGTTTCTTTCAAAACATCGCTCCGGCGAGAACATTTCTCCCGAGGCGGTAGAGGCCTATCGCAAGGTCATCGCCCTGTTGCCTCGGTTTCAGGTAGAGGCAGGTCGCGGATTGAATTACGAAGTGTGCTATCCGCGGGCCAGTTTCGATCGCCAGTCCATCGCCTGGGACTTGAACTACTTCAAGTATTACTTTCTTCGCCTGGCCGGTATTCCCTTCAACGAGCAAGCACTCGAAGACGATTTCGGACGCTTGACTGAGTTCCTGTTGAGCGCCCCGCACGATTATTTTCTCTATCGCGATTTCCAGTCTCGCAACATCATGTGGCGCGACGGCCGGCCATTTTTTCTGGACTACCAGGGCGGACGCAAAGGAGCTCTGCAGTACGACGTGGCTTCCCTGCTGTACGACGCCAAGGCCGACTTGCCTCCGGAGCTTCGCCAGCAGTTGCTCGATCACTATCTCGATGCGCTCGCCGGTTTCATCAAGCCGGACCGTGAAGGATTCATGCAGTACTACTACGCCTACGTGTACGTCCGCCTCATGCAGGCACTGGGAGCGTATGGCTTTCGCGGTTTTTACGAACGCAAGCCGCATTTTCTGCAGAGCGTGCCGTACGCACTGAAGAACCTGCGCTGGCTGCTGCACAACGTCGCCCTGCCCATCGCCCTGCCCACGCTGATGGAAGCGTTCAACAGCATGCTGGCATCGGAGAAATTGCAGAACCTGGCTTCCGACGCCGAAAACCTCGTGGTACGGATTTTCAGTTTTTCGTTTCACCGGGGCTGGCCGAAAGACGAGACCGGCAACGGCGGCGGATTTGTCTTTGACGGCCGCAGCCTTCCCAACCCCGGCCGCGAAGAGCGCTTCAAGGCGCTCACCGGTAAAGACGCGCCGGTGATCGACTTCCTGAATCAGCAGGAAAGCGTGCATCAGTTTCTGGCTGGCGTGCTTTCGCTGGTGGATGCCAGCGTGAGCGAGTATCAGCGCCGCGGCTTCAAGAACCTGATGGTGTCGTTCGGGTGCACCGGCGGGCAGCATCGCTCTGTCTATCTGGCCGAGCAACTGGCCAAGCGTTTGCGCGGCCGGAATGGAGTCGAGGTGCAGGTGCGCCATCGCGAGTTGGAGAGCGTCGGCACATGAAGGCGATGGTACTGGCCGCCGGCCTGGGCACTCGCCTGCGGCCGCTCACCGATAACCGTCCCAAAGCGCTGGTGGAAATCGCGGGCCGCACCTTGCTCGAGATCACTCTCGCGCGCCTGCGTAGCTTCGGCATCGGCGACGTGATTATCAACGTGCATCACTTTGCCGACATGGTCGTCGAGTATCTGAAAGCCAACGACAATTTCGGCATGCGGATCGCGGTCTCTCGCGAAGATGTCTTGTTGGACACCGGGGGTGGGCTGAAGAAAGCTGGCTATTTTTTTCTGGACGACTCCAGCCGTCCGAACGAACCCTTCATACTGCACAATGTTGACGTCATCAGCACGATTGATCTGCGACGCATGGTGCAATTTCATTCCGAGCACCAGGCCCTCGCGACTCTGGCTGTGCAGCGGCGCAAGACTTCCCGCTACCTGCTGTTCGACGAACAACTGCAGCTTTGCGGCCGCCGGTCGGGACACGATGGAGCGACTGAAACAGTTCGATCTTCGCCGCAGACCGAGGCGCTGGCCTTCGCCGGCGTCCACGTCATTTCGCCTCGCCTCATCGCTCTGATGTCGGAAGAAGGCGTTTTCTCGGTGGTCAAGACTTACCTCCGCCTGGCCGGGCAAAACGAGAAGATCCTGGGATTTCGATCCGACGAATATTATTGGCGTGATCTGGGCAGGCCGGAAGACCTGAAACAAGCCGCTCGGGACCTGGAGCAGAGCGTATTTCTACAGTAGCAGTTTTCTGCTTTCAGGTTTCTGATCATTCTCTAAACGAATCGGGAGACTTTGGTGGACCTGGTCGGGATCGAACCGACGACCTCTTCCATGCCATGGAAGCGCGCTCCCAGCTGCGCCACAGGCCCACATTAAAAACGAAAAACGATGTACGAGGAGGCAAAAGCAACTCAATTCTCGCTTACTGGCTATCGATAGTCAAACCCGCGGACGGCCGTCGGCATCTCTAAGTGCGACGTAAATTTTGCGAAAGCGGCGAAACTTAGTATGCTGAGTGACGATTTGCGGCAAACTTAATGAAGCGAAACTCCATCTTGCGTCTTCGATGTTTGTCCCTGTTGCCGCTTTGTCTGGCGGTGAGCGCTCAAGTGATTTCATCCAACGCGGCCGCACCTCAGGGTCCGGTTTCGTACTCTTCCGCCAACCAGCTTAATGGATTGCTCGCAGATCTGGAGTCTGCATCGCAGGCGGCACAAGTGGATCTGGCCAAGCTGCGTATCGAAAGATGGAAGACGGACCCGGGCAGCAAGCGGCAGGCCGAGAGCAACACCGAGTCCATTCAGCGCAACTTGCAAACTGCGCTGCCCGAGATTATCGCGGAACTCAAGGCATCGCCGGAGAGCCTTACTTCGACCTTCAAGCTCTATCGCAATCTGGACGCGCTGTACGACGTTTTCGAATCGGTGGCGGAGTCGGCGGGGGCATTCGGGTCAAAAGATGAGTTTCAGTCGCTTGAGAACGACGTCAGCGCCTTCGAGAAGGCGCGGCGCTCCGTCGCCGATCGCATGGAGACTCTGGCCGGAGCCAAGGAGGTCGAAGTCACCCGCTTGCGCGCGGCGCTGCAGAGTGCTCAGGCCAGCACGCCGGCACAACCTCCCAAGAAAATTGTTGTGGACGATACCGTGCCGGCCAAGAAGCCGGCGGTCAAGAAGAAACCCGTCGCCAAGCCGGCTCCAGGCACTGCCCCAGCCCCAGGTGCAGCCCCCGCCACAGCCACGACTCCCCCTCCGAAATAGTGCCGGTCTCCTTTACTCGCATCCCTAGAGCGATGAAAACATTATAGTTACCGGTGGGGAACTATACCTGCCCTGGCGGGGTCTATACATAATAGGTCGAGGTAGTCGGGCCGGGCGATCGGGCCGTTTAACTTTAGGCTCGCCAGCAGAAAGAACCTATAATGGGGGTGTCGCCATGGCGTTGATGGCGGGAGCAGCCACCTTGGGTGATCTTGCAGTCTCGATCGGAGTCCGGGCCCAGCAGTCCGCGATTGTCGCCGAGTTAAAGGCAGGTTCGGAAGACGCGTACGCCTGGCTGATCGGCGAATTTCATCAGCCGATTTACAGCCTGGTGTATCGCATCGTCGCTGATCCGGCGGACGCGGCTGACACGACTCAGGAAGTTTTCGTGAAGGTGTTTCGCGGCATGAAGCATTTTCACGGCGAGTCCAGCCTGAAGACCTGGATCTACCGCATCGCGGTGCATGAAGCTTCCAACCGGAGACGCTGGTGGTTTCGGCACAAGGCGAAAGAAACTTCGATCGAACCGAGGGTGAACGATGGCGGCGGGCTGAGCGCGTCCAGTATGCGCGATACGCTGGTGGACGAAAGCGAATCACCATTCGACAGCATGGTTCACCAGGAAGTGCGGATGCGGGTCGAGGAAGAATTGCGGCAAGTCCCGGAACCGTACCGCACCACGGTCATCTTGCGCGACCTGGAAGAGATGTCGTACGAAGAGATAGCGGAAATTACCGATGTTTCCCTGGGAACGGTGAAGTCGCGGCTGACCCGCGGCCGGGAGGCGTTGCGGCGGCGCCTGACTGGATACGTAATGGAAAATGCAGAGCAACTCGGTTTGAAGGCACCCGTGGAGACCGACAGGCGCGAGAACCGCTGCGCGATTTCTGCGATTGAGGTGACACGATGACGTGCGCCCAAGCCAGACCGTTGTTTTCTCCGTACCTGGATGGAGCGGTTACCGGCAAAGAGATGCGTGAGATCAGCCGGCATCTTGAGTCCTGCGAAAGCTGCAACCGGCAATACGTCTCACTCCGTCAGACGCAGCATCTGCTGGCCGGCGTGGGCCGGCGCAAGGCGCCAGCTGATCTCGCATTGAAGCTTCGGGTTGCGATTTCCCAGGAAGCCGCGCAGTCCCGGCGGCGCTATCTGGAAGGCGTGCGGGTCCGCTTGGACAATGCGCTTGACCTTTTCATGGTGCCCGCCACTGCAGGCCTGGCCGCGGCGGTGGTGATCTTCGTCGTCTTGATGGGATTTCTCGCCCCTCTGCAAGCCGACAATTCCGACGTACCGCTGATGCTGCATACCGCGCCGCAGCTCCAACAGTCAGCTTTTGGATCTACCCTCGACTCCATCAACGACGATTCCCTGGTGATCGAGGCCTATGTGGACTCGCAGGGACGGGTGCAGGATTACCGCATTCTTTCCGGTTCCAAAGACGACAACGCCTTGCTGCCGCAGGTGAAGAAAAACATGCTTATCTTCACTACCTTCACCACCTTCCGTCCCGCGCTTTCGATGGGTAGACCGACGACGGGGCGGGCGATCCTGTCGTTCTCGAAAGTAAGTGTGAAAGGGTAGCCTTCGATACCCGGTTCCGGGGTACGATCGGTCCGGTAAACGACCCGCGGTAAACAATACAGCGATGAAGAGTTCCGAATAAAAAGCTGCAACAGCGTCCATTGATTCTGCGGCGGGCACCCCTTACACTTAATAGATCGACCGTAGCCCGCATACCGGCCAGCCTGCAGGAGGTTTCCCTGAGTCGTTGGTTTAAGTACTCGCTTTTCGCTGCCTTGTTGGCCCTCGTGGCGGAGCTGTCGCCGGCTCAAAACCAGAGCCCGGTCGCCCTGGATACCAGCGAAACCCTGTTTACGGTGCTCACGGCAATCAACACCTGTGGATACGACCAGGACCTGGCAGTATCCGACCGGCTGCGATCGAAGGTGCGCGCCGAGGTCGCCCGCGCCCGGCAGAGTTCACAGGCGGCCGAAGAGGCGACCCAGGCCATGTGCCAGTATTACCAGGAACACCAACAGCCTGATCCGTCGAAGGCCCTGGCCCAGTATGTCTCCCTGGCGCTCTACCTGAACCCGCCGCCGGCTTTCACGGCAAAGGTGAAGGATGCGGATATGCCTCCGGATGCCGCGCTCGTTCTGGGCATCCTGCCTCTTTTACAAAAGTTCTATGAAACCGTGGGATTGCACTCCATCTGGGAGGGAGACCGCGAGGCGATCGCGGCATTGACCGGGCGTTATCATGAAGCGCTGGCCAAGATACTGTTCGACACCGAAATTTATCTGAAGTTGCCGTCGTCTTCCCGCCTGGGCCGGGAATTCACCGTGTACATCGATCCCATGGGCGCGTCCGGGCAGACCAACGCCCGGAACTACGGATCAGACTACTACGTGGTAATCTCGCCGGGTCCCGGCGTAGGGCTCAAGATGGAACAGATCCGGCATACCTACCTGCACTATCTGCTGGATCCGATGGCGATGAAGTATCCCGGCGCAATGAAGAATCTGGAGCCCTTGCTCCTAAGCGTCAAGTCCGCGCCCATGGACCAGAGTTTCAAGAGCGACGTCTCTCTGCTGGTGACTGAGTGTTTCATCCGGGCGATCGAGGCCCGCACCACCGGAGCGAAGAAAGCGCCGGAAGCGGAGCGTGCCCAGGCGGTTCAGAATTCAGCCCGGCAGGGCTTCATTCTGACCCAGTATTTTTATGATGCGCTGGTGCGGTTCGAGAAAGAGCCGGTCAGCCTGAGCAACGATTACTCCGACCTGATCAACGCCATCGACGTGGGAAAAGAGCGGAAGCGCGCGGCGCAGGTAACGTTCGCTGCGACTTCGGATACCGAACTCCTGCACCTTTCGCGCCCGCATCAGGGCAAGTTGCTGGTAGCGGCCGAGCAGAAGCTTTCGGCGGGCGACACGGAAAGCGCGCAGAAACTGGCCCAGCAGGCGCTCGAGGAAAAGAATGAAGATCAGGGCCGGGCCCTGTTTATTCTGGCGGAGGTCGCCACTCACAATTCCGACATGCAGGGCGCGCGCACTTACTTCGAACGCGCCCTGGAAGTGGCGCACGAACCCAAAGTCGTGGCCTGGTCCCATATTTACCTGGGAAGGATTTTCGACTTGCAGGAAGACCGGGAGGCCGCGATCGACCACTACCGCGCGGCCGTGACCGCGGGTTCGGGATTGCCCGAAGCCAAGGCAGCCGCCGAACTGGGATTGCAGAAACCGTACGAGCCCACTCGCCGAACGCAGTAGAGCGCGCCGGCAAAGGGTGAAAACTGAAAGATTTGTACTTCGCCAAGGAGAGAGCATGAAGCAAGCAGCGATGCTAGTCGTGATACTGGCGCTGGCTACATTGGTAACGGCGCAGGCCCAGACCCCGCAGACCCAGACGGCTCCCCCGCCGGCAGGTGCGGCCGCAGCCACACCCCCGACGGGCAAGCGCCCGCCCCAGGCCAAGACCCAGGCTGAATTCGACGCCTACAAGTTAGCCGCGGCCAACCCCAATGACGGCGCAGCTCTGGAGAAGGGTGCGGACGATTTCGCCACCAAATTTCCCGACAGCGAACTGCGGATCCTGCTTTACCGGATGGCGATGCATAGTTTTCAGACGGCGAACGATTCCGAAAAGATGATGGAGATGGGACGCAAAGTGCTCAAGATCGATCCCGACGATCCGGAAGCGCTGGTCGGCGTAGCCCAGGTGCTGGCGGAACGCACGCGCGAAACCGATCTGGACAAAGATCAGCGGTTGGATGAAGGGACGAAACTGGCCCTGCATGCCGTCGAAACCTCCGAAACCGACATCACCATACCGCCGGGAACTCCCCAGGACAAGATCGACGCCTACAAAGGTTACCTGCGCTCCAACGCCTACTACGTGCTGGGGACCATCCAGTACACGCGTGAAAAATACTCGGATGCCGAAGGCTATTTTCGCAAGTCGATGGACGCCTTCCCTTCCCAGCTCGATCCGCTGGCTGTCTTGCGACTGGCTCTCTCGCTCGACAAACAGGAAAAGTATCCCGAGGCTTTGAAGTATGCCAATCAGGCCGTGCAAATGACGGAATCCAGCCAGGGCACGACTCTGGCCACGCTGTCACGCAACGAGCGTGATCGCCTGGTACAACTGACCGGAGGAACCCCTGCGGCAAAACCGCCTGCGAGCGCGCAGAACCCGGCGCCCAAGAATTAGTGTAGCCAGCTTGGTTTCGGACCTGGGTAAGGACCTTGGGTTCCATATCTTGAGTTCAGGCCCTCAGGATTCGCCGGAGCCAAGGTCCATTGTCCGAAGTCACTCACCAAATCATGAAACGGCGTGACATAGCGCTCCTGCAGGCTGCCCTGGGACACCGCTTCCAGCGGGCAGAGCTGCTGGAGCAGGCCTTGACCCACAGTTCGCAGGCGCGCGAGCTTGAGTCCCTGCAAGCCGCCGGCGGACCGCGAGTGGGCGACAATGAGCAGATGGAGTTTCTGGGAGATGCCGTCCTCGGATTTATCACCACCGAGGAACTCTGTAACCGCTTCCCCAGTTTTCGCGAGGGCGAACTTTCCAAACTCAGGGCCCATCTGGTCAGCGAAAAGCACCTGATTCGAGTGGCCCAGGAGTTGGAGCTAGGGCATTACCTTAATCTGGGGCGAGGCGAGGAAAAGAGCGGCGGCCGTAACAAGACGGCGCTGCTGGTGGATGCGCTCGAGGCCGTCCTTGCGGCCATCTATCTCGACGGTGGCCTGGATGTTGCCCGCCGGCTGGTTCTTGAAACCATCGTCGTGCCGGAACTGCAGCGCATCGCTTCGAACGGCACCACTCTGCCTGTGACCGATTACAAGTCCGCGTTACAGGAAAAGTTGCAGGCCACGGGTAGACCTCAACCCACTTACACACTGGTGAAAGAACGCGGTCCCGAGCACAGCAAGACTTTTACCGTGGAGGCGCGGCTGCAACCGCTGGACAATGCCGCCAAAGCGGAATTCGTGGGCCGGGCGGATGGTTCCACGAAAAAAAATGCGGAGCAGGATGCCGCCCGCCAGGTGCTGGAATACCTGGGCACGGCTCCTGTCGAGCCGAATGGCCGAACCAAGCGCAGCGAGCACGCCCAGTGACGGTCATGTCAGCAACCCCGGAAATAAAGGTCAGGCCCCCGCAGGCGGATACCCTGAGTTCGCTGCAGTCGCTCCTGGCCACCGTGGTCATCGCGGTCTTTGTCATCACCTTCGTGGTGCAGGCCTTCCAGATTCCTTCCGAATCGATGGAGAACACCCTTCTGATCGGAGATTACTTGCTGGTCGACAAACTGCGTTATGGCGGCGGCAGCTTTTGGGATCTGTTCATGCCCTATCGGCAGGTGCAACGAGGCGATGTCATCGTTTTTCGCTACCCGATTCATCCCACCCAGCATTTTGTAAAGCGCGTTGTGGGTGTGCCCGGGGACCGCGTCCGCTTGATCAACCGGCAAGTGTATGTCAATGGCCATCCGCTGCAGGAACCCTATGTCCACTACAGCTCAGGAATGCACGACACCTTTCGTGACGAGTTCCCGCGCCTCGACCTTCCCGTTCCCGGCCTTGAAGGCGGCTGGTGGCTGGAGATGAAGAAGCTGGTCGAGGATGGCGAACTGATCATTCCTCACGGAAATTATTTCGTGCTGGGCGACAACCGGGATGAAAGTCTGGACAGCCGCTATTGGGGCTTCGTCCCACAGGAAAATGTCATCGGGCGTCCACTGCTGATCTATTGGTCGGTCCGGAAGGCGGATGAGGACATGCCGGGTTCTCCTACCCCGAGTGATAAACTCAATCACTTCGCCTATGCGGCGACCCATTTGTTTCAAATGACCCGTTGGGACCGCACGTTTCGCATAGTTCGATAGTAGTTCGATAATCGTTCGATAGGGCGGAACGCAGCGCCGGAGCGAGAAAGATCCTTTGCCCAAGAAAGAAACCAAGCCGGAAGAAAAGCCGCGCGAAACCACCGTCGAATTTCTGGCGTCGCTGGCGGCTGTGTTGGTGACGGGGCTGTTCATCATAACGTTCGTGTTGCAGGCCTTTGAAATTCCCTCCAGTTCCATGGAGAACACCCTGCTGATCGGCGACCACGTCTTCGTGAACCGGGTTCAGTTCGCCCCTGCCACACGCTGGATGGGGCCGCTGCTTCCTTATCGCGACATTCGCCGTCAGGACATCGTGGTCTTTCTGTCACCCGCGGAACCCGGCCTCTACGTGGTCAAGCGGGTCATCGGAATTCCCGGAGATCGAATCCATTTGCGCAGTGGCGCGGTATTTCGCAACGGCGAGAAGCTGGATGAGCCTTACGTCATCCATAACAGCGATGAAGGGCCGAACGAGTATCGCGACAACTTCCCGGCGGTGCCGCCGTCCGATTACAACCGCCTGTTCCCGGACTGGCAACAACAACTCCCGGATTACATCCAAGGCGATGACATCGTCGTGCCCGCCAACAGCTACTTCGCCATGGGGGACAACCGCGACGTCAGCTACGACAGCCGCTACTGGGGATTTATCCCGAAAGAAAATGTGATCGGCAGGCCGATGTTCATCTACTGGTCGTTCGACACACCGCCGAACCAGTATTTGCACACGGCGATCGGCGAGCGCGTGGGATTTCTGGCGCATGTGGCCATACACTTCTTCGATCTGACGCGCTGGCGCAGGACTCTTAAGGTGATTCGTTGAAATTTCTTCGCTCCAGTCGCGGCAGGGTGGTCGCTGGCATCGTCCTGGTGCTTTTGCTTTTCCTGGTGCGCCCGGGCGCGCAGAGCTTGCGCGCGCGGATTGTGCGCTCGATCAGCCTGGCCTTGGGACGCCCGGTTGACGTCGGATCGGTCACTCTGCGCCTCCTGCCTCAGCCCGGCTTCGACCTGGAGAATTTTGTGGTTCACGAAGACCCTGATTTCGGCGCCGAGCCGGTGCTGCAATCCGCGGATGTCGTCGCCACCGTGCGCATGAGTTCCCTATTGCGGGGCCGGTTGGAAATTGCCCGGCTCAGCCTTACCGAGCCCAGCATAAACCTGGCTCGCAACAGCGAAGGCCGCTGGAACCTGGAAAAACTGGTTGAGCGCGCCGCCAACACTCCGGTAGCGCCTACTGCGAAAACACGCAGCGAAGCCCGGCCCGGCTTCCCCTACATTGAAGCTGACCACGGCCGCATCAATTTCAAGTTCGGGCAGGAAAAAAAACCTTACTCCCTGACTGAAGCCAATTTCGCTCTGTGGCAGGATTCGGAAAATACCTGGGGCATGCGTCTGAAAGCCCAGCCGATGCGAACCGATTTCAATCTTAGCGACACCGGCCTTCTCGTCCTCGAAGGGTCATGGCAACGGTCGGCAAATCTGCATGACACGCCGGTGCGGTTCACGATGCAGTGGGAAGGGGCGCAGTTGGGCCAGGTGACGAAGCTGACCCTGGGGCAGGACAAGGGGTGGCGAGGCGGTGTCCATCTCTCGGCCGAAGTCACGGGCACACCCAACGATTTGACGATCAAGGCGGAAGGTTCGGTTGAGGACTTCCGGCGTTATGACATTTCCGCTAATCAGGACCTGCGACTGGCGGCACGTTGCATCAGCCATTACAGCTCGACCGATCACGTTCTCTCCGGAATAGCCTGCGATGCCCCGGTTGGCGAGGGCACCGTCGCTTTAAATGGCAGCATTGCGCCCATGTTCGGCGCTCGCGGCTACGCTTTGACCATGCTGGTGCAGGACGTTCCGCTACAGTCCCTGGTGGAATTCACGCGACGCGTGAAAAAGAATGTGCCGACGGAGATTGCTGCAACCGGCAAACTGGAGGCAAATATCAGCGTAAGGCGCAGCGGCCCCTTGACCGCAGCACTCTGGCAAGGGGGCGGCGAAGTTCTGGGCCTGAATCTGCGGTCGCCGCTGACCAATACCAGGCTCGCGCTCGACAGGATTCCTTTCAACGTGTCTTCAAGCGATGACTCCGAGATCGAGCAGCGTGCCGACGGTAACCGCGGTTTGGCCATCTCCGCGGGCGTCGATCCCCGGGTCGATGTAGGTCCTTTCAATCTGGCGCTGGGTCGGCCCGCAAAAGCCACAGTACGTGGCCAGTTTTCGCGTTCCGGTTACAATTTTCTGGTCCAGGGAGAGGCCGAAGTGCAACGCCTCTTCGAAGTGGCGCGCACCATCGGACTGCCGGCGCTACCGTCCACGGCTGAAGGAGAAGCGCGGATCAATCTTCACGTTGGCGGAAGCTGGGCCGGATTTGCGGCCGCCTCGGTCACCGGGACGGCGCAGCTTATGGCGGTCCATGCCAAGGTACGCGGCTTGAACACTCCCGTGGAGATCGCCTCCGCCAGCGTTGAGCTGTTGCCCGGCCGCACCGAGATACGAAAGCTGACAGCCTCCGCGGCCGGCAATGTATGGCGCGGATCGCTGACCGTTCCCCGGCAATGCGAGAAGCCGCAAGCTTGTCCGGTTCGCTTCGATCTTCACGCGGACGAGTTTGTCACTGATGAATTGGCCGGACTGATCGACGAAGTTCCTGGAAAGCAACCCTGGTATCGCTTTCTCTCGCCGCCGGCACAATCCAAACCCTACCTGGCTTCTTTACACGCGGTCGGAAAGCTCTCGGCAAATCGCGTCGTGATTCACAATCTGGTCGCGAACCGGGTTTCAGCCGACGTCGAACTCGAGCAGGGACGCCTGCAGCTTTCGAACCTGCGCGCGGAAGTATTGGGCGGCCATCACACCGGCGAATGGCAGGTGGATTTCAGCGTCAATCCGCCGACGTATGGCGGCAATGGCACGTTGGAAAAAGTTGCGCTTGGGCAATTGGCGGAAGCCATGCATGACCCCTGGGTCACTGGCACCGCGAATGTGGATTATCGTGCGCAGACGCTGGGCTGGACCAAAGCGGAGTTACTTTCTCACGCTGACGCCGGTTTTCAGGTGGAAGCTCGAGACGGTTCACTGCCCCACCTCGCTCTGGCCGGGGAGGCCGGACCGCTCCGGGTCAACCGTTTCGTGGGACGATTTTTGCTGCACGACGGGAAGTTCGAGATCGACCAAGGCAAACTACAGACTCCGGGCGGCATCTACCAATTAAGCGGCACCGCTTCTCTGGGTCGGGTTCTGGACGTCAAACTGACGCGCGATGGCGGGCGAGGATTCAACGTCACTGGCACACTGAGCCAGCCGCGCGTGGTCATCACGACTCCAGACACTCAGGCCGCACTCAAACCATGAAGGCCCGCAGCGCCTTTCTCTTCGCGGTCACGGCCTGGGCTCTTCTGGTCCCGCATTCCTCGGCTCAAGCCGGTCCTGCCCCGAATCCCGCACTGGTGGCAGGTTTTGAACGCAAACTGGAGCATGTGCAGCAGAACGGGGCACAGCCGCGCCCGGATCCATCCCCCACCGAGTTCACCGAACAGGAAGTCAACGCCTACTTCGCATCTGGAAGCGTCAAGCTGCCCCTGGGAGTGCGGTCCGTAGTTTTCCAGGAGCAACCGGGGATAATCATTGGAACGGCCCGGGTTGATTTCGACGAGTTAAGGGCCGGCAAGAATTCCTACAACCCCCTCCTCGCCATCTTCAGCGGAATGCATGACGTCGTGGTTAACAGCCACGCCTACGGCGCAAAGCGCGAGGGCTTCGTTCACGTCGATTCAGTCTCCCTCGACGGCGTGGACGTTCCACCGTTCGTCCTGCAACTGTTCGTGGAGAAGTATCTCAAGCCGAGGTACCCAAATATCGGCATCGACTCACGCTTCGCCCTGCCGGCCCGGGTGGACGCAGCCACGGTTGGCCTGCATCGAGTCACGGTGACGCAGCAGTAGCCGGGTTGGATTGCCGGTCCGCTTTCGACGATGGTTACGGAACGTAGCCGGCTCCGCGCAAGACTTTTCCTGGCAGTGCCCCGGTCTCTTTGCCTTGATCAATCACGGCAACACCGTTCACCAACACGTATTCCATCCCCTGTGACAACTGGTTTGGATTTTCGTAAGTCGCCAGGTCACGAATTGTCGCGGGATCAAATACAACCACATCAGCCCACATCCCCGCCTTCAGCACCCCACGATCGGCCAGGCGCATGCGCTGCGCCGGCAGGGCGGAGAATTTTCGTATGGCATCTTCCAGCGTGAGTTTGTTCTCCTCACGAACATATTTGCGCAGCACGCGGGGGAAGGTGCCGTAGGCACGCGGATGCGGATGTTCCTGGCCTAGAATTCCCTCTGGCGAGGCCCCGGATGAATCGTTATCAAAAGATACCCAGGGCTGCTGCAGGGCAAGAACCACATCGGGTTCGGACATGCCAAAAACAGCAACTCCGGTGAATGCCTTGTCTTCGATGAGCAGGTCGAACAAGGCGTCGATCGGATCTTTGTTCTGCATCTTCGCGATTTCGGCCAGCCTCTTGCCCTGCAGAGAAAGAAGCTTGGGGTTTTGCACGACGCCGATCAGAATGTCCTGGGGACTGGGGATCTGCTGCCACTCGTTGTCCCAATCGTTCGACGGCGTCATCATCTCCTTGCGAATCCGAGCACGCATCGCCGGATCTTTTAGCCGTTCGACCAACTTGGCATCGCCGCCATCATGCGCCCAGGGCGGGATAAACGCCGAGAAACTGTTGAACCACGCGGTGTAGGCATAAGTGTCGGCGGTGACATCGATTCCCTGCGCACGCGCGGCGTTGATTTTTGCCACCACTTCAGGCATCCGTCCCCAGTTGGCTTTGCCTGCAACTTTGAGGTGCCATATTTCGACCGGAATGTGTCCCTCGCGCCCGATGCGCAGGGCTTCATCGATCGCCGGAAGGACGGCGTTGCTCTCATCGCGCATGTGGGTGGCGTAGATGCCGCCGAATCTTCGAGGCCTCGGAGGCCAGGGCGATCAACTCTTCAGTCTTGGCATAGGGAGCGGGCGCGTACTGCAGCGAGGTCGAGACTCCGACAGCGCCTTCCCTCATCGCTTGCCGGACCAGTTCGCTCATCTGGTCCAGTTGTGCCGGTGTGGGCTGCTTGTCGTCGTCGCCCAAGTACCATGCGCCGGACCTGGGTGGCGCCGACGTAGCTGGCCAGGTTGATTCCCATGCCCTGCTTTTCCAGGCGCGCAAAATATTGCTGAAAGCTGCGCCAGTCGGGCGTGATGTGATAGTGATCGTAGTTGGAGCGGTCAGCCTGAATGATGGCGTCATTCAGTGGCGCGGCCGATCCGCCTTCCCCGGTGATCTCGGTCGTAATGCCCTGGTAAATCTTCGATGGCAGGCGGGGATCCACCAGGATCGTCAGCTCCGACTGGCCCAGCATATCGATAAAGCCGGGAGCGACAACCATGCCATGGACATCGATGGTACGCGTGCGTTGCGCGTCGCTCAGGTTGCCGATAGCAGCGATTTTGCCTCCACGAATGCCGATGTCGCCCGAGTACCATGGTGAGCCCGTCCCGTCGATGATGTGGCCGTTGGTGATGACGATATCGAAGGGCGGGCTGGCGGCTTGCGCCCGTAACTGTGGAACAATGGTCAACAGAACAATGGCCAGCAGAAAAATACTGATGAGCAACTTTTTCTTCAGCGTACAGCTTCCCATGGGTTCTCCGTTTTTGTTTCCACTTCTGGCCGAATCACGACCTGCTACAGGCCGCTACGACGTCGCCCGACGAGCCGATATCGCTCCCAGCGCCACCCAGATTCCCAGCGCCAGCCACTCATAGGGACTGAAGTGTCCGGGTACGAAGGGAGCAACCTTCATCAGGATCATCAGCGATCCGACCGTAGCTCCAACCACCGCAACCAGGCGCTGGCGCGGAGTTGGCGCGATCTGATAGTAGGCGGCGCAAGCGGCCAGCCATCCCGCCGCGGATGCCAGCGAGCCTACCTCGGAAATTGGCACCAGGATGGCGTCCCCCAGAAACATGCAGGCCGCGGTCGCTATTCCCACGCAGAGCACGGCGACTGACGGCGTCTGATTCCGCGGATGCACCTGTCCGACCCGCACATCCACCAGCCCGCGGCGTCCCATGGCAAATACCAGGCGGCTGGCGGCCACCAGATTGCCATTGAACACTTTGAAAAGTGAAAGCAGCGCCGCCGACAGAATCACGCTGACGATCCAGCGCGCCCCGACTCGCGCGCTCGAAAGCAACCGCAGTCATGAACTTCTCGCCGGTGAGTTGCCCCCACGGTGCAACGTAACCCACCGCGGCAATCACGATGGTGTAGAAAAGGATGCCGACCAGGATTGCCATCCAGATCGCCTTGAAGAATCCGCCCGTGCGAAACTCCACGCTGGATTCTTCCGCCCCCTTCACCACAGACTCAAAGCCGGTCATGTAATAGGGCACAATCTGAATCACCAGCAGTATGGAAACAAATCCGCTGTGAGTGAACAAAGGTGGAAGATTCTGCACGGAGCCCTTGCTGACTCCGACCCCGACGAACACGACAAACAGGCCAAGAGTTCCGAACGTAGTCCAGTTCTGAAAGATCGCGCTCAGCCGGATGCCGCGATAGTTGAGCAGGGTCAGTAAAGCCGTGAGCCCGAGCCCAATGATCACATGGGGCAAATAGACCGGACGGCCGGCAATGCGATAGAGCTCCATCGAATCCAGCGCGGGAAAGATGTAGCCGGCAATTTTTCCCACCGCGACCGCCTCCCACGGGCAAACGATGAAGTACGCCAGGATCATCATCCATCCCGTGGCAAAGCTGATCGACCGCGGAAAGACCTTTGCGGTGTAGGCAACCTCGCCCGCGGCGTCGGGCATGGCCGTGACCAGTTGGCCGTAAACGTAGCCGATGGGCAAGAGGAGCGTGCCGCCAATGGCGAATCCCAGAACGCCGCCCAGCGTTCCCCCGCGCAGCAGCCAGTCGTCCATCACCACCAGCCAGCCGACGCCGACCATGGTTCCCCAGCCGAGCGTGAAGTAATCGACGACGCGAAGTTTGCGCGCAAGAGTGAGCATGGCGATAGCAATGGGCAATTGGCAAGTAGCAATTGGCACTTAGCCAAACACATCGAAACCGATAAGTTGTTGGCTTTCGCTGATTGCCAATTGCTAATTGCGGATCGCTGATTCCCGCCCCATCTAAAACAAACACAGCAACTCAAATAGCAAATTCGCCGCCAGCAGCGACGTGATCTCGCCGTTATCGTAAGGCGGAGACACCTCGACCAGATCGCATCCCACCAGCTTCAACCCCTTGAGGCTGCGCACCAGGTCCAGAATTTGCGCGCTGGAGAGGCCCCCTACTTGCGGCGTGCCGGTACCAGGAGCGAATGCGGGGTCCACCACGTCGATATCAAGGGTGAGATACACCGGGCGGTGCCGCAACTTTTTCAGGTGGCGCGCCACCAACTCGACCCCGCCTTCATGAAACTCTTCCGAGGTCACAATCTTGATGCCGTGCTTACGGGCGAAGTCGAAATCGCCCTCGGAATAAACTTGCCCACGCAGTCCGACCTGAAGCGCGTAGCCTTTTTCAATCAGTCCCTCTTCGATCGCATACTTTACTGGAGTGCCGTGAGAATGCGGACTGCCGAAGTAGCCGCTCCATGTGTCCCCATGGGCGTCGAGCTGGACAAACGCCACCGGCCCGAAGTGCCGGTGAATGGCCCGGAGGATAGGCAAGAGAATGGAATGATCGCCGCCGACACAAACCGAGCGCGCGCCGTCGCGAAACACGTCGCCGAGTTGATCGGTGATTCTCCGGTAAGTGTCTTCGATGGACAGGGGGTTGATCGAGAGATCGCCAAAGTCCCCAATGCGCCATTTTTCAAACGGATTGGTCTTGAGCACCGGATTCCAGGGACGGATCATGGCCGATTGCACGCGAATGTTGCGCGGGCCGAAACGAGCTCCCGGACGGTAGGTTGTGCCTCCGTCGAACGGGATTCCGATCAACGCCAGGTCGAGGTCCGCAGCTCGCGGAATATGCGGCAACCGCATGAACGTGGGCACGCCGGAGAAGCGGGGATAGACCAGAGCATCCACCGGCATGGGATGCGGCTTTGCTGTTTTCTTCGTTTTCATAGGCGCGCGCATTATAGAACACAGGCGCGATCTCCTTGGCGTTCTTTGCGGTAAACTTTGCGCCCTCTGCGGTCAAGATCTTTAACCGCAGAGGGCGCAAAGACGTCGCAAAGTTCGCTAAGGACGCGATCATCCATCCCAAGCCAGTGTGTTATGTTTTATCCTCTTCGTCTAATTCAGCGAGGCGAGTATGCCCCGATACGAATATCGAGTCTTAAAACCGGTTCCGGCAGCCGAAAAGGCGTTTCTCGAGTGGATTGACAGACTCGACCGCGAGTTCGCCAATCGCGACCCCGAGCGTCGCAGCAATGTCGTCCGCGAGGAGTTGCACCAGCTTTATCTGGGACGTCCGTATGCGGCGCCCGATCCGGCTTCCCCGCTGGCGATGCAGACACTCATCCACTCGCTCGACCCGCGCAACGTCACACTCGAGCCCGAGACCTACGGTGACGCAGACGCCGCTAAGTATGGCGAACGCAAGCCGCTGATCTGGTTCTGGATGATGTACGACCGGTCTCCAGCCGGCCTCAATCACTGGCTGGGCCACAAGGTGCGCGCCATGCTGGCCCGTCACGTATTCAAACATTGCGGCGCTAACGTCAAAATCTTTCACGGCGTCGAGTTTTCGTTCGGCTACAACCTGACGGTCGAAGACAATTGCACGATTCACAAGTATGTTCTGCTCGATGACCGCGGAGAGATCATCATTCACGAAGGATCTTCGGTTTCCGATTACGCCAACATCTATTCGCACGCACACGATCTCAACGACGGCATGATTGTGAGCAATCACAGGACCGAGATCGGCCCCAAAGCGCGTATCACCTACCACGCGACCGTGTTGAGCGGAGTAAAGGTTGGCGAGCACGGAATGGTGGGCTCGATGGGAGTGGCCTCGAAAGATGTCGATCCGTTTACCGTGGTAGCCGGCATCCCCGCCAAGCCGATCAAGGTGAAATCGATCGCGCCGGAAGAACTGAAGAGCGCTTTAGATAAGCGCTGAAGGCCTCGCCAAATGGTTTGTCATCCTGAGCGCAGCCTTTCGTCCGGTAAAGCCGGACGAAAGCAAGCGAAGGACCTGTGCATTGCGCCAGGCTCAATTTGTGTCGCCCGAACCGACAAAGAAATGCACAGGTCCTTCGTCTGGGACCCTTCGCGTAGCGCAGGACTCCGCTTCCTCAGGATGACAGCCCGAGCGCACGTAATCACTGCTCCGCATGGTAGTATCAAAACCAATCTCGCATGACCCTGCAGCACATCGATATTTTGGACATCGTGTTCCAGTTGATTGCATTTCTGTTTGCGATCAGTGTCCATGAGTCCGCCCATGCATGGATGGCCAATCTTCGAGGCGACCCTACTGCCCGCATGCTGGGCCGGATCTCGCTCAATCCCATTAAGCACATTGATCCCATCGGGACCGTGCTATTGCCCGCGGTGGCGATGTTCACTCATCTCCCGGTTCTGGGATGGGCAAAGCCAACTCCTGTGGATCCTCGGAATTTCAAGAATCCAGTTCTCGATGACATCCTCACTTCAATAGTCGGGCCGATCAGCAATTTTGTGGTGGCAATCGGCGCGGTGATGATTTTGGTAGTTGTGAAGTCTGCTTTTCCGGCAGGGGAAGAAATTATTTTCGGGATGCTCCGGGGTTCAGATTTTGCCAATACCAATTCGCTCCTCGTCCCTTTCTGCAAACTTGCATTCGATGTAATGCTGATCAATATCGTGCTCGGCGTTTTCAATCTGATTCCGATACCGCCGCTGGATGGCAGCCATGTATTACGCCATCTGCTGCCCACTGGAGCGCTTCGAATCTACGATAACGTCGGCACATTCGGCCTGCTTTTCCTGGTGTTTTTAGGCGGAAGGTTCTTGACCAGCCTGATTGGCCCGGTTGTCGCACTTTTCATAGGTATTCTCGTGAGAATCTGATGACCTCTCGCCCCAACCAACGCAAACGCGTGCTCAGCGGTATGCGCTCCACCGGCAAGCTGCATTTGGGAAACTTTGTCGGTGCGCTCGACAACTGGGTCCGCATGCAGGACCAGTATGACTGCTTCTTCTTCGTAGCGGATTGGCACGCGCTCACTACCGATTACGCCGATACTTCGCGCATCAAAGAAAACTCGCTGGAAGTGTTGCTCGACTGGCTGGCCGCCGGACTCGACCCGGAACGCTGCACCATGTTTATCCAGTCTCACGTCCCGCAGCATGCCGAATTGCATTTGCTGTTTTCCATGATCACGCCTCTGGGCTGGCTGGAGCGCGTTCCCACCTACAAAGAGCAACGCGAGAACATCGCGGAAAAAGATCTGGGCACCTACGGATTTCTCGGCTACCCCGTATTGCAATCGGCGGACATCCTGATCTACAAGGGCGATTTCGTTCCGGTGGGCGAAGACCAGGTGCCGCATGTAGAGCTGACTCGTGAAATCGCTCGCCGCTTCAACATGTTCTATACCCGCAAAGGCATGTACGTTTTTCCCGAGCCCCAGCCATTGTTAACTCCCGCCGCGAAGTTGCCGGGAACCGACGGCCGAAAAATGTCGAAGTCCTATGGCAATACCATCCTGCTTACCGATCCCGAACCGGTGGTGCGCCAGAAGCTGAAAACCATGGTGACCGACCCGGCGCGGGTGCGCCGCACCGATCCCGGAAATCCCGATGTCTGTCCGGTCGGCGACCTGCATAAGATCTTCAGCGACCGGCAAACCATCGCCAAGGTGGAGGAAGGCTGCCGCTCCGCCGGCATCGGCTGCATCGAGTGCAAGGGGTGGGCGGCCGACGCCCTGGTCAGCATTCTCAATCCCATGCAGGAGCGGCGAAAGAAATATGAGGACAATCCACGCCTCGCCTGGGATATTCTGGAGGAGGGCTCGGCCCACGCCAGCAAGGTTGCCAGCGCCACCATGGACGAGGTCCGCGAGGCGATGGGTATGTCTCTCGACTACGAAGAAAAACATGGCTGAGAATCTGAAAGTCGCGTCCACGAAGGTTGCGGAGTCGGAAGCCGTTCCCGCCCTGGCCCCGGTCGTGCAGATGCCGGCAGCGCAAAAGGCGAAGCCAGAAAGCGATTTCCCTTTCTCCGTCACCGTCGGCGATGTTTACGAGGGACCGCTTGATCTTCTGCTCGATCTGATCCGCAAGCAGGACATTGATATCTACGACATCCCCATCGGGCGTATCACCGCGCAATACCTGGCCTACGTGGAAAAGTTGCGGGAACTGGACGTAAACGTGGCCGCCGAATTTATCTACATGGCGGCCGTGCTGATCCATATCAAATCAAAAATGCTGCTGCCGCGCGATCCCGCAGCTGCGTCTGACGCGCAGGACGATCCCCGGGCAGAATTAGTGAACCGGCTGATCGAACATGAAAAATTCAAGTCCGCGGCGCAGATGCTGATGCAAAAGCAGCAGATCGAAGATGCCGTCCGATCCAATCCAGCGATCCGGGAATTCATGGACGCCGAAGGCACCGAGCCTGAGATCGACGCGGACGTGATTGACCTGGTAAAGACGTTCCAGCAGATTCTGGAGCGAGCCCGCTCCCGCCCCATGTTGCAAGTGGACGACGAGACAGTCACGGTTGGGCAGATGATTACTTACCTGCAACGGCGTCTCGCGCTGGAAGACCGGCCGCTTCGGCTGAAGCAGATCCTGCGCAATGTGAATTCGCAGCAGGCGCTGGTCTGCATGTTTCTCGCGCTCCTGGAGATGGTCCGCCTGCAGGCGATCCAGTTGCGGCAGGACCGCCTTTTCGGCGAGATCCTGCTGCGCAAGCACACCGGGTTTGAGGCCATCGTTGCCGAACAAGCGGCGGTGCGTGATGACTGGCGCTAAAGTAAGATAAAATCTAGCCGATAATTTGTTATTATTTACTGGTGCTTACCCATGAGTCTTAAAGCAAAACTTGAAGCAATTATTTATGCGGCGGAAACCCCGATCACACTCGATCAGATCGTCGATTTGTTAAGCGATTCCGTGATCGCGGAAGGCGCAACCGAAGAAGAAGTGAAGTCACATGTCCGCATCGCGCTTGAGGAACTGATTGACGACTGTGCTGCCGCCCACCGGGGCGTCGAGATCCGGCAGATCGCCGGCGGATATCGAATGTCCACCAAGCCCGAACAGCATGACGTTGTCCGCAACTTTGCCAAGAGTCTGAAACCGCCGATTCGCCTCTCTCTTCCCGCGCTGGAAACGCTGGCGGTAATTGCTTACAAGCAGCCGGTCACGGTGCCCGAGATCAGCGAAATTCGCGGCGTAGATTCGAGCGGCGTCATCGCTACTTTGCTGGACCGCAAGCTGATTACCACTGCGGGGCGGAAGGCAGTCATCGGCCGGCCCATTCTCTACAAATCCACCAAAGAATTTTTGCTCCGCTTTGGATTGAAGGATGTAAGCGAGCTGCCCAGCATGGAGGAGTTCGAAAAGCTGGTGGCAGAATCGTTCCAGAACGAATTGCTGCCCGTGTCGGATGGCGGCGCCGAGGTCGCTTCGGCCGATGCCGGCGTTCCGCAGGCCGAGTCCGACCTGGAAGGGATCTCAACCGGCGCGGAGACCGTTTCTGCCGAGTCCGCCACCGCCGCTGAGGGAAAAGACCCGGCTGCTTAATCGCTGCCGCCCTCTCTGTAGGGCAGCCCCGGTCCAACGGCCGTTGAAGAATTCAAATGCCCGCCCAACGTCTGCAAAAAATAATCGCCGCAGCTGGAATCGCCTCTCGCCGCAAGGCCGAGCAGTTGATCGCCGGAGGCCTGGTCTCGCTCAACGGACAGGTGGTAACCGAGCCCGGAACCAAGGCCGATCCTGAAAAAGATCACATTCGTGTCAGCGGCAAGCTGCTGCGCGGCGCGCAGAAAAACGTCTACCTGCTGATGAACAAGCCCAAGGGATACATCACAGCCGTCACCGATCCGGAAAAACGGCCCACGGTGATGGACCTGCTTCGCGGAGTCGGCGTGCGGGTGTACCCGGTCGGGCGGCTCGACTACGCCAGCGAAGGCCTGCTGCTGCTCAGCAATGACGGCGAGTTGGCGGCCGCGCTGATGAAGGCTTCATCCCACGTTCCCAAGACCTATCTGGTCAAAGTTGCCGGCACGCCATCGGCGGACGGCTTGGCCAAGCTGAAATCCGGTGTGTACATTCAGGGCAAGGGCGGCAGGCGACAGAAAACCGCTCCCGCCAAGATCAAGCCCATTCGCGAAGCCGACAATCCCTGGTATGAAGTCACGCTGATCGAAGGCAAGAACCGTCAGATCCGGCAAATGTTCGAAACCGTCGGACATCACGTGGAAAAGATAAAACGCGTCCGCTACGGACCTCTGCAGCTGGATGTTCCTCCCGGTAAATTCCGTCATCTGACGACGCAAGAAGTTACTCGGTTGAAATCTGCTGTCAAGTGACGCCTGAGTGGTGGCGGGCGACTCGCCCGCGAGACTTTCGAGTCAAATTCAACAGCCGCGGGCGAGCCGCCCGCCACCACACAAACAACAAAACTTCAGTTGTTCGTCATGGGCAGTTCCGCCGCGCCATAGAGCCCGGCGTCGCTGCCCAGCAAAGCCCGAGTGACAATCGTCCTGGTCGAGCCTTCGGAGCCCACGTGGCCGGATGCGCCTGCACCATCAGAGAGCGCAGAGGCGGGAGCGGTGGCGGCATAAACCAGGGAGCGCTGCCGCAATTCTTCAAAAATAAATGGAGAAAATGCCTCCCATGCGCTCGACACTCCTCCACCCACTACATACATATTCAGATTGAACGCATTGACGAGGTTGGCAATACAAATTCCCAGGGCGCGTCCTACCCGGCCAAAGATTTTCCTGGCTTCTTCGTCGCCCTGGATTGCCAGGTTGTAAATCGCTTTGGCGTTGAACTCCGGATCTGAGCTGGCAGCTTTGGCCAATCCCGGAGCCCGCCCGCTCGCAATCGCCTCTTTCGCCATTCGGACCACCGCCGTGGCGGAAGCGTACTGTTCCACGCAACCACGATTGCCGCATCCGCACGGAGGACCCTCAGGCTCAACCGTCATGTGACCAAACTCGCCCGCCATTCCGGTCATGCCGTGCCAGATACGGCCCTTGAGCACGATTCCGCCGCCGACGCCCGTGCCGAGCGTCAGCATGGCCATGTCATCGACCTCTCGTGCCGCCCCCAGCCACTTCTCGCCCAGCGCAGCGACGTTGGCATCGTTCTCCAGAATCACACGCGTGCCCAGAAGTCGCTCGATTTCAGCCTGCACCGGAGTTTCCGCCCAACCTGGGAGATTGGGGGACTCGCGCAACATCCCGGTCTTCATATCGATAATGCCCGGGACCCCGATGCCGATCCCCTGCAGCGTTGCGCTCGCGCGAAATTTGGCCGCGAGCGAACGGATGGCATCGCACATCTCCCGGATGACGTGATCTTTGCCCAGCGCAACCCGCGTCCCCAGCGTGACTTTTTCCATCAAGTCGCCTTGCTGGTTGACGGCCGCGATGCGCAGGTTTGTCCCACCCAGATCAACACCGATCGAGAAATTGGGCATATATGACTAGCGTATCAAAATTTCACGGTAAGGCCGACGGGACGCCGGCGCTACTTCTGGCACTTCGGACAGTAGTGGCTGCTGCGGCCCGCGATCACGACCCGCTTAATTGCAGTCTTGCACGCCAGGCAAGGCTCGCCTTCGCGTCCGTAAACCCGGTGCTGCAGCTGAAAGAACCCCTCTTCGCCGTCCGCGTCGACGTAATCGGAAACCGAAGACCCGCCCAGCGCGATGGCCTCGCGCAGCACTTCCTGAACCGCGGGGTAGAGGCGCCGCAGATCCTCCTGAGTCAGTGATGCGGCCCGCCGGCGCGGCCGAATTCCGGCGCGGAACAGCGCCTCGTCGGCGTAGATGTTGCCCACCCCGCGCAGCAGTTTCTGATTCAGCAGAGCGCTCTTGATCGGCGTCTTGCGACCGCGAAAGAGGCTGACAAAGTGGTCCAGCTGGACCTCGAGAGGTTCGGTGCCGCCAGCTTCAAAACCGTGGGCAACACTCAGGCGCCCAAAGCGCCGCGGATCGACGAAACGCAATTCCCTGCCGGAAGCCAGTTTCGCGACCAGATGAGTATGTTTTGCCATTTCGGTACCCGGCGGCGAAACCACCAGGCGCCCCGTCATCCCCAGGTGGACAATCCACTGCGCAGTTGATTGTTGCGGTGTATGGCGGGCGCCCTCGCCCGCCGATTTTTTCTTTGATGGTGAACCGCGAAGCTTGTTCCGCCCCCTGGCGGGCGAGGGCGCCCGCCCCACACCACCACGATCGGCGGGTTCCAGATCGAATACGATGTGCTTTCCTACTCGGTGCACGCTTGCAATGCGCTGCGACTCCAAAGTAGCGACGATCTGCGCGGCGGGAGATTTCAGCGGTTCCGGTTTCGATCCCAGCCAAACCGACTCGATAACATCGCCTGTAATCCGGCTGGCCAGGCCGCGAGCGATGGTTTCCACTTCAGGAAGTTCAGGCATGGAGAACAGTCTACAGTCGTCAGTCTCCAGTCGTCAGCCAAGCCCAATCTGACGGCTGAAGACCGACGACCGCTTCATTCACAATTGCTCATCCGCCGCCCGGCAGGTTATGATTGCCGGTACACATCAGCCCTGTAAATCCTTGCTAATTCAATGTTGGAGCAGTCCCCTGGGGTATGGAGTGTGCGCGACTCTGGATCGCGGCCCGGCGGCCGCCATCCTGTACCACGGAGCTGGCTTTGAAGAAGGGTAAGACGGCGGTCATCGTGGGTGCGCAGTGGGGCGACGAGGGTAAAGGAAAGATCGTCGACGTTCTCTCCGAAAATTTCTCGGTCGTGGCCCGTTACGCCGGCGGACACAATGCCGGTCATACCGTCATCATCAACGGGAAGAAATTCATCCTTCAGCTTGTGCCTTGCGGGGTCCTGCGGCCGGGGTGCCGCAGTGTCATCGGCAACGGGGTGGTGCTTGATCCCATCGCCTTCCTGAAAGAGGTCGCCGCTTTGCGCGACACCGGCGTGAAAGTCGATGGCAGCCTGTTCGTCAGCAACCGGGCCCACGTGATCCTGCCCTACCATCGCATGATCGAGCTAGCTTCGGAAAATGCTCCCGGACGGGTGAAGATCGGCACGACTTCCCGCGGCATCGGTCCTGCCTACGAGGACAAGATGGGCCGGCGCGGGCTGCGCGTGGCGGACCTGCTCGACCTGACCCTGCTGCGAACCCATATCGAAAACGCATGCCATGAGAAGAACATGATTGCGCATGCGTTGTTCAATTCTGAGCCGCTCGATCCGGACAAAATGTATCAGGAGTATGCCGACGCTTCCGCCAAGGTGGCTCCCTTCGTGTGTGACACGGCCGCGCTGCTGAATCAGGCCTTGTCCGACGGCGAGTCCGTTCTTTTTGAAGGCGCGCAAGGCACCATGCTCGACATCGATCACGGGACTTATCCTTTCGTGACCTCTTCCAGCGCCACGTCAGGTGGAGCGGTCATTGGCACCGGAGTCGCCCCGACTGCCATCGACACCGTCGTCGGCGTCACCAAGGCATACTGCACGCGTGTAGGCGGTGGACCCTTTCCGACTGAGGCCATGGACGCCAGCGGCGACCTGCTGCGGGCACGCGGCAATGAATACGGCGCCGTAACCGGGCGTCCGCGTCGATGCGGCTGGCTCGATTTGCCGCTCTTGCGCTACGCTGGCATGATTAACGGCATCGCCTGGCTGGTGGTGACCAAACTGGATGTGCTCGACGAACTGGCGGAGATTCCGGTGTGCATTGGCTACAAGATTAACGGTAAGGTTACCACGGAAATTCCGGCTCATGGCAGCGGCTACGACGCCATCGAGTGCGTGTACCGCAACCTGCCGGGCTGGCGTACTTCCACCCAGGGCATCACGCAACTCGAGAAACTGCCCCAGGCCGCGCGGGAATATCTGATTTTCCTGGAGAAAGAGAGCGGCGCTCGCATCGGCATGGTTTCCACCGGACCGGGGCGCGAACAAACCATGTTTGCCGAAAGCTTTACCACCGAAATGCAGGGCTGGGCTGGACAAAAAACTGGGGTGTCAGTAACAATCTGACACGCGGAGCGTACGATGGCGGTTTTGGTTGTGACGTGGATGGCGAAAGTTGGACGCGAGGCTGAAGTAGCGGGGGTTTTTTCCAAGCTCACCGAAGAATCCCGCAAAGAGCCCGGCTGCATCATTTACCAGGTGCACCGCCACAAAACCGAAGCCCGCCGCTTCTTGATCTACGAACAATATAAAGACGACGCCGCGCTCGAGGCCCATCGCGCCGCCCCGCATTTTCTGCAATGCGTCAAAAAAGATCTGCCAAAAATTGCGGACCGCGTCGAGGGCCATCTCTACGAACCGCTAGGGTAGAGTGTGGACGCGGGCGACTCGCCCGCGGGTCCCGTCACTTCCCTTTGTCCGCCATCAGCACTCCACCGGAAGCATAGCTTTCCTTCGAGACTTCGTTGAAGGCGACCACGACAGCCTCGCGGCGAGCCCCGGCTTCTTCCACCATGGCATCGGTGATGCGCTGCGCCAGCTTGCGCTTTTGATCGGCAGTGCGGCCGGTGAGCATCGTGACTTGGACTAAGGGCATAAACCCGCTCCTGGCTGCTGGCGCAGAATCATTGCGCCAGTTCGTATCCCGCGAAAAAGAAACTAAGTTCGTAGCGGGCAGTATCGTCCGCATCCGATCCGTGGATGGCATTGTGCTCGATGCTCGTGGCCCACTTCTTTCGAATGGTGCCTTCTTCTGCGTTCGCCGGGTTGGTGGCGCCCATCAGCTTCCGTAAATCGGCGATCGCATTTTCCTTTTCCAGCGCCAGCACCACAATCGGGCCGCTGGACATGAAATCAGTCAGCGAACTGAAGAACGGCTTGCTGGCATGCACGGCGTAAAACTGCTCCGCCTGGTGCTTGGAAATCTCCAGCATCTTCAGGCACAAAATGCTGAAGCCGCCTTTTTCGAACTGCTCGATGATGTCGCCTACCGCGTGCTTGCGGACGGCATCGGGTTTAACGATCGTCAAAGTGCGTTGCAGTGTTTTCATTTGTGATTGGTCTCTGAGAACTCGGAACCGAGTACTGACAACTGGAATCTAAACTTTCACTCCTATCACCGCCGCCACGGTTTCTCCAATTTCAGCGGGCGATTTGGCGACGCGAATTCCCGCTGCTTCCATGGCTTTGATCTTCTCCGCGGCAGTGCCCTTGCCACCGGAAATGATGGCGCCCGCGTGACCCATACGGCGCCCCGGAGGCGCCGTCTGGCCCGCGATGAATCCGACGACCGGCTTTTTCATATGCCTCTTTACGTAGTCGGCGGCGGTCTCCTCGGCGTTGCCGCCGATCTCGCCGATCATCACCACGACCTCGGTCAGAGGATCGCGATTAAACAGCTCGATCGCATCGAGAAAGCTGGTGCCGATGATGGGATCGCCGCCGATGCCGATGGCGGTGGATTGTCCGATCCCGCGGGTGGTGAGCTGATACACGGCTTCGTAGGTCAGCGTGCCCGACCGCGAGACGATTCCTACCGACCCTTCTTTATGGATGCGCGCCGGCATAATTCCAATTTTGCAGTGCCCCGGAGAGATGATCCCTGGGCAATTGGGACCGATCAGGCGCGAGCGCCGGTTTTGCAGGAACTCCCAGGCGCGAACCATATCCAGCGTCGGAATGCCCTCGGTAATGCAGACAATCAACTCCACATCGGCGTCGGCCGCTTCCATGATTGCATCGGCGGCAAAGGGCGGCGGGACAAAGATGACCGAGGTGTCCGCGCCCGTCTTGTCCACCGCTTCCTGCACAGTATTAAAAACCGGCCAACCTTCGTGGGTCGTGCCGCCTTTGCCCGGGGTCACACCGCCAACGATCTGCGTTCCATATTCCGCGCACGCCTTGGCGTGGAATGTGCCTTCCCGCCCCGTAAGCCCTTGCACGATCACCCGCGTCGACTTATTTACCAGAATGCTCATGAATTCGTCTCTGTTCCCAACCCCTTTGTCATCCTGAGCGGAGTATTTCTTTCGCGGCGCGAAAGAAATGCGGAGTCGAAGGACCCCTACCCCTGCGATGCAGCCGTAAACCTAGTTGCGCGCCGCCGCCACTACCTTCTCAGCGGCATCCCTCATCGTTTCAGCCACAATAAAATTTAATCCCGACTGCTTCAGAATCTCTCGCCCGGCTTCGACATTAGTCCCTTCCAGGCGGAGCACGATCGGAAGCTGGATCTGGGTCTTCCGTGCCGCCTCTACTACTCCTGTCGCCAGCGTATCCACGCGTAAAATGCCGCCGAAAATATTGATCAGCACCGCCTTCACGTTCTTGTCACTGAGCAGGATCTCAAACGCGTGCGTGACTTGTTCGGCGTTCGCGCCACCGCCGACGTCCAGAAAGTTCGCCGGCATGCCGCCGGCGTATTTAATGATGTCCATGGTGGCCATGGCCAGCCCCGCGCCGTTGACCATGCATCCCACATTCCCGTCCAGCTTGATGTAGTTCAGGCTGTACTTCGAAGCCTCAACCTCCAGCGGATCTTCCTCGGTGACGTCCCGCAGCTCGCGCAGCTCAGGATGCCGGAACATAGTGTTGTCATCAAAATTCATCTTGGCATCGAGCGCGTACAGCCGCCCATCGGTGCAGGTGACAAAGGGATTGATCTCCATCAGCGAAGAATCGGTTTCCTCGAAGGCTCTATACAGGCCAGTCATAAACTGGACAGCCTGATTGATCTGCTGCGCCTTCAGCCCCAGTGCGAACGCCAGTTTGCGAGCCTGAAACGCTTCCAGCCCCATGCCCGGATCGATATACTCCTTCAGGATGGCCGCTGGGTTCTCCGCCGCCACTTGCTCGATCTCCATTCCACCCGCGGCCGATGCCATGAATACGGGCCTCGCCTCGACGCGATCGATCACGATTCCCAGGTACAGTTCCTTCTCGATCGGGAGAGTCTCTTCGATCAGCAGCCGCCGAACCACCCGCCCCTCAGGCCCAGTCTGGTGCGTGACCAGCGTCATGCCAAGAATCTTGCCCGCAAGCTCTGCAGCCTCTTCGACTGACTTGGCGATCTTCACGCCGCCGCCCTTTCCGCGCCCACCGGCGTGAATCTGGGCTTTGACCACCACACCTGTCGCCCCGGCTTCAAAAAGCCTTTTGGCGGCGGCCTCCGCCGCCTCCCGGGTCTCGACCATCTCTCCGCGCGGGACCGCGACCCCGTACTTCTTCAGGATATTCTTGGCCTGGTACTCATGAATTTTCATAATGATTCCCGACTAGACCGATCGGCACAGCTGGCTTGCGGCTGAGGGCAGCAGTTCAACGTTTGATTTTATAGAAGCGTTACCAATTGGGCAAACGCGCCTGTCGCAAACCGCTTCCACGGCATGACGCCTCGCACACGCGATGCTACTCTTATAGGCGATCCCATGATCACGGACGCCCTGCAGCGCATTGCCAATCAACACGAATCGCTCACCCGCGAGGAAGCGCGCATGGTGATGACCGAGGTGTTCTCCGGAAGCGCTACAGACGTTCAGATCGCCGCCTTACTCGTTGCCCTGCACATGAAGGGCGAAACCGTGGAGGAGATCGTTGGCTTCGCCGAAGCCATTCGCGCCGTGGCGGAGACGCTGCCCCTCCGCGAGTCTACCCTCGCGGTCAGCGGCACTGGACGGGATGCGCTGGTCGACACCTGCGGCACTGGCGGAGACGCTCACGGCACCTTCAATATTTCCACCGCCAGCGCCTTCGTCGTTGCCGGAGCCGGCGTGCGCGTGGCCAAGCACGGCAATCGCAGCCTGAGTTCTAAATGCGGCTCGGCCGATGTGATGGAAGCTCTTGGGGTAAAGATCAGTCTGTCCGGCGCGGCCTTGGCTGCTTGTCTCGATGAAGTCGGCATCGTC
The DNA here is from genome assembly GCA_963841075.1 of Terriglobia bacterium. Taxonomy (GTDB): domain Bacteria; phylum Acidobacteriota; class Terriglobia; order Terriglobales; family Acidobacteriaceae; genus JAIQFF01. The sequence continues at coordinate 63,791 of CAWJBA010000002.1, forward strand.
TTTCTGTTCGCGCCGGCCATGCATTCGGCCATGAAATACGTCCAGCCCGCCCGGCGCGAGCTGCGCTTGCGAACTATCTTTAACCTGCTCGGTCCTCTCACGAACCCGGCACGAGCCTCGGCCCAGGTAGTCGGCGTATATTCCCTCGACCTGGTGGAGAAGCTGGCGGAAGCGCTCAGCATGCTGGGCGCGCATCGCGCCCTGGTAGTTCACGGACTCGATGGCCTGGATGAAATCACGATCACCGGACCGACTCGCATCGCGGAAGTTCGCGAGGGGACGGTCCGCTCTTACGAGGTGACGCCAGAAGAGTTCGGAATCACGCGTGCCAGACTGGAAGATATTTCAGGCGGCGACGCCCAGGCCAATGCCGCCATCATCCGGGAAATTCTCGCCGGCAAGAAGTCGGCGCGCCGGGATGTAGTCCTGCTGAACGCAGCTGCGGCGTTGGTCGCGGCGGGAAAAGTCGAACACTTGGGAGATGGCATGCCGCTGGCCGCACGCTCTATCGATTCCGGAGCGGCGGCCGCCAAGCTGGACGCCCTGGTTCAGTTCACAACCGCTTACACCTTGTCATCCTGAGGAACCATTTCCTTTCGCAGCGCGAAAGGAAATGCGCCCGAAGGACCCATGCATTTCCGGCGTTAGAGAGCGGCACAGAGCCGCAACGCGTAGATTTTTTGCCACAAATGAAACAGATTTATTTCTTTCCCGCGTCTTTCTTTAATTTTTCGATCTGCTCCAGATGGCTCGTCCCGTGCGTTCCCATTCTTTCGATCAATTGGGTCACGGTGAACTCTGTCTTGATCTCAGGATGATAGGCCGACTTAGCAAGATCCGCAGGCCTAAGGCGCTGCAACAATCGCAGGTTCGCATGGCGATTCAAGCCGTAGAGCGCGACCAGTTCCGCCGGCGGAGTCTCAGTGTGACTGAGGTTCCTCGCCCAGTCATCCTGATCGATGGGCGCAATCACTGGCTTTTTGTCGGCGAGCATTTGCCGCAGCCGGTATCCATAGACAATCTCGATGTCGGCTAGGTGGCCGAGTACTTCATGGATACTCCATCTGTCCGGCGCCGGCTTGTAGCGCAACACCTTCTCCGGCAGCCCTGAAACTGATGCGGCAATTTGCTTCGGGCTCTTTTCCGCCGCCTCAAGGTGTTTCTTCAGTTCGCTTTCCGTCATAAAGACTCCAAGGATCTGGCAATTGAGTAATTTGGTAATTGGGATTGAAGAACGTCGCTTCGTTCAATTACTCAATTGCACAATTTCCAAACTACACAATGACCTTCTGCATCCACTCCGCCACTTGAACGTTCCACGCCAGCGCTTTCGTCATCGCGTCGCGAAGCATCGATGACGCGGCCGGTTCACCATGCACCAGGTAGGTCGTCGCAGGCGGCCGAGTAAAGGTATGCAGCCATTGCAGAAGTTCTGGGGTGTCGGCGTGGTCGCTGAATTGCTCCAGCGTCGCGACCTCTGCCCGGATCGCGACCGTTTCGCTGAAGATACGCACTTCGGCAGCGCCGCTCTTGATCGTTGCTCCCCGCGTCCCCGGCGCCTGGAATCCGATGAAGAGCACGGTATTCCTCGGATCGGGCAGCCGCTGCATCAAGTGATGCAAGATCCGTCCCCCGGTTACCATACCGCTCGACGAAACGATGATTGATGGAAAAGTTGTGCTGTTGATTTTTTTCGAGTCGTCGGTCGTGAGGGCAAAGGTAAAGCCAGGCCACTGCAAGGGCGAACCGTATTTCCTGATCAACCGGCAGGTTTCGTCGCTGCACTCTTCCGAGTGCTTCAGGAACACTTCGACCGCTTTGATCGCCATCGGGCTATCGCAGTACACCGGTATGCGGGGAATTTGTCCCGACTCCATAAGCTCTTTGATGATGAACAGGAATTTCTGGGTACGCTCAACGGCAAATGCGGGTACGATCACGCTGCCGCCGCGCTGCACAGTCCGTCGGATAATCCCCGCCAACTCCGGTCTGGGATCCTCCGTGGGATGCTGCCGGTTTCCGTAGGTAGATTCCATCACCAGGATATCGGCGGTCTCGCCCTCAGGAGGCCCCGAACGGACAACTTTCCCGGGTGCGCCGTTCTGATCGCGCACGCGGCCAATATCGCCGCTGAACAACAGTTTCCTCGCCTGACCATCTGAACTGAGCGAAAGTTCGACCATCGCCGATCCCAGGATGTGCGCTGCCGGGACGAAGCGAAACGAAACCTCGGGCGAAAGCTGCCGGGTCTCCTCAAACTGAACCGGCTGAAAATGCTGTAAAGAATCCTGCGCCTCTGCGAGTGTGTAGAGCGGCAACGCCGGATCATGCTTCGACTTCTTGTGTCGATTGTAAAACCTCGCATCTTCTTCCTGCAGATGCCCGGAATCCGGAAGGATGATGCCGCACAGATCAATGGTGGAAGGCGTCGCATAGACCGGACCGCGGAATCCTTCCCTGACCAGCCGGGGAATCCAGCCACAGTGATCGAGGTGCGCGTGGGTCAGAATTACCGCGTCAATGCCGGCCGCCGGCACCGGCGTGGGCTGCCAGTTGCGCTCTCGCCACTCTTTTGCTCCCTGGAACATGCCGCAATCGATGAGCACCTGAAATCCGGCTTTGCCTCCCGGGTCCGAACTGGTGTTGACCAGATGCTTGGAGCCGGTAACGGTGCCGGCGGCGCCGAGAAACTGAATGTAGGCCAAGAATCCTCCGAACGGCGATTGCAGATTTTTAGATTTCAGATTGCAGATTGTTAAAAACCGTAAGGCTTATGCTCTTAAATCTGAAATCTAAATTCTCAAATCTGAAATCCGATCTCGCCTCTCAATTCTTCTTCGCTGGAGCTTCAATCTTATACACGTTGTTGCTCATATCGCTCTCCGGCACACTGCCGTCGTTCACCACGATTTCCTGGGGTGTGGAATTTGCTTCGATGCGAACAATGACTTTCGATTTCCCGCCCACTCGCAGACGTTTCGTGACCTGTCCTTCTTCCATTTTCAGGACCAGTGGCACCTCGGCGCCGGCCTCTCCCAGGTTCTCGACCGTGACCGTAACCACATGGGCATTTCCCGAAGGCTCCCAGGGATAGACTGCCGCCACACGAAGATCGGGCAGGCCCCGGTCGCGGTAAACCCAGTCATCGAAAAACCATCCCAGATCGCGTCTTCGTCTGCGCTTCGATCAGATGCTGCATGTACGCTGGCGACGTGTCGGCGTCCGGACGATATGCAGCCAGCGCCTTCTTCAGTGCATCGTCGCCGATCATATCGCGCAGCATCCACCACACATAGAGCGCCTTACTGCGATAGAGTTCTTCAATGCTGGTGTTGATCAGCGACTCGACTTGCTCCGCCATCCTGACTGCGCTGCGCAGCCAGCGCTTTTTCCGCTTCCGCCAGCGCGGTGCGATGCAAGCCCATGAAATCCAAGCGCCGACTGGCGGCCACTCTCCTGTTCGCGATAGAGCGCCTGAGCAAAATGGGCCAGCCCTTCGTAGATCCACGGCCGCGGAGAGAAGAAGGCGGCATGCGTGAGTTGGTGAACTGCGGTGAGCTGGGCCAGCTTTGAATCGTTGTTGAGAGGCGTAAGCAGCATGCTTCCACTCTCGTAGGGCGCTGCCTCGGGATCGCTCAACTCGACGACTTCAGCTTTGACTTCGGCTCGTTCCTTAAGCGTGCCAAACCACTCGGTGACGAAGGGGACCGCCAAGCTGCGCCGCCAGCGCATAGGTCTGGGCAGCCGGCTTGTGGTCGGGCAGGTAGGAAATATTCACCGACGGCTGATCCAGGCCGTCATACGCGCCGATCACAAAGAGCGGCACAGTTTCGCCCAGAGGTTGAAATGTACAGTCGTTCACGCTTTCGAATCCTCTTCCGACCTGTTCGGAGGACCGCAGGCCTCCGCCATCGCCGTTGCACAGCAGGGTCGCCGGCGAGCCTTCTCCGGACTGGCTCAGCTTGACTGTCATCTGCGCCGGCAGTTCGCGCGCCTTCCATCTCGCCAGGGTTTCGAAGACGCTGTTGCCTTCCGACAGGTTCGCCGACTCGGTTGCCACCGGGTACCAGGCCACGTATCCGATGCCGCGCACGGCGGTGAACGACTTGTCGATCTGGTCCCAGTCGCTGTGCCGGGCCACGTCCGGGGGCACACCGATTCGCGTCAGTCGGGTGGCATCCAGAGGAATGACGCCCTCGTATCCGATTTCCAGTTCGATACTGCCTTTCGGCGGGATTGCCTTGGGCAAGGTCACAAGCGCTTCCGAGAGCGCCCCAGTGTGATCGATGTCCGAGGTATAGGGTTGAGAGACGAACTGAGCCGGCTGGCCGTCGAGTTGGATCGATCTCCAATCCAGGCTGGAGGAAATCTGCAATGCCAAGACTTTCTGCGGCGATGCCGAATCGTTGCGCAGACTGATCTTGCCCCGCACCGCAAGCCGCCGCTGCTCAGGCTCTATGCGAACGTCCAGATTGTAGTGGGTGAAGGTGAAAGCTTCACGATCGAGGGCCCGACCCTGAACCAGCAGGCCACAGATCGTCACCCAGGACTCCCAGCAACTTCAGCTTCATTTCGATTTCGCATTCGCGGCCTTGATCCTGCGCTGGCGCACGATTTCGTACAACATGACTCCCGCGGCCACCGACACATTCAAGCGATGGCACTTTTCCCAGCATGGGGATGGAAACCAGAAAGTCACACTTTCTCGCCACCAGATCGTGAACGCCCTTGCCTTCGGAACCCAGCACGATGGCGCAATCCATGTTGTAGTCGAGCGAGTCGTAACTCTGAGTCCCGCGCTCGTCCAGCCCGACGATCCAGAGATGTTTCTCTTTCAGTTCTTCCAGGGTACGGGCAATGTTTGTGACCTTGGCAATGGGAAGGTGCTCGCTGGCGCCGGCGGAAGCCTTGGTCACGGTCGCGGTCACGCCCGCTGCGCGACGTTCCGGAATGACCACGCCGTCGGCGCCGGACGCATCGGCGGTGCGAAGAATCGCGCCCAGATTGTGGGGATCCTCAATTCCATCCAGCACAACCACCAGGGAATATTCGCCGCGCTTGGCCTCCACCACGTCATCCAGATGGTTGTACTGTTTGCCCGAGGTAATCGCGACCACGCCCTGGTGGGCATTGTTTCCCGCCATGCGGTCGAGCTCGGGGCGAGACAGGAAACGCACCGCCACGCCGTTCCGCCGGCACTCCTCCACCACGCGTTGCAGACGCAGGTCATGACGCTCTTTCAACACGCCAACCCACTCGAACGATCGCCCGCGCGCCTTCAGAGCTTCCGCCACGGCGTTGATCCCGTAGATGTAATTCATCGAAGTGTAAGTTTACGCCGACAAGGTGGGCGCGAGCCGTGAGGCGTCCGTCGACTGGACCTGTGCGAACGCTTAGCGTCAGAGGTCGAGCCCGAAGTCCGAGGCGTTCCGCGGTGGCACTTTCAGCCCCACTCGCTATACTTTGATTGCGCCGCTTTAGGAGATGGAATGTCTCTGTCCGCAGTGATCGTGGACGATGAACAACTTGCCCGCGACGAACTCGCCTTCCTGCTGAAAGATGTCGGCGACGTGGACGTCGTGGCCCAGGGCAAGAACGGGGTCGAAGGCGTCAATCTTATCCGCGAACACAGTCCCGACCTGGTTTTTCTCGACGTGCAGATGCCCGGCCTCGATGGCTTTGGCGTCATCAAGAAACTGCTCGACAGGAAAGTCGTCCTGCCCAAGATTGTTTTTGCCACCGCATTCGATCAGTACGCGGTAAAGGCGTTCGAGGTTAATGCCGTCGACTATCTGCTCAAGCCTTTCGACAAGAAACGGGTAGCGCAGTCGGTGCAGAGGGTTCGAGCCAAAATGGAGTCCGGCAACACTTCGTCGGACAAGCTCGAGACCCTGGTCCGCATGCTGGAGTCGCAGAAGCCGCAAGCGTCCAAGATCTTGATCAAGGCCGGCGGCCGTCTCTTCCTGGTGAATCAGAAAGATATCGGCTTTGCCTCCATCGAAGAAGGCGTGATCACGGTTGTGACCAGCGGAGCCAACGGCATCGAAGGCCAATCCAACTGCCGCACTCTGGAGGAGTTGCTGGACAGTCTCGATCCCAATCTTTTCTGGCGCGCGCACCGCTCCTACCTGGTGAACATCAACCGCATCAAGGAAGTCGTCCCCTGGTTCAAAAGCTCTTATCAATTACGCATGGACGACAAAAAGCAGACTGAAATTCCCGTCAGCCGGGCCCAGACCAAGCGCCTGCGCGAACTCTTCGGCCTGTAGAGGAGCAATTTCAGATCTTAGATTTGCGGATTGCAGATTGTTAAATCTCGAGTTCTCAGTTCTCAGATCTAAGAGTTCTCGGATCGAAATCTGAAATCTGCAGATCTTCAGTCTGAGGATCTGAAATCAACGATCTAGAATCTCAGCTCTACGCAGCCAGCGCTTCCAACGCCGTTCGATTGCGGATCACCAAGGTCGACCCTTCCAGGCGAATCAACTCTTTCTTTTTGAGTTCGCTCAACAAGCGGGTCACCGTCTCCCGCGATGAGCCAATCATCTGCGCGATTTCTTCGTGGGTCATGCTGGACCGGATACGAATTTCCCGGCCTGCGCTGTCCCGCTCCTGGCCGCCGCTCCACGAAAGCAGCAGGCGGGCCAGCTTGCCTGCCGATGAGCGCGCCAGGACCAGTTCATGGATGTCCCGGTAAGCGGACTGAAATTCCCGGCTCAGGGCCTGCGCCGAGTGCAGGCCAAGTTCTCCGTACTTGTCCAACAACTTCATCATGACCTCGCGAACGATGAAGTTCACCTGGCAAGGTCCAGCCGTTTCCGCCGTCAGTTCGTACGGCGTTCCGGAGATTACCGCGCTCAGGCCCAGCGCCTCGCCGGCTTCGGCCATTTTGAGGATAAGCACTTTGCCATCCCGCGATGTGGTTGAGAGCTTGACCCTGCCCGAGCACAGCACCATTGCGCCGCGAGGCGTCTGACCTTCCACAAACAAAATCGCACCGCCGGGATACGTGCTCAGGTGACTGGCCGCGCTGAAGGATTTCAGAACATCGGAAGAGAGGCCGCAAAACCACTTGTCTCTTCTCAGCTTGCAGGTGACACAACTTTCGATAATTTCCAGGCCGTAGGGAGTGTTCATGGCATCCCCCGAATCGTTGCCCTCTGGAACCGCGGTTCCCGGTGCAGAGACGTCTTGCCCGGACCGTGGAAACCACCCAGAGTCCAGACTGGAGGCTGAATACTGTTTGGCTTCGCCAGCAAGGCGGCCGCCAGGCACGCCGTTTCCCCCGGCGACCTCAGGCACCCTACCAGTTCCCAGCCGGCGCTGGTATTCGACTGCCCGCGCCACGACAAAGCACACGCGAACACATACAACGGATCGACACGCGGCTCGTCGAGCTGGGCCGGCATTTGAACGGAAACCGGACCGATCCGTCCGACGGCAGGGAGGGCTTTGATTCGGTTAGATCGGCCGGGTTCAGGGCTGCGCGCTGATAGCAACACATCGATCCTTGTCTCCCGGCGTCCAACCATTCGTACGCCAGCCGGATCGTGGCAACCTCGTATGCTTTCGGGATGATCGCTAGGCACCTACGGGTGAGTGCCGGACGCAATCTCTATCGCATCTGGACTTCCAAAGTTCAGTCCGGGCCAAAAGTGCGGCAAACACTGGTCGTTCATCACAAGGGAACGTTCAGGATTTCGCTGGATGGTTCGATCAGACTGCCGTTGCTCCGGCAGGGTGCCGATAGATCGGCATTTTGGCGTGAAACCTCATTCGTATTCCTGGCGGGTGATCCCCATTTTCAAAATCCTGGATTGGAGAGTCGTGCGCTTCATCCCCAACCGTACCGCCGCCCCACGTGGGCCGGCAATGACTCCGGCTGTATCGCGCAGGACGCGGATAATGTATTGCCGCTCAAGGCTCTCCAGCGTGCCGTCGCTATCCACGCCTTCCTGGCCAGTTCTCAGCTCTGCCAGGGGAGCATTGAGCACCCGCCCCTCGGAGAGGATCACAGACCTCTCCATCAGGTTCTCCAGCTCGCGTACGTTGCCGGGCCAGTCCCAATTTACCAGCGCGCTCATCGTGGCGCTGGGAATGATCTCGATTTGCTTGTTCATGCGGCGGGCGAACTTTTGAACGAAGTGTCGCACCAGCGATGGAATATCCGACTTGCGTTCGCTGAGCGCCGGCATCCGGATCGGGAATACGTTGAGCCGATAGTACAAGTCACTGCGAAATTCCCTTTCCGCGACCGCATGGGCCAGATCGCGGTTCGTGGCGGCAATCAGGCGGATATCTACTTTGATGGTGCGGGTGCTGCCGAGGCGCTCGAATTCCTGGTCCTGCAGGACGCGCAGCAATTTGGGCTGCAGCTCCAGAGGAATATCGCCCACCTCGTCAAGGAACAAGCTCGCTTTGTCGGCCAGCTCCAGGCGTCCTACCTTCTGACTGATGGCGCCGGTGAACGCCCCTTTCTCGTGGCCGAAGAGTTCGCTCTCCAGCAGTCCAGTGGGAATGGCAGCGCAGTTCAATTTGACGAACACCCGGTCTTTGCGGGAACTCATGCGGTGAATGGCGCGCGCGATCAACTCCTTGCCGGTCCCCGTATCTCCCAGGATCAGCACGGTGGCGTCGCTGGGGGCCACGGTCCTCGCCTGGGAGAGCACCCGCTTCAGCACGGGACTTTCTCCCACAATCTCTTCGAAGTTGAGTTCGGAGCGGATTTCCTCTTCGAGATAAAGTTTTTCGCTGGCCAACTTCTCGGTGAGTTGTGCGATCTCGCGGTAGGACCGGGCATTGTCCAGCGCCACCGCCACTTGCGCGGCGACTTGCTGCAGGAAACCGACGTCGGAAGGCGTGAAGGCGTTCTCTTTTTTGCTGGCAAGGTTCAGCGTGCCGAGTTCGCCCTTGCGCGTGGTCAGCGGAATGCAGCACAACGACTGGATTCCGCGCTCCAGCATTTGGCCAACATAGTTGGATTGAATTCCCATCAGGTCTTCGCGCTTGAACATCTTGGTTTCCCGTTCCATCAACGCGCGTCCCGCGGGAGTGCTTTTCACTGGAAGAGTCGAGTCCAGGTTTGCCAGCCCTTCGGTCAAAGGAGAGTCCAGCGGGTAGAAAGACAAAGAGTGGGCCGCCTCATCGTAGACGGCCACACTGGCGTAGTCGTAATGGATCATGCGGCGGATAAACTCGGAAATCGCGGGAAACAGTTTTTGCAAATCGCGGTTTGTAACCAGGGTGTTGTTCACTTCCAGCAGCAGGTGCAGTCTTTCTTTCTCCCGCACCAGGGCCTCGCGCGTGATCGCGTTCTCGACGGCCACGGCGACCAGCTTGGCGAGTCGCCGGAGAAGCCGCATGACCTTTTCGTCGTACGCACTAGTCTGAAAACTGCCGAGGCCCAGCGCACCCAGACGTTTTTCCGCGGTAGTCAAAGGCAACCAGCAGTACGATCGCAATCCTTTCTCGCGGAGCCGGCTCAGCACCGGCGAGAATCTCGGGTCCGCTGCCAGGTCGGATACGACCAGCGATTGCTGGTTTTGCCACGCCCATCCTGACGGTGATTCGTTCACGACCCTCGTCTGTTCAACCGTGGAGAGCGTGTTCTTCTCCCAGAAGTGGCCGCGCATCACATTCTTGTCCGGATCGTAAAGGGCAAAGTGGCCTGCGTCGGCCGCTGCCACGTGGCTCATGCGCTCGGCCAGCGCGACAAACAGTCCAGGCAGGGTGTGGTGGTGAACCACCAGGTCCGCCATCTCGAGCAGAGCTTCGTAGCGCTGAAGATCCGCGTCAGATTCGAAATGACTTTCGGCACTCAATTTGCGCGAGCCCCAATCCTCCTCGGAAAACGCGAGGATTATAGCCCTCGTTACTTCCACGCCGACGGTTTTATCGCCCGTTTGTTCCATTTCCGGAACATGTCGCCCTTGAACGCTCGGGCATCCGGAATCGACGGATTTCATGTTTTCAGAACAGAAGGCGACGAGGCGGGGACCGTGGCTTTAAAGTAAGGCCGAGAGGCGCGTGGCCTGAGTCGGGTATTGCGTCAGTGCGAGTTGACTCGCCAACGAGCTGAGATGCTGGTAGTTGTCGGCTAATCCGCCGAGAGAAAGACGGGCTTCGGGAATTACGAAACGTAGGCAGAGTTTGGCGCCGCTCAGCAGCGCATAGGCACGCAGGCGCAAGGCGCTATCCATTAACTCCCGCCCGGTTTGTGCGATCCTCGGGTCAGAGTTCCGCGATGCGGCTTCTCCCATCCGCAACAGGTATGCCGCATTGTGAGCCGTGTTCCGGACATACTCCAGGGCCGCTCGCATGCGCTCCCTATGAATGGCACGAAACTGTGGCGGGCGTAAACTGGAACGCAGAAAATCCTCTTCACCGGGATCGACAAGGTTGCGGAATGCTTCGAGGTCAACCGGCCGGGTGCGTCCGGCCAGGTCTTCCCACCGGTTTACCGCAGAGTTGCGGCCGGTTGCGAGATATAGCAGCGCCAGCAGAATCGCCAGGGCCACGAAGACCAGAATGAAGGAAACAATCATTGCAGTAGCAGACGTTGCAGCTCGGCGTTCCACTGCTCCAGGTTATTTTCCGGCAATTTCACCAGCGGCCGGCGGGCCTTTTCAGGGGCCAGCAGATACACCAGCCAGATCACGACGCAACAATGATAGGTGGCCATGGTGACAAAGTCGAAAGCATAACCGGCCTCGGACCCGGTCCACACCCTTATGGCCTCGGTGGCCAAACGAACCGTGGCGAAAGTCACCAGGCCGAAGGCAATGCCATACGCGGGACTGCGCCAGTACAAAGCAAAATAGGACGAAAACCCTACCAGGAGCAACAGCAAACCGCTCTGCATGACGGCAACCGAGAGATCAAAATGATGAATTCGGGCCAGAATGGCTAACGTCCCATCGTCGGGCGCGAGGGCGGCAACCACAACCGCGGCAAATAACAGAACCACCGTGGCCCCGCGAAACAGGATACGGGTCAACTGCTTAAGCCCGGGGTAGTTGCGGAAAACGTTGGTAAAAATCTCAAAGATAATGGCGAAATCGCAGGGTGACGTCAAACCCCAGCCCGACCGAACGGCAATACCAGTACTGATAACCGGAAACCGCCCGACTGTGATCCAGGATGAAGAGAGTCCCTTCCTCCACGATTTGAAAAACCGTATAGGCAAAGAACACGGGAAAATCCCGCACCAACCCCCGCCGCATCATGACGACGGCAATAAGGATCTGGAGGGCGTGCGGTGCAATCCACAGGTAGTGCCATAGAAACGAATGCGGGTACATGACGGATCGCGGGAACTATATCCCGTTTTCCGTTCTCCCGCAAACCGTTCTCGTGGGGACGACCGCGCGTCCTCCAGTTCAGGCCTGACCGTTTATTTCAACGATGCCCGGTCGACGGCAAGTTGTTCTGACACGGTTAAGGCTTACACATTGTTCGCGGCGGACATTGGGGATCAGGACCGCCGTCCGCCAGTACGTGAATTGGACTTGAAAGTGCGCCTGCGAGCAAGAGGGTGCCGACAAGAAGAAGCAGAAACCTTTTCACGATGGAACTCCTTTTTGAAGTGGAATGGGAGGTTCAACCGTGGTAAGGTCGGCTTTAATTCGGGGGTTTTTGCAGAAAGTCGAAAGCAGTACTGTTTTCTGAAATCAGAAATGATGACGCTGCGATCCGCTCTTGAAGATTTATCGGAGACAACGCTCGCCAGGGTGACGGGAGTTGCCGGAAAAATCGAATATGTAGCGAGCTTGCGCGACGCTACGTCAGGCCGCTATTCGCATTGGGGGCTGACTAGGGCGTACGGAGATGTGGCGGCGCAAGACGCTCTGGCCGAGGCGCACCGCCTGTTATTTCTCCGGCTGCTGCGCACCCCGCTGCGCACTTTGCGCGATGACGTACTGGTTTCAAGCAGAGAGTTGCAGATGAGCGCGCGCGAGTATGTGGAGGGTCTTCGAAGCCGCATGCCGGCCTTGCTGCCGGCAGACCTGGGCGGAGGGTCCGCCCGGCACTTCAGTTCAGTGCTGGAGGCACTTTCGATTCTGCTTTCGTCGCCGGTGGAGTCTCCATCGGCACCCACTCCCCGAGCTTGAGAGCAATGCCAACTACCTGGCCGATCACTTCCGCATCCTGCGGATGGCGCATCACCTTCACGGGCACGGGAGAAAGCGGATGCGAATGCAGAATGATCTGCTCGCCTTTTAGACTGCACCAGCAGCAGGTGTAGCCTTCGCGCGTCTCCACAAAGTAGATGGGACGTTCCAGTTCTGAGCGCCACATTCCTTGCACGATCTTGCTTCGGCTTTCATCCACCTGCAAAAAAGTCCCCGGTGGCAGCAGCGGATACATGGTGAAATCCTCGCTGCCCACGTAGCCATAGGTGAACTTGTCGCTGCTGAACTTTGTCAGGTACGCCAGCGGCACCAGTCCCCACTGTTCCACCATGCGGCTCAGACTCGCCGTCCGCCGAGGGTCGAACGCGGGATCCAGCCGCGTCGGCACTGCAACCGTCGAACTGCTCTGCAGGGCCTCTTCAAAGTGTGACTTTGGAGGGAGATTGAGGTGCAGGTCCGCTGCCGAAAGGCTCAGGTCGATTCCATACCACGCCAATATCTCGCGGAGATCACACCGGTAAACGATGGAGAGTGAGTAGAGACGGAAGATGCTGGGAACCAACCCCTTGGTTTCAATATCGGACAAGCGGCTGGGACAAACTGCAAACTCGTCGTTTCCATGCCGCTCGGCAATGCGGAGGCTGGCGCTTTCGACTTCGCGCATGGTGAGGCCGAGGCGGTCGCGCAGATTGCGAAGACTCAGACCAGCAGTCAGGATGGCGACTCTGCCTTCAGGAGCCTGCATCAGGAATGCTCCGGATCAGCCGTGTTCCTCTACTCGATTCGAGGCTATACTTCGCGGCTGAAGAATTCCCCAGTATAGGAGTGGACGTGCGATAAATTCGGCTCGCGCGGCATCGGCCGACCGCACGGGCCCGCGCAATTCAGCGAACGATAAACCAAAGTTTACGTGCTTGCAAAGGACTTTCTCCCAGCTCAAAATTGCGATCCGGGCGAATCGAATATTCGATTCAGTGGGTTTCGATGACCCGCCCCTGAGCTACCCTAGCCGCAACTCTCGACGAATTTCGCGCCTGCAGAGTCTATAATCGAGTGATGGCCCGGGGTTGGGAGAGCAAGGCTGTGGAAGAGCAGCAGTCGGCTGCCAACACACAGGTCGAATCGAAACAACGACTTACGCCGCAACAGGCTGCCCGGAAGCAGGAGCGTGACGCGCTCGAGCTTTCGCGCCGGAGCGTGCTGCAGCAACTCCAGTCGGTAGAGAATCCTCGCCACCGGCAAATGCTCGAGACCGCTCTTGCGGATCTGGATCAACGGTTGGCACGCCTGGGCTAAGTCTATGGTTTGGCTGAGTTTGAATATTTCTGAGTATAATGGATCAATCCCCCATGAAAGCTTACGTGTACGTGTCGCTCAAGAAGAGCGTTCTGGATCCGCAGGGAAAGACGATCCAGGGTGCGCTTAAGAAAATGGGATGCAAGGGGTTGGAAGAGGTACGCCAGGGCAAGTATTTCGAGCTCACGCTCGATGGCGGCCTGAATCGAAGCGAGGTGGAGGCGGAAGTTACCCGCATCGCCCGCGACGTCCTGACCAACCCGGTGATTGAAGAGTTTCGCTTCTCCCTCGAAGACTAGCGATCACGGGTCGCCGAATTCCCCAGTTCGGTGGTGGAAAGTTTGCCTGCTGCGGCAGGCGGGTTGGCGGAGCGTGAGGCAGGCGTTCCGAAGTAGATGCCGGATTCTAACTCATTCAAAATAGATTCTTCGGTTTTCCCCGGGCCGAAAATAGGAGCATTCGCATGTGCGGCATAGTGGGATATGTTGGCAAGAAGCGGGTCGTACCGGTCATCATCGAGGGACTTCGACGGCTGGAATATCGTGGCTATGATTCAGCCGGAATCGCGGTCTGCGGTAATGGCGAAGGTCTGCAGATTCGCCGGGCCGAAGGCAAGCTGCGTAATCTGGAAGAAGTAATCCGCCTTAAACCGCTCGACGGCACCTACGGCATCGGCCACACTCGCTGGGCCACGCACGGCCGACCCACGGAAGAAAACGCCCACCCACACCGCGATTGCACTGGGCGGATCGTGGTTGTTCACAACGGAATTATCGAAAACTACGTTTCGCTCAAGCGCAAGCTGATTGAAGAAGGCCACAAGTTCACCACCGAGACCGACACCGAGGTCATCGCTCACCTGGTCGAGAAATATTTTCTGAAGACCGCGAACGGACATCGTCCTTCGCTCGAAGAGTGCGTCCGCAAAACAGTCGGCCAACTGACCGGTGTATTCGCGCTGGCGGTAATCGCTGTGGACGAACCGAACAAGATTGTGGCCGCCCGTAACGGCCCGCCCGCCGTAATCGGCCTGGGCAAAGACGAGTATTTCGTTGCCTCCGACGTTCCCGCGATTCTTTATCACACCCGCGACCTGTTTTTCCTGGGCGACGGCGACATGGCCGTGATTACGCCCGAAGGCGTGCAGCTCACCGACTTTAACGGACAGCCCGTCGTCCGCCAGGTCCAGCACGTGACCTGGGACCCGATCATGGCGGAAAAGGGCGGCTTCAAGCACTTCATGCTCAAGGAAATATACGAGCAGCCGCGCTCCGTGCGTGACACTACGCTGGGACGAGTTTCGCAGGAAACCGGCCACGTCTTCCTCGATGAGTTGGAGATCACCGAAGCCGAATTCAAAGCGGCAAAGAAAATCAACATCGCAGCTTGCGGCACCAGCTGGCACGCCGCCCAGGCGGGCAAGTTCATGATCGAGCGCCTGGCGCGGCTTCCGGTCGAAGTGGATTACGCCAGCGAGTGGCGGTATCGCGACCCTATCATCGCTCCCGACACTCTCACCATGCTGATCACCCAGTCGGGCGAAACCGCGGATACCATCGCGGCTCAGCGCGAAGCTAAGGCCAAAGGTTCGAAGACACTCGCCATCTGCAATGTTGTGGGCTCGATGATCACCCGCGAGGCGGCGGGAACCATCTACACTCACGCCGGACCGGAAATCGGCGTGGCCTCCACCAAGGCGTTTACGGCGCAGCTTACCGCCCTCTACCTGTTTGCGCTTTACCTGGCCCAGCAGCGCGGCACCATGAGCCCCGACCAGGCCAAAGAGCTCATCCAGGAGCTGACGCGCATCCCCGGCAAGCTGGAACACCTGCTCACCCGCGAAGAAGAATGCGAAGACCTGGCCAAGGAATACGCACGCTCCCAGGACTTCCTGTTTCTGGGACGGGGAATCCACTACCCGATCGCGCTCGAAGGCGCGCTCAAGCTGAAGGAGGTCTCCTACATTCACGCCGAAGGCTATCCCGCGGGAGAGATGAAGCACGGCCCGAATGCGCTGATTGATGAGAATCTTCCAGTAGTGATCATTGCGACTCGCGATACCAAGGACGCGCTGTCCATGACCCGCTACGAAAAAACCTGTTCCAACCTCAAAGAAGTGAAAGCCCGGTCCGGGATGATCATCGCGCTGGCCACCGAAGGCGACGAAGACATTAAAGAAGCCGCAGACCACGTGCTGTACGTTCCTCCGGCGCCGGAAGAGTTGCTGCCGATTCTGGAAATCGTTCCGCTGCAGTTGCTGGCCTATCACATCGCAGTCCGCCGTGGCTGCGACGTGGATCAACCCAGGAACCTGGCGAAGTCGGTGACGGTGGAGTAAAGCAGCTCCTGGCTCCTAGCTCCTAGCTCTTAGCTCTTAGCTTCTAGAACCCAAAGTTCTGTCATCCTGAGCGGAGTGAAAAGTTCGCATCGCGAACTTTTCACGAAGTCGAAGGACCCCTATAACTGCTACTGCAGCAGAGATCATAGGGGTGCTTCGACTCCTTCGTCGTTCGCTACGCGAACGACGCACTCGCTCAGCATGACAGGCGCGCGTCCAACCAGGCACCGCCGTCATCTATAGAGGAGAATGTCTCCCTTTCAGACCTTCGCGACCCGTCTGGTTCGCTCGATTTTCTTGTCTCCCCGAACCAAGCACCTGGAATTTGAGCTTGAGGGCGTTCCCCGCTTCGGCTTCGTCGCGGGCCAATGGCTATCGTTCAAGACGAGCAAGCCCGACGGCGAAGAGATCACTCGCGCCTACTCCATCGCTTCCCCGCCGGGAGAAGACAATCGCTTTGCGCTCTGTCTCAACCGGGTGCAGGATGGCTTCATGTCCAATTTCCTGTGCGATATGAAGGTCGGCGACGAAATCAGCTGCCAGGGTCCCTTCGGCGATTTCATCCTGCGACCGCCTTTGAGGGACACAACCTTCATCGCCACCGGCACCGGCGTGGCGCCGTTCCGTTCCATGCTGCACTGGTTGCTGGCTGATCCGGTTCGTCATCAGGAGAAGCAACTCTGGCTTCTGTTCGGCAATCGGACAACCGAGGACATCTACTACCACGAAGAGTTCCAGAAACTCGCTGCCCAGCACTCAAACTTTCACTATCTGCCAACGCTCAGCCGTGGCGCTGACGAGTGGCAAGGTCTGCGAGGATACGTCCAGCAACACCTGCCGGGAATCGTCCAGGGTCGCGCCGACATGCATGCCTACATCTGCGGCCTCGACAAAATGATCAAAGCGAATCGCGAACTGCTGAAAAGCCTGGGTTGGGACCGGAAGTCGATCCTGTACGAGAAGTACGATTAGCCGGATGCAGAATGTGGCCGTCCAAACGGCAGCCCTTCTGGCATTGACCCCAGCCCAAGCGCTCTTCAACGTCCCCGTGTGCCGCCCTTAAGAATCCTCGCATCTTCAATCAATTCAGCCGCATCTAAACCTTGACAATGATCCACTCAAGTCTTATTATCTTGGACATTGCAGTGCTTAATATACTGATTAAAAAGCACTTATTAGTACCAAGGAGGGCCGCAACATGGCCAAGATTATCGGAATTGACCTCGGAACCACCAACTCTTGCGTAGCAGTGATGGAGGGTGGCGAACCCAAGGTGATCCCCAATGAAGAAGGAGGGCGGACGACGCCCTCGGTTGTCGGTTTTACCAAGACCGGCGAACGGCTGGTGGGGCAAGTGGCAAAGCGCCAGGCCATCACCAACCCGGAAAACACGGTTTACTCGATCAAGCGGTTCATGGGACGCCGTTTCGACGAAGTGACCGAAGAAATCAAGATGGTGCCTTACAAGGTCGTGCAGTCGGGCGACCACGTGGCCGTGCTGGCACAGGGCAAGGAATTCACGCCGCCCCAGATTTCCGCGATGATTCTGCAGAAGCTGAAGAAGGCGGCGGAAGACTACCTCGGCGAGAAGGTGACCGAGGCGGTCATCACCGTGCCGGCGTACTTCAACGACGCCCAGCGGCAGGCCACCAAGGATGCCGGCCAGATTGCCGGCCTCGACGTCAAGCGCATCATCAACGAGCCTACGGCAGCCGCGCTCGCCTACGGTCTCGACAAGAAGAAGGATGAAACCATCGCGGTCTACGACTTCGGCGGCGGCACCTTCGATATCTCGATTCTGGAAGTCGGCGAAGGCGTGATCGAAGTCAAAGCCACCAACGGTGACACTCACCTCGGCGGCGACAACCTCGACCAGAGAATCGTGGACTGGCTCATTGACGAGTTTAAGAAGGATGAAGGCCTCGACCTGCGGGGCAAGGGCAACGAGATGGCCTTGCAGCGTCTGCGTGACGCGGCAGAGCGGGCCAAGATCGAACTCTCCACCACCATGGAGACCGAGATCAACCTGCCCTTCATCACCGCAGATGCCAGCGGGCCGAAGCACCTGGTCAAGAAGATGACCCGCGCAAAGCTGGAGTCGATGGTGGAAGACATCATCCAGCGCTCGGTTGGTCCTTGCAAGCAGTGCATGAAAGATGCCGGCGTGGATGCCAGCAAGATCAACGAAGTCGTGCTGGTCGGCGGACAGACCCGCATGCCGCGCATCCAGCAGCTGGTGAAGGACCTGTTCGGCAAAGAAGGACACAAGGGCGTCAACCCGGACGAAGTCGTCGCAATCGGCGCGGGCATCCAGGGCGGCGTGCTCAAGGGCGAAGTCAAAGACCTGCTCTTGCTGGACGTGACTCCGCTGTCGCTGGCGATTGAAACGCTGGGCGGCGTGGCTACGCCGATGATTCCGCGCAACACGACGATTCCGACCAAAAAGACGGAAACGTTCTCGACCGCGGCCGACAGTCAGACTTCGGTTGAAGTGCACGTGCTGCAGGGCGAGCGTCCTCTGGCGGCGCAGAACCGTACTCTGGGCAAGTTCCACCTGACGGGAATTCCACCGGCACCGCGTGGCGTCCCGCAGATCGAAGTGACGTTCGATATCGACGCCAACGGCATCCTGAATGTGACCGCGAAAGACACGGCCACGGGCAAGGACCAGAAGATCACGATCACGTCTTCTTCCGGTCTGAGCAAGGACGAAGTCGAGCGCATGGCGAAAGAAGCCGACTCGCATTCGGCTGAAGACAAGGCCAAGCGCGATGAGATCGACTCCAAGAACCAGCTCGATTCCATGGTCTACAGCGTGGAAAAGATGCTGCGTGAACAGGGCGACAAGATCTCCGGCTCTGACCGTGGTGATGTGGAGAATGCGATTGCCGACGCCAAGAAGGCTCTGGAATCGAACGACAAGGCGACCATGGACAAGGCGCGTGAAACCTTGACCCAGTCCTCGCACAAGCTGGCTGAGCAGATGTACAAGGCAGCCCAGTCGCCAGCATCGGGCGCAGGCCCAACGCCGGATGCAAGTGCGGGACCGGAGTCCGGCAGCAACGGCCAGGCCAAGAAGGACGAAGGCGTAATCGACGCTGAGTACGTGGACGTGGAAGACAAGAAGTAAGCTGTCAGCAGCTGTCAGTTGTCAGCTCTCAGCTTCAGCAAAGCCCGTGTGGGGACGGGTCGGAGCCTGCCCTGAGCGAAGTCGAAGGGACCCGTCCGGGCCGACCGCAGGTCGGCAAGGTTTTGCTTCTGGTGTGGTCGCGGGCGACTCGCCCGCGCGGTTTTGGTAGCGCCGGCGAGACGCCGGCGCTACAGGTTTAGGAGAAGAGAAATTGCAATTTGAAGTCAATGGTCAGGACTATTTTTTGAATTTTGCGGAAGACGAAGCCTACTGGTACGTCTTGGCGCCCACGCTGACGGGTGTCCAGCGCATTCCCGTATACGTGGATTCGCCCTCGTACGAACGCTTCGGCATCCTGGGAAAAAATCGGCGAAATATTCAAAACTGAAGCTGCCGTAATCCGTTCGCGACCGGTTAAGCTGCGCTAAGAATGGCCACAACCCCCAAAAAGGACTACTACGAAATTCTCGGCGTGAAGAAGTCCGCCTCGGCGGACGATATCCGCAAGGCGTTTCGCAAACTTGCCCGCAAGTATCATCCCGACGTTAATCCCGGGGACAAGGCCGCGGAAGAGAAGTTCAAGGCCCTGTCCGAAGCCAACGAAGTTCTAAGCGATCCCAAGAAGCGCAAGATTTACGATCAGGTCGGCTTTTACTCCGACAATATCGATGCCGCCACCGCCGAGGCCTATGCGCGCGCCGGCGGCGGCGCGTCCGGTCCTGGCGAGGGGTTTCCGGGCGCCCAGGCCGGAGGCGGCGGGCAGCCCCCCAACTTCGACTTCGGCGGTTTCGACTTCAACGACATGTTCGAAGGCGCGAAGGGCAGGAAAGCCAATGCCTCCGGCAGCGGCAGCTTCCGCGACATTTTCTCCGGAATCTTCGGCGGCCGGGGCGGGGCGGCGCAGGAGGGTCCCGAACCCGGATCGGACCTCGAATATCAGGTCAACGTGCCCTTCTGGACAGCCATCCGTGGCGGCGTGATGCGCCTGAATATTACCCGGCGGGATACCTGTCCCAACTGCCACGGCCAGGGCTTTATCGAGGCGGGCGGTTCTTGTCCTGAATGCGGCGGCAAGGGACAAGTGACGCAGACCGGTGGGCGCATGAAGTTCAATGTTCCCTGTCCCCGATGCCACGGAACCGGAAAGAATATTTCGACCTGCCCCAACTGCCATGGGGAAGGAACGGTCGAACGCACCGAACCGCTCGAGGTCCGGATCAAGGCCGGCACTCGTGATGGCCAGCGCATCCGGGTCCCAGGCAAAGGAAACGCCGGAACCCATGGCGGCCCGGGCGGCGATCTGTACGTGATCATCCGGACGGCGGATCACCCCGTATTTCAGCGCGAGGGCGACGATATCCGCATCACAGTGCCCGTAACCGCCACGGAAGCGGCGCTGGGCGCGAAGATTGAGGTCCCCACCATCGACGGCCGCACTCTGCTCAAGATTCCTCCCGGAACCCAGTCGGGGCAAAAGCTTCGCCTGCGCGAAAAGGGCGTGCCCTCTGCGACCAAAGACGGCGTTCGCGGAGACGAAATCGTGGAGGTCAAACTCACGGTCCCCATGCCGCGGGACGAGCGCTCCAAGGAAATCCTGCGGGAGCTGGCCAAGCTCAACCCCGAAGATCCCCGGGCGGAACTCTGGAAGAACGTCTAAGACCAGTCGTCAGTCTTCAGCCGTCAGGCTTAACCGCCGATTGGCTGACGACCGACGACCCGGCGACTGAAGACTCGCGGCGAGCCGTTACGACGGTGTTTCGCTGGAAATAAATATCCGAAAATTGTTTTTACTCTGCATCTAATTTGCCGTATGCTCACGGCTGCGAACTTGCTACCAGCCGAATTCTGAAAGCGCAAGGTCGCCGCCAGGAGGAAGCCGTCGAAATTGGCAACAGCTAGCGCCCCGCAGCAGAGTCTCCAGTCTCCCACCGTCATCCCCAGCCGGAAAAAATCGGTCCGCCTCACGCTCTGGCCCCTGGTCGCCGCCACCTTCTTTATGGTGTCGGGCGGCACCTATGGCACGGAAGACATCGTGCATGGTGCCGGATACGGCAAAGCCATCCTTATCCTTCTGCTGACGCCAATTCTCTGGAGTCTACCCACCGCTTTCATGATCGGCGAGCTTTCGAGCGCCCTGCCTTTTGAAGGCGGCTACTACGCGTGGGTGCGCCGTGCCATGGGCAACTTCTGGGGATTTCAGGAAGCCTGGCTTTCGCTGGTAGCCTCGATTTTCGACATGGCGATCTATCCCACGCTGTTTGTGCTGTATCTCGACCGCCTGTTTCCCTGGTTCGCTGAAGGGCATCGCGGCGAGATGGTGGCATTGGCAGTGGTGATCGTATGCGCGCTGCTGAATATTGCCGGAGTGCGGGTGGTATCGACGACTTCATTGTGGCTGTTCTTTGCGCTGTCCTCGCCCTTCATTATCATTGTGGCAATCGCGCCGTTTAAGTTCGGTGCGCTGGCGCACGCCGTGACCAAGCCGACGACCTCAAGCGTCGATATCCTGGGCGGCCTGCTCATTTGCATGTGGAACTACATGGGCTGGGACAACGCTTCCACCATCGCGACCGAGGTGGAACGCCCGCAGCGGACCTATCCTCGGGCCATGCTGGCGGCGGTCGTGATCGTGGCGCTGAGCTATATCGTCCCGGTGGCCGCGATGTGGATGACCGGACTCTCTTCGAGCGCGTGGGAAACCGGCTCCTGGGCGGACATCGCAGGCATGTTGGGCGGACCGCTGCTGCGCGTCGGCCTTGCTTTGGGAGGCATGATCAGCGGCTTTGGCATGTTCAACGCCCTGGTCATGAGCTACTCTCGCCTGCCTCTGGCCATGGCGCAGGACGGCATGCTGCCCCGGGTCTTCGCCAAGCTGCACCCCCGGTCGCGGGCTCCCTGGGTCGCCATCCTGGTCTGTGCCCTGGGATGGGCCATGTGCCTCGGCCTGGGTTTCGAGCGCCTGGTAACCATCGATATTCTGCTCTACGGGGTCAGCCTCGGCCTGGAATTTGTGGCACTGATTGTCCTGCGCATCCGCGAGCCTGAGTTGCCGCGTCCCTTCCGCGTTCCGGGGGGAATGTTCGGGGCCGCGGCGGTGGGAGTGGCGCCGATGTTGCTGCTCGGCTTCTCAGTGGTCCGGAGCGAGAGCGCGCGGGTGCTGGGAATGAGCGCGCTTACTTTCGGAATCCTGCTGATTGCCGCGGGCGTAGTGGCCTATTTCGTGAACGTGACACTCAAGCCCTCCGGGTGGGGCGCGGCGGAAAAGCCAGAGCCTGTAGCCTAAAAACGAGCCACGGATCAACACGGATTTTCACGGATTTATTCGTGAGCATCCCGTGGTGATCCGTGGCTTTTGTCTTTTGGGGTAAAGTAGTAGAGATGACTAAACGGAAGTCCAAGGGCGCCTACATGTTGAGCCGTTTGGCGGGCGTGAGCGAAGCGGGAGCCCGCCGGCGAAATCCTGAGCGCAGCGAAGGAACCCGTGACTAAGCGAAAGTCCAAGGGCGCCTATATGATCTCGTCGGTGGCCGAGATGTATGGCATCCACCCCCAGACGCTGCGCCTGTACGAACGCGAAGGGCTACTCAAGCCTTCCCGCACCGAAGGCAATACTCGCCTTTACACCGACGAAGATTTGCAGCGCCTGGAATTTATCCTTTCGCTGGCCCGCGACCTGGGCGTGAACATCAGTGGCATCGCGATTATCTTGCAAATGCGCGAGCGCATGGAAGAAATGCAGGTCCAGATTCACGACTTCGTGAAGTACATCCAGGAGGAAGTGTTGTCCCGAGCCAGCGCGGCCGCCGATCCCTCCAAGGGAGCGATTGTGCCGGTGCGGCGACACCTGGTGGTGCCGCAGCCCCCGCTAAGAAAACGATAACGGTCCGAGAACTAGAGACTGACAACCGACAACCCGGGTTTATGCTTCCCTTCAGGCTCATTTATAGCGACGACTACTTCTTGCCGATCGGGGCGCACGTCTTTCCTGCTGAAAAATACCGGCGGGTACATGATCGGCTGGTGGCTACCCATGTTGCCGAACCATCTGATTTCGACACGCCCCAAGTGGCCTCGGACCAGGACATCCTGCTGGTCCACACTCCGCAATACGTGCATAAGCTCAAGACCGGTACCCTCTCCCCGCGCGAAGAACTGGAAATGGAGATTCCCTACTCGCCCGAGCTGGTGCGGGCATTCTGGCTGGCGGCCGGCGGTTCAATCCTCGCCGCCCAAGACGCCCTCCGAGATGGCGCGGCCATCAACATCGGCGGTGGCTTCCACCACGCCTTTCCCGATCATGGCGAGGGCTTCTGCATGATTCACGACGTGGCAGTGGCAATCCGGCGTATGCAGCGAGATGGGAAGATTCGCACCGCGATGGCGGTCGACTGCGACGTTCATCACGGTAACGGCACAGCCGCGATCTTCGCCGGCACGCGCACTCCCAGCGATCCCCTGCCTTCCACGTCGGCTGCTGTGAATCGCGCCCCCTCGGGAAAGATACGTCACGCGCACGCGGGCGATGTGTTTACCATCTCCCTGCATCAGCACAACAACTATCCAGCGACGAAGCCGCTTTCTTCGATTGATGTGGACCTGCCCGACGGAATCGGCGACGACGACTACCTGGCATGGCTCGACAACGCGCTCAGCTCGGGCCTGCGCCAGTTCGATCCCGAACTGATCTGCTACGTCGCCGGCGCTGATCCCTATCGCGAAGACCAGTTGGGAGGGCTCGCACTGACGCTGGAAGGGCTAAAAAGGCGGGATGAGCTCGTATTTCGCGTGGCCAAGGCGCGGGATATTCCGGTGATGGTGACGTACGCAGGTGGGTATGCCCGGAGAGTCGAGGACACCGTGACGATTCACTGCAACACGGTGATTGCTGCGAAAGAAGTGTTCGCCAGTGCAACAAGATTACATAATCTGTCGTCTTGAGCGGAGGGATGTCTTCGCCTCGGCGAAGGCATCTCGGAGTCGAAAGACCCCTGCCGTCTGTGATGCATTCAAAGGTAGTGGGAAGCACGACGCAATCAAGTCGCAGAAGAAACGTCTGTTGTGGCTATAGGGGTCCTTCGACTCCCTCGCGGTTCGCAAGCGAACCCACTCACTCGCTCAGGATGACACGATCCCACTCGCTGATAGAATAGTTTTTGCCTATGTTTGAGAATCTTTCAGAAAAGCTGCAACGCGCCTTTAAGACCCTGCGCGGCGAAGCCACCCTCAATGAAGAAAACATTCAAGAGGCGTTGCGCGCCATTCGCCTGGCGCTGCTTGAAGCTGACGTCAACTTCAAGGTCGTAAAGCAGCTCATTGACCACATCCAGGAAAAGGCGGTTGGCCAGCAGGTGGCGACAGCGCTCTCGCCGGCCGAGCAGGTCATCAAGATTCTCCGCGACGAGTTGATCGAGATCCTGGGTCGCGACACCGCCAAAGTAAAGTTCGCCTCGCAGCCTCCGACCGTCATCCTCATGGCTGGCCTGCAAGGTTCAGGCAAGACCACAACTTCCGGCAAGCTGGCGAACTGGCTGAAGAACGGTGGGCATCGGCCGTTGCTGGTTTCGGTGGACGTGTACCGTCCCGCAGCCCGCGAGCAGCTTAAAGTGGTAGCGCAGGCGATCAAGGCCAACATTTACGAAGGTGAGGTGGGCGAGGCCAACACCGCCACGGTTGAGCGCCTGGCGAAGGAAGCACGGCGCGAAGCCATCAACACGGGTTCGGACGTGCTGATCGTGGACACCGCCGGCCGCCTGCACATTGACGATCAACTGATGGACGAAATGCAATCGCTGAAGCGGTTGCTCAATCCTCAAGAGATTCTGTTCGTGGCTGACGCCATGACCGGACAGGACGCGGTCAACTCCGCCGACGAGTTCCACAAGAAGCTCGCGCTCACTGGCGTCGTTCTCACAAAGATGGACGGCGACGCTCGCGGCGGCGCTGCGCTTTCCATCCGCCAAGTCACCGGGCAGCCCATCAAGTTCATCGGCGTGGGCGAGAAATACGACGCGCTCGAGCCCTTTCATCCCGACCGCATCGTCTCCCGCATCCTGGGCATGGGCGACATTCTTTCGCTGATCGAGAAAGCCGAACAGAATGTCGACAAGAAAAAAGCGCAAGAGATGGCCAGCCGCGCCCTCACCGGCGACGGCTTTTCACTGGAAGACTTTCGCGACCAGTTACGCCAATTGAAGAAGATGGGATCGATCCAGAACCTGATGGGCATGTTGCCCAGCGTCGGCCCCTTCGCCGGTATTCAAAAGCACGCCGACAAAGTGGATGAAAAACAGCTCAGCCGCGTAGAAGCGATCATCAATTCGATGACTCAGCACGAGCGCCTGCACCACGAGGTCATGAATGGCAGCCGCCGCAAACGCATCGCGCGGGGCTCCGGCACCAGCGTGCAGGAAGTAAACAATCTGCTGCGCCAATACGCCCAGATGCGAAAAATGTTCAAACAAATAGGCAAACCAAGTTTCGCCCGCAAGCTGGCCGGTATGAAGATGCCGTAAAGCGGGCGTCGGACGCCGGCCTTCGGACCTCGGCGGATCCAAGATCTGACGGCAACGGATTGGGATAGAACTTGAGGTCTGAGGTCCGACGCCCGAGGTCTGATCTATGAAGTGGCGCTCCCTCGAAGAATCCACGTCCGGCGCTGATACTCGTTCTCTACAGGAGATTTTCGCGGAGCGCAAAGCGCTTATCGCCAAGTATGTCCCGCCGGAGATACAGGAAGTACACGCCCGCGCCGTCGCCGAATTGAAAAAAACGCGACTCGCGGAGAACGTCCTCCAGGCTGGTTCCCATGCCCCCGTCTTCGCACTCAACGACCATCACGGTACGACGGTTTCGTCGCCTGAGCTGGTTGACCGGGGTCGTCTCGTAGTCTGTTTTTTTCGCGGCCGCTGGTGTCCCTTTTGCGTGGCGCAACTCGAGGCCATGAACCTGCTTCTGCCCCAGATTGAGCTGGCCGGTGCATCGCTGGTGGCAATCTCGCCGCAAACGGTACAACAGTCGTTCTTCATGGTGGATCAACACAAGCTGCGGTTCCCTCTGCTCAGCGATGCGGGAAACCAGGTGGCGAGGCAGTTCGGGCTGGTCTATCGCGTCCCGGACGAGCAACAGGCTATTTACCGCCGCGCTTTCGTCAATCTTCCTTTTGCCAACGGCGACGATAGCTGGGAGCTGCCGATCCCGGCTACCTTCATCATCGATCGTGATGGCAAGATTCTTTCTGCGTCCGCCGACGAAGATTACACCCAGCGGCCGGAGCCAGTGGAAGTCGTGGGGCGGCTGGACGCCCGCCGGTCCGCGCAATCCCGCCCTTTTCAATTATGATTGGATATGGGTGAGCCCTCACTTTGGAATGCCGACGACCAGCGTAGCCGCCTCGACGAGCTGACCGCCGGCACAACCAATCCTGCCAAAGACCGTCCGCTTCGCCGCGATGTGCGTTCGCTCGGTGTATTGCTGGGCCGGGTTCTGGTCGAGCAGGTGGGTGACTCTCTGCTGGGCGTGGTCGAGGAGCTGCGTCGCATCTTCATCCAGCATCGGGAGCAGCCTCGGCCGCAACGCGCGGCGCCCGATTTCGTTGATCCTCTGCTCAACCAGGCGCGGGAGATTATCTCCGGACTCACCATCGAACAAGCTCACCGGGTCACCAAAGCGTTCGCGATTTACTTCGAACTCACCAACCTGGCCGAGACCAATCATCGCAAGCGACGCCGGCGCGCCGCCAAGCTGCACGCCGAACAGCCCGCGCTGGAAGGTTCGTTCCGCGGAACGTTCCGGCGCATGCGGGCCGCCGGGATCGACGCCGGACAGGCACTCGAGGTGCTGCGCAAAATAAAAGTTGTGCCGGTTTTTACCGCGCATCCCACGGAAGTCGCGCGGCGGACGGTCTTGCTGAAACGCCGCCGCATCGGCAAACAACTGGAGCGCCTGGACCGCCTGCCCCTGACCAATGCCGATGCTACCCGGTTCGAGGAGCACATCTTCGCGGAGGTGACCTCGCTCTGGCAGACCGACGAAGTGCGTCTGGAAAAACCCCTGGTGACCGACGAAATTCGCATGGGTCTCGACCACTATCCTTTTTCGCTGTTTGCGGCTGTGCCTCGCCTTTACGAAGAGATGGTCGATTCCTTGCGCCAGGTTTACGAAATTGAGTTTGAAGACTACGAAGTCCCTGATCTGCTTTTCTTCGGATCGTGGATCGGAGGGGACCGCGATGGCAATCCCTTCGTCACGCCCGCCTCCACCCGCGAAGCATTGAAGCGGGCACGGAGCGTAATCATCGGGCACTATATCGCGGAACTGGAACGCGCCACTGATCAGCTCAGCGCTTCCGTGCGACAGGCAGAAGTTACGGAAGCAGTTCGCTCACGGCTGGCGGACTACAGCTCTCAAATGGGCGACCAGTCAAGGATTTCGAGCTCCGAGCTTTATCGCCGGCTGTTGAACCTCATGGCGGTGCGCTTGCGCCACAGTCGCGAAGGACTTACCGACCCCAAGGTGTATTCGTCAGCCAAGGAATTCGAGGATGATCTCATGCTGATCCGCGAAAGCCTGACGGTCAACCGGGGAGAGCGGTTGGGTAAGCTGGTGATCGATCCACTTCTGCGCCAAGTCCGTACTTTCGGATTTCATCTTTCCACCCTCGACATCCGCCAGCATGCCCGCTTGCATGCCCAGGCCCTGGCGGAGATCGGGGCGAGGCCGGTTATCGACGCCAGTCCCCAGGAAGTTTCCGCTGCGACCCAGGATGTTCTCGATACTTTCCGCGAGATCGCGCGTTTGAAGAAGGAGTATCCCGCATGCGCCATTCGCAGCTACGTCATCAGCGGGGCGCACTCGGAGAACGACGTATTGGCGGTCACGAAACTGGCCGCAAGCTGCGGTGTGCGGCTCGCCGCCGCCGGAGACGATCCGGGAGTCATGCCGGTTCCGCTTTTCGAATCGATCGAGGCTCTGCGCGCTGCGGCTTCGGTCATGACCAACATCTGGCGCACTGCCGCTTATCAACCTCCGCTCGACTCCTGGGGACGCTGGCAGGAGGTCATGCTGGGATATTCCGATTCCAATAAAGACGGCGGCATGCTGACCAGCATCTGGGAGTTGTACAAGGCGCATCGCGACCTGCACCGCGCCGCCCGCGAGTGCAATGTGAACCTCCGCCTGTTTCATGGACGCGGCGGCACGGTCGGACGCGGCGGCGGTCCCACTCACACCGCGATCCTCGCTCAACCCGTCGGTGATTTTTCCGGGGAGATTCGCATCACCGAACAGGGCGAAGTCCTCAACTGGAAGTACGCGGACCCTGTCCTCGCGGAGTGGAACCTCGAAATCATGATCGCGTCCTGCCTGGAAGCGCTCACGCGCACTCGGGGCCCGGAGCCCGGCGCCGATCAGCGCTGGATTCCCGCGATGGAGCAGATGTCCGCCGACGCCTTCGCGTTTTACCGCAGCAGCATCGCGGAGAATCCCGAAGTGATCGAGTATTTCGAACAGGCCACGCCGGTAAACGAACTGGAGCACGCGCGCATCGGGTCCCGCCCCCCGCGCCGCGCCGAGGGCCGCCGCCTGGACGATTTGCGCGCCATTCCGTGGGTATTCGGTTGGATGCAGAGCCGTCATGCCGTCCCGGCGTGGTTCGGCGTGGGCCACGCGCTCGAACGTTTCGTGAAGCAGGATTCGGCCAATCACGCCCTGCTCTGCGAGATGATGCGGGCCTTCCCGCTATTTTCCGATTTGATTCGCAACGTGGAATTGGCCATGTCGAAGGCCGACTTGACCATCGCGCGACTCTATGCCGAACTGGTCCCCGATGTGGGATTGCGCGA
Source organism: Terriglobia bacterium (assembly GCA_963841075.1). Classification (GTDB taxonomy): domain Bacteria; phylum Acidobacteriota; class Terriglobia; order Terriglobales; family Acidobacteriaceae; genus JAIQFF01. Next base: position 92,525 of record CAWJBA010000002.1, read on the forward strand.
ACGCGTCTGGACCATGCTGGTGGACGAATTTGAACGCACTCGACGCACGGTTTTAAGCGTCACGGACCAGGGAGAGCTGTTGAAGGGTAATCCCGTGCTGGCCCGTTCCATTCGCTTGCGAAACCCCTACGTCGATCCCATGAGCCTGGTGCAAGTCGAGCTTCTGCGTCGCAAGCGCGCCGGCGGAAGTCAAGACGGCGTTGATTACGCCCTGGGGGCGACGATCAACGGCATCGCAGCGGGCCTGCACAATACGGGATAGCTTTGCTACGCATCGCAGTGTCATCCTGAGCGGAGTGGCTGCTTCGCGTAGCGAAGCAGCTCGCAGTCGAAGGACCCCTATAGCCTTCCCGGTCTCGCGGATTTCGTCTGAGTCAAACGTACCGCCGACTCTGGCAGCAACCTAAAGATGAAAGGGGTTCTTCGACTCCACCAAGGATGATACTTACGTAGCCGTCGCCAATTCCTTTTCGGTGCTCGGTTCGTACTCCACGATGTAACCGGCGACGGCGCTGGCCGCCACGGTGAGCGGGCTGGCGAGATACATCTGTCCGGGGCCGCTGCGGCCGGGGAAGTTGCGGTTCTGCGCGCTGATCACGACCTGCTCGGGACGCGTGGTCACTCCCGGTCCGGCGTTGATGCAGGCGCCGCAACTGGGCTCGATCACGAGCGCGCCCGCTTTCTGAAAGATCTCCAGATATTTTTTGCGCATGCAGTAGTCGCGCGTTTCCTGCGATCCGAACTGGATATAGAATTTCACGGAATCGGCCACCCGCTTGCCTCGCTTCAGCGCATCGGCCAACACGCGGGCATACATGTCCATGTCTTCGTTCTTGCCCGCGGTACAGGTTCCGCCGTAAGCCAATTCAACGGGAACCGGGGTGTTCAACTCGCGGATATATTTGCCATTGCCGGGATCGCCGGGGGTCGCCACCATGGGCGTGATTTCGGCGGCATCCAGTTCGATGGTGTGCGTGTACTGTGCATCGGGATCGCTGTACAGACCCTCGATCAGAGCTTCGGCCTGCTTGCGGTCCATGCCGCGCCGCTCCATCAGGAAATCAACGGCTTTGCTGTCAGGTGCGACAATACCGGTGAAACCGCCGATTTCCGCCGCCATGTTGGTCATGGTGGCGCGCTCGTCGACGCTCAATTCTTCAATGGCGTCGCCGGCGTACTCCATTACTTTGGCAAGCGCCTTGCCGCTGCGCACGTATTCGAGACTGAGAATTTTTAGAATGAAATCTTTGGCAGTCACATTCGGATGCTTTTTGCCGCGAATGACGATCTTCACCGATTCCGGCACTTTGACTCGTACGTCTTTCGTGATCCATGAGTTGAAAACGTCGGTCGTGCCGATGCCAAAAGCTACGCAACCGATCGCGCCCACATGCGGGGTGTGCGAATCGGACCCGATATTGAGCTGTCCGGGCAGCGCGTAGCTCTCCAGCACGATGGAGTGGCAAATGCCCTCCGACCCTTTACGGTCTTTCAACTCTCCGTGCAGCTTGATTCCCTGCTTCGCGGCAAAATCCTGTTGCTTCAACTTCAGTTGCGTGGCCAGATCGAGCAGGCCGAGTTTCTTTTTCTCCTCCGAGATCACTTCATCGAGGAAGGTGAGGTGGTCGCGAAAAAACAGGATGCTTGCGGGATCGTTGACCCTGGCATCCTTGCCGACGTAACGCTCGAAGAAAATCGCGGCCATCGGAGTGACGTATTCGTGGCTGAAGCGCAGGTCGGCGCGGGCGAAGCCGGTGTCGCCCGGCTTCACGAACGGCACTCCCACATCTCCTTTCTCGTTGAGCATGTGCCGGGCAAAAATCTTTTCCGCCAACGTCATCGAGCGCTTTGGGGTTTTGATCGGCGGCAGGAAAACCCTCTTCTGCATGCGCGCGACGTTGAAGGGGAACAGGCCGCCATACTCGATCACCTGCCGGGTGATTTCATCTTCACCGGTGGTAAATTCAGTGAGCGGGATTTCTTCTCCTGCCCGGACCTTCTCGATCAGCGAAAAGTTGGTGGAAGTCAGCAAGCCCAGGTTCTGACAGTTTTGTTTGTAGATGCGCTCAATGTTCTCGGCGATGACTAACTGGATCCCGGCACACATCTCAGCGTAGGGCGACTGCTCCCGGCTGGAGCCCTTGCCTCGCCGCTTTCCGCTAACCGCACATACGAAGCCGCCCTTTTTCACGTCGCTTCGGCCGATGGGCAAGACGTCGCCGCACTTCAGGCCCAGGTACGGGATCTCGCCCAGGGTTTCGTCGAAGTAGAAACAATAGTGCGCGGGGGTGATTTCGTCGGTCGAGATGTCATCTCGCAGCTTGGGATTGTTGGCGGGATTTTTGGTATCCCAGGACAAGTCTTCCCCCGCTAGCTGGCGTTTGATCAGTTCGGGGTCTTCGGTGAGGAAGAGAATGCGCCCTTGCAGGCGAACTTTGTCGGGACGTTTTTCGATTTTTCGATCCAGAAGCGAGTCGATCACAGTTCTATTCTAGCGCCTTCGCCACCGAAGGAAAGGCTTGAGGCTAGTGGTGGGCGTGTTTGTGGTCGTATTCTTCGCCCGCGGGAATGGCGACGGTCAACCGGTTTTCCTTCGGCGCCAGCGGGCAAGTGGCGTACGGGGTAACCGAACACGGGGGATTGTAGGCGCGGTTGAAGTCGATCACGACGGTGCCGTTGGTAACCGGGTCGGTCTTCAGGAAGCGTCCGCCGGGATAAGTATCGGTTTTGCTGGTGGGATCGCTGAAGACAAAGAAAAGTCCGCTGGCGGCGTCGCCTCCCAGGTCGGTCAGTCTCAATTCCTGACCATTGATTTTGAAAACAGCTGTCCCTGCAATCGGCGTTGGGGAAACATCGCCGAGCACGTTCGGAACGTCGACCGTCTGTTTGCCGTCGGACGGCAGCCAGGTCGCGGTCACCCGATAGGATAAGTCCAGCGGAAAGAATTGCGGGCCGCGATACTGGCGCACTGCGTCGCTATCCAGATCCTTCAACCGAATACCAATGCGTTCGCCGCGCACGATGACGTGCAGCCGCAAATTCCCCAACTCGACGATGGTTGGTTTTCCGGTGGTATCGGGCTGCAGCTCGGCCGTGGTAGCGGGTTTTCCCGCGATGATGGCGCCGGCGCCAGGAGCAAACGTGGCGGTGACGGTCTTACCCTGCAAGGTGAACGACCCGGCGTGGGAGGGGCCTTTAGGGAAGACGATCGCATTTTTCGGATCCGTGCCGAAACTGTTTTCGCCCGGCTTGAGCCAGAAAAGGCCGGCCAAAGGCAGCCATTCCTCTTTGAGATCCTCGACCAGTTCCGCTTTCCATTTTTCGAACGACTGCTGGTAGGCTGAGTCCGGTTGGTCTGCCGCGAGCGCAATTCCGCTTAACGCGAGCACAGCCACGAGTAGCACTGCGATTTTTCGCTTCATAACTCTTTACCGATACTCTTGAATGCCGGGCAGAGGCTCCAAGCCCCGCCCCGCAAAAATCTCAGCAAACTCCTCCAGCAGCGCAGCGTGCACCAGACCATTCGAAGCCAGGGTTTGACGGCTGTTGATCTCGAAAGGGCCACCCTTGAAATCCGTTATCTTGCCTCCTGCTTCTTCGACAATCAGAACACCCGCAGCCGTGTCCCAGGGATTGAGGTTGAACTCCCAGAAAGCGTCGAAACGTCCACTGGCCACGCAACACAGATCCAGCGCGGCAGAACCGGCGCGCCGCACTCCGTGCGTGCGTAAGGTGATCTGATGATAAAAGTGGATATTCGGATTCTTGTGCCGCTTGTGGCTGGGAAATCCAGTGGCCACCAGGCATTCCGAGAGGTTCGCAATCTTCGAAGTGTGGATCCGTCGCTGATTCAGGTATGCGCCGCTGCCCTGCTCGGCAGCGAACAGTTCATCGCGGGTGGGATCGTACACCACCCCGGCAATTCTACGGCTCTTGTGCTCCAGCCCGAGGGAAACGCAAAACACAGGAAACCCATGCGCGAAATTGGTGGTGCCGTCGAGCGGGTCCACATACCAGCGATAATCGCTGCCGGTATCGACCAGACCCTGCTCTTCTCCCAGAATATCGTGGCCGGGCCAACGCGCCTTGATCCGTTCGCGGATCAGAATCTCCGACTTGCGATCCGCAATTGTGACCAGGTCGGCTTCGCCTTTGTACTCGACCTTTACGTGCTGCTGGAAGTATTCCATCAGCAAAGCCCCGGCCTCGCGAGCGATCGCGGTCATGCCGGAGATAAAGTCGTTGTGATTCGATTCCGTCATCAAAAAACGTTCCTAGGATTTCCTTTGCGTCCTTTGCGGGAAGGGTTATTCAACATACTTCAAAATCTTTACCGCAAAGATCGCAAAGGGATTCCGCAAAGGACGCAAAGAAAGTCAGCAGTCCTACTTGCGCTTTCCGCCCTCTTCCGCGATGTACATGATCTCGTGCTTGAAGATAAACAGATTGGGCTGGTCTTCCCGGGTCAGCCGGACCATATTTTTGTCGTAATATTCGATCCAACCCTTGACCACTTCTCCGTCCGCCAGCTTGATGCTGACCGGCTTCTGTTTTTCTCCGAGAGACTTCAGGTATGCCGCCTCTTCCGAGGTCTGCTCGGGAGGGGCGGGCCTTCCCTTGCGGGGAGCGCCGGGTGCTTGTCCATGAAAAGGCATAGGGCTTATCTTACACAAAGGCTGGCACAATGCCCGCACTCGTGGCAGGCGAAGCCATCCGGCGCTAGAAAGTAAGCCTCACTCCGAATTGGATCTGCCGCGGCGACCCCAGCGAAAATACACCTGAGCCGGGGCCGATGCGGTTGGTGATGCGATCCGTGGCCGATGTACCGTTGATGGATCCCACCGTGCCATTGAGTATTCCGGTCAGACGGTTGCCGGGACCATCGAAGTTGGCAAAATTGAGGATGTTGAACGCCGACAAACTGGGCTCCACAATGATCCGGTCTCCCATCCGAAACGGCCGCGCCAGGCTCAAGTCGAACGTTTTCAACCAAGCCAGGCCTACACTTCCCGGCGGAGGGGATGCGATGGTGGGCGAGTGCGCGTCCAGTTGCAGCAGTTGCGACCGCGAAAGCAAACCGGCACTCACCAGGGCCTGGCCGGCGGGAGTCAACTGGTCGGCGTCGTTCGTGTTGTAGTTTTGGATCGTGGTGCCCAGACTGGGCGGCTTGACGGCTCGTTCGAACGCTCCAATGTTGGTGCCCGGCAGAATGTCGCCGTACGAACTCGACCCCGTCTGGCTCTGCCCGCCGAACGAGCCGTCGCCGGTCACGTCGGTGCGAAAAATTTCTCCCGCTACTCCGCCACTGGCGGGAAGAAAGAGAGTCTGCGGCAAGGGGGAAGCCACTTGCGCGACTAAGCCGAGCCGGATCTTGTAGGGCAGATCGAGAACAGAGCCGAGAGAGAACTGGTTCTTGCGGTCCTGCGATGCAGAGCCATAGAACGCGGTGGGGTGGTTGAAATCCGCTGCGAGTGGAAGCAGATCCTGATCGCCGAGCCCTCCCCCGAGGTTGTTGCGGAAACTGGAGTGTGAATAGGAAAACTGCAGGCTTCCCCCCAGAACTCCGCGCACCGGATTGGTGATGTGGGTGCGCAGCGAAAGCTGTATCCCGCTGTAAAGCGAGTGCCCGATGGGGAAGTACATGGTGTTTCGTCCCACCAGCGGATTGATTCCGGGAAAGGCCGCGCCGGTATTCGGAGTCAACCCGTACAGGGACGCTGGAGCACCGGCCAAAAACTGCCCGCCGGAATCCAGGCCCTGGTTAGCGAAATCGGCAATGGTGGCGCCGGGCACCGAAGCCAGATAACAGTTCACTGCTGTCTGTGAACTCGCACCGGCGCTGAAAGTCGGTGCACAACCCAGGCTGAGCGGATTCGAACCCAGTGTGCGATTAATGGCGCTCAATGCGGCATTGGTGTTCAGGAAGGTCGCATCACCTACGTGGTTGGTGTCATAACCAATCAGGTAGTGTGTACCCACATTGCGAACGTAATCCGCGCTAAACAGCGTCGACGGCCACAACTGTTTCTGTAGCCCAATGTTCATCTGCACCGAACGCGGAGTCTGGTAGTTCGGCGCCAGCAAGCCTTGCTGGCTGTTGAGCGCCTGTCCCAGAAAGCTCGGATTCGGAGAATTTGAACTCAGGGCCGCATTGGCCGCCTGAAAAGCGGTTTGTAAATCGGCGACCGCAGTCGTTACGCTTCCGATGGGCTGTCCGCATAAGCCCCCCGCGGTCTGTGGAATATTGCCGGGAAATATGACAACCCCGTGACTGGCGCAGGGATCATTGGCCTGCGCATTGAACTGGCCGTTGGGAAGGCGCGCAACCCGATCCACCAACAGATTGCGAAACACATTGTTGTCGTAATACATGCCGATCCCGGCCCGGATCACGGTTCGTCCCGCCTTGCCGGGATCCCAGGCCAAACCAAGCTGTGGAGCAAAATTCAGGTTGGGCTGGCGCACCCGCCCGCCCAGTGCGGGAATGCCTCCGAAGTGAGCCAGCAGCGGATCGCTGCCGGTGCAGGGCGCCTGGCTGCCGTAGGACGCTGCCACGGCGGAACAAGGAATAGAAGCCAGATCGGAATCGCTGCGCCCGCTATCGCGAACATATTGCACGCCTGCGGTCACCGTCAGGTTGGGCCAGAATTTCCAGCTGTCGCCCAGATACGCCTGCAGGCGTGTATCACCGAAGGCGCCGCAGTGCGAGCCGAATCCTGACTTCTCACTGAAACAATTAAAGCCGTTGCCTAAAGTAATGCTGTCCACCGGGTAGTTCAAAGGATTGCTCGCGCCGCCCACAAACGGTCCACCGGCAGCAAACAGGACCGATGAGGGGTTCGTATCCGAACCGATCTGGGGAGCCAACCCAAAGAGATCGGCGGAAATCAGATTGTCAATCTTGTTCACGGACGCGCCGAAGCGGAAGGTGTGGCTTCCCCAGGTCCTGGTGCCGTCGTAGCGGGCTTGCTTGCTGTCCTGCTTGGTTTGCTGCGGCGCCTGCGGATTAGGGCCGCTGGCGAACCCTGAACCGCCCGTGAAATTCAGACTGACGCCGGGGGCGGGATCGAAAATACTGCTTCCTCCCACTGCGTCCACGATTTTGTTGGAGTAGCGGTCGTAGGCGAAGCGAAGACTGTGGACGTACGGTCCGCGAGTGAAATCGAAGCCGACGGCGTTCCCCCAGGTATTGTCGCTGCTCTTGAGCGGCTGGAAGTCAGCGCCTCCGAACGAAGACACGTCGCTGCCATTGTCATAATTGAAGCGGTAGAAGAGCTGCGATCGGGAAGAAAGTTTGTAATCGAGACGGGCTGCGGCTTCAGCCTCATGGAAAGGAGCGCTATAGCTGCCATCCAGCACATCGAAGGGTGGGTTGAAGACCGCGGGAGCGTCGAGATCCTGCCTGAAATATTCTCCCGACAAGAAATAGAAGAGCTTGTCTTTTTTCCACGCGCCGCCAACGGTTCCGCCGAACACTTCGCGCGAGTAGGAATCGTTTTGACCTCCGGGAAAGCCGGCGCCGCCCGCCTCCTTATCGCGAAAATTTCCGAAGAGCTGGCCGTGAAGGTCATCGGTGGCTGACTTGGTGATTACATTCACCGCTCCAGCAGAGGCCAGGCCGGAAGAAACCGGCAACAGCGATTGCTCAACCCCGACCTGCTGGATCGCGCCTACCGGAATATTCATAGTGGTAGCGCCCACAGCTTCGTCCGTGATGTCGACACCGTCTACCTGCATCCGGGTGGTGCGGCCGTTGCGGCCAACGATGGATGTTGCCGTAAGTCCGCTCTTCGACGGTGCCAGAACCACGCCGTCAAGCTCCTGGACATTCGGCTCCAGCCGGGTCAAATCCAGAAACCCGCGGTCCGTCGGAATCCGTTCCATCTGATCGCTATCGACCGCGCCGCGTATTTGCACAGTCTCGGTGTCGACCAGTTTGGCCGCGGGTGCGATGACGCGCTGCAGCTTCACGTCGCCGGTAGCGGTCGCTGCCGGCTGGATTCGGATCAGAATGTCAGCGGGCTGAAATCCCTTCGCCTCCACGTGCAGAACATATTCTCCGGGAACCAGGTCGCGGATCGCGTACGTGCCCGCCGGACTGGTCGTAGTGTGAGTGGGCTGTCCGGTTATTTTGTTCGTAACGGTCAGGTCGGCTCCGCTTACCGACGCGCCGCGGGGGCCGGTTACCGTGCCGGAAACATTGCCGGTAGAGGAGTCCTGAGCGTAGGCCAGGGATGAAAGAACGAGAAGGACCGCGATCGCTCCAGTCCACGCTCCTGCCCCCAGACCCGATTGCCTGAAGACGGAACGGGTACCACAAGTATTGCTCGACATTTCGTCTCGCTTACCTTCCTTACAAAGATTTGCCCCGGCGCAGGCCGCGACCTGCAAGACGGCTATCTGACCACTGCCCAGTTCTAAGGTAGGCAGGAGGCGGGCACAGCATGCCATGCATGCCGAACATGTCCAATCAGCAATCCTACAAGACTTTCACAACAGAATTTGTCCCGTCAACCGCCGGTGTGGGGCGGGCGCCCTCGCCCGCCGCCTTTGACGTGGACTTTCGCTCTAACCACACAACAAGAATTACAAATCACAGTCAACGTCAACTGCCAGGCGGCGGGCGAGGGCGCCCGCCCCACACAGATCTTCAATGCGACTTCGAGGTGTAGTATCCCGTCCGATGACGCACTTTGAAGCCGGAATCCGACGGCAGCCCCGCGACCGTAACCTGAATATGCCGGAAATCCGAATCCGCAAACCGTTGTGAAGGATAGTACGCCAGCAGGTATTGCGTCCGCAGTTCATCGCTGATCTGGCGAAACGCATCTTCCAGTTGCGGCATCGAAGCGGCGTAAAAATACTTTCCCCCGGTGTCGGCGGAGAGCTGGATAAGCGCGTGCTCACCGCCGGTGTCGCGTCCCGCGCTGGCTTCGATAGGCACGATGATGATGCTGTACAGGATGGCTTCGGCGGTCTCGGCGGCTCGTACCGCCTCCTGGTAATCCACCTTGCTCATGGTGTCGCCGCCGTCGGTGATGACCACCATCACCTTGCGGCCGTAGCGCGGTTCCAAAGCCTGCGAACCCAGAAACAGCGCGTCGTATAAGGCTGTGGCCGAGCCCATGCGAATCCGGTCGATTCCGTGATCGATCACTTTCAGGTCGGAAGTGAAGCTGGTTAATTCGCTCACCGTCTCGCTGAACTGGTAAAGCGACAACGCGTCCACCGGACGCAGTATGGCGTGCGCGAAGCGGCGGGCTGACGCCAGCTCGAGGGGAAGGTCCTTGCGCGTGCTCAGGCTGGTGTCAATGGCCAGAACGATCGAAAGAGGCAGGGCCGATTCCTTGTCGAAGACAGCTATCTTCTGGTCCGAGCCGTCTTCCTTCAACTGAAAGTTCTCCTTCTTCAAGGAGGCGATAGGTCCGCCATGCTCGTCTGTGACAGTGACGAATACGTTCACCAGCTTGACGTCAACCTTGAAAGTGGTATCGGGCTCCTGGGCGCCGGAGAAAAGGCACAAAAACAGCACAAGGCTTGCAGTCGCCACTTGTCTCATCGGGAAAGTCAGCGTACAGCTCTGCGTTCTCCTGGCGCTGCTGTACGGAATCCGTGCGACAGAAAGCCCCTGTTTCGCGGGGCGCAATAAAAATCGCAGAAAGATGCCGCGGAGAATGCAGCCAAACCGGCTGGTCACTTAGATGCGCGCTCCCCGGAATGGGTGCCTTGGGCTGTGGGAATGTCCTCCGGAAAGGGTTCGCCATCTGCCCAGACCGCGCCATCCTCGAAGTGTTCTTTCTTCCAGACCGGCACGGAGCGCTTGAGAGTGTCGATGAGCCAGCGGCAGGCCTCGAAGGCAGCCGCGCGGTGGGCGGAAGCCACCACAATCAGCACGCTGGTTTCGCCGATTTCAAGCCGGCCCAGGCGGTGGACGATTGCCACGTCGCGGATCTTGAACTCCGACAGGGCTCGTTTTGCCAGATCTTCCATCTGCCGGAGAGCCATCTCTTCGTACGCTTCGTAGTCGAGATAGAGGGTGCGGCGGCCGCGGGTATGGTTGCGGACGATGCCCTCGAAGACCGCGGCAGCTCCGTCCTCTGGCCTGCTTGATGCCCTTCAATATGGAAGTCGTATCGATGGCCTCGCGGACGATTGCCGCCCGCGGGCTGCGCTTGCCGGCAGGAAGTTCACCAGGTCCGACCGTTCCCCCACTCACCGGAGGGAGGAGCGCGACTTCGTCTCCTGGCCTTAGCTTGGTGGCAGGCGGAGGCGTATTCCTGGTTCACCGACATCGCGAGTGACAGCTTGGCATCTTTCAGGCGCGGGATGACTTCCTCATAGTGACTGAGAACATCCCCCAGCGTGGCGTCCTCGGGAAGGTTGATCGAGTCGCTCGATTTGCCGGAGAGGTCCTTGAGAATCCCGAAGAATAAGACGCGAATTTGCATAGAGAACCGGCTCCCGGATTCGAGTTGCCGGTTCTCAGTAGTCTATCGCGTAGGCGGCGGTTACGCCTTCGGCCGCTTATCTTGCTCCCGTGGGGCCTGGTGCTGTTCCTGCGGTGGCGTGGCAGGTTTGGCTTGCGGGCGTTGTTGCTGCCAGTTGCGGAACTTGTTCTCATCTTCCTGGGCCTGGGCCGGGTTTCGCGGCTGCACCGGCGGCGCCGGTCTGGCCTGCGGATGCGACCATCCTTGCCCGCCGCGGCTATTGTCGTACGGGTTTACGGCGGCCTGGGGCGCGCGTGGCGCCATTGGCGCTTCCGGTCGTGCCGGCTCTGCCACCCGCGGGGCCACCGCCGGCTGCTGCGGACGGGGCTCCGGGCGCGGCATTTCGGGACGGGCGACAGCGGCCTCCGGTGGATTGGCCGGTTGCTGCGGTCGCGCCACCGGACGCGGCAAGCCCTGACCCTGTTGCCCATTCCCTAACGTCTGTGGCCGCACATTAGGCTGCTCGGTGCGCACATTCACCGCGGCCTGTCGTTGCTCAAAAGGCTGCCGGGGAGGCGCAGGTCTCTGGGTCGCCACCACCTGGCGATTCACAATCGCCTGCGGCGGCCGGAATCTTGCCGGGGCTCCGGAACCAATCACGCTGGCCCTCACGGGTTGCACCTGAACTCCGCGCTGGACCGGCGCTTCGGACAGCTGGCGCGCGTCGAAATGCCCGAGGTTGCGCGCTACCGGCCGCGCGTTCACGAAGGTATCCCGGGAAACCAGGGTCACGCCATTGTTTACGCGCTGGTTCACATACGTAATGTTGGTGACGTTGCGCTCGCGCGAGTTATACACGTTGTAAACGTTGGTGACACGAGTGACATTCACAACGGTGTTGGTCACGTTGATCCGTTCCACGTAGCCGCGGCTGCCCCGGTAATAGGGCATGTAGACTTCGCCCGGAGCCAGCGGGAACCAGCCCACGCCCGGTCCACCGCCGATCGAGATACCGACGCCGCCTACAAATGCGACCAGCGCAGGCGCATACACCGGCCTGACGGCAACCGGTCCCGGAACCCAGCACCAGCGGTTTCCGGCGTAGGCCCAGCGTCCGTAATGGAACGGGGCGAAACCCCAGGGCTCGTCTTCCACCCAGGTCCAACCCCAGGGATCGATGTACGCCCAATGGCCGTTGCGATAGGGCGCCCAATCCGAGGCCACGCCTGAGGGAACCCAGACAGTCCCGTAGCCGCCCACATATTGCCAGCGGCCGTAGTCGTCGAGGTCTTCGTAGCCGGTCATCTCGGAGGAAACGTAGTTGGCTGACTCGGCGCCGTCCTCATTGATGATCGCGCTGGAATGCCCAGTTGTCGAAATCGTCGGAGTTGGGCAATTGCGCAATGTCGTAATTCAACTGGTCGGTGCCGGAGAAACGAGCCGACTGCCCGGCCACAACCGTGTAGGAATATCCGCCGCCGGTGACTTCGCCGCGGCCGCTCCACACGCTGACGTTGGTCATGTCCCCGTTGCTGTCGACGTCCAGCCGGTATTCGCCGGTGTGCTGGATATTGAATGCCAGGTTGGGTGTATCCACTTCGAAGAGATCACCATCGTCGAGGTGACGAACTCTGAGGATCACCGTTCCTGCCGAGAGCCGAAGCTGGGTCGTGCTGTCGTCAAGCGCAAGAAACGTGAGGCTGGTTTCCGGCGCCAGCCGGATCGCGGTCGAGCCCACATGCATCTCGGCGCGCGCTCCCTGGTCGGTCCAAATATTGTCGCCCGTGGTCAGCGGACGGTTGGGCACGGCCGTCACCCAGTCGCCCTCGCCACCCGGTTGAAAGCTGACCGAACCCTGGCTGAAGTTCATTCGCGCCACACGGCTCGGGGGATCCTGTTCACCCTGGTCTGGTGCGCCTTGATCTTGCGGGGCTTGATCCTGCAAACCCTGATCCTGCGTCATCTGATCTTGATTTTGATCCTGCGCGAACGAGAATGCGGGACTGCGCAGCATAAGCAATACGCCCGCCAGGACAACTCCGACTAACCACCCGTGGTATGTCTTCGTTCTTGGCATATTGTTGCTCCCTGCGGCCGGGAACGGCGCCGCTCTCATCTAGATTAAACACTTCGCAGCGGGATTAGTTCTATACCACCGACCATGTACCCTGGTACTGACCCATAAGCACTTATCTGGACAACAAAAATGCCAGCCTCAGTCATAGAGAACTGGCATCTATGTTTGAAACGCTTCCAACAGTTGGGCTTAGGAAGCGCCCTGCGCGCTGAGCACTTTTTCGCGCTCCTCTTCGTCCTGCTTCTCTTCGCCCGGCGTGGCAGGAATCGCCAGCTCCAGCACTTGGCGAATCGACTTCACGTAATGGACGTGAATGTTCTCGAGCTGCTCCGGGGTCAGGTCTTCCTCCACGTTGGTCTTGTTGTCAGCGGGAAGAATCACATCGCGGACCCCGGCACGCTTGGCGGCCAGGACCTTCTCCTTCACACCGCCGATGGGCAGAACGTCTCCACTGAGCGTGATCTCGCCGGTCATCGCGGTCAAGGGACGCACTGGGCGCCCGCTCAACAACGACACCAACGCCGTCGCCATGGTGACACCGGCTGAAGGTCCGTCTTTCGGAATCGCACCCGCCGGTACGTGAATGTGGATGTCATGCTCGGCGAAGAAATTCTCCGGAATCCCGAGAATGGCGGCATTGGACCGCACCCAGGTCAGAGCTGCCTGCATCGACTCCTGCATGACCTGGCCGATCTGCCCGGTCATGGTGAAGCCGCCCTTGCCCTTCATCGTATTGGCTTCGACGAAAAGCACGTCGCCGCCAGACGGCGTCCAGGCCAGACCCACAACCACTCCGGCACGCTTGGTGCGCTCGGCAATTTCACCTTCGCTGCGCACCTTGATTCCGCCCAGGAATTCCAGAACCACTTCCTTGGTGACGACCAGCTTGTCAGTCTTGCCTTCCGCCAGCCGCCGCGCCTGCTTGCGGCAGATGGTGCCGATGTTGCGCTCCAGACTCCGCACCCCGGCTTCGCGGGTGTAGTGCCGGATGATGTAACCGACGCCCTCTTCCGGAAACTCGATCTGCTCCGCAGTCACACCGTTCTCTTCAATTTGCCTCGGGATGAGGTACTGAAAAGCGATGTGGACCTTTTCTTCTTCGGTGTAGCCCTGGAGTTCGATGATCTCCATGCGGTCGCGCAACGGCTCCGCGATGGGATCGAGCATGTTCGCGGTTGTGATGAACAGCACTTTCGAAAGATCGAAAGTTACGTCGAGATAGTTATCCCGGAATGTGGAGTTCTGTTCGGGATCCAAAGCTTCGAGCAGCGCTGAAGCAGGATCGCCGCGGAAGTCACGCCCGACTTTGTCGATCTCGTCCAGCATGAAGACCGGATCTTTGGTCTCGGCGCGGCGGATGCCCTGGATGATTTGCCCAGGCAACGCGCCGATGTAAGTGCGCCGGTGGCCGCGAATCTCAGCTTCATCATGCACGCCGCCCAGCGAGATGCGGACGAATTTCCTTCCCAACGCTCGCGCAATCGACTTGCCTAACGAAGTCTTGCCCACGCCCGGAGGTCCCACAAAGCAGAGGATGGGGCCTTTCATTCCCGGCTTCAGGCGCCGTACCGAAAGATAATCCAGGATGCGGTCTTTGACCTTTTTGAGGTCATAGTGATCGGTATCGAGAATTTCTTTGGCTTTCAGAATGTCGACTTCGCCGCCAGAAGTCTTCGCCCAGGGCAATGCCGCCAGCCATTCCACATAGTTACGGGTTACGGAGTAATCCGCCGCCATGGGGGACATGCGGGCCAGCCTGCCTAATTCCTTGAGAGCTTCTTTTTTTACTTCGTCGGGCATGCCCGCGTTATCGATTTTCTGGCGGAGCTCCTCGGTGTCGCGCGCGCCTTCGTCCTGCTCACCCAATTCCTTCTGGATGGCTTTCATCTGCTCGCGCAGGTAGTACTCGCGCTGCGTCTGCTGTACCCGGTCCTGCACTTCGGACTGGATCTTGTTGCGTAGCTGCTGCACTTCCAGCTCTTTAGCCAGATGCTGATTAATCTTCTCCAGGCGCACGCGGACGTCGGTGGTCTCGAGCGTGTCCTGCTTATCGGCGGTCGAGAGCGACGGCAGCGAGGAGGCGATGAAATCCACCAGGCGGCCGGGTTCGTCGATGTTCATGGCCACGGTCGAAAGCTCGTCCGACAAGGTCGGTGAGCCGGCCACGATTTGCTGGAACAAGGTAAGAACATTGCGCTGCAGCGCCTCCACCTCGGAGCTCTTCGGCGGAATCGCCTCGGGCACGGAATCCACGCGGCCGCGCATGAATGGCGTCAGTTGCGAGAATTCGGTGAGCCGCACCCGCTCCAGGCCTTCGGCAAAGACAAACAGGCTCTGATTGGGCATTTTCACTACTTTGTGGACTACGGCGAGAGTGCCGACGGTGTAAAGATCGCTCGCCTGGGGGGCGTCGACGCGGGCTTCGCGCTGCGCCACCACGACGATGGTTTTGTCCTCGCCGAGCGAGTTGATGAGTTGAACCGAGCTCTCCCGGCCAACGGTCAGGGGCAGCACGGCATGGGGAAAAAGCACCGTATCCCGCACCGGCAGGATGGGCAGAATCCCGGTTTCGTCTTCTTTTGGCTTAGTGCTGCGCTCAGTGCGCGTCTTTTCTGCCATATTTCACCTTGAGTGTGTTGTGCTCAACTTTTGATGACATGGAGGCCCGGAAAGATGCACTCCTCTGTATCCACATGAAACCAGTTGGATTCTAAACCCTAATCGAGACGTTTGTACTCAATCGAAGGTGCTGCGACCGACCGGTGACCGTCGGAGGCCCGAAACGGGAGTATGTCGTGTAGGGCAGGCGCCCTCGCCCGCCGCTTTTGAAGTTGGTCTCAAGGCGTTGCAGTCAAGATCAAAGTCAAAGGCCGCGGGCGAGGGCGCCCGCCCCACATTACGGACAAGCTATGCCGCGGGATAGATCCCCAGCACTTTTACCAGATCCGATACTTCGCTTAGATGACGCAAGGCGTTGCGAGCGGACTCGTCGTCTCCGCGGAGGAAGTCCACGTAAAACACATATTCCCAGGGCCGCCCACGCAGCGGCCGCGACTCGATTTTGGTAAGGCTGATGTCGCGCAGGGCGAAGACCGCCAGCGCCTTGAAGAGCGCGCCGGCAATGTTCTTGACGCTGAAAGCGATCGAAGTCTTGTTGGCGCCGGGCACAACCCGCCGGGTCTTGCGGATCAAAAAGAAGCGGGTGAAGTTGCGCTTGTCGTCCTCGATGCCGGCCGCCAGTATGTGGCCTTTGTACACCTTCGCCGCCTGGGCGCCGGCGATTCCGGCCGCGTCCAGCAATTTGCTCTCAATCACGTGCTTGACGCTGCCAGCCGTGTCATAGAAAGGCGTCGGCTGAATCTTCGGATTGCCGGCGAAGAAGTCGCGGCACTGCTCCAGGGCCACGGGATGCGAGTACGCCCGGCGCAGATCGCCGCGTCTCACTCCGGGAGCCGCAATCAGGTTGTGCACAATGCGCAACCGGAATTCCTGTTCGATGAAAACCTTGCGCGCCAGCAGCAGGTCAAAATGCTCGGTTACGGAACCGGCGAGCGAATTCTCGATGGGAATCACGGCGGCAGCCACCGAACCACGCTGCACCCGATCGAAGACTTCGACCGAACGTGCGCAGGGCACGATCTCGCAGCCCGGAACCATTCGGCGCGCGGCTTCGTGGCTGAACGAGCCCATCTCCCCCTGGATCGCAATTCTGATTCTCTTCTTGGTTGGACTCTTGGTCATTGGGCTCTTTGCTGTCGAGGCAAATTAGCTGGCTCCGGCGCCGAAAGCAAATCTTTCTTCAGCACGAACGCGTCGACGCCGTTCGAATAGTAACGCGGCAGGGTCTTGATCACGGTGTAGTGATGCCGTTTATAGAAAGCGAGGGCTGATTGGTTGTCCACGGCGGTCTCAAGAATCACGGACTCGCAGCGAAGAGTACGCAACCGAGCTTCTGCCGCCCGAAGCAAATGCGACCCAATGCCCGCTCCGCGGGCGCTGGGCAATACGTCAATAGTGATGATGTGTCCAGTGCCGCGGCTTCCAGTTTCGGCAACGATGAATCCCACGGGGGCGGCGGCAGGCCGGCCCTGGTTCCCAGTCCTGGCCAACCTCCCGGTCTGGCTGACCTCGGCCGCCTCCGCCACCACGGTAAACGCGCTGGAACGCTGCAAATAGGTGGCTAGTTCCATGCGGCTGTACGAAATCCCGGGCTCAAAGCATTGCTGATCAATGCGCCACAGGGCCTCGAATTCTTCGTGCCGGAAGTCTCTTAAGGCGAATTCCACGGATTCATTGTATTCGGATGGAGTATTTTCCGAGTCGACGCCTGTCGGGACCGTGGGCCGAGGCCCGCCGCTTTGGGGCTCAAATCCTGCTGACGAAAAGGCAGAGGAACCTGTTGCGGTACTTGCACCACTAGTCGTAGTATTTGCATAGAGGGCCTTGTGGGACGGCTGCTGCTTATCGACGCGCTGAGTGCGGTCGTTTTACTGCTGCTCTGGTTTTTTTATTTCGCGCGCTACAACCGGCGCAAGGGCACTACGGCGCTGCACTGGGTCGAGGCTGCCTGCTCCAACAAGGGTCAGATGCTGGATTCGCGCTGGCTGAGCCAGACCCTGCTCCAGGCCCGCTTCGGTTTCACGGCTCACTGGTTCGACAATGCCCGGGTGACGATTCGCCTGCGGCCTCGCCCTATCCCCTTCAAGTGGTTTGTCAGCATCTGGCACCGGCAGAAGGAAACGGTTACCTTCGAAGCTGATCTGGATGCCGCGCCCGGCTTCGGTCTCGATGTCTTCCGCCATCGCTGGCTTTCGCAGCGTCACAGCCATCTCTCGTCTCAACCCCGCGACTGGTCTCTTTCGCGCCCCGGGCCGGTAATTCTCACGACTCGTACCCGCTGGACTCAGGAGCTATCGCCGGTAGTCAACACCTTGATGACCGCCCGTGGTCACAACCTGATCAGCGTCCGCTTCCGTTCCGAATCGCCCCACATCGCCGCCACGGTCCCGCTGGAAGCTCTCTCCGACGAACAGGCCGCCGCAGGTTTTCTGAGTGTGCTGCGCGAACTGGCCGCCGGGGCCTCAGCCTCGCGGCAGTAACCCGTCAAAACAGTCGGTGGTTGTCTCAATCCCGGCGGCACCTTTACGAAGACTTAAACATCAGCCGTATAATGCTCGCGAAGTTTGAGAGATTGTTTTGCCTGAAACCAACCTTGACGTCGGCAAGACCGTAGGCGACTACGAGATCATCGCCCTGCTGGGACACGGCGGCATGGGTAAGGTCTACAAAGTGCGCAATGTCATCTCCGACCGGATTGACGCCATGAAGAGCCTGATTTCCTACGGCGATGGCGAGTCGGAGGGAGCCGAACGCTTCCTGCGTGAAATCAAGGTTCTGGCCAAGCTGGAGCATCCCAACATCACTTCGTTTCGAACCGCGTTCCGGTTGAACGAAGAACTCCTGATGATTATGGAATATGTGGAGGGAAGTTCCCTCTCCCGCAGAATTGCCCAGCACAGACTCGAATTGTGGCGCGCGGTGGATTACGCCGCTCAGGTGCTTAGCGCGCTGAGCCATGCTCACCAGTGCGGAGTTCTGCACCGGGACGTGAAGCCGTCGAACATTCTCATCGGAGCCGGCGACCGAGTGAAGTTGACCGACTTCGGAATCGCCAGTCTGGTCGCCGATCCCGGCCTGACCATCACCGGCGGGACTGTCGGCACTCTCTACTACATGGCGCCCGAGCAAATGAAAGCCCTGCCCATCGACGGCAGGGCCGACCTGTATTCGGTGGGAGTGACCCTGTACGAAATGATTACGGGCCGGGTGCCCTTCAAGGGCAACAGCTACTACAGCGTGCTCAAAGCCAATCTGGAGCACAAGCCCATCCCTGCGAGCGAGATCGTGCCCGAGTTGCCGGAGGAACTCTCCGTGATTATCGAAAAGTCTCTGGAGAAAAATCCGGAAGACCGTTTCCAGACAGCCGACGACTTTCGGAGCGCCTTAGTGGATCTGAATCTCGACAGACCGTCAGACCACGATTCCGTCACGGCCTCAGTGGGGAGCTCGCACCATGCACCGCCGTCCAAGACGCCGTCCCGCAGCTTCCAACATCTGGACCCGGCGATCCTTGAAGCGGCTCGAAAGAAGCTGGCCGTCTACATCGGGCCGATGGCAAGGATTATTGTGGGCCAGGCCGCCAACCGCGCCCGGTCGGTCGAAGACCTCTATCAGATACTGGCGACAGAAATTCCTTCGCCTCAAGACCGCGAAAAATTCCTGCGCTCCCGCCCCCTCTGAATCTTGTCAACTTTCCCGGACTCAAAGAATTGTCATTCCGAAGCGCGGCACTCTCGCGCGAGGAATCTGCTGTTTGGCTGCCGGCAGAAAGCAGATTCCTCGCGGTCGAGCCGGCCGCGGAATGACAAAGGGTGTTTCTTTTGCGCAAACCGCACCACTAACCGACTCCTGATCGTCTGGCGGATCGCCCTCATTCCGATTGCGATCCGAGCATCCGGATCGCCTTCACCAGGCTGAGATACATGCGATTGAACGAACGCGCAAGCTCGGAAATTTCATCCGAACCTGTTACCGGAATCTCGGGAACATTCAGGTCGCCGGTGCTGATGCGGTCGGCGGTGCGGGAGAGACGAGTCACGGGACGGATGACCACCATCGCCACGGCGACATCCAGCACGATGAGTGTGAGCAACGAGATTCCGCCCAGAGAAAGCATGAGAGCCTTGAAGGCTCGGTCGGCCATCTTCAAGGGGATCGCCATGGGAACGGAAACCACCTGAATCGCGATGGCTTCACCCACGTTCCAGCCAAAACCGTGGTCGGCGCCGTAGATTTTGACCATGGCCGGCGGCGCCTTGTCGGGTGTGCTATGACACTGCAAACAGGACATGTCCACGAACAGAGGCTTGGCCAAAAAAAGAACCCGGCCGGCGGGGGTCTCGCGCTCGGCGGAGAAGTCCTGTTGCTGCGGGTGATTGCGGAAAATCTGAATTACGTCGGCTTCCCAGTCCGCAGCGTGATCGCGCACGTTCGTGGGATTCAGCGAAGCTTCCTTGTAGCTGTAGTCGGGATAGGCGGCGCGCAGATAATTGAAAACTTCCGTGGCGGAGTAGGCCGGCACGATCTGGGGGAGGAAGCCTTTGCTGCGCTCGGGATGGGGATCCAAAAGCGGGCCCACCTGCTCGGAGGTGTAAGTACGCATCCCTCCGGCCGCTCCCATCATCAGGCGAGCCTGTTCCAGCACCTGACTGCGGGCGCTGCGCTCCAGGAACCGATGAGACCAGTAGCCGGCGATCGCGACGCCTGACCCGAAAACCAGAAGCAATATCAGGTTGAACTTTAGCAGCAGCCTCATAGCGGCCACATTATAGCGGTGATGCCGAGCCTGCGTTGTTTGCGACCGTGTGGGGCGGACGCTCCCGTCCGCCGCACGCCTGCGCCTTGTGCTAGAGTCGGAACTTTCATGGTTTCCTCCACCATTTCCACCGAACATCTGACGCGGTCCTTCGGAGACCTCATAGCCGTCGAAGACGTGAATCTCAGGGTGGCGCCCGGCCAGTTCTTCGGCTTTCTGGGACCCAACGGAGCGGGGAAATCCACCACCATCAAGATGTTGACCGGCTTGCTCGCGCCCACCGCCGGACGAATCCAGATTCTCGGCCTCGATCTGGTCAGCAACCTGGCGGAGGTCAAGGGGCAGATCGGAGTCGTGCCGGAAGGCATGGCATTGTTCGGAAGACTGACGGGATCCGAATATTTGAACTTCGTGGGCCGCATGTATGGCCTGGACCGCGAAACCGCGGCCAAGCGCACAGCCGAACTGCTCGACTTCATGCAACTCACCGACCAGCCCAAGGCGCTGGTCACGGACTACTCGCACGGCATGCAGAAGAAGCTGGCGCTGGCTGCGGCCGTGATCCACGGACCGAAGGTACTTTTTCTGGATGAACCCTTCGAGGGCGTGGACGCTATCGCCGCCGGCACTCTGAAGGCTATGCTGCAGCGGATGATCGCGCGCGGCGCAACCGTCTTCCTGACCTCGCACGTTCTCGAGATCGTGGAGAGGTTATGCACGCACGTCGGCATCATTCATCGCGGGCGGCTGGTGGCGCAAGGCTCGCTCGAGGAGTTGCGGGCTGGAGTTGAAGCGCGGGCGGCGGGCCTTCCCGGGCGCGGCCAACGGCATTGCTCCCGGCGAGAAGTTAACTCTGGAGCAAATCTTCCTGCTGATTGTGGGCGGATCCCGATCCGATGTCCAGGAATTGTCATGGTTGGGCTAGACAAATGGAGGACGGGCGTCCCGCCCGTCATGCACGGGTCTCTGCCAGACGGGCGGGACGCCCGTCCTCCACAATCAGCACGTCAACAGCTGGCAGCGGTCGCTGAATTGCGTTGGCGGATATTCGTTAACTCTCTGCGGACGGTTCGCAGCCGGTTGGAATTGGCCTCCCGCATTTTTGTCAGCTTGGCTTTTTTGGCGGGCGGTGTTGGCGGTGCGATCGGACTGGGCGGGGCCGCCTGGTTTTCAGTTTCGCAAGGAAATCCGGAATGGCTCGGGGGTCTGCTCTGGCCCGTGTTTCTTTTTTGGCAACTGTTTCCGTTAATGGCGACGGCGTTCACCCAGAACGTTGACTCTTCGAATCTGCTGCGTTTCCCGCTGAGCTACCGCTCGTATTTTCTGATTCGCCTGGTCTATGGGTCGCTGGAACCGGCAACCGCTGTGGCCAGCCTCTGGCTGCTCGGAATCGGCATTGGAATCGGGGTGGCCCGGCCGCGGCTGTTCCCATGGGCCACGATGGTTCTCCTGACCTTTGCCCTGGTGAACCTCCTTCTCGCGCGCGCCCTGTTCGCCTGGCTGGAGCGCTGGTTAGCGCAGCGGCGCACGCGCGAAATCATGGGCATAATCTTTTTCCTTTTTGTCCTGAGTTTTCAATTGATCGGACCGTTGATCGCGGTCTATGAACACCGGTCCGCCCCCGATGTAAGAATTCTGGGACAGAAGATTTCAAACGCACAGCGGCCCTCACCACCCGGCCTAGCCGCCGCGGCCATTGCAGGATGGGCGCAGGCCCGACCCGCATTTACCGCGGTCACGGCCGCCGTGGTTACGACCAGCTTCGCGCCTTTCTTCTTGCTAGGGTGCTATGGAATTGCATTTCTGTGGCTCCTGGATGTGCGTTTGCGGGCGGAGTATCGCGGCGAGAACCTCAGCGAGTCGGCCCGGCGCAAGGCACGGAACAGTGGGCTTCCGGCGGTCCGGCTGGGTTGGAATTTGCTGGGGCTTCCAGGGCCCGTCGCCGCCGTCTTCGAAAAAGAGTTGCGCTATCTTGGCCGCAGCGGGCCGATGCTTTTCACTCTCATCGTGCCCCTGTTCATGCTCGCTGTCTTTCGCAGTTCAGGAAAAAACGAAGGCCTGCTGGCGCATGGACCCGGTTTGACCTTTCCGATCGGCGCCGCGTATTCACTGCTCTTGCTGACCAACCTTTCTTACAATAACTTTGGCGCTGATGGCAGCGGCACGCAGTTCTTCTTCGCCTCACCGGTTCCCTTCCGGCAAATCATGCTGGGGAAAAACCTCGCCCACACCGCCGTTTTTGCCCTGGAAGTCTTGCTGGTTTGGGCGGGAACATGCTTGCTCTATCGTGCGCCATCGTCCGGTGTGATAGTGGCCACGCTGGCGGGCATTCTGTTTGTCCTGCCGATTGACCTCGCCGCCGGAAATCTATTTTCAATTTATTCTCCCAGCAGAATCGAGGCCGGCGTTTTCGGCCGGCAAAGAGCTTCCCTGACCACCGTGCTGGCCAGTTTTGCTATCCGGGGAGCGCTGTTCGGGATGGGCGCACTGATGCTCTGGTTTGCCCGCGGTTACGGGAACTCCTGGATGGAATGCCTGATCTTTTTACTGCCCGCCGCACTTGCCGTTTCGGTTTACCTTTTCTTCCTCGGCCGTGTCGACGGAATGGCGCTGAATCACCGGGAAAATCTCATTTCAAATCTCGGCCGCGGTCAATAGCGCTCGAGGCCAGTGCATCATTCCTTTTCCGGCTCGGCAACGAAACGGTAGCCTACGCCGCGCACCGTGAGTAAATGCCGGGGCAACGACGGATTGTCTTCTATGTAGCGGCGCAGCCGAACCACGAAATTGTCGATGGCGCGGGTGTCGGTGTCTTCGTGCAGACCCCACACTTCTTCCAGAATCGATTTGCGGGAGACGACCCGTCCTTCGTTCCGAATGAGATGGCGAAGCAGTTCAGCTTCCATCAGGGTCAACTGGATGGTGTTTCCGTTGACCCGCAACTCCAGCTTTCCAAAATCGATCGTCCGGCCGCGAAATGAAAAAGACTCGTATTCTACGGCTGCGGCGGCTTTCGCGGACGGGCTTTGCCGCATCCAGTCCCGCCGCCGCAACAGGCCCTGCAATCGGGCCAGCAGGATGGGGAGCTCGAAAGGCTTGGGAAGATAATCGTCGGCGCCCGAGGCGAATCCCTTGAGCACATCTTCCGGCCGCCCTCGCGCCGTCAGCATGAGCACCGGAACAAATTGCTTGGCGGCGCGCAATTCCGCAGCGACGGTAAAACCATCCTTGCCGGGAAGCATGACGTCGAGCACAACCGCATCGAAATCCGCGTGGCCGGCGGTCTTCCCCAAAAGCAGGTCCAGCGCCCGCTCGCCATCGCCCACCACGGCCACGACGTGGCCTTCGGCCTCGAGATTGAATTGCAGACCTCGGGCCAGGTGAGCTTCGTCTTCGACAATCAGGACATGACTCATGCAGGTCTCTTGATATGCGCTAAACCCCTGTCATCCTGAGGATGCGGAGCCCTTCGCGAAGCGAAGGGCTCCCGACGAAGGACCTGTGCATTTCCCGGCGACCGTAGTGCCTCTATCCCGCAAGTCCGTATTAGCAGCTAAATGCACGGGTCCTTCGCTTGCTTCCCTCCTGCTTCGCAGGATGGAAGACTGCGCTCAGGATGACAATCTCTCTTGAGACGGGTGACAGCCATTTAAATTACAAGTTCACTCTTGGAAGCTCCAGAACTACGGTGGTGCCGCGTCCTTCTCCCTCGCTCTTGGCGAATACCCGGCCGCCGTGCTTGCGGGCGATGGCTCGAACAATGAAAAGACCCAGGCCAGTTCCCTTCACGTGACTCAGTGAGCGGTTGGAGGCGCGGTAAAAGCGTTTGAAGATGCGCTTCAACTCCTCGGCTCGAATGCCTACCCCTTGATCGCGAACGCTCAGCGTAACCCGTTTCTCATCGGGAGTTTCGAGGCGGACCGAGATTTCCACGTGATCGCCGGAATATTTGACCGCGTTGTCGAGCACATTCGCAACCGCCGCGCGCAACTCCTCCGCGTCGCCCAAAACCCCAGCCGCAGCGCCGTGGTTGACCGATTGCTCGTATTGCAGAGCTTCCGGAGGAAGGTGATGGCTGTTGCGCGCCACGTCCACGCAGTCGCGAACCAGACCGCTGAAGTCGACAGGCACGCGCCGATCCTGCCGCTTGTGGCCGGCTTCTCCGGCCTTGAGCACCTGCTCCACGGTGCCCATCAGGCGGTCGGTATCGTCGAGCATAAGTCGATAGAACTCGTGGCGCTGTGCTTCGCCGACATCGCGATGCTGCAAGGTTTGCAGATAAAGCCGGATCGAAGCGATGGGCGTCTTCAGTTCGTGGGTGACCGCATTGATAAAGCTGTCGTGCTGCTCGTTGCGGCGAATTTCTCGCACCAGGAAACTGGTGTTCACGATCATCCCGGCGATCAGCAGGGCGAAGAAGATTACCCCCAGGAAGAGCAGGACGCCTTCTCGCCAGTTGAGAATGATCCAGCCGACGTTGAGTCCAACCGCCAGCAGAACCAGGCAAACGCCCAGGACAACAAAGAAGGCGATGGCCCTGCGGCGGCTGCTTATGCGCATGGCAGGATTCTACCGCGAGGCAAGAGTATGTGGGGCGCACGCCCCGCACGACCGGTGGTGGAGGCCGGGAGTCCCGACCCGGCTGCGACGGGCGAGGGCGCCCGTCCTCCATCCCTACAAAACTAGATCGAAACCAGTTCCGCCTGCGCGGCTGCCGGTTTTCCCTGTTCTTCTTCCTCACGGCGCAGTTCGGAGAGCTTCACGCGATAGATCTGACGCGCCAGGCCCAACTTGTTCAGCGCCCAAATCCCGTACCAGTTGAAATCGATCTCGTACCACTTCAAACCATGGCGGGCAGAGACCGGGTGCGCGTGGTGGTTGTTATGCCAGCCTTCACCGAAGGTCAACAGAGCGACCCACCAGCTGTTAGTGGAAAGGTCGCGGGTAACAAAACGCCGCGAGCCCCAACTATGCGTGGCCGAATTGACCAACCAGGTCGTGTGCAGTCCGATTACGGTGCGGAAGAAAACGCCCCAGAGCAGGAACGGGAGTCCGCCCACCGCGAGCAGGATCAGACCCAGGACAATCATGGGAACGTAGTGGTACTTCGTGATCCAGACGTGGAACTTATCCTTGGCGAGATCGGGAACGTAGCGCGCCAGAGTGGTGGTGTCGTGGTGCATCGACTTGCCGGTCAGGATCCAGCCCATGTGCGCCCACCATTTGCCGTCACGCGGCGAATGCGGATCGCCTTCCTGATCCGAATGCTGGTGATGAATGCGGTGAGTGGCAACCCAGAAAATCGGTCCGCCTTCGAGCGCCAGCGTGGCACAGGTGGTGAGGACGTACTCGACCCATTTAGGAGTCTTGTATCCGCGATGGGTCAGCAGACGGTGGTAGCCCATGCCGATGCCCAGGCTCCCGGAAACCCACCACAAAAACATCGAGACCATGAAAGCTTTCCAGGTGAAGAAGAACAGTGCCGCGATCGCGCCTACATGGAACAGGCCCATGAAAATCGCGGTTACCCAGTTAATTTCGTCGTCTGCGGCTGCTTTCCGATCCAAGACTTGCAGGTCGATGGCCATGTTCTTTTTCCTGTACCCGTATTGAGCTTCCAAGGCTCAAGTTATCAGGATGGGATAGAGCCGCGTGTAAGACTTCTGTAATAGCGGATGTCGGGACATTACGGAGGTACTAGCACGGTAGTCGGGATTGGGCCGTGTGGTCGCGGGCGACCCGCCCGCGACCTGCCGGAAGTGTGCAGGAAAGTGATAGGGCAGGATTTGTTGAATACTCCGGCCGCCGGCAGCGGTCTCCAGAAGATTTGTACCGGCTCGGCGCCAGCGTTTCGCGGGCGAGTCGCCCGCGGCCACACAAAAACCACACAAAAACCTCAGGCCGAGGCGCCCTTTACTTCAACCCCGGCCCACTTCTCCAGCAGGGTAAGAGTCGCGGCGTAGTCCAGAGTCCTGATGGCCGTCTTCGGTGGCCATTTCGTAGATTTCTTCGACGGTTTCGAGGGCCGGCAGTTTTACTCGAACTTCCTTGGCAGCTTCGAGCGTCAGGCGAATGTCTTTGTGCATGAGTCGCAGCGGAAAATTAGGGGTGAAATCCCGCTTCAGGACGAAGGGCGCTTTGTAATCGACAACTCCGGAGCGGATCATGGACGCCTGGATCACCGGCATCAGTTTCTCGACATCCACTCCCAGCTTGGTGGCCAGAGTGAGGCCTTCGGCGAAGCCTTCATAGATAAGCGCAATCTGCAGATTCATCACCAGCTTGGCAGACTGTCCCTTGCCGGTTTCGCCGATACGGAAAAATACCTTTCCCATGGCGGCAAACAACGGTTTCAGCGACTCGATTACCGCTTCGTCTCCGCCCACGATAAAAATAAGGCTGCCGGCCTCCGCCGCCACCTTCGATCCGGTCATGGGCGCATCCACGTAACGCACTCCCCGGGCTCGCAACCCGCTCGGCGAACTTGCGGGTGGCCGAGGGTGAAATCGTGCTGGAATCGACTATGGTCATGCCTTCGGCGAGCGATTCCTCGACCCCCTGCGGTCCGAACAAGACGCTCTCCACCGCATTGGTGTCGGAGACGCACATCCACACGACTTCGGCGCCCCGCGCCGCATCGGCGGGAGAAGTCGCGCTTCTCGCGCCTTCTACGTCTTGCCTGCGCTACGGCTCCAAACGGCGACTTCGTGACCTGCCTTGACCAGATTGGACGCCATCGGCCGTCCCATGATTCCCAAGCCTAAAAAGGCAACGCGCATCCTGAGTCTCCCCTGACCACAATGAATGACCAGCAGCGATTAGAAATGACGACAGCAAGCAGGGTCAAGGCAATCCCGCAGGCGATTTGTTCTAGAATGGTGAGGATCGCACCGTTTTCGCGAGTTTTGCGAACAGGCGGTGATGAGCAACGCGTCCATGCGCTCCCCTGGGACGAACTCGCCGAGCTTGAGTTCGGTCCCGCCACAGCGGGATCGATGTTAAAGAATACCCTGAAGAATCGCGCACTCCGCAACCGCGCGCGGCAGTTCAGCAGCCTGGTGCGACGCTCGGCCGTGACTCCGCGGACCGGCCGGACTCACAAGCCGAAACTAGCGACCGATGGCGAGATGGGAGTGACTTTCATCGGTCATTCCAGTTTTTTCCTCCAGGTCGGCGGCCAGAATGTGGTCATCGATCCCAACTTTGCGCGCTGGCTCTTCGTGCTCAAGCGGCTGCGGCAGCCGGGCTTGAGAGTGCGCGATCTGCCGCCATCGATCTGGTGCTGGTGACCCACGCCCACTTCGACCATCTGCACCGGCCGTCGCTGCGCGCGATCGTGCAGCAAACCAAACGGCGTCACGGGGTGGCGCCGACGATTTTGGTGCCGCATCATGTTTTCGATCTGGTTTCCGACCTCGGATTTGACAACGTCGTCGAACTGGACTGGTGGAACAGCTACCGTCATCGCGATCTGACGGTCACCCACGTGCCCTCGCGGCATTGGGGAGCGCGGGTCATCGAAGATTCTCATCGCGGATACGGCGGCTACGTGCTGCGCGACAGCAAGCATTCGATTTATCACGCCGGCGACACGGCGTACTTCTCCGGCTTTCGCGAGATCGGGCAGCGGCTGGCGCCGGAACTGGCGCTGTTGCCGATCGGCGCCTACCATCCGCCGTCTTTCCGCAACGTTCACACCAGTCCGGCGGATGCCATGCGGGCCTTCTTTGACTTAAAGTCCCGCTGGATGGTGCCCATGCATTACGGCACCTTTCGACTCTCCCACGAACCCATGGACGAACCGCTGCAATTGCTGGAGAAAGAAGCCAGGGCAGCCGGTATTGAAGACCGGGTATTCGTGCTGGAAGAAGGCGTGACCAGGTTTTTCTAGGCGCCCGTGTGGATGCGGGCGACTCGCCGCGCATACCAGACCCCGCGGGCGAGTTGCCCGCGACCACACAAACTTAGTACGCCAGCAGAATTCTCAGATCGCGCAGATTGTTCCCGGTCGGTCCGGTGACAATCGCATCGCCCAGCGACTGGAAAAATGGGATAGGCATTGAAGCCGTCAAGGTGCGCTTCCGGATCCAGCCCGCGAGCTTTGGCGCGTTCGAGCGTGCTGCCGTCCACGATCGCGCCGGCGGCGGGACTGTTGCCGTCGATGCCGTCGGTTCCCGCGCTGAGCACGGTAATCGCTTCGCCCGAAATTTTCGCGGCGCAGGCCAGGGCAAACTGCTGATTGCGTCCGCCGATGCCGCCATTTTCCACCTTCACCGTGACTTCTCCGCCGGAAAGCAGGCAGACCCGTTCAGACTTCTGGCGCAGCCCGCGCAACCGTTCGAGAAGATAATCCGCCGCGCGCACGTAGTCCCAGTCGTCACAACTGTTGTCTATTTCCACGCTGAAGCCATGGCGTTGAGCCTCTGCTTCGGCCGCGTCCAGCAACGAGGCATTCGACAGCAACGGCCACCAGCGCGAACGGTGGAAAGCCAGGTCGTCGGACTTGGGCGTCTCCTCCAGCGCGTGACGTTGAAACAGTTCGCGCACGGAGTTCGGAAACTGCTCCAGCATCCCGTACTTCTCGGCGATGGTGTAACAGTCTTCGACCGTGGTGGAATCGGGCATGGTCGGGCCCGAAGCCAGAGCATCGGGAGTTTTATCGGGGACGTCGGAGACCAGCAGCGATACCTGCTGCGCCCCAGGCGCCGCCACCGCGAGCCTTCCGCCCTTGATCGCGGAAAGGTGCTTGCGGATGGTATTGATCTCGGCAATGGGCGCGCCGGAGTGCACCAGCACTCGGTAGGTGGCGATCAGGTCTTCCAGCGAAATTTCGTCGTCAATCGGCTTTTCGACGATCGAGGACCCTCCGCCGCTCAGCATGAAGATCACCAGCGATGAGGCATTTTGAGCGTTGAGCGATTTCAGCATGGCCTCGGCGGCGCGAATCGATTCCTGGTTGGGCATAGGATGGCCTCCGCGAAAATAGCGGAAGCCCCGCACCTGCGAAACCGGATCGACCGAACTGGCCACGATGCCTTCGAAGCGATTGCCTGCCTGCATTTCAAGCGAATTGACCATCGCGTGCGCCGCCTTGCCGATGGAGATCACCAGCACGCGGTTATAAGAATCGAGGTCGTGCAGGTCTTCGCAGATGCGGAGCACTCCGCGATCGCAATCCACATGGCGCTGAAATGCGCGGTCGATGCTGGCTTCCGCGAGCGCGTGTTCGAAGAGATGACGCGCCGTGACCCGCATGTCCAGCGCAAGCTTCTCGCGGTCGGTGGCCGAAGAAGGCATGTGCAAGGATTATAAAAGGCGTCCGCTTTTGTCAGGGCGTCCCGCCCTCGCAGTGCGATGCTTCAGCCTAGGACTCACCGCGTCACCCACCCACTGCTCTATCGCATCGCGCATCTCGCGCAGACGTCCTTCGAAAAAATGATCGCCGCCCGCAATCAAAATCAGCTTCTTCGGAGCCGCAGTGGATTGAACCAGCGCTTCCAACTGTGACGGCGTTCCGAACTGATCGCGATCACCGCTTACAAACAGCTTGGGTTTTGGCGCAGGAGGCCAGAAAACGGAAGTCATAAGCGCGATCATCGATCGGCGCGACCGGCAGGCCCAGTCCGATCGCAGCCTTCACCCGCGCATCCGGACAGGCCGCCCGCAAGCCCACTGCCGCGCCGAAGGAGAATCCGGCAAAGATCAGGGGTAGGCGAAACTCGTGGTCGAGCCAATCCAGGGCGGTTCGAACGTCATCCACTTCACCAATTCCGTGGTCGTGCTCACCCTGGCTCAGCCCGGTCCCGCGAAAATTGAACCGCAATACTGGAAAGCCGAATCCATTCAGCGCTTTCATGGCATGAAAGACGACTTTGTTATGCAAAGTGCCGCCAAAAAGAGGATGCGGGTGGGCAACTACAGCGGCATAACGGGCGTCCGGAGTTCCGGCATTGAGCAAGGCTTCGAGGCGGCCCGCCGGGCCGTCGAGAGAGATCGAGCGAATTGCACCGGCTTGCGATTCCATGGAACAGTCAAGCATAGCAGCGAATTAGAATGCCTCAGTGTCCTCCGTGTCCTCAGTGGTGAAAATTCCACCACGGAGGACACTGAGACCACTGAGTAACCCTTTCTTAGACTGCGCGGGATTGAGGTATCCTGTCGCGCATGGATACCGTCGCCCTCACCCGCCAACTCGTGGACATCGAGTCCATCACCGGCAACGAGGGAACAGTGGGCGATTTCCTTCACCATGAATTGCTTCGGCGCGGCTTTCGGAGCGAGAAAATTCCGGTCGAAGGCGCGCGCTGCAATGTCTTCGCGACCTTCCCCGAACAGCCGCGGCCCACGGTGGTTTTCTCCACGCACATGGATACGGTGCCGCCATTTATCCCGTCGTCTGAAGACGCCGTGCGGGTGTACGGGCGAGGCTCATGCGATGCCAAGGGAATCATCGCGGCCCAGATCGCGGCCGCGGAACGGTTGCATCAGGAAGGCATTCACATCGGACTGCTTTTTGTGGTGGGCGAGGAGCGCGACAGCCTGGGCGCCAAGGTGGCGAACCAGAAGCCTCCCGGCTGCAAGTTTTTGGTGAACGGAGAGCCCACCGAAAACCGGGTCGCAGTCGCTTCCAAGGGAGCATTGCGGGTGGAGGTGATTGCCGAAGGACGCATGGCACACTCGGCCTATCCCGAGTTGGGCGAATCGGCAATCGACAAGCTGCTGGTAGCACTCGCCCGATTGCGCGCCATGAAGCTGCCGGAGGCGGACGGCATCGGGCCCTGCACGCTCAACATCGGCGTGATCGAAGGCGGCCGCGCGCCCAACGTGATCCCGGATAAAGCGCGCGCGCAATTGCTCTACCGGTTGGTGGGACCGTCCGAGCAATTGAAACGTGACATCCTCGCGGCTGTCGGCGATCTGGCGAAGTCTGAGTTCGTGCTGGAGATTCCGTTCGTTCGCCTGCGCACCCTTGAGGGCCTGCCCACCATGGTCGCCGCTTTCACCACCGACATTCCGGCACTCAGCAATTGGGGACAGCCCTTGCTGGTCGGTCCGGGCTCGATTCACGTTGCCCACACCAACGGCGAATCCGTCGAGAAGAAACAGCTGCAGCGATGCCGTGGATTTGTATTGCTCGATCGCGCGAAAACTCTCGACGTGATTCCAGATCGATGATTTCAGATTGCAGATTCTTAACCCGTCCGGGATCGCCGATGCAAACAAATAAGCGCGGGGGACAGACGCATTACTAGAGGCTTGATTTTCGGGGATTTGACCTCACAATCGGATGCACGTAGAATAGTGCTGCACCTATATACGTGCTATATATGAAAGCCAACATTACCCTCAAGCTGGATTCGGCTCTCCTGCGCGAGATTCGAGTTCTGGCAGCCGAAGAAGGCACCTCGATCAGTGCCCTGTTGGCTGCCCGCCTCGAGCAAATCGTGCGTGAACGCAAGACTTACAGCGCGCTCGAAAGCGCGCCTTGGCTCGGCTCCGCGAGGGGTTTGATTTGCAATGGACGCCTCCCCGCTCTCGCGACGAACTTCACGAACGATGAGCGATGAATCATGCCCGATAGGTTTTTCGTCGACACCAACATCCTGCTCTACGCGCACGATCGTTCCGCCGGACTGAAACACGAACGCGCGCGCCAACTGATAGAGCACCTGTGGACATCTGGCGAGGGCGTGTTGAGCACGCAAGTGCTGCAGGAACTCTGCATCAATCTTCGCCGCAAAATCGCCCGGCCACTTCCAGTGGAAGAAATCCGTCAGATCATCCAGGACTACCTCAGCTGGGAGGTCGTGGTCAACACTCCGGCTTCGATTCTGCAGGCGCTGGAGATTGAGGTGCGATACCAGACGTCGTTTTGGGATGCTCTAGTCTTGCAAGCCGCCGAAAGCTCAGGCGCGTCGGTTCTATACTCCGAGGATTTCGCAGCCGGGCAGAAGTATGGTGCTGTTCAGGTGGTGAATCCTCTCCTCTGATGCGCTTGGTCGCCACGAGGGCCACCAGCGCGGAAAGGACGGCTGCGACAATCGCTTGTTTGCGGGTGAGACGAAACATTTACACTTTACTCATGACCACCCAGACCCTCAACTCCCTCTCCAAGGCATCCTCTGCCTACCTGCGTTCCGCCATGCACCAGCCCATCCAGTGGAATGAGTGGGGTGAGGAAGCCTTTGCCACGGCGCAGCGGGAGAACCGGCCCATCCTGCTCGATATTGGCGCGGTCTGGTGCCACTGGTGTCATGTGATGGATCGCGAGTCCTACGACGATCCGGAAGTTGCGAAGATCGTGAACGAGCGCTTTGTGGCGGTTAAGGTGGATCGCGATGAACGTCCAGACATTGACAGCCGTTACCAGGTTGCCGTCAGTGCCATCAGCGGGCAGGGTGGCTGGCCGTTGACTGCGTTTCTGACTCCGGATGGCAAGCCCTTTTACGGCGGCACTTACTTTCCTCCTCACGAGAATTATGGACGCCCCAGTTTCAAGCGCGTGCTGATGTCCATCGCCGACGCTTATCACCAGAAGAACAAAGAGGTGGTAGACCAGGCGCAGATGGTAGAGGTTGCGATCTCGCGGGCCGAATCTTTCGCTGGCGGCAGTGGCCAGTTCTCTCCCACAATCATCGACGCGATCGTGGAAGCGGCCGTCAAGATGTTCGACCCGCACAATGGCGGTTTCGGGAGCGCGCCCAAGTTTCCGCATCCCGCCGTGCTTGATCTTCTTATGGACCAGTACGCGCGCTCGGGGGACGAGAAGCTGCGCGAGGTCTTCGTTCCTACTCTCGAGAAGATGGCGCGGGGTGGCGTGTATGACCAGCTCGCCGGCGGCTTTCACCGCTACTCGGTGGACGAACACTGGATCGTGCCCCATTTCGAAAAGATGTGTTACGACAACTCCGAACTTCTCAAGAACTATGTGCACGCCCACCAGGTGACCGGCTCGGAATTCTTCGCCGCCGTCGCTCGCGACATCGTGCGCTGGATGGACGAGTGGCTCAGCGATCGCGAGCGCGGCGGCTTTTACGCCTCCCAGGATGCCGACGACTCCATGGACGACGACGGCGACTATTTCACCTGGACCCGGGCCGAGATGCGGGCCGTCCTGACAGAGGAGGAGGCTTCGGTCGCGGGTTTGCGCTACGACGTGAATGAAGTCGGCGAGATGCACCACAATCCGGAGAAAAATGTTCTGTACATCCGGGCGTCCCTCGAGGAAATCGCCAAACGCATGAACCTGAGCCTGGAACGCGTGGACAAGATACTGCAGTCCGCTCGGGAAAAGATGTATGCCGCACGCCTGAAGCGTCCGACGCCGTATGTCGACAAGACGGTTTACGTGGGATGGAACTCGCTTTGCGTCTCAGCCTACCTGGAGGCTGCGAAGGCGTTGAGCCTTGAAGGGGCGAAACACTTTGCATTGCGTTCGCTTGACCGCGTCCTCGCCGAGGCTTGGCACCCGGAGCAAGGGTTGCAGCATGTAATCGCCTATTCCGATCCCGCCGCTGAACGCCGTGTGGTCCCAGGGTTGCTCGACGACTATGCCTTCACCGCGGCGGCCTGCCTCGATGCTTATGAGGCGACCACTGACCTCAGCTATTTCAAATTCGCGCAGCACGTAGTCGACAAAATGGTTGAACGCTTTTTTGACCCGGTATCCGGCGGCTTTTTCGATACTGCCGCAGATGGAACCGGTAAGGCGCTGGGAGTACTAGGCACGCGGCGAAAGCCGTTTCAAGACTCTCCCACTCCCGCCGGAAATTCCGTGGCAGCCATCGCTCTGCTTCGGCTGTACGCTTTCACCAACCAGAAGAGTTATCGCGAGCAAGCGGAGCAAACTTTGGAACTGCTCGCCGGGCTCGCGGGAAAATTCGGGATCTTCGCCGCGACGTACGGGATTGCGGCGGTGCATCTCTCGCATCCGCATACCCAGGTCGTGATTATTGGCGAAGATGAACTGGCGGAGCGATTGCGTGCCGTAGGAGCCGGCTTCTTTGCTTTTTCGAAAACAGTCCTCAAGCTGGCGGCGAACAAGGCGGTCCCGAAAAATTTGCCGCCGGCGCTGGCCGAGACCATCCCCCAACTGCCCGCGATAAAGGAGGGAAAGTCGGTGGCTGTGATTTGCTCCGGATTCAGCTGTCAGCCTCCGGTCACGGAGCCGGAACAACTCCGCCGAAGTCTGGGCATCGCGCTAACCGGCCGTGGCGAGAGCGGACGGAACTAAACAAAAAAAGAGGCCGACCATGCGATTCGCAATCGGTCGGCCTATCAGGTCCAAAGCCATTCGTGCTGCTGTTAACGGCTTCTCATTGAATCCCTTCTGTTACTTCTTTGTACAATTGGGATTGTATGGATTGCACGTTGGCATCGGGCCCAGTTCTGCGTTGAGTATCGGGGTCGCGATTGCCACGTACGTGCAAGCCAAACCTACCATCAGGATCAACATCCTGACCGCACGTTTCATGGTGTTCTCCTTACACTGCGAAGCTCCTGGGAGGAAGCCTCACGGTGGCGGCATTATACAGGCGGCCGCTTCGGAGTCCAGACTTTTCTGGCAATTTTGCGCCGAGTTTCCGGATCAATTTGATCCATTGTTCAAGTATTAGGTGAGGTGACAGAGCGGATGGGAAAGCCTCTTCGTGGTTAAGGCTGAAACAAAATTAGCGGGAAGTGAAACGCTTATTGCACCCGGCGGCTCGGGGACGGGACGGAATGTATACCGCTTCGCAGCGACAGCGTCGGTTCCGGCACGGAATCGGGTACGGCCTGACGCGGCGAATAATCTGCCTGCGTACGCGAGAAGGCGCGATCCACCATGCTCTCAAACATGGGTATGAGCGAATCGTTTTGGGTGGGACTCTGCAGATCTGCCAGGCTCTTCTCCCAGCGATGCGAAGTGAACAGTTCTGTGCCCGGTTGGCGCGCCGCGCTCTTGGCCAGCGCATACCCCAGCCAGATCAGGATGGCAACGTTATATACAACGAGGTTGATCGAGTCGGCCGTAGACTGCGACGCATGGCCGCTCACATGAAAAGCCAGGGTGCCCAATTCGACTCCCGCGGATAAACCCAGTCCCATCGAAAGCCCGAAGCTGTGTTGCTTCCATGACACTCCGAGGTAGCGGGAGAACACCAGCAGAAACAGAATGAGCCCGACCTGCGCCACGCGCACGCAGCGCGTCACCGTCATGACCGCCTGAACGATCGGACCCTGATCCCCCAGGGGGCTGGATGCCGCAACCACAAAACCCACCAGAGACATGACCAACGCGGCCCACTTGAAGAGCACCGATCCCAAGTCCTTCAACGTCCGGTATGGACGGAAGACGTCGAGGAAGATTTCATAGATAACCATGAATCCCAGGACGAGATTGATCGCAGCGCACGCCCAGTACGAAAAAAAATAAATCATGTAGCTGGCGCTTTGATGCATGGGGAAAAGCACGGCAAAGGCCAGAATCTGGAAGCAGATGTAACTGAAGAAAACTGGAAATGAGCGGTACAGTTTTCGGCGGAACATGGTCACACCCACCACCAGTTGAAGGATTGGGTGGGCGATCCATAGCGCGGTTTGGTGATCTATGGTCATCAACCAGTTTTCTGCCAGCCGGGGGCGCCACGGTTGACGGAAGTACAACGATTAGATTTCTCTCATAACCTTAGCAGTTCTGCTCGGACGGTCAATGTACCAAGGTAATCGGAAGTAATGGTTACCGTAACAACCTGCTACCTGCTCGTGCGCCGGGGGATGGTGGGTTTGTATCGGCCTGGCGTGGTACGCGGGCGAGTCGCCCGCGACCACACAGGACAAGAAACCTCGAGGCAATCGAACCTACTGATTTTGCTGGAGATCGAACATATCGAGCACATGACCTTTGCTGTCGATCAAGAGCGCCCGGCCGTCATAGATGACCCGTTCCAGATCGCTGGGCAGGCGGGGCAGTTGCTCCTCACAAGCCAAAGGCAGGGATTGAGCCTGGTTCTGGATTTCGATAGGCAAGGTTCCTCCGCGGTGCATCTGCCGCTCCGATCCGGGGGGCAGTTCCGGGCGCTGTGCCGTACCCTGCGGAAGATCGGAAGCATGTTCACTTACGCAGCCTCGGATGGTTCTGCGATCGCGGGCGGTGAACAGAGGAGTGTTGTCATCGGGCGCGGACGGCGAATCCGGGGTGGAAGGCGAATCGGCGGGTGCCGCGCCTGGAGGCGGCGCTGTCGACGGAGATGAAGCCGACGACTGAGATGCATCATTGGACGACGGACTGGCCGGCGGCACGGCGGCGGGCACCGACGCCGACGAAGTGACAAACGTCAGGACAGCTTCTGAATCTACGATTGCCGGTTTCTTGCCGGTGGCTGCGGCTGCGCCCGTGCCGGCGGCTCCGCCCGCGAGGGTGCCGATGGCTGCGCCTTTGCCTCCGCCCGCAATCGCCCCGATTACGGCGCCCAGGGCCGCTCCGCCTCCGATCTTGGTGACATTGCTCTTGGCGTGCGACTCGCCTTTCATTACCAGCGGCTCCACGTGAATCGAGGCCGCCACTGTTCCCGAGCTGACCGTGTTCAACACCAGGTCGAGTTCACCGGGTTCACTGAGCCGCCCTGTGGGATGCACATCCGTGACTCGACCGATGACGTCGGCGCCCTTGGGATAAAGCTCCCTGCCATTGAGTCGGATCGGCTCGTCCAAAGTGCCGCGGAAAGTGTCTCCCACCTGGCTGTGTTCACTGCTCAGGCTGTCGATCATGCGCACTCGTATGGTTGTGCCGGAAGGAATCTCCAGGGAATCCTGCCCGATCGCGGGCAGCGCGGCGAGAGCCAGCAGAAGAGACACCAGGGCGCCGCTCACCAGAAGGAAATATTTGCGATCCATGTCTTTTTCACCTCGCTTAAGTTTTCGGCTGGCCAGGCAAAGCGGCGTCTCTAGGCTCTCTCCAGACTCTTCCTTACACTCTTCTTTTTCACATCTCTGTTTTTCACATCTCTTGTGTTTCTTCACATCCCTTGGGATGCATGCAAGTGCCCTCCGGCTGCACTTATGACTCTGCCATCATGCGCTGCAACCTCCGGATCAGCTTTGGGCGCCGATGAAAATAAAGTAAGAACATGCCCAAAGATTAGCCGGAATGGATGTGCGCGGACGAGTGGTCAGAATCACGTTGTAGTCGCCGGAAATCTCCAGACCGTTGAGCAGCGAGGGCGATTGCTGCGGAGCAACGGTCGCGAGATAGGCGAGGAAATCGTGAATGTCTGCTCCCCCCCGATAGTCCTGCGCCGTAAACGACAGTTCGGCATTGGCTTCGGCGAAGTGCCAGCCCAACGATGCCGCCGCCGTCACAGCGTTTTCGTAAGACTGCTCGGAAACGGTTCCGGGGGCAGGATTGTCGAACACGATACGCAGTTTGCGTTCGTCCGTGCGGCTGAACTCGCGCACCTTGAGTGACCCGGATTTGGCGGTAGCCTTCCAGTCCACATGCCGCGCCGAATCCTCCGGCATGTACTCGCGAATGAGATACAGGTCCTCGCCCTGGCCGCGGGCGAAGGTTTCAAATTCGCCGGTGATCAACGGAAGCACTTCGAAGAATTCGTCTGTGGTCTCTACCGACGGGTACACCAGAATCTCCCGAGCCAGGGCAACGCGTCTCGTCTTGGTGAGAAAGGCGAAGGGGAAACGAGTCGCGAGACCAAAGCTGTTCTGTTGGTAGCGCCCGCGTCGAGGAAAACACAATTCCAGTTCGGCGGAAAGTTCGGCGGCCGGCGGAATATAAGGGAAGTATGCCGACTCGTTAAAAATTCCAGGCGGAGCAGCCGCGCTGTCGGTGACGCGGCGAAGCTGGCGGTCGGGCAATCTCACCCACTGCCTCGCGGCCGGCTGTCCCGGCGGAAAGCCGAAGGTCGCGCGTTCCCACTGCCATTGGGCAGAGGGCTTTGGCTTGAGTGGAACCACGCTGATGGAGAATGAAGGCAGCCAGCGCCGGTGGTTGCGAATCAGGATCCTTCCCAGCGTAGGACGGCCCGCAAAAACCTGGTCGGGCAAACGAATATCCAACTCCAGATCGCGCAGCACGATCGCCGACGCCAGACCCGATACCAGAATGGCGGCCAGCATGGCCGCCACGATTACGTAAAGCAGGTTATTACCGGTATTGAGAGCAGCCACGCCGATCAGCAGGACCGTCACAACGTAGATGATGCCCACGCCAGTCACGTCGTAGTTAAAGGCATCGCGGACCCGCCCACCCGCCACCCGGCGCGCCAGGTAGGGTACGGTGGTCAAACCCACGACCACGGCCAGGATCAGCGCAATCGACGCCAGGATGACCGTGGTCCAGAGGCTGCCCGATTCGCGCGCCACTGTGGAAAAGAGGGCGGCGGCGAAGGCCAGAATCAGTCCGAGGAGGGCCAGCAGGAAGCGCTTCCATATCTCTGGAATCTCGAAACGCAGGAACCCGTTATGTGACCGGACTGCTGCCGTCGGAGGGAGCGCTGCGGATATTACGGGATCAGCCATGCAAGCGGTTCGCTGCTTCGAGGTTAGCACCGGCTGGAAGGTGCATCAATCCGATTTGCCTTGACCAGAAATCCGCCGTAACCAGGCGGTCGCCTTCTCGGTCGCCTGGTCGGCGGTGCGTCCAATCCTTGGAAAACGCTGCTTCACATTGGTCAACAGATGGTGCGCCCACACGTATTCCGACGACAGGATGATCAGGCCGATCAGCAGGAACAGCACACCCTGCAAGATGGGCAGAAAAAGGCCCAGGATTCCCAGCAGAATAAATCCCCAGCCCGCGATCAGGACCAGGATTCGCTTGGTGTAGGTTTTCAAGGCGCACATTCTGGGTTCATTCCGCCCTCTTGAAGGTATCAGGCGGGCAGGAGTGGCAGCGGAAATACCACAGGAACAGACCGATTTTCAGAACGCTTCTGGGGAATTTCCGGAGAGGAATTGAATTACGGAGGAATTGAAACGCTCCGGCACTTCTTCGTAGGGCAAATGCCCGACGCCATCAAATATTTCGAGCCGGCAGTGCTTGAATTCCCGGCTCAACCGCTCCGCGGAGTCAGGACTGACGGCTGTGTCCCTGTTGCCCCACAAGAGCAGGGTTGGAATATTTGCGATGCGCGGCAACGACTCCTGCAGTTCCGCAAGGTCGCGGTTCCATGTCTTCACTACTCCCAAACCATATTTAAGCGTGCCCGGAATTTTGGAAGGGGCTGAGTAGCCGGCCAGGGTTCCGGGACGTATGCGCCGGGGATCGCCGTAAAGGCGCCGCAGCAAAGCATCGTGGACGATTCCCAGGCCCGGTTCCAATTGAAGCAACAGCCAGGAAACCGGCGGACTGCTGAGAAACGGGGCCAAACGCCTGCCATGAGCCGACCAGGGATTTACGGGAGCAACCAGGATCAGGCTTCGCACCCGCTCCGGCGCCAGGGCGGCGGCCATCATGGCAACGGCGCCGCCATGCGATGTCCCCAGGAGATCGCAGGACTCGATGCCGACCCCGTCAAGAAAACGCAGAAGACGCTCGGCGTGAGCGCGAAAGGTAGAAATCGGGTAGGCCGGACGGTCGGAAAAACCCGCACCCGGCATGTCCACGGCGTACACCGTGGCTTTTTCGGCAAGAACGGGCAGCGCGAAGCGCCAGGAAAAGGAGTATCCGAGCAATCCATGCAGCAGCAGCAATGGCGGCCCGGAGCCGGCGCGCAGATAGCGCATGCGATAGCCATCCAGGACGCACCAGCATTCGTTGGCCGGGATGGATTGCAGCTGGGATGGGATTTCCGATCGGTCACTCACAGTGGATTTCTTTCACACTGGACAACTCCGCAACGACTGTAGCCCTCTATGTAGTTGATATCGCCTCTGTTTCTTTTCGCGGAGAGCTTCGGCTCTCCGCATTTTTTTTGATCTGCGGTTGGGGGCCATCGGGAGGGATTCATTCTAGCCGGACTCAGCCGGTTCCGCGATTTTCTCAGCGAACTTTGCTGAGTCCTTTGCG
Organism: Terriglobia bacterium; assembly: GCA_963841075.1. GTDB lineage: Bacteria > Acidobacteriota > Terriglobia > Terriglobales > Acidobacteriaceae > JAIQFF01. The sequence continues at coordinate 132,406 of CAWJBA010000002.1, forward strand.
GCCTTGCAGTTAAAGCCCTTGACGGTAAAGAGCGCATCCGGGGCGAAGGACGGAAAGAAAAACCGGACAGAGAGGGCGTCCCTTAAGTTTCTGGTATGCATGGAGTTACCAAACGCCACAGAAGGCTTCCAAAAAACATAGCTTTACTTCCACAGCGCTTCTATAATCGGTAAAGTCTTTTCTTTAAAGTAAGTTATAGGTCTTCCCTTGAGTACTGTGGTGGCCCCCGACGTGCAGAACCATTTCCCGGGTATTTCCCCCGCCCTCCAACAGGAGCCGTTGCGGTCGATGAACCGGGACTTCCAAATCCGCTTTACAGCCGGTCTGCTCATCCTTTTGACGACGGCGGCGGTCATTCTGGCATGGATCAATTTCCAAAAAGAAGCTGAATTCCAGATTCCCTCCGATGGCGTGTGGTGGATGGAAGCGTCTGGAAACGACGGCGGCCTGGTGGCCAGCCGGGTCGAGCCGAACGGACCGGGCGAAAAGGCCGGAATTCGGGCAGGAGACCGCCTCACCGCGATCAATCAGCATGATGTGAAAGACACCACTGCCCGGATGCGGCAGGTTTATCGCGTAGGCGCATGGTCGAAGGCAACTTACTCCCTGGTACGGCAATCGGTGCCGCTCGATACCACCGTGATTCTGGTTCCGGCCGAGCGCTCGCTGAATTTCTGGCTCAGGTTCATCGCCCTGATCTATCTGGGCATCGGGCTCTATGTTCTGCTGCGCCGCTGGACGGCGCCCAGTTCCACCCACTTCTACATCTTTTGCCTGGTCTCGTTCATTTTTTACGCCTTCAAGTTCACCGGAAAACTCAACCAGTTCGATTGGACAATCTACTGGGGCAACGTAGTTGCCTGGCTGCTCCAGCCGGCGTTGTTCCTGCATTTCGTCCTGACTTTTCCCGAGAAGCGCGCCTTCGTCCGCAAGCATCGCTGGATCATTCCGGCGATTTACGTGCCGGGAATGGTTTTGCTGGGAATCCATGTCTTCACACTCCGGGTGTTGAAGGCCAGCGAGCGGGTGCGCTGGAACCTGGACCGGGTGCAGATGGGATACCTGGCCCTGTTTTTCGTTATGGCGGCAGCCGTGTTGTGGAACAGCTACCGCCGGGCCAGCACGCCAATCCTCCGCCAGCAGCTGAAGTGGGTCACGCGCGGCACGATTCTTGCGGTCGCGCCCTTCACGCTGTTCTATGTCATCCCTTACCTGACCGGCGCGATGCCGAGTTCCGCCATGAAGGTTTCCGTTCTGTCTTTGGGCCTGCTGCCCCTGACGTTCGGATACGCCATCTTCCGCTACCGGTTGATGGATGTTGACCTGATCTTCAAACGCGGCATGGTGTATACGCTGGCGGCGGCCGCGATTGTCGGAGTTTACTTCGCCGTAGTGGCTGGAGTCGCGGAACTGGTCCACACCCAGGTACCCAGTTCCGGACCCTTGGGCCTGGTCCTGGCGATGGTGGTCACGGCGCTGCTGTTCGACCCAGTCCGCAAATGGATCCAGGAGCGGATCGATCAGTTCTTCTATCGCACCCGTTACGACTACCGTAAAACCCTGATTGAGTTTGGACGCGAGCTCAGCTCGGAAACCGATCTGGACCGGATGCTCAGCTCGGTGGTCGATCGCCTGTCGCGGACCTTGCTGGTCGATCGCATGGCGATTTTCCTGGCGGCGGGCGAACCTCCGCAATTTTTCCTGGCAACGTCTTTCGGCATGACCCAGACCACCGGACTCGACTTGAACTTCCTGAGCGCTCCCCGGCCGGAGACCGAGGCGGGACATCTTTTCCTGGAGAATGTCCACCACATGCCGCGAGAGACCGCCAGCGCGCAGCAGACCATCGCCCGGCTGGACCTGAACTACTACATCCCCTGCCGTGCCCAGCAGCGCACGATTGCGTTCCTCGGCCTGGGCAAGACGGTGGAGGGGGATTTCCTCACCAGTGAAGACATCGAGTTACTCGAGACCCTGGCCGGATATATCGGCATCGCGATCCAGAATGCGCGCCTGTACGCGTCGCTCGAACAGAAAGTTGCGGAGTACGAACGCCTGAAAGACTTCAACGAAAATATCGTCGAGTCGATCAACGTGGGCGTAATGGCGGTCGACCTCGAAGACCGCATCGAATCCTGGAACTCGCAGATGGAAGTCATGTACGCCTTGCCCCGCTGGCAGGCGCTGACCCGGCCGTTGAGCGAGGTATTTCCCGCGCAGTTTGTGGAAGAGTTTTATCGGGTGCGGCAGAATCCCGGGATCAACAACCTGTACAAGTTCCGCCTGGCGACGCCGACCGGCGAAAACCGGATGGTGAACGTAGCCATCGCGCCGCTGGTCACGCGCAAGTTCAACGTGATCGGGCGCCTGATCATCGTGGACGACATCACGGAACGCATCGACCTGGAGTCGCAACTATCGCAGGCGGACAAGCTTTCCTCGATCGGACTGCTGGCCGCGGGAGTGGCGCATGAAGTCAATACGCCGCTGGCCGTCATCTCCTCTTACGCCCAAATGCTTTCCAAGCAGCTGCAGGATGATCCGCAAAAGGGCGGGCTGCTCGAAAAAATTACCCGGCAGACTTTCCGGGCCTCGGAGATTGTCAACAACCTGCTGAATTTTTCACGCACCAGCGGCACCGAATTCACCGAAGTGAACGTCAACAAGATCATCGGCGACACCATGGCCCTGCTGGAGCACCAGTTCAAGATCACCAAGATCAGGGTGGAAGACGAACTGGCGGACCATCTGCCGCTGATCAGCGGCAATCCGGGACGACTGCAGCAGGTTTTCCTGAATCTCTTCCTGAATGCGCGCGATGCCATGCCCGACGGCGGAACCCTGCGGGTGGCCACGTCGAACGGCGATGGGGTGAGCGTAGTCGTGTCAGACACCGGGACCGGCATTGCGCAGGAGCACATCCAGCGCATCTACGATCCGTTTTTCACCACCAAGTCTTCGCCGCGCGAAGGACAGGGCAAAGGCACAGGCCTGGGCCTCTCGGTCACCTACGGAATTATTCAGGAGCATGCGGGAAAGATTCGAGTGGAAAGCCCGCCCGGTCAGGGCACGACGTTCTATCTTGATTTCCCGCTGACGAGGAAGGCTGTGAATGTCTGAACTGGCCATCATGCCGCGGCATAACCTGAGCGAGAGTTCCTCCGCCGGTTCTGTGCTGATCATCGACGACGAAGCCGCCATCCGCGAATCGCTGGAGACTTTGCTGGAGATGGAAGGCTACGACGTGCAATCGGCCGCCACCGCCGATGAGGGCCTGACCCGGATTGGAAATCGGCCCTACGACCTGGTTCTGCTCGACCTGGCGCTGCCCGACCGCAATGGCATCGACCTGCTGGCCGAGCTTCACGTTCACGACCCGCAACTGGCCGTCATCATGATCACCGCGTACGGCACGGTTGAAAATGCGGTCAAGGCGATGCAGGCCGGAGCCACGAATTTCGTCCAGAAGCCGTGGGACAACGAAAAACTCCTGGCTGACATTCGCACCGCCGTGGCCCGGCATCGGACGGAAGCAGAGAACGTTCAGCTCAAGCGCGCCCTGAAGCAGCGCTACAACTTTGAGAACATCGTGGGCAAGAGCGAGCCCATGCTGAAGATTTTTGACCTGGTGGCGCAGGTCGCTCCCAGCAGGTCCACCATACTTCTGCAAGGCGAGAGCGGAACCGGCAAAGAGCTGATCGCCAAAGCCATCCATTTGAACTCGCCGCGGCGCGATCGGGCGTTTGTGCCGGTAAATACTGGCTCAATGCCGCCGGATCTGCTCGAATCCACGCTGTTCGGGCACGTCAAAGGCGCGTTCACCAGCGCCATCGCCTCGAAAAAGGGCCTGTTCGAAATCGCCGATCGCGGAACGCTTTTCCTCGATGAGATCGGCACCATGAGCATGGACACGCAAAGCAAAATCCTGCGCGTCCTGCAGGACCGCAAGTTCATGCATCTGGGCGGCGTTCACGAGATTCAGGCGGACGTGCGCATTATCGCCGCCACCAACGTGGACTTGAAGCAGCTGGTTCGCGAAGGCCGGTTCCGCGACGACCTCTTTTATCGCCTGAACGTTATATCAGTCGACCTGCCGCCGCTGCGACAGAGAAGAGAAGATATCCCGCTGCTGGTGGACTTCTTCCTGACCAGGTATTCGGAGGAAAATGAGCGTCCGCGACGGAGAATGACGCCGGAAGGCCTTCGCCCGCTGCTTTCCTATTCCTGGCCGGGAAACGTACGCGAACTGGAAAACGTGATTGAGCGGGCGGTCGTGCTCTCATCCAGCCAGGAGGTTGGGCCCGAGCTTCTTCCCGATGTGATCGTAGGCCGCGGCACTCCCGTTCCCCTGATGGAACATCGCGGCGATGCTTCCCTTTTCGATATCGTGGAAGACTGCGAGCGCCACATCATCCTCGACATGCTCGAAAAATGTAACTGGAACCAGACCGAGGCCGCCGAGCGCTTCCACGTGCCGCTTTCCACCCTGAACCAGAAAATCAAGCGACTGAATATTGAGATTAAGAAGAAGGTCAGGGAGTAGGGCGGACCTCGGGCGTCAGACCTCGGACTTCAGCTCAGCTCGCTCACAAGCCTCCGACTGCCCCGAAACGATCCAGGCGCATCTGAGGGCTAACGCCCGAGGTCCGAGGTCTGACGTCCGAAGTCCGCCGTCTGCTATAGTTCCTCTCATAGAGGCCACACTGCATGGCAGCTGGGGACATACAGATCCCGCTCAGATCGCCCGCTGAATTCGCCAAGGAGAAGGTTGCGGCTCTCCAGGACTATGCCCTTCTCACCGGCCAGTCTCTGGCCAATCTCTTCCGGCGCCCGGTATATGTCACCGACATGGTTCAGCAGGCCGACCTGATCGGCGTGGGCTCGCTGCCCATCGTGATCCTGACCGGCGGCTTTACCGGGGCGGTGCTGGCTCTCAACAGCGCCAGCACGCTTTCGCGATTCGGCTCCCTCACTCTGATTGCCCAACTGGTGTCGGTCGGCATGGTCACTGAACTGGGTCCGGTCATTACCGGGCTCATGGTGGCGGGCCGTAACTCTTCCGGGATGGCCAGCGAACTGGGCTCGATGACTGTGACCGAGCAGATCGATGCCATGCGAGCGCTGGGCACCGATCCCACGAAAAAGCTGGTGACGCCGAGGGTGGTCGCGACGGTAGTCATGCTGTTTTTTCTGACCATCATTTCCGACCTGCTCGGCCTGGTGGGAGGAAATATGGTGTCCAGCCTGCTGCTTGGCCTGGACTCGCGGCAGTACTGGACCTCGGCATGGCAGTCGCTGGTCTGGCGAGATATCACCACCGGCCTGATCAAGCCCGTTCTCTTCGGATTTGTTATTTCAACTGTCGGCTGCTACTTCGGAATGTCGACGCGCGGAGGCACGCAAGGCGTGGGACGCTCCACTACCCAGGCTGTCGTCGTGGCCTCGGTCCTGATCCTGATTGTAGATTTCTTTGTCACCAAGCTTCTCATCGCTTTACTGGGATACCGATAACTGATGTCCACCCCCACCCTGCCCCTGCAAACACCCGCGGTTAACGTCAAGGAACGCGGCCGCGAAGCCATCCGATTCGAAAATGTGACGCTCGCGTTTGACGACAAGGTGGTCCTGGACAACATTTCGTTCGGACTCCCGCATGGAGAAACCAAGGCCATTTTCGGCGTCTCGGGTTCCGGCAAGAGCACTATTCTCAAGCTGGCGCTGGGGCTGATGAAGCCGGACAACGGACACATCTATGTTCTCGGACAAGACGTGACCGAGATGTCGGAAAACGAGCTATTCGACCTGCGCAGCCAGATCGGCATGGTGTTTCAGGAGAGCGCGCTTTTTGATTCGCGCACTGTGCGCGAAAATGTCGCCTTCCGCCTGATCGAAGAAGGCACCGTCTCCGAAGACGAGATCGAGCGCCGCGTGCGCGAAGCATTGAGTTTCGTGGAACTGGAACGGACCGTGGACATGTTCCCCTCGGAGCTTTCCGGCGGAATGCGGCGCCGGGTGGCCATTGCACGGGCCATCGTCACGCAACCCGAAATCCTGCTCTACGATTCGCCCACCGGCGGGCTGGACCCGGTGACCTCGACCACAATCGTGGAACTGATCGTGAAGCAGCGCGACGTCTACAAGACCAGCGCGCTCATGGTTACCCACCGCCTGCAGGACGCCTTCATCATGGCCACGCACTACTTCGATCGCAAGGCGAACCAGATCATGTCGCTGCCCAAGGGTGTCCACTGCGAGGTGCCGATGGCTTTTCTGATCCTGCGGGACGGGAAAGTTATTTTCGACGGCGATATCGATGAACTGGCGCGCACCCGGGACGAATATATTCGCGAGTATATTGCGTAAAGAGCGCTTCTAGCTTCTGGCTTTTAGCTTCTGGCTCAGCAGCGCGCTCTTACGGGGTACTCTCGACTTCTCCCGCCGCTTCGTGGCCTTGTGCCTACCCGCCGGATCGGCGTGTACTACGGGTGAGCCGCGGAAGCGGCGCAAAGAATAAAGCCCAGGGCGCGAGCCCTGGGTAAGCACGAAAAATGATCCAGCCCCGAAGGGGCGAAAGAAGGGGTTGGCGGACTCCGTTCGAGCCCGACGTGCTAACGTTTTCGCTCCGAATGACAGATTTTGACGATGGGATGAAGTCGGCTAGCTGGTTTTAGGGCTTTCCGTCGTTGCCTTCCGCGCCCGCGAGATTGGCTTCCATGCGCTTCAGAAATTCGCGGCTGCTTTTTGAACTCATGATTAAAGACTCGATCCCAACGAGAAGTTGCGGGTTCTTCGTTTTTTCTCGCAGCTCCTTTAAAAAAGGTTTGGTCTTGGCATAGATCAGGACCATCTCGCCGCAAAAGCTGGGTTCGAGGAACAGTTCACGATTCAAGGCTCCGCGGTTTACCAGCGAGGCGGCAATGCCCCAGTAGCCTACTACCTGGCGCATCCAGTTGTTCTCTGGCGTCCCAAAGGCAGCCGAAACTTTCATGAAGTCGTCGGCAGACTGGGGCGAGAACGTTACCACCCACCAGTGGCGGGCTTTGCGCAGCTCAGGTTCGCGGCGCAGATCGTAAAGTTTAAGAATCAGTTCCGCATCGGCGGCAGTCGGTTTTGCCATTCGAACCTCCAACAGTGAGACTTGTAACTCTGACCCGGCTGAATCACAAAGAGACTTAGGTTGTGGAAGATGCTCCTGAAGCCGCTTCCACCGGCACCTCGCGCTCAAAATCGCATTCCTTGTTGGGACATGCGATCACCGGGCCGGCTTTGAGCATTTTCTCCACCAGATATTCGCTGCCGCAAGTGGGGCACTTTTCCGCCAGGGGCTTGCCGGCCGAGGTGAACTTGCACTTGGGATAATTTCCGCAGCCGTAGAACGTGTTCCCCTTGCGCGCCTTCTTCTCTACCAGGTCGCCGTCTTTGCAGAGCGGACACTTCACCCCGATGTAGTTCTGCTTTACGTACTTGCATTCCGGATATCCGCTACAGGCGGTGAACTCCCCGAAACGGCCATGGCGGATCATCATATTGCGTCCGCATTTGGGGCAGAGTTCATCGATCGGAATGTCCGGAACTTTCTTGCCTTGATCGAGCCGGCGCGTGGTCTTGCAGTCGGGATAGCCGGTGCAGGCCATGAACTGCCCGAAGCGTCCCCGCTTCAGCACCATCACCCGTCCACAGTTCTCGCAATATTCTTCCTGCGTTGTTTCCTGAATGTCCGCCGAATCGAGGTCAGGCAGGTTGATTGGGTTTTCCTTGGTGAAGGTGCAGCTGTCGGGATTCTCTTTGTCGTACGAACTGCAGGCATAGAACGATCCGTGCTTGCCCCACTTGATCACCAGCGGAGAGCCGCAGCGCTCGCACTTCTCGTCGGTCGGCTTCTCCATCCGCTTGATGTTCTCCATATGCTTTTCGGCATATTTGAGATCTTTGGCGAATCGCTTGTAAAAGCCGCCCAGTGCGTCAGTCCACGTTTCCTTGCCTTCTTCGATTTCGTCCAACTCTTCTTCAAGGCGCGCGGTGTATTCGACGTCGAAGATGTCGCGGAAATTCTCCACCAGCAGATCGGTCACGACCAGCCCGATTTCAGTGGGCGAGAATTTTCCGCCCAGCTTCTGCACGTACTGCCGCTCCTGGATGGTGCTTAGGATCGCCGAGTAGGTTGAAGGCCGGCCAATGCCGCGCTCTTCCAGCTCTTTGACCAGCGAAGCTTCGTTGTAACGCGGCGGAGGCTCGGTGAAGTGCTGCTCCGGCTTCAGTTCGCGCAGCGTAAGTTTCTGTCCGGGCTCGAGCGGCGGCAATTTGTGCTTGAGTTCTTCTTCTTCCTCGTCTTTAGCATCTTTTGCTTCTTCGTAGACTTTCAGGAAGCCGTCGAACTTCAGCACTGATCCGGTGACGCGGAACCAGAAAGTTTCGGCGCCCGACTTGGCATCAATGTCCACGGTGGTCTGATCGAAGACCGCCGGCGTGATCTGCGAAGCCACGAAGCGCTGCCAGATCAGCTTGTAGACTTTGAACTCATCTTCTTTCAGATACTGTTTGATCTGGTCGGGATGGCGCATCGCAGACGTGGGACGAATAGCTTCGTGCGCGGCCTGCGCCGCCTTCTTCTCTTTGTAGACGTTCGCCGTCTCCGGCAGGTAGTCCTTGCCGTATTGCGACGTGATGTACTCGCGCACTTCCGCCAGCGCTTCGTTCGAAACGCGGGTGGAATCGGTACGCATATAAGTGATGAGACCTACCGAGCCTTCTTCGCCCAGTTCCACGCCTTCATAGAGACGCTGCGCGATCATCATGGTGCGCTTGACGCTGAAGCGCAGCTTGCGGGAGGAGTCCTGCTGCAGCTTGCTGGTGGTAAAGGGCGGAGTCGCATTGCGCCGTCGCTCTTTGCGATCGACGGTACGGACCACCCAGTCGGCCTTCTCCAGCGCGGCGCGGATCTTTTCCGCGTCCTCGCCGTTGTTGACTTCTACTTTCTCTTCGCCCTTGCCGACAAAGCGGGCATCGAACGCCGGAGGCTTCGGTCCTGCCAGGTGGGCATCGATGGTCCAGTATTCAACCTTCTGGAAAGCCTTGATTTCGCGCTCGCGCTCGACGATGAGCCGCAAGGCCACAGTCTGGACGCGGCCGGCAGACAATCCGCGACGCACCTTGTCCCACAACAAAGGAGAAACCTGGTAGCCCACCAATCGGTCGAGCACACGCCGGGCCTGCTGCGCATCCACGAGATTCTGATCGATGTCGTGAGGATGCTCGAACGCCTCCTGGACGGCGCGCTTTGTAATCTCGTTGAAGGTGACGCGGCGGATGCGATCGGGCGCGTCGCCTTCCTTCTTCTTCTTTTTCTTCTTGGTCTTTCCGTCGCCCAGTTCCTCGGCCAGGTGCCAGGCAATGGCCTCGCCTTCGCGGTCGGGATCAGGCGCCAGATAGATATTGTCCGCTGACAAGGCCAGCTTCTTCAGCTTGGCGAGAACTTTTTCCTTGCCGGGAATGACGACGTACTCCGTCTCGAAATCGTTGTCGATATCGACGCCCAGCGTGCTTTTGGGCAGGTCTTTCACGTGGCCAAACGATGCTTCGACAACGTAGCCTTTGCCAAGATATTTCTGAATGGCTTTCGCCTTGCCGGGCGATTCGATAATGACTAAACCTTTAGACAATGTGTCCTCTGATGGTGGTTACTGGTTTTGAAGCTAGCATGAATGCGGTGTGGGCAACAAGTTTCGGGTTGAAGCTATTAGCTCTTGGCCTTTAGCTTTTAGCCTAGATCCTCTAGGCCGCCAATGCATTTCTAATCTTTTGCGATAGTGAAGACAGCATTCGCAGGACTTCGCCTAGATCGCCTTCCAGCTTGGAATAGTCGGCGTTCTTCAACAAACCCAAGTCTCGAGCCAGCAGCAGGTGGTAAGACAGCTCTGCCCCTGAGCCCATCGAAATCTGGATGAAGCGTGCCATCTCGCCGTCGGATCTTCGGCCGCAGCCCTCGGCCAGGTTCGCCGCTATCGAAGCGGATGAACGCCGGATCTGACTCGTCAAACCGAATCGCTCCTCTTTGGGAAAGTCCTGGGTGCCGCGGTAAATTGAAAGAGTCAGCTTGTGGGCCTTCTCCCATACCTGCAGATCCCTATAGTTCCTCATATCGCCTCCTCACATCGGGCCGACCTTTGCTTCAAGCTAAAAGCTAAGAGCTAACAGCTAAAAGCTTTTAACAAAATTCTTCCCCGGCATCTGCTTCACCTTTCCTGCCAGCTCCAGCTCGAATAACGCGGCGAATATTTCTGAGGACGACATATCCAGTTCCAGCAGCTCCACAATTTCGTCGATGTGGGTGGCCTCGTCGGCTTTCAGCAGTTTCAGGATCTTTCTTTCGTGGGGAGGCAGCTCGCTTTCCCCGAATAGAGATGCAGTCTTGCCCACCTGCGATTCATCGCCGGTGGCGGGAGTCAGCGCAAGTCGTACTGCTGTAGGGAGTTCTTCCCAAACGTCTTCCCACGTCGCCGTGAGCTTGGCGCCCTGTTTGATCAGGGTGTTGGGTCCCCAGGAATTTTTATTGGTGACGTTGCCGGGGACGGCAAACACTTCGCGATTCTGTTCCAGGGCACAGCGCGAAGTGATCCTGGTGCCGCTGTATTCCGCGGCTTCCACCACCAGCACACCGATGGAAATGCCGCTGATGATGCGATTGCGTATGGGGAAATTTTGCGGCGCGGCGAACGTGTTCATCGGAAACTCAGAGATGAGGGCGCCGCCCAGCGACAGTATCTGTTCCGTGATGCGAGTGTTTTCCTTGGGGTAAATAATGTCCACGCCGGTGCCGAAAACGGCCACCGTTTTCCCCTTGGCGTTGATGGCGCCACGATGTGCCGCAGCATCCACGCCGCGAGCCAGACCGCTGAAAATTACCAGTCCGCGGCTGGCGAGATCGCAAGCCAGGCGTTCCGCCATCCCAAGTCCGTAAGGAGTAGGGTGGCGAGTGCCCACGACTGCGATTCCGGGCTGGGAGATCGCCTCTACCTTGCCGCGCACATAAAGGACGAGCGGCGGATCGTAAATCTGTTTGAGGGGCTCGGGATAGGCGGGATCGTCCAGACAGACGACATTCACCGCAGCCGCTGCCACGCGTCCCAGTTCGTCGTGGGCCAACTCCATGGACTGGCCGGTGCCGAGCGATTGCGCCGAAACAGCTTGAATGCCGGTGGCCTCAAGCTCGGTCAGAGAGGCCTTGAAGATGTTGTGCACACCGCCAAAATGCTCGACCAGCCGCCGCGCCCGGGTGGGACCTAAACGTGGGGTCAGGGCAAGAGCCAGCCACTGCAAGGCCAAGTCCAGGCTTGGTTTGGAACCGACAGCCAGGGTTTCGGGCACCATCACCTCCACATCGTCCGACTCGCGGACTCTATACATCCGCAAAAAACGATGTCAAGGTCACCCGATACATCGCTCTGTTAAAATCAAACATCTGCCTAATGACACGCCTTCGTATTTCCGCCATTTCCTACCTTAATACTGCTCCTTTGATGTGGGATTTCGAGCATGCAGAACAGGGCGCGGCATTCGATATTTCCTACACTGTCCCTTCACAATGTGCCGCCAATCTGGCCGACGGTTCGGCGGATATTGGGATCATTCCGGCAGCCGCCTACGCCAGCATTCCGGACCTGGTAATCTTGCCCGGGGTCGCGATCGCTTCGAAGCGGCCGGTTCGCTCTATCCTTCTGGTCAGCAAGGTTCCCCTGGACCAGATCCGGTCGGTCGCGCTCGATACTTCTTCTCTTACCTCGGTCGCATTGACCAAAGTGCTGTTCGCCAAGTGGTGGGGCCCGGACAGAACTTTTACCGCCATGGCGCCGGACGTAGAAAAGATGATGGCCGAATGCGACGCCGGCCTGGTCATCGGCGATCCCGCGCTCAAGGTAGATCGCTCTCGCTATCTGACATACGACCTGGCGGAAGCGTGGATTCGTTTGACCGGGAAACCCTTTGTTTTCGCATTTTGGGCAGTGCGGCAGGCGGCGTTGCGGGATAATTCCACGACCCTCGATCTCGCTGCCGTTTTTCGAGAGTCACGTGATCACGGTTTGCGACCGCCGAATGTTGATCGTATCGCCCGGGAGTGGGCGCCACGCCTCGGTTTGAGCGAGGCAGACATAACGACCTATCTTACCGAAAATATCTTCTACGGCCTTGATCCCGCGTGCCTGGACGGACTCGAACTCTTCTATCGTTACGCCAGTGAATGCGGCATATTGCCGGCAGCTCCGTATTTGCGTTTTCTTGACGCGGCCAGGGTTGCCGCCAGTTAACTGTCATCTTCTTCTTTGGCCATACGACTGGCAGCCGAAAAGTTGCCTCTAAGGTAGGAATGTCAGCCCAGTTTCACTTACTTGTCGCGGTTTCGGTCTGGAGTTGGCTCCGGCACCTGGGTGGTGTCGGGCTGATTCTGCTAGGGCTGGCGGACAACTCGGTGGTGCCCCTACCGGGAAGCATGGATGTTCTGACCATCCTCCTGGCTGCTCGCCATCACGACTTGTGGTGGTATTACGCTTTGATGGCCACCGTGGGCGCGGTCATCGGCGGATATGTTACATACTACCTGGCCCGAAAGGGAGGGAAGGAAGCCTTTGAACGCAAGCTGTCGAAGAGCCGCGCCGACAAAGTCTTCAAGCGGTTTGAACGCTGGGGATTTTTTGCTGTGGCCGTGCCGGCCTTGTTGCCGCCGCCATTTCCTATTGTTCCCTTCCTGCTGGCGGCGGGCGCGCTGCAATACTCCCGTCAGAAGTTCGTGGCGGCGCTGACGGTAGGCCGGGGAATTCGGTTCACCATTGTTGCCGGGTTGGGAGCACTCTACGGCCGGCACATCGTCCGGTTCTTCTCGCGATACTACAAGCCGGCATTGTTCACGCTCATCGGGTTAGCGGTAATCGCAGGAATCCTCTCCCTTGTCCAGTACTACCGATATAAGAATAGGACGGCTACGGCATAGTTTCTCCTTGTCATCCTGAGCGGAGCCAGATGTTTCGCTTGCGAAACATCTGGCGGAGTCGAAGGACCCCTATGAGCTGATAAGCCTGCGGCCAGGTAGGGGTCCCTCGACTTGCCCTCACCGCGCCGGCGCGGCTCGGGACTGCGCTCGGGATGACAATACTTTTGGGGTAGAATCTCTACAGCATGTCCCTGACCAAAGCAGCAAGCTCTCGACCTGTTCCGCTCCGACGATCTGATCGGCATCGGCATGGAGGCTGATGCTGTCCGTCGCCGCTTGCACCCCGAGGGCGTAGCCACCTACGTCATCGACCGCAACATTAATTACACGAATTTCTGCACCGAATATTGCACCTTTTGTGCCTTCTACCGGCCCTTGAAAGGGCCAGCCGCCAAAGAGGGTTACATCCTCGAGTTCGACACGATCTATGACAAGATTCGGGAGACGGTCGAACTGGGCGGCACCGGCGTGCTGATGCAGGGCGGGCTGCATCCCGACCTCAAGATTGATTGGCACGAAAGGATGTTAAGCGGGATCAAGCAGCGCTTTCCGAAAGTTCATCTGCATTGCTACTCGGCATCGGAAGTCATCGCCATCGCGGAATACAGCGAGTTGAGTATTCGCGACACCATCATCCGGCTGCGGGATGCCGGACTCGATTCCATTCCCGGAGGCGGCGCGGAAGTTCTCGACGATGAAGTCCGCTACAAGATCGCCCGTCTGAAGTGTCTGACCGAAGACTGGATCAACGTGCACCGCACCGCGCACCAGTTGGGCATGCGCACCACCGCCACCATGATGTTTGGCGTGGGCGAGAACATTGAAAATCGGGTCAACCACTTTCAGCGGCTCTACGAACTGCAGGAGGAGACGGGCGGCTTCACTGCGTTTATCCCGTGGAGCTTCCAGCCGCACAACACAGCTCTCGGGCGGCAGGCATTGGGACGAGGCCACGGCCGTCGAATACCTGAAAGTCTTGGCTATCTCGCGCTTGTACCTCTCAAACTTTCCTGAATGTGCAATCGAGCTGGGTGACCCAGGGATTGAAAGTCTGCCAGATGGGCTTGCGCTTCGGGGGCAACGACGTCGGATCGGTGATGCTCGAGGAAAATGTCGTGCGTGCTGCTGGCGTGACCAACTGCACCACCGAGGAAGAACTGCGCCGCATCATCCGGGATGCCGGATTCAAGCCCGCCCAGCGCGATACGCTCTATCGCACATATTTCCTGAACTGAAGCCACTCTCGGAGTACGGGGACGACGTGCAGCCCTGGTCAGTCCTGGCCAACAAGCCATTCGCTACGCAGCTTCGGTGGCTGAATCAAAGTCTGCATCACCACGCAGTATTGTTCCGTTTTTTCTCGCAATGCTGTTAGTTGCTCCGGCGTGGCCTTCGGCGCGGCAACATCAAAAATAAGGTGGATGCTCTCGAAGCCTACGGGCACGTCTTTCGCTATACCCAGTGTGCCGCGAAGGTCCAACTCTCCCTCGACGGTGACTTCGATGCGTTCGGTGGGAACGCCCATGGCCGTCGCCACCATCTGGCATGTGATCTGCGCGCAGGCCGCCAGGGCTCCCAGCAAAAGGTCGCCGGAGCAGGCGCCGGTCCCGTCCCCGCCGACGCCCTGGTGGGCCTCGGCCTGGTAGATGGCGCGTCCGATATCGACCGAGCAGGACACGGGAACATCGGTCTGACCCCCTTTCGCCCGGAGCGTGATTCGCGAGGAAGCCGGGTCCTCGCGGTAGCGCTCTTTCAGTGGTTTCTGGAGTGATCGAAGATCCATGGCAACCTCATTCTTCCTTTATTTAATATTCCTTCGGGTTGAAGCCGCTCAATCTGATTGCTAGTATCAATACGCAAGGGAGACGCCATGCCAAAATTCGTGATCGAACGCGAAGTCCCGGGAGCCGGAAATCTAACCGATGCCCAGTTGCGGGAGCTCTCCCAAAACTCAGCGCACGTTCTGCGGGAGATGGGTCCGAATATCCAGTGGCTCCATAGCTACATAACCGGCGACAAGGTTTACTGCGTCTACCTGGCTCCAGACGAGGCCACCATTCAGGAACACGCCAAGCGCGTCGGCATTCCCGCCAATCGGGTCTCCGCCGTGCGCCGGCTCATCGACCCAGCAACTGCGGAGTAGACGCGGGCTGAATCTTCCGAGCCGCTTTCTTCGGCGCCGCGGCGTCAGCCCTAATGGGAAGAAGACGCAGCCTCAGGCACCAGGCACTTCCTCAATCGCTTTTTCAATCCGCATGGCCCAACCTTCCAGCCAGGCCGTCGTGCCGTCTGTGTTGCTCAGTGCTTGCCGCGCCGAGTCTCAGACTGGCTTCCAGTTTGGCCTGTTCCGCCGGCGTCAGCGGAGCTCCAATGTTTTGGCGCAGGGCCGCGGCCGCTCCCGCCAGCCGCAAGCACGTTCGGCTTCGAGTTGAGCCGCAGCTGAGCAGGCGAAACACTCCAGCAAACGGGCAATTCCCCGTTTGTGATCCAGTTCCTGAAAAAGTTTTATGCTTTCCCGGTACAGAGAATTGGCCGCGGCATAGTCCTTCTCTTCTCTCGCCAAGTTTCCCAGGTCCGCGAGCGTGCCGGCAATGCCCCGCGGTCACCGAGTTCGCGAAAAATTTCCAGCGCACTGTTCGTACAACGTTCTGCGCGGCCGCGGAGTCACCCTGATCGCGCGCGACATCGCCCTGGTAGTTCATCGACCAGGCGACGCCGGCGCGATCTCCCAGCCCCTGGAAAATTGAGAGGCAGTCCGCATAAATGGAAAGGGCGCGGGCATGGTCGCCTTGCATTTTGACGACACTCGCCAGATTGCTGAGAGAACGAGCTTCAGCCTGGCGGTCGCCCAACTCTCTCCACAGCACCAAGCCCTCTTCGAACAGAGACGCAGGCCTCTGCAACCTCGCCGCGATCGCGGGCCATGACCGCCAGCGCGTTGAGACAGACGGCGACGCCCTGCTGGTCACCCAGTTGACGGCGATGTCGAGGCTCTCCCGGACCAGCGGATCCGCCGGGCCGTAGTCCCCTTGCGCGCCGGCGAGCACGCCGGCGGCAAAGAACGCGCGCGCGCCCGCCTTGCTGGGACCTAGCTGCCCCGCCAGTTTCAGCAGCTTGTCGAGCCTGTCCCGGCCTTCGCTCAGATACTCGCCCATCTCCCAGAAGCGAAACAGGGCGGCGCCCAGACGCAGGCCCCACTCCGCATCTCCAGTTTCCGTCAGCCACTCCAGCGCCGCGCGAAAGTTGTCGTGTTCGATGGTGAGGCGTTCCAGCCATCCCATCGCTTCCGCGCTCGCCCTGCTCCGTCGGTTGCTCCTCCGCCAGCACCAGGCAGTAGGCGGCATGGGCGCGCTTGGTCAGCGGCTTCTCGCCGCTGGCCTCCAGCTTTTCCAGAGCGTACTCGCGAATGGTCTGCAGCATCACGAATCGGGATTCACCCCTCGCCGACTCGACCTGCTGCATCAGGCTCTTGTCCACCATCGACGCCATGCCGTCGAGCAAGTCCAGGCCCAGATCGCCTTTGGTATCGCACACCGCTTCCACGCCTTCCAGCGTGCATCCGCCCACGAACACCGACAATCTTCGGAAGAGCTTCTGCTCGGCGGGATTCAGCAGATCGTAGCTCCAATCGATGGCAGCGCGAAGGGTCTGCTGCCGCAACGGCAGGTCTCGGGCTCCGCCCGTCAGCAGGTGCAATCGGCTCGCCAGGCGTGTCCGCATGGACGCCGGCGAAAGAACCTTGATCCGGGCGGCGGCCAGTTCGATGGCGAGAGGCAGACCATCGAGCCGGACACAGATGTCGGCGACGTCGGACGCGTTTTCTCGCGTCAGTTCAAAATCCGGCTTGGCGGCGATGGCACGTTCAACGAACAGCGCGACCGCGGAGTACTGGGACAGCGCGTCCGACGGAGGGCAGGGACCGCGGATCCGGCAGGGCCAGCGCCGGCACCGGAAATTCATGTTCTCCGTAGACGTGCAGCGCGGCGCGGCTGGTGACCAGGATTTTGAGATTGGGAGCCTATGGCCAGAAGCTCCGCTACGGTAGGCGCGGCAACAATCAGGTGCTCGAAATTGTCGAGCAGGATCAGCATGGGTGCGTGCAGCGAATCCTGTAAATTCTCTCTGAGTATTTCGAGCGGCGGTTTGCCTCCTCCTTCCCGGATTCCCGAGCGTCTGCACGATCACGGCAGCGATCAGGTCCGGATCGCTGACCGCGGAGAGCGGAACAAAATGAGTGCCGCCCGGAAAGTGCTCGATCAGGCCGCTCGCCACTTCTACGGCGAGACGGGTTTTGCCGATCCCGCCCGGGCCGGTGACCGTGACCAGGCGCACATCTCGACGCAGCAGAAGTTCCTGAGCGGCGGCTACATCCTTCTGCCGCCCCACCAGCCCGGTCCGCTGCACCGGAAGATTGACCGGCCGGGTCTGCACCTGCTTCGGCGCCTTCTCGGAGAAGCGGTCGCGGATGGCCGCCAGTTCCCGCGCAAGGTCCCGGGTGGAGGCGTAACGCTTCTCGGGCTCTTTGGCCAGGCATCGCTCAATCGCCCAGCACAGCGGAGCGGGAACGTTGGGATTTCGCTCGGCGATCGGTTCGGCCTGTTCCCGCAGAATGGCCACCATGGTTTCGGCGGCTGTGTTTCTCTGAAAGGCGCGCTTGCCGGTCATCATCTCGTAGAGCACAAGGCCGAACGAAAACTGGTCGGATCGAAAATCCAACGCGGCCGCCGCAGGCCTGCTCCGGCGACATGTATTCCACGGTTCCCAGAACATGCCGGTCGAGTCTGCGAACTCGAGCGTGGCGTACTTCTCCGATCCGTCCCGCTGGGCGAGCGTCGAGCTTGGCCAGGCCAAAGTCGAGGATTTTGACGAAGCCATCCTCAGAGATCATCAGGTTCTCGGGCTTCAAGTCCCGGTGCGAGATGCCCGCTTCATGGGCCTTGGCCAGTCCCTCCGCAACCTGCGCCGCGATTTCAATTGCCTTTCGTATGGGCAGCAGGCCGGGGTCAAGCAACTCGCGCAGCGTCTTGCCCTCGACCAGCTCCATGGCAATGTAGTGAGTGGAACCGTCCTGTCCGAGTTCGTAGATGGTAACGATGTTGGGATGGTTGAGTGCGGATGCCGAACGCGCTTCCTGCTCGAAGCGGAGCAATCGATCACTGTCGGCGGAGAATGCTGCCGGAAGAATCTTGATGGCTACCGCGGCGATCCAGGCGCGTATCCCGTGCCCGGTAGACTTCGCCCATTCCGCCCGCGCCAAGGGGCGCGACGATTTCATATGGCCCGAGTTTGGTGCCCGGCGCCAGAGTCATGGTGACAAGATTATAGCTGTGAGGCGCGACCATCGGTAACTCTCACTAATTACGCTGCTTACCCACTCCACGCCCTCAGGCCGTGGCACCCTGGCCGTTCAGGTACAATGAGAGACCACTGGAGAGGGATCCCTGGGTATCACGTCGATCTCGATTCAAACCCTAGCCGCTTTCGTGGCCTCGCGAGGCATCGGCCAGTACATTCGGCAGCATTTCCTCGATACCACCTTCAAGGGTCTCTATCACGCCAACGCCTTCGATATGGCGTTGCTGATCCCTTACTTCATTGTTCTGATTCTACTGGCTTCGTACGGCTTGCACCGCTATGTGCTGGTTTATCTGTACTACAAACACAGGAAAAATCGGACGGTTGAGCCAGCCAGCCATTTTGCCGACCTTCCCCGGGTGACAGTGCAGCTTCCCATCTTCAATGAGCAGTTCGTGATCGAGCGCCTGCTGGACGCGGTTTGCCGACTGCAGTATCCGCTCGAAAAACTCGATGTCCAGGTGCTGGACGATTCGACCGACGAAACCCAGGCTGTAGCCCGGCGGTTGGTTGAGCAGCATGCGGCCCGAGGCTTTCCCGTCACCTATCATCACCGCAGCAATCGTGAAGGCTTCAAGGCGGGAGCGCTGGCGGAAGGCATGAAAACGGCGAAAGGCGAATTCATTGCCATCTTTGACGCCGACTTTGTTCCGCCTGAAGATTTCCTGATGCGCACCATTCACCATTTGACCGACCCAAAAATCGGCATGGTGCAGACCCGCTGGACCCACATCAACCGCAACTATTCTTTCCTTACCGAGGTGGAAGCTATTCTGCTGGATGGGCATTTCGTGCTGGAACATTCCGGACGCGCCCGCAGCAAGGTCTTTTTCAACTTCAACGGCACCGCCGGAATATGGCGCCGCAGCGCCATCGAGGAGGCCGGAGGCTGGCAGCACGACACGCTCACCGAAGATACCGACCTGTCGTATCGCGCCCAGCTCAAAGGTTGGAAATTTATTTATCTGCAGGATGTGGAGTGTCCCGCCGAACTGCCGGTGGAAATGACTGCGTTCAAAACTCAGCAGGCACGATGGGCCAAAGGGCTGATCCAGACCGCGAAGAAGATTCTGCCGACCGTGATGAAGAGCGATCAGCCCTTCCGGGTCAAGCTGGAGGCCTGGTACCACCTGACCGCGAATCTCAGCTATCCCCTGATGGTTGTGCTTTCGGTGCTGCTGCTGCCGGCCATGATCATCCGCTTTTACCAGGGATGGTTTCAGATGCTGTATATCGATCTGCCGCTGTTTATGGCGTCCACGTTTTCGATTTCGAGTTTCTATCTGGTCTCACAGCGCGAACTCTTTCCCCGAAGCTGGCCGCGGGCCTTGCTTTACCTTCCCTTTCTGATGGCCCTCGGTATCGGCCTGACCATTACCAATACGCGCGCCGTGCTGGAAGCGCTGGTGGGACAGAAGTCGGCCTTCGCTCGCACTCCCAAGTATCGGGTCGAATCAAAAAAAGACCGGATCAATGCCACGCAGTACCGCCGCCGCCTGGGTTGGGTGCCGTGGGTGGAACTCCTGATCGGCAGCTACTTCGCGCTTACGGTCTACTACGCCATCGCCAACGAGAATTACATCACCGTGCCTTTTCTGGTTTTGTTTGTGGTCGGCTATTGGTACACCGGGTTGATGTCTTTGTTGCAAGGCCGCTTCTCGGGCTTGTCCCTCAGCGCTGAGACCCACACCAAGCCGTTTCCTGTGGGTGTTTAGCTGGTGGAGAACGGGCGTCCCGCCCGTCGTATACGCGCTACCGTTCGACGGGCGAGGCGCCCGTCCTCCGTCACCGTGTTCCCTTCCTTCCCTTTCCTTGCCAGTAGGTTTAGAATCCGTACCGTTTCGCGCCTTGTCGGCGCGGTCGCGTCTGTTCGAAGGAGGATCCGATGCGCCACCTCACGGTACCTTCCCGAGTCGTCTTCGGCATTCTGCTGGTTTTCCTGGTCAGCTGTGGAACCGGTCATGATTCCGATGAGAAGTATTTCCTGATCTCAACCAACGTCAAAATTCCTTACTGGCAAGCCGGTTCGGCCGGTTTATTTCAGGCCGCCCAGCAACTTAAGGTGCGTTCCGAATTCGCGGGTCCGGACACATACGATCCCAAGGCTGAGCAGAAAGCTTTTCAGGACGCGGTGCAGAGCAAAGCCAGCGGGATCCTGATCTCTGTGGCAGACCCGGCCATGATGAAGGACGATATCGATCGCGCCATCGCAGCCGGCATTCCGGTAATCACGGTGGACTCAGACGCGCCCGCCAGCAAGCGTCTTCTCTTCATCGGCACCGACAACTACCATGCCGGCCAGATTGGAGGCCAGAGGCTGGCAAAGGAATTGAACGGCAAGGGGAACGTGGTGGTATTTACCATTCCCGAGCAGGCCAATCTGAAGGAGCGTCTGCGCGGCTACCGCGACGCGCTCGAAGCCACTCCGCAAATAAAGATCACCCGCGTGGTCGATATGAAAGGCGACTCCCGCGTCGCCTTCGACACCGCCACAGAAGTTGTGGGCAACGACAAGAAGGAGCACACCGACGCCTTCGTCTGCCTGGAAGCGCTCGCCGGCAAGGAAGTCGCCACCGTGCTGAGCCAACACGCCGTCAAGGACAAAGTCATTCTGGCGATGGATACCGACGACGATACGCTTTCCTGGATCCAGAAAGGCGTGATTGCGGCCACGATCTCGCAGAAACCCTATACCATGAGCTTCGTCGGACTGAAGATGCTGGACGATCTGTATCATCACAAATTGTCCACTTTGAGCAATGATTGGGCAAAAGACAGCTTCGCCCCCATTCCGGCTTTTGTGGACACGGGATCCTCGCTGGTGGATAAAACGAACGTGGATGCCCTGATTGCGGCCAGCAAATCCGTAACCAGCACTGCCAAGTAAATTCGCGACACGAACAAAGGGACTCTGAATGCGTAAGGCCTTGCTGTTTGTTTTTCTTCTTTCTCAACTTGCATGGACTCTGGATCGACAACCCAACTCCGATTTCCGGCTGCGCCGGCAGTCCGTAGCGAGCAAGGCCAATGGCAGCGCGGTTCTTCTGTTTGCCGCGGACGAAGCTGAGGGACCGAACGATCTTTACGGCTACCGTCCCGACGACAATTTTTTCTATCTTTCCGGCTGGAGTGAGCCCGGAGCGGCGTTGCTGATCATGGGCGCAGGCAATTCTGGCGATCACCCCTACACGGAAATCTTGTTTCTCCCGAATCACAATCCCTCGCAGGAAAAGTGGACCGGCCCGAAACTCGGCGCGGATAGCCCGGACGCCAGCAAAATTACCGGGTTCGACCACGTCGAGGTTCTCGACAATCTTCGCTCTGAGCTTGTCCGGTTGCTTCCTCTCAGGAAGGCGGTTGTCTTCACGGATATTGTCGCCGAGGGCGAGATTTCCAACTCCGCCACTCCGCTGGATTGGCTGAAGCGCGCCAACGCGTTTCCCGTGGGTGTGTCTTTCCAGGATGTGCGCCCGATGCTGGCTTCGCTTAGAACCTACAAGGACTCAGGCGAAATTGAGCGCATCCGTCACGCGACCGATGCCTCGATTGCAGCACATTTTGCCGCGATGCGCACGGTGAAGCCGGGCGCGACGGAGCGTGAAGTTTCCGCTCTGATGCAGTACGAATGGGGAAAGCGCGGATGCGAGCGTCCGGCGTACGCCCCCATCGTGGGCTCAGGTTTCTATTCCACCGTGCTGCACTATTCGGAAGACTCCGGCACGATGCAGTCTGGAGACCTGGTGGTGATTGACGCAGCGGGCGAATATTCCATGTACGCTTCCGACATTACTCGCACTCTGCCCGTATCGGGGAAGTTCACCCCTCGGCAGCGGGAGATTTACGATATTGTCCTGGGAGCGCAACAAGCCGCCGCTGCCGCATTCCGCTCGGGCAAGTCCTATCTGCGGCGAGACCGGCCGGATTCGCTGCACGATGTGGCCTACAACTACATCAACACCCACGGCAAAGACCTCCACGGCGAGCCGCTGGGAAAATACTTTATTCACGGGCTCGGCCACTACGTGGGATTAAATGTCCACGATCCTAATGACTATGACGTTCCGCTGGGTCCGGGAGCGGTGTTTACACTCGAACCCGGAATCTACATTCCGGAAGAGAAGCTGGGAGTGCGGATTGAAGACATTCTTTACGTGGACCAGGACGGCAAGCTGGTCAACCTGACAGGCAACCTGCCGCACACCGCCGACGACGTCGAGCGCGCCATGGCCGGCAAGTGAGAGCGGAAGACGAAAGCCGCGAAGCGGCGAGAGAATGTAGCCCGGGGCGTAAGCCCCGGGTAGGCGTGCAGTGGGAACCAAGCCCCGAAGGGGCTAAAGAGACGTTAGCACGCCGGTCAAACGGGATTTGCCCTTCCCTTCTTTCGCCCCTTCGGGGCTGGTTCATTTTCCTCGCTCACCCAGGGCTTGCGCCCTGGGCTTTATTCTTTTCGCCGCTTCGCGGCTCGGCTCAATATTGCGGCAATTCGGGTTCCCCGCACAATATGTCTCCTTTTGATATCCTAGGACATCGTGCGGATGATCTGGTTGTTTCTGATCCTGGCCCTGAGCACCGTAGCCGTCTCTCTGGTCGGATTGGCAGCCTACCTTCGGGTGCGCAGTCATATGAAGCATGGCTCTTCCGGAGACCCGCACGGCAAAGATTGAACCGCGCCAAACTGGCACGTGTTTCAAACTCTGACATCCAATGGAGACCCTCCGATATGGCGAAGCCCGCTAGTCTTGCCCTCGATCGAGGTAATCGCGCCCTGTACTGGGCGGAGCAGTCGGCGATCGTGCTCAGCGCCAGCCTCTTTGTCGCGCTGTGCGCCCGGGTAACCGTGCCTCTTCCATTTACTCCGGTGCCCCTGACTCTGCAGAATTTTGGCGTTCTTTTGGTTGGACTGACGCTGGGAAGCCGTCGCGGCTTTGCGGCGCTGCTGCTTTACCTGGTCGAGGGAGCCTCGGGGATGCCTGTCTTCAATCCTGCCGGACCGGGCGGCGTGGCTCAACTGATGGGCGCGACTGGCGGCTTCCTGCTGGCTTACCCCTTTGTCGCGGGGCTGGCGGGTTGGATTATGGAACGCGGCAAGGCGACTTTTGCTCGCGCCGCGGCTGCGGGGCTTCTTGCTGAAATTGTGCTGTTTGCGGGCGGCATTTCGTGGCTGGCAGTGTTGACGCATTCTTTCGCCCAGGCGGCGCGCTTCGGGCTTTACTGGTTCGTGTTCGCGGAAGTGATCAAGATCATGTTGGCAGCCGGAATCTCGAGCGGATGGCAGCAGGTCCGCAAGGAGCAGGCATGAGTTCCGTCGAAGCCCCTTCCGGAAACACGGCCACCGCAGATCTCATTTCCGAAACCAAAGCAGAAACCAGGGATTCATTACACGGGAACGCATCGGCGCGCGAGATCAGCATAGCGCACAGTCCCGACTCCGATGACGCCTTCATGTTCTATGCGCTGGCCACCAACAAAGTGCGCGTCCCCGGCCTGCGCTTTACCCATACTCTCTGCGACATTGAGACCTTGAACCAGAAGGCCCGGCAAGGCGACGGCGTGTACGACGTTACCGCCATCTCGTTCCACGCGTATCCCTATATCCAGGACAGCTATGCCCTGATGCCCTGTGGCGGCAGCGTCGGCGACGGCTACGGGCCCATGATCGTGGCTACCCAGGGATTTTCGCAGAGCGAGGTCAAACAGAAAAAGATTGCCATCCCCGGCACGCTCACCACCGCGTATCTCGCGCTGCGCCTCTTTGCGCCCGGAATTGAAACCGAGGTCGTACCCTTCGATCAGATCATTCCCTCAATCGTGGAAGGCAAGTACGAAGCCGGCCTCATCATTCACGAAGGCCAGTTGACCTACTCCAAGGCCGGTCTGCAACGCATTGTGGACCTGGGAAAATGGTGGCTGAAAATCACTGGCCTGCCGCTTCCGCTGGGAGGAAATGCCATACGGCGCAGTCTGGGCGCGGATCTGACGGCAAAAGTCACAGGGGCGCTGCGCGACAGTATTCAGTATGCGCTTGACCATCGTGACGAGGCGCTGGCATACGCCATGCAGTTCGCTCGCGACGTCGATTCCCAGCTCGCCGACAAGTTTGTGGGCATGTACGTGAACGAGCGCACGCTGGACTACGGCCCCGACGGCCGCGAGGCCGTGCGCCGGCTGCTGGACATGGGATACAAGGCTGGAATTATTCCGCGCGAAGCGAGAGTGGAGTTTGTAGGGTAGATTGCGTAGGCCCAGATGTCCTCATCTGGGCGGGCGAGCGAAGCTCGCCGTGGTTCTGCGGACTCGAAACGGGTAGGTTGTTCAAGGCAAAACTGCCGAGCGTCGCTCGGCTGGGCAGGTGGGACACCTGCCCCTACGTGGGCTGTGGCGCTACTTGATTTTCTCCGGGAACGAAAACACCGGATCCACATCCACAGGCACTTTCGACGCTGCCTTCAAAGAGACTTGCAGGTCTGACGGCAGAGCGTCGTACTTCTTGAACCAGTTTTCCGCGCGTTCACGGTTTCCGGTGGCTTCAATCTCCAACAGTTCCTTGGCCAGGTCAGCCAGCGCGCCGGGCATGGCGGAGTAGTCGATGGCATAGACTCCTGACGATTGCCGCTTGATCGCGCCCCGCTCCGAGAGATAGTTGAACTCCATCATCTGAGCCTGACCGTGGGCTTCTGCGGTGCCGAAGCGGACCGTGCGGAAAATTCCCGCGACATACGAGGCGTAGTACTCCTCAAGCTTTTCTTTGGGCAATGCCTCGTGATCGACCATCCACTTCAAGCCGAACATGCCGACTACATCCGCTTTGGCCTCTTCCAGGCCGCTGTAGGCGGGGCCGATCGATTCACGAATCGACGCCTTGCCGGCCGAAGTACGCGCATAGGCCGGGCCCAGTCCATGCGCCATCTCGTGCATGATCGTAAACAGCAGATAGGCTTCGGCCGAGGCCCGGGCCGCCTGCTCCGGCGGCATCATGTACTGCGCCAGCGGAAGAATCACGTAATTGACTCGCGCATCCATGAAGTTCTTGAAGAAAATTTTCTTGCTGCCTTTCTGTTCATGAATCCGCGGATCGTTGGGCAGATTGTCGGCCACGGCCTGGTAGCCATGTCGCAGGTCACCCGCGCGGTAGGGTGCATCCATGACTTCCATCGGCGTTTCGAGACCGTGTTTGGAAGGCCTGTCCTCGGGGGCCAGGGGCAGGGCGTCCTGAACATCGGGAACATATTTCTGAAACATCGCCAGCTTCTGGCTCTCGACCTCGTTCCGCACCAGCACCGCTCCGTCGTAGGAAGCTTTCACTCCGAGAAGATCGTCGTTATAGGTTTCGTAAGGAGCAAAGATCACGTCGAACTTGGGATCTTTCAAATCGAGCCAGGCCAAATCGCTTTTGAAATAGTCATCGGTCAACAACGCGTCGGCACGCAAGCGCAGGAAATTCGCGAAGGCAGGATCGTCACTCAAACCGGCGGCTTCGCGTAAATCCCGGGCAGCCGGCTCCAGAAACGAACGATAGGCGAGATGATAAGGCACGCCTTCGAGGCGATCACCGTGCCAGCGCACGACTGAGGTGGAGCTGTAAATTTCATCTCTCTTATCGGGATGGTCTTTCACGTACTGCTCGATCTGTTTAGCTGTCAGACCTTCTGGATAAAAAGCGCGCCCCGGCGGCATAGGCGCGATGCCGACAAAAGGGCGATTCTCTTCGATCAGGTCAAAACGCGAGCCATTGATCCACAGGAAACGGCGCAGTTCCTGATCTTTCGGGTTCTTGCTGGTCGCCAGCGACTGGTAGAGCGTCAGGGCCTCAGGGTCGATCTGCCGCCAGTAAATGTCTTCCAGATTGCGCGAAGCATCGACCAGCTTCTCCACCAGTTTCTTCTCGCGCTCCGTGAGTCCGGAGGAGTGAAAAGACATGTCTACGCGGCGATATTTCGCCAGGCGCTGGGCCAGGTCCGGAGCAACCTGCATGCCTCCGGAAGCCGCGCCCTTGGCCGCAGAGCCGGTCATTGTTCCGGACTGTGTTGCGGGCTTTCGGGTCGTTTGAGCTGAGGCGGGAGTAATCATTAGAGCTATCAACAGCAGGGGAAGGAAGAAACCCTCTTTTATCATCAGCTCGATTCTAGCAAACCGGTCAAAATCTTTGACCGCAAAGGACGCCAAGATCCCGCAGAGTTCGCGAAGGACATCTCGCCAAGCTCTGTCTTCCCCTTTATCATGTTGCACGATGCCGGCTGAATCAAGTTCCGATGGCGCACAGACCCTGCTCGTCGATGCCGACGATACGCTTTGGGAAAATAACATTTACTTTGAGCGCGCCATCGCAAACTTCATCTCGTTTTTGAATCACCACGAGTACACTCCCGGGCAAGTGCGAGAGGTACTGAACCAGGTAGAACGCGAATCGATCATCACTCACGGTTACGGGCTGCACAGCTTCGCTCACTCCTTGATCCAGACCTTCGAGCGCCTGGCTGTCGAACCGCTTACACCCGCGCTGCATGAAACCATCAACGGATTCGCCCATACCATCGCCGGCCACCCGGTTGAGCTCCTGGCCGGCGTACCCGAAACCTTGCAGTACTTGTCGGAGCGCCATCACCTGATCCTGATGACTAAGGGCGCCGTGCCGGAACAGTCAGGAAAAGTCGAACGCTCTGGCCTGAAAGAATACTTCGCAGCAGTGGAGATCGTGTCGGAAAAGAACGTTCCCACGTATCATTCCGTTATTTCCAAGTATGGTCTGGATCCCGACAACAGCTGGATGATCGGCAACAGTCCGAAGTCGGACATCAATCCTGCGCTGGCCGCGGGTTTGAACGCCGTGTTCGTGCCCCATGGCGCGACCTGGGTGCTGGAACATGAAGAAGTAGACTCGGCGGAACCACCGCGGCGGTTGCTGGTGGTGGAGAAGTTTGCCGAGTTACGGACGCATTTCTAGGTCTGATGCGACGGAGGCAACAGCAGGTCCCTCCACTTCGCTCGCTGCGCTCCGGTCGGGATGACAGAGGTTCGAAGCTGACGGCTGAAAGCTGACAGCTGAAAGCTGTTTTCCCAGCACCAAACTAACCAACAAGCTCCGTCCCTCGCTGTTTGGCCGCATGTTACTCTTTTTCTGCTCTGGTTTTTGCCCGCATCCGTGCGTGGCTGTGCAAAAAAACAATTTGCGGCGGTTGCTGCGAACCGTGGAAGCTCTGTCCGATCTCGGCCCCGAGATGACGGCGGAGCGGGAGTTCCCGCAGACCGCGCGGGCCATGGTCTCGGCGCTGCTCCAGGCTGGCGGCGCGCGCGAAGCCGTCCTCTTCACCTTCAGCGACAAACCCTCCATGCTTTCCTCTGTGGCTTCCGAAGGCTTTGCGCTGATGCCCGAACCGGCCATTATGCCCTTGCTGCCGAAGCATGTTCACGCCCTAACTTCGGCGCGCGGGCCCATCGTCCTGAATGCTGCTTCTTATGAAATTTTCCTGAGCCCGAACGGCAACGTTGCGCCGGAGTTGTTTAAGTGCGTCGCCCCGCTCAAGGTCGGCGGCAAACTTGTCGGCCTGGTTGCGTTGGGCCGGCGCGACGGCGATGGTCACTTCGACGACGAAGAACTGGGCGCCCTCGATCTGCTGTGCAACTATGTGGCGATCGCCATGCAGAATCACGTGCTGTCGCAGACCCTGGCGCAACGGGTTTCAGAGAATCTGCGTTTGATGGCATCGCTCCACGGCTTCTACGACACCGCGCTCGAGGCCTTCGCTACCGCGATTGACGTGAAGCATGTAAACATTCACGGCCACTCCCTGCGGGTGGGACGGTACGCTGCTGCCATCGGAGAAGCCCTGGGCATGGAACCCAAAGAAGTTGCCGGCTTGCGCTCGGCGGGCTACCTGCATGACATCGGCAAAGTCGCCGTGGACAAGCGTCTTTTCGGAAAGCCCAGTTCGCTGGATGCCGAAGAATTCCGTGAAATGGCGGATCACACCGTGGTCGGCCATCAGATTGTCAGTGGCGTAGAGTTCCCCTGGCCACGCATTCCTGAGATCGTGCGCTCTCACCATGAACGCGGCGACGGTTCAGGCTATCCCGATGGACTAATGATGGAAGACTTGGCCATGCCGGTGCGCATCATCGGACTGGCCGACACGTTTGACGCAATGACCAGCGAGCGACCTTATCGTGAACCGCTCTCGGTGGGCAACACTCTCAGCGAGATCGTCCGCCTTTCTCCGCAGAAATTTGATCCCAACGCGGTCCACGGATTACTGCTGCAAATTCGACGCGACTCCGTCGGCAGCAACCGTGCCCGGTTCCTCGAAGATCGCATGGCGGTCAACATCGCCGCCGGGGATATCGATCAACTTGCCGCCACACTGCAACACAAGGTCACCCATGGCCGGCTCTATCTGACGTAGAGCTCTTCCGGCAACTCATTCTTCTGATTGCACTTATATTGGCAGCGCCGGGTACCGTCTCTGGGACTGGCAATAGACGAAGGTTACTTCCAGGCAGCAACTTTTCCGCTGTCTCGGGTTGATAATACTCAGGCACCTTTCGGCTTGGAAGCCGCCCGCATGAATCTGTTACGTCGACAAGTCGCCCTTCCGGTTGCGATATTGACGCTGGGGCTGGCCGCTTCGGTTCAGTTTGCCATTGCCAACAAAGACAAGCGGACCCCCGCCACCATTCAAATGGATGAGCACCAGCGCGCGCTGCACGCTCTTAACCGGCTTGCGTTCGGACCTCGGCCGGGCGATGTCGACCGGGTGGCGGCAATGGGCGTGGACAAGTGGATCGATCAACAATTGCATCCAGACAGGATTGACGATCATGCTCTTGACGCTCGCCTGGAGCAATTTCGCACGCTTCGCATGAACACGCGCGAGATCGTCGAGAACTTTCCTCCGCCGGCGGTGATCAAAGCCATTGCCGATGGCAAACAGTCAATGCCTTCCGATCCCGCCAGGCGTGCGGTGTACGAAGCACAGCTGGAACGGTACGAGGAGAAAAAAGAACAAAAACAGGAGGCAGCGAACGCCGATCCCTCGTCGGTAGCAGGGTCCGCGAAGCCGGCACAGATGAGTGACGCGCAGATGAGTAACGAAGATCTGGCCCGTCGTCGCGAGGACCGTCTCTACGCCGACCTCAAGGCTGAAGACCTGCTCGACCTGCCACCCGACCAGCGCATGAAGGCAGTTCTAAAAATGTCGCCCGAAGACCAGCGTGCGATCGAAACTTCGCTCAAGGGCGAGAAGCGTGACGAGTTCATGGAGGGTATGAAGCCGCAGCAGCGCGAGACGCTGATGGCGCTCAACAATCCTCAGCAGGTCGTGACCACTGAACTGGTGCAGAGCAAGCTGCTGCGCGCCATCTACAGCGACCGCCAGTTGCAGGAAGTGATGACTGATTTCTGGTTCAACCACTTCAACGTCTTTATCGGAAAAGGCGCTGACCGTTACATGCTGACTGGATATGAGCGCGACGTGATTCGTCCGCACGCCCTGGGCAAGTTTGAAGATCTGCTGGTAGCCACGGCGCAGAGTCCGGCCATGCTGTTCTATCTGGACAACTGGTTGAGCGTGGGGCCCGATTCAGATTTCGCCAATGGGATTCCAAAGCGCAATAACAATTACAACTGGCGCCGGCCGCCTCGACCGCCGCGTCCCATTCCCCCGAAGCAAGCCAAGGGCAGACGCAACGGTCTCAATGAGAACTATGGCCGCGAACTGATGGAGCTGCACACCCTGGGCGTGAATGGCGGCTATACCCAGAAAGATGTCACCGAAGTGGCCCGAGTCCTGACGGGTTGGACGCTGAAGGAGCCCAGGCAGGGCGGCGGCTTCGTCTTCGAAGAACGCATGCACGAACCCGGCGACAAGCACGTGCTGGGGCATCGCATCAAATCCGGCGGCGAAAAGGAAGGACGCGAAGTGCTGCACATTCTGGCGCATCATCCTTCCACGGCGAAGTTCATCTCCACCAAGCTGGCCATGCGTTTCGTTTCCGATGATCCGCCGCCAGCCCTGATTGCTCGCATGAGCCAGACTTTCTTGAAGAAAAACGGCGATATCAGTGAAGTGCTGAAGACGATGTTCAACTCTCCGGAATTCTGGGCACCCGAGTCCTACAGGGCAAAAGTGAAAACGCCGCTGGAGTTTGTCGTTTCGGCCGTCCGGACCAGCGGCGCGGAGGTCAGCGATGCCATGCCGCTGGCCCGCCAATTGCAAAATATGGGCATGCCACTGTACGGAATGCAGCCGCCGACGGGTTACTCGATGAAGGCCGATGCCTGGGTAAACTCCTCAGCTCTGCTGGGACGAATGAACTTCGCGTTGGCGCTGACCGCTGGAAAACTCAAGGGCGTTCAGGTGGATCCCGGTCAAATGCCCGTGGCGCCCACTTCGCCGGTCGACTCCGAAGCCACACTGACGGCGCTCGAGACGAGTTTCCTCGGGGGAAACGTCTCCCGACAAACGCACGATACGATTGCGGCGCAGATGAATGATCCGACTCGCCCGTCAAACACAAGCGCAATCGCGGGCCTGTTATTGGGATCGCCGGAGTTTCAAAGAAGGTAGGAGCCGGTCGTTCAGCTCAGCTCAGTCGTCGGCTGGAAGCCGGGAGCCAGCAGCCAGGAGCAGTTTTATGTCCATCACTCGCAGAGTATTTCTTCGCAATGGCGCGATGACGGTTGTCGGTACGGCCGCGATTCCGGCTTTTCTTACCCGCGCGGCGCTCTCCGCGGTTGATTCCGGCGCAGGCAACAAGCGGCTGGTGGTCATCTTCCAGCGCGGCGCGGCTGACGGTTTGAACATTGTTGTCCCCCATGGCGAGCAGGCTTATTACGCCATGCGGCCGTCCATCAACATTCCGCGCAACGCGGTGATCGACCTGGACGGCTTCTTCGGACTGCATCCTGCCATGTCGGCTCTCCAGCCGCTGTGGAGCCAGCAGCATCTGGCGATCGTGCATGCGGCAGGCTCTCCCGACCCAAGCCGGTCCCACTTCGATGCCCAGGACTTCATGGAGTCCGGCACGCCTGGCATCAAAGCCACGGAAGACGGCTGGCTGAATCGAGCTCTGCGATCGCTGCCCGCCCCTGCTGACAAGTCTGCGTTCCGCGCGATCGGGCTGGGGCCGTCTCTGCCGCGAATTCTCGCCGGACCTGAACCCGCCGTGGCCATTAACAACATCAACGAATTTGGCGTCGGAGGCCGCAATCCAAATGCGACGCCGGTGTCCAACACTTTTGAAGCTATGTATGCGAACTCTGCAGACACCGTCTTGCACGGCACCGGCCAGGAAACTTTTGAAGCGGTAAAGATGTTGAAGGCGGCCGATCCCGCAAAGTACAAGCCCGCGCCCGGGGCAGACTATCCCAAGGGACGTTTTGGCGACAGCCTCAGGCAACTCTGCCAGCTCATCAAGGCCAATCTGGGGGTGCAGGTCGCATTCGCCGACATCGGCGGCTGGGACCACCATGTCAACGAAGGCAGCACCCAGGGTCAGATTGCAAATGTGCTGCGCGAGTTCTCGCAATCGCTTGGCGCTTTCTGGACTGACATGGGAGACCTGGCCGAGGACACCGTCGTTGTCACCATGTCGGAATTCGGCCGCACCGCTCGTGAAAATGGAAACCGCGGCACCGATCACGGCCACGCCAACGTGATGTTCGTGATGGGCGGCCCGGTAAAAGGCGGCAAGGTGTACGGACGCTGGCCCGGCCTCGATCAGTCACAGCTTTACGAAGGACGGGATCTGGCCGTGACCACAGATTTCCGCCGTGTGCTCGGCGAAGCGGTAGAACGGCATCTGGGGAATCAGGCGCTGAATCAGGTCTTCCCGGGATTCGACAACCAAGCGGGAAAGTTCCTCAAATACTTGGGATAAACCCCGAGGCACATTCCTTCTCAGGAGCAAGTGAAGGGAGTCAGGCTGCCGTTCCTCTCGGGAATCGGTTCCGCAATGCTCCGACAAAAGCCGAGTCGGCTTTTGTAGAGATCATTTCAAGAGGCGAGAAACCTCGCCACCATGCCAGCCAGAAAGTCAGCAGCAACAATGCGATTGTGATCACCACGTTGGGCCACGCGTTGAGCGCCCACTGCCCCTGCCAACCCAACTGCACCGCCGAAGAGAACGGACTCAAATACGAGATAGGCCACTGATAGCCGTCCGGCCCGCGCGAACCGATCATGTCCTCGAACAAGTGAATATGGAAGCTGAGCAGCGCGAGCCAACCGGTTTTCCATTTTTGGTTCGCTAGGGCTGACGCCACAGCAGCTACGATCAGGCTGAACGCCAGGGTATGCAGTCGGTGGTGATAAAGTGTGAACCAGTTCAGCGGGTGGGCCGAGTTACGCGTAAGCAGTTCGGGAACGATTCCCAATCCATCCAAATCTGGAACAACGCAAGCCAGGGCGACCAGGGCCCGTTCTTTTCGATCCAGCGTGGCGCTGTTCGCCAGGACCCATCCCGACAAGAAATGCGTCACCGGACTCATGGCGTCCACCCAGCTAGGCTTCTTAGACTTCTATCATTACGTCGCCGCCTTCCACTTTCAGCGGATATACAGCAACCTTGGCTCCAGGATTCTGACCGGCCTGGCCGGTCTTGGGATCCCACTGCCAGCCGTGCCAGGGACAGACTACCTTGCCTCCCTCGATCACCCCCTGCCCCAGCGGACCGCCTTGGTGCAGGCAGACGTTGTCCATGGCAGAAATAGTTCCATTCACGTTGGCTACGCAGATTACTTTGTCCCCCAGGGGAAATTCTTTGGCCTCGCCCTCGGGCGGGAGTTCGGATTGAGCGGCAAGCTTCACAAAACTCGACATAGGACCTTGGTCAGTGACGGTCTTACTGAGAGCTGACGGCTGAACGCTGACGGCTTGAGAGCCGACAGCCGGAGATCCCTCGCGGCGCTCGGGATGACCGCATCGGGCTCCCGCTTCGCTCACGCCCGATAAACGCGGTCACTTCGGTTGCAGCGTCTGCGCGATCATGACCTGACGCTTGAAATTCTCCACCATGTTGGGATCGAGCCGGACTTCGGTGGGACGCTTAGCCAGCGACATCTGATCAATCTTGTCCTGCAGCTTGAGCAGCGCATAGAACAAATTCTCCGGACGCGGGGGGCAGCCGATCACATACACATCCGTGGGGACGATCTTGTCCACGCCCTGCAGCACCGCATAGGTATTGAACGGACCTCCGACCGACGAGCACGCGCCCATCGAGATCACCCACTTGGGATCAGGCATCTGGTCGTAGATACGCTTCACTACCGGCGCCATTTTCAAGGTCACGGTGCCGGCCACGATCATCAGGTCGCTCTGCCGCGGGCTGGGGCGAAACACCTCAGAGCCGAAGCGGGCAATATCGAAGCGCGCTGTCGAAGAGGCGATCATCTCAATAGCGCAGCACGCCAAACCGAACGTCATTGGCCAAACCGCAGACTTACGCGCCCAGTTGAACACGTAGTCCACCGTGGTAATCATGAAATTCTTTTCGAACTTGTTCTGCAGCCAGCCCATGGAGTGTCCTCTATCTCTGCGGTGACCAGCGTCCAGCTACAATATGATCACCGCGCGCCCGCGAGCGATCGCAGGAACCATTCAGTCTAGGCGCGGGCCAAACGAGTGTCAACGACAGGAATCATGGGTTGGGTGACGGAGATTCTCGAGATCAAGTGGAGAGGACCCATAGTGCTCGTTGGGTCGCTCGTCCTTGTGTCGTACGGCACCGTCGACCTCTTTCAGGCCATCTCCAGCGCGAAATGGCCCAAGGCACCGGGCAGAATTTTGACCTCTCAAATAGTCTCTGGGCGGCGTTTCTATCATCCGGTGATCACCTATGCTTATACGGCGGGAAACACAACCTACACAGGCAACACCTACCGCTTAGGTGACGCGTACTACTGGAGGCGACATACCGCCGAACCCGCGGTGCAGGCTTATGCTCCGGGGTCTACCGTTTTCGTGTCCTTTGATCCTTCTCGTCCAGAGAGGTCTGTGCTGGAACCAGGTGTCACGCCAGATGCCGTCTCACGGATAGAGTGGTACTTGCCCATTTTCCTCATCGCCACATGGATGGTGAGAATGGACTTGAAGCGAGTCCGCGCCAGACGCCTGATTCAATCGAAACGACCAGTAAAGTTCCACGTCTAACACCCATTCGCAGGACGACCCCCTTTCGTATCACCGCAGACACGTCACGTTCACTCAGATATTGCTGGTCGCAGGTGTATCAGCTACAAATGGAACTGTCCCGGCGTCCTGCCGGGCCAATCATGGCCGAAGCCACCACAAATATTCCCCCAACGTCCATGAAAGACCCGGGCGCATTCAGTTGCTGGTGGAGTAAGGCCCGCACATCCTTCTTCTGGATGGTATTCGTCGCGTTCGCGCTCCGCTTTGGCTGGATCGTCGTCGCCCACACCTACAAGTTCAAGACCTTTGACGACAACTTCAGCTTTGGCTGGGAAATGGGCCGCATCGGACGCTCCCTCGCTCAAGGCCAGGGTTTCAGCAATCCCTTCAGCGGGATCACTGGGCCGACGGCCTGGGAACCGCCGCTCTATCCATTCCTCATTGCAGGAGTTTTCAAGTTGTTCGGGGTTTACACCCACGCCTCGGCGCTGGTGCTGCTGGGCATCAACAGCTTCTTCTCCGCGCTCACTTGCATTCCAATTTTCCTGATCGCCAAACGATGCTTCGACGAAAAGCTGGCGATCTGGACTGCGTGGCTCTGGGCCGTGATGCCGCCGGTAATGTACTGGTGCACGCGCTGGGTCTGGGAGACAAGTCTGGCGGCTTTGCTGCTGGCGCTGGTTTTCTGGCTGGCCCTCGACCTGGAAGAAACAGACGGATGGGTGCCGTGGATCGGGTTCGGGCTGCTCTGGGGAATCGCGGGGTTGACCAACACTTCTTTGTTGGCATTCCTGCCCGCATCCGGATTGTGGGCGTGGTATCGGCGACAGAAAAGCGGGAAATCTTCGCTGGCTGGAGTTGCGCTTTCGGCATTGGTATTTCTTGCCTGCGTCGCGCCGTGGCTGGCTCGGAATCATCGAACCATGGGAGTGGCATCTTTGCGCTCGAACTTCGGCGCCGAGTTGCGTATCGGCAACGGTCCCGGAGCCGACGGAACGTGGAGAGAATATCTTCATCCCACCCAGAATGTTTATGAGATGCGCCGCTATCAACAGATGGGTGAAATCGCTTACGTGGCTGAGCGGAAGCGCGAGGCGCTTGCATTTATTCGCGAAGACTACGCGCGCTTCGCGGGCGTGAGCCTCAAACGCTTCATTTATTACTGGGGCGGCGTCCCTCGATTGTCGGAGATCGCGGCGCTTGCCCCCCTCAAAAACTCGATTTTCCTGGCTTCATCGGTGTTGGCCTTCTGGGGCCTGGGACTCGCTTTAAGGCAGCACAGGCCGGGGGCCTGGCTGTTTTTCTGGCTGATCCTCTTATACCCGGCGGTGTATTACATCGTCTTTCCTCATCCGCGATATCGCCATCCGATTGAGCCGGAGTTGGGAATTCTGATGGTCTACGTGATTTCCGAAGCGGGGAAAAATAGCAGCGAAAAAGAATTGGTAGGAAAATAAGCCAGCTGAGGGACACCAGCCGAGTCTTACTGCTCCGGCTTAATATCTACGACATGGATCGTCTTGCTTTTTGAATCCAGCGCGCCGGTTATCTTTACTCTCTGTCCGGCGAAGAGACTTACTCTTTTCTGATTGTCGAGGCGATAAACGTCGGTTTTCGACGAAAGCACAAAATCCCCGCCCAGGTATTGCACACAATAGGTCGCGCAAGCGCCGGCTGTCCCGCCCATCTTCTTCGACTTCAACATCTCGGCATGCGAACGCGTCATCGAATGAACGTTCAGAGCGCACTGGGTATCGCCGATCTCTCCGCGGAATATTTGCGATTTGCTGTCGGCCGCACCCGCCGACGCAGCTGTCGCCAGCAACCAGCATCCCACCCAGATCAAATTCCTGCGCATCGAAGACTCCTTGAATATCTAGGGCACAACCAGCAATCGCATGTTCATGCCTTCGTGATCTTCACTGCAAATTACCGTACACACCACCACGTATTCACCGGGCTCCGCGGGCGCGACCAGCTGAAACTCCTGCTGACCGGGCCGCAACAGCAGGTTCCAACCCTCTACTTTGGTCCGGTCAGTGGCGCGCAACAGGGTGAAACCATGGATCGATCCGTCCCGATTCCACGATTTTGCCTTGTGCGCCAAGACGCGAAGCAGGACCGGCTCGCCAGCCTTCAACGTGATTTCCGGCTTGCCCCCGGCCGGGGACTTATAGCGACTGTCTTTATCGGCCACTATCTCGATTATGTGCAGCTGATCCTGGTGTGTCTGGGTCTGACCAGAAATACCTGGAACCGCGGCCGCCAATATCATCCAGCACAGCGCTCTGGTGCGGCCTGTCATACTAGCTGGTCCCCTGTTTTTTGCTATTGCGTCATATAGAACAGCACGAGCCGCATGTCCTCATCCGTAATCGTGGCTCGTACCCGCATGTGACGGACAATGGTCGCCATCATGCGCGGCGGAAACTTGTGCGGAGCGGCATGGCAGCGGCTGCAGTTGGCGCGGAACCGTTGCTCGCCTTGCACGCGCATGGCATCGGCGTCGGCGCCGCTTCGGGCCACCGGTGTGCTTATGCTGGCGCTGTCGTTTTCGCCCTTGCGCGGCGGATCAGCAGCGTACAGCGACGATGCCAGGGCAAGCGTTGCCATCAGAGCTGCTGTCCCTGTTTTCATTGCCCCATCCGTCCCAGAGGAAAAGCAAAGCGGTAGGCAAGCCCAACTGTCCATAGATTCACATTCCCATCGGAATTGAAGCGACGGCTGTAACTGGCCGAAGCTTTGAGGCCATCCTTGATGTAGTAGTTCAGCCCGAAATCTCCCTGGCGGGTGTTCACGTCGGGCAAACCATACTCCTCGGCCTCATCCTCATCGATCTCTCCGGCGAACAATTGCTGCCCGCGCCCCACGATCTCAGTGCGGCGCAGGGCCTTCTGCCAGAACGGCACCTGGCTCAGGCGGTATGCGGCTTCGATCCAATAACCGCTGCCGTCGTGAGTGCGAGCGTACTCGGATCGTAGATTGAGTGGAATCGCAACCGGCTGCCACGCAAAATGAAAA
Source organism: Terriglobia bacterium (assembly GCA_963841075.1). Taxonomy (GTDB): domain Bacteria; phylum Acidobacteriota; class Terriglobia; order Terriglobales; family Acidobacteriaceae; genus JAIQFF01. Next base: position 169,891 of record CAWJBA010000002.1, read on the forward strand.
CCAAAGCCGTTCGATCGCTCGTCCTGCAACTCTTTCTGAAATGAGACTCCGGCCTCGATACGTGGGCCCGGGAAGAAGAAGCCCAGACGGCCGCCCGCCGTGCGGTCGGATTCGAACTTGTTCAACGTGCTCAACGTGGAGAAATAAGTTGCGTAATTCAGATTGACTTTCGGACTCAGGGAAAATCCACCGCGCAACATAACCCCGTCGCTCGAACCGGTTCCCAGCGGGAAGATGAGCGGTGTGGGCTGCAGGCTGCGGATCCAAATGGGGTAGAGACGTTCGTTATAAATGCCGAAAGGAGTCAGAAATCGTCCCGCCGTAACTGTCAGGTAGCGGTTGGCAATGTAGTCCAGCTGCAAGTAATTGATTTCCTGATCCACCTTTCCGCCGTAAGATCCGCCTCCGTCGGGGCGTTCGAAAGCGCCTTCAAATTCCGCCCTGGTTTCGACTAACCAGCGATCTCCCAACGGCACCAACAGGACAGGAGTGATCGAGGGAACGAGTTCGGTTTCGCCGCCATTGACGTTGGTGAAATAGCCGGCATTTCCGGTGAGGATGGGGATGGGGCGTTCAGTCTCAGGAGCTGAATCAGGTGTTTGCGCGTTCAGCAGGGCGGAAAAAAGGCAAAAAATGCCTAACCAGCTATTCCGAACACAAACTCGCCTTGGACTGCGCGTGATGTTTCTGACAATGTGGGCCAAACCTGCTCCGCCTTCGTTAACCCTATTGTCAGGTGGAGAGCAAGGCTAAAAAAGATCACCAAGGTAATCCGCCAGGTTAGGCCCGGTCGATAAGGGGTTTATCCCCGCTAAAATTTGCGCGAGTGGTCTTTTGCCCAGCGCTCGACCACGATCTTCTTTTCTGTATAGAACTCGATGGCGTCGCGCCCCTGGGCGTGCATGATGCCGAAGAAACTATCTTTCCATCCGCTGAAAGGAAAGTACGCCATAGGCGCCGCCACGCCGATGTTGATGCCGATGTTGCCGGCCGGCGCTTCGTAGCGAAAGCGGCGCGCCGCCGCCCCGCTCGATGTGAAGAGTGACGCCTGATTGCCGTACGGGCTGCGCTCGAGGAACGCAAGAGCCTCATCCATGTCATTGGCGTGAACCAGGCTCAGCACCGGGCCAAAAATTTCGGTCTCGGTCAGTTCACTGGTAACGGGAACGGCGTCGAGAACGGTCGGCTTCACGAAGTTTCCTGATTCACCTTTCGGAATCCGGGAATTGCGCCCGTCGAGTAGTATCTTCGCTCCCTGCTTCTCGCCCGTTGCAATCAGCGTCTCGACTCGAGTCTTACTCAGTGGCGTGATGACCGGTCCCATTTGAACGCCTTCATCGAGACCGTTACCCACTCGCAAAGACGCGGCCGCCTCGGTAATCGAATCACGGAAAGTTTTTTGCGCCTCGCCGACGGTTACCGCTACAGAGACTGCCAGGCAGCGCTGTCCGGCGCAACCGAAAGCGCTGTCACCGATGATCTGCGTGGTCATCTTCATATCGGCGTCCGGCAGCACGATGACGTGGTTCTTGGCTCCGCCCTGGCACTGCGCCCGCTTCCCGTGTTCGCCCGCCCGCGCGTACACGTACCGCGCCACCGGCGTAGACCCGACAAAGCTGATGGCTCGAACCTTGGGATGATCGAGCAGAGCATTGACCGCGTTCTTCCCGCCGTTTACCAGGTTGACCACGCCCTTGGGCAGTCCGATGTTCTCCATCAACTCAAACGCCCGCTTCATGGTGAGCGGCACCCGCTCCGACGGCTTCAGAACAAAAGTATTTCCGGTGGCGATCGCGTAGGGCAGAAACCAGAACGGAATCATCCCCGGAAAATTAAAGGGAACGATCGCGGCGACCACGCCCAAGGGCTGCCGGATCATCATCTCGTCGATGCCGCGCGCGACATCTTCGAGGTTGTAGCCCTGCATCATGGTGGGTATGCCACAAGCCACCTCAACGTTCTCAATGGCGCGGCGTAGCTCGGCTTTGGCCTCGGTAAAGGTCTTGCCGTTCTCGGTGGTGAGAATGCGAGCCAGGTCCTCAATTTGCTCTTCGAGGATGTGCTTCAGCTTGAACAGCGGCTGAATGCGATCCTCCGCCGGCGTCCGCCGCCATTCCGGGAAGGCTGAGGCTGCAGCTTCAATTGCGGCCGCCACCTCGCTGGCACCGGACAGCGGAGTCTGGGCGATTACCTCGCCGGTGGCCGGATTGGTGACGTCAAGCCATTCGGTGGCCGTGGAATCGACCCATTGTCCGTTAACGTAATTGGGAACTTTAGTGAGCGTAGCCGTTGCGACAGTCATAAATTCATCCCGATCTTGATACAGTCCCGGCGAGCACCAGGAGCTAAACTGGCTGCGGCACCGCGCCCTTCTTCGATCCTTCACACACCATCTGCAGCGCGGCCTCGAGCACATCCAGCCCCTCGTCCAACTGCGGATCGGTCACCACCAGCGGCACCAGCACGCGGACCACGTTGGAATAAGAACCTGCGGTAATTGTAATCAGGCCGTGCTCGTAACAGTATTGCGAGATCTGTTTAGTTTCCTCGGGCGCCGGTTCGCGGGTTTCCGCCGAACGCACTAACTCAATCGCCTGCATACCGCCCAGTCCGCGGACATCGCCGACAATCGGCCAGCGCTTTTGCCACTGCCGCGCCCGCTTCTGGAAACGATCGCCCAGTTCATTGGCGCGAGCCAGCAGGTTTTCATGTTCGAAGATATCGAGCACCGCAAGAGCGGCCGCGCAGGAGAGCGGATTGCCGGCGAACGTGCCACCTAGCCCGCCGGGACCCGGCGCGTCCATGATTTCCGCACGGCCAGTGACAGCCGCCAGCGGAAGTCCGCCGCCCAGCGATTTTGCGGTGACTATGATGTCCGGCTCGATGCCGTAGTATTCGCTGGCAAAGAGGCGGCCGGTGCGGCCGAAACCGCTTTGCACTTCATCTGCGATAAACAACACGCCGTGCTTGTGGCAAATCTCCATCAGTACTCGAAAAAAATCCTGGGGAGGAACCACGAACCCGCCTTCGCCCAAGACCGGCTCGGCAATTACGGCCGCTACATCCTCGGAGGCGACCACTCGCTTGAAGGTGTCTTCAAGGTGTCGGGCGCAGAACAAATCGCATGACGGATATTTCAGCGAATAGGAGCAGCGATAGCAGTAGGCATACGGAATCCGGTAAACATCGCCCGGAAAAGGAGCGAAGCCAGCCTTATAAGGATGGGTCTTGCTGGTCAGCGCCAGCGTCATCATGGTGCGCCCGTGGAATGCGTCCTCGAAGGCAACGATGCCCGATCGTCCGGTGTGTGCTCGTGCGATCTTTACCGCGTTCTCTATCGCTTCAGCGCCGCTGTTGACGAAAAATGTTTTCTTGGGAAACTTGCCTGGGGTCACCTGGTTCATGCGTTCGGCGAGGCGCACGTAGCTTTCATAAGGCGTCACCTGGACACAAGTGTGCAGAAAGCGATCGAGCTGACTCTTGACGGCAGCGACTACCGGCTCACGGCGGTGCCCTACGTTGAGGCATCCGATGCCGCCGGCAAAATCCAGGAAGCGGTTGCCGTCTACATCTTCCAGCCAGGCATCTTCGGCCTTGGCCACGTAGACGGGAGCGCCAATCGAAAGCCCTCGCGGAATTGCCTCAGCCCGACGATCAGCCAGTGCCTTAGATTTCGGTCCAGGAATCGCGGTTTTTAGTTCAATAGTTGCCATGATTATTTCTCTGTGCGGTTTTGAAGCCAACGACCAAAGGCCAAAGACGTTTTTTTATGGCCCCAGTTTCCAGTCAGAAGTTGTCAGTTCTCAGTACCAGCCGATGGGGGCTTCGTTCAAATTGATATGCACCTGTTTCGTTTCGAGATACTCTTCGATGCCCCATGGCCCCAGTTCGCGTCCAAAGCCGGATTGCTTGTATCCGCCCCAGGGCGCTTCCACGTAGGTCGGCTGCATGTGGTTGACCCAGACGATGCCGGCGCGCAGCGACTTCACGGTGCGGAACGCCTTGAAAATGTCGCGAGTCCAGACCGCGGCCGCAAGTCCGTAGGGAGAATCGTTTGCGATCTTCACCGCATCTTTCTCGTCTTCGAATGGGATGACCGCCGCGACCGGTCCGAAAATTTCCTCGCGGGCGATACGGGCGCTGTTATCGAGATCGTAGAAAATTGTAGGCTCCACGTAATAGCCTTTGGCGAACTTCTCGGCCCGTCCACCGCCGGCTGCGAGCTTACCTTCTTTTTTTCCCACTTCCTGGTAGGAACGAACCCGGTCGTACTGCTCTTTGCTCACCAGCGGCCCCATTTTCGTGTCGCGGTCGAGAGGCGCTCCCAGCTTGATGGTCTTGGCCTTCGCCGCCATGGCATCGACAAACTTCTTGTATATGGGCTTCTGGACCAGGATGCGGCTTCCGGCGGAACAGACCTCACCTTGATTTATGAAGACGCCAAAGAGAGCGCCGTCGATAGCCGCTTCAAAATCTGCGTCCGCGAAGAAAATATTGGGCGACTTTCCGCCGAGTTCGAGAGTCACGCGCTTGACCGTATCGGCGGCCTGTTTGACGATAATTTTTCCCACTGCCGCACTGCCGGTGAAAGCGATCTTGTTGACATCAGGGTGCTGCACCAGCGGCGCGCCGCAAGTCTCGCCGAAGCCGGTGATGATATTGACCACGCCGGGCGGAAGGCCAATGTCGGCCAGCCAGTTCGCCATTTCCAGCGCCGTGATTGGTGTCTGTTCAGCTGGCTTGAGCACGCAGGTGCAGCCCGCGGCAAGCGCCGGAGCCAGTTTCCACGCCGCCATCAGGAGCGGATAATTCCACGGGATGATCTGGCCTGCGACTCCGATCGGCTCCTTGAGCGTAAGGCTCATGGCATTGTCAGGAACCGGATTCACGTATCCGAGAATTTTTGTAGCGAGCCCGCCGTAATACTCAAAGCAGGTGGCGACGTCGGTGATGTCATATTCCGCTTCAACGATCGGCTTGCCGGTGTTGCGCGATTCCAGTTCCGCCAGCATGGCGGTATTCTGGCGAATCTTTTCGGCGAGGCGGAACAGCACGCGGCCGCGCTCCTGGGCAGTCGTAGTCGCCCAGGGACCATCTTCAAAGGCTGCCTTGGCGGCTGCGACGGCGCGATTCACGTCCTCAGCATTGGCGTCCGGAGCCTGTGCGATCACTTCTTCGGTTGCAGGATCATAGACCGGAAAAGTTTTATTCGACTTGCTGTCGACCCATTCGCCATTGATGTAAAGCTGATAAGTGCGTACGTCGGTTTTTACTCCGCCGGGCATAATAATGTGCTCCTTCTACCTCGCGTCAATGCGAGCTTCGCCCGGGCGCACGGCCGCAACGCCAGCACCGAGGTTCGCTCTCTGCGCCTTACGGCGGCCATACACGTAGAACAAGAATGCCGCCATCCCGATGAAAAAAAGCGTGCCTCCGAACATCCATACTTCATACAACCACAACGAGCTGATCTGCTGCGCCGGGAAAAATACCAGCACAATTCCCAGGGTTGTCGTAATCAGGCCGCTGATCCCGGCAAACATGAGGGTCGTCTTGCTGTAGTGCCCCTCTCCCGCGGAAGAATTCAACGCGAGTTTGATCAGCGCCCCGAACATATAGAGAAACGGGATCAACTGAAGCACCACGGCCAACGACAGCATCTTCTGGAAAGTCTCCTGCACGCCCGCGCCCGCGAAGTTCATCACGATCAGGACCATCGAAACCGCGGCATGAACAATCAGCGCGACATAGGGAGTCGAGTAACGCGGATGCACCTTGGCCATCCATGCCGGCATATACGAATCGAGGCCGGCCACGAACGGAATGCGTGCCGAGCCCCCCAGCCATGCCGAGCCGATTCCTGCGATCGAAAAACTCAGCAAAATAGCAAACGGCGCCAAAATCCACCCCGCTCCTACCCGGTCTGCCATGTGGCCTACGGCCTGCACAATGCCCTGCAAGACGCTGATCTGGTCCTTGCTGACCGCGATCAGCAGGGTGAGTGTTGCCCCGATGTAAAGCAGGCCGGAAAGCACTCCACCCCAGGCCACCGCGCCCGGCAGAGTGCGGCGCGGATCCTGAATCTCGTCTCCCATGACGGAGGCCAATTCCAGGCCCACCAGTCCAAAACAAATCACCCCAAACGAGTTGAGCACGAAGCGCGGATTCGCGGGAACCTTGAAGTCTGCGGCGCTTATGGTTGTGCCGAATTTCAGCCAGATGACCAGTCCCAATCCGATCAGCGTGGCTGCGGCAATGCCCGTTCCAATGCCGCCCAGGTTGTTGACCCACTTCCCTACGCCCAGGCCCACGATATTGAGTACAACCAGGACGATCAGCAATGCCACCGACGCCACCAGGGCAAACACCTTGTTGTCGGCCAGGGCCTGATGGTTAGGCCCAAGAGCGAATACCGATACGCCAACGAAATAAAGCATCACCGTCGGGACGTACAGCATGTTGTTCGTCCAATAGCACCAGCCGGAGAGAAAGCCGTGGAAGTCTCCGAACACCTCCTTGGCCCACAAATACACGCCACCTTCGCCGGGATAGCGATGGGCCAGTTCAATGACAGCGATGCCTTGCGGCCAGAAGAACAACAGCAACGATATGATCCACAACCAGACTGTGACCCCGCCATTGGCCGCAATGGACGGAACCACGTTCAAGTTGAAGATGGCAACCACGAACAACAAGACCAGGTCGGCGCGGCCGAGGACGCGCTTGAGATGCGGCTGGTCAGGATCATTCGCGGACAATCTGGCTCCTCGATTTCGCTTTTGTAGCGCCGCCGTCCCGGCGGCTGTCGTGGGGGCGTCCCGCCCCCACTGCGAGGGCAGGATGCCCTCGCGACAGCCGGCAAGATGCCGGCGCTACAAGAAAACTAATGTCCCACTGCGACCACTTCTCCTACACGCTCCTGCTGCGCCTTGGCCAGGGCGGGAGCCACGTCGTCAAACGCAGCCAGGTGTTTGTCGATATCGGCCTCGGTGTGCTGAACGGAAATGGTCCATTGCTCATCCCACCAGTAGGGTTGCGCCATCACGCCGCGGTTCACCATGGCGAACCAGTAGTGCCGCCACAGATCGACATCGATGGCTTCCCAGTCGCGATAGTTGCGAATCTCTCTGGGATAGAGCATCAATGCACCGTTGGCGCCGGCGCTGGCAATGTAACCCTGTAATCCAGACTTAGAGACAATTTTCTTGTAGCCTTCGCTCAGTTTCTTGCTGAGTTTGTCGACGTGCGCGTAGTTTTCGCGGGTGAGCACTTCGCGGAACGTGGCCAAACCTGCCGCCATCGAAACCGGATTGGTGTTGTAGGTGCCGCCATGAAAGACCTTGTGCTGCGAAATCAGGTCCATGACAGATTTGTGAGCCAGAAACGCCGCCAGCGGCAAGCCTCCGCCGATCGACTTCGCCAGGCAAATCATGTCCGGCGTTACGCCGAAATATTCGGAGGCGCCGCCCCATCCCAGCTTTGCGCCGGTCTTCACTTCGTCGAAGATCAGCAATGCGCCGTTCCTGTCGGCAATCTCGCGCAGCCCCTGTAGAAATCCAGCCTGGGGTATGCAGAGTCCAACATTCATCAGAATAGGCTCGAGGATGATGGCGGCGATCTCACCAGGATTCTGCTTGAAGCGCAGCTCCACGCTAGTCAAGTCATTGAAGGTCGCCGCCAGAACGTTGGCCACGGCGGATTTCGGCACTCCGAGGCCGCCGGGTACAGAGGTAGGAGCGTTGATATCGCCGTAGTCAGGCGCGTGAGGCTTCACGCTGACCAGGGCGGAGTCGTGCAGGCCGTGATAAGCGCCTTCAAACTTAACGATCTTGTCGCGGCCGGTAGCAGCGCGGGCCAGACGGATAGCATGCATGGTGGCTTCCGTCCCGCTGTTGCCGAAGCGCACCATCTCGACCGGAAAGCGGTTGCAGATTTCTTCGGCCAACTCCCACTCCATATCGTGGGGCATACCGAACATGGTGCCGGTGCTGAGGCGTTTTTCCACCGCCTTCATCACCGCAGGATGGCAATGTCCGGCCATGAGCGCGCCGAAGCACAGGTTGTGATCGATGTATTCGTTGCCATCGAGGTCGCGAAACTTGCTGCCCTGCCCTTCTTTCACAAAAATCGGGTAGGGATCATAAGCGCGATAGTTGCTGGCCACCCCCAGCGGAATGCGCTTGAGGTTTTTCTTGTGAGCAGCGGCGGATTTCGGCGTGCGACGCTCGAAAGTTTCGAGCTCTTTCTGCAATGCGGGGTACATCGGGAGTCTCCAGGAATGGCTCAAGCCGCTGTGATTGCGGCCATTAGGATGTCCAGGCGGCCGCAGCCGCCCGGGGTGGTAAAGCTGTCTCTACTCTACTGCTTTCCCGCTAGAAATAGAACTTCAACGCAAACTGTACCAGCCGCGGATCACGCGTCTCGGTGAGCTGTCCGAACTGGGACCCATCGCTGCTGTTCCCGTCCGGATTCAGGAATTGCGTGTGATTGAAAATGTTAAAGAATTCGGCGCGAAACTCCATGCGCTTGTTCTCGCTGATGGGGAGCGCTTTGAGAATCGCGAGATCGGTATTGCTGATGTGGGGACCACAGCATACAGTGCGCTTGGTATCGGGAATCGTCCCCAGAATCGAGGGGAACGCCGTAGTGTCTTCCGTGAAGGTATTCGGATCAAAAAACTGGTTGGTAACCGGTGAACACGGGGCGCCGCTGCCACTCGGATCGGTAGGCCCGGTTTCGTAAGCACAGCCCGTCGTATTCGGATTCTGGGTCTTGAACTTTTTCAGTTGCAAGGGCTCGCCTGGCAGTTCGAAGTCGAAGCTATTCATCAGTTCATTATCGGCGCTGGAAGTTATACGGATGGGAAAACCGGTCTGGAAGGTAGTGATCCCGGACAACGACCAGCCATTCAGGATTCCCCCCTTGAAACCCGCGTACTTGGGCACAGGAATCTCCCAAACGTAACTGAAGACAATCCGGTGCCGCGCGTCAAAGAGTGAAAGAGACCGGCTGCGCCGGGGATCGATAGGATTCAGAATGCCTTCAAAGCTGGAAGCCTCGTCAAACGATTTACTCCAGGTATAGGCTGCCTCGAATTGAAGCCCGTGGGAGAAACGCTTCTCCAAAGAGGCTTGCAGTGAGTTGTAGGCTGAGTTGGCGATCGTGTCTTGAGCAAAGATGCTGGTGAACACGGGAACGCCGTTGGCGGGGCAACCCACGCTGGTTAAGGGATCGCAATTCGGTGAGGAGAACGGACGCAGGCCCACCAGATTGATCGGTGTGCCCCCGGCCGCGCCAGTCTGAATCGTACCGTTCGGCATGTGAAATTTGAAGCCGTCGGGAATCGTCAACTGGTACTGACTGTCTTCCAGAAATTGACCGCACGTACCGGCACCCTCGATGGTGTTGATATCGAGACAAGTCTGGGGATTGGCGAAATTGATGTCGTGCGTGGCCAGAAGCCGGTGGCCCTGCGAGCCCACATAATTGATCTGCAGCTTCATGTCGTTGGTCAGCTCACGCTGGATGCCCAGGTTGTATTGCGCGGTGGTTTGAGCGCGCATATGGGGCTGGAACTGGCCGAACAGGAGGATCGGTTCGTAGCGGGACCAGTCCACCGCCGTTCCCGGCTTGGGCGTGATGAAGCCGCCAAAGACGTTGGGAAAGACAGTTCCATCCTGGCCCACAAACGGGGTGTTGAACTGCGTGTTGGAGTTGATGATGCTGCCGCCAAAGGGAGGCTCGGCACTGAACTGTTCCAATACGAGTTGCTCAATCGGGTTATAGAACAAACCCCAACCCGCACGAATGCTGGTCTTGCCCGACTTGCCGGGACTCCAGGAAAGGCCGAAGCGAGGCGCAAACGCTTTATAGTAGGACTGCGTCAGACCGTTCGGCACGCCTTTGTCCCCGGGCACCACCAGACCGGTTGGAAACTGTGAGGCGCAGTCGTTAGCGCCGGTGTCGAGGCAGGGGAAGACTTGAGTGCTCTGGCCGGGACGGAACGTCTGAACCCGGTGGCCGATGTCTGCAATCGGCGTATTGAACTCCCAACGCAGACCATAGTTCAGGGTCAGATTCGGTTTGATCTTCCAGCTGTCCTGGGCAAACATGTAAGTTGAAGTGCTGCGCACATTTTCGGTCTGGGGTGATCCTTGTCCATACTGGTCGGGCAGGCCCAGGAGAAAGTTAGGAAACAGATTGGATGAGCCCGGATCGTTCGTGCCGCCGCCAAAGTAAAAGTATTCGCCGCTTACGTTGAAGTAGAGAGTCTGGTCGAACCGCTGGCGGCGAAGATCGCCACCGAATTTGAAGGTATGGTTCCCGGAAACCTTGGTGAAGTTGTCCGACCACTGGAACGAGTTCCCAACCTGCGGCAGCTCACCTTCTGCATTGTTGCCAAGATTGAAACCGCCTGAAATTTGAATGAACGGCAAGCCCTCACGGGTCGCGCCCAGCCCCGGATGTATGCCGGTATCATTGCCCGGAGTGCCGTCAGAGAAACAAGGCACCGGACCAGTAACGCTGGTCAGCCAGGTGGGCGCCGGGGGGCACGAATCCTGCACCAGGCTGGTCGTCTGGGGATGCTGGAAGGTCCGTTGGGCTTCGCGATTGTAGTTGAAACGGAATTCGTTGACCGAACTCGTTGCTGACGGTCCAGGTGTGCGAGATGTTCCATTGCTGAAAGCGCTCTGCGATCTTGCTGCCGAATCCTGGAACGTTGGCGCCAGCCAGCTGAAAGTTGGCAAAGGGCTGGGTGGTCGCGATCATCGGTGAAGTAGTAGTAGGCGCTGAAGCTCTGGCTGTCGTTGATCTTGTGATCAAACTTGAAAGTTGCCTGGTCACCGCGTGTCGGCTGCACCGGAACGGTCTGAATCAGATTCGTGCCGGAATTAGGCAGAGGGAACAAACTGGAGAAGATCCACCGCCGTCGGGTCCATGCAAGCCAGCGGTATCTGACTGTTCGGGAAAATGCTGGTGTAAAGTACGCCGTCTGACAGCGGCGCGCCACCGTTGGCAGTAATCGCTGCCTGACACCCCGGACGGCTGCTCAAGTTGCTGGAATTGTTCAGAACCGCGGTAGGGCTGAAACCGCCGGCGTCAGTGAAGTCTCCAAAAGCCTGAGTGGCGCTAGGGCGTTCCGCGAGAGTCGGCACCGTCACGGTAGGCGACGGGATGCCCTGGCGAACGCGGCGGCCTTCATACGATGCGAAGAAAAATGTCCGGTCTTTCAGGATCGGCCCGCCAAACGTGCCGCCGAATTGGTTCTGCTTCTGGTCCGGCTTCACCGAATTCAAATAGCCCTGGGCATTCAGGACCTTGTTTCGGAAGAACTCGTATACGTTTCCGTGGAACGAGTTGGTGCCCGACTTGGTGACCACATTGACCACCGAACCCGAGTTGCGGCCGTATTCGGCGTCGAAGGTGTTGGTCAGGACGCGGAATTCCTGGATGCTATCGGGCGAGGGCTGTACGGTTGGCAGATTCACGAACTGATCATTGGCGTCGCCACCGTTAACGTTGAAATTGTTGGACCGCCCCCGGCCCCCGTTCACCGAAACTGCGCCGGCATTGTTGCTGCCGTAGATCGATGGAGTTGCTGGACCCGACGGTTGACATGACGCCGGGCTGCAGTTGCAGGAACTGGTAGGTATCGCGCGAATTCAAAGGAAGGCCCGCGACCGTGCGGTCATTGACCACCGCTCCCAGCTGGGTGCTGGTCGTGTCCACCAGTGGGGCTTCGGAAGTCACTTCCACCACTTCCTGGGCCTGACCGATTTGCAGGATCGAATTCAGCGTGACCACACCGTTCACTTCGACGGTCACATTCTTCTGCACATTCTTCTTGAAACCAGCCAGCTCAAATTCGACGGTGTAGACGCCGGGCACGACCTCCAGGAAGCTGTAATCCCCGCTGGCATTGGTTTTGGTGTCGCGGGCAACGCTGGTGGCCTGGTTGGTCAAACGCACGCTGGCATCGGCCAGCACGGCGCCGGTGGGATCAGCTACGCGCCCGAGGACTCGTCCGCCCGTGCTCTGTCCGAAAGCGGGCGCCAGGAGCACTGCCAACAACCCAAACGATGCCAGCCAGAAAGCCGGGGCACGACGCGCCGTCGAGGGAATCATGGGGGAAACCTCCGGATCTCAAGTGCGATTTTTTTACGAAACCCGCGTATTGCGTCCCAAGCAAACCTTGCTATAATCGCGCAAGGTTAGAAGCACTCTCCGCGAACTGTCAAGCAAAAAATAGCGTTACGTCTGATCCGCAAAACACATCGAGAGCAGGGTTTGGGATAGGTTTTGGCATGAAGACGGCGGAGCGAAAATCCTACTTGAAAATCGGCGACGTGGCGCGACTGGTCGGCGTTTCCCCTTCGGTCATTCGCTCCTGGGAAAGCCTGGGCCTTACCCGTCCGCACCGCACCGCCAGCAAGTACCGCTTGTACGCGCCCGGAGGATGTGAAGCTGCTCAAGCGGGCGCGCTTCCTGCGCAAGGTGCGCGGCTTGAATGCGGCCGCGATCGTGCAGATGCTCAAGCGCGACGGCCTGGTGAAGCCCTCGCCGAACGGCGCCTCCAATGCGATCGGCGCGCGCCTGCGCCATCTGCGTATTCGCCGCGGGCTTTCTCTGGCGCAGGTCGCCAAGGCAGTGGGCATTTCGCTGGGTTTTCTGAGCGCGCTCGAGCGCTCCCACATGAGCGCTTCGGTTTCCACTCTGCGCAAGCTGGCGCGCTTTTACAAAACCAACATCCTGGATTTTTTCGATCCCGCCGAATCGAATGTCCGGCTGGTGTCTCCGGACAAACGCAAGGTGCTCGATGCCGGTCCGGGAGTGCGCATGGAATTGCTCGCCTGGGGCAATACCGTCATGGAGCCGCACCTGTTCCGCATCGCTCCCCAGGGCGGCAGCGGCGAGTCATACCACCACGAGGGCGAAGAGTTTCTGTACATCCTGCAGGGAGAGTTGCAGATTTCGCTGGAGGGAGAGGAGTACCATCTCCAGCCGGGCGACAGTTTCTACTTCGAAAGCGCTACGCCGCACAGCTGGAAGAACCCGGGCCGCAGCGAAACCTGGGTGCTATGGGTGAACACGCCGCCCACCTTTTAGGGCGCGGCGCGTTCAGAACGTGAATCATGGGGAAAATCTTGGTCGAGTCCGGCAAGTCTCGCATCCGATGGCATCATGCTCTAATTATCTTTTCCCGTCCTCGCGCTCGTCAGCCGGGGCATGGGCGCAGCTGCCGGCGCCTGCGGACACGGTGATCGTGAATGCGCGGATCTACACCGTGAACGACAGCCAGCCCTGGGCGGAAGCGGTCGCCATCCGCGGAGACAAGGTTCTCGCCGTAGGTAGAGTGCAAGAAATCGCCCACTATCGCGGAACTTCTACCAAGGTCATCGACGCCAAGGGCAAGTTGGTTCTGCCCGGCTTCACCGATTGTCATGTTCACTTTCTCGATGGCTCACTCGCGTTGCAAAGGATCGACCTGGCGGACGCGACCACGGTGGCGGAAATTCAGAATCGTGTGAAGGCGTTTGCCACGCTCCATCCGGAGCAATCCTGGCTGCTCGGCAGAGGCTGGTCTTACCCCGCCTTCAGTCCCACCGGACTCCCGGACAAAAAATATCTGGATGAAATCGTTCCCGATCGCCCGGTCTATCTGGAGGGCTTCGATGGCCACACCTGGTGGGCCAACAGCAAAGCGCTACAGCTCGCAGGCGTGACTCGCGAGACTGTGGACCCTGCCCGCGGCGCATTTGTTCGCGACGCGAAGACAGGCGAACCCACGGGTGCGGTCAAGGAAGATGCGGCCGACGCTGTGATGCGCCACGCTATTCCGGAGCCTGGCCGGGAAGAGAAATTGCGCGCACTGCGCGCCGGGCTGAAGGAGGCCAATCGCTTCGGGGTAGTGCGGGTGCACGTCGCCGGCAGCGTGAGCGCAGGCATAGGCGACCTTAAGGATGTCGACCTGTTCGAGCAACTGCATCGCAGCGGCGAGTTGTCGGTTCGAATGTATCTTGCGTATCGTCTGGATCCGCCGGCCGTCACGCCGGAAGAACTCAATCAAATCACTGAAGCAAAAGAGAAGTATCACGACGAGTGGATCTCGGCGGGCGCGGCCAAGTTCTTTCTGGATGGCGTGATCGAGACTCGAACCGCCGCCATGTTGTCGCCTTATACGAACGATCCCTCGCAGTCCGGTCAATTGCTGTGGGACCCGGCAATCTATCAAGCGGCGGTGGTGGAGCTGGACCGTCGCGGCGTGCAGGTCTTCAGCCATGCGGTGGGCGACCGCGCCATCCGGCAGGCGCTGGACGCGTACGAGAAGGCGCAGAACATCAATCACACGAAAGATGCCCGCCACCGCATCGAGCACATCGAGTGCGTCTCCGCGGCGGACATTCCCCGTTTCGGCAAGCTGGGAGTGATTGCAAGTTTTCAGCCGCTGCACGCCTATCCCGACAGCGACACCTTGAACGTCTGGGCTCCGAATGTGGGGCCGGAGCGCGCGCACAGGGCGTGGGCCTGGCACAGCATCGAGAGCGCAGGCGGTGTTCTGGCTTTCGGAAGCGATTGGCCGATCGTCACAATAAATCCGTGGCCGGGTGTCCGGAACGCGCTGTTGCGGCAGACCACGGCGGGCGATCCTCCCGGCGGCTTTGAGCCGCAGGAACGCATCAGCCTCGAGGACGCGATCAGGGCCTATACTCTCGGCGCGGCATTCGCGGGACATCGCGAAAAAACGGAAGGTTCGATCGAGCCGGGCAAGCTGGCTGACCTGATCGTACTGGCTCGCGATCTTTTCAAGATTGAACCCAACCAGATCGCCGACATGGAGGTAGTGCTGACCATGGTAGGCGGAAAAGTTGTTTACCAGGCATCCACGTGGCCGGCGTCCGCGGCCGCTTCGGAGAAGAAGCCATGATGCGGCGTCTCGCGTTTTCACTTTCACTCTTTGCGTCCGTCTTGCTGATCGTTTCCTGCGGCAGGAAGACTCCCACTCTGAACCTGCTGGTGTGGGAGGGTTATGCCGATCCCTCATTCGTCCACGGCTTCGAAGAGAAGTATCACTGCAAGATTTCCGCGTCCTACATGGGATCGAGCGATGAACTGGTGGCCAAGCTGCGCGGCGGCAGCGCGGGAAATTACGATGTGATCTCGCCCTCGAGCGATGTCGCGACTTCGATCGCGGCGGCTGGTTTGGCGCTGTCGCTCGATCTTTCCAAGCTTCCCAGTTACAGCCAGCTCTCGCCGCAACTCACTTCCCTGCCCCTGGTGCGCTTGAAAGAACAGGTCTACGGCGTGCCCTTCATGTGGGGACCCGATCCGCTGATCTACGACACCACGGTTTTCTCGAAACCTCCCGAGAGTTGGACGGTTTTCTGGGACCCGAAGTATCGCGGCAAGATTTCGGTGTGGGACGATCTCTCGACCGTTTACATGGCGGCGCAAGTTCTCGGTTACGACAAGCCCGAACCATCCCAGCTCTACAACCTGACCGACGAGCAACTCGAAGCTGTAAAGAAGAAGTTGCTGGAACTGAAACCCAACATCCGAAAGATGTGGTCGACCGGCGGCGAACTCACCAACCTTTTCCAGAATCACGAAGTGGTCGCGGCCATGGGTTGGCCGCTGATGACCAACCAGCTCCGCAAGATCAATTTTCCCGTGGGCGAGACTATTCCCAAGGAAAACACCACGGGCTGGATTGATCACCTGATGATCACCGCCGGCAGCGAAAACAAGGAACTGGCTTACAAATTTCTGGAATACATGATCGAGGCGCAGAACTCAGAAGAAGGTCACCGATGTCACCGGCTACACTCCGGCGAATCCGCAGGCGGCTCAGCTGATGACGCCGGAAGAGATCAAGGGACTGCACCTCG
This sequence comes from Terriglobia bacterium, assembly GCA_963841075.1. Classification (GTDB taxonomy): domain Bacteria; phylum Acidobacteriota; class Terriglobia; order Terriglobales; family Acidobacteriaceae; genus JAIQFF01. The sequence continues at coordinate 185,778 of CAWJBA010000002.1, forward strand.
ACGACGTGGACAACTATCAGGCGCGTCTTTACTTCTGGCAAAATGTGCCACGCCGCGCCAAGTACAACGAGATCTGGAACGAAGTAAAGGCAGCACAGTAGGACAAAGTAGCGCCGGCATCCTGCCGGCCCGATGGTGCGGGCGGGACGCCCGCACGACAGCCGGCTGAGCCTGCCCTGAGCGTAGTCGAAGGGCCGGCGCTACAAGGATCACATTGGCTACCATAATCGAACCCGCAGCTAACAGCGCAGCGCCGCCATCGGCAACTCCGCTGCTCGAGATCCGCAACCTGGCCAAGTCGTTCGGCAAGACCGCCGTGCTGCGTGACATCTCCCTGCAAGTAGCCGAGGGAGAATTCCTCACCATCCTGGGTGAAAGCGGTTCGGGAAAGACGACCCTGCTGCGCATCATTGCCGGCTTCGAGAGCGCAACTTCGGGCGAAATTCTCATGGGCAGCGAGCGCCTCGATCATTTGCCGCCCTATCGGCGCCGGGTCAATACCGTCTTCCAGCACTATGCTCTGTTCCCTCATCTGACGGTCGCTGAAAATGTGGGTTACGGACTGAAAATCGCCACGCTTGCCCAAGCAGGAGGTCGCGACCCGGGTCGAACAGGCGCTGGACATGGTCAAGATGACCGCCTACGCGTCGTCGAAGCCGGCCAAGATCAGCGGCGGACAGCAGCAACGCATCGCCCTGGCCCGCGCCCTGGTGAACCGCCCCCGGCTCCTGTTGCTGGATGAACCTCTTTCCGCACTGGACGCCAACCTCCGCCGCCAGATGCAGGTGGAGTTGAAGTCTCTGCAGCGCGAAGTCGGCATCTCTTTCGTGTTTGTCACGCATGATCAGGAAGAAGCCATGGTCATGTCCGACCGCATTGCGCTGCTGCGCATGGGAGAACTGGAGCAGGTTGCGTCTCCGCGGGAGATTTACAACCGTCCGGCAACCGCCTACACCGCGCAGTTCATCGGCCACACCAATCTGCTCGCCGGAGAAGTAAAAGACGGAGTGGCGCGCTGCCATTCGCTTTCCTGGCGAACCGGGTTACGCGATGGCCCCGGGCTTTTTTCTCTGCGCCCTGAAAATATCCGGCTTGCGCAAAGTCCCGGCAGCGCGCCTAAAGTGCGCTTTCGCGCAAAGATTCTGCGCCAGGCCTTTCACGGGGCCACCGAATTGCTTCAGGTCGAATGCGCGGACGGATTGCTGCTCTCCATTCGCGCCGCCACCCAGGAGAATTGGAGTGGAGAGCTTGACCTTGAATTCTCGCCGGCGGATGCCGTGCCGGTCCGGGCGTCCGAGGTGCAGCAAGCTCAACCGCCCCAGGGAAAAAGCTGATGTTCTCCCGCGCTTATCGAGCCGCGATCACGCTTCCACCGCTGCTGTGGGTAGCCGTGTTCCTGCTCGTTCCCTACGCGATTCTTTTCTGCTACAGCTTCTGGTCGGTCTCGACCTCGCAAGAGATCGTTCACTCCTGGACGCTGGACAATTATCGCCAGCTGCTGCAGGTGAATGTCTACTGGCAAACGCTGCTGCGTTCGATGTGGATCGCAGCGCGAGTGACGATCTTCTCCCTGTTTCTCGGCTATCCCCTGGCCTACTACCTGTCGTTTCACGCGAGGAGAAAAGAACTGCTGTACCAGTTGGTGATCATCCCGCTGTGGGTCAGCTATCTGGTGCGCGCGTATGCCTGGAAAACGATTCTGGGCAGCGATGGCGTGCTCAACACCCTGCTGCAGTATGTGCATCTGACCAAGCATCCTCTCGACTTTCTCTTGTACAGCCCGTTCGCGGTGGTGCTGACGCTCACCCACATCTACACGCCCTTTCACCTTCCTGCCGATTTATGCGGCGCTCGAACACATTCCTCGCAACCTGGTTGAGGCATCCCACGATTTGGGCGCGTCCCCCAGTCAGACGTTCTGGCGAGTGATTTTCCCGCTTTCTATTCCCGGAGTTCTGGCCGGAGCGACATTTGCTTTCGTGTTGAGCCTGGGAGACTTTCTCGCTCCCCTGCTGCTGGGCGGCCCCAGCGGCATCATGATTTCAAATATTGTGGTCAGCTTGTTCGGGGCTGCCTACAACTGGCCGCTGGGCGCTGCCATTTCGTTCTGCATGCTGGCGCTGGTGCTTGCGCTTCTTTTTCTCTCGGAAAGTCTGGAGAAGAAGTGGAGCTTTCGATGAGGTTCGACGGACGAGGTTTGGGAGATGACTTCCGGAGGGAGGCGAGGTTCGTAAAATGACCCGCGACCGCACCGTTCCGACTTCGCGATGGTTGCCCTGGCATGCCTGCCTCGTCTTCGCTTTTCTTTATCTGCCCATCGTTACCTTGATCGTCTACTCGTTCAATGGCTCGGGCGTCGGCGGGTTTCCACCTCGCGACTTGACCCTGAACTGGTATCGGATTCTGTTTGCCGATGAAGCAATCTGGACCTCGGTGCTGAATAGTCTGCTGGTTGCGTTCGCGGCAATGGCGATTTCGTTGACCTTCGGGATCCCGGCTGCGCTGGCGCTCGATCGCGCCAACTTTCCCGGCAAGGTGCTGTTCCGACGACTGGTACTGCTGCCGTTGATCCTGCCGGGCATTATCACTGGACTTTCTCTTCTTATGCTGTTTCACGCTGCGGAGGTCAAGCTGAGTCTGCTCACCATCGTTCTGGGACACGGCACGGCGTTGATCTCGGTTGCAACTACGGAGGTCTTCGCGGGATTGCAAAAACTCGATCGTGCCCAGGAGGAAGCGTCGCTCGATCTCGGCGCAAACTACTGGCAGACCTTCTGGCGCATCACCCTTCCCAACCTGCGGTTATCGATCATCGGCGCGGCGCTACTGATCTTCACGTTATCCATGGACGAGATCGCGGTCAGCTTTTTTCTAATCGGACGCGACAACACCCTGCCGCTTGAGATCTGGGGACGGTTGCGACGCGGCATCACCCCGGAGATCAACGCGATCTCGACCATCATCTTCGTTTTTTCGCTTGCTGCCATCGTCACCTGGTACCGATTACGGGCAGGCGCGGAGGGGAAAACGGACGTGGCGGCATAGCCGGTGTCCCCGGGAATTCAAATGACCCCGAATCGCAGAGACTTTATCAAGTTCGTCGTAGCAGGATCGGTAGCGGGCGGTTGCCCGATCGATCTGTCGCAACTCTCGGCGCAGACCGAGAATCCTAAATCGCCAGTCATCGAGGGCGAAGACAACCGCATCTGCCATCAGGTACGTGACGGCAAGGTCTTCAACCGTCCGCCGGTTTCCGCGCGGCACGATGTGGTCATCATCGGCGGCGGCATCAGCGGACTTGCAGCCGCTTATCGGCTGCCCTCACTCGATTTCCTGCTGCTGGAAAAAGAGCCGCACTGGGGTGGCAACGCTTACCTGATGGAATATGAGGGAACGCCCTACGCCACGGGCTCAGCCTTCCTGGCAAAGAGCGAACCCGCGTACGCCTTTGCCCAGGAAATCGGACTCGAACCGCTGCCCATCAATGATTCGGACAGCACCATCCTGAAAGGTGAATGGATTCCCGACACCTGGCGCAGCGGGCTCGACAAGCTTCCCTACCCGGTCGCGGTGCGCGAAGCTTTCAAGAAATTCAGGAAGGAGCTCCTCGCCATCGATTTCGAGAAGCGTGAAGAGGAACTTAGCCGCGTTCCCTTCTCCGATTTCATCAAAGGGTATCCTGACGAAATTAAACAATGGTGGGACAACTATGGTCCTTCGAATTGGGGCGCCGCCAGCGAGGAGACCGCCGCTGCTGTCGCCCTCGGTGATTTTCAAGAAATGGCGGGAGAAAACGGCAATGACTACTACACCTGGCCCGGAGGCCTGGGCGCGATCACCAAAAAGCTCTCGGAAATGCTGCAGCAAAAATTTTCCAGCCAGATGCGCCTGGGCGCCACCACCGTCGCGGTCGTTCAGGAGAAGGACGAAGTCCACGTCACTTACATGGAGGGCGCGGAACTGAAAACCGTCGCCGCGAAGGCGGTGATCATGGCCACCCCGAAGTTTATTACCCGCCGCCTGGTCGATGGCCTGCCGGCGAAACAAAGCGAAGCCATGCAGCAGATCCGCTACATTCCCTACGCCGTGGTCAACCTGATCTTCGACAAACCGGTATTCAACAAAGGCTATGACACCTGGTGCCCAGGCAACCGCTTTTCGGACTTCATCGTTGCCGACTGGGTCGTGCGCAATCAGCCGGGCTACAAGCAGAAATACAACATCCTCACTTGTTACACGCCCTTGCGCGAAGAAGAACGGGGCCTGCTGCTTACTGAAGCGAGCGCCCGGAAGGTTGCGAGAAAAGTGCTCGCAGATTTCCAGAAACTATTCCCTGGTTCGAATGTTGATCCCATCGAGGTGCATCTTTACCGGCGCGGCCATCCTCTATACATGTCCACTCCCGGCCTCTTCACCGAAGTGCAGCCCCTGGTGCGTCAACCCATGGACCGGATCTTTTTCGCCAATACCGATTCCGAAGGTCCGGAATCCACTCTCAGCGGTGGCCTTCTAGCCGCCGAACGCACAGTGAAAGAAGTGAAGCGCCGCCTGGCGGGTTGAACCAAGGCCCGCAAAGGCTGCGATCGGGATTCCTGCTGCGGGACGAATCGCGATCGGCACCACCTCGCCAACTCCCTGCAAAACCTGCATACATAGTAAAGTAGTAGTAGTGCTGCGCTCTGTGAGCCTCAGGAAGGCAACTGATTTTGACTTCAAACATTCGCAATATCGCCATCATCGCCCACGTGGATCATGGCAAGACCACGCTGGTCGACGCCATGCTGCGGCAAAGCGGCACGTTTCGCTCCAACGAGCACATCATTGAGCGCGTCATGGATTCCAACGATCTGGAGCGCGAGCGCGGCATCACCATTCTGGCCAAAAATACCGCCATCTTCTATCACGACGTAAAAATCAACATCGTGGACACGCCCGGCCACAGCGACTTCGGCGGCGAAGTAGAACGCGCGCTCAAGATGGTGGACGGGGTCATGCTGCTGGTGGATGCGAGCGAAGGCCCGCTGCCGCAAACCCGTTATGTCTTGAGCAAGGCGCTCGAAGCCCATCTTCCGCCGATTCTCGTGATCAACAAGATCGACCGTTCCGATGCGCGTCCGCAGGAAGTGTTGAACGAAGTCTACGACCTGTTCATCGACCTCGATGCCAAGGAAGAGCAGCTCGACTTTCCCGTCCTATATACCAACGCGAAGACCGGCACCGCTTCCGCGGATATCAAGGGCGGCGGCGAAAATTTGCAGCCATTGTTCGAAGCCATCGTCAAGACCATCCCCGAACCCAAGGGCGATGCCGCGGGACCGCTGCAGATCCTGGTGGCCAATCTCGATTACAGCGACTACCTCGGACGTCTCGCCATCGCCCGGGTGTTCAACGGGACCATGCATACCGGCGAAGACGTCGCCATCGCCAAGCTGGATGGCACGCTGCACAAGACGAAAATCACTAAACTGTTTTCCTTCTCCGGCCTGAAGCGCATCGACATCACCGAGACCACGCTGGGCGACATCATCGCGGTCGCCGGCGTCGAAGGCATCACCATCGGCGAGACCATCACCGACGCGGAAAATCCTTCGCCCCTTCCCCACATCACCATTGATGAACCCACCATCGCCATGCTGTTCACCGTGAATACCTCGCCGTTCGCCGGCCGCGAAGGCACTTACGTGACCTCCCGAAATCTGCGCGAACGCCTGCAGAAGGAACTGCTGACCAACGTTTCCCTGCGCGTGGAAGATACCGACAGCACGGATTCGTTCGTCGTCATGGGACGCGGCGAGCTGCAGCTTTCGATCCTGATCGAAATGATGCGTCGCGAGGGTTTCGAGCTCATGGTCGGCAAGCCCGAGATCGTCACCAAACGGGTGGACGGCAAGCTGATGGAGCCGATCGAGAAGCTCACCGTCGATGTGCCGGAAGAGTTCGTCGGCGTGGTGATGGAACAACTGGGCGCGCGCAAGAGCGAAGTGCTGAACATGCACAATCACGGCTACGGGCGGGTGCGCATCGAGTTCCGCGTTCCCAGCCGCGGATTGATCGGCTTGCGCAGCCAGTTGCTCACCGACACCCGCGGCACCATCGTGATGAACTCACTGTTCGACGGTTACATCGAGTGGCAGGGCGAGATTCCGCATCGCCTGACGGGCGCGCTGGTCTCTGATCGCAACGGCGTTACCACGCCGTATGCTCTTTATAACTTGCAGGAGCGCGGCGAATTGTTTGTCGGCCCCACCATCGATGTATACGAAGGCATGATCGTCGGCGAAAACGCCAAAGACAACGACCTCGACGTGAACGTCGTGCGCGAGAAGAAGCTGACCAACATGCGGTCGTCGACTTCCGACATGGCGATCCGACTGGTTCCCTTCCGCAATCTGAATCTCGAGCAGGCTATCGAGTTCATCACCGACGACGAATACGTCGAAGTCACGCCCAAGTCGCTGCGCCTGCGCAAGAAGGTCCTGCAAGCCAACCGACGCAGCAAGAAGAGTTCAATGGTGGCTGTAGAAGAGTAACGAGCAAAAGATCCGGATGCCCCACCACGCACGCCTGTTCCCTCGTCGAGAAGATTGAAAAATGCCCGAGGCCGATGCCAAGCCCATTAAGATGTTTCTGGTCCCGTGCAGTTGCGGGACGACATTCGCCGTCTCCGAAAACTATGACCGCCAGGGGACCGCGTGGGGCCGCTATTTGAAGTGTCCCCAGTGCGGCAAGCGTCATGATCCGAAAAATCGCCTGCTGCAGATCGGTTATCAGCGCGAAGGATACTGGAAGATAGACAAGTGCTAGACCTCGGCGATAAAGAGCAATCAGGGCAGGAAACGCGGGTGCGCGGCCTTCGCTTATGCAATGACGGCGCGTCCACGGAATAGCTTCCCATCGGTAGCAGACCTGCTATACTTCCCCACGCATTTGACTGTACGCCTGCTCCGGCTGTAAGACGGCCAACCAGCCTTTGCTTTTCCGCCGAAGTCAGCACTCTCAGATAGCTCAACTAGAGGCACTCGCTTGAAGAATATTTTCGTTGGGAACCTCGACTTCAATACGTCAGAAGAAGAACTGCGGCAGATGTTCGAGGCGCACGGGCAGGTGGACCGCGTAAGCATCATGACCGACCGGGATACCGGCCGCTCCCGCGGGTTCGGTTTCGTGGAAATGACCAACGCGGAAGATGGAGACAAAGCGATCGCCGCTCTCAATGGGACCCAGTTGGGTGGTCGAACGCTGAATGTCAACGAGGCTCGTCCCAAGGTAGAACGTGGCGGCGGAGGCGGTGGCGGTGGCCGAGATCGCGGCGGTCGTGGTGGCGGCGGTGGTGGTGGCCGGGGCCGCTACTAAGTCGTTTCTCTCCGACCCGGCGGCTGATCTCCAGTTTCCTGCAACGAAGCAGGCTGGGCTGTGTTTAGAACAGCGGCCTCAGTTATCCCAGTGCAAGGCTACGATCCGGCTTTCAAATCGAGATCGTGCCCGAAAATATCTCTGCAACTATTCAACCTGTTTCGTCCTGCCCCTTGGCCCGATTGCTGGCCGTAGCCGCGAGATGTAAACTGAATTCGGCGCGCCCGTAGCTCAGATGGATAGAGCGATTGCCTCCGGAGCAATAGGTCGGGAGTTCGAATCTCTCCGGGCGCACCATGCTTGGTTGCAATTAGATCCTCCATAGTCCTAGCCCCGGCAGGTCGTTAATTTCGTTGACTTTGCCCGGAATTGTCGCCCCCCGCTGACAGGCGCCTTCCACCCGCTCGTCTCAAATCGATAACCCACCGGCCCGGCCAGCGCCCAGCGCAGGCAGAGGCTGGCCGATACAGCCCTTGAGTATTGATGGCGCTAGGTGTAGATTCTCGGGCGGTCTGCTAAGCGGACTACAGGAGGGTTGCCATGGGGTTCCTCGCATGGATCGTAGTGGGATTGATCGCGGGTTGGCTGGCTGGCCAGGTGATGAAGGGTGGTGGCTACGGCATACTTGTGGACATTATTCTGGGCATCCTCGGGGGCGTTCTGGGCGGCTGGATCTTCGGGATGCTGGGAATCTGGCCCGGCGGAGGCATGATCGGCTCCATCGTGGTGGCCTTCGTTGGCGCCGTGATTCTGGTCTGGATCACGCGCCTGATCAAAAAAGCCTGAGGCACAGTTCACCTGCGTTTCACCGGTGAATCCACGAAATCGTTTGGGCGCGACAGAAGCCGCGACCGTCGATCGGCAAGTTACTTGCCGAGTTACTTGCAAAGACCGCGGTCAGCGCGAATCGTGATGAGGACGCGTTGGCTCTGGGCCTATACGGCCGCCCTTCCGACCTCCCCGGTGCGTATGCGGACCACTTCGTCCACCGGCGTGACGAAAATTTTTCCGTCACCGATTTCGCCAGTGCGCGCCCCTCCAACAATGGCGTCCAGGATCTCCTCGACCTGATCTTCGCGGGTCACGATGGTCAGCATCAGCTTGGGATGACATTCCACTTTGTATTCGCATCCCCGATAAAACACCGTATGGCCCCTTTGCCGGCCGTATCCAATCACCTCGGTCAGAGTGAAATCCTCCACTCCGATGCTTGCAAGGTGTTCCCGCACCTCGTCCCAACTGTTTTTCCTGATTACGGCATCGATCCGTTTCATAGCGGTTCTCTCCTGACGCGGAGCAGACATTGACCCCGATTTGAAATTGATCCTCATAAAATGTGCGTAAGAAAATCGTAAATAAACCATAAAGACCGGAAGAATGCTGACGAGAGAGCCGATCGGGAAGAAGGCCGAAGCCGAGTGAGGGCAGAAGGCGATTCCGGTGTAATCGAAACCGGGCCGTGCGCTCGACGCGGGCTCAAGAACTCCAATTACCAGGGTGGGTGACTATAGTCATCTTGTTCCGAACCACCTCCTGCTTCAATCTAGTAAGGACATCACTGAACCTTCGCGGCACGTATTTCTAGTCCTACTATGAGCGACCCTAAGTATTCCGGCACCGGTGCGGATTGGACCCTGCTTCTGACCGACCCTGCGCTGGTCAGCCACCTCGGAGAACTGCTCCAGGTTTATCGCGATACTCCCGCGGAGAAACGCGACCAGGCGCTGCTCGAGGCCATGCGGAACATCAAGGGTGCCACGGGAAAGGCAGTTGGCGCCGCCGCCGCACAGGCAGCGCAGCCTGCTGCCATCGCGCAGGCCGCTCCAGCGCCGCCGGTTGCTACCAGTCCGGCAGCGACCCCGCCCTTTGAACCGGATATCTTCACTCCAACCTGGGGCCAGGACCGCCGTCGCCACGCCCGCCTGAGGTGCTTCGTGGCGGTTGAGTTGCGCCTGGGCGACTCCGGGGTCCCGATCTGGGGAAACCTCTCTAATACCAGCATCGGCGGATGCTTCGTCGAAACCGCCACACCTGTACCATCAGGGGTGAACGTGGAAATCGGTCTTTGGCTGGCCAACGGAAAGATCTGGATCAAAGGCCTCATCCTCACCGGCATCGTCACCAAAAGCAGTCCATCTTTCGGCGTGCGCATCAAGTTTTCTGAGCTCGAAGCCAACGAGCGCGAAAATCTGCGACATTTTCTCAAATTTGTCGAAAGCACCACGAAGGGTTACAACAGTGAGCACAGCTACCTGGCCAAGCTCAAGCGCTAGATCCCAAAAGTATTGTAAGTGATTGTAAACAATAGATATTGCTATATTGCCTAAGCCCCGATGGAGGATGGGCGTCCGGCCGTCTCGCCCCGGGACCCATGCAAGTCGCGGGCTTCAAGCGGAGTGAATACACCCGACAAGCCATGGTCCCGCCAGGAAACTCGCAGTAGAAAATCCCCCAAGCAAGGTTTGAGAGAAATTGGTAGACTGCAACCGTCAGAACAGGGGCGTCCGATTTCTTAAGCCGTTACTAAGAGATCCTGTATTTCCACCCGCGCCGGTGATGACGTAGCCTCCCAGGCGGAGAGTCATTCATGGTAGCGACTGAGCAGACTTTAGCGACCGGTAAGCAACTGGATGCGCTGTGCATCAACACTATCCGCACCCTGGCGATCGATGGAGTGCAGCAGGCGAACTCCGGACACCCGGGTGCGCCCATGGGTCTGGCGCCGGTAACCTACAGCCTTTGGCAGCAATTCCTGCGCTACGATCCGGCTGATCCGATATGGCCGAATCGTGACCGTTTCATCCTCTCGAACGGCCACGCCTCCATGTTGATTTACGCCATGCTGTACCTGTCGCAGGTGCGCGGGGTAAATCCCGAAGGCGAAAAACTCGGCGAATTAGCCGTCTCGATGGATGACCTCAAGCATTTTCGCCAGCTCGACAGCAAGACTCCCGGACATCCCGAATATCGCTGGACCGCGGGCATTGAAACCACCACGGGACCGCTAGGCCAGGGCGTGGCCAACAGCGTCGGAGTGGCCATCGCCGGCAAATGGCTGGGAGCGCATTTTAATCAGCCCGGGTTTGAGATCTTTAGCTACAACGTCTATGCGCTATGCGGCGACGGCGACCTGATGGAAGGCGTTGGAAGCGAGGCCGCCTCGCTCGCCGGACATCTGAAACTTTCCAACCTTTGCTGGATATACGACGAGAACCACGTCACGCTCGATGGCCTGGCGAACGTTTCATTCACCGAGGACGTTGGAAAGCGTTTCGAAGCTTATGGCTGGAACGTGGAACACGTGCCCGACGCCAACGATCTGGAAATGCTGGCTAAGGCTTACAACGGCTTCCTGAAGACAAACGATCGTCCAACCTTGATCCGGGTAAACAGCCACATCGGGTACGGATCGCCGCACAAGCAGGACACCAGCGCGGCCCATGGCGAGCCGTTGGGAGAAGAAGAAGTCCGGCTGGCGAAGAAATTTTACGGCTGGCCCGAAGACGCCAAGTTCCTGGTTCCCGATGGCGTGCTGGACAACTTTAAAAACGGAATCGGCAAACGGGGCGGCGATCTGCGCCAGAAGTGGGAGACCTTGTTCGCAGATTACGGAAAGAAATTCCCCGATCTCGCGAAACAGATCGCGCAGATGCAAAAACGCGAATTGCCCGAGGGATGGGACAAAAAGCTCCCCACCTTTCCGGCGGACGCCAAAGGCTTGGCCACGCGCGAGAGTTCCGGAAACGTGCTGAACGCAGTTGCCGAAGGTGTTCCCTGGCTGGTCGGCGGATCGGCTGACTTGGCGGGTTCCGACCGGACGAGGTTGAAGTTTGCCGGCGCTGGAGATTTCCAGGCGGGCAGCTACGGCGGACGTAACCTGCATTTCGGAGTTCGCGAGCACGGCATGGCCGCAGCGTTGAATGGTATGGCGGTTTCGAAAATCCGCCCCTTTGGCGGCACTTTCTTCAATTTCAGCGACTACATGAAGCCATCCATCCGGCTGGCGGCATTGATGGAAATCCCAACAATTTTTATCTTTACCCACGATTCAATTGGTCTGGGTGAAGACGGCCCCACGCATCAGCCCGTCGAACAGTTGGCTGGTCTGCGCGCCATGCCGGGGTTGATGCTGCTGCGTCCGGCCGACGCCAACGAAGTTGTAGAGGCCTGGAAAGTGATCATGCTATTGCAGCACGAGCCTGCGGTTTTAGTGCTAAGCCGGCAGGCCGTCCCCACCTTCGACCGGACGAAATATGCCCCTGCGTCGGGCGTCGCCAAGGGCGGATACATCCTCGCCGACGCGCCTGACGGCAAGCCGGAAGTCATCTTGATGGGAACTGGCACAGAAGTTACTTTGTGCGTCAATGCGTATGAGCAATTGAAGGCCGAGGGCGTAAGGGCCCGGGTGGTGAGCATGCCTTCATGGAATCTCTTTGATCAGCAGAGCGACGAATACAAAGCCAAGGTCCTGCCGCCGGAGGTCAAAGCGCGGGTCTCGGTTGAACAAGCCGGCACATTCGGCTGGTCGCAATATATCGGCCCGGCCGGCATCGCAATCGGAATGCACAGGTTCGGCGCGTCGGCGCCGATCAAGGATCTGCAGAAGAAATTCGGGTTCACCACCGAGAACGTGGTCGCGGCGGCCCGAAAAGCTATGGGAAAATAAACAGCAGTCGTCAGTCATCGGTCGTCAGTCGTCAGCAAGTCACTTCGACGCAGCTTTGCTGAAGACCGACGACTGAGAAAAGAGAGGATTTATGCAGCCAGTTGGAATTCTCGACACCGCCAAAGCCACCAACCCCTTGAAAGATCTTCTGAAGTTCGGCCAGTCGGTCTGGCTTGATTACATCCGCCGTGATCTGCTCACCAGCGGCGAACTGAAACGCCTGATCACGGAAGATGGTCTTCGGGGAATGACCTCGAACCCGACGATTTTCGAGAAGGCAATTGCCGGCGGTACGCTGTACGACGATCTGCTGAACTCTCTACGGTCGCGGACCGATCTCGACGCCAAAGGGCGCTACGAGATTCTCGCCATCCGGGACATCCAGGATGCCGCTGACATTCTGCGCCCGGTGTACGAGAGCTCGAAGCGGCGCGACGGATACGTCAGCCTCGAAGTGTCGCCCTACCTTGCTCGCGATACCCAGGGCTCGCTTGAAGAGGCGCGCAGATTGTGGAAGTCGGTCGGGCGCGAGAACGTAATGATCAAGATTCCCGGCACCGCCGAGGGCCTCCCGGCGATCCAGCAGGCCTTAAGCGAAGGCATCAATATCAACGTCACTTTGCTTTTCGCGCAAGACGTTTACGTGAAGGTGGCGGAAGCCTACATCGCCGGTCTTGAGCAATTCGCCAAGAACGGTGGCGATGTCAGCCGAATGGCCAGCGTGGCCAGCTTCTTCATCAGCCGCATCGACTCCGCAGTGGACGCGATCATCGACGCCAAACTCAAGACTTCGAAAGACGCGCGCGAACAGGAGCTGCTAAAGAGCCTCCACGGAAAAGTGGCGATCGCCAACGGCAAGCAGACCTACGAGAAATATCAGGCCATCTTCAGCACCGATCGCTGGAAGGCCCTGGCGGCCAAAGGCGCGCAGACACAGCGCGTGCTCTGGGCCAGCACCAGCACCAAGAACCCGGCCTACCGCGACGTGCTGTATGTAGAAGAGCTGATCGGGCCCGACACCGTGGACACCATCCCGCCAGCCACCTTCGATGCCTTCCGCGATCACGGGAAGCTGCGCCAGAGCCTCACCGAGGACCTGGCCGCCGCTCACAAGACCATGGAGACGGCGCCCAAAGTTGGAATTTCCATGAAGGAAGTGACGGACAAACTGACCGACGACGGTGTCCGCCTCTTCTCCGAGGCCTTCGACAAACTACTTGAGGCAGTGGAAAAGAGCTCGAAATCCAAATGAGCCCCAAAGTCAGCGTCCAGACCTACAAACTACCCGCAGCCCTGGCGGCCGAGGTAAAGACCAACATTGAGGATTGGCGCGCCGGCGACAAAGTCCGTCGCCTGTGGAAGCACGACGCCTCGCTCTGGACCGGAACCGATGAAGCCAACTGGCTGGGCTGGCTCGACATCACCGCCGAGCAGATCGCTCGCGGTGAAAAGTTGCGCGCGGCCGTCGCCGACGTCAAGAAGGAAAACTTCACCGACATCCTGTTGCTGGGCATGGGCGGCTCCAGTTTGTGCCCCGATGTACTGCGAGTGACCTTCGGCAAGATTGCCGGCTTCCCTCAACTGCATGTGCTCGACTCCACCGACCCGGCCCAGGTCAAGGCCTTCGAAAACGAAGTGGATTTGGCCAAGACCATCTTTATCGTCTCCAGCAAATCCGGAACAACGCTCGAACCGAATATTTTCAAACAGTACTTCTTCGAGCGGGTAAAGCAAACCATCGGGGCGGACAAAGCGGGCAGCCGATTTATCGCCATCACCGACCCCGGATCGAAGATGCAGCAGGTTGCCGAGGCCGATCACTTCCGGCATATTTTCCCCGGTCTACCCAGTATCGGAGGCCGCTATTCCGCGCTCTCGAACTTTGGCGTGGTACCTGCCGCGATCATGGGTCTTGACCTGAACCGGTTCCTGAGTCGTACGCAGGAAATGGTCGAAGCCTGCGGAGCCGGCGTTTCCGCCGATCAGAATCCAGGAGTTGTGCTGGGAATCATTCTGGGGACCGCCGCGCGTAACGGACGCGACAAGGTCACTCTCATCACTTCGCCCGGGATCTCCTCGCTCGGGGCCTGGCTCGAGCAGTTAATGGCGGAATCCACCGGCAAGCAGGGCAAAGGCATAGTCCCCATCGATCGCGAGGACGTTGGACCGCCCGAGCTTTATGGCAATGATCGCGTATTTGCCTACGTCCGCCTGGAATCCGCGCCGGACAAGGCCCAGGACGCCAAGGTGGCGGCATTGGAGCAAGCCGGGCATCCCGTGGTGCGCATCCTGCTGGGCGACATTTACGATCTGGGACAGGAGTTCTTCCGCTGGGAAATCGCTACGGCGGTTGCCGGGTCCGTCATCGGCATCAACGCGTTTAACCAACCAGACGTGGAAGCCAGCAAGATTGCGACCCGCAATCTGACCAACGAATACGAGAAGACCGGCTCCCTGCCCGCCGAAAAACCCGTCCTCGAAGATAACGGCATCAAGTTATTTACCGATCCGGTCAATGCCGATGCCCTGGCCAAAGCCGCCGGCAGCGACAAATCGCTGGTGGGATATCTCCGCGCTCATCTCAAGCGTATAAGTGCCGGAGATTATTTTGCCCTTCTGGCATACATCCAGATGGACGAGGAGCACGAAATCCTGTTGCAGAAATTGCGCCAGGCGCTACGCGACAAGAAGCGCGTGGCCACCTGCCTCGAATTTGGCCCTCGCTTCCTCCATTCCACCGGTCAGGCCTACAAGGGCGGACCCAACAGCGGTGTGTTCCTGCAGTTGACCTGCGACGATGCGGCCGACCTGCCCGTCCCCGGTCAGACCTACACCTTTGGCGTGGTCAAGGCGGCGCAGGCCCGGGGAGACTTCCAGGTCCTCGCCGAACGCGGACGCCGGGCGCTGCGCGTCCATCTGGGTAAAGATCTGGCATCCGGCCTCAACCGCTTGTCGACTGCGTTTCATCAAGCCCTAACCTGATTTCCGTCCCGGCATAATAAACTGGTTCAAGCTATAACCACCGAAAGCAGTAGCGGTGTTTATAGAAACGATTTAATATTGGCTAAGAGCGTGTTTTCGCGGTGCGTAACCGCTGTCGCGTCACCTCGAGCCGGAAACGGTTAAGCAGCAGACATGGCCCAGACTGAAGCACCGCCCGCAACCCAGCAGCCTCGGATCGGCAAGCTCGCCGATCCCTGCACCATGGTGATTTTCGGCGCCAGCGGCGATCTGACCCGACGCAAGCTGATTCCAGCCCTCTACAATCTGGCGAAAAACGACTTGTTGTCGCGCGAGTTCGCGGTGATTGGGGTGGCGCGCACCCCCATGTCGGATGAAGATTTCCAGAAGAAAGTCACAGAAGACATTCAAAAATTCGCCACCGATAAGGTGGACTCCGATCTCTGGGAATGGTTCGTCCACCGCCTGCACTACAAGAGCGGAGACATGGGCGACAAGAACTTTTATCTGGAGCTCAAAGACCTGCTCGATAAAGTCGACCAGGAACACTCGACCCACGGCAATCACATGTACTACCTGGCGACCGCGGCCGAATTTTTCGGTCCCACGGTGGAGCATCTGGCCGAGGTTGGATTGATGCAGGAGGACGATCAGCATTGGCGGCGAGTGGTGATCGAAAAGCCCTTTGGACACGATCTCGAGTCCGCCCGGCTGCTGAACAAGCAATTGCTGCGGGTGGCGGGCGAAAAGCAGATCTATCGCATCGATCACTATCTGGGTAAGGAAACGGTACAGAACATCCTCGCGCTGCGCTTCGCCAACGGAATTTTCGAGCCTGTCTGGAACCGCCGCTATATCGATCACATCCAGATTTCCGTGGCCGAAACAGTTGGAGTAGAAAAGCGCGGCGGCTACTACGACAAGGCCGGAGCGCTGCGGGACATGGTGCCCAACCACATCATGCAACTCATCAGCCTGACTGCGATGGAGCCGCCAGTCTCCTTCCGCGCCGACTCCGTCCGCGACGAGCAGGCAAAGATTCTGCACGCCATCCAGCCCATGAGTTCCGAAGACGTCCTTGTCCGAACCGTGCGCGGTCAATATGGCGAGGGCATCGTGGGCGGCGAGCGCGTGCCCGCCTATCGCAGTGAGACGGGCGTGCCCCCGGATTCCAAGACCGAAACTTTTGTCGCCATGAAGCTGTTGATCGATAACTGGCGCTGGGCAGACGTCCCCTTTTACCTGCGTACCGGCAAACACATGCCCAGCCGCAGCACCAGCATCGTCATCCAGTTTCGCCGCGCTCCCTTTGTTCTTTTCCGTGACACGCCGGTGGAGAACCTGATGCCCAATCAACTGGTGCTGCATATCCAGCCCGAGGAAGGTATTTCTCTCCGCTTCGCCGCCAAGGAACCCGGGCCTGCCATGCGGCTGGGCGCGGTAAACATGAGCTTCGAATACACCGACTATTTCAAATCGGTGGCCAGCACGGGATACGAACGGCTGCTGCACGATTGCATGATCGGCGACGCCACTCTGTTCCAGCGAGCGGACATGGTCGAAGCCGGCTGGTGCGTCGTCAGTCCCGTGCTGGATGTCTGGAAGGCATTACCGGCTCGCAATTTTCCCAACTACGCCGCCGGCACCTGGGGACCCAAAGAGGCCGAAGACTTGCTAGAACGCGACGGCCGCCACTGGAGGGATTTCGAGAAATGATTCTGGCAGGCGACATCGGAGGTACCAACGCGCGGTTGGCATTTTTCGATGCCGTGAATGGCCGCTTCAACCTGGTCTCCGCTTCCGTCTTTCCCGAGCCGCGAGTACTCCGGCCTGGACGAGATCGTAGCCAAATTCGTCGATACCGCGAACCTGCATCCTGACACCGCCTGCTTCGGCATCGCGGGCCCGGTGCGCAACGGACGGGTGGAAGCTTCCAATCTTCCCTGGATCATTGAGTCCAAGCGTCTGGCAGACGAACTCAAGATCAGCAGGGCCTTCCTGATTAATGACCTCGAGGCCAATGCCTGGGGCATCCCCGCTCTCGAAGCCAAAGACGTAGTCGCGCTCAACCAGGTCAACGGACAGCCGGTAGGCAATCAGGCGGTGATCGCCGCCGGCACCGGGTTGGGCCAGGCCGGCATGTATTGGGACGGAGCGAAGTACCACGTTTTTGCCTGCGAGGGTGGCCACGCCGATTTCGCGCCCCGCAACCAACTTGAAGTCGAGCTCTTCAATTATCTGCATACCCGCTTCGGTCACGTCAGCTATGAACGAATCGTGTCTGGTCCCGGCCTGGTAAATGTTTTCAGCTTTCTGCGCGACACCGGGCGCGGCACGCCTCCGCAGTGGCTGACCGACGAAATGTCCCACTCCGACCCGGCCGCCGCCATTTCCCGCGCCGGCATCGACAGCAAGTGCGGCCTCTGCGAACATGCCGTGGACTTGTTTGTCTCGATCTACGGCGCCGAAGCTGGTAATCTGGCGCTCAAGATCATGGCCCTGGGCGGAATTTATCTGGGCGGCGGGATCGCTCCCAAGATGCTTTCCAAGCTCTCCGGCCCATTGTTCATGCAGGCTTTCACCAGCAAAGGCAGGATGCAGGCTGTGCTTGAATCCATCCCCGTAAGGGTGATCACCAACGACCGCATTGCGCTCCTGGGTGCGGCGCGTTGCGCCCTGGTGAAATCCTCGACCGCGCCTGAGATCCAACATGCCGACGCCACCTGAAATTCGAGTTCTTAAGTCTGCCACCGATTTGTTCGAGGCTGCGGCGGCCGAGTTCGCGGCTCAAGCCTCCGCCGCGGTGCGGGCCCACGGCAGATTCAGCGTAGCTCTGTCCGGCGGTTCGACGCCCAAGACTCTGTACTCCCTGCTGGCCACCAAACCCGGCATCGCGTGGGACAAGATTTATTTTTTCTGGGGCGACGAGCGTCACGTTCCTCCAGACCAGCCCGAAAGCAATTACCGCATGGCCAATGAGGCGCTCCTGTCCAAGATAAAGGAACCTCAGCAGAATGTATTTCGGGTCCACGCCGAAGAGAAAGATGCAGCCGCGGCCGCTCTGCAATACGAGCAGGCGATCAAGGATTTCTTTCACCTGACCCCAGGCCAGCTTCCGCGTTTCGATCTGATCATGCTCGGCACAGGGCCCGATGGACACACCGCTTCCCTTTTCCCCGGGACAGCGGCGCTCAAAGAGAACCAGCGCCTGGTAGTCGCCAACTGGGTGCCTAAGTTCAACACTTATCGCATCACGTTCACCTATCCCGTCCTGAATGCCGCCGCCATGGTAATGTTCCTGGCCAGCGGAGCGGACAAAGCTGCGATTCTCCACGAAATTCTGGAGAACAGCAGCGCCGATCTGCCCTCGCAAAAAGTGCAGCCGGTCAACGGCAAGTTAATTTGGCTGGTCGACGAAGCAGCAGCGAGCGGTTTGGCCCGCCGGAGTGAATGATCGTAAATTCCACCGGGAACTGGCGCAAATGTCCCTTTGCAATCACTTCGGGGACGTACCTCCCTGGTTTGTGGTTATCGCGTGGACTCGATTTTCGATTTGTATCGCTTCCGCGTCGCGATGCAAGCCGCGCAACGCTGACGCATAGCCGCTCGCGGTTTCTGCCACCGCTGGGTTAGATTCGCCGAACGAGTTTGTCCGGATGGCCAATGCCCGCTGATAGACCTTTTCCGCTTCACTGTATCTGTGGCTTAGCAGATACAGCAGGCCGAGATTGTTCAGATCAGTTCCTACCTCCGGGCTCTCCGGACCGAGCGCTTTTTCATCCAAAGCGATTGCACGCAAGAACAGCGGTTCGGCTTTTTGTTTTTCTTTGCCCAGTTCGTAGATCGCGGCGAGATTATTCAGGTCGGTCGCGAGGTCAGGACTGTCGGCGCCTAAAATCTTCTCCCAAAGCGCGATCGCCTGTTCGTAGAGGGTTGCCGCTTCCGAGGGTTTGCGCTCCAGTGCTTTGAGGGCCGCCAGATTGTCCAGGCTGGCTGCGACGTCGCGGTGTTCCGCACCGAAAACGGTCTTCCGGATGTCCAGGACTCGATATAGCAGGGGTTCGGCAGTATCGAAATCGCGCTTGATTTCACAGGTCAGGGCCAAATTCTCGAGCGCGTTCGCATAGTCTGGATGCTCTCCACCCAGGGTTTTTCCGTAAATGCTGACCGCCTCACGGAATGACGACTCAGACTCCTTCGTGCGTCCCGTCTTTCGGTATAAGATGCCCAGTGCATCCAACGATTCCGCTACCTCCGGACTCTCCGCATCTGCCTTCCTGCGAACCGCTAGCACCTCCGTCAGAAGCGGCTCGGCTTTATCGAATGCTCCCGTGGCGGTGTAAACCTCACCCAAATCGTTCTTGCTCTGTGCGACCTCCGAACTCTCTGGCGGCAAGAGCTTCTGCCTCATGGCCAGGGATTCCACCTGAAGATCTTCGCTATGGCCGTAGTCATTCAAACTTCTGTAGAGTTCTCCTTCTCCTTCGAGTGTGTCAGCGAGTTCCGTGGATTCGATACCGTACATTTGCCTGTAAATCTGGAGCGCCTGTTCGTAGAGGGGCAGAGCCTCGGAATACTTTCCCTCCGCCCTATAGACCTGGGCAAGATCAAAAATGGTGCGTGGGAGGCGCGCATCCTTGGTCGAAAATGTCTCGGCGAGCTGCCTGTTCGCTACCAGGAGCTTTTCGGCCTCAGCGAATTGCGCATGTTTCGCGGCCTTCGCGGCTGCGTCCTGGGTTGCCTTCCAGGTTTCAAGACTCGAGGACTTCGCCGCCGCACACGCAAAGATGAGAACAATCAAAAGGAAAAACAGCCGGCGTGTATGAAATGTCCGCATGCTGACTTTTATTGAATCTCAATTGAAACCACTCGTCCGGCACCGGCGCCAATTTCACGATAATTGAGCGCTACTTTTTGTTTGCTCCAAGAACACGAGAATACGTCCGCCCCAACCAGCAATATGTGATTGGTATCCGACACCTGCATCTTCCATGTTTTCCCACCGGAGACCACCGTCAGGGTTACGTTGGGCGGCGTGGAACAATCGACTCCAACGATGGTTCCTTTTAGAAAACTGGGTGGCTTCTGATTTGGAACTGCGGGCACGGCTTCTTGTGTTGCCGAACTCTGGTCAACTCGCATCGAGCTATTGCCTGATGCTGACTCGCCATCCTTGCGGTCGAATTCGGAACTCATGGCCTGTTGTTGCTTGAGTGCTGCTTCAAATTGCTGAGCCTGCTGCAGCGATCCGCTGGCTCTTGCCGCCACCTCCCGGCTGCCACTCCGGGTTAGCGTCTGCAATATTGCGATTGCCGGACCCGTCTGCCGGTTATTCATGTACATCTGCGCCAGATTGAATTGATAATTTTCGTTTCGTGGACTTAGCGAAACCGCCTTCTGCATGGTGAGAGTCCCTTGGCCGGATCTCCAGAATACATCTGGGCAAACGCAAGGAGACTGTAGGAGTCGGCAAACTCGGGATCGAGAGATATGGCAGTATCAAGCTGCCTGATCATTTCGGGCAGGTCTGACGAATTGCCGAAAGCGCCCTCACGGTTCATCAGCAGAGCCGAATAATAATGCACGCGCGGATCCTTGGAGTCGCCCTGCGCCGCACGCTTGAAGAATTCTCCCGCCTGAGCAAAGTCCTGCTTCTGCAAATAGGCATAACCTAAGCCTCGACAAGCCGAGGCGTTGTTGGGATCGGCCTTCAGGATCTCCTGGAATTCCGAGATGGCCTTATCCTGGTAGTCGCGCGAATGCAGATGAATATCGGCAAGGACGGCGCCGCTATCCGAGGAACTGAGAGGCCGCATTACATATTCGCCGCTCACAATGTTCGCCGGCGTCGGTATCCGGTAATACCTGAAGCTGCCGAGATTCACATAGCTGCGCAAAACCTTGTCGAAATCTTCCGCACTCATTCCCAGGCTTTGCTGGATCGCGCTTTCAACCGGCACATTACTGCCTATCTTCAAATTAAAATATTGAGAAAACTTGGGAATCAGGTTGTTGTCATAAAGATAGTGCATGACGATCCCGGATTCGGCGTAGAAGACGGTGCGATGACTGCCGCTCTCGTTGTAGGTCGAGGAATTCTGCTGCACCCGGAAAAGATCGGCAATCTTCACCATGCCGTTTTGCTGCAGTACCAGATATTCGTCCTCCGGGATCTTGCCGACCCGAGCCTCTTTGCTGTCGACTTCGATGCTGGAAAAATATTCGGCAAAGCCTTCTTCAAACCAGGGATCCACTCTGGCGGTGAGCGCTCCATTCATTAACTGGTGGGCGTACTCGTGAAAGACCACGGTCCAGGGATTCTCGGTCGACATGTCGAGCATGATGAAGCTGCGATCCTCGCCGCCTTGAAACAATCCGGCGAGCTCTATCGCCTTTCCATTCCACAAGGGCGCAAACTGCCGGAACTCCTTGGAATTGCGAAAAGCCACAATTTGCAGCGGCACGGGAAGGTTCACGTTCGCCTTGCGTCATCAGGGAGGCGAAGACGGCCCGCATCTGTTCGAAACGCATGGCGGTCTCTCGACCACGCTTTTCGCCAGCATCAGTGACTACCGAGAAGTGCGGGGACTTTACTTCAATCCATTGAGCATCGCCGGCGAAGAGATGGGGAACCGCGCTCAGCGCGAGCGCAGGCAGCAGCAAGCGGAAACGCCATGGAAGACGAGAGCGCACAGCCCAGACTCCCGATGGATAGTGGCTCAGTGCGAACCGTAATCCAAGTCACCACTAAGGAACGCCTTAGAACACTGGCACCAGGTTGTGCTTTTTGGAGTACATCTTGCGATCGACAGTGCGCAGGACGTCATCGGCGTCGGAGCCGGTGACGTAGGGCGCCAGGGCCCAGCTGAATGAGAGCTCGTATTCTTTTTTGCTGGCCAGGTTCCACTGGTCCACTTCCCGAAGAATTCGCTGTACCGGATGGTCCGCCTGCTCTTCCGTGGTGTCCGGCATCATGATCAGAAACTGGTCTCCGCCCTGACGGAATGCGAGGTCGGCGCCGCGAAAGACAGTCCTCAGGATCTTCGAAAAGTCGACCAGGACCCTGTCTCCCTCCAGCGCTCCAAACTTGGAGCTGATGTCGCTGAAACGGTTCAGCTCGATGGCCATGAAGGTCAGGCTGGTTCCCACCCGGTTGGCGCGCGCCACTTCGCGGGGCACAAGCTCATTCAGAGCCCGGCGGTTCAGGAGCTGGGTGAGCGGGTCGATCAGGGACAGGCTCTCCAGCCGCTCGTTTAAAACCAGTTCGCGGATCAGGGCCAGGCGAGTGTTGTTCAGCGTCCGCTTTTGCGACAACAGATAAATATTGAACAGCAGGACCAGCGAGATCAGCCCGAAAAAGAGTTGCGGCAGATAGGAATGCTCGACGTGAATAACCCGCTGCGCCCATACCAGATTCGGAACCAGCATCGCCAAAAGGCCGGAGGTCAGCACCAGGATGACCAGTATTCCGATCGACCAGAGCTGAAGATCGCGCCCAGAGAGCTCCTGAATCTGCTGCTGGATCTCATCGGCGCGCACCAGCATGGAGGGTGCGGCGTTTCTGACTTCAGCGGACTCCGACATTCCCCCTCCTCTCGCGAACACAGGCTTCCCGGCATCGGGAACACGCGTCCTTAGAATTTGTACTGCAATCGAGGCAGAGATTAGGTGAGAAAAGCTTTTTCGACAGTTACGTTCGTAACCGGGACTGAGAACGGCCGCAGTATTCTAGGGATAGTCGACGTCCACCAGCACGTTGTGACCGCTTTCCTTGCGAAAGGTCACATCGACTTTCTGGCCCACGGGGAGTGCATTCCTCATGTCTCCCTCGAACACCAGCAGGTTCGAGGCGCTGCCCCCATCGGACAGGGTCACGACAGACTTGTTGGGTTGGCCGACGCCCGATTCATAGAACAGGACACTCTCCACTTTGCCCCGTTGCCGGAGTCCGCCGGCGGCAGTTGCCGTCGCGGTCGAAGAGTTCTTAGTTGCGGAGGTTTTTTTTCGCAGCTCGAGCAGCACATTCAAGCCCACGATGCCCGACATCGCCAGCAGGATCAGGGACATGAATAGTCCATCCACGGTGGTGATCATGCCGTAGAACACGATCCAGGCAATGCCGAGTAAAGGAATCAGCGCCAATAGGACCGAGATAAACAGCATCATGAGGTTTTCCCGGAGAGAGGGTTGCCGGCCAAGGTCATGGCCAACAGATTAGCAAAAAACGGGTTTTAAAGTGCAGTTTCAAAGTTTCTGAGAGTCAAGGTTTCAAGGTTTCAAGTCCTTTCAAAGTCTTGAGACCGCGACTTTGAAACTTTGAAACTCGAAACCTTGAAACTGATTTTTAGAAACTTTGAACCTGGCCCTCAGGCGCAGGTATCGCGCCAGTCGGCTATTTCCTTCAGGCCATCTGCCCGGGTCTGCTCGAAGAGACGCACCCGGTGGCGGCTGTGCTCGAATTCATGGATGTCAGCCCACACTTCAGCCTGCCAGGCTTCATCATGGACGGCTGTTTCGCCGCAGGTGGCGCAGCGGGTGTGCAGTTTCCGGACCAGGCGAGCGGGCACGGCCACCGGGCCGGGAGGTAACTCTACAAAGACGCAGCGCACTTCCTGAATGTCTTCGTTGTCGCCGATGATGTGCTCGTAGCGCAGCAGGTAGCCGAAGGCCAGTTTTCTGGCTTCCTGCTCAGCTTCGGCGCGGGTGTGGAAGGGACCATACTCGGCGCGCATCTGTTCGGTTGAATCGCAAGCCATCCAAAACGTTTCCTTGTACGCCATTGTTGCCTCGAGGGGTCGGACTTGGCTGGCTTAGGGGAAAGCGCCGGATGGTCCTGGGACCACGCCCCAACCCAAACAAAGCAATT
Source organism: Terriglobia bacterium (assembly GCA_963841075.1). Lineage (GTDB taxonomy): Bacteria > Acidobacteriota > Terriglobia > Terriglobales > Acidobacteriaceae > JAIQFF01. Next base: position 209,624 of record CAWJBA010000002.1, read on the forward strand.
CAGGTGCCGGGATTGAACCGCTGCAACTATTGGCTTAGGTTATTATTTATCAATGACTTACGGGATATCTCCCAGGAGTCGGCAAGCGCCAAATGCAAGCTTTTGCACCCTTTTCCCCGTTCGGGATATTGACGGCAGCCGAAGGGATTTCCTGCGGGGCGCCATTTCGCGCGCTTCGGCGAGACGTGGGGCCCGTCTCTCAACTCCTGGTTTAAGCATCTTGGGGAACGGACGGTATCGAAGGCAGATCCTCTCGCACTCTTGGTTCAAACTTTCTGGGTTGCGGTGAGTATCGAAGCGCGGGCGCTCGCTCCGGGGACAGCGGAAAATCATCGCCTGTCCCAGCCCCGCTTCTCGCCAAAACGCGAGAAAATGGGATGCTGCGTCCTCGGTTCTTCAAGTTGTCGTTCAGGACGCAATCGTCTCCGGCAAGATCTCAATCGACCGCGTCGCTATCTCTTCCCGCCATTTCTCGCCGCCGTGTCGGGAAACATAGATGGCCAACTCGAGCCGGCTCCATACTCCCAGTTTGTCGAAAGTGCTGCGCAGGTAATTCTTCACCACCTGTTCGGTAGTGCCGATAGCCTTGGCAATGTCACGGTTGGTCTGGCCTTCCCAGACCAAGGCCGCGACTTGCATTTCCTTTACAGTGAGCCGCTCACGTGGTTGCATGATTTCGCTTGCTCCTTTGCGAACATGGCAGTCGCCAGCTTCACCCTTTTTCTGCCGTCGCGAATGCCAGCTCGCAAGAACAGGGTACGGAGATGTTGCTTCACGGTCCTTGGGCTGATCTTCAGTTGCGCCGCGATCTCCTTGTTGCTGCACCCCTGAATGAGAAGCTGCAGCACCTGTTCATCGCGCGGTGTAATCTTGATGTGGTTCAGGCTGAGCATGACGTTTCCTTGCCGATCGCCACACTCCGCTATGGTTAAGATTGCCACTCGAGCGGCGATCGAAAGTATGAGAAGCAACTTATTCGCCAAACCTTCGCCACCATGCACGAATGGACAAACCCCTGTGAATGCCGCATTTTAGTCTATGACTCATCGTGTCGTGCCCATCGTTCTGGTCTGAACTGGAACCTCACGTCCCAAAATGGGTCGGTTCGCGGATAGAATCTCTGCAGGAGAGCGCCATGCGCGTCTTGGTCGTCGAGGATGAACGCCGTCTGGCTGAGAACGTCGCCCGCAGCCTGCGGGAGAGCGCCGGTTACGCGGTCGATGTTGCCGCCGACGGCCAGGAGGGCCTGTTTATGGCCGAATCGAACGCCTATGACGTGGTGCTCCTCGACCTCATGCTGCCCCAGATGGACGGGATGGAAGTACTGGGAAGAATCCGCCGGGCCGGACAGCACACGCCGGTCCTGGTGCTGACCGCCCGCGACGACAAGGAATCCGTGATCGCGTTGCTCAACGCCGGAGCCGACGACTACCTGACCAAACCGTTTGATCTGGGTGAACTGCTGGCGCGCACCAAGGCCCTGATCCGCCGGGGCAAGGGTCAGCCCAGTCCGGTTGTGATCATCGGCGATCTCGAACTGAACACAGTCAACCGGACGGTGCAGCGCGCGGGCAAGCCGATTACCCTGACCGCCATGGAATATCGTGTCCTCGAATACCTGGTGCACCGTCCCCGCGCCGTGGTCTCGAAGACGGAGTTGCTCGAGCACCTTTACGATTACAACTGGGAAAAATTCAGTAACGTGATTGAGGTCTATATCTCCGGCCTGCGGCGCAAGCTGAACGAGGGCACATCGCGGCAACTGATCCGTACCTTGCGCGGGCAGGGTTATATGTTGCAGGAGTGACTCCCAAACCTAATATGCGGCGCGACTCCATTCAACGTCGGCTGATTGCCTCAGTCTTGCTCTCCCAGGCAATCCTCACCGCCGGCCTGATGGTAATCGGAGTGGTCGTCACCTACTGGCGCCTGCTATCCACGCTCGACGTGGCCATGCAGGCTCATACCACCAGCGTGGCGGTATTGGTGCGCTATGTCGACGGCACCAGTGGGCATGTGTACTTCGACAACAGCCTGCTGCCGGAATCGATCGATCCCAATCATCCTGACCAATTCATGGTGTGGGCGGACCGCACCGGATACCTCACCCGCTCCGAAGACTGGCCGGAGGGCCTGCAGTTTCAGCCCGGCCCGAACCAGCATTGGAATTTCACCTGGGCAGGGGTTCCCTATCACGCCCTGCGCATCACCCACGTTCCCATACTCGACCGGGAAGAGGGTAAGGCCTTCCAGCCTCAAACCCTGACGATTGTCTACGCCTCGCCCACGGTGCGGATACACCAGCAAGTGAAGGCGGCGTTAGCCTCAATTGCGATCGCCAGCCTGCTCTTGCTGGGAGCCACCACCTGGCTGGCTTCCTGGAAGATCCAACGCGGCCTCCTGCCCTTGCAGATTCTGGCCCGGCAGGCGGCCCTGGTTTCGACCCAGAGTTGGAAGCTTCAACCGCCCAAAGAGGCCGAAGACATTGAGGAGCTACGCCCCCTGACCGAGTCCATGACCCAGATGCTGGCGAGGCTGGAGTATTCGTTTAAGCAGCAGCGGGAGTTCGTGGGAAACGCGGCGCACGAATTGAAGACGCCGGTAGCGGTGTTGAAGTCCACATTGCAGTCGTTGCTGCAGCGGCCGCGAAGCTCGGAAGAATATCGCGCCGGCGTGCAGGCATCGCTGCAGGATCTCGATCGCCTCGAGCAATTGCTGCAGTGGATGCTTCGGCTGGCCCGGGCAGAACAGTGGGCGCAAAATTCGTCGCGCCGCGAGCTCGACGTCATCGACATCAACTCTACTTGCGAAGAAGCGGTGGAGAGAATTCGAAGCATTGCGCAATCGCGCCGCACTACCATCCATCTTGCGACCAATGGCCCGGTTCCCTTCCGCGCCGACCCCGAGGACCTGCAACTGATCTGGACGAACCTGCTGGAGAATGCCGTCCGCTACAGTCCCGAGGGATCGTCCGTCGAAGTCGAAATCAGCCGTGCCCAAGATCACGATCAAGAAAAAGTGAAGGTGACTTTTCAGGACCATGGCACGGGCATTTCTGCCGCCGAACTCCCCCGGATTTTCGACCGCTTCTATCGCGGAGACCCTTCCAGGACCCGCGCCACCGGCGGCTTTGGCCTGGGCCTTGCCATCGTGAAGGCCCTGGTCGAAGCCTATGGAGGGACTATTGCCGCGGAAAGCGCTCCGAGTAAGGGCACTCGCATGACCGTGGAATTGCCCATGTCCCGGTAGCCTGAACATGAGACAGCGCGGGTGTCTCACGCGGGTGACCCACTCAAGCCCGGTTTTGGCTTGAGTGGGGTTTTTACGATCGCCGTTCAATTTCTGTTTTCCCGGAGTTAAGACACCGCAAGAGCGGTGATCTGCGAAGTGAAGGGACCTTGTGTTTGATCTTTGCATCAGACGCGCGCCGATCGAATCGGAACAGACGAGGATGAAAACACGAACGAACGGCGATTCTTGTCCAGCGTGAGAACTACCCCACTCAAGCCAACACCAGGCTTGAATGAGCCACCGTCACGCGTCCGTACAGATCATCCATCTCGCGATGAAAGTGCATAAGTTTGCACACTGCGGCTCTACGCAGATCGGCTATCCCGCGTATTCGGTTCATTGGAAACCCCGGCAATTAGCTCCGGGACGGCAAGTTTCTATTTTGCTGTCAGTTACAGTTGGCCTCAAACCTAGCAGCTGATCTCGTCATCAAAGTGCTGGTGACTTCAGTGTGCGCTTTGGAAGGTCAGTTTGGATTGTAGATTGCATTACAATAGAGTCTCCGGGATCCCTCACCGGCTGGCGGGGTATTCTCTCTCGTGACCCAAACTGCTACCAGCCCGCAACGCAAGCCCCTGCTGGACGAGGCTTCGTTTCATCAACTCCTCTCGGCCGCATATGTGCTGCAGCAGCACAACGATCGGTTGCGGGCCAAAGGATTCCAGGCCGACTTCGCGGACAATCTTGCCGCCATCGTAGAGACTCAAAAACTTATACAAACTCTGCAACTCGATTTGGTGGCGGCGGCTGAACTGGTTGCCGAGAGAGTGCAGAAGGTCACAAACGCTTCGGGCACCGCGATCGGAATTCTTGAAAAGGGCGAGCTCTTTTATCGCGCCGCCACGGGCAGCGCCGCCATTGATGCCGGAACGCGTGTCGCACCCGATTCTGCGATGTCCGGAGACTGCCTCAGCCGGGGCTCGGCGCTGCACTATCCCGATGTGACTCCGAGCCTGCACGTACACTCCGAACTCTTCCGCCGGCGGGATGTGAAAGCTTTCATCGCGGTACCGGTCTATCACGCCGGGCAGGTTGCGGGTGTGCTCGAGCTGCGCTTCGCGCGCGCCAATTCTTTTCGCGAGGCTGACCTGCGTACGGCCGAGCTTATGGCCGGCCTGTTAAGCGAGGCCATGGTCACCGCGGCCCGGATGAAGTGGAAGGAAGCTCTGGCGTCGGAGCGACAGAGCATGCTCGAAGCTCTGGAACGAATCAAGCCGCAGATCGAACGTTTGGGAAGCGAATCCATTGCGCTCGGCGGTACGACGAATGAGCGACCGGCGAATGAACGACCGGCGGCGAAGCGCGAGCTGTCCCTTCGTCTGGCGGTCACCTGTTCGGCATGCGGCAGCGATTTCTTCGATGAGAGCGAGTCTTTCTGCGGCACTTGTGGGACGGCGCGGCCCATAGCGCCTTTGGCCCTCGATGCTCATAATTTCGATGTGCCTGATCTCGATGTCCCTGATGTTGATACCAATCTCGATATCTCGAAGACCGACGCGCCGCACAAGACGGATTCTCCATGGCTGATCCCGTACGGGAAAGAAAATCCAACGAACGGAAATTCCGGGCCCGACCCGCTGTCGGTCCAGAGGGTCGCAGCCAGAGAAACTGCAGATCCAATTCTTCCGCCAACGATCCCGGCCGCCAAACTCCAGCCGGCGCAACCGGCAGCGGCGGTATCGAACTCGACCGCAGTGCGCTCCGAAGCGGATGCGGCTCCAGTCTTTGCGCCTGAGCCTGTGTCCGATTCCCTCAACCCTTCTTCCATCAACCCATCGCCTCTGCCCTCAGCTCAATTAGAGCCGGCGGCTGACTTCCCGAGACCCGACTCGCTTCGCATCGTTCCCGCCGATCTCATTCACGCGGACCCGCTCGCTCCGGCTGAGAGTATGGAGCCCGATCCTTGGGGCTCGGCAAAGAAAACTCAGCAGTGGCTGGAGACGGTAAAAACCAACCGCAGTCCGCGCGCCGAGTGGTTGTCGCAACAGTGGCAAAGACGGCGCGCAAATATCTATCTGGTGACGGCGGCGATGATCCTTCTGGTGGTGATCTTCGGCTGGGGGGTTCGGCCGGCTGGGACTGCGGCGGCCGGAAACTCGTCGCCGGCGCAGAACAGCCAGCCGCAAACCCCTCCTCCGCCGCAGCTGACTCTGTTTGAAAAGCTCATGGTGAATCTGGGATTGGCGGAACCTCCCCCCGCGCCGGTTGATCTCGGCAACCCGGAGGCCCAGGTGTGGGTCGACGTCCACACTGCCCTTTACTACTGCTCCGGCAGCGAACTGTTCGGCAAGACGGCGGACGGAAAATTCGCTACCCAGCGCGATGCCCAACAGGATCAGTTCGAGCCGGCTAATCGGAAGGCTTGTCCTTAAATGCAGTTGGTGACTACTGCACGAGTTTTCCACATTTCAGTTTTTTCCACATGGAAGATTCACGGGGCAAGGCCCGCATTTGATGTGTAAGATCATTTTCGTGTGGCTGGAGAGTCATAGTGCCCAATCTCTGGGACAAGACGCCTGAAGCGCAGTCCCCAGATGAGCTGAACCCGCTCACGAATCCGGTGCTGGAGAAGAATCTCGAACGTTGGGCCAAGGTTTACTTTGGCACTCCACCCGCGAAACGAGATCAAGCGGTGAGCGCTCTTCTCGAAGAAATCAAGCGCGAATCAGGCCAGCTCGAACCAGACATGCGCAAATCACAAACCACCGGACCGGTCCAATCAGCACGCCCGTATTTTGCGACAGATCCGAGGTTCGTGAGCCCGGTCTGCGCTGCCTGCCGACATCAAAATCCCCCGGGACACAAGTTCTGCAGCCGGTGCGGTCAGATTCTGGGCCGGAGTCAACCCACCGCGACTGGAACTCAAAATGTTCCCCAACCCGCTGACCTGCCTTTGCCGAGTTCGCTCTCGCACTCTTTCCCCAACTCCACTCCGAACTCCGCCCCAACCTCGGTGCCCGACTTCCGGAATCCAGACTCTGGGAGCAATGCGCAATGGGTACACGAGCAAACATTCAGTGGACTGGGGGGTTCGTACACCCGGCAGCGGCGAGGACGAAAATACGCAGTCGGCTTGGCGGTAATCGCATTGGCCGCTTTTGCCTACCTGCGCTGGGCTCCGGAGTTCCGCGTGAAAACGGCGTCGAACACCGCGCCGCAAGTGAGCGCCCCGGCGCCTGCGATCGCCCAGCCGGAAACGCATGTTCCTGAGGCTGCAGCGCCCGTAGCTCCGCCCGTAGCTCAAAGATCGTCTCCGGCTGTTGAAGCGCATCCGCGCGCGATTGTGCCGTCAGGCGTTCAGCCAGCCTCCCAGAAATCACCGTTATTTGCGGCCACGACCTCGCGCCAGAGCTTTACCGGCCAGGAAGGTGGTGCGCCCGATCTGCGCCTGGCGCAGCGCTATCTGGAAGGAAGCATGGGCGTGCGCGATCCCGCCGAAGCTGCGAAATTGCTGTGGAAAGCCGTCGGCAAGGAGAACGCCACGGCCGCGATTCTGTTGTCGGATCTCTACCAGCGAGGGGATGGTGTTGCCCGAAGCTGCGATCAGGCCAGGCTTCTGCTGGTGGCGGCGGCCAAGCGAGGCTCCTCGCAGGCGGCCCAACAGTTGCGCAACCTGGAGTTGCAGGGTTGCCGATAAAACAAAAATAGAGCATTAACACCCAGGACACGAAGGCAATGGGTTCTGCCCTTCTTCGTGGTACTTCGTGTCCTCGGTGACTAATGCTCTATTTTCGTAATGCCACGCTACCTGATTCAACGCTGAACTGGTTCAACGTTGAAGGTGATTGCGGCGAGACCCGGGTTGATGAAGATTGAGAATATTCTGCTCCCAACTTTCCAGAACTTCAGGCGTGCGCCGGGACTTGCTGTCGTCGGGCTTCGTACCAGAGGGCCAACTCGACTCGGTTCCAGAGTCCAAGCTTGTCGTAGATGATTCGGAGATAATTTTTGACGACGTGCTCCGTGGTGCCGATGGCGTCCGCGACTTCGCGGTTCTTAAGTCCTTGGGCAACGAGTTCAATGACCCGATGTTCGCGCTCGCTGGGAATCCGGTTTCCATAACGCTGCTCTCCGAACATAACTGCCTCCGATAAAGAATGGTTGCGAGTTTGACTCGCTTAATACCGCCAGTAATTGCAAATCGCAGGAACAGACGATTGAAGTGCGCCTTCACTGTGCGCCGGGCCATCTTGAGCTGTCGGGCAATCTCCGAATTGTCGCAACCCTGAAGCAGCAGTTCGGCAATCTGCTGTTCGCGCGGACCCAGCCGAATCGATCTCTCGTTCATTTCGGCTTCCCCCTGGTTTCATAATCCTGATTAAGTAGTTCAGGCCCGATTAGGGCATTTGTGAATGGAAGTCGCCTGTGCTCGGTGTCGTTTCCGCCATCCCGGAACAGGCAGTACTCCAAGTTTTTGGTTTCTCCCAAAATTCATAGCATTCGCACTGCCAAGCTGATCGTGGATTTCCATTTTTGCGAGAAAATATAACGGTTTCACTTCGTCCGCTGGAATTGCGTTGTGCCGCCCGATTGCGCCGTCGACTCCAGGGTAAGTCATTTATTTTGTGGCGCGTAGCGGTGCCGCCGAAATAGGCCTCGCCACGCCTGCAGGCCTAGGCGCGGGAAGAAATGCCGGAACAATACTGCGGCGGTCGTTTGCTCAAGTCGGTTCGGTGCAAAGAGGCAGAAACTCCGTTCTAATTTGCCGACGCTGCCGACCTTTCGGCATAGTTTGAGAATCGCGAATGCTTGGCTAAGTGCTTTGTCTTCAGGGTATGACCAGTAACCAGGAAGAAAAATTTTCCCCCACCTACACGATGATTTGGAACTAATTACATCCTTTACCTGATGACGGATGACTAACCGGCGGTCACACTGTCGATAACAGCGCGGTTACCCCTGCTGTTCCCACTCCGGTATCGCCGCCGTTCTGCCATTTCGCGATGGTTGCGGCGGCGGCGGGCCGATTTTTGTTTTAAAATGGCAGCACTTCCCGTTTCTGAAATTGCCGGTTGTGACCGCGATTCTCAACGGGCGCCTTGCATCGCTCGCGCTTTCGGACAGGTGCCGGCGATCTCGCTCCAGAGCCCAACGCTATAAAGGAATGGCTGCTGCAGATCAACCCAAGCAATCAGCCTTCCCACATCAGAAATAGGCAGGATTTTTTCCTGCCCGGAATGCGGCGTTACCGCTGACACACGAATCTCACAGCCACGGAGGCCAAAGAGTTTGAGCAACTCGAGCAGTCACCTCGTTTCACCGCACGGTGGAGAACTTGTCGATCTTATCGCCCAACCGGAAACCGTCAACGAACTGAAAGCCCACTCCCGCGAGTGGCCTTCGTGGGACCTCAGCGCGCGCCAACTCTGCGACCTCGAGTTATTGCTCAGCGGAGGGTTTTCTCCGCTGCGCGGATTCATGAATCGCGCCGATTACGAAGGCGTCTGCAGCCACATGAAGCTGGCCAGCGGACTGCTCTGGCCAATGCCCATCACGCTGGATGTGAGCGAAGAGTTCGCAAAATCCCTGAAGCCGGGCAGCAGCAAGGTAGCGCTTCGCGATCCCGAGGGCGTGATGCTGGCGGTTCTGCATGTTGAGGATGTCTGGCAGCCCGACCGCCAGGCCGAAGCCAAGGCTGTGTTTAACAGCACCAGCAAGGCCCATCCCGGCGCTGATTACACGATCAACAAAGCCAATCCGTGGTACGTGGGCGGACGCATCGAAGGCGCTCAGCTTCCTTCACATTACGATTTCCGCTCGCTGCGCCTTACTCCCGCCGAACTTCGCGCTGAGTTCGCTCGCCTGGGCTGGCGCAAGATCGTTGCCTTCCAGACACGCAATCCCATGCATCGCGCTCACCAGGAGCTCACCTTCCGCGCCGCCAAGCAGGTGGAGGCGAGTCTCTTGATCCATCCGGTCGTCGGGATGACCAAACCGGGCGACGTGGATTACTTTACCCGGGTGCGTTGCTACCAGTTGCTCTCGTCGAAATATCCGCCGGGAACCGTGAAGCTTTCGCTCCTGCCGCTCGCCATGCGCATGGGCGGACCGCGCGAGGCCATCTGGCACGCGCTGATTCGCAAGAACCACGGTTGCAGCCACTTTATTGTCGGCCGCGATCACGCCGGTCCGGGCAAGGACACCGACGGCAAACCTTTCTACGGCCCGTACGAAGCACAAGAAGTCTACAAAAAGCACGAAGCGGACATCGGCGTGACCATGGTGCCGTTCAACATGATGGTGTATCTCGAAGATCAGGACAAATATTTCCCCACCGACGAAGTGCCTAAAGGGGCGCGCGTGCTCGACATCTCAGGCACCGAACTGCGCCAGCGGCTGAATGAAGGCCGCGACATCCCCGGCTGGTTCACTTATCCGGAAGTGGTGCAGGAGTTGCGGCGGAGCTATCCGCCACGTCACAAGCAGGGCGTCACGATCTTCTTCACCGGCCTTTCGGGCTCCGGCAAATCGACGATCGCCAATGTTTTGCTGACCAAGTTCCTGGAAGCTGGCGGACGCCCCGTAACCCTGCTGGACGGCGACCTGGTGCGCAAGAATTTGTCGTCCGAGCTCGGCTTCTCCAAGGAGCATCGCGACATTAATATTCGCCGCATCGGTTACGTGGCTTCCGAAATCACCAAGAACGGCGGCATCGCGATCTGCGCTCCGATCGCGCCCTACGACGCAACCCGTAAATATGTGCGCAGTTTGATTGACCCGGTCGGCGGATTCATCCTGGTACATGTCTCTACTTCGGTGGAGGTGTGCGAACAGCGAGATCGCAAGGGCCTCTACGCCAAAGCCCGCGCCGGAATTCTCAAGGAATTCACAGGCATTTCGGACCCTTACGAAGAACCAAAGGACGCCGAAGTGGTCATCAACACGGCAGACTTGACGCCTGAAGAAGCGGCGCAGGAGATCATTCTGCACCTGGAACGCGAGGGCTTCTTCGGCGCGATCGGGGAGCGCGCGTAACCCCAGACCAGCGACGCCATCGGCCGCCAGAGCGAAGCTCCGCAGTTTCTTTGCGAACTTTGCCTCTTTACGAACTTTGCAGGTTAAAGATTTTGACCGCAAAGGTCGCGAAGAAAATCCGCAAAGGTCGCCGAGAGCAACTTAAAGATTGACTGACTCATGGATGGTTCTTCCCAGGCAGAAACGCTGCATCGCATCCACTCGGCTCTGGAATCCGCTCGCCAGGTCTTCGCCGGTTTCACTTTGGGCGCAATCGAAGCCGAATACAAGGCCGGTCACGATCCGGTCACCGAAGCTGACATGGCGGTTGATGCCGTGCTGCGGCGGGAGTTGCTGCGCGAGGGCGAGGGTTGGCTGTCGGAAGAAAGCGTAGACGACCTGTCTCGGCTCGAAAAGAAGCGCGTCTGGATCGTCGATCCTCTTGATGGTACCCGCGAATTCGTCGCCGGGATTCCCGAATTCTGCGTTTCGGTCGCGATGGTCGAAGACGGAATTCCAGTCGCGGGAGGAATCTGCAATCCCGCGACCAACGAAGTATTTCTCGGTTCTCTGGACTCGGGTATGACCTACAACGGCAAACCCGCCCGCGCCAGCCAGCGAACCAGCCTCGAGGGCGCTGTTATTCTCGCCAGCCGAAGCGAAAGCAAACGTGGGGAGTGGAAGCGGTTTGAAAAGTCTTCAGCGACAGTCCGTCCCATGGGCTCGGTAGCCTATAAACTGGCGTTGGTTTCCGCCGGGTTGGCGGATATCACCTTTACGCTGACCCCGAAACATGACTGGGACGTCGCCGGCGGCGCGGCCTTGGTGAAAAGCGCCGGAGGGTTCGTGTGTACGCTGGAGAATTCGCCGTTGCGGTGTAACCGGAAGTCTCCGCTGCTCTCTGGCCTTCTGGCGGGCGGGCCTTTCCTGCACGACCAATTATTCAGTCTGGTAAGCGAGTACCTGCCGACCGATTCCGGCCGCTCCGGATAAATCAGGCTTACGACTTGAGTACCGTCTTCAATAACGCTTCCACCCCGTTCCACGTAATCTGCACGCCAATACAGAGCAGCACGAACGCGATAACACGCAGGATGCCGTGCGCCGTCTGGGCCGGAATGCGCGCCGTGATCTTGGGAGCATAGGCATAGCAGACAAAGACGAGCAGGCTCAACGCCACCACGGCCAGAAACACTCCTACGTGGGCCAACACATCGCTGAGCACGCCCTTCACTGAAGCATGCGCACTCAGGGTGAGCGTCACCACGATACAGCCCGGGCCCGCGGTCACGGGAAATGTCAGGGGATAGAAAACCTTCTGCTCCAGCGATCCGAAGCTGGTCTCCGCCACCTGGGTCCGGTCGGGATCAGCTTGGACCTCGTGCTGATTCAGCAAGCCCCAACCCATGGAGGCCAGCACAAGTCCTCCGGCGACCTGCACCACGGGAAGAGAAATGCCAAAGAATTCCAGCAGCGCGGTTCCCACCAACTCCACCACCGCCAGAAAAAGCGTGGTACGGATCGCGATCTTGCGCGCCAGGTCGCGGTAAACCGACGCGGGCGCGTCGCCTACCAGTCCAAGCAATACCAGTGCCGATCCCAGCGGATTAATCAGCGGTAACAGAGCGCTGAAGGCAAGCGCGAAAAACTTCGCCAGAATGGAAACGCTTGCCATGGGTGCAACAGAATAGCACCTGCGATATCGCCCTTACTACAGAGGCGGCGGAGTCATTCCCACGAATGTCGTACCTTGGAATTTGCCTTGGGCTGTGAAATTCCAGGTGAATATGGCAGAACCGGCGCGCGCGCAGGCGTGGCATCCGTTGATAAGCGGATAGCCAACGGTAAATTGGGTTCCGCCATCCGGGCCAGTTTGCGAGTTGGGCCAAGTTTTCCCATCTCGATCCCCGGGCCACACGTCGACCTTCGGAAATTGAAATCTGAGATCTTTGAACTGAGGACTCTGCTCCATGGTTTTTCGGTCGAGCAGATTCAGGTCCTCGACGTTCACGATCGGCGGCTTTCCATTAATAAACAGCAGACCGTAATTCGTATTGGCCCGCAAAGGATAGGTGATCCATGCAATATCCACGGGTCCAACCGGCTGCAAACCGGTCATGACACCCACATCGCCGCGGCTTTCCTTATAGAGTTCACGCGTGAAGGCCACCGCATCCGCGGATGCCCCAGCTTTCGCCATCTGATTAATAACGCACTGGGAGAATCCGGAAGGTGCTGATTTGTCGCAAGCCGTATGAGCGCTGGCCATGAACTGGTCAGGCATATGCCAGACTGCCGAGGCGCCGATTTTTGCCGCGGGCTTGGGAACCGCCAGCACCAGGGCAATCGAGCCAACGCTGCAACCGGCGATCCACAAAGCTCTAAAAAATGGAAAAGGCTTGCGCATATCCGTCCTTTGGCAGCCCACATCATAACCGTAGCGGGCAATTTTCTCCGGGCAATCGGCCGCAAGCTGTCTAGTTTTTCGCGGCCTCGGCGTAGCGCCGGAAAAAGCTGTCTGGCTTCCACTGCGGCCGCTCCGCATCGTTTGCCACCTTGACCATGAGTTGCCGGATGATGTCTTCATACTTGCCGGCTGCCGCCAGGTCAACCGGCTGATTCAGATCGTCCGACGGGGCGTGATACCGGTTGGTCAACCAGTCCTGGTAAATCTGCTTTTCTTCGGACGTGGTGGGAGCAATATCCAAGGCCAGGGCGGGAATGCCGTGACGAATAAAACTGTACTGATCGCTACGCACAAAAACATTTCTCAAAGGCTGCGGATCTGCCTGCACCGACACACCCAGCGACTCCGCCACTTGACGGGCCGCATCGCCGAGGTCCGATTCCGCCAAGCCGAGAACGGTGAGCATCTTCAGCGGCACCAGAGGCCGGAACATATCGACGTTGATGTCCGCCACCATCGACTTCGCATCGACCGTGGGATGGGCGGCGAAATATTTCGATCCCAACAGGCCCTTTTCTTCTCCCGTGACAAACACAAAGAGGAGCGAACGTTTCAGATTCTCCGGATGCTTCTTGAGCGAGGAGGCCACATCGAGCAGCACCGCGACGCCGGAGGCATTGTCCATGGCGCCGTTGTAAATGCGGTCTCCGTTGACCGGTTCGCCGATACCGACATGATCGATGTGCGCAGATAGAACTACATATTCGTTCTTAAGCTGCGGATCGCTTCCCGGCAGGCTGGCCGACAAGGTTCGCCGACTCCAGCGTCTTCTTTTTCAATTTAGCCTTGGCTTTGATCGACACATTCAACGGAAAATGCGGCAGGGGCTTGCGATCTTTCGCCAGTTCCGCCAGTTCCTTGAAGTCATGGCCCGAACCGGCAAACAATTTGTCGGCATGCGCCGGATTGAATGCCAGCGCCAGCTTCTGGCCTTCGGTCTCATTAAATTCCGCGCCGGCCAATTCCATGCTGGGGTGCAATCGGTTCAAAGCGATGCGGGCCCAGGGCACGTCCATGGAGGCGGGATTCGGGATAGAAATAATTCCGATCGCTCCCGCCGCCTGAAAAGGCCTCCAGCGTTCGGCCGCGGTTTGATGATGCGACGCCAGCGCGGAAGGAATCTGCGCGGGGGATCCGGTGATCAGGACGGCGACTTTGCCTTTAAGATCCAGCCCCGCAAGATCGTCGAAATCTTTCTCAGGAATGCTGAGGCCGTAACCCACGAACACCAGAGGAGCTTCGACGCTTGGAGCCAGATCGACACGTGTACTGAAAATCGCATCTTCGCCGAGGGCCAGCGCCTCCGCTTTGCCGTCGCGGACCAGAGCGGCGCTCGATTCTTTTTCCACCAGCTGCCGCGAGATGAACTTCACCGGCTGGTAGTAACCCTTCACGCCGGCGGGCTGAAGTCCCGCGTTCTTCAACTGAACGGCAACGTAGGCTTCGGCCCGCTTGAGTCCCGGGCTCCCGGTGTCGCGGCCTTCCATGTTGTCGTCGGCCAGCACCTTGATGTGGTCCCACCAGCTCTTTCCGTCGAATGATGCCCGACTCTCCTGCGCCGAATGCAGGAATCAGGACGTAGACGATCAGTAAGAACAACCATGACTTTCTCAACTTGCTCCTCCTAAAAAAAGGCAACCGGCCTAGACATATCCCAGTCCGGCCAGCCGGTCGTGAACTATTCTTTGTGACTCTCCGTCCGGACCTCCGCCTGGGCGTTTCTTTTCCATCCCGGCGACCAGCGACCGTCCTTGCATGATATCGGGGATTTCATAGCCGGCAAGGTCTAAGAGTGTGGGCGCAATGTCGAGCAGTCGGGCTCCTTCATACTCGCCACTCAGCGGACAATTCGGCGCTGTCAGTATGAACATTCCGAATTGCGCGTGGTTGCAGCCGTCAGGGCCGGTGTCGTTTTCCTGCATGTGCAGTTTGGCATGTCCAACTGTTCCGATCGCTCGCCAGTAAAGGTCGCCGAAGTGAACGATCAGGTCCGGCGCCACGTTGCGCACGTTGCGATAGATTTCCTGCGGCTTGAATACCTGCGATGTCATTATCTGGCCGTCTTCGCTGGGCAGCTTCTCAAGGCGGGCCTTGATCTCGTTCTGGAAAGACTCGTACTCGGACGCTGGAACCACGCCCAGAGATTCGCGTCCTTGCATATTGAAGAACACGCGAGCGCAGTATCCGCCCTCGCTCCAGGCTTTCGTCTTGCTCCAGTTCACGTTCAGCTTTTCAAAAGGCGTTACAGTTTTCGGGTATTCGTTCAACACCAGCAGGTCCTCGCGGATGAGCCAATCGTTGATGGCGAAGCCGCCGTCCAGGCGCTGCGCTCCGTGGTCCGACACCACCAGGACGATGGTGTCGTCGTCAACGAGTTCGAGAACGCTGCCAACCTGCTCATCGAGCAAGCGGTAGTACTCCGGAATCGCGTCCTGATAGGGATTGTCAGGATCAAACTGCACATGCCGGGGATCGAAATAATTCCAGAATCCGTGATGCATACGATCGAGGCCGATATCTACAAAATGGAAGTAGTCCCATTCCTGCTCGGTCAGCAGCCAGCGCACCACGGCCCACTGCTTCCCGTTCATTTTGAAAATTTCTTCCTTGAGCCAGTCTTTCTTGTCCGTGCGGAAGTTTTTCACGTCGACGGGATACTCCCCTACGAGTTCAGTAATCTTCTCTTTGACCGCGGCCGGATAGGTAAAGTCGTTTTTTATCGTGTCGGGTGTAAGAAAACAACCGATGCTGATGCCGTTCACCCGCCGCGGAGGATAGTTCGGCGGCACGCCGACGATGATCGACTTCTTGCCCTCGCGCGCCAGTTGGTCCCAGATCGAGAGCGCCTGGATAGAAGCCGAGTCAGCGAAGGCGAGCTGGTCGTAAGAATGATCAGAACGATTGCGGAATCCGTAGACGCCAAGCGAGCCCGGATCCTGGCTGGTGCTCATGCACATCCAGGCGGGAACGGTAACAGGGGGGACCACGCTCTCCAGCCGTCCGTAGACACCAAGGTCCATCAGGCGGCGCAGGTTCACCAGGCGCTCATCGCCAAAAATGACTTCGGGAGCGGCGCCATCAAGTCCGAGCACGCAAATTTTCATGAGGTCAGAATCTTGTCGTCAGAGTCTTGTCGTCACAATCTGCTTGTCAGAGTAACGACGCGCCTTCCATGCATGCAGGCAGCGCAGCGCCGAGATAACTCAAAATCGTCGGGGCCAGATCGATAATTCTTGGGCGATCGTTCAGCGTCGCGCGATTCATAAACAAAATTCCCGGCACCGATTCCGGATCGACAATGTGGTCCCCGCTCCAGCGCCGCATATTATCTTCCAGCAGAGCCTGCGAAAAGCCGCCCACGGCACTCTGCCAGGAGACCCGGAATCCGCGATGAAAATTGACCAGCAGGTCGGGGGAATTTCCCACGAACGCTCCAGAGTATAACTCTTCACGCCTAGACACACTGCGAATCGCCGGTCGCTGCGTGTGCTCGTCGGGAAAGTCAGCCAGGCCATTCTGGATGGCGTGGCGCACCCGCTCCGCCTCGCTTCCCTCTTCGAGAATGCCGCCGCTCTCCCGGCCTTTCAGGTTCAGATAAATGCCGCCCAGGCCAATCGCGTAGGCATAGGTTTTCGACCAATCCACGCCGGCAAATCCTTCGTCCGAGTGTGCTTCCGGCTTGCGACCGTCATTCAATGCCAGCAATCCGTTTTGCCACAGCCAGGTATTGGTATCGAAAGCGCGGCGGAAAGTCCCGAAGCCGTGGTCGGAGAGTACGATCAGCAGCGTGTTTTCATCAGCCTTGTCCAGCACCGCGCTCAGCAAGGCATCACAGCGCCGATAATGTTCCTCGATTTGCGTGGCGAGTTCAGGCGAGAGGTCGGGCTCAAACGCGGGATGTTCGCGATCGCGGAAGCGCCACAGCATGTGCTGCACCCGGTCCGGAGTGTCGAACAACATGAAGAACAGGCCTTCGGTGAAGCGATCGAGTTCAAAACGCATGGCCCGCTCGCGCTCGCTCAAGACAAGTTCACACTGCTGTAAGTAGGCGGCTTCATCCAGGCGGCCGTTGTTCAGGCCATTGTGATCTTCTGCCATGCCCAGCGTGGAAAAGAGGCCAATCTTATCAGCCAGCTCCCTGGCATAATCCGCTGGAGCTGAAACCGGGAACATGGGCGCGGCCGGATCAAAGTTGACCGCAGAAACGTAGAACTCCAGATGCGGTTCCAGCTGGCGCACAAAAAAGCGCGCGATCCCGGTTACCGACTGCAGCATGGAGAACTTGAACTTGAATCGCACCCAGTCGCTCCAGCCTTTTTCCGGCACTTCAATCTTTGCCGGCAAGCCGCCGGTTTGAATCACCAGTTTGCGCGACGCCTTGTCGATACTGACGCGCACCTCGCACGAAGTATCTGCCGCCGTTGAGACTTTGGTGTTACGCGGCCCGATCACGCGCGTTGTAATTTCATTTCCCGTTTCACGACGACTCGGATCAAGAAAGATGAGTTGCTCATTCTCCTCGGCGACTGCCGTCTTGTCCTGCGTGTAAAACGTGCCCTTGCTCTGACTGCCGCGCAGGTCGGGAACACCCACGCCGGCCAGCATGCGGCCTCGCAATGTTTCCGGAGGAAAGGTGCAGGGACAACGCAAAATGGTGCTGTGAATGCCCGCGGCCGAAAGCGTCTGCCACAGCGGCACTCCCCCGCGGCGGTTTACCACCCGCGGCTGGGCCAGCATGCTCTTCGGCGCCTCGAAGCGGGTCAGCGCTACATCCGGCAAGTAGGTCTTGGGGTCGCGGCAGATGAAATCAAAGATTCCGTGCGCGCCAGGATTGGCGCCGGTCACGAACGAGGACCAGGCGACCGGAGTCTGAGCAGGATAGGTCGTTTTCAGACGGGAGTAGCTGCCAGCAGCCCTGATTTTGGCAAGGTTGGGAAGCTCGGCACGTTCCAGCATTGCTTCCACAATGCCAGGATCGAGCCCGTCTAACCCGATGACGATCACTTTTCTGCGCAAGAAGCGGACCCGAGGTTACGGAGTTCCTTTGGGAATATCCTTGGAAGCATCCACGGCCGCAGGCGGGCCGGAGCGGCTGAATTTCCGTACGACTTTGAAAAACACACCCACTACTTTGTTCCAGAAGATCAGCAGGAGGCCGAGTATGCTGGCCAGTCCGGAGGTCACCGTCATCACCTGGTCGGGACCGGCGTAGAGCCCCAGCATTTCAAATCTCATGAAGACTCCTGTGACCTGTTTTCCAGCTTAATTTTAACATCGCCTGAATTCCATCCCCCGTTGGCACTCTAGCTCCCGGAGGGCAGAACCCTTCCCAAGTGTACGCGAAACGTTGCGGCATCCCAACGCGCAAAAGCGAAGCGGAATTACGTCAGTTCTGAGCGGTAGAAGTGTCGCCGTTCGAAAAGACTCATAGGCAACTCAAAAACTTTGGTCTCCCCTACCGCAAAAGAAAATTGCTTCCCGCATTCCGGGCCCGGGCAGGTGGTGTTCAGCTTATCTTTGTTGCTTTCTCTGGTCATTTCCCGTTCGACGACCACCCAAGTCCCGCATTTGGGGCAGGTTATGCACGAGCAGACGATCCGATCAGACATTGGACACTTAGTGTAAATGATTTTGCGCCGAGGAAAGCCTTCCGAAAGGACAACTCAGTCAGCCTTCTTTCTCCTCGACCGCATTTCCCATTGGATATGCCGGAGAATGCCGAGCCATGCCTCAACGTCCCGAGCCGAAAGCTTGAGGCGTCGAACCATGCGCCGAATTCGTTGCTCGGTCTCGCTGGCCCGCTGTGGAAGCATGTAGCTGCTCGTGCTCAGCACGTCGGCCAGCAAAGCAGTGATGCGCTCGATTTCGGCTCCTTTCGCAAGCAACTCTTTTTCAAATCCCTTGGCCGCCTTGCCGTCACGAATCAATTCGTAAAGACAAACGGCAACCGCCTGACCCAGGTTCATCGAGATGTTCTGTTCGCGGGTCGGAATACGAATCAGCCAATGGCAATAGCTGAGATCTTCCTTGGAGAGTCCGTACCGCTCCGAGCCAAACAATAGCGCCACCGGCCCGGATGCCATGTGCTTGCGGATCAGCCGCCCGCCATATTCCAAACGTCGCAGCGGGTGCTGCAATTCCCGATGGCGCACCGCCGTCGTGCCCACCACTAAAGGGCAGTCGGCTATCGCCTCGCCCACGTTTTCGTACTCTTCCGCGCTCGCCAGCAGTTCCGCGGCGCCGACGGCCGATACCGCCTGCCGGAACGCCTTTTCGTACGGGTTTACCACTCGAAGATGGGAAAATCCGAAGTTGCTCATGGCCCGGGCAGCAGCGCCAATGTTGAGCGGATTGCGGGATGACACCAGCACCACACGCAGGTGATCGAGTTCGAGAGGAACAGACAAGAATGGCTATTCTAAGACATGGCCTGGAAAAGCTGGCATCCTGCTACGCTTCCGTCGGCTTATGCACCGCTTCGGCCACGCGGATCAAGGCAGGCAGCACTCCGCCGAGGCCAGCCTCATCTTTGGGATCGCCCAAGGAAAAATAAAGCTTGCTGTAGAGCGGATAGAGTTCTTCGTACACGCGCTGCGCAGATTTGTCGGGCTCAAAGACGCGGTTCGGAGGACAAATCTTTTTCTGCGCCTCTTCGATGGTCTTGAACGTTCCCGCCGCGAGAAACGCAAAGATTGCCGAACCCAGGCTGGTCACGCTTTTGCTCGGCACCAGCACCGGCCGTCCCAACACGTTAGCGTAGACCCGATTGAGCACGTCATTTTTTTGCGGAATTCCACCGGCATTGATGATGCGCTTGATATTCACTCCGTTGACAGCCATTCGGTCCAGAATTACGCGAGTATGAAACGCCGTGCCCTCGATGGCGGCAAACAATTCATCCTGGGCGGTGCTCTGCAGGTTCCAACCAAGAGTGATGCCGCGCAGGTTTGGATTGACCAGCACAGTGCGGTCGCCATTGTCCCAGGTCATGCGCAGCAGGCCAGTTTGCCCCGCACGATAGTTCTCGAGGCCCTGGCTCAGAGTCTGTACATCGCTGCCGGCTCGTTTGGCAATCGCGTTAAAGATATCTCCAACCGCGGAGAGGCCGGCTTCGATTCCAGTCCGCCCAGGGTGCACACTTCCCTGCACTACGCCGCAGACGCCAGGCACAAGATTTACCGAGGGTGTAATTCCTATGATGCAGGTGGAAGTTCCCACCACGTTCACCATGTCATCGGTGCCGCAACCGGCTCCGACCGCATCCCAGTGCGCGTCGAATGCGCCTACTGGAATCGGAATGCCCGCCTTCAGGCCGAGCTTTTCGGCCCACTCTTTTGAGAGTGTTCCCGCGATCTGATCGGAAGCTGCATATTCTCCGTCCAGTTTTTCGCGCACACCCGCCAGCAGCGGATCGACTTTAACCAGAAAACTCTCCGGCGGAAGACCGCCGAGAGCCCGGTTCCACATCCACTTATGACCCATGGCACAGATGCTGCGTTTCACCTTCTTGGGATCGGTGATGCCGCATAAAGTCGCAGCCACCATGTCACAGTGCTCGAAGGCAGAGACGAATTCCGAACGCTGAGCGGGATTGTGCCGAAGCCAATGCAGCAGCTTTGAAAATCCCCACTCCGACGAATAGACGCCGCCACACCAGTCGATGGCTTCCAGCTTTTCGCGGTGAGCGGCAGCCGTGATCTCCGCTGCCTCGCCCTTGGCCCGGTGGTCGCACCAAAGGTAGTATTCGCCGAGAGGCTGCATGTCCTTACCCACGGGAATGACCGAAGAACCCGTGGTGTCGAGGGCGATCGCTTCCACCTGGTCGCCGGAGATGCCGGCTTTCTTCACCGCCTCGCGCGTGGCGGCGGCCAGGGCGCGCATGTGATCGTCGTGCGATTGCGTGGCGTATTCGGGGTCTTCGCGCTTGCGGTGCAGAGGATATTCGGCGACCGCGGATTGCAGCAGCCCGCGCTCGCTGTCCACGATCGAGACGCGGACGCTGAGAGTTCCGAAGTCAACTCCCGCGACAATCGCCATCAGCAGGCCCCGTTATTCCCCGGATGGTGGTACATGTCCCAGTGCAGATACCGGGTGGTCGCTTCGTACACGGCGGGCGCAACACTGGAGAGATTGGCGGCCACGTGATGTTCGAAGCCGTTCTCGCAGATATAGTGCAGCAGCTTTTGCATTTGCGGAATTTCAACCACACCGGCGCCGCCGAAAGTATTGAGCGGGTCGTCGGTAAATTTTCCTTCGCCCACGTAGCCGCGCATTTTGCCGGCGGTGTCATCAGTGGAGAACCGGGCAAAACTCATTTTCTCCGGCTTGATCAGTCCCACGCAGGTGCCGAAGGTATTTTCTTTGCCCACGGTGCCTGCGATGATCTCCTGGAAATCCATCTTTACCGAGCGGAAGAAGTGCTTGGGCAAGTTCGAGCAGTGGAAGCACACCGCCTTGTTGGGATCGGAACCGTAGTTGTTGTTCCAGTCGAGCAGGGCCGAAGGAGTTTCCGACGCCAGTCGCAACGCATGCATCCCCAGCACGCCACAGATATCCACTTCGCAGGCGCTCGAGAGCAGGCTGTCGCTCATCATGCTCATGACGGTGCAGGGCACCACGCCCAGATTTTCCTCAATCGAAGTCCAGCACTGCACGGCGCTGATTTGCACTTCCGTGGCTGCCATCCACTGATCGACGACTGCGCCGAGTTTCGCCATCTTCATCAGGGCCGGCGCGGGCACTCCGCTTGAGTCCACATACTTCTTGATCAAAGCCAGCTTGGCTTGCGCGGCATCGTCGTTGTCTTTCATACGCTCGATGCGGCCCAGAACTTCGGAGAGATCGAGCGTTTCAATCGAAATGCCCTGAGATTCGAGGATCTTCTCGCTGTAGCGGACGGTGTTGAAGGCTGTGGGGCGAGCGCCGATCGCGCCGACCCGCAGGTTGCGGAAGCCGTTCACGACACGACAGACCGCTAGAAACCACTGCAGGTCTTTGGCAAACTCGGGGGAGTCTGGGCTCTCCGTATGCAGCGTGGTAATGGAGTACGGGATGCCGTATTGCCGGAGATTATTGCAGGCCGACATCTTGCCGCAGAAGCTGTCGCGGCGGAACTTGATGGTCATTTTGCTGGGATCATCGGGTGTGGCCTGGATCAGCACCGGAACGTGCAAGTCGGCCAGGCGCAGGGCATCGGCAATCGCGCGCTCTTCGCCAAAATTCGGCAGAGTCACAATGACGCCATCGATGCGATCGCGATTTTTCTTGAAGAGGTCGGCGCAGCGCCTGGACTCCTCCCTGGTTTCGACCGCTCCATAGTGGCTCTCTTCCGGACTGAGCGCCACCACATCGATACCGGCAGCCGTTAACACCCGCAGCATCTCTTCCCGGCCGGTCTTCGCGAGATGATCGGGAAAGAAACCGCGGTTGCCCACAATCAGGCCCATCGTCATTTTTTTGGTCGCCATACCCTGCCTTTATGAATTGACTGCTTACGATTGCCGCCTGGGGGCGAACTTTATGCAATACACCAAACCGATCAGCAGAAGCACTGCGCCCCACCACACGTTGGCATGCAAGTTGAAAAGGACTATATCCGGATTTGCCGGAGGATTTATCACCTGGTAGATTCCTGCGGCACAAATCAACGCGCCGTTGACCGCCAGCGAGATACCAATAAAGAACCAGATTGAAATCATGCTGCGCGCCTCTCTCTACCAGAAAATGATGTTGAGGACAAAGAACACGACCACCACGACGCCAGCCCAGAACAGCGGCCTCTCGTATATCGGGACGTCGCCAATCGAAGGAATTTCGGTTTCTCCGTACACCAGCCCCTTCAATGCGCTGGCCGGCACCGGCTTCGTCGCCAGGCTCACCGTGACCGTTACCACCACACAAACCACAAATGACCAGAGCGCCTGGTACATATCCTGGGCCAGGGCCTTGGCATGCGGCGAGAGCGCCACGTAACGCAGCGCCGTCGGATCAAGTTTGACCCAGGTCCACATGCCGATGGAGGAAAGCGTCCCGCACAATAGTCCCCAGAAGCCGCCGGCGCCGGTCGCCCGCTTCCACAACATTCCGAGGATGACCGTGCCAAACAGCGGCGCAATAAAGAAACTGAAGAGTGCCTGCACGTAATCCATGATGCTGGCGAACTGCATCACCAGATATGCCGTACCCACGCTGATCAGGACGCCGACCACCGTGGTCCAGCGGCCCATGTTTACGTAATGATGATCGGTGCCTTTGCTGTTAATCAGCGGGCGGTAGATGTCGTAAGTCCAGACCGTGGTGAAGGCGCTTACATTTCCCGCCATGCCTGACATGAAACCCGCAATCAGCGCGGTGATTCCCAGCCCGAGCAATCCGGGACCACAATAGCGGGCCAGCATGAGAGGAAGAACGTCGTTGTAGCTGTGTTGACCAGTGGCCGCCGCGACTGACTCCGGGACCAGTTTCATCGGCAGCACAGCCAGGCCCAGAAGTCCGGGAAGGATCACGATGATCGGCACCAGCATCTTGAATCCGGCGCCAATAATGGGCGCCATTTCGGCGCTGCGAATGTCCTTGGCGGCGAGAATGCGCTGCACTACCAGAAAATCCGTCGTCCAGTAGCCCATCGAAATGACGGAGCCGAGTCCAAACACAATGCCGGTCCAGTGAATGCCCATTGGATTCGAAGTGAATGAACCCAGGCCGGACCAGAGGTGGACGTATTGCTCCGACGATCTCGCGGCAATCTGCAGCTTGAGATTGGTCCAACCGCCGGCTTCATACAATCCGAGGATCGGAATCAGCAGCGCTCCGGCCCAGATGAGAAAGAACTGCAGGACTTCGTTAAAGATTGCCGAACGCAGCCCGCCCAGCGTGACATAAATCGCAACCGTTAGAGAGGAAACCCAGATGCTGAAATTGATGTCCCAGCCCAGCACGATTTGCATGACCTTGGCCATAGCAAACATGTTGACGCCGCTCATGAGCACAGTCATGAACGCGAAAGAAACAGCGGAGAGGGCGCGGCTGGGCTCGCCGAAACGCAGTTTCAAATATCCAGGGACGGAGTGAGTTTTGGAAATGTAGTAGAACGGCATCATCACCAGCGCCAGGAACAGCATCGCCGGGATGGCGCCGATCCAATACCAGTGGGTCGCGAGAATGCCGTATTGGTAGGCCGATCCCGCCCATCCCATCAGTTCGAGCGCGCCCAGGTTGGCCGAGAGGAAGCTGAGGCCCGCCACCCATGCTGTCATTTCGCGTCCGGCCATGAAGAAGTCTTCGCCGGTGTTCGACCGTCCGCGCAGGTAGAAACCGATGGCCAGAACCAGCGCGAAATAGAAAGCAATAATGACAACATCCACTCCCGACAAGTGCACAAGCTGCGTCACGACGAACATCGCCAAAGCTGGCATCATTTCTTTTCCTTTGCCTGCCCGTAATACGCGTTGGACCCGTGCTTCCTCAGGTAGTGCTTGTCATGCAACCCGCTGCCGACCGGTTTGGCGGCGGGGTCGATGTTGATGGTGTAATACGCCATCCGCGCCACCGCCTCCAGGATCACGGCGTTATGCGCCGCCCCGGCCGGGTCAGAACCCCAGGCAAAGGGACCGTGATTGGCCACCAGAACTGCCGGCACTGAAGCATAGGGGACCTTTTCAAACGCTCGAACAATAGCATGTCCGGTGTTTTTCTCATACTCGGAGGCGATCGCGCCGTCCGCCATCACTTCGGTGACTGGGACCGGTGAATGGAAGTAGTCGGCGTGGGTGGTGCCGAAGCATGGAATCGCCCGGCGCGCCTGCGCCCACGCCGTCGCGTACTCGGAGTGTGTATGAGCCACGCCGCCAATTTCCGGGAAGGCCCGATAGAGGACAAGATGAGTGGGAAGGTCGGAGGAGGGCCGGAAATCGCCTTCCACTATCTTGCCCTCGAGATCGGTGACCACCAGGTGCTCTGGTTTCATCCCCTCGTAGGGAACACCGCTGGGTTTAATGACCACCAGATTCTGCTCGCGGGAGATGCCGCTGGCATTGCCGAAGGTAAAGAGAACCAATCCCTTTCGAACCAGTTCCAGGTTCGCTTCCAGCACTTCTTCCCTTAACCGCGGCAACAGCATAGTCGGCTTGTTCCGGGACATAACGAGGTCAAATCGGTAATCGTTTACTACAGAAAATTGAAAATAGTGTACGTAACCGGTTTTGTCAATCACCTAAATCGATTTCACCGATTTCGGTCCCGACCCGAACCCTTGACCCATGAATTAAAGGGCCAAAAAACCGGGACTGGCAGGCTGACCGTCTTCCAGGTTTTCGGCAATGAGCAAACGCTTTCTGACAAATGCCGTTGTGCAACAGAGGTCTGATCACACTCCGGTTCTCCCGCAGGAGCCGGGAACTTCCACGACCCCCCTTGCCGGTCGCGCAGCATGGCGAACAACCCGTTTCTTGCCTTCCGCTCGATCCCTGCCGGTTTCCCGCCGCTTCCTCTCTCGAGCCGACGGGATAACGTTTGCCATGCTAAAATCCGGGTCGTCACCCAGCCTCTTACACGGCTTATGGATATACGAGAAATCGCGAAACGGGCCAAAGTTTCCACCGCGACCGTTTCTCGCGCCATCAACCGGGTTCCCACCGTCAATCCCGCGCTGGCCAAGCGGGTCTGGAGCGTAGTCGAGGAACTAGGCTACTATCCGAATACGCAGGCCCGGGCGCTGGTTTCCGGGCGTAGCCGGATCTTCGGCCTGATCATTTCTGAAATAACCAACCCCTTCTTTCCGGAAATCGTTCAAGTCTTTGAAACCATCGCCGTGCAGCACGACTACGAAATCCTGCTTACCTCGACCGGGAACGACCCCAAACGCATGGAAAGCGCGGTTCGACGGATGATCGAGCGCCGGGTGGAAGGCGTCGCCATCATGACGTTCGGCATGGAAGAGGTGCTGCTGGAAGACCTTAAGCTGAGGAAGGTGCCTCTGGTTTTTGTCGACGTCGGCCCGCCCCGCCCCCGGGTCAGCAATATACGGATCGACTATCTCAACGGTATCCGGCAGGCGGTGCAGCATCTGGCTGCTTTACGCCACGAAAAAATTGCTTTCATTACCGGGCCCTCCCGGTTGAAATCTGCGATGGCCAGAAAACAGGCGTTCCTGCGTTCCATGGAGGAAATCGGCCTCGAAACCGACCCGGCGCTGGTGGTCGAAGGCGACCATACCGTCGAGGGCGGCATGGCTGCCTTTACGCGATTGCTCGACGGAAGCGTTCGGCCGACGGCGGTCCTGTGTTCGAACGACATGACCGCGATCGGTGTGATGCGCAAGAGCCACGACTCAGGCATCTCTATACCGCGTGACCTCTCCGTCATTGGTTTTGACGACATCCGGCTGGCTCAGTTCGTCCTGCCGCCGCTGACTTCGGTGCAGATGTCGCAACCCGAACTGGCGCGACTGGCTTTCCACGCGCTGTTGGCCGAAGTCGAGCGGGAGACCCCCGCGCCCAACGGGACCGACTACCTGCTCAAGACGAACCTCGTGCTGCGCGAGTCGACGGCTTTGAATTCACCCGCTTTGAAGGTGGTGGAAAAGCGGCGTTGAACGCCTCGGTAAGAAGATCGATCCTGATTCTCTATTCGAGCGTGAGCGTCAGCCTGGTGACCGAAGCAGGCGGGAAACTGTAGGCCAGATCTCGCCGCTGGTCGAGTGTCCTGGTTTGAGGAGTCACGGCCTCCCGCTGGTCGAAGGTGTTGTGCGCGTGCATATCTGAATTCGTCAGCGTCGTGGCCGTACCCGATTTCAAACTCGCCCCGCGAACTCCGATCTTCGCCTCACGAGTGGCGCTCAAGTGCGGGATTCACGACGGTCAATATCAACTCCTTGTCATGCAGCGAGGCGGAGCCGTTCAGTCCCCAGAATGACGCGGGTTTCCCGTCGCGATCATAATTCACTGCCGGGGCGGAGAAGATCGTCCGCAAGGCCTGGCCACCCTGGTGCGAGGCGTACATGCCAAAGACATGGCCAACCGGGGTGACGCAAAACTTGTCCTCGTGCGCCAGGTACAGGCTATTCAGGCAATTGATCAGTTGGGCGCAATTGGCCATCGCGACCTTTTCCGGATGACGGTTAAAGGTATCGAGAGTCGAGGCGCTAAAGAGAGCGTCGCGCAGGGTCGGCGTCTGCTCCAGGATGTCTCCGGGCGTGAGCTCGCTGCCCGGCCGGTACCAGGGTCCCCACTCGTCGACGACGAGTTTGATGGAGTGTTCGCGGTCGAATTCTCCCATCGCCTGCCAGTGTCCATTGATCAGGGACTCCATGACGTCGCCCTGGCGCAGCAGTTCGTACCAATCCAACGCGTCGAACTTCAGAGCATCGCCTTTGCCTTCATTCCAGTCCCGGCTGCGTCCCCGGCTCAGGTTCCAGGAATAGTAGTGAAGCGCAAGGCCATAGATGGAACGGATGTCCTCGGGAGTATGGCGAACCGTCTCCTCCAGGAAACCGCGCGTCCAATCCCAGTGGTCGTCACTGGGCCCCGACGCGACGAACGATATTTTCTGTCCGAACTGAGGCACCCACGCGGTGTATCTGCGAAACTCAACGGCGTATTCCTGCGCCGTGAAATTCCCTCCGCAGCCCCACGATTCGTTTCCGACACCCCAGTAGCGAACTCCGAAGGGTTCGGGATATCCGGCCGCAGCGCGCGTGTCAGCCAACGTCGTGCTGCCCGCGGGCGAGTTGCAGTACTCCACCCAGCGGTAAAATTCTGAAGCAGGAAGGCTGCGCACGTTGGCTGCCAGATAGGGCTGGCTGCCAATCAGCTTGCAGAACTGGACGAACTCATTGGTCCCGAATTGATTGGGGTCGTACTTATGATTGGCGGACCCGGCGGCACTCTCTTCCTGGGCCCAGAAGTTGGTTCGCCGGGGACGCTTATCGGCCGGGCCGATGCCGTCGCGCCAGTCGTAGCTGTCGGCGAAGCATCCGCCGGGATAACGGACCACCGGCGCTTTGATCTTCCGCATCTCCTCTACCAACTCTTTGCGGATGCCGTTCAGGTTGGGGACCTTCGACTTCTCACCCACCCAGACGCCGTCGTAGATGACGCCGCCCAGGTTTTCGGTGAAGTGCCCGTAGATGTTGGGTGAGATCGTTCCCAGAGGTTCACCCAGCAGAACCTCGATCCGCGAGTCGTCTCCCACCGGACCCGCGGCGGCGAAGGGCACAGCCCGGCTGAGCCATAAATAGCCTGCGCCCGCCGCGCTGTTGCGAAGGAATTCCCGGCGTCCAATCACGTTACGCTCCCCACTGAATGACGGCGTAGGAGCGGGCAGGCACTTCGAACTTCGCCTTTCCACCCGAAATCAGAGGTTTATCGAGACCCCGGGGCGCCACTTTCTGCGGCGTCTCGAAGCTGTTGAAGGCCTTCAGGTCGTCTCCCGTCAAAAGCGAGGCGGAGAGCGCCCGACTCGGCGTCTTGTCCTGCCAATTTACTTCGATGGTATGCGCCTTGGCCAGGTCACGATTGAGAATGAAGAGAGAGATTTTGCCATCTTCTGAACTCACCGTTCCAGCGACATCGAGATATGGAACCTGGCCCATTCCCGAAACTTCATACGTCGGACACTCCACCAGAAGATTGAGCACGGAACCGTGGGCGAATTGCAGCGCCCAGCTGTAAGGATAGTAAATTGTCTGCCGGAACAAGCCATTCGCGTTGGTCATGATCGGGGCGATCACGTTGATCAGCTGGGCCAGGCAACCGATCTTCACCCGATCGGCATTGCGCATCAGGCTGTTAAGAATTCCGCCGACCAGCAGGGCGTCTTCGAGGTTGTAGACCTCCTCGAGCAAATGCGGCGCCTCCTTGCCGTGGCCGTTCGTGGCATCTCCGCTGCGAGCCCGATACCAGACGTTCCATTCGTCAAAAGAGAGCCAGAGTTTTTTGGGAGAACGCTTATGCCCGCGCACCAGATCGACCACCGCCAGCGTCTCCGCGATCTGCTTTTCCATGCTGAGATTCATGGCCACAAACTTGGAACTGTCGCTGCCGGTGTCTGCGTCAGTGTTTCCGATATAGCGATGCAATGAAAGCGCGTCGACATACTCGTAACATTGCTCCAGGACTTCACGATCCCATTCCAGGTAAGTAGGCATGAAGGGACCGCTCGACCCGCAGGCGATGAGATTAAGCGAGGGATCGATGGCGCGCATCTGCCGAGCCGCATCCTGGGCTTTCATTCCGTACTCGGTGGCGGTCATATGGCCAATCTGCCAGGGCCCGTCCATCTCATTTCCCAAACACCAGTTCTTAACGCCGTACGGCTCCGCCGCTCCGTGCTTGCGGCGCAGATCGCTCCATTGCGTACCTTGCGCCACATTGCAATATTCCACCAGTGCCGCCGCCTGCTCCGGCGTTCCCGTGCCCAGATTGAGGCCCATCAAGGGTTTGGTCCCGACCGCTTTGCACCAGGCCATGAACTCGTTGGTGCCAAACTGATTGCTGTTGAGAGAATTCCAGGCCTTGTCGAGCACTCGCGGACGGTTCTCCCTGGGGCCAATCCCGTCGAGCCAGTTGTACCCCGAAACAAAATTTCCACCCGGATAGCGGACGATGGGAACTCCGAGCTGGCGTATTTCGTCCGCTACGTCCTTGCGGAAGCCGTTGGAGTCCGAAAGCTTCGAAGCGGGATCATAGATGCCTTCGTAAATCGCGCGGCCCAGATGCTCGAGAAAAGAGCCGAAGAGGTTGCGGTCGAGGGGAGCCACGGTGCGCCGGGTATCGACATAAATTTTTGCGACTTCGCCGGGGTTCGAAGGCGGAGTCTGAGCCGACAAGAAACGGCCGAAAGTTAAATTTGCGGAGCCGGCGATGACGGCGGTAGAAGCTTGACGCAAAAAACGACGTCGGTTAGCCGAAAACATTTGGGCGATCTCCTGAGGGCGTTTACGAACAGGCGGGGAAATAGTAAACGCTTGCTTGCTCGTTCGCTATTCTTTTCTTGTCAATTGCTTTATTAGTCCAAAACGCGGGGCCGGGTGCCCCATCCTTGCGTTCTTTGCAAGGGTGGGATTCCGCGGACTCTCATCCCTAGGGCTTCTTGGAGGTGATGTGTCTGTGACGGGCTCTCTCCCACCCTTTCGCACAAAACGCGAAAGGATGGGGCACCCTCACAGCATTCCCAGACGCTATAAGGTTAGTTCGACGCCGCCGGAGCTGATCCCAACGCGGAAGGCGGCGTTACCGTCTCCGCCGAAACTCGATCGGCCTGCGGCCGGTATCCATTTCTGGTTCGCACCCGGCAGCCTTTCGCGCGGTCGCCCACGAGCTTCACAGTAATCGCACGCCAGCCGCGATTGGGATTGGCCTGCGGGTAGTAGCTCAGC
The DNA here is from genome assembly GCA_963841075.1 of Terriglobia bacterium. Taxonomy (GTDB): domain Bacteria; phylum Acidobacteriota; class Terriglobia; order Terriglobales; family Acidobacteriaceae; genus JAIQFF01. The sequence continues at coordinate 239,710 of CAWJBA010000002.1, forward strand.
GAGTACAGGTGCGCCAGGTCATTGCGGATAGATGCGAAGGCCCTCTGCTGCTGTTTCCAGGTCTTGGCAAAATACGCTTCGCCGCCGGTGGCGGCGCTCATGCGCTTGAACACCGTGCTCGAAACCGGTTCCAGCTTGGCCTCGCGGGTGCTGATCAGGTAGATGGGAATGCCCTTCGATTGCGCCAACTCGGCCACATCCTCAGGCGGCACCATGCTGGCGTTGTCAGGTCCATTGGAGAAAACCACGATGACTTTCCTGCCCGTATCCTGGCCCGCATCGCGGACGGTCATCAGCAAGGCGTTGTAGAGAGCGGCATCGTCGCCGGCGACGGTGGTACGCACTCCGCGCAAGACCTGGGAGCGGTCCGCGGTCAGGGTGGTGGCGCGTGAAAGGTCGCGACTGTAGGAGTAGAACGCCACCCGGTCGGGACCATCCAGTGAGCGGACAAACTCGGCAATCGCATCCTGGGCAAAAACAAATCCCCGGTACATGTAATTGCTGGTATCGAACAGAATGAAAACGTTGGCGCCCGCCATCATGGATCCCAGCTCGGAGCCCAGCTCCGAGGATTCCTCCGAAGAACTGCCAGAACCGTTCTGCGGCCGGCTGTGGAGTGCTCCCGGTTTATCGGCGTCGGGCCCATTCGCTGTAACTTTGCGGGTGGGTTCGTTACCCTCTCCGAAAGTGGCGACCTTCTGCGGAATACCGTCCTCGGTCACTTCAAAGTCCGAAGGACGCAGCCCGGTCACGTAGTTTCCCTTGCTGTCCATGACCGCCACGTTCAGCTGCACCATGTTGACTTCGACGCGAATCTTGGTTTCGGTCTCCTGTGCCGTTGCCCGAGTCAATGAGCCGGAGATGACCGCCGTGAGCCCCAGGAAGAAGAGAGAGAATTGTTTGAGCATATGCCTGTTTCACCTGCTGAGCCGTTTTCGTGCGGCTCCGAGAATCCGGAAAAATTTGTAATCCACAACCGTCATTGCACGGTCGTGCTTAACGCCACCTTGGGCAACGAAGTAATTTTGCCGTGGCGGAACTCATCGCCTGTTTCCCGCATGGCTCGCAGCATCGCCGGCCAATCCTCGAAGTCGGTGGCAAAAATCTTCTCTACCATCCGAAAGGTAAGCTCGGGGACCACACGGTTCAGCATCGCCGGCGAATAACCCATTTCATCGGCCAGCCGGGCCCAGTACAAATTATTGGAATCCCACGACTCGGCCAACAGCCGGCTGGAGTAGCCCATGAAGGCGGGAAATGGTTTTACGATCAGCAACTCGCGGGAATAACTCTGCGCCAGGGCGGGATGTGGAACCCCGAAATCCTCAGACAGCCTCTTCCAGCTGACTTCGGCGGGGTACTGGCTGGCGAGATTTTCCAGTTCCTCGCTGGCCTTTCCCCAGTGGCCGCTTTGACCGGGATACCTCTGGCGGAATTCGGCCGCGAGATAAAAGGTCTCGCCCGGCATTGCCCGGGAGATGGCCTCTTCCACCGCTCCCGTCCGAAGGGCGATCTCGATCTGTTCGGCGCGCTGCGGCGTCATGCGCCCGGAAAGAATATCGAGAACGGTCTTTCGCAGCGCCTCATCCTGCGCCGCGCCGGCGAGAAGCTCCTCGCCGGTTCGCTGGTACAGAGCGACTGCGTGCAACTCGTTTCGGGTTACTCCCCACCAACGCGGCAAGGTCGCGCTGCTGACCAGACCGGGGACGAGTTCATGCCAGATCAGGGCCTGAACGTTCTCCGGAACGATAAAGTCCTGTTCGGCTTCGGCCAGAACAAAGGGCAGATCGGCCAGCGAACCCGCCAAATGGGCGCCTCCGCCCGCCGGCAAGCCGGAGCCGAAGACGTGGGGGACGCGCCATGACTGTTCTCCTCCGATCGCCATCTCTCCGGAAAAATCATGCGAGCGCACGAAAAGAGGATTGTTGAAAAGAATTTGCGCCCCCGGGGGCGCATAGTAGGCATAGTTCAAACCCACCAGCGTATCTCGAAGGAAGGGTACGACCAGTCCGCGGGCGTCGACCAGGTCCTTGTGAGAATTGGGGGACTTGATCAGCTTCACCAGGTCGGTACGCGTCTGCAAGGAACTATGCCGGGTGTTATAGAATCCGGCCGCCCACTCGCTGCGCTCGCTGCTGGTAAACATGGGGCGCGGCATTTCAAATTCCTTGAGCTGTCCGGCCAGCGGAATCAGGTTGTCCCCCACATTTTTGCCTTGGGCCAGTTCGTTCAATCCGTCACCCAGGGCCAGCAGCGTGTCGAGTGAAACCAGGCGCTGGCCGTCCATGACAGCGTGAATTCTGGCCGCCAGCTCCTGGCGGACTTTTTGTCCGTCAGCCTCCGGCTGACTTGGGCCAGCCAGCAGGGCGATGGCTTCGTCCTGAGAAAGATCGGCTCGGCCCCCGGCGGAGCGCCACAATTCCCGGAGCGAGGTCCGGGCCGAGTCGTATAGTTGCGCCGAGGAAGCGATGCCGGTTGCGAAAGGACTGATCACCGCCGCCCAGGATTCTTTCAAATTGGCGGCGGGAATCTGTCCCTGGCGCGCCAGGATTTGCCAGAGGCCTATGTTGGACTGAAAAATGCCCAGCGCGTTGGCCCGGAGGGTGACATTCGAAATTCGGTCGACCGCCTGTGCCGTCGTCAGAAAGCTTTTAATGGAATCGTCGTTGAAGCCCTGGAACTCAGAAAAAATCAGAAATTGGCTGCCGAAGCGGGGAAACTTCTCCGCCAGCAGGCGAACCGTCTCCGGGCTCATGCGTTGTCCCGCCGGTCGCAGGCTGTCGATCGCGGTCAAGGTCAGGTAAATCCGCAACGGCCCGTCATCGGAACTCTGCCGGGAAAAGGCGAACAAGGCTTCCACGAGGTGATCCGAATCTTTTAAATGGCTGGAGCGCTTGCCCCATTCGCGCACGACCTTGGAATCGGTTTTCTGCTTAAAGATTTGCTGCCATACATCCAAATTGCCGGGGACCTCCGCGTGACCGGCCGAATCCAGTTGAAGGCGCGTTACCAGGATCAGAAGATCAGGGTCGGGCCGGAATACGGGACGGGCTGGGCCGGGGGAAGTGTCCCGCCCGCGCAGCGCCTCGTAGAAACGCGATAGCCGGTGAGGATCGGTGAAATAGACCTGCTGGGCCGGGGTCAGGCGGGAGAGTGTGTCAAAGTAAGCGGCCAGCCACCCGTCGTCTTTGGCCAGCAGGCGGGCCACGAACTCTTTCGGCGAATCTGGACTGGCGCCGGCCAGCTCCTGCCAGGCCGGTTCCGCAGCTGCCCCACCAGGCACTACTACCCTTCCATTTCGAATGGAGATGTGGCTGCTGTAAAAGTCGAGGATCGAGGAGAAAGGAAGCAGCCTGGCGATTCCCTCAGACTGCCGCAGACTGGCGCTGGTCTCAGTGTCCATCCGGGCCATGGCCCAGTAAAGGCGGGCCAGCATGGGATTATCGAGAATCGCACCCAGGACGTCATTTGCCCGGGCGCTCCGGTCTTTCGGGTCGGCCTGGGTCCAGTCTTCCGCCGAGAATAGTAGCGGCACCTGAGTAGCGGCGAAGGGATAAACCAGCGGCTTGCCTCCCTGCAGCGCTTGCTCGAGCTGAGCCAACGGAAAGCCGGAATCAATAGTTAAAAATGCGCGTTCGGGATCGGCCGTCTCCAATGCGGCGCCTTTTCCGCAGGCTCCCCGCAGGCGATAGCCGAGAACGTCGAGCAATGGCCCCGCCTGCTCGCAGCTGGAAACCCGAATAACCCCTTCCGGTCCGGCCAGTGTGACGAGAGCCCTCGCCTGATCCACATATCGTTTCAGCAGGAGCAGAAACTCAGTCGGCCTGCCAGTCGCGTCCTTGCGTCCCTCATAGCCTTCGACTGCGACGTTGCGCGCCAGGAGAGGCAGCACTTCCTCCAGGGAGATCTTCTGACTGACACCAGCCATGCGCAAAAATGAGCGCAAAGGCCCCGGTATGGCAACCGTGTTCACCACCTTCCCTGGCCGCTGAGCTTCCGCGGCCTTGGCGCTGGTCGAGGCGTCCGATGACGAACCGGAGGCGGAATCGAATCCGGCGCTGTAAACGCTTGCAGGCAGGAACAACAGGATAAAGAGAGAAGCCCTGAGCAGCAGGCAAGGAGATTTCACGGCTGGCCCTTCCTTCAAATCGTAGGAATGACTCGATACAAACTAGCAGGGTGCCAGGGACTGATGAAGGATGTTCGATCGCTGTGACGTCAGGTTCTTGACCCGGGCCCGAGTACCGTCACTGCACCGGAATCATACTAAGCCCGCTAATCTGACTTCTGCCCCCGGAGCCTAGCTTTTGTGCCTGCCAAGATAGATCATCTTGCCTGCGATGCCAACTGCTTTTTTTTGTAAGAGGCAGGTCCCGAAAGCGATGACGCGCCGGAAATGGCGTAGATTGGGCGGTTTGGGGGTGCTTTGGTCCGGAAGGCTGCCGGAATCGCCGGATGAACGTCCTCGCTGTGGAATTCCGGGGGACCTTTAATCCGGAATGGAGGACGGGCGTCCTCCATTCAACCTTGAAAGCTGGCGACGGCCTGTCTCAATCCCTTTTCGTAGTTGTCGATCAGCTTGTCCCAGGTGGCGTTGGCCTCGGCATCGATCAACTTCCGGGCCGGGTCCGCGTCGAACCAGGCCAGCGACTGGCGGATGCCCTGGGCGAAGCGGGTTGTGGCCAGGTAATCCGGAACAAAGCGTTTAATTTTACTGTTGTCGAATACCACGCTCACGGCCTTGTCGCCGATCAGAGTGCCTTCCATGTGGGGCAGGCAAGCCACTATGAAGTCGGAGGGAATGTGGACGATCTTAGGCTCCACGCCGACGGCTGCCCCCACGATGCGATAGAACTGGTTCCAGCTCAAGACTTCGTCGGTCGTGATGTGAAAGGCATGGCCGATCGACTGTTCGTGCCCCAGCAGGCCGACAAACCCTTTGGCAAAATCGCTGTCGTGGGTGATCACCCACAGCGATGAACCGTCGCCGGGCACGATCACCTTCTGCCCCCTGAGCATCCGGTCGACCACGGTGTAGGATTGCTCCGCCCAGCTGTTCATGACCAGCGGAATCAGGTTTTCACCATAAGTAAGGGACGGCCGGACGATGGTGACCGGAAAGCCTTCTTCGCGATATGCCTGGAGCAGACGCTCCTCGCAGGCAATCTTGTTTCTGGAGTAGTCCCAGTGCGGGTTGGCCAGCGGCGTGGACTCGGTGATCAGATAATCGGTGGCGGGTTTCTGATAGGCGCTGGCGGAGCTGATGAAAATATATTGCCGGGTGCCTCCGCGGAACAGGTTCAGATCGCGCTCAACGTCGGCCGGAGTAAATGCGATCCAGTTGACCACGACATCGAAGCGCCGCCCCCGCAGCGCGTTCGCGACGGCCGCAGCGTCGTTGATATCGGCGTGAACTGTTTCCGCTCCGGCGGCCCAGTCTGCAGAGTGTTTTCCGCGGCGGAGCAGTGTGAGCCTGATGCCGCGTTGTAAGGCTAAACGGGTGCAGGCGCTGCTGACGATCCCAGTCCCGCCGATAAAAAGTACATTCATAGCGCGAGCCATTCTAATGCCGATAGAGGACGGGCGGGACGCCCGTCCTCGACAACTTTATTTGCCTGGAATCACCAGCGATTTTGCACCAGGGGCCGGATCTTCTCGTCGTAAATCCGGCGCACCGCGGCCATTGCCTCCGGCGCGAGCGCTGGAAGATCGGATGCGCGGCAGTTGTCCGCGACCTGATCCGCACGCTTGCCGCCGGGGATGGCGCAGGTGACCGCATCGAACATCAGTATCCAGCGCAGCGCGAACTGGCTCATCGAGAACCCGGCGGGCAGGAGCGAGCGGATTTCTTCCACGGCGGCGAGGCCAGTTTCGTAGTCCACTCCCGAAAAGGTCTCGCCTACATCGAAAGCTTGCCCGCGCCGATTGAAGTTGCGGTGGTCGTCGGCTGCGAACGTGGAGTCGCGGCGGAGCTTGCCGGTGAGCAGCCCGCTGGCCAGCGGCACACGCGCCAGTATGCCCGCGCGCTTTTCCCTGGCCCGGGCGAAGAAGACTTCAGCGGGACGCTGACGAAAACAGTTGAAGATGATTTGCACGGTTTGCACGTTGGGAAACTCGATCGCCAGCAGAGCCTCTTCGATTTTCTCTACGCTCACGCCGTAATAACGGATCTTCCCTGCCGTCACAAGGTCGTCGAGAATCCCAAAGACCTCCGGACGCGAATAGAGCTCAGTTGGGGGGCCGTGCAGTTGGACCAGATCGAGCCGGTCGGTGGACAGATTGCGCAGACTGTCGTCAATCCACGCCGACAGGTTTTCCCGGCTGTAGCCCTCGACGGTCTGGCGTGGCAGCCGCCTGCCTGCCTTGGTGGCCACGATAATCTCCTCTTTACGTTCTTTCTTAAGCCGCGCGATCAACTTTTCGCTGCGACCGCCGCCGTAAACATCCGCAGTGTCGATGAAGTTGACGCCGCAGTCGATGGCCTTATGTAGGGCCGCCATCGATTCTTCATCCGACACCTGTCCCCACGAACCGCCAATAGCCCAGGCGCCAAAACTGATTTCCGAGACCTTCCATCCGGTGCGACCGAGTGCGCGGTAATGCATTCTTCTCTCTCCTTGGAAACTCAGGGCAGAATCGGGGAAATGCCACTCCGCTCCCCGAATATCATCTTAAGACCATCTTAGGCGGACCATTTTAGGCGAACCAGGCCGAGATGTGCGGCGAGTGTGCAAAATTGAGCAGATTCGCCACAGCCGACGTTCCATCATTACTACCAACATGAATACCGGGGACATGGACAATCGGGAGACGGACTCGGATGCGGAGCTGCGGCTGCGCGTCTTAAGAGCCCACCTGATGTCCATCGCGGAAGCCGACCGCGCGTACTGGTCCGAAAAAGTGCACAGCCTTGAAGGCGCTTCCGAATATCAGAGAAGGCAGGAACGACTGAACGAAATCCGGATGGAAATGATGACCCTGACGCCCGGCAGCATGCAATAACGCGGCAACCCCGGCGGAGTCATTGATTCCCACGTTTACGGTTGAGAGGATACTTTCATGGAAGACCAGGACACAAATTCCGGGTCCCACAAGGAGCGCGAGGCTCAAACCCTTGTCGATCGCATTGAGAAGAAGCAGGCGTCACAGGACGCTGCGAAAGCCGAGGAAACCAAGAGAACGCTCGACGATTACGCCAGGAAAGTGGGCAGCTAGCTTCTGCAGCTCACCGCTTGGTCGGCGATGGTGACGCCGGCGATTTGCGTAACCATACTGGAAACAAAACAACCAATCCGACCACTGTCTGGACTCCGACCGAGGCCATACGTTCACGCATTCAAGTCGGGCCCGAGCAGGGGAGCACGTCTGAGATCGTCGCAACCGCGAACACACCTCCCGCCAAAAGAGACGCTACACCCGCGCTCCAGAGCGGAAACCGCCGGCGCCCTAGAGAGGCGAGTAGCCAAACCGCAGACAGCAGCATGGTTGCCCCGCTCAGAAGAAGGACCACGGCGCTGACGAGCAGAGGTGTACCTTCTGCCGCCCATTCACGCAGGATCTGGTAGCCGCCGACAGCCGGGAAGATGCCAAACATCAGGGGCAGCGCGAGAGTCATACGACCGAGGCTTGGTTTCCGCATATACTTGAATCTCCCACCGTTGCCAGAATTGTACGGCGAACCTTGCTCTGCGGCCTTGCGTAATCGCGCCTTAAACGGTCGGAGCCGAATCGGGTTCCCTCAATCCTCTCTAGCAGTTTTTTGGATTATCCACATCATATTTTTGCGTTTAGCGAAAGTGAACCCAAGGGATACAAAGTCTTGCCAGACCAATTTTCCCGGCAACTTAATCGTTTCAATAGCGTCGGGCCCGACTCCGGTCGAGGAGCTGCGCGAATCAAGGAGGTTGTTCCAATGCCGGAATCCAATATCGGCTTTTATGGCCACGTGAAGCAGTACCACAACCTGAAGGCTGAGATCGATCAGGCCATCCTCGATGTGCTGGAGAGCGGCAGTTATGTGCTCGGTCCTCAACTGGTCAAGTTCGAGGAAGAATTGGCGCGCTACATGAACACGAAGGAAACCGTGGGCGTGAACTCCGGCACCGACGCGCTGTGGCTGGTGTTTCTGGCGCTTGGTCTCGGGCCCGGCGATGAGATCATCACCACCTCAAACACTTTTTTTGCCACGGCGGAAGCCATCTGGCTGGCGGGTGCCACTCCGGTGTTTGTGGATTCTGATCCGAAGACGCGGAACATCGATGTAACCAAGATCGAAGCTGCGATCACGCCAAAGACTCGCGCCATCGTGCCGGTGCATCTCTACGGCCTCGACGGCGGACATGACCGAAGTCGCGCGGATTGCCAAGGCGCATAATTTATTCGTGATTGAAGATTGCGCCCAGGGCATCGGGGCTCGAGGCGACAACTTTGCCATCGGAGAACTCAGCGACGCGGTTTGCCTGAGCTTCATTATCCAGAAAAATCTGGGCTGCTTTGGCGACGGCGGCGCCGTGGCCACGAACAACAAAGACCTGGCCGCGAATATCCGCAAGCTGCGCAACCACGGCTCGGTGAAACGCTCGCACCACAGCATCGGCTACAACAGCCGCCTGGACGATATCCACGCCGCGGTCTTGCGGGTCAAGCTGAAGCGCGTCGACGAATGGAGCGAGCGGCGCCGCGCAATCGCCAAACTTTACGACGAAGGCCTGGCGGACGCGCCCATGACTCTTCCCTTCACGCCCCCAGGTTACGAGCACGTCTATCATCTTTACGTGATTGACAGCGACGACCGCGACGGACTGCAGGCCTACCTGCAATCGAAAGGCATTACCGCTCTCACCCACTACCCGATCGCCATCCATCAACAGGAAGGCTTTCCCTGGGGACGGCCCGCCCGGGTCGGACCGCTTCCGGTCACGGAGAAGTCTGCGGCCAGCGTGTTGTCGCTGCCCATGTATCCCGAACTCACCAATCAGGAAGTGGAGCGCGTAATCGAAGAGATTTTGCGATGGGCGGCAAACCGGGAGGCGCTCAGCCGCCAGGCAGTTTAAGGTGGGAGGCGCGGTGGGAGGCGCGGGCGCCGTCGCCCGCCCCACACTGTCAGTTCACCACTCATTTACAATCCTATAATTGAAATCATGTTACGACTAAGCGTTCTTATCGCTGCGGGCGCCATGGCGCTCGGAGCCGGTACTGCGACCCCGGATAACCATATGGATTTTGGACCGACTAATCCCTTCTATGCAGCAGAGCACTTTGCCCTTTCACGCGCCGCCCTTCGACAAGATCAAGGACAGCGATTACCAGCCCGCGATCGATGCCGGCATGGCTGAACAGCGCCAGGAAATCCGGGCGATTGCGGACAATCCGGCTCGCCCGACATTTGAGAACACGCTGGTCGCCATGGAAAAGACCGGCCAGTTATTCAACCGCGTGATGGCGGCGTTCAACGGGGTCACGGGAGCGAACCTGAATCCTGAATTGCAGAAAGTGCAGGACTACGAGGCGCCCGGCTGGCGGCGCATTCGGACGCCATCTATCTCGACTCCAAATTGTTTCAGCGTGTCGCCGCCATTTATAAAGAGCGCGATTCGCTGAAGCTTGATGCGGAATCGTTGCGCCTGGTCGAGTTCTCCTACAAGAAATTTGTGCACTCCGGGGCCAACCTCTCCGATTCCGATAAGGCGGAATTGAAGAAGCTCAACGAAGAAGAATCGACCCTCACCAATGCCTTCACCACCAAGCTGCTCGCCGCCACCAAGGACGCGGCGTACGTCACGAAGGACAAGAATGCGCTCGCAGGTTTGCGCGATGCGCAAATCGCGGCCGCCGCTCTGGCCGCGAAGGATCGCAATATCGACGGCTACGTCCTGCCTCTGCAGAACACCACGCAACAGCCTGACCTGGACTCTCTGAGCCGTGCGGTCGACTCGCAAAGCCATCTTTGAGAACTCCTGGAATCGCGCCGAACGCGGAGGGGAGAACGACACGCGCGAAATTGTCTCCCGTCTGGCGCAGCTTCGCTCGCAGAAAGCTAAGCTGCTCGGACTTTCCAACTTTCGCAGCCTGGAAGCTGGAAGACCAGATGGCTAAGACTCCCGAGGCCGCGCTGAAATTTATGGATGCGCTGGTGCCGGGAGCGACGGCAAGAGCCGTCAGCGAAGCGAAGGACATTCAGGCGGTGATTGACTCGCATGTTGGTGACTCGCATAACGGTGGCGGGCAGACGGGTGGCTTCAAACTCGAGCCCTGGGACTGGAACTTCTACGCCGAGCAGGTTCGCAAGGCGAAGTACGACCTGGACGAATCCCAGATCAAGCCGTATTTCGAGCTGAATAATGTTCTGGAGAATGGCGTGTTCTACGCCGCCACCCAGCTCTACGGAATCACCTTCAAGGAGCGCAAAGACATTCCGGTCTACAACCCGGACGTGCGCGTTTTCGAGGTGTTCGACAGCAACGGCGAACCGTTGGCGCTTTTTTATGGCGATTACTTCAAGCGCGACAACAAAAACGGCGGCGCCTGGATGAGCAACTTCGTCGACCAGTCGAAACTTCTGGGCACGCTGCCGGTCGTCTATAACGTCTGCAACTTCAGCAAGCCGGCGCCGGGCGAGCCCGCGCTGCTGAGCTTCCGCGACGTCACCACGATGTTTCACGAGTTTGGCCACGCGCTGCATGGCATGCTGGCGAGCAGCGAATATCCCACTCTCTCCGGGACCGCCGTGCCGCGCGATTTCGTCGAATTTCCATCGCAGTTCAACGAGCATTGGGCGACCTATCCATCGGTGTTCATCCACTACGCGAAGCATTACAAGACCGGCGAGCCCATGCCTGCGGACCTTGCCGTCAAAATCAAGAAGTCCGAAAATTTCAATCAGGGCTACGCCCTCACCGAAGTGCTGGCGGCTGCGGAACTCGATATGCAGTGGCACACGCTTGCGGCCGACACGCCGCTGCAGAAGCCTGATCGAGTTTGAAACCGAGGCGTTGCAGAAGACACACCTCGCGCTCAGCGCCGTGCCGCCGCGTTACCGCTCCACCTACTTCGCGCACATCTGGGGCGGCGACTACGGCGCCGGCTACTACGCCTACCTGTGGGCTGAGATGCTGGACGACGACGCCTTCCAGTGGTTTGAAGACCACGGCGGCTTGACCCGGGCGAATGGCGATCGTTTCCGGAGGATGGTGCTGTCGCGGGGCAACACAGAAGACCTGGCTAACCTGTATAAAGCATGGCGGGGAGCGGAGCCCAGCATCGAGCCGATGCTGAAATATCGCGGCCTGCTGGAGCCAGTCTCCAAGTAGGCGCTGACGGTGAGCTGTGTGGGGCGGGCGCCCTCGCCCGCCGATTTTGAAGAATTGCCTATTTCAGAAATTTTCCCTGCTCGAGTTCCTGAAACGCCTGCCGAAGTTGTTCCTGCGTGTTCATCACGATGGGGCCATACCAGGCCACCGGCTCCTCCAACGGCTTTCCGGAAACCAGAAGAAAGCGGATTCCGTCGTCCCCGGCTTGCACCGTGACTTCGTCGCCGCGGTCGAAGAGTACGAGAGAACGGTTGTCAGCCTCCACCGGCGGCGTCGTGTCCGACCATTTGACCGCTTCGGTTGGAACTGTCAGCGGGCCGGACGCGTTGCAGAATTTCCCGCCGCCCGCGAACACATAGGCAAAGGCGTGGCGAGTGACTTCCACGGGAAGCGTCTTCCTTCGGCCCGGGGATACAGAGACATCGATATAGGTGGGATCGGTAGCAATTCCTTCGACCGGACCGGTCTTCCCCCAGAAGGTCCCGCAGACGACGCGCACGTGGGTGCCGTCGTCGTCTTTGATCTCGGGAATTTCGGGCGCCTTGATTTCCTGATAACGCGGCGCAGTCATCTTCTTCGACGCTGGAAGATTGGCCCACAACTGGAAGCCGTGCATCCGGCCGGCCTGATCACCCTTGGGCATCTCCTGGTGGATAATTCCGCTGCCGGCGGTCATCCACTGCACGTCGCCCGACGCGATGGCGCCGCGGTTGCCCATGCTGTCGCCGTGCTCGACCGTTCCGGCGAGAACGTAGGTGATGGTCTCGATGCCGCGGTGGGGATGCCACGGAAAACCCGCCAGATAATCCTCGGGAACGTCGTTGCGGAAGTCGTCCAGCAGCAGAAAGGGATCGAAATCGGAGGTGTTGCCGAAGCCGAAAGCGCGTCGCAGATGCACGCCTGCGCCTTCGAGAGTCGGCTTGGCTTTCACCAGCCGCTTAACCGGTCGAATGGACATAAATGACCTCCGGTACTCAGAGTCTCGCGCAGATATCTGGTCAATTTTGACCAGTCCTTAAGCGCCCTGCTGTTCGATACTAGCGGTAAGAGAATTCTACCAGCGAGCTTACCTAGGGCGGACGCCCTCGTCCGCCCAGCGGAGCAAAGCTCCGCAACGGTTTTCTGGCCCTTTAATCTTCTGGCGAGCTTCGCTCGCCCACCCGGACGGGGGCGTCCGGGTCTACGCGATCTGTGAACAACATTGAAGACTCATGTCACTTCCGAAAACAGTGTTTCCCAGAGGAATGTTGGAAGTCGTAGCTCCCCGTCCTCCGGGGCGCGACGAGGATGCAGCGGCCCGTTCGCGAAGCCGCGCCAAGCCCTCGCTGCCCAGCCGAATCGCGGTGATCGGAAACTACCTTCCTCGACATTGTGGAATCGCCACCTTCACCACCGACTTGTGCGAGGCGATATCCGCAGAATATGGGACGGCTCGCTTGCTGGCTCTGCCCGTGAACGACACGGAAGAAGGATACGACTATCCGGCGCGGGTGCGATGGTCGCTTGCCCAGGACGATGTGGCTTCTTATCGGGAAGCGGCTGAATTCCTGAACTTCCACAATATCGACATGGTGTGTCTGCAGCACGAGTATGGAATTTTCGGCGGCCCCGCCGGAAGCCATATCCTGGATCTGCTGCGCGGCCTGAAAATGCCGGTTGTGACCACGCTGCACACGGTCCTGCGCGAGCCCGATGCCGACCAACTCAAGGTGATGGAGGGCATTGCCGAGCTTTCGGACCGGCTCATTGTGATGAGCCAGCTTTCGTCCCAGTTCCTGCAGGAAATCTATAAGGTGCCGGGCAGCAAGATCGATATGGTCCCGCACGGGGTTCCGGACCTGCCCTTTCTCGATCCGAATTTCTACAAAGACCGCTTTGGCGTCGAAGGCAAAGCCGTGCTGCTCACCTTTGGCCTGCTCTCGCCGAACAAGGGAATTGAAAACGTGATTCAAGCTCTGCCACGAATTCTTGCCGAGCACAAGAACGTGGTCTACCTGGTGGCGGGGGCGACTCATCCTCACGTCCTGCGGCGTGACGGTGATCAGTATCGGGCCAGCTTGCAGGCTTTGGCCAGGGAAGTGGGAGTGGAATCGCAAGTAATTTTTTACGACCGCTTCGCCACTCCGCAAGAGATGGCGGAGTTCATCGGCGCGGCAGACCTCTATATCACTCCTTACCGCCACGAGGCGCAGGTGGTTTCCGGAACGCTCGCCTACGCCCTGGGTGCGGGCAAAGCGATCATCTCCACTCCGTATTGGCACGCCGTTGAATTGTTAGACGACGGTCGCGGGGCCCTGGTTCCGTTCGATGACCCCGGCGCCATCGCGCAAAAGACGATCGAACTCCTGACTACGCCGGCCCTGCGCCACCGTATGCGCAAACGCGCCTATGTGTTCGCGCGGGAGATGGTGTGGAAGCGGGTGGCGCAGGGATACATGGAGAGCTTTTCCCGGGTGCGCAGCGACCGCCTGGAAACTCCTCGAGTCCAGTTCTCGGCTCGTGCGGTACCGAAGTCTCTGGATGAGCTTCCTCCATTAAAGCTCGACCATGTGAATACCCTTACCGATGACACCGGGATGCTGCAGCACGCCATCTTTACTATCCCTAATCGAGCCGAGGGATACACCACCGACGACAACGCGCGCGCACTCATTTTTGAGGTGCGCCTGCAACAGTTGGGTCAGGAGCCGCCGGCAAGAATCCAGGCAGCCAGCCCGGACTTAGCTCTCCGTTATATGGCGTTCCTCGAGCATGCCTTCAATCCTCAGAAGAAAAGATTCCGGAATTTTCTCAGCTACGATCGTCGCTGGCTGGAGGAGCAGGGATCGGAAGATTCTCACGGGCGCGCTTTGTGGGCTCTCGGTACAGTTTTGGGCCGGTCCGCCGATCACGGGCTGAAGGGCGCCGCCGGACGTTTGTTCGAGTACTCTCTGCCGGCAGTGGTCGAGTTCCACAGTCCCCGCGCCTGCGCCTACGCCATCCTGGGAATTCAGGAGTACCTCGATTCGTACCCCGGAGACCGGGACGCGCAGCGGGTGCGACTTGCGCTGGCTCAACGACTGCTCGATATGTATGAGTCGGTCCGACGTCCGGATTGGAAGTGGTTCGAGAATGTCCTGGCCTACGGGAACGCGAGATTGTCCCAGGCCATGCTGATGGTGGGATCGGCTTGCGGGAATGAACGTATGCTTTCCGCTGGACTCGATTCCCTGGCATGGCTGATGGAAACGCAGCGTTGCCCGGATAACGGGCACTTTGTTCCCATCGGTTCGCAGGGGTTCTACCCCAGAGGCGGCGATCAGGCCCGCTTCGATCAGCAGCCGATTGAAGCCGCTGGAGCTGTGTCCGCTGCTCTACAGGCTTACCGCGTAACCCGGGATCTGCGTTGGCGAGCTGAAGCCTGGTCGGCATTCAACTGGTTCCTGGGCGACAACGATCTCCAACTTGCTCTCTATGATTCTGAAACTGGCGGATGCCGGGACGGCCTGCATCCCGACCGGGCCAATCAGAATCAGGGAGCAGAATCCACGCTCTCTTTCCTGATGGCGCTGCTCGAAATGCGCTCTCTGCAAAAACCTGAATAAGGTGAAAGACCTTTCATGACTGCTCCCGAGACCACACTGATGTAACGTCGAAGTTCCACACTATCCACCCCTGCTGCTGCGTCATCCCGGCAACCCGATTCTGACGCGTAAAGATTGGCCGTACTCAATCAACAGCGTGTTCAATGCGGGCGCAACCCTGCTGCAGGACGGAACTACCCTGTTGCTGTGCCGCATCGAAGACCGGCGCGGGTTATCGCATCTGTGCGCCGCCCGTTCTATCAATGGCGTGGACGGCTGGCAGATTGACCGTGAACCGACGTTGATGCCGAGCCCTAAGGACTATCCCGAAGAAATATGGGGCATCGAGGACCCGCGCATCACGTTCGTGCCCGAACTGCAGCAATACGTGGTCACCTACACTTCTTATTCCCGTGGCGGCCCCGGCGTTTCTCTCGCTCTGACCAAGGACTTCCGCAGTTTCGAGCGCTACGGCGTCATCATGCCGCCGGATGACAAAGACACCGCGCTGTTTCCCCGGAAGATTGGCGGATACTGGGCGCTCATTCATCGCCCCATGACTCCGCTGGGAGCGCACATGTGGATTTCCTACTCTCCCGACCTGCGCCATTGGGGCAGGCACAGGTTGATGCTGGAAGCGCGCCGCGGCGCCTGGTGGGATGCGAACAAGATTGGCTTGTCACCGCCGCCGATCGAGACTTCCAGAGGTTGGCTGGTGCTGTATCACGGAGTGCGGCACACGCCTTCCGGCTGCCTTTACCGGCTCGGCCTGGCGCTGTTCGATTTGGAGAACCCGGAAAAATGTCTGTTGCGGGGCGACTCGTGGATCTTCGGGCCGGAAGCGGATTACGAGCGCAATGGCGACGTCAATGATGTCGTCTTCCCGTGCGGATACACGATGAATCCCGACGGCGACACCATCAACATCTATTACGGCGCCGCGGATTGCTCCATCGCCCTGGCTCGGGCCAGCGTGCGCTCTTTGCTGGAATGGCTGGATATCAATGGAAGCTGTGATCGCAGAAGATCGCAGGACGCATGAATCCCCTGCTGTGGGTTTTTGAATTCGTGTTCCGATGCCGGCACCGCCAACTCAGTCGCGTGTTCACCATCAAGGGGAGAACCTACCAGGTCTGCTTTAAATGCGGCCGCGAGTTTGAGCGTGCGGAAGCCCCAGTCATTTAATCCGCCCATTCTGGTCCGGCAAGAGATTCCCGGATGTGAGCTATCTTGCTCAGACACTAAAGTCCACTCCTGTCATTCTCTATGCTGTTGAGTGTGTAGAGAGAGCGACGACCCCTAATTCGTAGCTCTCATCGTCTGGTCGCAGCCGGTCAGGTTCCGGCGCACTCCATCGAAGCGGCCACATTCAGCGAATTGGGATTCTTGGACCCGTGTATGCCGCGGAATTCCCCGGCAGCGCGTTTCGACCCTAAACGCTTTCAAACGCAAGAATCGGGACCACGCCTCAGGTAGATGAGGAGTGTCGTCACGAGCATCAGAAAGGTCAAAGACCATGCCTTTAATTCAAATCCTGGAAGTTCTCATTGTGGTGGGTGTTCTGTTGTGGCTGGTAAATCGCTTCATTCCCATGCAGTCATCCATCAAGTCGATTTTGAACGGTGTCGTAGTCATTGCCGTGGTTTTGTGGCTGCTGAACATTTTTGGGCTTTTTCACTCGCTTTCTAATATCCGGGTTGGGAAGGGCTAAGCGGATCGTGAGCCTTTCCTAATACCGGCGTGCGCGCCCAAGGTTGAGACTGAAGCAGTAACCCGGCAGAGGCCTGCCGCAAGGAGAATACTTTGAAGACCAAGCTCTTGTTAGTCGCTGGAATCACCCTCAGTTTGAGCGCGTTCGCTCAGACCAATTCTCAAGTTATCGAACCCATGGCGCACACGCCGACCTTCCGGGTCACGGTAGTCAGCCGCAATGTGCAGGCGGTCAACTACAAACACCGCGGCGGAGCCACCAAGATGGATTTTGCCGGCACCGACCTGATGCCCCAGGCGCGCGGGCAAGCCAAAGTGGAGAGCAAAAAAGGCTACATCGAAATCGAAGTGGAATTCGCCAATCTGGATAAGCCCACCACCTTCGGCAATGAGTATCTGACCTACATTCTGTGGGCAATCTCTCCCGAGGGGCGAGCGGTGAATCTGGGAGAAATATTGGTAGGCGACAATCATCGCAGCAAGGTTGATGTCACCACCGATCTGCAGGCTTTCGCTCTGGTGGTCACCGCGGAGCCGTACTATGCGGTCCGGCAACCCAGTAATGTGGTGATCCTCGAAAACGTAGTCCGCGAGGACACCAAGGGGACTACCGAGGCCATGCATACCAAGTACGAACTGCTGGAGCGCGGCGGCTACATTCCGACCGGCTACAAGTTCGATCCGGTGATCCTGAATACACGGTTGCCGCTGGAATTTTTTGAAGCCCGCAATGCCTTGCGCATCGCGGAATCCGAAGGCGCCGAGACCTACGCTCACGACAGCTATGAACATGCTGTCCGCCTGATGAACCAGGTCGACGCGGATGCCACCAGCCGGCATACCGATCGCAAGGCGATGATCGGGGTTGCCCGTGAAGTAGTGCAGACCGCCGAAGACGCCCGCGCCATTACGGTCAAGAAGATCGAAGAGGAGCGACTGGCCAACGAACGTCAGGCTGCCGCCGACAATCTTTCGCAAAGCCAGGCACAAGCCGACGATGCCACCCGGCAGAAGGAGCAGGCCCAATCGGACCAGGCTCGAGCCGAGCGAGCCAAATCTCGCGCCGAGTCGGATACGTCGCGGGCACAAGCCGCAACCACCCAGGCCGAGTCTGATACCGCCAGAGCGCAGGCCGATGCTGCCAGGGCCCGGTCGGACGCAGACCAGGCTAAGATCGATATGGCGAACAATCAGGCTTCCTCAGCGAACGCCCTTTCGGCGGCGCAGGCTGATGCGGACCAATCTCGCCTCGCGGCACAGCAGGCACAGGCCAGCGCGCAACAGGCGGACGCCGACAAAGCGGCCATGCGCGTGCGGTTGTCGGAGCAACTGAACAAGATCCTTGAGACGCGCGACAGCGCCCGCGGCCTCATCGTCAGCATGTCCGACGTTTTGTTTGACACCGGAAAATACTCCTTGAAACCGGGCGCGCGGGAGAAGCTGGCGAAAGTCGCCGGTATTCTTCTCGCCTACCCTGGACTCAACATCGAAGTCGGCGGCTATACCGACAATGTGGGCGGCGATCAGATGAACCAGACGCTGTCTGAGAACCGCGCTGCATCGGTGCGTGATTACCTGGTGCAACAAGGAGTCGCAACCAACTCCGTAACCGCGAGGGGCTTCGGCAACACTCTCGCCGTAGCTTCGAACGATAACGCCGCCGGACGGCAGCAGAACCGGAGAGTGGAACTTCTCGTATCCGGCGATGCCATCGGCAATCCGGCGAACCCGCAAACCGGGAAGTTGCAGTAGAACCAGCACACGCAATCAGCAACGGAGGTAGCACAAATGAAAATAATCGGAATCACCACCGCAGCCGTTCTGTCGTTGATCCTGGGAGTTGCTGCTCCAACCTATGCCCAGCACGAGGAGCAGGGTGACAAGCAAGATCATGGCAAACAGGAACAGGGCGGCCACGAGCAAGGCAGGCCGGAGCAGCAGCACGCTCAGCCGCAGCAGCAGCAACATGCTCAGCAGCAGGAGCAGCACAATCAGCAACAACAGCAGCATGCCCAACAGCAGACCCAGCAGAACCAGCAGCGCGCTCAGCAGCAGGAGCAGCACAATCAGCAGCAACAGCAGCACGCTCAACAACAGACCCAGCAGAACCAGCAGCGCGCTCAGCAGCAGGAGCAGCACAATCAGCAACAACAGCAGCACGCTCAACAACAGACCCAGCAGAACCAGCAGCGCGCTCAGCAGCAGGAGCAGCGCAATCAGCAGCAGGACCAGCACAGCCAGCAGCAAGCCGCAAGCCCGGCAGCAACCTCAGCGCACCCAGCAGCAGCAGCGCGTTCAGCAGAGCGCCTGGCAGGAACATTCATCACACAACTGGCAGTCCGACCACCGCACCTGGGATCAACGCGGCGGCTACCGCGGCTACCGCATTCCTGACGACCGCTATCACGGATATTTTGGGCCCAGCCACGGATTCCGTATCGAGGGTTTGCCTTTCCTGGTCGTAGGCGGGTACCCGCGCTTCCAGTACCAGGGCTACTGGATCAGTGCTGTCGATCCCTGGCCGGAATATTGGGGGAACGACTGGTACGACAATGACGATGTCTACGTCGACTACGTCGACAATGGCTATTACCTATACAACCGGAGATATCCCGGCACCGGAATTGCCATCAACATCACGCTCTAACTGTTTCGCCAGCGCAGCCTCGCAACGGGGCTGCGCCCGTTGAAAGGAGCAGTACATGCTTGGAACCATCTTGATCGTCGTTCTGATTCTGGCGCTTCTGGGTGCCCTGCCGCGCTGGTCGCACAGCCGGAACTGGGGCTATGCCCCGACCGGCGGGGTGGGAGTGGTCATCCTCATCGTTGTCGTTCTCCTGGTTCTCGGCCGTATTTGAACATGCGGCACCGTGTCACGTTTCCGGGCGCGACGACCACCCAGGGGTGGTGCCGGCGTGCCCGGTGTGCCGGGACAGTCCTCCTCATCGTGCTGATGTGCAGCAGCGGCTCGTCCGCGTACTCCGTTCTGACTCACGAAGAAATCGTCGACCTGTTGTGGACGAGCGAGATCAGGCCGCTTCTCGTGGCACGATTTCCGGGACTGTCGGAAGAACAGATTACCGAGGCGCATGCTTACGCCTACGGCGGCGCCGTCATCCAGGACCTCGGGTACTATCCCTTCGGCAGCCGTGAGTTCAGCGATCTTGTGCACTATGTGCGCAGCGGCGATTTCGTTCGCGAGCTGTTGATCGAAAGCCAGGATGTGAACGAGTATGCCTTCGCGCTGGGCGCGCTGTCCCACTACGCGTCGGACATCGCGGGCCACCCGGCGGTCAACCGGGCGGTGGCCATCGAGTATCCGAAACTGCGGGCGAAGTTTGGCACATCGGTCCGGTATGCCCAGGACAAAACGGCGCACTTGAGGACCGAGTTCGGATTCGACATGGAGCAAGTGGCGAAGAACCGCTATGCTTCGCAGCAGTATCACGATTTCATAGGCTTCAAAGTGTCGAAATCCCTGCTGGAGCGGGCCTTTCCCGTGGTGTACGGAGTCGAGTTGAAAGACGTTCTCGCCCACGGGGACCTTGCGATCGGCTCCTATCGATACTCGGTCAGCCGGCTGATTCCACAAATGACCCAGGTGGCGCTGCAGACCCATAAGAAAGACCTGATGCGAGAAACGCCTAATTTCGCGAAACAAAAATTTCTCTATCGCCTGTCCCGTTCGGACTACGAAAGGGAGTGGGGCAAAGACTACGAAAAGCCGGGTGTGGGCACGCGAATCCTGTCAACGCTGTTGCGCTACATGCCGAGGATTGGTCCCTTCAAAGGACTGGCGTTCAATAACCCCACTGCGCAAACTGAAGACTTGTACATCAAGAGCATCAATACGACCGTTGACCAGTATCGGGTTTTTCTGGAGCAGGTGCGCACAGGCACGCTGGCGCTTCCCAATTGCGATTTTGATAGCGGCGAGCCCACCAAGGCAGCGGAATATTCACTCGCGGACGAGAGTTACGCCCAATTAATGGGCCAGCTGTCCGGGCGGAAGTTCGATCTCACGTCGCCAGAGTTACGAACCGACATTCTGGATTTCTATCTGGATCTCTCGGCTCCGATCGAGACCAAGAAGGATGCGGGCCACTGGGGACGCCTGTTGACCCAACTGGACCAGTTAAAGTCCGCGGCTCCAGCTCCCACCATGGCGGGCCAGGCTTCACAGTGATCCCGGTTCGGACTGCGATCCGTTCCCTTGCGATCGCCGCAATTCTTACGATAAGTCGAACCGATCTGGCGCAGGCCGTTCCTGCTACGTTACATGCGGCGCCGTCGGTAATTGTCATCGGCTTTGTCGGTGGATTCATCCGGCACGACAATCTCGCTCACAGCGAAGTGCAACTGGCGGCGCGCCTGCGCAAGGCCTACCCCATGGGGGTGGACGTCGAAACTTTTGAAAGTTACAACCGGAGAAAGGCCCGCCGGAAGATCCTGAGCCTGCTCGACACCAACCATGATGGAAACCTGACCGCCGACGAAAAAAGGAGTGCCCGCATCATCATTTACGGGCATAGCTGGGGTGGCTCCGAAGCCGTCATCCTGGCCCGCGAACTGGCGAAGGATGGCGTGCCCGTGCTCCTGACCGTGCAAGTGGATAGCATTTCCTGGATTCACGATGATCGGGTGATTCCGGCCAACGTAGGCCAGGCTGCGAATTTTTACCAGCCGAACGGGCTTCTGCACGGCCAGTCCGAGATTCGCGCCGCCGATTCCGCGCGCACGCGCATCATCGGAAATTTTCGCTCCGACTACACTGCCAGCCCATACACCTGCGGACACTATCCCTGGTATGACCGGGCGTTCGTGAAGGCCCACACCCAGATCGAATGTGATGAGGGAGTGTGGAAGCATGCGGAGTCACTGATCCGGGCAGAGTTGCCAACCGCGGGCCAGGATATCGAGTAAAAGTCTGCTGGTTGATACGCGCGACCGACGGCGTATGCGACGGGGCTTCTACCTGCTCCCTGAGGAGCCGGTTCCGGCACGATCCTTGGTTTGTGCAAGTCGAGTCCGGTTCTTGGACTCGGCGCGGGCGGAAAGTTGCCTGGTTCTGGATGCCAGTTTCTTCGACTCCTCGACGGTTTCTGCTTCCTTAGCATTCACGCGCCGGGTAATTTCCCGCCTCTCGCCTGTGTCTGGCATATTCATTCCTCCAATAAAGCTGGCCGAGACCGGTACACGGTCTCAGCCAGAGTATAACGCTCTTAACTATTACTTCTTGTCTTCGTTCTCCGCAATGCGAGCCTGATGTCCGGCTTCTGAAACTGCCCTCATGAACGCGTCCGCACTCTTCGGGGTCGCTGCCTTGCCCGAAAGGATGTTGCGAAAGGTCATGTGCCTGCCGTAAATGGCGTGGGTGGAGTCGTTGTCCTGCTCGATGACCGCGCCTTCCAGAGTGAGGCCGGCGAATACGCCCTTGGAGCGCGAGTAGGTCAGCATTTCAGTGTTCATCTTCCAGTCGGTTCCCGCGGAGGCATGACGGCCAACCGGGCCGGCGGCCACCGATCCTTCACCCGTGAGTTCGAATTTGCTGGAGAGCAGATGCTGGAAACCCTGGTCGTTCATGACCAATACCACGAGGTCGACGCCTTCGACGCCGATCTGCAATCCCCAGCTTCCGCCACCAATAGATACGAACGCAGGCGCGCTCCAGCCCTCGCCAGTGCGGCACGACGCGATTCCGCGCCCGTGTTTGCCGCCAAAGATAAATCCGCCTTTGATCAGGTTGGGGATGACCAGGATGCACTTGGCATTGCTCAACACTTCTTCAGGAATTCCTTTATCCGGGGCGGACATGATGGAGTGCAAAACATCTACAGACGAATGCAAACGCGCCACTGTGTCTTCACGCGCGGTTCCGGCCCAGGCCATGGTTCCAAAAAGGCCCATGAAACCCACCAACAATACTGACATTAGTTTTTTCATTAAATTGATCCTCCGATTCTAACGAAACTAAGAGAATAGAACTTCAGATGGGCTGACTTAGTTCAGAGGACCTGAAAGAGCGAGAAGCAATACTCAACTCCAGCATTATCATCAACCAGCGCCGAAAGATTAGCTGGTCTGAATTGCTCACTCTGGTGGGCAGTCTCTAAGGGGTAGCCGCTCGCCGCCCGCGTTTTCAAGGGGTAAAACGAGCAATCTTGCTCAGAATCGGATGGGCCGACGTGTCATTCTTGATTTGGCCAGAACACAATAAGGACACGGCCCAGTTGGGTGGCGATTCGAGAACCCCACTTCTTAGACATGACTTCCCTGCCTCAAGCGTTTCTTGGCCGTGTACGCAGTTGGCGGGCTTTCGTAGCTGCATCACTGAGAAAGCTGATTGGCGTGGCACCGCGCGATGGCGATTTCGCCTCGCAACGCATGTGCCCATTTTGCGGGCTCATCACACCGCGTCACGGGACCTGCTGTCTGGAGTGCGGCAAATCGCTCAAACCGGCTTGAACTTTTGGCAAGTCTGACAAATTCGTAAAAAGGAGAATGAACATGCTTTGGACGATCGTGGTAATTCTGGGAATTTTGTGGCTTCTGGGCTTTAGCCTGCATATCGGCGGGGGCCTCATTCATTTGCTGCTGGTAGTAGCTCTGGTGGTCGTAGTCATTAACCTGTTGAGTGGACGGCGCGGGATCGCATGAGGGTTCTCGCTGAGCACACATCGCGGCAAGGCTGAAGGAGCACCGGTTACCGGAGTCACAAAAGTGTGCAAAATTGCTCACTTTTCAAGAAACCGGCCGGGTTATCTTGGGTCGGATACCTTCGCTTAGTGTTCTTGGCTCAGCTACTGGGGGTCAAGCGAGTCTGCCAATGAAACCACGCAGCCGTTACTCACGGCTTACCCTGTCGATCATTACCCTGTCGATCATTGTCGCCCTCGGAGTTTCGCAGGTTGCGCTCGCCCAGGCATCGGGTACGCCTGCGGCGAACGGTCGGGTCCAACTAAGCTCGGAGGAAATCGTAACCAACCTGGTCCAGAGAAATCTGGAGCGCGCCGGCGCGTTAAGGGCTTACCAGGGAACCCGGATCTACCGCCTCGAATACCATGGCTTCCCAGGTTCGAGAAGCGCGGAAATGATCGTTGATGTGACATACCGCACTCCGGGATCGAAGGATTTCAGCGTCCGGTCGGAAAAAGGCTCGCAGCTTATCATTGAGAGAGTGTTCAAGCGGCTGCTGCAGAGCGAGCAGGAAGCGGTTTCGGAAGACAACCAGCGGCACGTCGCCCTCAATAACGAGAATTACAGCTTCACTCTGGCCGGATACGAGAGCACGCCGGCAGGTTCCTCCTACATTCTTTCGGTGGAACCACGCACCAGCAACAAACTGCTTTACCGGGGCCGAATCTGGGTGGATGCCGACGACTTTGCGGTGTCGCGTATTGAAGCGTCCCCCGCGAAAAACCCTTCGTTCTGGACCAAGGAAACTAAAATTGTGCAGGTCTATACCAAGGTTGGCGACTTCTGGCTGCCGGCGTCCAATCGAAGTACCAGCGCCATCCGATTGGGCGGGCAGGCCAACTTCACGATCGACTACCAGGACTACCAGATTACGTCGGCTACGGCAGTCGGCGTGCCAGGCAAAGTCGCGGACAATAGATAGTTTTTAAGGACGCGCAGTCGATCGCGAACTCAATGGCGCGGAACTTCAGTCGTGCAGAACTACATTCAGCAGCGAGCTGTGAACCTGCAACCCGCCTTCGATCCCGCCGGAGTAGTCGATGAAGCCGAGTTTCCTGAACCGGTTCATGAAAAAGCTCACGCGCGAACGGGTGGTGCCGACCATCTCCGCCAGAGTCTCCTGGCTTATTTTGGGAACCACTGTCTCAGGCACGCCCTCTTTCCCAAAATGGGCAAGCAGGAGGAGAACGCGAGCCAGCCTTTTCTCGCTGGAGTTAAACAGTTGATCGACTAGGTCTTCTTCGTAGCGAATATTCCGCGCCAACAAATAAGCAACAAACATATCGGAAAATGCGTGTTCACGGTGAAGCGCTTCCATCATCGCTTTCTTGTCGATGCGCTGAATCTCGCACTCGGTCATCGCTGCAGCGGATCCCATGCGGAGCGCCTGACCGGCCAGCGCGCCCTCCCCAAAGAAATTTCCCTCGCTGAGTATTCCGATGGTTGCTTCCCGGCCAATTTTGGAAACGACAGTGAGCTTCACCCTGCCCTTTTGTATGTAGAAAACTGCGTCCGCCGCATCACCCTGGGCAAAGATCCCCTGCTTCTTCGAAACTTTCAGGTGCCTCCTACCCTCACCAATAGTGGCCAAAAAATTGGCGGGGTCGAAATCACGGATTTTCTTCGTCGTTGAGGCGGATTTCATCGTTAACTATTTTAGTCCAAAAATCCCGCCAAGCCGCGCAAATCGTATCGATTTCAGGGCCGAAACTTGTCCTCGTGTGCCCGGATTATGATGAGCAATATTGCACAGTTTTCTCCAGGCAAATGGGAGATGTTGTGGGGTCGGGTTAGTGTTTATCGAGGCTTCCATGAGTTGCAATTTGGAACGAGCTAATCCCTCCCTGCCATGCTATGGTTGGATCTGAGGTGGTTATCACCTTCTCCTCTTTCAGGTCCTCTGACCTAAGCCAGTCCATCTGAAGTACTTCCATAACTTAGGTTTCTTCCAAAGAGCGGAGTACCCATGCCTTTTGAAGCGATCCTGAACGAAGTCGACCAACTCCACGGGGTCAGCACGCGTCTGGAGGGACTCGCGGAAGAACATCCGCCGGTCTCAGAAGCACTCATGACAATCGCAGGAAGCGTTCGCAACTCCGCCGTGGTATTGGCGGTGCTGGTGGCGACCAAGAACCCGCGGCCGGTCTGAGCAACTGAGGCCGAACGATCATCGAGCCGTCCTGCGGATGAATCGTTCTCAGTTAACGTCCTGTGTGGGCGGTTTATCGACAGTGCCCTGAGGTATTGCGGAGGCACCGGCATTTCGCCGCGAAAGCGGAGAGCCTTCGCCGCGTGGGGCCGGGTCGGAGCCTGCCCCACACAGTCTTTTGTCAGGCTTCCACGGCCGCTTCGGTGCTCGCTAGCTCGAGCTGGGCGGCGACGACGGCCACTCGTTCGTACGACTGCAATCGGTCGGCGTGTTCGTAGGTATCAGTAACGACGATCACCTCGTCAGCCCCGGTTCCACCAACCAGCTTTTCCAGTCCCGCCTTCACGGTTGCATCCGATCCCACAATCGCCTGGCTCAGCCTGCTCTCGACGGCGGCGCGCTCGTGGTCTTGCCAAAGCGGTTCCATGGAATCGACCGGCGGCAACAGTTCGACCGGCTGGTTACGGATCAAGCGCAGAAAACGTTGCTGTGGTGTGGTGAAGAGTCGCCGGGCAGCCGCGTCGGTCTCGGCGGCAAGCACCGGCACTGCAACCATAAGGTAGGGATTTCGTAGCGCCCCGCTGGGCCGGAACTGCTCGCGGTAGAGCCGGGCCGCTGCATACAGATATTCAGGAGCAAAGTGTGCCGCGAAGGCAAAGGGCAACCCCAGTACGCCTGCCAGTTGGGCGCTGAAGCCGCTTGATCCCAGCAAGGTGATGGGCACGTTGCTGCCTTGTCCGGGAATCGCTTTTACAATTTGGCCCGGCTTCTCTGGGCCCAGGTAAGTCTGCAGTTCCTGCAGCAGAGCGGGAAAATCCTCGCCAGTCTGGCGCAGATCGCGGCGCAACGCGCGCATGGTCTGAGAATCGGAGCCGGGAGCGCGGCCTATCCCGAGATCAATTCGTCCCGGGTACATGGCCTCCAGCGTACCAAACTGTTCCGCCACCACGAGCGGAGCATGGTTCGGCAGCATGACTCCACCGCTGCCCACCCGAATCGTCTTCGTGGCTCCAGCCACGTGACCAATGAGGACCGCCGTGGCCGAGCATGCCAGTCCAGAAATAGAATGGTGTTCGGCCAGCCAGAAGCGGGTGTATCCCCAGCGCTCGGCATGTTGCGCCAGGTCCACCGACCGGGCTATAGCGGCGCCAGCAGGCTCGCCTGCCCGCATGCCTACAAGGTCCAATACAGAAACGGCTAACCGGTTACTCATGCTGGATTGGATGACCCAGCCGGAAAAGCGATGCGAAGCTTATCGTGGTCAAAAGTCGACATGCGAATGATGAAAAGCATGAAAATCAACAGGATGGGGCATCGTGACCAGGAGCCGATCCAATTCGAGAAGAGAGTGACGCGGGAGAGATCACAGGAAAGCGCTTGTTCCCTGCCCGGTGACCCATGGCCGAGACCGGGACGATCGCCCTCAGCCTGGTTCCGGGATAGGCTGCTTCAATTTCCAGCCTTCCCTTCATCTCGTCTAAACGTTCGCGCATTCCAGCCATCCCGACACCGGAATATTGCACAGGCGGACCCACGCGACCCGAGCATTCGCCGGGCATGCCACATCCGTAGTCTCGTACTTCAAGAATCACAGAGTCATCCAGGCGGCGAAAGTCAACGTCTACCTGCAACGTTCCCGAGTGGCGATGGGCGTTCGTGAGTGTCTCCTGTAATACCCGGAACAGAGCGATCTCTATGCTCTTGGGCAAGCGCGGAACCTGTGGCGCCAGGTCCATCCGCACTTTCATGCCGCTCCGTCTGGCGAAACCCTCTACATACCACTGCGCGGCGGAGACGAAGCCCGATTCGTCGAGCATCGGAGGATGCAGCAGGTAGGAAGTGGTACGGATCTCTCGCAACGCCTCATCCGCCAGACGCGCGATTCCAGAAAGCTCGTCGTAAGTTGGTTTATCGTTCACCAGTCTTTGCTGCAACATCGCCACCGAAATTTTGAGGACGGTTAGGGTTTGGCCGGTGCTGTCGTGCAAGTCACGAGCGACCCTGCGCCTTTCGTCATCCTGCACCTTCAGAAGTTGCTGCGAAAGATTCTTTAGTTCAGCGGTACGCTCAGTCACCAGCGATTCAAGTTGAGAGCGAGATCGCCTGGGCATCTGCCTGGCTTGATGCTCTAAGAAGATTGACATGGTCTACCCCCCGGAATACTGAGAACTATCTCATTAAGGAATTCTCAAGTCTGAGCAGAACAGCACAGCCTGCTTCAGGTCTCGGGACAAGAGCAGGCGCTTGTTTGCAGCGTGATCTATGTGGATGCTCACTGAAGGCTTAAATTGCGAATGAGGCGAGC
Source organism: Terriglobia bacterium (assembly GCA_963841075.1). Lineage (GTDB taxonomy): Bacteria > Acidobacteriota > Terriglobia > Terriglobales > Acidobacteriaceae > JAIQFF01. The sequence continues at coordinate 267,442 of CAWJBA010000002.1, forward strand.
TACTTGCCCAGTGACTTTAAACGCCGCTCTCGATGAGGCTCGGTGCGTGGCTGGCCCGTGCCTAGCTCACACTTCTCTCCGGGCCTGGCGCCGCAAGTAGGACAACGGATAGTCAGGGTTGTTTTGCTCGCGGCCGTCATGACTACATCATGCAGGGCTGGGCGAAAGCAGGATGTTCAATTTTGACCACCAAATCCGACCCAAAGCCGGAGGTGGTCACCACCGACCGTGTGCGGCGGATCTTCAACCCCTACCGTGGCAAAGCCACGGCAGAGCTTGAATCGTCAGAATGTGGAAGAGTAAAACGCTGCCGAGCTGTGCTCGGCCGGGTCGAAGACCCGGCCCCGCGCAGGCACAATCAAAACGTCAGGCTCAGTGACATCTGAATCTGCCGTGAGCTGCCGATGGTTTTATTGGTAATACCCAGGCCGCTGAGAGTTGGGCATACGTACAAGGCGGTGAAATCCTGGTTGCAAGGCGTTGTGGCTCCCGGAGTGCCTACGACCGGAAAGCCGTTGAAGTTGATGTTCTGGCTCACGTCGTTGATCGGGATATCGAAGCTGGCTGTGTTCGTAAGGTTATAAACATCGAAACTGTACTTAAGAACGGTGCGCTCGGTGATCTGCGTCGTCTTCACTAACGAAATGTCCGCGCGCCTTTGCCAGGATTGCCGGAAGATGTTGCGCTGGCCATGATCGATGAAATCGGTTTCGTAAGGGTCATTGGACGGAATCGCGCCGTCCAGTGCGCCCGGAGCCAGCAACGGCAGGGTGAAGCAACTGGCATCGAGTGCAGGTTCTCCGGCAGACGCACCCGAGTGCCCGGTCACGGCCGACTGGGGTGAGCAGTTAGAGCCGAGGGGAACGACCGGATTTGTGATGCCGTCGTTCACGCCATAGAAAATGCTGCCAACCGCGCCCGAGTAATCAACGACGCTATACGGTTGACCACTCTGAATGACCGTCAGTCCGGTAAAAGCCCATCCGTTGGCGAGCTTGCTTTTGAACGATGACCCCGAGAAGAACTTCGGCAACTCATAGCGGTAGCTGAAGTTGATCACGTGTTTGCGGTCGTAGTCGGCCAGTCCATAACCAGAGCGCAGGTTGAGGGGATTGTTGCCGTTGTAAAAAAGGCCCATCGCACTTTGCTCATCCGTAGCGTGCGAATAAGTGTAGGAGAAGCCAACCTGGACGCCGTGGCTCAGCCGCTTTTCCACGTGGGCCTGCAGCGCGTGGTAGGCGGAGATGCCGGCGGCGGTGTAGGACTCGGACTCCGAAGAATAGCCGATGTAGGGAACACGCAGATTGACGTTTCCACCTTCAAAAGTTTGCAGGTAGGGCTGCCCGTTGGGCAGAGTCGCCGGCGTGAAGTCCGGGTCGGCGAGGATCGAGTAGCCGTAGGTGAAGTCCTGCTCAGACGGAGTACCGGGACGGATGGGATGATTGGGCGACGCAATCCGCGCCTGGTTGAAGGGTAACGGAACGATTTCGTGGCGGCCGAGATTGCCGACATATCCAACCTGGACCACCAAAGTGTTCGTTGGTTGCCATTGGATATCCAGCGTCTGATTCATGGTGTAGGGCAGCTTGTTCGCGCGATTGTAGTCGGCGAAGGAGAAAAGCGGGATTCCCGTTGAGGTGAGCGCCGCATTGGGCAGAACGAGTTTTGCGGGGTTACCCGAGGGCGGCGGCCCGAGGGTGGGTCCCCAGGGATTCGCAAAGTCGGGACAAGTCACGTACCCATAGCCGTTAGGGTCGCAAGTTTGCGAATTCACCCACGGAGGACTCTGGTTCACGCCAAATGGACCACCCGCGATCACGCCCGAGGCAAAGCCCGGAGAAAGGTAAGCAAAGAGTTCACCGCGATCGTAGTACAAGCCCCAGCCGGAGCGGACCACGACCTTGTCGTGGAAAATCTTCGGAGTCCAGGCCATACCGATGCGCGGCGCGAGACCCCATTGCCGCCCGGTTAAAGTCGAATCGCTGACGCCTTTGGTGGGAAAGTCCGGATTGTTGCCGGCAATAATCAGGCCGTTCGAGACAATGGTGTCAGAGGCCGCATCGTAGTTGTACTTAGACGGGTCAAAGTTGAAGATGCGGCCGTTCTTTTCCGTCAGTCCGCCGTGGTAGTCGAGGCGCAGCCCCAGGGTCACCATGAGGTTAGGACGGATCTGATATTTGTCCTGCAGATATGTGCCCCACTCTTTCGAACGGTAGTAGCGGTTGGCGTCGCCCTGCAGAAAGTTTGTGGTGATGAATCCGTCGGCGGTGTAGGTCGTGGGGTTGCCGGTAAGGAAGTTGGCAAAATTGGTGAAGCCGATCATTCCGGAATTTGTCCGCTCGTCCCGAGCGTTCAGTTGGGTATAGGAGAAACTTCCCCCGAACGTAAATGTGTGTTTGCCGTGGATCCAACTGGCGTCGACCGAAGGCATCCAGCGGTTCTGGAAAATTCCGGTAAAAGCGCCTTGCGAAGCTGCGGTCGAGCCGATGTTGGTCCCCGCATTGAAAACAAAGTTCGTATTCGCAGGGGACTCGTTCCCGAAGTCATCGACAATCGTGATGCCGGGAAAAACCGAAGAACCAAAGTTGTTGATGCCCACCGATTGAGGACTGAAGGGCTGGGAGATCGTGCTGTAAATCTTCTCGCGGATGAATCCGAAGACTTCGGCAATGCTGAAGGTCGAAGAAATCGACTGCGTATTGGTGATGCTCGCCACCTGGCTGCCAGCGTCCAGATGCTGCGGGAAACCTTTCACGGCCGAGAACCCGAAAGGCGCTGTAGTGGGATCGTGCTGGTAGTAATACTTCAAAGCCAACGTATCTTTGGAGGTCGCGAGATAGTCGAGGTTCGTTACGGCCTGGTCGGAAATGAAATAGGCCGGTTGAGTGAGAAACACATTTTCCGGGAAGTTCAGAGTTGGCGTGAAATTAGGATTCGCCGACGGGAACAGGAACTGGCCATTCACCTTGGCATTCAGCAGCGCCAAGGACACCGGGCTGATGTCAGCGGCAGTCAGGGTGGTTCCAAAGTTGGCGTTGGCGACAGCGGCCAATGCGTCCGGGCTGCGGTCGTCGGTCAGTCCAGAGGGCACCGCGGTTCGCGAGGTTCCGATTTCGAGATCGGAAACATGAACGTGCTGGTAGCCGATAAAACCGAAAAGCTTGTCCTTGATGAGCGGCCCGCCCAAGGTCCCTCCCGCGCTGTAGCGGTGGAGTTCCGGGACTTTCTCATTGGCAGGGATGTTGGCGTCCTGTTTGTAGAAGTATGGGGCAGCGTTCAGCCAGTCGGTCCCGCGGTGAATGTAGCCTCCGCCGTGAATGGAATTCGTTCCGGAGGAAGTATTCATGTCGATGTGGGCGCCGCTGGTGGAACCCTGCTGCGCGTCATACATCGAAGTGTTCATGTGGAATTCCTGAACGGTCTCAGGGGCGGGTGTGGGAATCGCCTGGCCGATCGCCAAATAAGGCGAGGCCGTACTCTGAATGACTTGTGCAGTGGTGCTGCCGGCGCCGGCGACTCCGGTGTTATTCACGATGCGCGCTGAAGCCACCTGGCTGGTGCTCTTGCCGTTAAACAAGTTGCTGGCGTCGACTCCGTTCAGCAGGAAGGTGTTGCTGGTGTCGCGTTGTCCGTTGGCCCAGATCGGTTGATTGCCCAGGCCGGCGTTGGCGCCGGTGCCGGCCGGCAGCTCCGCGTTTACACCGGGAGACAGAATAGCCAGTCCAGTGAAACTTCCTGTAGGCAGCGGGATTGACTCGATCTGTTGCTTGTCCAGAATGTATCCGTTCGTAGTGTCGGAAGCGTTGATCAGCGGAGTCTCTTCCACCGTGATTGTGGTTGCAACCTGGCCAACCTGCATGGTGGCGTTCAAGGTCGCGGTGCGATTGGCCTGCACAATAATCGACGGCACCCGCTGCGTCTGAAAGCCTTCGTGGGTAAAAGTGAGCGTGTAGGATCCGATGGGCAGGTTTACGAAATCATAGCTTCCGGTCGCGCTGCTCGTCTGGCTGCGCGTCAGCTTGGTCTCATCGCCCACCAGGGTCACGACGGTTCCAGGCAACACGCTGCCGGTGCTCTCCATGACGGTGCCCGTAATGCCGCCGAGGGTCTGCTGAGCCTGCGCCGTGGGTGAGAAGAACACGGCAACAGCGAGGGACAAGGCGAGGAAGAATGCAAAGAGCCAATTTCCATTTCTCTTTTTTTCTGGCATCGCTAAACCTCAAAGTTCTGAAGTTACGCTGGTGCGCCGCCTCGCCCCCAGGGCTTACATTCTTCGTGCGAACCGATGGGCAAAGACCGACCGTCGGCCTGCGGGAATAATTGACAGAATGTACGCTAGTTTTGTTTCCAGTGAAAGAAGGGCAGCCAATGAAAATTTTTTTGCTGGAGATCAATTATTTTTATCAGTGCTGTTGATCCCTCAGCGTCATGCAGTTAGTTCTCCCGGTACGACAGAGCGAAAGCGTCCAACGTTCAACCGATGCGGACAGATTTGCCGCGCCGCATGAACCAAAGCAATCCCGCCGCCAGATAAGCGAGGTAGATGTAAGGCAACTTGCCGTAAGGTCCTGCGGGCACGGGATACAGATTGCCGGCCAGAGCAAGAACCATGGCGGCGCACGCCATCCAGGGAATGATCTGAGCTCCCTGGCGGAAGACGCCGTGGTCGCGCAAGTAGCGGGGCAGAGCGACGCACACGAGCGCGTAGGCGACGATGAAGCCGTAGGTCGCGAGCGAACCCATCCAACCATAAACATCCAGGCCGCTGGCTCCGCGCGCTGCCAGCACAGCCACCGGCAACAGCGCAGCCAGACCAGTGACGATGATGGCGCGGCCGGGTGTCTTGTTGAGAGCGTGCGTGGCGCGGAGCGATCCGTGGGCAAGCCCGTTGTGCGACATCAGCATCAGCACGCGTGCAGCGGCGGTAACACACGCCAGCGTCCCGGCAAACATACTCACCAGCGCGCCGATATCGATCAGCAACCCCAGCACCGGGATTCCGGCCACACCCGCCAGCACCCGCATCGGCGCCGAACTGGCTCCCAGATCTTGCCCGACGGTGTGGAAGCCGAGCACCTCCGCATACGCGCAAATGGTGAAGAAAACTCCGGCCAGAAGGGCGCTCTGAATGACGGCGCGGGGAATCGTCTTCAGCGGATTGTGCGCCTCGGAGCCGAGGGTGGTCGCGCTCTCAAAACCGACAAAGCTGAACAGCGCAAGCACCAATCCGAGCCGCAAACCGCTGCCGCTCATCCCACGCAGCTGCAGTTGATCCCAGTCCCAATGCCATCCGTGGCGAATCAGCAGCAGCGCGACCACAACAACGATGACGGAGACTGAGGTAGCTTCGATCCAGAGCATGAGGCGCGCGGAAATTTTAACGTCTCGCCAGGCGATCCCAATCGAAACGACCGCGACGAACACAGCCAGGAGCACGGTTGAGAGGCCGTGGCCAGTGGCGTCGCGCAAGAGGAGGTTGGCGTAATGATAGAAACCCCCGATGACACTGGAACCGGTGGCCACATAGGCCAACAGCAAGCTCCAGGCGACGGCGGCACCCATCCACGGCGGCAGGATCATCGTAGCGTAGGTGTACAACGAACCGGGCGAGGCCGAGTGCCGGGCAAAGCGAGCGATGCAGAACGCCACCAGCAAGACCGCGCTGGTCGCCAGCGCATAGGCGAGCCAGGTGCCATTGCCGGCAAGTGCGCAGACCAGCGGAATGGTCGCTGCGGGAGTGGTAGTGGGCGCAATGGTGGAAACGGACTGGGCCAGCGTCTCCATCGGGGAAAGGACCTGGTGGCGCAAACCGTAGCTTGCCGTCTGGGATTCGGTGACCGCTTGCTCCATCCAGGGCCGCTCCTTCCGCCAAGCATGGTTTGAAGTTGCGGTAGTGTACAACACCCTCGCCGAGGTGACGCCAGGGATCGACACGGCAAGGGTGAAACCGTATCGGAAGTTTTCAAACCGCTCGCAGGGTGTGCATAATGAGCGGGGCGCGCGAGGCTCCGTGGCAAGCACGGGCGGATACGGGAGAGATGATGAGCGAGTTTGTGCGACGATTAATTTCTGGATTGCTGTTTTTTGCTCTCTGTACCGGCTCCCTTCTTGCCCAGGCTGCCGCCCCGGCTCAGCCCATCCGCGTCAAAGTAGTCGTCGTCACCATGTTCGAGCGCGGCGAAGATACCGGCGACGCTCCCGGGGAATTCCAACTCTGGGTGGAGCGCGAACATCTGGACCAGGTGATTCCGCTGCCTGCCGGCTATCATCATGTGCGGCTGAACCGGGACGGAGTTCTCGGCATGTTGACTGGTGTCGGAACTGCGAAAGCTGCGGCGTCTGTGATGGCCGTCGGTCTCGATCCGCGCTTTGATTTTTCGAAGACGTATTGGATCGTTGCCGGAATCGGCGGTGGCGATCCCGCAGACGTATCGTTGGGCTCGGCCGTCTGGGCTGATCACGTTATCGATGGCGATCTGTCGTTTGAAATCGACGCCCGTCAGATTCCCGCGAGCTGGCCGACCGGGTACGTCCCCCTTCGCAAAGCAACGCCTTACGAACAGCCAGTCGCGAGCGAGAGCTACGGGGAAGCTTACACACTCAATGCCGGACTGGTAGGCTGGGCTCTTAGCCTTACGCGAAATGTGCCCCTGGCTGACTCCGAGACGCTGCGCAAGTTTCGCGCTCGCTTCAACGGCTTTCCCAATGCACTGAAGCCGCCGTTTGTCACCCGGGGCGACACATTGTCGGCAAGCACGTTCTGGCACGGCTCAAGACTGGATGAGTGGGCGAATGCCTGGACTCGCTACTTCACCGGCGGCAAGGGAAACTACATGACTGCAGGCATGGAAGACTCAGGAACCATGCAAGCTCTAACCTTCCTGAGTCAAGCCGGGCGCGTGGATCTGCAGCGGGTGCTTGTCCTGCGCACGGTCAGCAATTATGACCGCGAGCCGCCGGGCACCACCGCCTCAGACAGCCTGAAGGCAATGGCCTCGGGAAACTACTCGGCTTACATGCCGGCTCTCGAAGCAGCGGAAACGGTTGGCGACAAAGTGGTGCGCGATATCGTCGAACACTGGGCCGATCGCGAATCCAACATCCCCCACGCCCCGTAAGTTGCGCTCGATTCACGATGATAACGTTGCCAAAGTTTCGGCCAGCACCAGCGTCCCGCGGGCTATGTCTTCGGGAGATGCATACTCGTCGGGACGATGGCTATACCCGTTGCGGCACGGGATAAACAACATCGCCACCGGCGCGATGCGGGAGATGAAAAGCGAGTCGTGATAAGCCCGGCTGACCATCGGCACAAATTTCTGCCCGTGTTTCCTGCATGCGTCTGACAGAGCTGCCACGACCATGGGCGCACATTCTGCTGGCGCATCTGCGTTCAGAAGTTCGGTGTGGATCGCGACTCGCCGATTGGCCGAGATCGCATTGCATGCCTTTTCCATCGCCTTGATCACGCCGTCGCGCCGCTCCAGACCGGTGTCGCGGATGTCAACGCTGATCCTGACCCGGCTGGGAATGCTGTTAATAGCGCCGGGAAAAACCTCGCACATGCCAACTGTCGCGACGGTATCGGGAGCGCCGCTGCTGCGCGCCGCATTCTCGATTGCCAGGATCAGCTCCGCGGCGGCGCAAAGCGCGTCCCGGCGATCTGGCATCAAGACTCCGCCGGCGTGTCCTCCAGCGCCTTCGATCACGATGCGCATGCTGGCCGGAGCGGCAATGTTCGTAACCACTCCAAGCGGCTATCCGTTGGCGTTCTAACAGCGGGCCTTGTTCGATGTGCAGCTCGACGAACGCTTTGTAGTAGTCGCCGGGCAGCTTCACTTCGTCGAGCTCTCCCTGGAATCCCGCCTTACTACGGACTTCTTCGATTGATTCGCCATCGGCGTCCTTCAACCTTTTGGCGGCTTCTGCTGAAAGGCTTCCGCTGAGCAACCGGCTGCCCAGGCATCCGATTCCAAAGCGTGTCGGCTCTTCCGAAGTAAAAACCAGCAGCTCAATCGAGTTTGTCGGACGGAAGCCGCTCTGCCGCAGCGCGCGTATCGCCTCGAGTCCCCCGAGGACCCCCACGACGCCGTCGTATTTCCCGGCGTTCGGAATCGCATCGATGTGGGAGCCAGTGCCGACCGCAGGCGCGGCCGGATCCGAGCCGTTCCAGCGCGCGAAGGTATTTCCGATTGCATCCTGCCGTACCGTCAGGCCAGCCTCTTCACACTTCGCCTCTCAGCCAGGCACGGGCCTTAAGATCGGTGGGAGTGAAAACGATTCTGGTGACGGCGGGCGGATCAGCCTCAGAAATAGCGGCCAGCGACTCGATCTCAGAGAGCAGCCGGTCGCGATCGATTTCGAGCTTCATATTTCGAACTTCATATTCAGACGTCAAGGACGACTGTCCGCCAGCGGATGGCGGTTCCAGTCCTTGTAGATGAGATATTTTGCCGGTACTTTGCCGAGCGCTCCAAACCATTGCGGGCACCACGGGCCCATCCAGATAAAATCGCCAGCCGTGACCGGATACCAGGAATCGCCCAGCCGGTAAATCCCGCCGCCTTCGAGCATGATCAGCCCGTGTTCCATCACATGCATTTCGACCATGCTGAGCGCGGCTCCGGGCTGGTAGACCATGGTGTTCACGGCGAAGTCGAAACTCATCTCATCGGGAAGCAGACACTTGACCTGAAGGTCCGGATCATCGCCGAGGGGATGCGACGACACCGCGTCCTCATTCGACACGATCAGGCGCGGCGCCCTGGCGGATTCGACCGCCTGGTATCGTTTTTCTATGACAGCCACTCGGCTCGCTTTCGCGGCCACGAAGCGATGCGGCAAGCCTTCAGGCAAATACGCATAACTGCGGGCACCTAACTCATTTCGCTTACCCTCAACTTCCAATGCAACTGCACCATCGATCACAAAAATGAAACGCTGCGCCGGGGTGTTGCCCAGTTCACCGCCAGCCTCGAACTCAGCGGTGTACTGCGTGAACCCTGCGCCCAGGGCTGGACTTACATGCACGACGGCGGAGCACTTTTTCATGCCGGGAATAGTCGTGCGGACGAAAGTGTCGGGCGTAAGCAGGAGATGGTTGGTCTGTTGAGAACTTCGCGTCTGGCCAAGGTTATGCACGGCACATCCTTTTTTGAAGTGTAGGCGAAGCCGCCAACTGGTCGAGCAGATGCAATCCGCATTCAATTGCCTTGTTCACGTCGTCAAGCCTGACTGACTCTGCAGGGTCGTGACTGATCCCGCCCGGAGTTCGCAGAAAGATCATGGCCGCGGGAACCTTTTCGGCCAGGATCATCGCATCATGCCCGGCGCCGCTCACCATGCGATGCGGCTCGCATCCGGTTTTGCGAATCGCCTGCTCGATTTCATCCTCCAGAAACCGATCCATCGCTACCGCCTGCTGGCTTAAAAGAATCTCGTGCGTTAGGGATAATCCGCGCTTTTTGGCAATTCGTTCCGCCGCTTGACTGAGATCTTCAACGGCGCGGATTCTGACTTCGTCCGATCCGTGACGAACATCCAGAGTCAGGCGAGCCTGGCCGGCGATGACGTTGGTGGCTCCGGGCTTCGGCATCTATCTTCCCCACGGTGGCCACCAATCCCGGGACCTTGAGGGCCTCGCGCTCGACCACGGTGATCCATTCCGCAGCGCCTGCAATTGCGTCGTGTCGAAGATGCATGGGCGTCGTACCGGCATGGTTGGCCTGGCCAACGAAAATGAACTCCAGCCGGCTTTGACCGGCAATCGCGTCGACTGCAGCCAGAGGCCGGTTCAGCGTCTCAAGAACCGGACCTTGTTCAATGTGAAATTCGAGGTAGCCCAGAATATTATTTCCTAACGCGGCCTGGGAAATCTCGTTGACGTTCAAACCAAAATCTTCGATGACCCTGCGTACGGAAATTCCACGAGCGTCCCGGCGTTCCAGGAGTTCGCCATCCAGCCTTCCGGTCAGGGCACGACTGCCGATAAAGGGAGTACCGAAACGCACGCCTTCTTCCTCCGAAAAGCCAATGACTTCAATTCCGAACGGAAGTCGTCGCCCATCCAGAGCTTCCAGCAATGCGATGGCAATCACCACGCCCAGCACTCCATCGAAGGCTCCTGCATTGGGGACGGTATCGAGGTGCGAGCCAAGAAGGAATCGCGGCGCTGCGGAATCCGTTCCCGGATAGAATCCGCGCAAATTTCCGGCAGCGTCAATCGTGACATTGGCACCAAGCGGCGCCAGCCATCCAGCGATTTCCCGGTGACAATCATGCATGGGCGGGGAAAGAAACGTGCGTCGCGTGCTGCCTGGGTCTTCGCTGAAATGCGCCAGCTTCCGGCAACGGGCGATCACTTCTTCCGCGAGATTGATCTCTGTGTGCACTGAATTTCGATTTTCACCAGCATACCAAATTGGCGCTCAGGCCTCACGTATAAGTTTCGCAGCCCCCCAACCGACCAGCACCAGGCCAACCAGGATCTCCCAGGCGTAAGTGTTCCCGTAAGTGGCCACGGGAAAGTGATTGCTGAGCATGATAAAGACGACGGGAACCGCCATGAACGTATTGTGTTTGGAGCGCAACTTGGCCTGAGCGCCCAGCGCCGGATTAAAAGTGGCTCCCGCTGCCGCCGCCGCGATCATCTTGCGCTGCGCCGGAAGAATTCGCATCCACACATTCAACACCATGATGGTTCCGAACATCGCCCCCAGGTGGATGTATGCGGCCCGGCCGCTGAATACGTGCGCTAGTCCGTACGCGATCGCGGCCGTCATGAGCAGCGAGAATATCGCGAAGCCCGCTTCGGATTTGCCCAGAGGCGATCGCAGCGCCAGATCATAGACCAGCCATCCGGCCGCGAGCACGCCGAGTCCAATTGCAATACCGCTAGCCTGCGAAATCTCCGCTACGTCCGGATCCATTAGACCGCCGGTAAAGTAGTAGACCATGAACATCAACAGAATTCCGCTCAGCCAGGTCATGGCCGCCTCCCAGCGGAACCAGTGCACCTGCTCGGGCCCGACGCGGAGCGATTTCTGCTTTTCGACCGTGTAGAAACCGCCGCTGTGGACCATCCAAAGCGCCACGGGATCGCCCTTGGCGTTCTTCTCAAGTTTTGAAAATTGGCCATCCAGCCAGGTGAAGTAGTAGGTCTGGCCGACCCACATGATTGCGGCGAAGACATGAAACCACCGCACACCAAGATTGAGCCACTCCCGGACGGAAGACGTCACCCTGACTCCTTCATCGTTTTCGGCGGTAGTTTACGGGTTCAGGTACCTCGGTACGTAGTGTATCCATTCGGGCTGAGCAGCAGCGGAATGTGAAAATGCGATTCACCCTCGCGCACCTGAAACGTGATCTCCACCGTTGGATACAAACCTGGAACTCTTGCAGCCGTGAAAAAGTTTTCCGTATCGAAAGCCAGGCGATAAAGCCCCGACGGAAGAGCGGCGTCATCCCGGAGCAACTGCGCGCAACGTCCATCGCGATCTGTGCGAGGCCGAGCCCAGCAGCAACCACTTGCCGGATGGTTCACGACGTTCCAATCGCACCGGCACACCTTCCGCCGGCTTGCCCCGCGTCGTGTCCAGCACGTGAGTTGAAATTCGGTTCATGCCGAGAGCCATTTGGCCAGGCGGATGCGGATGATCTGCCGCTGCTGTTCTGCAGCTTCGCGAAGCTCCGCGTCGTTATCGTTCTGCAAGCGGAGCCGCAATATCTCCAGAATTTCTGCCATCGATTTTCCTGTGGCGCACACGATGAAGATACGGCCAAAGCGTTGTTCGTATTGCCGATTCGCCTCCGCCAGCGCGATCTTCGAATCTTCGCCGGCGGTTGAGACATCCCGTTGCTCCTGCGCCGACCAGACACTGGACTGGGATAGCGCAGAAACCGCGGCCCGTGACTCGCCAATGCGCGGATGGCTTTGAAACGCTTCCGTCCAATCCGCTACAGTCAGGTTACCCCAGGTTTGGTCGGACACTGCTAGCAGAGTGGTTACGTCCGTGAAAGGCCTGCGCGCGGCCATCCCATCCGCCCACGCCCGGGAGCCGCAGCAGGGGAGGATTTCCTTCACCGCGTCCTCCGCCGAAAGCCGATTCCATCGCGCCAGCATTGCGCTCATGACTGGCGCTCGCCCACGCCCCGCTTGTCGCCCAGCTTTTCCAGGAATTCTGCGACCAGGTTTCCCGCCACGGCGGCACGATATCTTGCAGTCGACCGAATATCGTCGATCGGCCGGATTTCCCGGGCTGCGGTTTGCCTCGCCAAAGCCAGCAACGATGGCTCGATTGGCCTTCCTATGACCAGCCGTTCCGTCTCCTCCAGCCGAAGCGGAACCGGAGCGACGCTGCCGAGCGCAATACGTGCATCTTCGACAACGCCGCCGGCGCAAACTCCCAGCCCCGCGATACAAACTTTCGAAATCGCCTGCGCGTTACGTGCTCCAACCTTACGCGTATAAGCAAGATATCTGGAAAATCGCCGGGGAAGGCAAATCGCTCGAATCAACTCGTCGGGCGCCAGCCTCGTTTTCTTGTAACCGGTGTGGAAGTCGCGATAAAGGGCTCGACGTTCACCGCGCACCGACACCAGAATCAGTTCAGCTCCGTACGCCAGGAGTGCCGGCAGAGAGTCAGCGGCCGGCGACGCATTCACGATATTTCCGCCCAGCGTGCCGCGATTCTGATTGGCTATTCCGCCCGTCCAGGCGGCGGCGCGGGCCAAAAGCGAAAATTCGTTCTGCACCAGTTCGTGCTGGTGCAGATCGGTGTAGGTACAGCCGGCGCCGATGCGAAGTTCGTCGGGCAAGACTTCCATTCGCCGCAGCTCGGGAAGATTCCAAATGCTGACCAGTCTTCGGGCTGGAAGTTTTCCGGCAGCGTACTGCACCATCACATCCGTGCCGCCTGCGATCGGCAGCCATGCGCCCGGTTCGGCCGCCAGAAGCGATACGACGTCCTGCAGGGTGGCGGGCGCGACCAACTGATAATCGGCCGGATTTGACCTCATGTGGCGGTCCCGCGCCGCGCAGCTTCCGCTACGGCCTCAAAAATCTGGATATAGCCGGTGCAGCGGCAAAGATTTCCAGAAAGCCCTTGGCGGATTTCATCCATGGTGGGGTTAGATTTCTTGCGGAGCAGGTAGAGCGCAGCGAGAATCATGCCGGGTGTACAGATACCGCACTGTGCTCCGCCGCATTGCAGAAAAGCGTCCTGCAGACGATCCAGCTGCGCGCCCGCGGCCAGTCCTTCAATGGTAACGATGTCCGCGTCCTTGGCCTGCAGAACTGGGATGAGGCAGCTGTTTACCAACGCTCCGTTCATCAGCACCGAGCACGATCCGCACTCGCCTTCCCCACATCCTTCTTTTGCGCCGGTCAATCCGAGCTGAAGTCGCAATACATCCAGCAATCGTTCCATCGGGTATCCGCGCACTGTCTTCAATTCACCGTTGACCGTGAATGAAACCTCACACGCGGCGCGACTCGCCGATGGGGCGGACTCGGTCATCGCACTCCGCCCGCGGGCTCGTGTTTTATGGTAAGCGCTTCGAAGACGTCCTCAGGAAGCAGTGGAATCGAATTGAAAGGAATTTTCAGCGCGTCCTCAACCGCGTTCACGATGGCCGGAGCCGGACCATCCATCGGCAGCTCGCCGATACCTTTTGCGCCGAAAGCCCCGTGAACATTGCCCATTTCCTCGAAGAACACTCGAATGGGGGGAAGGTCGGCGGAAGTCGGCATGATGTAGTTGGTCATCTGACCATTTTGCATGCGCCCGTCCTGCCAGATTACTTTCTCGTACAGCGTATACCCGATACCTTGAGCCACGCCACCCGCGATTTGCCCGCGGGCCAGGACAGGATGCAGCACCCGGCCAACTTCCTGCAGCGCCACGAAGTCGTCGACTGAAACGCCGAACGTCGTCAAATCAACCGTCACCTCCGCAACATAAACCGCCCAGGCGTAGGCGGCGTATGCCTCGCCGCGATACTTGTCGTCGTCCCAGAAAACATCGGCGGGGGCCTGGTAACGAGCCCACGAGACGAAGCGGCCGTGCTGGACAACCTGAGCTTCGCACGCCGAGCGAAATTCCTCAGCAGAGTATGAATCGCCAAGCAAGCCGCTGGCCATGAGCGTCTGCTTGATTCCCAGAGCAGCCGACTGCACCAGCTTGCCTACAACCATGATCGTTCTCGACGCCACTGTCGGACCGCTGTTCGGCACCTGGCCAGTATCCGGCTGCGCGATCTCGACATTTTCGTAAGGCAGCCCCAGCGTTTCAGCCGCGATTTGGCAAAGAACGGTTTTCGTACCCTGGCCAAACTCCGTGCTTGAAACCAGTATCCTCACCCTGCCGTCCGCGCATCCTTCGACTCCGACCACTGATCCAAGGTTGCGTTCGCCGGAACCGGTGAAACCTGCGCCGTGCAAGAAAGCGGCGACGCCCATTCCTTTTCGAATCGCGCCCCGATCGTTCTCTCTCTCTACGGCAAAGCGCTTTTTTTTCGCGTGATAGTCGGAGAGGTCCAGCGCCCGATCCAGGAGCCCTTCCAGATCGATTGGCTCACGCACGATTTGTTCTGTGGTTGTAGTCTGGCCCTGCCGCAAGAAGTTTCGCTTGCGGATCTCAACGGGTGAAATTCCAACAACCTGGGCGATGCGATCCATGTGGCGCTCCAGGGCAAACAGACTTTGCGGAGCTCCGAATCCTCGAAACGCGCCGTGGGGCGGGGCATTTGTGGCCACGGCCTTAGCTCGAATCCTGACGTTCGGCCAGTAATACGCGCCGCCGGCGTGGATTGTGCCGCGCGAGAGCACCACGGGAGACAAGGTCAGGTAGGCCCCGCCGTCGATCGTAAAATCGATTTCGCCGCCCAGTATCTTGCCGTCCCCGGTGACCGCGGTGCGATGGCGCGTTCGTGAAGGATGGCGCTTGGTAGTGGCAGCCATGTCTTCCATCCGGTCGTAGATAATCTTCACCGGGCGTCCGCTCTTGATCGCCAGCAACGCCGCGTGCGCGGCGATCATCGAGGGATATTCTTCCTTGCCTCCGAAAGCTCCTCCGGTTTCCATTTGCACCACACGAACCTGATCAGCGGATAAATTACAAAGCGCCATGAGAGCTTTGTGCACATAGTAAGGACATTGCAAAGAGCCCCAAACCGTGATCCCGTCTTCCGGATCAAATCTGGCGATCATCCCGTTATTTTCTATGTAAAGCTGCTCTTGCGCGCCCGTACTGTATTCGCCTTCGACAATGTAAGCAGCCTTTTGCCAAACGCCGTCGACATCGCCTTTTTCTACCGTGTAGCTTTTGAAAACGTTGTCCGCGCCCCAAATGATTTCGGAGCGGCTTTCGCTCTCTTCGATGGCGAAAACCGCGGGAAGCGGTTCGTACTCGATCGAGACCGCAGCCAGCGCCTGGAAAAGAAGATGGCGATTGGGGTGTGCAAGCAGCAGAATCGGCTCTTCGGGATGATTCACGACTCCGTCCGCCAGGCAAGGTTGATCGTCGGCAATCAGCGCGATCACATTTTTCCCAGGAATATCTTTCGCGGTAACGAGGACGAATTCGTTCCACGCGATTTCAGGACTGAAGCTGATCTTTTTGATCCTGCCCCGCGGAATCTGGCTGCGTACGGTCGCGCCGTAGAGCATGCCAGGCAGCGTCATGTCATCTACGTAGCGCGCTTGCCCGGTGACTTTGTCGCGCCCCTCTTTGCGCGGAACGGAGACGCCGATAATCCGATCATCAGTCATAAGAGTCGATTATCGCATTTGCGGTTCTGGTGCTATTGCCGCCGCTCTTCTCCGTATTCCCTTCCTGCCGGCTCTCCGAGAAATTCGCCTTTCGCAAACACTAACCGCCCTCGCAAATATGTGGCTTTCACTACTCCACGCAGAGTTTCGCCCAGATAGGGCGATAGCGGATGCCGGAAGCGCAATCGCTCGGGCGTCAATGTAAAAGTTTCGTCGGGATCGAATACAACCAGGTCCGCATCGCAGCCGGCGGCAATGCGACCTTTGTGGGCCTGGCAACCGGCCAACCGCGCCGGACCCTCCGCCATCCATCGGCCAAGATCGGGCAACGAAAATCCGCGCCGGCGAGCCTCGGTCCACATCACGGAAAGCGCCACAGAAAGACTTGAGATGCCTCCCCACGCGGCGCTGAAGTCTCCCTGCGTCCAGCCGCTTCATGGCCGGAGGACAGGGAGAATGATCCGTTACCACGAGATCGATGATTCCTTCCCGCAATCCTTGCCACAAGGCCTCGCGATTTTCGCGGCTGCGGATCGGGGGAGCGCACTTGCACAATGTCGCGGCATCTGGAATATCTTCCGCGGCGAGGTGTAAATAATGAGGGCAGGTTTCGACGGTCACCTTCAACCCTTCGGAACGGGCCGCCCGCAATTCGGGAAGCGCCTGGCTGGTCGAGAGGTGGACAATGTGCAGATGAAATTTATATTGCCGGCACAGAGCCAACAGCATTCGAATCGCCGACAACTCAGCTTCGTCAGGCCGCGATTGCAGATAGGTTGCGTAGGACTTCCAATCCGAATCGGCGAGACGTTTTGTGGCCGCATCTACCGGCCCGGCAAGTTCAGCGTGCACCAGTAATGGCAAGCCGGTCCGCGCCAGGTGAGGCAGTGCCGTGCGCAGGTCAGCTTCGTCGACCATGGTGAAGCTGTCGATGCCGGGATGAATCAAAAAGCACTTGAAGCCCAATACGCCTGCGACAGCAAGAGGTTCGATATCTTCATGATTGCCTTTGACCACGCCGCCCCACGCGGCCCAATCCACCCAGCACCGGCTTCGCGCCGCTGCACGTTTCGCCTCCAAAGCGTCGACCGTCGTGGTTGCCGGCAGACAGTTCAGAGGCATGTCCACCAGGAACGTATAGCCGCCTGCTGCCGCGGCGCGGGTTGCGGTTTCGAAGCCTTCCCACTCTGCGCGTCCGGGATCGTTTATGTGGACGTGAGAATCCACCAGCCCGGGAAGGATGGCAGAGTCACCGAAATCGTGAGTCTCGGCGCCGGACGGTATTTGCGCAGCTGGGACAATCGCACGGATCCGTTCCTCCTCTACCAGGATGGCTGCCGGATTCACGCCTTCTGCGGTGACCACGCGGCTGGAGATGAAGGCCTGTAATCTCATGGTGTCGGCGGCTGTCCCGCGAGGAAGTGGGAATCAGAAGCCGAGCGTATCGCGGCAGCTTCACTTTTTCAACTCGATGTCATCAAGAATTCAAGCAGAGAAAAGTTTCACGCACTTACAAGCTCCGCTTATACTGACATGCCTTGGCGTCCAGGTTGGACAATCTCGCGCCTCGATTCGTCGATCATCGATTCGTCGATCGTCGATTCTGGTCTTCGATCGTTGATCATCGACTTGTGGCAAACACAAACGCTGTTGGGCTGAAAAATGAACAACGCCTTCATGGCACGCGTCATTCAACTCGCGGTTGAAAATGTCCGCTCCGGACAAGGCGGACCATTTGGCGCCGCGGTTGCGAAGGATGGTGAAATCATCGCCGAGGGCGTCAATCGAGTGACGTTGACCAACGATCCCACAGCGCACGCCGAAGTGCTCGCCATCCGCGAGGCTTGCAGCAAGCTCGGTGTCTTCGAACTGAAGGGCTGCGAACTCTACACTTCGTGCGAACCCTGTCCCATGTGCCTGGGGGCAATCTATTGGACCCGTCTTTCTCGCGTTTACTTCGGCTCCTTCGCTGCGGACGCGTCCCAGGCCGGATTCGACGATTCGTTTATCTACCGCGAAATCGCTCAGCCGCACGCCGACCGCGGAATACCCATGATTCAGATCATGCGCGAACAGGCGCTGAGTGCGTTCCACGCCTGGCAGGAAAAGTCCGACAAGATTCGCTACTGAAATCGCATAGCGGCAGACTAGCAAGTTCAATCGAGGGAAAGACGAGTGCTCGATCGCTATTTCAAGCTCTCTGAAAACCAAACCACCGTCAGGCAGGAATTTCTCGGTGGGCTGACCACGTTCCTGACGATGGCCTACATCGTCGTGGTCAACCCGCAAATACTTGCCCAGGCCGGCATGCCGATCGAGGGCGTGATTTTTGCCACATGCCTCTCGGCCGCGATAGGCACGCTGGTCATGGGTGTTTACGCCAACTATCCCATCGCGCTCGCGCCGGGAATGTCGCTCAACGCGTACTTCACCTATTACGTCTGTCTGAACATGCACGTTCCGTGGCGCACTGCGCTCGGCGTCGTTTTCTTATCCGGGGTTGTATTCCTTGTGCTCACGGTCAGCCGCGTGCGCGAACAGATCGTGAACGGCATGCCGGATTGCCTCAAGCATGCCACGGCGACCGGAATCGGGTTTTTCATCGCCTTCGTCGGATTGCGGAATGCGAAACTTGTAGTGGCCAATCCGGCAACGTTCGTCGGGCTCGGGAGCTTTGCCGACCGCGAGGTGCAGACGGCGTGCTTTGGACTGGCGTTGACCCTCGTCTTGATGGCGCGCAAGGTTAACGGCGGGATTCTCATCGGTATCGTCGGGACTGCCCTTTTGGGGATGCTGCGCGGCATTTCCAGTTGGCCCACAGCAATTTTAGCCATGCCGCGTCCCTGGTCCACTTTGCTGCAGCTCGATTTGCGCGGCGCCATCCATCTCGGGTTTCTGGAAATCATGTTCGCTTTTCTGTTCGTGGATCTTTTCGACAATGTAGGGACGCTCGTAGGAGTCTGCGAGCAGGGTGGCTTCGTCAAAGACGGAAAAATTCCTCGCGTCGGAAGGGCGCTGCTGGCGGACGCAACCGGTACGGTTGTCGGATCGCTGGCCGGCACTTCCACAGTTACCAGCTACATCGAAAGTGTCGCCGGCATCGCAGCGGGCGCCCGGACCGGGCTCAGCAATGTATTCGTCGCGGCTTTTTTTGTGCTCGCCATGTTCTGCTCGCCGCTGGCCAGCGCGATTCCGGGTTACGCCACCGCGCCCGCTCTCATTCTGGTAGGCGCGCTGATGACGCAGTCCATCGCGCATATCGATTGGGTAGATTTAAGTGAAGCTGTGCCCGCATTCATCACGATGCTGGCCACGCCGCTCACCTTCAGCATCGCCACCGGCCTCAGCCTCGGACTTATTTCCTACACGGTCGTGAAGATTGCGGTGGGAAAGATTCGCGAGATCAACCTGCTGGTATGGATTCTGACCGTTCTGTTCATCCTGCGTTACATCTATCTTGCGACGGCATAGGGTCAACGGAACAGCTTCCAGCAGTCGCGAGCAATCTCCCAATCCTCCCCGGCGCGGATGATCAAGACGCGAACCGGCGAGCCGGAAGCGGAGATGTCCTGGTCGGGACGGGATTCTGCATTTTTCTTCGGATCAAGCTTTACGCCTGCGAATTCAAGGTTCTGGCAAGCCCCGGCTCGCACCTCGGATGAGTTTTCTCCGACGCCGGCGGTGAAAACCAGCGCATCGATGCCGCCCAATACCGCGATCATTGCACCGATCCCGGCGCACAAACGGTGGATATAAATTTCGAGAGCCAGTTTGGCCCGGTCGTTGTCTTTGCCCTTCCTGACAGCGGCCAGCACGTCGCGCATATCTCCGGAAACGCCCGAAATCCCCAGCAGACCCGAACCTTCATTCAAAAGGCGATCGAGTTCCTCCGCGGTAAGATGATTTTGCCGCATCAGGTAAGTGAGAATTCCGGGATCCACCGAGCCGGAACGAGTGCCCATCATCAAGCCTTCCAGCGGGGTAAACCCCATCGTTGTATCCACGCTTCTGCCCTCGCGAATGGCCGCCAGAGAGCAGCCATTTCCCAGATGGCAGGTCACCAGCTTGAAATTATTCGGATCCCGGCGCAGCAACTGCGCGGCGCGTCGAGCGCAATACTTGTGATTGATACCATGAAAACCATAACGACGAATTCCCGCCGCCAGCCATTCATACGGTCCCGGATAAACGGCCGCCGAGAGCGGCATTTTCTTGTGAAAACCGGTGTCGAAAACTGCAACTTGAGGGACCGCGCCTAAAAGCTTCTCGATGATTTCGATACCTTCGAGTTCGGCGCGATTGTGGAGAGGAGCGAAGGCGGAAACTCCGGCGATCGCCGATTTCACCGCCGCAGTGATCACGACCGGATCTTCGAATTTCGGCCCGCCGTGCACTACACGGTGCCCGACTACGTTAATCTCGGACAGCGAAGAGACGGCGGCGGCTTCGCCTTTCCACAACGTGTCCAGCAGATGCGCGGTCGCTTCGGCGCGAGACGAGACCTTGATCTGTTCCTTGCGGCTGACGCCGCGCCCGTTTCCGATTTCGGCTTTTGCGGACTCCCCTTGCCACTCGATCGTCCCTTTCCAGAGGCTGGCCGGCGGGTCCTCAGGAAGAACATCGCCGATCTCATAGAGGCAACTCTTCTGGCTGCTGGAGCCCGAATTCAGCACCAGGATCTTCATCGGTCAGTGCGCTCCGCCGCCGGCCAGTTCACGAACGATGTCATTCACGAAGGATTTGGCGTCTCCGAAGAGCATCAAGGTCCGATCGAGATAATAAAGAGGATTGTCGATACCGGCGAAGCCCGGGCTCATGCTGCGTTTGATCACCATGACGGTGCGGGCCTTGTCCACATCGAGAATGGGCATGCCGTAGATGGGGCTGGAGGAATCGGTGCGGGCGGCGGGATTGGTAACGTCGTTGGCGCCAATTACCAGCGCAACATCGGTCTGAGGGAATTCGCCGTTGATGTCGTCCATCTCGATCAGCCGGTCGTAAGGAATGTCGGCCTCGGCAAGCAGCACGTTCATGTGCCCGGGCATGCGGCCCGCGACGGGATGGATGGCAAACCGCACGTCGACGCCGCGCTTGCTGAGCGCGTCATAGAGTTCACGAACTTTATGCTGCGCCTGGGCGACAGCCATCCCGTAACCCGGAACGATCACGACCTTGTTCGCGGCGACGAGAATTCCGGCCGCCTCTTCCGCGGTCGCACTGCGCGCCGTTTTCGCCTCGTGCCCGGGCGCTGTCACGGCCTGAACCTGGCCGAAAGCTCCGAAGAGAACATTGCCGAATGAACGGTTCATGGCCTTGGACATGATGACGGAAAGGATGAAGCCGGAAGAGCCGTCGAGCGCGCCCGCGATAATCAGAAGTTTGCTGTCGAGCACGAAACCCATCGCCGCCGCGGAAAGTCCCGCGTAGGAGTTGAGTAAAGAGATCACTGTCGGCATATCCGCGCCGCCGATCGGAATGATCATCAGCACTCCCAGGAGAAACGAAATCCCGACAATGGCCAGGAACAATTCTTTTTGGCCTGGATGCAGAACCAACGACACGGCGCCGGCTGCGGCGAGCACGAGCAACAACAGATTGACAAGGTTTTGCCCTTTGTAGGTCAGCGGACGCTGGGGCAGGATCTCCTGAAGTTTTCCGGCGGCCATCAGGCTGCCGGTGAAGGTCAGAGAGCCGAGGATGACCTCGGCGGAGAGAACCGCCATGGTGAAACGGGAAATGTCCGGGCTGCGCAGAAAGAATTCGGCGGTGCCGACCAGGGTAACGCACAAGGCGCCGAAGGCGTGACTGAGAGCCGTCCGCTGGGGAACGGCGGTCATCTGCACCAATCCGAGGGGAATCCCGATACCCGACCCGAGAACAAGCGCGATTGCAATTCCCGTGTAGTCAACAATCCCGTGTTGCAACAACGTCCCGCCGATCGCCAGCAACATTCCGATTTCGCCTGCCCGAATGCCGTGGCGGGCGGTGCTCGGCGAGCTCATCCATTTCAACGAGAGGATGAAAAGAATGCTGGCAACCAGGTATGTGACTTCGATGACGGGTTGGGTCGCGGGCAGAGAGTTCATGGCTTGGCCGGACGGCTGGTCTTGAACATCTTGAGCATGCGGTCGGTAATCAGGAAGCCACCCACGATATTGCTGGTGGCGGCGATCACCGCCAGCATGCCGAGTACATAGGAGAGCCGGCTCTCGTGCCGGCCCACCAGCACAATGGCGCCTACTACCGCGATCGCATCGAGCGCATTGGTCAGAGACATCAGGGGAGTGTGGAGCAAAGGCGAAACCCGGCGGATTACTTCAAATCCGATGAAGGCCGCCAGCATGAAGACAAAGAGGCCATTGATTAACGTGGAGCTCATTCTTCCTCCCAACCTGAGGATCTCGATACTCGTTCGCCCGATGAAATCTAGCGGCTGCCCGGTGAAACCGGCGCGGGTTGCGAAAAGAACTCGCGCACACGCTGGTTGACCACTTCGCCGCCTCGGGTCAACAGCGTTTCCCGGATAATTTCGTCTTCCGCATCGAGCCGCAGTTTGCCGTCCTTCACCAGGTGCAACAGAAACGCCGTAACATTGCGCGCGTACATCTGGCTGGCGTGGTAGGGCACGCCGCTGGAGACGTTGATCCGGCCGATAATGGTGACGCCGTGGGCCACCACGGTTTCGCCGGCGCGAGTCAGTTCACAATTCCCGCCGCGTTCCGCTGCCAGATCAAGAATCACCGAACCGGGAGCCATTTTTTTTACCATCTCAGCGGTCACCAGAATCGGAGGCGCTTTCCCTGGAATGACCGCAGCGCTGATCACAACATCACTCTCAGCCACCACCCTCCCCAGAAGTTCGCGCTGCCGCTGGTAGAACGATTCGTCCTGCTGCGTGCCATAGCCGCGCGCGTCCTGCGCGTCCTTGGCTTCAATCGGAAGTTCGATGAATCTTCCTCCCAGACTCTGCACCTGCTCCTTGGCGGCGGGACGCAGGTCATAGGCCATCGCCACGGCGCCCAACCTGCGCGCGGTGGAGATTGCCTGCAACCCGGCGACACCGGCGCCGATCACGAATACGCGAGCCGGCGTGATTGTTCCAGCCGCGGTCGTGAGCATGGGGAAAAATCTGGGGAGGGTCTCAGCCGCAATCAGCACAGCCTTGTAGCCGCAGACCGTTCCCATCGAAGAAAGTGCGTCCATACTCTGAGCGCGCGTCGTCCGCGGTATCAGTTCGATGGCAAAAGATGTAACGCCGGTGTCGGCGATCTGCTGGATCATTTGCAGCGAGCCCAGCGGCCTTAAGAATCCAATCAGAACTTGCCCGGGATGAAGCAGAGGGAGGTCCGCCGCTCCGGTCGCATCGTTGGAGCCGTAGCAAAGAACCTGAACGATAATATCGGCGGCACTGATGACAGCCGCCCGGTCGGGGGAAATCTTTGCTCCCTTTTCGATATAGTGCGCGTCGGGGTAGCCCGCTTCTACCCCAGCACCCGCCTCAACCACCACCTCAAGGCCTGCTTTTTGTAAGGCGGGAACGACCATGGGAACCAATCCCACCCGCCGCTCACCGGGATAACTCTCTTTCGGAACGCCGACGATCACAAAGCTGTTTCCTCTAAAGGCAGGGTCTTTGTCGTGGTCAAGACCAGTTCGACCCAGACACTTGCTGAACAAAAACTGGGTACATTGTACAGCCTCTCAAACCGCATCATGGCGCCGTCCCGATTTGCAGAGTTCCTTTGCGTACTCTGCGAAATTATTTGCGGCCTTTGCGGTTAAAGATTTTTTCTTTTCTGACGCAAATTAAAGTCTTAAACCGCAAAGTTCGCCAAGGACTCCGCAAAGGACGCAAGACTTCTAGAGCGTGACTTTATCCGGCGCCCTTGAACCTTGACAGCATAGTCTCACGCGATCAAGACTATAGGTCGCTCGCAGACAAAGAGCAGCATGAGACGCGCCTCTTCGATTCGTATTCGCTACTCGATCGTAATCCCGTTCTACAACGAGCAGGAAAACGTCTCGCCGCTGTACATAAAGCTGACGGAAGTGATGCAGGCGCTCGGCGAGCCTTATGAGCTTGTTTTTGTGGACGATGGCAGCCGCGACAGCACTTTCAAAGTACTGAGCGACATCTACGAACACGACCCGCTGCGTGAATCTGGTGCGGCTGCGTCGGAATTTCGGTCAGACCGCCGGGCTCAAGGCCGGATTTGATTTCGCCCGCGGCGACGTCATCATTTCCATGGATGGCGATTTGCAGCATGACCCGGAAGAGATACCTCACTTCCTGGCAAAGATCGAAGAGGGCTATGACCTGGTAAGCGGATGGCGGCACGAGCGCCGCGACCACTGGCTGATGCGCCGAATTCCCAGCCGGGTGGCGAACTGGATGATGGCCAAGCTCTCGGGCATCGAGTTGCACGATTTTGGGACCACGTTCAAGGCCTATCGCCGCGAGATTATTCAGGAGATTCAACTTTACGGCGAGCTGCACCGGTTTATCCCCGCGCTGGCAAGCTCCGCCGGCGCCAGAATCGCGGAAGTACCTATCGTCAATCTCGAACGCAAGAGTGGCAAATCCAACTACGGCATTGGGCGCACCATCCGCGTCTTTCTCGATCTCATCATCGTCAAGTTTCTGCTCGACTACTCCACCCGCCCCCTGCAGTTTTTTGGGTTATTTGGCATGAGCGGCGCGGGACTCGGATTCCTAGTCGCCACGTTTCTGATCTACGAGAAGTTCTATCACCACGAACCCATCATGACCGAGCACGGGCCGCTCATGCTGCTGGCTGTGGCGCTTCTGGTGAGTGGCATGCAATTCATCTCGATAGGACTGCTCGGCGAAATCATGACGCGTACCTACCACGAATCACAGAACAAGCCGATCTACGCCCTGCGCGAAGTGAAAAGCCACCGTGAGGAACAGGGAGACTCCGCGGCGGATACGCAACCGTGGGAAAATCCCGATCGCTGAAGTCCCCTGATCGGAACGGTCACACCATCACAATGACGTGAGCATCAACGATTAATCAGCGACAACGAGGGCATTCGCCTTCGGGTTGGGTGCCCGACATACGCCGCGACAGAGTCTCCATTCAATAAACCGGGATTACCATCCAAAATCCGGCAGACCCGCAACTCACCATTGTGGTAGGGGCAGACCAACCCATCGAGCGGGGCAGGATTCTCCAGCAATACCCAAGTCACGCCGTATTGCTCTTGAAGATTCCGCAAGCGATCGCTGGAAACGTGCGCCCAATCGGATTGCGCCGCACTCTCCATTTTCCACCGTTCGGCTAATTCAGGAAATACCGAAGCCGCACCACTGTCTTTTTCCTGATCGGCCAGCGCGCTGCGCTCGGCGACGGCGCGGAAGCCATGAAGATCCACTCCTTGCTTCAGCAGATATTCGGGATCGAGCGCGAACACCGCATCCTTCGGCGTATGCTCGCGAATCCATAGAAAACTGGAGAGCCATTCTCCCTGGTATCCGACTCCCGGCCGTTCGATATGCGGGCTCGTGGGATAGGTGATCTTGTCGACCGCGAACATCCCGGCCGAAAGCGCGCCAAAACAAAGAATCCATCGCCAGACACGCGTGCGCAGCAGATACTCGCCCAGCAAGCCTCCCAACAGGATGAAGAATACAACGTAGATGAGGTGAAAGCTCCTCATCGGTTGCAATCGCAGCAGGTATGCGAAATCCAGGTCGCTGGCGAGCAGTAATGCCGCGACCGTCGAGATCAGACCCAAGCCCACCAGGAGCTTTGCCAGACGGGAGAAAGCGGGGACCGTCGATTTCAGCGACAGGCTCGTGAACCAGGTCAACATGACGAGAGGCGCAAACGCACCGAACCACTCCCACCAGTGCCACGTGGTCACCAGAAAGTAGGCCCTGGATGCGAGCACTTCCCGATACGCGCCCTGGGGAGGCTGTAGATGCGCACCAATCAGGAACGGTATCAGCAACGCCGGAAGCACAGGGGCAGCCTCCGCAAACTTGGCCAGCCGGTGTGAGCGAGATTCGAAGGCCACCAGCAAACCGGCTCCCGCCCCGTAGATTGCCATTTGCGGATGAATCAGAAACGCGCTGACCAGCCACAAGCAAGCCGATCGGGTTCTCTTGTCGAGAAAACAGGCCGTGGACATAAGCACCAGCGGGGTAGACAGCGATCTCGCCGTCAGGTAGGAGTCCGCGATGATCAGCGAGGTTCCGGCGACGGGCACGCTCAGAAGCGCGGCCAGCAATCCCACTCCGCCCCAGCGGGCGCGTTCGGTTTGAAAGCATTGCCGCGCCAATTCGTAAGCGGCCCAAAGCAGCAGAAATTGGGCGAAAGCGAACCAAAGCAGCATGCTCCACTGAACGGACAAGTGGGGGAGCCAGGTCACTGCTGCTACCAGACGCGGGAAAACAGAGAGAGCCCGCGTGGTGCATAAAAAACTCGGAGCCAGATGGAAACAGCGTGGGATCGGCCGCTTTTTCAATTCCGGGCGCGTAGATCGCGGCGTCGTCCGTGCCCATGTGGTAGCCATGAACAAGAATCGACATCACGGTGACGGCCAGCAGAACCGATATGCGCCAGGCCCGCGGGAGAGAAGTCCGTTTCGGACGAACCGCCTTTAATTCTTCTTGCACCGTCATCATTTGGGCGGTCGCACCGAGTACAACATCCACCGGCCTCCTTCTTCCCAGGCTGGTCGCCTGGCTCTCTGTGTAACGATTGGGGTATTTCTAGATTTGATGCGTGTTTGACCGGTTTCGTCAATGACCAAGACAAAGTTTTTCCGCCGAGGTAACGTCATCCGTACCCGCCCCGCGCGGAAAATGAAATTGAACTCTTGCCGCAGTGAGACTAAGCTAACTGAACTTACGTGGGAAGATGCGACGAATAGGCCTAAAGAACTGCCCGTATTGCGGATCGTCGGAGATTTATGCAGCTTCGGCCAAGACCTTCTGGCAAAGGATGTCGGCGGTGCTGTTGCTAAGGCTCGTCAGGTGTCAACACTGCATGCGCCGTCACTTCCGGCCGCACTTTTTGCCAACCGCGACGCGTCCGGTGAAGCGCTCAGTTCCAAGAAAACCCGCCGAAGCCGTCTCCGCTGAACAATCCCGGGACCGTTCAGCCTGACCCGGCCGCGCCGTAGAGCAGGGTACATCCCGGTACCCTCGAAGCCGCGAGCTAGATCCTCGCCACGCTGAGAACCGCAGTCATCCTGTGCTCCTGCCCGGGCGCCAGCCGGATCGCGGCGTCCAGGATATTGCTAGCTTCGACGCAGAAAAACTGCGGCCACTCGCCATCCCCAAGATCCCGCATCCCCTGGGCCGCCTCGCGCCACGGATTCCATACCACCGTAGTCCATGAATTTTTCTTCCGCAGCCGTATCCGGCGCTGCGCGCCCGGGTCCAGCAAATCCACTTCGCTCTGGGTATTCAGATAAGCGTTGTCAGTTTGTGAAACGATCGCGACGTCCCCACCTTGCGTTCTTTGCCGATTGGAGTCGGTGTTGTCAAGAAAACGGACGCCATCCAGCCCTTGCAGGCGCACATTTCGAACATCACTGACCCGGTTGTAGGTATGGAGGGCTTCCTCGAAACGCAGAGGCTGGGTTCCCGTATTCGTGCAAATGAGCTCCAGGTTCAGCTCGGAACTGAAGGTCACGCGGTGAACCAGGCGAAACTGCCCCGGCCACCAGCGTTGAGTGCGGTCATCGCTCTCCGTGAACATGCTGACAGTAACCTTGCCCGCATTCTGAACCACCGACTCGATCTGCCACGCTTTCGTGCGCACAAACCCATGTGCCGGAGCCTGGGGATCGTCAATCTTTCCGCGAAACCAGGGGAAGCAGATCGGAATTCCCCCGCGGATCGCTTGACCTTCCTCCCATCGCGACTTGGTGCTCAGAAAAAGCACTTCGTCGCACCCCGCAGGTTTCCAGGAGGTAACTTGCGCGCCATGCAGATAAATTTCGCCCTCGCTTGCGGGAGACGCTATCAGCACTCGCGGCATCGCTCCGTTGCCCTCGCTGATTCGGGCAGTGCCCGGGATTCCGAATCTGCGGTCGAGTTCCGTCACCGTAATGTTTGCATTCATCTCCAGGTTCTCCCTGCCGTCCCAAGGTGAGCATTTCTACCACAAACGGTTGGGTCGCACGTGGCGGTCGCACGCCGCTATCTCACGTAAGTTAAACTCTCTGCTAGCTTCGCTCCGGAGGATCTTTGAAACCGTTCCCGAAAATTTCGCCATCACTCAAAAAGCGCGCCGCGCGGATCAAACTGATTCTCATGGACGTGGACGGTACCATGACGGATGGTGGCGTCACCCTGCTCTCACAAACCGACGGCACCGCCCTCGAACTCAAGACTTTTGACGCCCACGATGGTCAGGGCCTTACACTGGCCCGAACTGCTGGACTCCTTACAGGCTGCATTACCGGCCGCGAAAGTGCCGCGCTGATGCGCCGCGCCAACGAAATGAAGATGGAGTTTATATACATGAAACAGGCGGTGAAAATGCCGGCCTACGAAGAGATCCTTGGCAAGGCGGGCGTCGCCGATTCTGCCGTCGCTTATATCGGCGATGATCTTCCGGACATTCCTTTGTTGCGCCGCGCAGGCCTCGCCGTAGCCGTGGGCGATGCGGTCCCGGAGGTAAAAGACGCCGCACACTACACCACGAAGGCGCTTGCCGGACACGGCGCGGTCCGGGAGGCCATAGAACTGGTTCTCAGATCCAAAGGCATCTGGGAGGCGATGATCGATAAAGCGCGTGCGTAACTGGCTGCCAGAAGACTGCGATAAATCATCATTGCTGCCGATGCGTTGGTAAATGTCAGGTATCGCGATCGCGCATATACGGCAATCGCCGTATGGTCAATCCAACAAACTTGTCGCATCTTGTTAGCGGATTTTCGGAGGAAGGCTTCTATGGGAGCGATGGAGATTGTGGGTTTCGTACTGCTGGCCCTGGTGGTCATGGGCATTGTCGGTAACTGGAGAGACATCCTGAAGTACATCCACATCTCAAACATGTGAGAGATGATGTACGGACTGTCCGAGCGCTGCGGGTTTGTGGCGAGCTCGAGTAACGCTGTAGCCCTGCGATGTTTTCCATGCCCAGCTGTTCACGACCGCCGCCGTGGATCAGCGCGACGGTCTTGACTTCACGTGGGGTGACTGTCCTGGAAGGCCGGAGCCGCGACGCTTTCCCTTTTCCGCGTCCTGCAGCCTGATTCCATTATAGAATGTGCGCCGCCGCAAACTCAGGCGGAAAATCTGCGAATCCATCAGCTCCCATGAAAAATGCTTTCATGAAAGTTCCGTCCGCTGGGCGTCTCGTCATTCTCTTCTTCCTGATCAGCCTCGTCGCGGCGGCGCAAGTCCCGTCCATTCCTGCGCCACCCGCAACCCCCAGGCGCCCTGTCACCGGCGAATATCAGGGCATCAAAGTCACCGAGGACTACCGCTGGCTGGAAAACTGGGACGATCCCGAAGTCAAACGGTGGAGCGCGGCCCAGAATGCACGCAGCCGCGAGTATCTCGATCACCTGCCGGCGCGGTCCGCCATTCAGCAATTCCTCAAACAAGCGTACAGCGGAAGCTCGGCCGCCTACTACGACCTGCAATTCCGTGGCGGCACGCTCTTCGCCATGAAATACCAACCACCACAACAGCAACCTACCCTGGTAGCGCTGGCTTCAGCTCAAGACCCCGCCGGCGCCAAGGTGGTTTTCGATCCCAACGCTGCGAGCGCCAAAGGTTCCACTGCAGTGGATTTTTACGTGCCCTCCCTGGACGGCAAATTTGTCGCCGCCGCGCTCTCGGAGAACGGATCTGAGGACAGTTCGGCTCACGTCTTCGAGGTCGCAACCGGGAAGGAACTTTCCGACGTGGTGCCGCGGGTCAACTTCGCCACCGCCGGCGGCAGCCTTGAATGGAAAGGCGACAGTTCCGGCTTTTACTACACTCGCTATCCTCAGGGCAACGAACGGCCGCCCGAAGACGCCAATTTCTACCAGCAGGTTTATTTTCATCGCCTCGGCACCAATCCCAGGGAGGACATCTATGTTGCCGGTAAGGACTTTCCGCGGATAGCCGAGATTCAGTTGCACGCCAGCGATGATGGCCGTTGGTTGATTGCAGCCGTGGCCAACGGCGATGGTGGCGAGTTCGCGCACTACGTGATGGATGCAGCCGGACACTGGACTCAGATCACACATTTTGCAGACGGAATCGTGGCCGTCAAACCGGGACCAGATGCGGCGCTTTATCTGCTCTCCCGCAAAGACGCGCCACGAGGGCAGATCCTGCGCCTTCCGCTGGAACATCTCAACCTTGCCGATGCCAAGATCGTCGTGCCTCAAAGCTCAGGCGCGGCCGGGGATGATAGTGGACGTGCTTCAATCGAGAATTTCGCGCCTGCCCCCGGACGTCTTTATGTCACCGATATCGTGGGAGGACCTTCGCGCATCCGCGTATTCGATCTGGAGGGCCATTTGCTCCCGGGACCGCCAATCCCGCCAGTCTCGGCGGTGCGCCAATTGGTGCCCACTCGTGGCGGCGACGCGCTTTTCAACGTCTCTACTTATCTCGAACCCTCGGCCTGGTATCGCTTCGATGCCGCCGGAGGCAAGTCGATCCGCACCGCGCTGTTTCGCACGTCGCCTCTACACTTCGACGACACCGAGGTCGTCCGCGAGTTTGCGGTTTCGAAAGATGGCACTCGGGTTCCGGTGAACGTCATTCGCCGCCGCGGCACCCGCCTCGATGGAACCAATCCCACGCTGCTCGAAGGCTACGGCGGATACGGCATCAGCATGCAGCCGTACTTTCTCGGCGCTTTCACGCGCGCCTGGCTGGACCAGGGCGGAGTTTATGCCATCGCCAACCTTCGCGGCGGCGCGGAGTATGGTGAGGAATGGCATCAAGAGGGCAGGCTGACTCGTAAGCAGAACGTCTTTGACGATTTCATCGCCTGCGCCCAGCACCTGATTGAAGCCAAATACACTTCCCCGGCCCACCTCGCGATCATCGGCGGGAGCAATGGTGGATTACTCATGGGGGCAGCTTTCACGCAACGCCCCGACCTTTTCCGCGCGGTCGTCTCTTACGTCGGTATTTACGACATGTTGCGCGTCGAGCTCGATCCCAACGGAGCCTTCAACGTCACTGAATTTGGGACGGTAAAAGATCCTGATCAGTTCAAGGCCCTGTACGCCTACTCTCCGTACCACCATGTGGCGGATGGAACCGCGTATCCCGCCATTCTTTTTCCCACCGGAGAGAACGATCACCGCGTGAATCCCATGCAGTCGCGCAAAATGACGGCGCGCTTGCAGGCTGCTACGAGCTCAGGCCATCCCATTCTG
Source organism: Terriglobia bacterium (assembly GCA_963841075.1). Lineage (GTDB taxonomy): Bacteria > Acidobacteriota > Terriglobia > Terriglobales > Acidobacteriaceae > JAIQFF01. The sequence continues at coordinate 298,586 of CAWJBA010000002.1, forward strand.
CTGCGTACCAGCTCCAATGCCGGGCACGGCATCGGAACCGCCCTGGACGAGCAAATTGAGGAGGACGCCGATGTGCTTAGTTTCCTCTTCAATCAGCTGGGAATTCAATTTGTCGCTCCAGCGAAATAGAGGAAATCCTGACCCCAAGACAAGTGTGAAAATATTTGCGCAGTCGGGGCGCGCATCGAGTCTTCGGCGTCGGGAAGTCCCATTTCCTCAATAAGTTATAAAAACGAGGCTTTGGCAAGCCAACTGCAAAAGACTAAGACAGGTATACGGGCTCGCGGTTTTCGGTATCCGTCAGAGCTCGCCGGCTCGAGGCTGAGTGCGATAAACCGCCGGGCCGCCACGATTGTTGGAGAACAGCTTTTCGGGGGAGAGGTTGTTCAACGAAACGCCCGGGACTCAACCAAGTCCCGGGCGTTTTGTTTTATACGCTCGAATCTCCAGTCAAGATCGACGCGCGGGCGCGGGACCAGGAGGCAGAATCTCAGGTTCTCCGGAATGGACTTGCTGACGGGTCACGAAGAATACTGCCGCCGTCCAGGTGGGAAATAGATCGAGGCCGGGAATGAGTTCCGCTGCCAGGGTTGGCAAGAAGGCCCAATGCCATCCCAGCAACTGGATCAGAATCACCCCCGCCACTGCGTCGAGCAGGGCATCCGCCGGTGAAAGACCTCCAGCGGCAAACATCGGCAGGGCGATGATTTGTATAGCGTCCACAGCAATTGCCACCAGCCACGCCAAGCGATGCTCCGGAGACTTGGCCGCCTTCAGAAATTCAAACACCCTCATAGAAAGCCCCTGACTGCCTTACAACTCTAGGATACAGCCCCAGAGCCCGCGATGAAAGCGAAGACCCCCGGCGGCATCAGTCGCCATGACTCGAATTTGCCGCCGCAACCGGCCGTGCTGGCGTGCCGTCGGCCTTGACGTAGTGCGCGTACCACGCCAGGTAGCGCTCCAGTCGGTCCTTGATATGTGAGGGCGATTTGAATTCGTGGTATTCGCCGGGATAGACCACGAGTTCAGTTTCCCGGCCCAGGCTTTTCATCGCCTGATACATCTGCTCTCCGCCGAGGATTGGCACATTTGCGTCGACGTCGCCACCCATGAACAGAGTGGGCGTGGTGATGCTCGCAATCTTGTAAAAGGGCGAGATCTTGTCCCAGGCCGCTCTGTCCTTCCAGGGAAACCCCAGTTCGGTTTCATAGTCGCGGATGTACTCGTCATGTCCATACAGAGCGGAAAAGAAAGCGCCACCCGCGCCCGAAATGGCGGCCTTGAAACGCGTGGTCTGGGCAATGATGAAGTCGGTAGAGATGCCGCCGTAGGACCATCCCCCCACGCCAAGTTTGTCGGGATCGGCCAGGCCCTGCGCAACGGCATAGTCAACCATGGCCATATCGTCCTGAAAATCCTTGTCCCCCCAATCGGCGAAAATCGCTTTCGCGTAGTCCTGTCCGTAGCCGCTGGAGCCGCGCGGATTCGGACATAGAACTACGTATCCGTTCGCCGCGAAAACCTGTGCTATATGGAAAAACTCTGCCTCGTAGGCCTCGACCGGTCCTCCGTGGGGACGAAGAATCGTGGGATACCTTTTCCCCGGCACATAGTCGAGTGGCTTATAGAGATAGCCGGAGACGGCCGTGCCGTCTTTGCTTTTGAACTTGACGTATTCCGGCGCGGTAAGTTTGATCCGCGAGAGCAGATCGTCGTTCGCGTGTGTGATGCGAGTGAGCTTGCCCGCGGCGATGGTGTAAATTTCGCTGGGACGATCTGCGGTTGTGATTTGCGCCACCACCTCGCCCGATTTTGCGATGGAGTAGGCGTAGAGCGTCAGGCGGCCGGCGATCGGACGCGTAATCTCGCCGCCATCGACTGGAACGCGGCAAAGGTTCTGCGCACCGTCGTCATCCGCGATGAAATAAATGAACTGGCCGTCGGGCGAGAAACGAGGTTCGCTGGACATGCGGTCCATTTTCAGCGTCAGAGACCTTGGCTTCGCCGCCAGCCGCGGGCGAAACCGCAAGGTGTGTCGTGGCGTAGTCAGCAGTTTGGGATCAAGCTGGGTCACGTAAGCGATCCACTTTCCGTCGGGCGACCAGACCGGCGAATCGTCGGAACCAGGATTGGTGGTGATCTGCGTGAGGTGCGCGCCCTTGTCGCCGTTATCGGCGGCGACGACAAAAATGTTTGAGTCGTAATTGCGATCAGGATCCGGAGCGGTGCGCTTACTGCTAAAGGCGAGGAGCTTGCCATCGGGAGACCAGGCAGGATTCTGGTCGTCGAAGTCGCCGGAGGTCACCTGCGTCAGGGTCTTGGTTGCGAGATCGAAAACATAAAGATGAGTGCGAAATCTTTCCAAATATCCAATCTCATCTTCCTTGAATTGATAGCGATCCACCACCAGAGGACGCGGTGCTTTCGGCTTTTTTTCCCGCGTCGCCTTGCCCTGATTTTTTTCTTCGGCTCTTTCCTGGGCTGACTTCACGTCCTCCGGGGACGGATCCCTCAGCACCAGCACGATGCGCTTGCCGTCCGGCGACCAGGCAAAATCTTTGACATCCTGGGTGGTTTCGGTGAGGGCTTGGGCTTCTCCGCCAAGCCGGTTCAGCAGCCAGACGTAGGTCTTGCCCTCGTCGCGCTTGGAAAGGAATGCGAGATACTTTCCGTCCGGGCTCCATCGTGGATGGTCCGATGAAACCTCCTCTGAGGTCATGGCGACGGCATCGCCGCCCGCTGCCGGCACCATCCAGACGCGCGTCTTCTCTTCGTCGTCCTGCAAGGATTGAGTCGAAACCGTGTAAGCGACCCACTGGCCGTCAAGGCTGATCTGAGGGTCTGCGACCTCCCGCACCTGAAAGTAATCATCGATCGTAATGGGATGGGGCACAGCAGGCGCTGCTTGCGCACCAGCAACGGAGGTTCGGAACAAGCCAAAGATGACTGCTGCAATGAGCAGACCCAGTGCGCGAGACTTCATCCTTATGACCCCGGGACATAGAAAATGAGATATGGAAAAAACTTCCGGAGTGTAGCACACAAAGATTGATGTGGGCGCAAGCGCCTCGCTCGTGCCACCACGAACCACGTGGGGACAGATGTCCTCATCTGTCCTGCGGAGCGAGGCTCCGCTAGATTCGGTCTTCCTGCAAGAGCCTGTCGAGCTTCGCTCGACCGGGCAGATGAGGACATCTGCCCCTACGTGGTTCGTGGTGAACCTCGCCGCCGTTGGAGAGTTGCGATCACGCAATTACGGGAGCGTCGCTGACTCCGGCGGTGCCGAACACTCGCCGGTAGCGTTCGATTTCGGAGGGTGGGCCGAGCGCTTTCGAGTAGTTGTCGGAAAGCTTGACCGCCGGTCGTCCATCGACTTCGTTCACCTTGCAGATCAGGCTGACTGGATCAAATGCGATGCCCCCGGCCGGATCGCAGCCGCGGAAATCGTTGGTGAGCAGCGTTCCCCAGCCGGCGCTGAATCGCGCCCGGCGTCCTGGCGTCCATTTTCCGCGGTTCTGGAAATCGGCGGCGCTGCGAAAATCCTTCACGGTTGTGCCCCCCGCCAGGGTTCCCTCGAAATAAGCGTGCAGGCCCAGGATCTCATCCACGTCCAGCGCGTCAGAAGCGATAATCCGTTTGTTCTTCGGATCCCTGCCGCGCCCCTTCAACCACTCGATATATTCGTCGCCGGCAACGTACGGGTTCTTGCTGTCCACGCGCTGGCCGGTCCAGTCTGCCGCCCAATCCGGCGCGTCTTTGAGGAACTGCGTTGTCCCAAAAGTGTCCGGCAACATGATGAGGAGTTCGCCCTCGTAGGTGCTCTGCCACATTTCGAGAACGCGATACTGGGAAGCTCTCAGGACGCGATCGTCCGGCGCCAGCGCAGCCAGAACCATGGGTATCTCGTGCGCGTTCGTTCCAATCGCTTCCAGATCGTGCTTGTGCGCCAGAAAGGCGTTCGATGTTCCGGTAAAGGCGTTCCCCAGATTCGACGCCATGGCCTCCACCACATATTCCTGCCAAAGAAAACTGTGGCGGCGCCGGGTACCGAAGTCGGCTACGCGCAGATCGGGCACGCCGATCAGCTGCTCGATCTTGCCCCAGAGCTTGGTCTTCGCCCTGGCGTACAGGACGTCCAGGCCGAACTCACTCAACTTTTTCAAACCGGCCCTGGTCTTCAGTTCATCAATGATCGCGAGGGAATAGAGTTCCCACATTGTGGTATCGGTCCACAAACCTTCGAAGGACAGTTCATATTGGCCGTCCTTCACGGACAATTGGTAATCCGACAATTTGAAATCCCGCTCCAGCCACGCCAGGAAGGCCGGCTGGAAAATTCCGCGCTGACCGTAGAACGTATTACCCGCCAGCCAGACCAGTTCCGACTTCCGGAACCGCAGACGGCGAACGTGCTCCAGTTGCGCAGTCAGTTCCTCGATTGGAAACATCTCGGCCAGGCGCACCGACGAGTTTCGATTCACCAACGAAAACGATACCGGTGTCTTGGGATAATGCTTCCAGATGAACTGGAGCATGAGCAGCTTGTAGAAATCGGTGTCCAGCAGGGAGCGCGTTACCGGGTCCAGCGCCCAGTTGTGGTTATGCGCGCGCTCGGCGAAGTTCACGATCATGCAATGTCCTCTTAGGTCGTAAGCCGGTGGAAGCCGTCCACGCCCGTTCAGACGGGCGGGACGCCCGTCTTCCATCAATGCGTTTGCGCCACTGCGTTTTCCAGATCGTCAGCCGCTTTGCCGATGCCCGCGGCGGCGTTTTCGATGACCTGGGCGACTTGGGGAATCTGCGCATCGGCTTCTTTCCATTTTTTCTCATCCATGTATTCACGTACTGCCGCGATCGGCTTTGCTCCGTAACCCGTATAGGCTCCAGGCGCGTAAATCTGGTTTTTGAACCAGGGACGCTCGGGCAGCCCCTTTTCGTTCAGATACAGACGAGAGATTCTAATCAAATCCGCGTTCATCAGTTGCAGGGACGGCTCGGGAAAAACCGGGGAACCCTTGGCACGCCAATCCGAGAGCGCCTTCGAATAGCGCGCTGAATTCTTTTTAAGCACCTCAACAGCGTTTTTCAGGGGAGAAAAATTCATGTACGGCGGCACACTCTCGACTGGCGGCGGCACACTGGGCTTGCGAGGATCTGCCGTGGCGGTGAAGACTCCTTCCTGCAACTCCAGATTGCGTTCAGTAAATTCGTCCTGCCTGTCCTTGAGCAACTTCTCCAGGTCGGACTCGTATTTCGCAATGGCCTCCGCCTGGGGGGAGTAATCCACGGGAATCAGGTCGGCGCCTGCCAGGCGCATCATCGCGGTCCCTGCGGTTTGCGCCAGGGCGCGCCCGTAAGCGAAATCGGTGTCGACGAAATGCGTGTACCAGTAGAAATCGTCGTAGATGGAATGATACTGATTCCCGTCATCCTCGTCGCCGAACTCGATACTCAAAGTCGAGATGCCGGCGAAGTCCTGAAAAGCGGTATAGTCCGAACCGTCGCCCACGGCCCTTACCAGAAGGTCGCTGCGCTTGCGAATATCGCTGCGTTCGTCCGCGTCTTTCGCTCGAGCGATGCTCGCCAGGTAGGAACGTTGAAAGACTGACATGTGAGTTTCCGGGTCCTGGATATCGCGAGCAACCCCGCTGATGAAGCTCTGCAAATCCTGAGTGCCGCCCGGGAAGAGGAAACCTCTGTCATTCTCATCGGAGTTGAGGTACGCGATCGCATGAGTTTTCAGCTCGTCCACATGGGCCTCCACCCACTCGACCGAACCAAGTAATCCAGGTTCTTCTCCATCCCATGCGCAATAAATGATGGTGCGTTTTGGCGTCCATCCCTGGCGACGGAGTTCGCCCAGCATTCTCGCCTCTTCCAACATGGGAGCCTGGCCAGAAATCGGATCTTCGGCGCCATTTACCCAGGCGTCGTGATGATTGCCGCGCAGCACCCACTCCCGGCCGCCATCCGAGCCGTGCAATGTGCCGATGACGTCGTAAACCGGTTTGATGTCCCAGTTAGACGCGACTTTGAGATGTACCTGCGCCGGACCGGGACCGATGTGATACGTGATCCCCAGTGCCCCACGCCAGCCTTCCGGAGCGACCGGCCCCTTCAGCGCCGAGAGTAATGGCAGCGCATCGGCATAGGAAATCGGCAATACCGGAATTCTTGTAATCGTCTTGGCTTCTTTGATCGAGAGCCGCTTGGCATCCGCAGTCGCAGCCACACCGGGAGTCAGGGGATCGCCGGGATAGTCGGTGTCCATCACGCTGCCACGTTGCACTCCGTCTCGCGGCCGCCAGCCCCCGGCAGGATAATCGTCGCCCTCGGAAAAGCCGTCAGCCTTTGGGTCCGAGTAAATGATGCAGCCGATGGCTCCGTGTTCGGCAGCCACCTTGGGCTTGATGCCGCGCCAACCCTCCCCATAGCGGGAGATAACGATCGCGCCCTTGACCGAAACTCCCAGGCGATCGAGTTGGTCATAGTCCTCGCGAGTGCCAAAGTTCACATACACCAGCGGAGCGGTGACGTCTCCGTCGATCGAATAAGCGTTGTAGGTCGGAAGCTGCTCGTCGGTCTGGCCGCTGGTGGGATCGGAGGGCACGACCGGCTCTTGCAACTTGGCCTGAAAGCGGGTCGGTTGCAGCATTTCAAGCACGCGAATTTTTGGCGTTGGAAACAACACGTTGAAAGTTTCGATCTTCGCGTCGAATCCCCACTCTTTGAATTTCGACGAGATCCATTCGGCGTTGTCTTTATCGTAGGGCGACCCGACGTGGTGGGGACGTGCACTTAAGCGGCGCATGTTCTCGCGAATATTGTCCGATGAAATGCCGTTCTGAAACTTTTTTTCCCAGTCACTTTCGAGCGGCGAACTCTGTGCACTGTACCCTGTGAGCGGTAATGGGGCCGTTACAACCGGGGCCTGTCCTGATCCAGTCTGGGCGGAAATCAATTGGGTCATGGCGAGCAGCGAACCGCACATCCACCGAAGTCTCATGCATTCCCTCAAGCTGAAATGGTAATAGAAACAGCGCGGAAACAATTGAGGCACCGCGTTCGGCTCGTTTATCGACGACACCGCGCGAGTTCGGCGGTTCGCTCATTCTACCTCGCTGGCACGTTTTATTTCAGCCAGACGACACAACTCCGAGCCGGCAAGAGCTCTCAGCTTGCGCGCCGAGGACGCAAACCACGAGAAGCGATATGCTGTTTGCGATCTTCACTCTGATAGGTGCCCATGAAGCGTCGTGACTTTGTGAAGTCTTCCGTCCTTACCTTGAGCGGCGCACTTCTGTCGAAGTCTCTGGCCGCGCTCGACGTCGAAACTCCCACTCCCAATCCGGACGTCAAGCGCGTCCTCGCCATGTTCAAGTGCCACTTCGACGCCGGCTTCATCGATACTCAAGCCGCCGTGGTTCACCGATATTTTTCAGAGTTCTTTCCCCAGGCAATCACGACCGCCGAGCAATCCCGCCAGTCGGGCGGTCATCGTTATGTGTGGACGACCGGATCCTGGCTCCTCTACGAGTATCTCGAGCAGGCCTCGCCTCTGGACCGCCGGCGCATGGAACAGGCCATTGCCCAGGGTGATATCGCATGGCACGCGATCCCTTTCAGCTGGCAGACCGAGATGATGGATTCAACATTGATCTCTGCCGGTATCAGTTTGTCGCGCTCGCTTGACCGCCGCTTCGGCCGCACCACCACCGGCGCCAAGATGACCGACGTTCCCGGCCATACTCGTGGCATCATCTTTCCCCTCGCCGAGCAGGGCGTAAAGTTTCTCGACATCGGCGTCAACGATGCCAGCACCACCGCCGAACTCCCGCCGCTTTTCGTGTGGAAAGACTCCAGAGGCGCTTCGCTGGTGGTGATGTACCACCACGGCTACGGAAGCATCGTTGCTGTGCCCGGCTCAGACCTGGCCATCGCCATCATCGTGCGGGACGACAATAGCGGCCCGCACCCTCCTGCCGAGATCGCGAATATTTACTCGGCCCTCAGCCGTCAGTTCCCTAACGCGAAGATCACTGCCACCGCTCTGACTGAAATCGCCAACGCAGTCGAGCCCTTTCGCGGCAACCTGCCCGCCGTTACCCAGGAGATCGGCGATAGCTGGATCTATGGTGTCGGCAGCGATCCGATGAAAGTTGCACGTTATCGCGAAATCTGCCGGCTTCGCCGATCGTGGATCTCTGCCGGAAAATTCCAGTCCGGCGATGCGACCGATATCGCGCTCCTGCGACGACTTCTGCTCGAAGCCGAGCATACCTGGGGCACCGACACTAAGACCTGGCTCGACTTCGACAACTACATTCCCCGAGACCTCGCCCGCATGCTCGATACGAAGAATTACAAAGTGGTCGAATTCAGTTGGACCGAGAAACGCCAGGACCTCTTCGACGGAATCGCCGCCCTGCCCGCTCCTCTGCGCGACCAAGCTCAGAGCGCCATCCGCGCCCTAGCCCCGCAAACCCCGCAGCTGGCCAAGGCATCGCCGCAACCCGCTGGGAAGGAAATCGAAACTGCGTACTTCACCGTTGCACTTGACGATCGCGGGGCCATCACTCGGCTGCGCAACAAGCAGACGGGACGCGAGTGGGCCTCGCCCGATCATCCGCTTGCGCTCGTCTCTTACCAGACTCTTTCGCCCGCCGACTATGCCCGCTTTTTCGCCAACTACATCATCAGCACGGCAGACTGGGCGAAGAAGGACTTTGGCAAGCCCAACATCGAACGCTTCGGCGCCGAGAGCCGCGAATGGCAGCCCACCCTATCCAATCTAGAAAGCGCCGAGGACGGAGAAAATTACCATTTACTCGGACGCCTTGAGATTCGTGACCCCGAAGCTCTGGCCGCCGGCCGCGCCGCATTCCCGCAGCAGATGTTCCTCAAGCTCACGCTCCCCCGGGCCGAGCCCGTCATCGATCTGGAGTTTTACTGGTTTCAGAAAGCGGCGACGCGCATGCCCGAAGCGATCTGGCTCACGTTTAACCCGAAACCGCTCGACCAGCAGGGCGATGCCAAAGGTTGGACTTTGGACAAATCCGGCGAATTGGTCTCACCCTTGGATGTCGTCGCCGGCGGCAGCCGGCATTTACATGCTGTCACTTCCGGATTCAGTTGTCGGAATGGCGATCACTCCTTCATCGTCGAAACTCTCGATGCGCCTCTCATTGCAGTCGGCGAGAAATCTCCGATCAACTTCTCCCGCGCCCAGCCAAACCTCTCTGGCGGCGTGCACTGCAACCTCTTCAACAATGCCTGGGGCACAAATTACATCATGTGGTTCGGCGAGGACATGCGCTTTCGTTTCCGCATTCGCGCCTGAGCTCGGAAACAGCACTTGTCACGCTCAGCGAACTTTCGCCGCGTCGCCTCAAGGTTGCACGATGACTTTTCCCGTCATCTTGGGATGCATGCGGCAGAAGAATGGATAGTCTCCCGGCTCGGTGAAGCGAAATTGGAACTTGTCGTCGGTGTCGAGTGCCGCAGACTTGAACTTGCCCTCGGTACTGTCAACCGTATGCGGAATGTCGTCGCGGTTGACCCAGGTCACTTGCGTGCCTGCTTTCACCGTGATGACGGCAGGAGTGAAGGCAAAATTGTCGATCTTAACTTCAGTGGCGGAATCCGTTGATCCTGCTGCGGCGGGTTTTGAAGGTCCATGCCCGAGCCGCCTCCAGCCGCCGGGATGCGGCGCCGAGCGTCAGCGCCAATACGATCGCCGACAGCGCGAACGCCTTCCAAGTGAGATCAGCAGACTTTGTATGTTTGATCCTTTTCATGCTTCATCCTTTCACCTCTGGATATTCGCCGATGTCATCGGCATTTTGAATCTCGTTCTCTCGGGCTATCGCAATTGTCTTGGCCGCAACTCAAGCCGCGTCTTTTCCCGAAGCTGATGGTTGCGAGCCGTCGAGTGGCAAATCCACAATTGCGAGACTCTTGCCGCTGTGCACATAACTCACGTCCGTGATCCCCAAGACCCGCTGTAACTGGTCAGCTGGCACTTTCATAGGCCCGGCCGAGGGAGCTGTCCCCGGCGCCGGCTGAGGAAAGGCGGTCGACATCGCGGTGTGAAAGGCAACCTTGCCTTCGATCTTCTGCATGATCTGGTGAATGTGTCCGTTCAGCACGGTCACGGAACCGAACCGCTTTACGTAAGACAGCGCTTGTTCGCTGTCGTCGGTTCCCCAGCCCCAGTCGGGATAGACGGTCCACAGCGGAATGTGGGCAAAGAGCACGATGGGGGTGCTGGCGGAGCGGCCTTTCAGATCATCCTCCAGCCACTCCAGTTGCTCGCGGCCGAGCGATCCCAGGCCCCCCGCTTTCAAATTGACCACGTTCACCAGGCCGACGAAGTGCACACCCTTCTGATCGAAGCTGTACCAGCCGGCCCCCTTGGTGCCTTTGCCAAAGCGCTGGAGATATTGCTCGCCGTTGTCGGTGAGCATGTCATGTTCTCCCGGCACAAAATAGATCTGTTTTGCCGCCACTCCTTTCAACATCTGGTCGAGCGTATCGAATTCGCTGGGCTTGGAAAGCTGGCTGAGATCGCCGGTATGAATAACAAAATCCGGTTTCTGAGGCAGCGCATTGATCTTGTCGATCGCGACCTGCAGAGTGGCCGTGACATCCGGGTTGGCCGGCTTGTTAAACCCGATGTGGCTGTCGCTGATCTGAACGAAACTGAAATCAGCTTTCTTGCCGGCGTTTTTACCGCCGTTTTTGGCGAATGCCTGAGACACCGGAATGCCGCCGCTGAGGGTCCAGACCAGCCCGGTACCCGCCCACGCCATGCACTTGAGAAACCCGCGACGGTCGATGCCATCGTTGTTAAGGTCTTGCAGCTTCTGATCAATAAAATCTTGCTTCATCTCTGCCATATGCCCTCCTCAGGCCTGTCGTTCGCAGTTGATAACCGGCGCATATTGTTTTTATTCCCACCAATTGATGACTATCCGGGCCCGTTTACGCCGCTCAGGAAGCCACCCAGGTGCCCGGTGAGGGCGACGATCAGGATGCCCAGAAACTCGATCGGGAGACGGTAGGCTGGTAAAGCTGCGGCGGTGCGCCGGCAACGGAAATGCAGCCACCACGCCATCCAGATCAGCAGGCTCGAAGCGCCCGCAAGCACCAGATGCAGCAGCAGGATGCCTTTCAACTTCTGTCCTTCAAGCTGAAATTGCCACGCGAGGATGCCGCTAGCGACGGCCGGTATGGTCGAAAGCGCTGCCGCCAGCAGGTTGTAGTAGGCTGCGTCCGCCAAGCCCCGCCGCTTCGTCCAGTGCGCAATGAAGTCGAAGGCGGCTGCCGCAATGAAGAGCGCGATCGGAAAATGGATGAGCGCCACGTGCTGCGCGTGCTTGGCCAAAATTAGCGTTTTCGAGATCGAATGGATTTGCCATTGCCCCCTGCCTTACAACCGATAACCAGCCAGGCAGCGCTTTATTCCACCCGCGATTTATTTGCATGGTGACGGAATAAAAATGCGATCCGGTGGTTTACCCTTGTGTGCATGTCGCAGGGTGGTCCTCAATCCGGTTCGTTCGAAGAACTGGCGATGCCGTTGTTCGATCAGCTGTACAACTTCGCTCACTGGCTGACCCAGAATCGCGACGAAGCGGAGGATTTGGTCCAGGAAACCTACGCCAAAGCTTTGCGAGGGTTCTCGTCTTTCCAGTTGGGGACTAATTTCCGGGCGTGGATGTACCGCATTTTGCGCAACACGTTTCTGACCTCGCGCACCGGATTGAAGGCGACACTGACCGTTCCACTTGAAGGCGAAGAGGACGGGCCTGAACTTGCGGTTGAATCAGCCACGCCGGAGACGATTTTGATCGAGCGCTCGAGCTCCGAGATGCTGCAAAGCGCGATCGACGGACTGCCGCTGCATTTCCGGGAGATCATCCTGCTCTGCGAGGTGGAGGAGATGTCGTATCAGGAGATTGCGGAAACGCTGTCCATTCCGATGGGCACGGTGATGTCGCGTTTGTCGCGCGCCAGGAAGACACTGCGCGAGAGCCTGCGATCACGGATGCAGGAAGGAGCGGTCGCGACAGCGACTGCGAAGGGGACGAACCGTGGCTTGTGAGATGTGGAAGGCGAAACTCGACACCTATCTCGATGGCGAGCTTTCGTCCGAGGAGATGCGCGCCTTTGACACTCATGTGCGCGGCTGCCCATCCTGCGCGGCCGACGCTCTGGCGCGGGTGCAGATGAAACGTAGCATTCAGGCAGCCGGGAAACGCTTTACTCCGAGCGCCGAATTACGGCGCCGGGTTCAAAAGAAGGTGGCAACAAAACCGCACCGCAGTTTCCGCCTGGCCTGGATGGTTGCGGCGGCGCTCTCCGTGGTTGCGATCGCGGGATTACTGACAATCTACATTGGAGAGCAGCGATCTCGACGACAACAGGCTTACAGCGAAATCGCTGACCTGCATGTCGCCGCCCTGGCCAGCTCGTTGCGAGTGGATGTAGTGTCCTCAGACCGCCACACTGTGAAACCCTGGTTTCAAGGAAAGATTCCCTTTGCGTTCGACTTGCCGGAACTCCAGAACACGGAGTTTTCCCTGCTGGGCGGCCGCATGACCTACCTCGGGCAAACCCCCGGTGCTCATTTGATCTATGAATTGCGAAAGCACGAGATTTCCGTGTTCATCTTCCAGGAAGAAGCGTTGCGCGGTAAATGGGGCCTCAGCTCTGCTACGACCAAGGCGATGTCGTTTAATCTGGCGACCTGGAGCCAGGGTGGATTGCGTTATTTTGTCATTGGCGATGCCAACGCTGGCGACATAAACGACCTTGCGAAATTGTTTAAAACCACTGCAGTGGGCCAATGACCAACTCCTAAGCTTTCGGTGGCCATGCCACCTGACCGCCGTGGCTGTAGGCAAGGTTGCCGATGTGCCCTGCGCGGGCCGCGGCAACACCGGTTTCCACCGGGGCATTCGGCTCCTTGCGCGTCTTGATGCACTCGAAGAAATTCTCCATATGAGAGATGGTGCCGTCGCGAAAGCTGCGGGCAGTGAGGACCGGATTCTGCGCCGCCTGCACGCCTTCGCGATAAACGGCGAAGCCGTTGCGATCGATCTTTAATGTTGCTTCCGTCCCGCGGAATTCCAGTCCGCCATCGTCGATCGAAGAATTCATCATGCCCTGGTATCCCACATCAAAGCCCGGGTAGCGGAAGGATGCCTGAATAGTGTCGGGACAATCCCACTCCTCAAAAACATATTTGTCGGCCAGCATCTGGGCCTGGCGCGGCTGGTCAGATTTCATAGCCCAGTGCACGACATCAATCCAGTGACTGAACAGATCGGTCATCGCGCCGCCGCCGAAGTTCCAGAACCAGCGCCAGTGATTGAATTTTTCCTCGCTGAAGGGCTGATCAGGAGCGTTCCCCAGCCACAACTTCCAATCCAGCGCCTGCACGTCGATGGGTTTCGGCGCCCAGTCCCGGTGATAGTTCTGCCACCAAAAGGTCCGCACCTGTGGGATTCGCCCGAGACTGCCGGCCTGAATCAGATCGACAGCATCGCGAAAATGGGTCCAGCTCCGCTGCTGCATGCCGCACTGCAGAATCTGCTTGCCGGAACGCACCGCGTGAGTGAGCGTGGCCCCTTCTTCGATGGTGTGGGTGACAGGCTTCTCCAGATAGACGTCCTTACCCGCAGCCAAGGCGTCGACGGCCATGCGAACGTGCCAGTGATCCGGCGACGCTATGAACACCGCATCGATGTCCTTGGCCAGCACCTCGCGATAGTCCAGGTGGGTGGTGGCAACACCGTTCGAGCGCTCCTTGACGGAGTCGCGGTGCGGTCCGTAGACGTCGCTCACCGCCACGATCTGGTAAGGGCTGACTTTTTCGGCGGCATCGAGCAAACCTCGCATGCGTCCCCCGGCCCCAATGACGCCGACGCGAATCGTATCGTTTGCACCGAGTACTCGGGTCGAGGCGAGCGCGGTAAGTCCGCTTGCGATGATAAAGCTGCGACGATTGAGCATATTTGGCTTGGACCTCCAGTCCATTTTCCCGGCGATCTTATTGACTTAGAGCCAGACGCGCAGAAAGCTTATCAAATATAAGGCTATTTGGAGTGGACGGAGCTCACAGGAGGGGGGACTACTGGTTTTCTGCGTTTTTGGCAATTCGGGCCAGCCCAGCGGCCAGCCCGAGTTCTTCATTGTGGAGAGAGAACATCACCAACCGCGCTGTCGCAAAACAGTAGATCCCGGGATCAACATGTAGAACGGGCCAGCAGCGGCCGCCCGTTCGAATTGTGGTGAAGGTAAATCAAGTGCTGGCCGGAGTATGTCAAGTAAATGTCATTTTCTTGTCAATAGAGGCTGCGTTCTCCTAATGCCGTTCGTAGACCGGGCTGTCCGGCACAGGCGGGTCGTAGTCACGGCCGTACAGGTTCTTGTGCGTAGCCGGCAAATTGGCGTCCACGAGACGCAGGACCCCGAGAGTAGAGCTGGTCTCTGAAACCGTGATCTCGCGAGTCATCGCCTTCAGAGTTTCAGGCAGCGCCGATTCGTACCAGACCCGAAGCGTGTACTTGCCGCTCGGAACATTCGCAATGACGACCTGGCCGCGCGAGTCCGAAACCCCGTAGTAGGGCGTGTCCAGCGCGACCACCACTGCGCTCATCTCGGGATGGATATTGCAGAAGATGTAGGAGATTCCCGTCTTGTCAAAGCGCACATCGCGGGTGCTGCCGGCCTCATATAGGCCGAGATCGAAACGCTTGCCTTCAAACAGCGAGAACACATTATGAAAGAAGGGGTCGCGGTTGGGAAACGCCACTACCGAGCCCACCGGCACCACCAGAACATGTGGCTCGAAGCTTTTGTTGTGCTGGATCAATCGCGGGTTTTGCGCCGGCGGGTTTTGCGCTGGACGATACGCCGCCGGCCTGACCGAACCCGGCGCAGGCAGCAGCCACACCACCACATTTCCAGCCTCAAGCGATTTTGCCGCATTGTCGCCACGCATCAGTTCGACCCGCGCCGTCAGCGTGACCTCCTGAGCTCCTGCGACACCGACTATCAGCAAGGCAGTCCAGAGGCATCGGCAATCCGGCATGACGAGTTTCCTATTCAAAACAGAATTCCCATCATCAGATTGACCTGGTCGGCCGTGGGACTTCCCGCATCAATGTCAAATGTCCGCAGGTGGCGGTATTCACCCGAGAAAAGCAGGTCCGAGCGAGGCCGGTAAACGACATTGACCAAAGAACTGCGATTTTGTAACAGAGGAGCGGGGAAACCCGGACTGACAGGAAAGCCTCGCACATCCCCGGCGAAGGGATTGTCGACCCCGAACGCGCCGTTGAACTCCAGTTTGCTGGTTGCTGCAATTTTCAGCTGCGACCATCCGCCCACGGAGTTCAGCGCTCGCAACTGACTGGAGTCGGCACTAAAGAGCACGCTTCGACCCACCCCACCGCCCAGGCCTCCGATTGCGCGGCCGCGATAAAACTCGCCGGTGAGACTAATTCGTCGCGTCAGGGGAACACTCCAGTCCGTCATCGCTGCCCAGCCGTCGACGCTGTGATCGAAGCTCCAGCTTTGGCGGCTGTAGTAACCCGCGGCTCCCACGGTCAAGGGCATGCCAAAAATGTTGCGAGTCCACGCCACGCGGGCAGCGTAGGCCGGTTGGCCCGAACTTTCTCCCGCCTGGGCGAAGGGCGCGAAGTTCGAAGGCAGCTCGCCGGTGACGTTATCCATGACGCCGCCTTGCACCGTGATGTTCTCTCCTTCGGAAAGATTGAAGCGGTGCTCAAGGCGAACTTGTGGAATCCATCCCCAGAGATTTCCCGCATAGCTGAATGCGGGCACGGCCAGCGAAGCGAATGAAGTGGGCGAGAGCGGGGAGAAGAAAGCATTGTCCTGCCCCGCAACGATCGAAGTATTATTCCAATCCATTCGCAGGCTGGCGATACGCAGGCGGGCCAGGCCGAAATTGACGCCATTTGGAACGTTGGGAGATCCCCCGGAAAAATCTAGCTGTAGGTCTGCCGAGGTCCGGGCCCCGGCCAAATGCGGCCCATAGACTTCAAGACCGATTTCCGACTGCCGCATGGTGGCGCCCAGGGTTTGTCCCGAGACATTCGGAATATCTGGTATCGCCCAGGTGGGAACCTCCTGATTTTCAACGTATCCGTGATTGCTGAAGAGGTTCAGCAGCACAATACCCGAAAGCTTGACGCGATATTTTGATGCTGCTTCGACATGGGTCTGGTATTGGTCGTTCAACTTGCTGCTCAGCAATTCGGAAGATTCTTCCAGAGAAGTGACGCGATCTGCCAGCGACGACGGCGGGGCCGGGGCGGAGATGCCCGCGGCAAGGCCCGGCGCTGCCTCCGGAACCGGGCCGCGGGCCTTAAGTTCTCTTCGCAATTGCTCAGTCTCGGCCCGGTACTGGCCCGCCTCCGAGCGTAATTCGACGACGGCGTTGCGCAATTCGCGCACTTCGTCCTGCAACTGGCGGACGGCGTCGGTCATGGCATCCGTCGACGGCGCGGCCGGCGCGCTTGCTCCCTGCGCCCAGCTGTAAACACTGCCAGCAACCAGGAACAATCCCAAGGAACCGAATCTTCTGATCCGGCTACGCAAACTATTCGTGTGCATCACATCGCCTCCGCACGCTGAATAACTGGAGTTACTGCCGGCACCGCGGGCAACGCTCGTGGCGGTTCGCCGTGTTGGAATGCTACTCCGATTGGGACTGCTCGGTGCGGAGCAGGTTAGGTCTCCCCGCCGTTCCGTCAGCGGCTTCGGGGGTTGAAACCAGAGGAAGCAGCAGGCGAAAGATCGTACCCTCGGCCGAGGTCTTTTCCACGATCACGTCCCCACCGTGGTCCTGCACAATCTTCTGCACCACGGTCAGCCCCAGTCCGGTGCCGTTCTCCTTGCCATGGCTGATGAAGGGCTCAAACAGCTGGCCGCGAATTATCTCCGGAATACCGCGCCCGTTGTCGCTCACGCGAATTTCGATACCGCCTCGAACTTCGTTCAATCCCACATGAATGCGGCCGGACTCGGGTACCACCGCTTCGCAGGAGTTCAGCAGCAGGTTATAAAGAGCGCGCTCCAGTTTCTTGGGATCGAACCATCCTGAACCATTGCCCACCTGACTGACCGTGATGCGGACCGGGTGAAATTCAGGGTGTGAACGGATCGCCGCCACCACGCGCTCCACCGAAGCCTTGACGTTGCCGAAGCTGGGCCGCAAGGACTCGCGCGTGCGCGAAAACTCCAGCAGCGAGTCGATCAGATCGGTCATCTGATTTACCGCGACTCGAACTTCCTGATAGAGCTCTTCCCGCTGATCGGAAGACAGCCGGCTCTCGCACAGAAATTCCGCATTGGCGACGATTGCGGCCAGCGAGTGACGTAAGTCGTGCGAGATCGAACTCGCCATGCGGCCAATCGTGGCCAGCCGCTCCGCTTCGAGCAATTCCTGCTGTGTCTTTCGCAAGCTGTCACGCATCCGGTTGAAGGCCCGGGTAACCTCGGCGACCTCATCACCGCCGCGAGCGTCCAGCGCATAACCAAAATCGCCTTTCTCCAAAGCTCGGACCCCTTCGACCAGATTCCCCAGAGGCCGCGTGAAAGTGTGCGAAATAACGAAGACCAGCGCGCTGCCGCCCAATACCGCCGCCAGTCCTAACATGAGTAAAAGGCGGTTGAGGCTGTCGAGAAAGGCAGTGGCTTGATCATAGGACTTCAGGACAATCAGCCGGACGGCAGGATTTCTGGCGCCGGCAAGATCGAGCGACGTAATAAGGAAGCGTTCTTCCCCCAGTTGAACTTCCTCCGGGCCGGATGCTTCGGTCGGAGTCTGCAGAACGCGCTGCCGGGCTAACTCCGATTCCTGCACCGCGGTCAAACTGGTCTTCACCACCACGTCACCGAAATAAAATGCCACCTGGCTGGCCGCGATTCGTCCTACTTGCGAGGTCAGCCGCTCGTCAATCTCATAGCCGATGACCAGAAATCCCAGCAGGCGGTTCTCTTCCGCTGGCCCGAAATAGATGGGTCGGAGAAAAACCTCATAGAGATGCTCGCCGCCAAACCACCAGCGCCCCGAGCTTTCGTCGCTCAGAGTGCCGGCCAACGACTGTTGCGCCATGTCCCGTGTGAGACCAGGGGAGGCGGTATGCAAGGCAACGACGTGGCCAGTCCGGTCCGCCAGTAGAAAAAGATCGCTGCCTGCCAGTTGCCACAAGCCGCTGGATGCGTCCTGGATAGTCGCCTCGTGTTGCGTGGTCATCAATGCCCGCAGGTTGGGCAGGTCGGCAAGCAGCTCTGCGGAGTGAGTCAGGGTAAGTTCGCGTTCCCGCTGGAAGTTCTGGAAAGTGCTGACCGAGTTGCGCAGGTCGGCAAAAATCTCCCGCCTTATCTGCTTCTGTACACTGTGCCGGACCAGCAGAAGGCTGGTGCAGGTGAGCCCAGCCGAGATCAGCACCATGGAGAGCAGAAACTTGGTGCGCATCCGAAGTTTCAGCATGAGTGCTCCCCTGCTGCCGGCGGGTTTCTATCTGAAATTCACGTCCGCTATTTCCGAACTAGCGCACGAACTTGTAGCCCATGCCGTGAACCGTCCGAAAGTGTACCGGGTTGGCCGGTTCCCTTTCGAGTTTCTGCCGCAGCTTCAGAATATGATTGTCCACGGTCCGCGTGGAAGGATAATTCTGATATCCCCAGACTTCATTCAATAGTTCGTCGCGGGAAATCACGCGCTCGGCATTCTGCATAAAGAATTTTAGAGTCTTGAATTCCTGGGCAGTAAGCGCGATCAACTCGCCGTCCCGTGTAACTTCCATTTTGGCGAAATCCACCGAGATGCCGTCAAATCCATTGACGTCGCCAATCGCGGACCGCGAAGTGCGCCGCAACGCTGCCCGGACCCGCGCCAACAGTTCACGCGGGCTGAACGGCTTGGTCACGTAATCATCCGCGCCCAACTCCAGCAGCAAGACTTTGTCGGAAACGTCGCTGGCCGCGCTCAGAACAATCACCGGAAGAGCCGGCGCCTGCTGCTTGATCTCGCGGCAAACATCGCGGCCGGACAAGGCCGGCAACCGGAGATCGAGCACGACCGCGGCTGGAGGAGCCGCGCGATAGGCCTCCAGCGCCGACTTTCCGTCCGCGCTGATCTCTACCGTAAAGCCTTCAGCTTCAAAAAGACGCTTCAGCGCCTTTTGAACTGCACGGTCATCTTCCACCACCAGAATCCGTTCCATCGGCCTCCCGGAACAAGAAACGCCAAAGCGCGGCAGCGCGTTGTCATGAAAGGCGGCTGCGCGCGCGGGTTCAAGTCTCATCGTTTCTGCTCCGCACTCGCCCAGGCGGTAAGGAATGCCAGTCCAGCTTACTACCACTGGCCTGGTGCTCAACCGCTTGAAGGGTTGTGTTGACAATATTTTTACAACTGGCAAGGCCGGGACGGAACCTGCCCCGGAGTGCCCATTTAGCGGGCGAACCGCGCCTCGATCAGTCTCGTCGCGACAGACATTACATTTACAAGAAAATGACGCCCACCTGACACCCTACAGGTGCTGGTTCGCGAGACTATCCGGAATTAAGGATGTTGGACTGGAGGATAGTCATGAAATTGACCACAACGATCGCAATGTTATTGCTCACCACTACTGGCGTGCGGATGCGGTGGCTACGGCGCCCCCAAGGCAACTCCCGCGCAGCCCGGAATTGTCCCCGTCATCGCGGAACTCTCACCCGGAGACGCGAACGCGGGCAGTCCGGCTTTCACTTTAACCGTCAACGGCAGACAGCTTTTCGACGGCCGCGACGGTGAACTTTAACGGAACGCAGCAGGCCACAACTTACGTGACGGCCAAGCAGTTGGCGGCCACGATTCCGGCTTCGGCGATCGCCACGCCGGGCACAATGCCTGTGACCGTGACGAATCCCGCAACCCCCGGCACAGGCGGGATCTACGGCGCCAGCGGAGGCACAACCGCGCAGACCTCCATGCCAATGAACTTCGTCATCAATTAGGTTGATTCAGAACTGGTGCCGGGAGGGGGAGTCGAACCCCCAAGACCCGAAGGTCGGCGGATTTTGAGGGCATAAAAGTAGATTGCTCCCCAGTAGTTTCAATTACTTCCGAGTGCGTCGGACGCGATTTCGGCGAGTATACGAGTGCCCTCATCTACCTTACAGATGTGCCACTTGCGCCTTGTTCCGGTCACAGGGGCGTCACCGCACCCTCTTTTTGCAACAGCCATGGGGCACTTCACTCAACGCGAGTGGAAACCTAGACTTCCCGCCACATTGAATAATCGCCGCCGTAACCCACAGTGACGGTGCGTTGAAAATGTGGCCAAACTTCACTCTTCGGAAACCGTGTAATCATTCGATTTCTCGACCGTTGCACTCAGCGTTAGCAAAGTGTAGTTTTCTAATCGCCCTTGCCATTACGCCAGACCACTACCTTGACACGGCAGAGGTCCACAAGCTGAAGCACTAAAGCTCTATTATTTTGACTCACAGAAAGTGCTGAGTTTTTCTGCATCGGCAAACCAACTTCGGAAGGGATCTTTCTTCTCTACGAGGGCCGTTAAGGCGGATGCTGCACTTTGTGAAAGCACTATGCCTGAATCTCCATCCCAAGCCGCTGGATCTTTAAGGTGAAGACAAAGGAGCGGGACCAACTCTTCACTCCCGATAAAGGCCGCCTCGTGTAACCAACTCCGTATCTCATCAGCCGTATCCAGGTCGAGGCGGTTTGGCAGAGGCCGCTGCAATTCGACCTTGAGATTCTCAAGGTGGCTGGACGATCCTAGTTTCGCCAACGCAGCTTCTGCTGCGGAACGTAGACTATTCGCCCAAGAGCCAGGCCTGTTGTTTTCAGCGTACACGCGCTCTAGTAAGGGGAAATCTCTTTCACTCCCTGTCAGTCCAACCACATACAACGCTGCCTCCACCGTGTCCAACGGCGAACCCTCGTTCTCAAATACGGCAATGGCCGCCGCGTGCGCTAACCTGGCGCAGTCTGGATCGCGAGAATGAGCAAAATAGTTGCTCATGAATTCATAGAACCCAATATTCTGCACATTCCGATCTGCAAACGGTGCGGCCTTCAGGATCAGGGGAAGCGCTCTTTCGCGATCGATTTGCAGCATCGTTTGCGCCGCTTGATAGCCATGGTCATAGTCGGTCAGCAGTTCGGTCAAAGCAGGAAAAACGTCAATCATTAGCCGACGAAGTTCGTCAGCGTGCTGTTGCCAAATATCTCTTTGACCATTCTCACTACTCTCGTCGCGTCTTGGAGACGATAAGATCTTCTTCACAGTTTCGTTTACATCCGAACAATAGCTCACTCTGGACATAACGAGGACGAGAAAGAAAACAACGAAGCTCTTCCCGATCAAACGTGGAATACTGGTCGACGTAGTCACCTCCAACAAGGGGCAATCACCCCCTTTAGGCCTCACATGGGAACACACCTAAATTGGACATGATCAGGGAGCACAATGCTAGCTTCCGTAGGTAATCAGTGCCGGGCCGTCGTAAAACCTGCCCTTTGGTTTTGCGTCATCAGCAATTGGGACATTGTGCCTAGTGGCGGCGGAAACTCGCCATCAATTCGCCATCAAAACTAGCCTGTTTCGGATCAATTTCGA
Source organism: Terriglobia bacterium (assembly GCA_963841075.1). GTDB lineage: Bacteria > Acidobacteriota > Terriglobia > Terriglobales > Acidobacteriaceae > JAIQFF01. The sequence continues at coordinate 320,257 of CAWJBA010000002.1, forward strand.
GCCTATCATTTGCGGAAAAGCTAGATAGGGAAAGGGTTTTGGGTTGCTGACCTCAAAATTGACACGGTAGACACTTAGTTTCTTGTGCTTTTACCTATCTTTCGAGAGTGGTTGCGACGCTTGCGCCCGGTAGAAGTTGGTCCGGCCTGGGAATCGGATTCAGGCTTCGAGGATTGACGGGTTTCGTCTAATTTCTCCAGAGCGGAAATTATCTGCTCAATTGTCGTTGCTTCCCTTGATTTCAACTTCTACTTCGCCTCTTTTCAAGCGTACAGCTCTCGACCCTCGATTCTTCAACCAGCCAAGGATATAAGGCTTTAGCTGGGCGAGTAGCATCGTGGTTCCCCGCCCATGGCAAAGGTTATCGTCCAATCTATGAGGTGCGAAGCTGCATCAACGCTGTCATGTGAGAACAGCCGAACCTCCCGATTTCCGACAAGAAATTTGTCATTCCTCGAAACCGTACGTGATTCTCGGCAGCTATTTTCTCAATCTGTTCAAAACTGTGGATGCTTTCCTTTGGGTCCCATATTTTGGGTGTTTCCTCCATGCCCCGATGGACTTCGATGGTTTCGAACAGGATGACGCTGAAAGAACACGCAGAGCTTGTCATATATTGCGCTCCGAACGGAACGAGAATCATTATTGCATCAAATCTGGGTGCATTCGAAAATGTTGGCAATGTATCGGGAAGCCGTTCGGAATTCGCTTTCAGAACTTGCCATCAATCCGCCACCAAAACTAGGCTGTTTGGACCTATTTTCGAGCATAGCATTTTGCGGAAGAGCCAGATAGGGAAAGGGTTTTAGGTTCCTGACCTCAAAATTGACACGGTAGAGTGTCGTCTCAGTGAACTGTAGTCGCCTGTTCTCAACAGTTAACTTCCGAGCAGCCCGCCAATGGTCATGGATTCTTAGTCTACTTTGACTGGCAGCTTTGTAGCGCATCGGGTAGTGGATCCAGCACTTTGTCCCAAATCTCCCGCACGTCGTCCCATGGAAGCGAGGACGTTAGCGAGTAGCCAGAAAGATAGGCTAGAATCTGTTGCTTGATAGCCCCAGCCACACCGGTCGAACTGGGGAAATTCTGTGCCTCTTCCGGAGTTGCTTCAGAAAAAGGTACGTACACCAGCACCTTGCGTGCTTTGGACGCTGTAACCCATGGCTCCGCGCTCGCGCCGTCTCGAATTGAGTCTCTGAGCAACTCCAAGATGTTCTGACCACAGGTGCATTCGGAGTTGTTGTGCAAAAGGTGGATTCTTAGCTGAGGCAGGCTGATCGAATACGGCGGCGGCGGCCTCACTGTCCCCGACCCAGCCCCTCCGATTACAGTTTGCGGAACCAATGACTGCCAATTCATCATCGAATATCCAGGTTTTCGAGTGGACATACGAGTGGGGACCCTGCAGGCGATGAAACACGCGAGCCTTCTGGGCTGTGGTTTTGTCGGACCATAGCTTGTAAACAAACGCCGCGCGCGCAAGCTGGCTGTAAGGCAAGTCTGAACTGTAGGGAATCAGGATGGTCAAATGTTGGATTCGCGGCAGAACTCCGCTGTAATG
>CAWJBA010000003.1:0-5000 GCA_963841075.1 Terriglobia bacterium
TCAATGGCCTTTATTTAAGCCGGCGACGACCTACTCTCCCACACACTTTCGCGTGCAGTACAATCGGCCCTGCGGGGCTTAACTTCCGTGTTCGGTATGGGAACGGGTGGATCCCCCGCGGTAAGATCACCGACAACTGAAGCAGCTTTTAGCTATTAGCTCTTGGCTTTTAGCTTTGCCGTGCCGATCGAGGAGCTTGCGCTCAACCCGTCCAGCGAACGACTGGCTGCAATGTCGTTTGAATATTCCGCTATTGGCCGGCCGCGCTTTCAGCCTGTCTCCAGTTTCCGCAGGAAACAAGCTAAGAGCTAACGGCTAAAAGCCAATAGCTGATTTTCAAAGATCGTGAGGTCGATGCCTCACAACTGAATAGATTGGGTGTGGCTTACTTTCTTCTTGGTTTACTTCCGATTTCAACCACTGCTACCAAGGCTAGCTTGCTTTCACAAACTCGTCGGCGCCCAGTGTCAGCGTGTTTTTCTAATTTCCATCCCAGGTTCGAGCGGATGAGAAAAACGCTGCTTTCATTCAGCTCAGGTTCTAGCTGAAGGCTGAAAGCTAAGAGCTGACAGCTGGTTTAATGCACCGAGTAAATTTTATGGTCAAGCCGAACGGGCGATTAGTGCGGGTAAGCTTCACACATTACTGCGCTTTCACTTCCCGTCTATCAACCAGGTGGTCTTCCTGGGCCCTTCTTATCCCTTACGGGTTGGGAGATCTCATCTTGAGGAGTGCTTCCCGCTTATATGCATTCAGCGGTTATCACAACCGAACTTCGCTACCCAGCTATGCCGTTGGCACGACAGCTGGAACACAAGAGGTTCGTCCATCCCGGTCCTCTCGTACTAAGGACAGGTCCTCTCAAATCTCCTGCGCCCACAACAGATAGGGACCGAACTGTCTCGCGACGTTCTGAACCCAGCTCACGTACCGCTTTAATAGGCGAACAGCCTAACCCTTGGAACCTTCTACAGCTCCAGGATGCGATGAGCCGACATCGAGGTGCCAAACCGGAGCGTCGATATGAACTCTTGGCTCCGATCAGCCTGTTATCCCCGGCGTACCTTTTATCCGTTGAGCGATGGCCCTTCCATGCAGAACCACCGGATCACTAAAGCCTACTTTCGTACCTGCTCGTCTTGTAGGACTCGCAGTCAACCACGCTTATGCTTTTGCACTCGTCGGCTGATTTCCAAACAGCCTGAGCGTAGCTTCGCGCGCCTCCGTTACCGTTTAGGAGGCGACCGCCCCAGTCAAACTACCCGCCTTACTATGTCCCTCTCCCGGTTTACGGGAGTAGGTTAGAACCACAGAACTCGCAGGGTGGTATCTCACCGGTGGCTCCTCCAAGCCCGAGAGCCTGGAATCAAAGCCTCCCACCTATCCTGCGCAGCAAGTGCCATAGTTCATAGTAAAGGTATAGTAAAGGTGCACGGGGTCTTTCCGTCTAGTTGCGGGCAACCGGCATCTTCACCGGCACTACAAGTTCGCCGTGTCAGTCGGCAAGACAGTCGCACTTTCGTTACGCCATTCGTGCAGGTCGGAACTTACCCGACAAGGAATTTCGCTACCTTAGGACCGTTATAGTTACGGCCGCCGTTCACTGGGGCTTCAGTTCGAAGCTTCACCTTGCGGTTGACCTCTCCCTTTAACCTTCCAGCACCGGGCAGGCGTCAGCCCCTATACGTCGTTTTCGACTTTGCAGAGACCTGTGTTTTTGTTAAACAGTCGCAGTGCGCATTTCTCTGCGGCCGCTTCGGGCTTTAACACCCTAATGCGGCACCCCTTCTCCCGAAGTTACGGGGTTAATTTGCCGAGTTCCTTACCAACTGTTCTCACGAGCGCCTTAGGATATTCTCCTCGTCTACCTGTGTCGGTTTGAGGTACGGATCCCTTATCTTCTCCTTAGAGGTTTTTCTTGGCAGTGTGGAATCAGCAGCTTTCCTCCATACGGAGTACTGTTTTGCGTCTCAGTGATAACTTCCTCGCGGATTTTCCTACGAGAAACACCTTACACGCATCAACCGTCATAGCCATAGGACGGCCTGCTTATCCTACTGCGTCACCCCATCGTAATAACGAATACAAGGGAGTTCCGGAATATTAACCGGATGTCCATCGGTTACGCCTTTCGGCCTCACCTTAGGATCCGACTGACCCTGAGCGGATTAACCTTTCTCAGGAAACCTTAGACTTTCGGCGCGGAGGGTTCCCACCTCCGTTATCGCTACTTATGCCGGCAGGGTCTCTTCTCAACCGTCCACCAGTCTTTTCAGTCTAGCTTCAAACTGTTGAGAATGCTCTCCTACCACGCATCGACGTTAATCGATGCATTCGCTGCTTCGGTACCAAGCTTGAGCCCCGTTATATTGTCGGCACCGGACCGCTTGACCAGTGAGCTATTACGCTTTCTTTAAAGGATGGCTGCTTCTAAGCCAACCTCCTGGCTGTCTGGGCGTTCCGACTTCCTTTCCCACTTAGCTTGAATTTGGGGACCTTAGCAGGCGATCTGGACTGTTTTCCTCTCGACGACGAAGCTTAGCCCCCGCCGTCTGACTCCCGTGCTTGTTGTTCTATGGCATTCGAAGTTTGATTGGATTCTGTAAGCTGGAAAGCCCCATAGTCCATTCAGTTCTCTACCACCACGACAAATCACACGAGGCTAGCCCTAAAGCTATTTCGGAGAGAACGAGCTATCACGGAATTTGATTAGCCTTTCACCCCTACCCTCAGCTCATCGGAGCTTTTTTCAACAAACACCCGTTCGGCCCTCCAGTAGGTTTTACCCTACCTTCAGCCTGGCCAAGGGTAGATCATCCCGCTTCGCGTCTATTCCTGCCAACTGATTCGCCCTATTAGGACTCGCTTTCGCTACGGCTCGCTTTCGCTTAACCTTGCTGACAAGAATAACTAGCCGGCTCATTATGCAATAGGCACGCGGTCAGACTTTCCGCTTACGCGGCATAGTCCTCCCACCGTTTGTAGGCACACGGTTTCAGGTACTATTTCACTCCCCTCGCAGGGGTTCTTTTCGCCTTTCCCTCACGGTACTGGTTCACTATCGGTCAGAAGCTAGTATTTAGCCTTACGGGATGGTCCCCGTAGCTTCCCGCAAAGTTTCTCGTGCTCCGCGGTACTCAGGTATCGACTTCGAGTCCAGTTCGTTTTCGCCTACGTGGCTATCACACCCTATGGCTCCGCTTTCCAGCGGGATTTGGCTAACGACTGGATTGTTAACTCTACTGTTGTCGACCCTACAACCCCGGCCACACCCGAAGGTATGACTGGTTTAGGCTAATTCCGATTTCGCTCGCCACTACTTTCGGAATCGAGGTTTCTTTATTTTCCTCCTGGTACTGAGATGGTTCACTTCCCAGGGTTCGCTCGTTCCCAACTATGGATTCATTGGGACGTACACAGGTTTTACCTGTGTGGGTTTCCCCATTCGGAAATCCCCGGATCAATGCCTGCTTGCGGCTCCCCGAGGCTTATCGCAGCTTGCCACGTCCTTCATCGCCTGCTTCTGCCAAGGCATCCACCATGCGCCCTTAGTAGCTTGACCATAAAATTTACTCGACACACGGGCGGCTTCGCCGCCAGCTCCTAGCTTTTGGCTATTAGCTTTTAGCTCAACCTCCCACACACCGATTCAACTCTATGGGCCTGTCTGCCTGCTCCTCGCACGGAATCACTGCTTCACATCCCAAATCTCTTGCTCCGGATAAATCCGGAACTTGAAATCTGAAATGCGAAACTCCTCCGCACACCAGCAGGCTTCTCTCTAGGCACTCATAAAAATTTACAGCCTTGTAGATTGCCCAATCTATTCAGTTGTCAAATATCGTCCTCACCAGCTTGCGCTGGATCACCCTGCCTAAGCAGGTATGGGTCTTACTCGACTCCGAAGTGTGCAAACTTCGAAAGTCTTTCCAACCCAATGTTCGGCGCCAAGCGACTTTCTTGAACCGTGAACAGAATCATGGTTGTCACAGTTGGCGCCCAACATCGGGCTAGCGGTCAGGATTTTGAAACCAGTTATCAGTTTCAAGTTCGCAGTTCTCAGTTGCTGACGACTGAAGACCGACGACTGATGACTGAAATTCTGGTGGAGCTGACCGGGATCGAACCGGTGGCCTCCTGGTTGCAAACCAGGCGCTCTCCCAGCTGAGCTACAGCCCCAACCCCAGCTGTTAGCTTTAGCCGTTAGCTCTTAGCCAAACCGCTTCGGTTTAGCTAAAGGCCAGGAGCTAACAGCTAAGAGCTGATTTTTGGTGGGCCTGGGTAGAGTTGAACTACCGACCTCACCCTTATCAGGGGTGCGCTCTAGCCACCTGAGCTACAGGCCCGGTCTTGCTTGCACAAACTTATCCGGAGCCTGAATTTTATCACCGGCTCCAGCCACTAGCCGCTAGCTTCCAGCCAAATCTTTTCGTCTTCAATCAGACGTCAAGGGATTCAGCCAGGAGCTAGAAGCTAGTAGCCAGAAGCTCAATATTTTTTCGAGGACAAGGTTGAACGTACATCCCAGCTAAGCCGGGACTGACCATCATGCGGATAGGACTCGAGCAAGAGAGGTCCGAACGGGTTTCCTATTCCACTTCACAGGTTTTCCCTTGCGGGTTATCAAGAAGCGGGACAGGGTACACGGCAACGTCACTCGCATTTTTAAGCGTTCGCGTTTTTAGCTAAAAGCCAGAAGCTAAGAGCTAAAAGCTCGCGAGCGCAGCGAGCGTGCCGTGACGTTCTCTCTAGAAAGGAGGTGATCCAGCCGCAGGTTCTCCTACGGCTACCTTGTTACGACTTCACCCCAATCATGAACCATACCTTGGACGGCTGCCCCCTTGCGGTTGGCTCACCGGCTTCTAGTGCAGTCCACTTTCGTGATGTGACGGGCGGTGTGTACAAGGCCCGGGAACGTATTCACCGCGGCGTGCTGATCCGCGATTACTAGCGATTCCAGCTTCATGGAGTCGAGTTGCAGACTCCAATCCGAACTGAGG
>CAWJBA010000003.1:7500-129348 GCA_963841075.1 Terriglobia bacterium
ATGGCGGCTCATTGTAGCTTGCCGGGTTCTTGCTGGTGCGGAGGGAAGTCTTTTGGGCAGGCAAAGTCAGAGGCATCGCGGGCGAGTCGCCCGCGACCACATGGCCAGCGCCAACTTGCGAGCCTGCCGGCTGACTGGACACCGCCACTGGGCGGGTGGCTACGGAAATTCTATGGTGATCAGCCTGGCGTTTTGTTTGCCTGTGTTGGTTACGGTGTGAGTGTCTCCGCCTTTTCTCCAAGCTACGTCTCGAGCCTTGAGTTGGATTTGCTGCGGGCCCTTGCCTTCTACGTCGCTGCGCAGATCGAGATCGGTGACGGCGACCACCAGGTGTGGGCCGGTGTGATGGTGCTTCGGCAGGACTCCGCCCGGTTGCAGTTCGAGGTCGGAGACGCGGACGCCGTCCTTTACGAACAGGATGTCGTGGGTGCCTCCGTTCAGGATGTGCAGGCCGCGTTCTTCGTCTCCATTCACTCCCCATTTCGGCGGAGGCGAGTGGCGGGCCTTTTCGTCCTGCAGAAGTTCGATGATCACGGTATGGAAGGGCTGGTCGGAAAGATTCTTGCCGAGGTGAGCGAAGGCGCCGGGGACGAAGCGGGTTTCGCCGTCCTGCAACGTCAGCTTGGCGGGCGGCTTTCCGACGACGTCGTTTTCCACCTGCGACAGGCCCAGGTTTACCGAAATGTAGTCGTGTCCGTGCCGATGCAGCTGCGTAATGCCGTGCGGCGGAATTTCCAGACTGAAAACGCGGACATACTGATTCTCGAGAACCAGATGATGATGGGGCTCGGCGGTGATATCGACTTCGGCGGGCGCGGCGGTTTGCGCGCTCAGCACCAAGCTGGAAGCAATAACACTCAACGTAACAAGAAAGATCAACCCGAGCAGGCGGCGCTTCATGGAGCGAGATTCTAGCATTCAGAGCTGGCACATGCGGTTTAAACTGGGAGCGTCGATGGCCGACCTGGGCAAAGTTTTGATCGTGGCGGGCGCGCTGGCCATCGTGGCCGGCGCGGCGTTTGTCTTGCTTGGCCGCGCCCACGTGCCTCTGGGGCGGCTTCCGGGGGATATCGTTTATCGCGGCAAGAACACTACGTTTTATTTTCCGCTGGCGACCTCGATCCTGGTCAGCGTGGTGCTTTCGCTGGTGCTGTATTTGATTGGGCGTTTCCGTTGATGCCGAAAACTCACGCCCCACGCGGATCTTGGACGGGGCACCTTCAGGTCCCGACTCGGCTACAATGAAGATTAAGTACTTTAAGGATCGGCGACCCCATCCCGCATGATGATGATCAAGAACGATTCGAAACTGCAGGTCTCTGAAGCTATTCGCGCCTGTCTGGACAAGAAGGCAGAAGAAATCACCGTACTGGAGCTGGAAAAAGGGTCGGGGGCGTTTACCGATTATTTCCTGGTGTGCAGCGGGTCGAATCCGCGGCAGGTGCAGGCTATAGCGGATGAAGTCGAATTGCGACTGAAAGGCTCCGGGTTGCGGCCGACCCATGTCGAGGGCTACCGGCAGGCGGAGTGGGTGCTGCTGGATTATGTGGATTTCGTGGTCCACATTTTCTCCGAGAAGGCGCGCAAGTTTTATGACCTGGAACGGTTGTGGAAGTCGGCGCGGCGCATGGAGGCGGCGGAGCTGGTGGCTGAACCCAAGCAGCGCCGGGCCCCGGTGCGGGGCCTGCGCAAGAAGCGGGCCTAGGAACAGTTTCTGGTTTCTAGTTTCAAAACCACGAGAAATCAAGCACTATTCCGGAGGAAGAATCAGTTTTCAGTTTCTAGTTCCCGGTTCCCAGTGTTTTGAAACCGGAAACTGTTCTTCGGAAACTGGAAACTGACCCTTGTGAGACTCAAAGTTGTGTGGATCGGCAAGACGAAAGACGCGGCCATCCAGTCGCTGACGGATGAATACCTGAAGCGTCTGTCGCGTTACGCCGATGTGGAAGGAGTTGCCCTCAGAGACGAGGCCGCGATTCTGAAGCTTTGCGCGCGGGAGGCTCGTCCCAGCCGGCATACACTGGTTCTGCTTGACGGTCGAGGCAAGCAGGTTTCCTCGGAAGAGCTGGCCAAATTTCTGGGCGACTATCAGGACCGGAATCCTCTTCCACTGCTGTTCGCGGTCGGCGCAGCCGATGGCTTTAGCGACCAGGCGCGCCAGGCTGCCACTTTGGTGCTGTCTCTGGGGAAGATGACGCTGGCGCACGAGTTGGCGCGAGTCGTTCTGCTGGAGCAACTCTACCGGGCGTTCACCATCCAAAAGGGCCATCCCTATCACCTGGGGCACTGAGCAAATTCAGGAATTCAGGCGTGTACCTTCGTGACGTTCCCACTTCTGATTGAAAGAGCTTAGAGTAAGGACGTCAGCAGAAGCTTGCTGGTATTCAGCCCTCCCCTTTAAGGACTTTTTGCTATGAAGAATCCATTTGAAGTGTTGAAGAGCAAGGAACAGGAAGTCGCCCAGGTCAAGAAAGAGATCAATGCATTGCGGGTCACCATTCAGTTGATCGGCGACGAGAAGTCGCCGGTATCGGATCCCAAGGTGGACCTGCGATCAGTTATCGAGATGCCGTAGTTCCTCTTCTCCTCAGAAGCAAATAACGATGGAAGCGCGGGCGTCACCGCCCGTGCTTTTTTCTTTGGTGGTCCATTCTTGCTCGCAACTATTTCCTTTTGGCATCAGTGGGATAGCCATGCGCGAGCGGGCCGCTCGCGCCCCCAACTGCTGAAACATATACAATCAAGGACTCGCCGGTATGCCGGACATCCGCCGTGGTCTCATTATCGTGAACACCGGCCCGGGCAAGGGCAAAACCACCGCTGCAATGGGTACGGGCTTGCGGGCGGTGGGGCAGGGCATGCGTGTCCTGATGCTGCAGTTTCTCAAAGGCTCCTGGCATTACGGGGAACTGGACGCAGTGCAGGCCTTTGGCGAAAAGTTCGTGATGAAGCAGATGGGCCGCGGTTTCGTTAAAGTCGGAGCCGAAAAGCCCGACCCGGAAGATGTCCGCATGGTGGAAGAGGCCTGGGCGGAAGGCGTGAACGCCATCAATTCCGGCGCCTGGGACCTGGTTATCCTGGATGAGATCAATTACGCCATCAGCTACGGGATGCTCGATCCGGCGAAAGTGGTGGAGACTCTGAAGAGCAAACCGGAGATGGTGCACATTATCTTGACCGGACGGAATGCTCATCCGACAATTGTCGAGGTCGCGGACACGGTGACCGAGATGCGCCAGATCAAGCATGCTTACGAGAAGGGTGTGATGGCGCAGCGGGGGATCGAGTACTAATTTGGTAATTGAGTAATTTTGTAATCTGGTAATTGAAAAGCCAACCGGCCCCTCGCCCGCTTGGAAGTTCAATTACAAAATTACGAAATTTCCCAATTACTCAATTCTTTCTTATGGCGTGGTTCAAGCGACAAGCCGGCGAGCTGGATACTTCGGGTGAGCGCAAGGTTCGCACCGAGGGGCTGTGGGTGAAGTGTGACACCTGCCGGCAGATTATCTGGAAGAAAGATCTGGAAGAGAACTTCAACGTTTGTCCCAAGTGCGACCGGCATTTCCGCATTGATGCGCGTGCCCGGCTGGCCCAGCTTCTGGATGACAACGAATACGAGGTTTCCGACGCGAACCTGACCTCAACCGATCCCCTGAAATTTGTGGATCTGAAGGCCTACTCGGCACGGCTGAAGCAGGCTCAGGCCGATACCGGGCTGAAGGATGCGGTGATCAATGCTCGCGGCAAAATGAATGGGCGCACTGTAATCGTCAGTTCGATGGAATACGCTTTTATCGGCGGAAGCATGGGAGCGGTGGTGGGTGAAGCCATCACCCGGGCCATCGAACAGGCTACCGAATCCAGGGTGCCCGTCGTGATCGTCTCGGCCTCGGGCGGAGCCCGGATGATGGAGGGAGTGATCAGCCTGATGCAACTGGCCAAGATCTCGGCGGCGCTGGCGCGGCTGGATGAAGCCAAAGTGCCTTTCATTTCGGTGCTGACCGACCCTACCACCGGAGGCGTGACCGCCTCCTTCGCCATGCTCGGCGACCTGAATATTGCAGAGCCCGGGGCCCTGATCGGATTCGCCGGCCCGCGAGTGATCGAGCAAACCATACGCCAGAAACTTCCCCAGGGTTTCCAGCGAAGCGAGTTTTTGCTCGAACACGGCATGCTGGACGCGGTCGTACACCGGCGGCAGTTGAAGGCTTACATTTCGCGGGCATTAGATTTTATGGATCAGTCGTCAGTCGTCAGTCGTCGGTCGTCAGCTTAAAACCCCAAAGCCTAAGACCCAGTCTTCAGTTGTCTGTTCTCGGTTCTCAGTTGTTCCGTCGAGCTTCTCTACTCACCATTCGGCCATCGAGATTGTCGTTTCGACGGCATGCTCTCGAAGGCCAAACTTGAAGCTGATAACCTAGGAATCAGCTGGTGACTGAAGACTGACGGCTGATGTCCTCCTACGAAACTGCCATTGCCCGTATGTACGCGCTGGGTCATGAACTGGCCCAGACGCCGTCGCACAAGTTTGATCTGGCGCACATGCGAGTCTTGCTGGCTGCGCTGGACAATCCGGAGCGCCGTTTTCCCAGCGTGCTGATTGCCGGGACGAACGGCAAGGGGTCGACCGCCGCGACGCTGGCTTCGATCTTGCAGGCGTCAGGTTTGCGCACCGGGCTTTATACCTCTCCCCACCTGGTGCGAATCAACGAGCGCATCGAGATTGAGGGAGCGCCGATCGGCGACGACGACTTTGCTCTGGTCCACGACCTGGTTGACCGCACCGCTGAACGCCTGGTGAGCGAGGGAGAGTTGCCATGGCATCCGAGTTTTTTCGAGATGCTTACTGCGATTGCTTTCGAACATTTCGCGCGGCGGAAGGTTGACATCGCGGTTCTTGAAGTCGGGATGGGCGGGCGGCTGGACGCGACCAATGTGGTCGAGCCGCGAATCAGCGTCATTACCGATATTTCGCTCGATCATCAGAAGTATCTGGGCGACACCGTGGCCGAGATCGCGAGCGAGAAGGCGGGAATCATACATACCGGAGGCGTGGTCGTCACGCTGCCCCAGCAGCCCCAGGCTAATGACGTGATCGGGAACAAGATTATGGAACTGGGGGCGCGGGCGGTAAACGCCGTGCCGTATGTGCCGCCGGTAAGTCCGGCGAGCAGCGAATACCTGTCGGCAGCTGCGGGGACGATGGCGGTTTCCCGGTATCCGCTGCAGGTGATGGGCGAGCAGATTCTGATCGAGACTCCGCTGCTGGGGCGGCATCAGCTGAGAAATGTCGCCTTGGCGGTTGCGGCAGCCGAGGAACTTAACCGGCAGGGTTTTCCGGTGACGGCTTTGTCCATCGAGCGCGGCGTGCGGGAGACGCATTGGCCGGGGCGGTTCCAGATCGTCCCTGCCACCGGCAGCGCTCCTGAGTATGTGTTCGATGTGGCGCACAATCCCGCCGGAGCTTGGGCGCTGCGGTCTACGCTTTCGGCCGGCTACCCGGATCGGCCGCTGACGTTTATTTTCGGCGCGATGCGGGACAAGGCAATTGGAGAAATGGCGGAAATTCTGTTTCCGCTGGCGGACCGGGTGATCGCGACCCACGCCGATAATCCCCGCTCGGCAAGCCCCGAGGAGATTCGCGCAGCGGGGTCGCGCACCTCGATCCTGATTGAAGAAGCCGGGGATGTGGCTGCAGCGATTGCCTTGGCGAATATCCCGGTTCGACCAGATACCGTGGTGGTTATTACCGGATCGATATACATTGTAGGAGAAGCGATGCGACTGCTCGGAGCGCGCATCTAAAAGACGTGCCGCCTGTGAAGACACCGATCCCAGTGGAGAGCGCAACGGTGGTTGAGGCAGCCACTCCGGCGCCGCCTTCGACGGCCGCCGTCACCCGGCACTACGGGTGGCTCAGCCGCCTGCGTTCGTATTTCATTTTCGATCCCCTGATCTGGATGTACACCGTCGTTCTGGGAATTATTTCCATTCCGGTTTCATTGTTTGGAAATCAGGGGCGCATTCTGCACGCCTTCGCGCGCTTCTGGTCCAAGCTGATTATGAAGACGATTTCCTCGCCCACGAAAGTTACCGGCCTGGAAGCGATCGACACGACCAAGCCTTACGTTTACGCGGTGAATCATGCATCCGCGCTCGACATCCCGGTGCTCTATGTGTATTTGCCCTTCGAGTTCCGCATCGCGTTCAAGAAGGAATTGCTGGCCTATCCGATTGTGGGATGGCATCTGAAGCGATCGGGACAAATCTGCGTGGACCAGCAGAATCCGTCGAGATCGATCGGCAGCATCCGTTCGGCGCTGAAGAGTCTGAAAAGCGGTATGCCGTTCGTCATCTTCCCTGAAGGCGGCCGCACGCCTGACGGCGAGATCAAGCCGTTCTTGCCGGGGGCGCTATTTCTGGCGATCAAAGCGCAGGTGGATATTGTGCCGGTGGCGCTGGTGGGAACTTTTGAACTGCTACCCATGAACACCTACCACATCAAGTGCAGGCCACTGGAGATGCGGGTGGGTGAGCCGATTTCGACCACGGGATACACGGTACGAAACATGGAAGCACTTTCGGATCGGGTGCATCAGGCGGTGGAGGACTTGTATGTCGGGCGAAGTATCTAAAGGCGAGTTGTAAAAAAACCGGATTCTAGTTTCTAGTAGTCAGTTCTCAGAAAGTTCCGCTTCTCGAAGTTCTTCAAGTTTTTCCGCGATATCGTACTTCAAGTCGTCGATTCCCTTGCCGGTTACGGCTGAGATCGGGAACAGATCCAGTTTTTTCTTCTTGCAATAGCGCTTGAGTTTCGCCAATTTTTCTTTGTTGGCGACATCGATTTTTGAAGCCACCATGATCACCGGCTTCTCTTCGAGATGGGCCCCGAAGCTGGCCAGTTCTTCGGCGATGACTTCAACATCTTTGACCGGATCGGGCCGCCCGCTGGCGTCGGAGACATCCACCATGTGCACCAGCAGGCGGTTGCGCTCGATGTGCCGCAGAAACTGGGTGCCCAGCCCGGCGCCGGTGTGCGCGCCTTCGATCAATCCGGGAATATCGGCGACCACAAAGCTTTTCTCGTTGGGCGGTTGGCCTACGACTACCACCCCGAGGTTGGGCTGCAGAGTGGTGAAAGGATAATCCGCAATCTTCGGCCGGGCTGCCGAGATAACGGAGATCAGCGTGGACTTGCCTACGTTGGGATAGCCGACCAGGCCAACATCAGCTAGCAGTTTGAGTTCCAGGCGAAAGACGCGCTCTTCGCCGGGACGTCCCGGTTCGTGTTCGCGGGGTGCTTGATGGGTCGAGGTGGCGAAGCGGGCATTTCCGCGGCCGCCGCGGCCGCCGCAGGCAATGACGATGCGGTCATCCGGATGAGAAAAATCGTGGACTTTTTCTCCGGTTTCGTCGTCGTAGAGGATTGTGCCCACCGGGACTTTCAGCAGAACATCCACGCCCTCGCGCCCGCTCCGATTGGAGCCTTCGCCGTGGCGTCCGCGTTGCGCTTTGTATTCCGGATTAAAGCGAAAGTGCACCAGCGTATTGTGGCGCTCGCTCGACTCCATGATGACGTCGCCGCCCTTGCCTCCGTCGCCGCCCGAGGGCCCGCCGCGCGGGACGAACTTCTCCCTGCGGAAGGCCATGCAGCCATTCCCGCCGTCGCCAGCTTTGACCCGGATTTTTGCCTCGTCTATGAACATGAAAGCAGCTCTCAGCCTTCAGCCATCAGCCCTCAGCAAAATCATCTGCTTGGAATTTGGGCCTGGCTGAAAGCTGATGGCTGAGAGCTGACAGCTTAAATAAAAAATGCCCCGGCCCGCGCCGAGGCTTCGGGCCGCATTCCGCGACCCCGTTTCGATCTTCGGAACCCTACTTCGCTTCCAGCGGTTCGATCATGACGAACTTGCCCATCGAACCCTTGTCCATGAACTTGATGCGGCCGCTGATCTTGGCGAAGAGGGTATCGTCTTTGCCGCGACCGACGTTAAGACCGGGCTTGACCCGGGTGCCGCGCTGCCGCACGATGATGGTGCCGCCCGGGACCACTTGTCCGCCGAAAGCCTTGAAGCCTAACCGCTGCGCGTTGGAGTCGCGTCCGTTTCGTGAACTGCCTAAACCTTTTTTATGTGCCATGGATTCTCAGTTTCCAGTTTCTGGTTTCTTGTTTCAAATTCTGGCGCTACTTTTTCTTTTTTGGAGCGGCTTTCTTTGGCGCTGCCTTTTTAGCTGCCGCTTTCTTTGCCGGCGACTTTGATTTTGCTTCGACCTTGGGCGCGTGTTCCAATTCGACCGGCTTCTTCGGTTTTGCTTCCTTTTTGGGAAGTTCGGGAGCGGTGAATTTTTGCCCGTCGAAGGCAATCTCGGTGATGCGCACCGCGGTGTAGCCCTGTCGATGTCCGCGTAGCTTCTTGTACTGCTTCTTACGTTTATAGTGGAAGACCAGAATCTTCGCGCCGCGGCCCTGCTCCACGACTTCACCGGTGACCAGAGCGGAGGACTGCGGGCGGCCGATCTGGCCGGCCTCGCCCGAGACGGCCAGCACATCGTTGAACTCAATCTTGCCGTCGGTGCCGTTGCCCTGATTCTCGAGCCGAATCACATCGCCGGGCGCCACCCGGTACTGTTTACCGCCGGCGCGGATGACCGCGTACATACTTATGCCTCCGTCCAATCTTGTGCCCGTCGCGGCTTGGCGCGATTGCGGGAAACCTGCTGAATTTCCTGTGCTTGCTTTCCGCGTCGGCGCTTTGCGGCAACGAATGCGGGACGGCTCCAGAACGGAACCGTCATTACAGGCAAACTCAATCATTTTAGCGTGTGCTGTGGAAAAGCGTCAAACGACCAGCAATTGGCATTTGGCACTTAGCCAATTCCTATCATGCAAGAGTCTCAGTGGGATTTGGCTAAGGGCTAATTGCTAATTGCCAATTGCTATTTACCAATTGCTGTAAATCTCTAATTTCCTGGCTCGTCAGGCCTCTGATTACGGTTATAGACGCATCTAGCAAACTAGACACCCAGCAGTCCTTTCTTGCAGGTCGGCCTTGGGAGCGTTTATAAATGCGTGAGTCAGGAGTGGGGTGTCCGGTTGGGCTTGGGGGGCGTTATGACTCTTTGTGGGAATGTGGTTGAGGTTCCAGCCCGAGTGGTTCTCGTGGTCTCACTGCTGGCGCTGACCGCGGCGGCGCAAGAAAAGAAGGAACTGACCTATAACGTCGGACCCAGGGCAGTGGTTTCGATTACCAACAACTACGGTCCGATCACAGTCAAGCCTTCGCCAAGCCGGCAGGTCATGATCGAGACCGTAACCCACTCCGACGCCGTCAGCCTGGTTAACGAGCAGCATGGAGATCGCATCGAACTGCAATCGATGTCGACCCGTCCGGGCACCAACCTGGTGGATTACACAGTGCTGGTGCCGGTCGACGCATTCGTCAGCTTGCGCTCGTCCGACGGAACGCTTCGGGCTTCTGGACTGCGCGGCGATGTGATTCTCGAAGCGGCCGCGGCTTCCGTCGAAGTAACGGATATCAGCGACGCCCACCTGCACGTGAAAACTCTCAGTGGGCCGATTTCGTTGACTGACATTCGCAACAGCCATCTCGACATTCATTCGGTAAGCGGCAATGTGACGATCCGCAATGTGACCGGACCGTCGGTCGAAGTGAACTCGGGTAGTGGTCGAATCAGTTATTCAGGCGATCCTGGCCCGGCGGGAGAGTACTTGCTGACCAGCCACTCCGGTGACCTGGACGTCTCGATCCCAGCCAGCAGTTTGGTCGATATCAAGGCGCGCTCGGTTAAGGGCCAATCCGATCCGGAGTTCCCCATTGCCAACGGGTTTTCCTCGGCAGGCCCCGGGAACCAGTTGTTCAAGCCAGGAAAGATTCTGGGCTCCCGCTTTGAGCTGCGATCGTTTCGCGGCAAGATCAGCTTGAAGCGCCCTTGAGCCAGCAATGTGAGTCGGTTACCAAGGTGTGTGAGTGGCGTTGCGTTGGCCTCTGTTCCCGTTGTAACTTTTAAGAGTATTCCTTGCGGTAGCGTCTATGCGGTCTTTCTCGAAGCGGATAGCGTTGCTGTGCCTGCTGCTGACGTTGTGCTCAGCGGTGGCCACGATTACGCACCACCACTCGAGCGCGAACGATGCAGCAAGGTGTACGGTTTGCGTGGCCGCGCATTCGGCTGCTCCGCAAGCTGCCTCCGTACTTCCCAAGCAAGCTTTTGTCCGGACGTCGCTTTCGCAGACCGAACCGGTCTCCGCCAAGCAGCGCCTGGTGGCGTTCGCGCTCAGCGTTCGCCCGCCTCCTGCAGTCTAGAAATCCAAAGAGCTGACCGAGATTTAGTGCGCCCGCAGCGCACCTCTTTCCATTTTCTTAGACTTTTTGGAGGAATCATGCCGGCTTTCTATAAGAAGTTGCCTTTTTCGCTATTCATAGCAGTTCTTTTTTTGGCCGTGAGTTTTCAGGCGCACGCACAGTCAGGCGGAAGTTCAACTTCTGTCACCGGAACAGTAGTTGATCCTACCGGGGCGGTGGTGGCGAACGCGGTGGTAGAGATCCGCAACCCGGTCAGCGCTTTTGAGCGCACGGTCACGACCGACAGTCTGGGTAAATTCGCCATTCCGAATATTCCGTTCAATCCTTATCACCTGACTGTCACGGGGCCGGATTTCGCGCCCTACGCTCAGGACGTGGATGTTCGCTCGATCGTGCCCGTGACTCTCAGCATCACGCTGCAGATAAAAGGCTCGACCGAGACCGTGACCGTAGAAGGTGCCGGAGAAGACCTGCTGGAGAATACGTCGACCTTTCACACCGACGTGGACCGCGGCCTGTTCGACAAAATGCCTCTGGAGAGCCGGTCTTCGTCGGTGAGTTCGCTGGTGACGTTGTCTTCTCCCGGAATTGCTGCCGACTCCAACGGCCTCTTTCACGGGCTGGGCGACCACGCGGAAAACTCATTTTCCGTGGATGGCCAGCCCATCACCGACCAGCAGAGCAAGGTGTTTTCCAACCAGATTCCCCTCGACTCGATTGAGTCGATGGAAGTGATTTCCGGCGCGCCGCCGGCGGAGTTCGGGGAGAAGACCAGCGTTGTAATCAATGTAACCACGCGCTCGGGACAGGGGATGACCTCGCCCAAGGGCAGCATTACGACTTCCTACGGCAGCTTTGGCACAGCCGATCTCGGCGTCAACTTCGGTTACGGCGGCGCGAAGTGGGGGAACTTCATTTCGGCCAGCGGACTGAACAGCGGACGCTTTCTCGATCCGCCGGAATTTGCCGTTTTTCATGACAAGGGCAACGAGGAGAACCTGTTCGACCGGGTGGACTTCCAGCTCTCGAAAGTGGATTCCGTTCACATCAACCTGGGATTCACCCGCTCCTGGTTCCAGACCCCGAATGCGTTCGACAACCTGAATACCGGCGTGACCGACCCGGTCGTGGGCAATCCGGTGGCGCCTACGGACCAGCGCTCGCAGATCAAGACTTTCAATATCGCTCCATCGTGGACGCGATTGCTCAGTTCGAATGCCGTGTTCACCCTGGGCGCATTTGTACGGCGCGACCAGTACAACTATTACCCCAGCGACAATCCATTTTCGGACTTCGGGCCCATTCAGCAGGAAAGCGTGACCCAGAACCGGACCCTGGCGAACACCGGCCTGCGCTCGGATATTTCATACGTCAAGGGCATCCACAATCTGAAGGCCGGAGCCACCTATCAGCAAACCTTCCTTGATGAGGACACGCGATTCGGGATCGTCGATTCGTCGCTCAATAATCCATGCTTTGCCGCCAATGGCAATGCAGTGCCATGGATTGGCAGCCCCGGGCTGAATGATCCCGCCAATTGCGGATCGGCGGTCTCGACCAATCCCGTTCTTTATCCCGCGCCGTTCACCGCGAATGCCGCCTTCTTCGGCTCGCTGGGCTGCTTCGACCTGACCCGGCCGACGCCCAGCGACCGCGGACGGCTGCGCCGGGAACAGCAGCGGCCTCTTTCGGTTCAACGGACACACCGACATCAAGCAGCTTGCTCTCTACGTGCAGGACACCATCACCAAGGGAAGCTGGTCGCTCAACCTGGGAGTGCGCGGCGATATCTACAACGGGCTCACCACTCACCGTGAAGCCGAGCCGCGTCTCGGCGTTGCCTACAACGTGAAGAAGACGAATACGATACTTCGGCTCTCCTATGCGAGGGTCCTGGAAACTCCCTTTAATGAGAACCTGGTACTGGCCAGCACGGGATGCGATTCGCTAGTCCTGGCTTCGCTTCTGGGTTGCGTGACGCCGGGGGCCGCGACTCCATTCAGTCCGGGCTGGCGCAATGAGTTCCATGCCGGCCTGCAACAGGCGTTTGGCAAATATGTGGTTTTCTCCGGCGAATATATCTGGAAGTACACGCATAACGCCTACGACTTCAGCGTGCTGGGAAGCACTCCCATCACTTTCCCGATTGAATGGCACAACTCCAAGATTCCCGGGTTCGCGGGGCGGGTGAGCGTGCCTAACTTCCACGGCGTCTCGGCCCTGATGGTCTTTTCCAGCGTGGCGGCGCGTTTCTTCACGCCCCAGATCGGCGGCGCGGGCGCGGTTCCCGCGGGGACCGTGGGAGAGGCGTTCACCGCCTTCCGAATCGACCACGACGAACGTTTCAACCAGACTACGCACGTGCAATATCAGCCATGGAAGACCGGACCCTGGGTCGGCTTCAACTGGCGCTATGACAGCGGACTGGTGGCGGGCTCGGTCCCGGTGGCGGACGCGTCGGGAACGGTCAATCTCTCCGGCTTGACCGGCGATCAGCAACTTCAGGCGGGACTTTTCTGCGGCAATGTTCGGCCGACGCTGACTAGTCCGCTGGGAATCTGCACCGCGGGCTACGGTTCCACCCTGATCAGCCTGCCCGCGCCGGGCAAGGAAAACGACGATACCAATCCGCCACGCATCGCTCCGCGCAATCTTTTTGATCTTGCGGTGGGGGACGACAATCTTTTCCATGGGGAGCGCTATAAGTGGAGCCTCACCCTGACGGCGATCAACCTGACCAACCGGGTTGCGCTGTATAACTTCCTGTCAACGTTCAGCGGGACGCACTACGTGACACCCCGCGCGCTGACAGCCGAAATCGGTTTCCACTTCTAAACGGCACACGTAGGCCCGGACGCCCTGGTCCGGGCGAGCGCAAGCTCACCTTTCTCTTGTCGATTTGGCCTGGTTGCGTGGGTCAGCAGCCGGGCCTTGCCCGGCTAGGCGGACGAGGGCGTCCGCCCCTACGTGGTCTGTGGTCGGGTTAAGATGGGACGATGAAAAGAGCGCGGCTGGGTGTGTTGGTCGTGTTGATGCTGGTGGCGGCGACGGTTGCATTTCGTGGTGTGGGACGCTGGCTGAACCGGGAAGATCCACTTTCGCATGCGGACGTGATTTTCGTATTGAGTGGCGCCATGCCGCAACGCGCTCTCGAAGGCGCGAAGGTTTTTGCCATGGGCTATGCTCCCGAAGTCTGGCTCAGCCGGCCAGACAGTCCGGCCGATGAATTGGCCAGCCTGGGAATCCATTTTGCCGGCGAAGAGGACTACAACCGGCAAATTCTGATACACGAAGGCGTCCCGGAAGCAGCGATCCATATTCTTCCCGAGCAGGTGGTGAACACCGAGGAAGAGTTGCAGGAAGTGGGACGTGAGATGCGGCGCAACGGGAAGAAAACGATTATCCTGGTCACCTCTCCGCAGCACACCCGGCGGGTCTGGACTATCTGGCAAAAGCTGGTGGGGAGCGATCCTAAAGCGACGATTCGCTCCGCCCACGAAGATCGTTTCGATCCCGATCACTGGTGGCGGAATACAGGCGACGTGTGGTCGGTGATACACGAGACTCTGGGCCTGATGAACGCCTGGGCTGGGCTGCCGGTGCCGCCGCATCCCAAATGAAGCAGCCCCGCGCCATGAATTTCGTGCCATGAACGCCGTGCGATGAACATCTTGTTATGACCAATGGGCAAAATCCGGGCCTCCTGTCGACCATCAACCGATGCTGGCGAGAGTATGTGGCGTGCTACGGGTTTTTTCCGTCCGCACGGAGTTTTGCCGGCAACATCTGGGAATTCGTGCGCGAGTCCACGCCCGCGCAGCGGCGGCAGCGTTACGGGGACGCCGAATATGACTGGGATTACCGCGTCAACACCACCAGCGCGACCGTGGGATGGCGTGAGCGCCTGCTGGGACAGTTTCATTCCGCCTACCAGCCCACCGAGCCCGCGCTTTTCAAGCACATGATGGCGGACCTGAGAATTGACTTTCAGGACTTTACTTTTGTTGACATCGGCTCGGGCAAAGGGCGAGTACTGTTGATGGCCGCGGACTATCCCTTTCGCCGCATTCTGGGGATCGAACTGCTCCCGGCTTTACATCGGGTAGCACAGGAAAACCTGAGATGCTACGAGAGCAATTCGCAGCGATGCTTTACGCTGGAAACGATATGTGGCGATGCGCGAGAATTTGTGTTTCCGCCAGAGCCCGTCCTGCTTTACCTGTTCAACCCGTTGCCGGAGCTGGCGTTAGATCGAAGTAATGGACAATCTGGATCATTCCCTGAAGCAATTCCCGCGGGCTGCGTATGTGCTCTATCACAATCCGCTGCTTGAACATGTGGTGGCGAGGTATCCGGCGTTCCGCAAGATTGGGGGCACGCAGCTGTACTCGGTGTTTCGGGCGGGAGCGTAGATTATGCGTCCCGTTTGGCGCTTCCAACTTTGTCATCGCGAGCGCAACCTCTCACCGCGCTCGCGCGGTGAGAGCAAGTCGAGGACCTGCTCTCGCCGGAGCTCGGCGTAAATCTTCCACGCAGGGACAGTGATGGCGCCAGCAACAGCAGGTCTTTCGACTCCACGAAGGAACTCGCAAAGCGAGTTCCTTCCCTCCGCTCAAGATGACAGTTTGGGAGCGAGAGCAAGAGAGTCCCTTTACATGTGGGTAAGGGTGCCGGTGATCTTGGTCCGGCGCAGGGCCCAGGCAAAGACGACGCTCGATAGCGGCAGCAGGATTACGGCGAAAAGCAGCAGGGCCCGCACCGCCGGCCAGAGTTGTACAAAGCTGGCGCCCGCCAGCAGAGCCTGACGCATCGCCTCGAGCGAGTAAGTAACCGGAAGCAGCCGCGCCAGGCGCTGCAGGGCCACGGGCAAGACCGACACCGGGTACATCATGCCGCCCAGCAAGCTGGACGCGCCCACGATCAGCCAGCGCGCCGGATTGCCGCGCTTGAACAGCAGCAGGTAGCTGGTCGAAATGACGCCGAGGCCGGCAAAGGCCAGAATCGAGACGATCAGAATGGCCGCCGCTCCCAGCCAGTTGGCTCCGTGAATTGGGAAGTGAAAGAAAAGAACTCCCCAGGCCAGGTAAATCACCGTCCGCAAGGCGAGCAGAACGAACGGGTATGCGGTGGAGGCGATGAGAATCATGGTGAGCGGCGTTTCGGTGACCAGCATGGCTTCGAGCGTGCCATTCTGCTGCGCCTCGGTGATGCTGCTGTCGAAGGCGCTCAACGAGACCGTCAGATAATCGAAGAACGCGAAGCCGACCAGGGCGAAGGCAAAGTAGTCGCTGCCGACAGGAAGCTCGCGGGTGAGTTCGGCATTCGAAACGAATCGCGAGAGGTAGTAAAAGGTCGCGACCCCGAAGAAGGCCTCCAGGATCTCGAGCCCGAACGCCATCCGGTAGCTGCGGGCGATGGCGACATCCCGCTCGAAAAAGGCGAGCACCTTGCGCCACATGCGCTGCGAGTTCACGAGGACACCTCAGCCAGAAAGCCGGGAGGAGTGAGGCGCTCGAGCGCCTCCTCGAGCGTCGCGGCGCCGGTGGCGGCGCGCATGCCGTGAGGCGACTCGCAAGCCAGCATGCGTCCCTTGTCCAGGACGATCACACGATCCGCCAACTGCTCGACTTCGGCCAGGGTATGCGACGCGAAAAGGATGGTCGTACCATGACGCTCGACCAGTTGGGTTTTCAAAAACCTCCTGAAATCGGCGGCGGCGATCGGATCCAGACTGCGCGTCGGTTCGTCGAGCAGCAGTACGCTGGGACGATGGATCATCGCCCGCGCCAGGCCGAGACGATGAACCTGGCCGGTGGACAGGGTCCGCACCTGGCTGTCGATGAAGGGGCCCATCCCCATCAGTTCAATCAATTCTTCGAGGCGCCGGTCTGCTTCGGCGTCGAACAGATTATTCATAGCGGCGAAGAAGTGAAGATTTTCGCGGCCGGTCAGGCGATCGTAGAAGCCGCCGTCCGTGGCGGAGTGAAATCCAAGCTGGGCGCGGACCTGCGAGCCATGATGTTCCACGTCGTATCCCGCGACCCGGGCGCTGCCGCGGGTCGGCACCAGCAAAGTAGCCAGGATGCGCAGCAGAGTCGATTTTCCCGAACCGTTGGCGCCGATGAGAGCAGCTACTTCGCCGGGTTCGACCTGGAACGAAACGCCCAGCAGGGCAGGATGCGTGAGCGGAGAAAAAGGATTGAGAAACGCCCGCACTCCGGTTTGCGGCACCGGAAAATACTTCACGACGTCCTCAACCGCAAGAGCGCTGGCGGGCATACTTTATCGTATACCCGAGTGTACGATGGCGGGTCGCCAATGGGTCGCAGAAGAAAAAGCCAAGGGCCGTGCACCAGCCTCGGCGATCGAACAATCGTCCGAGCCTCCAAACCAGCCATCGCCTCTTTGTCTTCGAGTTGAGCTTAACGATGTAACGTCAGTGATGAATCCCGGAAATCAGGAGGTCGGGTGAGTTGTTCTCTACCTGCAGTCGTCCACCTGAGATCGTCGCCGCGATGCCACGGATGTACCCCCCTGGCTTGACCGTCGACGAAAACGTTCCCAGCACGTATCCGGTGGGCGCGGCCTGGCGATCTTCAATGGTTATCTCCGTTGCCTTAATTTCCCGCACATTTTCAAACCAGATGGCGCGGTGCAACGGGCTAGTTCTGGAGACATTCAGAGTCGCCAGGCGCGATGCGGAGACGGACGAACAATTTCCAAAAAAGAATCCGTACCCAGGGGACTGTTCGGCTCTGGCATTGGAAATATCCGCCCGCTTCACTTGAATGTTGAATCCGTCTCCACCCAGGTTTGCTTTCACCCGCACACCGGTCAGTGCAAGCGTTTGGTCCGGTCCAAAGGCGCTGAGGCCGCGGTCGGCCGAGCCGCTGACTTCGATTTCGGAAAATGTGCAGCTTCCGTTATGAACCTCAATTCCAAAGGTGTTTCCGACCGTGGGCTTGAGCTGGCCCGCGGCCCTGATCTGACCTTGGGAAAATCGCACTCCGGTTGGGGTCCTGGTCTTCCAGAACGAATCCTCGCCACAAAGCACTCCACTCGACGAAGTGTTCTCGATGAGAAAGCTCGAAATAGTAACCAGCGACTGCCCGACTACGGTGATGCCACGTGCCGCCGAATTTCTGACGGTAATATTTTTCGCCAAGCCCCCGGTCCGGCCCGGGGCGGAGAGGTAGTTCACAAACGCGAGTCCGTCGTCGCCTGTGTCAGTGGTACGGATGTTGAAAGCTTGCGCGTCCTGGCAGTTGGCAAAGTGCAATCCGTCGGCCCGGGTATGTTGAATTACGGCATTGACCACTTTTGGGCGAATGGAATTGAAAAACAGTAGTCCAGCCGCGGGGCTGTTCTCGATATTCACCTCCGTCACCAGCGTGTCCGTCGCACCATCGAACTTGATTGCTTCTTCAGACCCCACGCGAACCGGAGGCGGAGAAACGTAGCCGGCGCGAAGGCCGTGGATTCGGGCCTTATTGCCTCCCAGGAACCAAAGGCCGCCGTGGGTGTTGGCAGTGAACTGAAGCCTGGCCGTAGGTGAAAAGCGCAACTCGCCGCTGAAGTCCTTGACGAGTACGGGGCCGGCGGAATTATCGAGCAGATAAGTCCCGGCCGGAACCAACATGGTTCCGGAAGCCGCAAGCTGGAAAGCCTGGCGGAAGGCGGCGGTGGTGGCAGCCGCGTTGCTTCCATCGGCCTTTGCACCCAATTGAGTCACGTCGACCTGCACCGTCTGATCCTTCGGTGTCGGGCCCTTAGCCGTCTGGCTAAAGCCAGGCAGGCGGCCCGCCATCAACAGGCAAAAAACCGTGAGCCGCATGACCAGGGCAATTTTGGTTGGGTAGACCATACGCTCATTATCCCCCATGCGACCGGCAGCGACTCGCGCGACTACAGGGAGTGACGAGGACAAGCGTCATTCAACCTGGGAGTAGAGCGCCCAGGCGCTGGCTAAATCCTGGACGACGTGTCCGAGGGACTTGTAGACGGTGATCTCCTCCGCGGAACGGCGGCCTTCAATCTCGCCCGCCAGCACCTGGCCAATCTCAGCGACGATGTGTTCGTCGC
Source organism: Terriglobia bacterium (assembly GCA_963841075.1). Taxonomy (GTDB): domain Bacteria; phylum Acidobacteriota; class Terriglobia; order Terriglobales; family Acidobacteriaceae; genus JAIQFF01. The sequence continues at coordinate 25,908 of CAWJBA010000003.1, forward strand.
CGACCAAGCCCGCCGCTTTGGCTCGGAGAAACTCTCCACCCTGGTTGAGAACGCCTTCGCGGCTGTCGGCGATGAAGCGGGAGCGAACCACCAGATCGTTGTCCACTTCCGCGGGCCCCGCGTAGCCTGAACCGACCAGATTCAGATGCGTACCCGGCCGCACCCACTCGCCCTTTAAGATGGGCTCGGACGCTGAGGTAACCGTACAAATAATGTCGGCATCGGCGACGGCTTCCCGCACGTCGCTGGCGGCGACAACCGGCACGGCCAGTTCCGTCTGGATCCGATTCGCAAAGGCTTGAGCGCGCTCGGGCGAACGTCCCCAGACCGCGATGGATTCCAGAGGGCGAATCTTGTGGATCGCGCGCGCATGAGTTGCAGCCTGCTCGCCATAACCGAGCAAGGCCAGGCGCCGGGCATCTTTACGCGCTAATGCGTCCGTAGCCACCGCGCTGGCCGCCGCGGTACGAATGGCCGTGACCTCGCCGGCGTGCACCACGCAAACCGGCGCGCCGGTGTCAGGTTCGAACAGGATGATCAGCCCCTGATGCGACTGCATTCCACGCGCGAAGTTTTCGTGGAACGCGCTGATCAACTTTGCCCCGAATGGGGCATGGACACCCATCGCACCCGGCATCACTCCGAACAAGCGGCCTTCGGACAGAGGGATGATCGAGCGCAGCAGTTGCCTGGTTTCGCCGCGTGAGAATGCGATCATGGCATCGCGCACGATCGGGATGCATACTTCGTAGGTGAGACGTCTGGCAACTTCTTCGCGGTCGATGAATCGCATCGGGCGTTTCCTTGCAGGTTCCATGTGGACAAGCCGATTCGGCGCAGATAAGGCGGTATCGTATATCAACCTGGCCTCCGGGAGGATACGACATGGATAATGGGCCGGGTGGAGATGCCGTTCCAGAATGTTGCAACCGAAAGGGGACACCGGATGAATTGGAGACTCGCGCGGTGGGCGGGGGCAATCCTCTTCTTCGCAGGAATTGCCTCGTCTGTTTTGGCGGCGGCCGCGCCGGCACCGCTGCAGATCCGCGTGGTGGTAGTGACCACCTTCGAGGTCGGCAATGACACCGGCGACGCGCCGGGCGAGTTCCAGAACTGGGTCGAGCATTATCCCCTGCCCGAAGTCTTGCCGTTTCCGCAAGGCTTCCACTCCCTGCGCTACAACGCCGAGGACCATGTGCTGGGCATTCTGACCGGAGCCGGCAAGTCCTCGGCGGCGGCCTCGATCATGGCCCTCGGCCTCGACCCGCGCTTCGACCTCAGCAAAGCTTACTGGATACTGGCAGGCATCGCCGGGATCGATCCCAGCCAGGCCTCGGTAGGCTCGGCTGTCTGGGCTAGTTACGTCGTCGATGGGGACCTGGCTTATGAGATCGATGGCCGCGAGATTCCCGCCAACTGGCCGACCGGCATCGTGGCCTATGATCGAGCGACGCCTTTCGCGCAACCGGCTCCCCCGGCCGTATCCGACAACGGCGTTTTGGCTTATGACCTGAACGACGGGCTCGCGAGCTGGGCCTATGAGCTGACGCGCAACGTGTTCCTTCCCGATAACGACAAGCTCAAGGCGGCGCGGGCAGGCTATTCTGACCTGCCCAACGCGCAGAAGCCGCCGTTCGTCCTGAAGGGCGATACCCTGACCGCAGACCGCTTCTGGATCGGCGCCAGGATGACCGAGTGGGCCAGACAATGGGTGCCGTACTGGACGAAGGGCAAAGGCCGATTCACCACTTCGGCCGAGGAAGACGCCGCGTTTCTGCAGGCGCTTACGTTCCTTGCCCACGCCGGCCGCGCCGATCTGGCGCGCGCTCTCGATCTCAGGACCGGCAGCGATTTCACAATGCCGCCGAAGAATACGTCGCCGGCGGATCTCCTCAAGAGCGAGGCCACCGGCAACTACGCCGCCTACGGCGAGGCAATCGACAACGCCTATCGGGTCGGCAGTACCGTGGTGCGTGAGCTGGCACAGCACTGGCAGCTCCATCAGCGGACCGTGCCAGCGGCCCGGCCCTGAAGCCCACGGTTGCCGCGAACGGTTGGTCGCAAAGGGGAAAACTCAAGCCGAACCAGCCGACGAAACAATGTTCGCGCCCCGTGATACCATTCCGCTGTGAGCGAGTCCGCTTGCATCCCAGGTGCTGCCTCGGCTGTTCCGGCTGCGACGGTTACGGCGCGGCATTCTGTGCTTGTCCGTGTTACTCACTGGATCACCACTCTCTGCTTTATTGCCCTGCTGGTCACCGGAGTTGAAATTCTGATCTCTCACCCGCGCTTCTATTGGGGCGAGACCGGCAATGATTTAACTCCAGTGTTGTTCAAGATTCCGATCCCTTCCTCGAGGGCATTGGTGCCGACCGGTTACGGGTACGTGCTGCCGGACCAGAACGGCTGGAGCCGGTATCTCCACTTTCAATCTGCGTGGGTAGTGGTATTGACCGGCTTGCTGTATGTGATCTACGGCTTTTTCACCGGGCATTTCCGGAAAGCCTTGCTCCCGGATAAGGCCGATCGTTCGTGGCGGGCGTTCTCGAGCGCAATCGCCAGCCGTTTGCGCTTCGGGCGGCCGAGTGTGGCAGAAGCCTGGTCATATAACTTGCTGCAGCGGCTTAGCTACCTGTTGGTGATCTTCGTTCTTTTCCCCTTGGTCATCTGGACGGGCCTGGCGATGTCTCCCGCCTTTGTTTCCGCGGTCCCGGCGACCGTCAATCTGCTTGGCGGGCAGCAGTCCGCGCGCACGCTTCACTTCTTCGTCTCCCTGGCTCTTTTGCTTTTCGTGTTGGTCCACGTAGTGATGGTTTTCGTAGCCGGATTCAAGAGCCGTATGCGGGCAATGATCACCGGCCGCGCCGATGCAGATACGGAGCACCCATGAGAGAGTCGTCACCTCGAGATCTATCGCGCCGCAAACTGATCACAACCGGACTCGCAGCCGCGGCGGGCGTTGCTGGCCTGGGCGTGGCCGCTGGCCTGGCGCAAAAATATGGGCTGGTTCCGCCCGATCACGGTGGAATCTTCGGCCTCGGCGAAACCCTGACCTACGCTTCCCACCGGCTGTTGACGAAACACTCGCTGGCCCGCGAGTTCCCGCGAAGCCTGATTTCAAAACCTCCTTTCGCCAACGAAATGGCGCCTCTAAACGATGCGTACAAGCGCCTTCAGGCCGGGGGATTTGCTGACTGGCGGCTCACTGTCGACGGCCTGGTCGCCCGTCCCGCTTCGTTTTCGCTGGACCAGCTCAAGAGTTACCCGTCTCGCAGCCAGATCACTATGCTGCAGTGCGAAGAGGGCTGGTCGTACGTAGCTGAGTGGATTGGCGTGCCTCTCTCACACGTGCTGGACATCGTGGGAGTGCTCCCGCAAGCCCGGTACGTTGTCTACTCCTCGATCGATACTGACTGGTGGGACAGCATCGATATGGCCGATGCATCACATCCGCAGACTTTTCTCGCCTATGGGATGAATGGCGGTGAACTTCCCGTGGGCAACGGCGGGCCGCTTCGCATGCGGGTTCCCCGCCAACTGGGCTACAAGAACGTTAAATTCATCACCCACCTCACGCTCACCGACAGTATGAAAAAGTTCGGCAAGGGCCTGGGCTCCGCGTCTCCGGAAGCAGGCTATGCCTGGTACGCGGGAATCTGATCGGAAGGGTGACCCACTCAAGCCTGGTTTTGGTTTGAGTCGGGCGGTTGGTGGACAGAGTCTTCCTGCCCCTGGTTCTTGCCTTGTCTCATCATAAGTACGACGCGATCTTCAGCGCCTTCGTGGCCTGTTGACGTCGCAACAGCAGGTCCCTCCACTCCGCAGATCATCGCTTTGGCGATGATCTTCCCCGGTCGGGATGAGAGAGTTGGGGGGAATTGGACACCCCCACTCAAGCCAAAATCGGGCTTGAGTGGGCCACCCGTCCCTCCCACAATGCGATCGGAACCAACTGATCGGGCCTCCTTCAGCGGTGGCATATAATGGCGCCCACCCATGGCCCTTACTTCCGGGATGAAACTCGGGCCGTATGAGATCCAATCTCCGCTGGGAGCGGGCGGCATGGGCGAAGTGTATCGCGCCCGGGACATCCGCCTGGATCGAACCGTAGCCATTAAAGTTCTCGCCTCCCATCTTTCTTCTTCGCCCGAATTGAAGCAGCGCATGGAACGCGAGGCCCGGGCTATTTCCTCGCTCAACCATCCCAATATCTGCCACCTCTACGACATCGGTTCACAGGACGGCAATGATTATCTGGTGATGGAGTTTCTGGAAGGGGAAACTCTGGCAGAGCGCCTTCGTAAGGGACCGTTGCCGCTCAACGAAATTCTAAAGATCGGGACTGCCGTCGCCCAAGCGCTCGCCGTCGCGCACCGGCAGGGAATTGTGCACCGCGATCTGAAGCCGGCCAACATCATGCTGACCAAAGCCGGCGCCAAGCTGATGGACTTTGGCCTGGCCAAGTCCGCGGCCGGTGTTCCTGGAGCATCCGAGCGCGCCTCTGCTGTCGGCGGCGCGGACCATGACCGAGGCCAGTCCCGTTTCTCCCCTTACCAGTGCGGGTACGGTAATCGGGACCATCCAATACATGTCGCCGGAGCAGATCGAGGGCAAAGAGGCCGACGCCAGATCCGACCTGTTCGCCCTGGGAGGCGTGCTTTACGAGATGCTGACCGGCAGCCGGCCGTTCGAGGGCAAAAGCCAGATCAGCGTGGCCAGCGCGATTCTCGAAAAGGAACCGGAGTCAATTTCAAAGACCCAACCGCGGACGCCGCCAGCCTTCGAGTATCTCGTCACCACCTGCCTGGCGAAGAATCCGGACGACCGCTACCAGTCCGCGCATGATGTGGTGCTGCAGATGAAGGGGATCGCGCAGGGTGGCGCTCCAGTTCTCCAGTCCACAGAGAGAAAGGTGAACGGGCGCGAGCTGGTGGGCTGGCTGGTCGCAGGCGGACTCGCGGTTCTGCTTATCGCTTTCGTCGCGTGGTGGAGCGGGTCGAGAGTGCCCCCAGAGACCAAGTTCTTTTCCGCTCCACTTCCCTTCGCCGCGCGGGATGTCGCTGTTTCTCCCAATGGTCATACTGTAGCCATTGTCGGGCATCGGGAAACCGACCGGAGTAGCGCAATCTGGATCTATGAACCGGGAACGCAGGATGCGACCAGCCTCGCCAACACCGAGGGCGCCAGCTTTCCCTTCTGGTCTCCTGACGGGCAATCGCTTGGGTTCTTCGCCGATGGGAAGCTCAAGAAGCTGAGTTTGGCTGGAGGCCCGGTGCAAACGCTCTGCGACGCGCCCAGCGGTCGAGGCGGCACGTGGAGCAAGGACGGCGCCATCGTCTTTACTCCCAGCGGGCACTTGGGAGTCGGCCTCTTCAGAATTTCCGCAGCGGGCGGAACTCCGGTTCAAATCACAGTTCCGGACAAAAGCCTGCTCGAAGACAGCCATCGGTGGCCCTTCTTCCTGCCCGATGGAATCCACTACTTATACTCCGCGATCCATCTTTCCGGCCGAAGAGAGCTCAGTTCGGTTTACATGGGTTCGCTGGGGTCGAATGAGAAGCGGTTGGTAACCAAAGCGGGCGCGAACGCATCCTACGTAGCCCCATATTTGCTTTTCTACCGCGATCAGACTCTTTTCGGTCAGGCCTTCGATACCAAAAAATCTGAGACGGCCGGGGAGGCCTTCCCCATCCTGACGGATATTCAATACTTGCCCCGTATTTCTGAAGCCGTATTTGCCGCTACCAGCACCGGCTTACTGGTCGCGCAAAAAGCCGGGGACTCCGGAGCCTCTCAACTTCTGTGGTTCGACCGGAAAGGCCAAGAAATTGGAATGGTGCTGAAGCCCGGCATTTACGGGAACATAAGTCTGTCTCCCAATGGCAAGGCCGTCGCCTCGGACACAACCGATCCCGCCAGCCAGAACACGGACGTCTGGACTTACGACCTTGAAAACCAGAGCGCGAAACGCCTGACTTTCGATGCGGCGATTGACTCAACACCGATCTGGAGTCCCGATGGAAGCCGGATAGTTTTCGGCTCCAATCGCGGTGTCCACTTCGATTTGTACTTAAAGGGCACCAACGGGGCGCAGGAGGAGAAGCCGATTCCGCAGGACGATATTGACAGGTTTCCCACCGACTGGTCGAGGGATGGGAAATATATTCTCTACGAGCGCGGCGCCGACCTGTGGTTCGTCACGATTCCAGAATTCCAGCCTACCCAGTTTCTCAAGGCGAGTTCCACGCTGAAGGGCGGACGGTTCTCGCCCGATGGCAAATGGATCGCATACTCCTCCAATGAGAGCGGACGCTGGGAGGTTTACGTAACCTCTTTCCCCGAGGCGCATGGAAAGTGGCAGGTATCGAACGCGGGCGGCGTCGAGCCTAAATGGCGAGGCGACGGTCAGGAGCTATTTTATCTTTCTCCCGAAAGCAAGATGATGGCGGTTCCGGTGAAAACCGGTCCTAGTTTCGACCCTGGAACGCCGGCGGCGCTTTTCCAGGCCAATCCTCGTGAAATGCTCGCAACTTCCGAGCAGTTCTCCTACGAGGTCAGTCGGGACGGGCAGAAATTCCTCATCAACACACACCTGAAGACAGCCATCACTCCGCTTTCTGTCGTCCTGAACTGGAGCGCAAAGCTGAAGTAATAAGGCTGCCGCGAAATCTCCAGACGCGTCCAGGCTACGGAAAGCGTTTGACGCGGCCTGCGGCTTCCTCATTTACGGACGGAGCGGGCGGGGGGTCCAGTGTCACAACTTTATTGGGACCGGCTTCTTCCTCGCTTTTCAGCGCCGCCCGAAGGTCTTCCCGTATTTTTGCCGGGAGTTCGTTCACATTCTGTATCAGGCGTTTGGCCGCGAGGATATTTTCGAACCATTTCTTCGCTTCCGGGTCGTCGATCATGGACGCATTCTCTTCAATCTTCAAAACTTCGACCAGCGTCAGAAATCCGTCCCCGCGTTCGATCCGTCCGGCAACCTGCGCCAGTGTCGTGTTCATCGGGTCAAAATTCGTCCAGCCCTTAATATGGAAGCTGAAATATTTCTCGGCGTCAGAGCTCGAGTTGGGTCGCGCTACTTTGAGTGTCTCGGACATGAAATGCTCTCCTTAGTATTGATTGACGATGTGTAGATCGATGATCTGGAATCGACGTCTACCAGTCTGGAAGCGGCAGTCACTCTCGACGGCAGAGTCGCAAAGCCCGAATCGGATAGGTACGACATAAAGTCAGGCTTCCGTTTGGGGGGGCGGAAGTTAGACGGCATTCTACACCATGGATGCCTGAAATGGGCCGTCCAGCAAGGGATATAGCCGATTTCTGTTTTCTTGCAGTGGTGCGACTGTGCAGGATTTTGCGCCTCGGGCCAGGCAACTTCAGGATCTTCTTTCCTGTATCTAAGCCCAGCTGGCATCAACGAGTCCAGATGGTGAAATTTACGGTAATGCGGCTCTCACTTTCGACTGCCTGACCCGACTGCAGGTACGGCTTGAATCGCCATTGCTGCACGGCTTCCCGGGCGGCCGCAGAAAGAATCGCGGGGCCGCTAAGCACCTGGAGCTTCTGGATATTCCCGTCCCGTCCGATCATCGCATTCAGCACCACAGCGCCCTCAACCTTCATCTTTTTCGCCAGCATAGGATAAGTGGGGTTTACCGAGCGTGAAACGATGTCGGCGACGCCGGGAGAAAGCTGGACGCGCCCGGCGGCGTTGGTAACGCCGGTGGAAACGGAAGGCTGTTTGGCCGAGGCAGCTTGCGAAAGATCCACCTTCACCGAGTTATTGCCTCCCTGTACGGGATGGTGCTCGTCCCCGGCGACCACCTCGACCTGCAGAGGAGGAAGAACGGCCCGGCTGGCGGCCACGGGAGCCGATGTCTCTGCTGCCTTCGAACCGGTAGGCGTCGTCGCCGCGGGCGTGTGCGCCTTCGTCTTCATTCGCGCCGCTGCAACTGGCGGAGTGGTCTTGCTGGCAGGCGCCGATGGTGCGGCCGGCGCGGGCGTAGCTTGTTCCACTGGTTCTGACAGGGGCTCTGATGCGGTTTGCGCAACTGGCGCGGACGGAAACCAGAACTCACGATCTTTTACCAGGACCAGGACCAGCGCGGTCAGCAGCAAGGTCAGCGCGACCAGCATCTGCCGGCGAACCTTCCGTTGTGAATCATCCGCGTACGCAGGTGCGATCTCCGCAATTCGATTCGTTTGCATCAAACCCATTTTGTTACCCTCCCAAGCCAGACGTTCAGTTGACGACGTTGAAACCGGCCGAATCGGTGCAACTATCGCCGTTGGGGATCAGGTTGCAAATTGCGCGAATGACTGGCGGTCCGCACGTCTTGTGTCGGCGACGGAGCGGAAGCGGATTGGCGGAAAATTACCTGGCCATCCTGACAAACAGTCAGTCCACCGCTGGGTGGCTGAGTTGAAGGACCAGAGGCCCCAGATTGCCCGCACTCGTCTGTCGCCGCGGAACTCGAGGGCGGCACATTCGAAGGCAAAACCCGGCCGGTCTGTGCGGGCGTGGCCGAGACACTGGCGCGAAGACGAGGCGAGCTGGCGCGCAGCGCAGAGGTTGCTTCCTGCCAACCCTGTCGCCAGCCCACCAATGTACCCAAAAGCAGCGCCACGGCGATCACAAGCAAGCCCAGCGTAGCGGCCCACAAGTCAGTCTTGCCCGAGCGCGCGCTTAGTGGGACTACTGGCTGCAATTTGGCGGGAGGACTGGGAATAACTTCCTCCACCTTGGGCGCGACGAGTGCAGACCCTGTGGGAGTGGCCGCGGCAGTGGCTTCCCAGGTCTGACTTCTGCCCCTGACAATCCGATCGGTCAGGGCCTGCAACGTATCCAGATGGCGCTGGTCAAAAGCGTTGGGTCGAGACGAAAGGACCTCAAAGACCCCAAACAGCTTGTCGCGCTCGATGAGCGGCAGAACCACAATCGACCTGACGCCCAGAGTTCGACTGACTTCAGGGTCAACGCGTGAGTCGGTCTCCGTGTCGTTGCATTGCTGAAGGCTGCGGGTTTGTATGCACGCTCCCGAGAGCCCGTGATCGGGATCGAGGCATACTCCGATATCGGGGGCGTGAGGGCCGGCGGTGGCGTGGCAGACGATCTTGTCTCCCCGGACCAGGGCAATCGCCGCCCCAGTGGCGCCGGTGGAAAGGCAAGCCTGCTCTAGTTCCCGGTCCAGGAGGAACTCTTCTCCGGCGTTTTGCGCGGAGAGGTCAGCCAGCAATTCACTTAGATCGGACCTGCTCAGCGATGCAGTCGGCAGCTGGCTTGGGTCCATCCGCGAGAATGCGCCTTTGTCAAACTTTTGACCTTTGAGAAACTCAGGATTTCCGAACGGTTTTTGCTCGTCCACGGTGGTCCTTTCCCTTACAACCCGGGGGGCGGGCGAGCGGGCTCAGGTTACCTCGTTGAAGGAGCAAGTTTCCAGCCAAAGGACGGAAATCCAAGGTGTTGCAGCAGAAGAGCTTACAGCGCGCAGGTTAGGCCCGGAATATGGGCGGTGCAAACCGTTGCAGTGGAATGACAATAACCCTTCAGATTGCTGCTTCGTTCGAACTAAGCCCGTGGCCCGAATGGCAAATGCAAAGCGAAAGGCTTCCGTCATTTTTCGCGATCCATCGATGATTTGATCAACTTCTTCCCACCTTAAGCGTAGGACGAAGATGCCATCTTCACTGCTCGCGATTGGCAAGACGCTGACACACAGAACCACGTAGGGCGCAGACGCGACTCTCTGCTAAACTACGCGGCCATGAAAACATCTCTTCTTCGAGCGCTTTTCCTGGCAATGTTCCTGGCGACTCTGGCTGCCGCCCAGGATGTCATTCCTCTCTACCCCGGCACGCCGCCGGGCTCGACGGAGGAGAATTATCCAGAGAAAGAGTACTTCTCGAACGCCTGGCACACTGAAGTCGTCACCAACGTGACCAAGCCAAGCTTGATCGTTTTCGCGCCTACGCCGGAGTTGAGAAACGGTACCGCGGTAGTGATCTGCCCGGGCGGTGGATTTATGGCCCTCTCTATCACCAGCGAGGGCACCGATGTCGCCAGGTACCTGGCCGGGAAAGGCGTGACCGCGTTTGTCTTGAAGTACCGCCTGGCCCACACCGGCGACGACGGCACACAGGAATTCTTGACTCTCTTTGCCAAGCGGCAGAAATTTGACGAGCTGATAGGGAGGGTCGTTCCCCTGTCCGTCGCAGATGGCTTGGCAGCGGTCACCTACGTTCGGCAGCACGCCGCGCAATGGGGAGTTTCCCCGGACCGCGTTGGCATTGTGGGATTCTCCGCTGGGGGAAGGGTCGCTGCCGGAGTTGCATTTAATTACTCACCTGATGGCCGTCCCTCCTTCATTGCTCCGATCTATGCCGGCGGGGGAATATCGAAAGATGTTCAGGTTCCAGCGGACGCACCGCCGATGTTTATCGTGGCTGCGACCGACGATCAGCTCGGACTCGCGCCGGAGAGTGTTGCCTTGTACGAGAGGTGGACAGCCGCTCATAAATCCGCCGAGCTGCACATGTACGCCAAGGGCGGCCACGGCTTCGGAATGCGCAAGCACGACCTTCCTACGGATCACTGGATTGACAGGTTCTCCGAATGGCTGGAGTTAGAAGGGTTCTTGCAGAAGTGACTGGGTCCTGTCCCCGGATTTATAAATTGTCATCCCTAGCCGAGGACTTCCATATGATTTGTTCTGAACACAAAGCCGCCAGCACAAGCTGACGGCCCGATGTGCAGGCGCCGGCCGCTGTACACTCTTGGTTTGAACGGTAGAAACCAATGTCAATCATTACTAGACGATCTTTCCTGGCTATGGCAGCAGCCATGGGCGCCACGGCAGCCTGGGGGCGTCCGTTTGCAACGAAGTCCCGCCTCGAATGGCGAGAACACCGCGATTTTTTCCCCGAGGGAGTGGCGTCGGGAGATCCCGATAGCAGCAGCGTGCTGCTGTGGACGCGCCGTCCGCCCATTGGCGAAAGCCTCTCTCCCAAGCTGAACGTTGAGGTTTCGGAGGATGAGCTGTTTGCCCGTGTCGTAGCGTCCGCTGCGGCCCCGATTTCTGCGGCGTCGGACTGGACTTGCCGCGTGCTGGTTGGCGGGCTCAAGCCCAACCACGTGTACTGGTACCGCTTCACCGATTCCGAGGGTTTTGGCAGCCGTGTGGGCAGGACGATTACGGCGCCCGCAGTGGACGATCCAAATCCCGTCCGGTTTGTTTTTGTGAGCTGCCAGAATGCGAACGACGGGGCCCAGAACGCCTACCGTCGAATGATCTTTGAGGACGAACACGCCGCCGAAGCAGAACGGATCGGCTTCGTCCTGCACCTCGGCGATTTCATCTATGAAATTGTCTGGTACCCGGAGGACCGTCCGCAGGGCATGTACGACCGTCGCGTGCGAGACCTTGTCCGTTATGCGCACGGCGAGAAGATCCGCGACTTTCACATTCCGACGACTGTGGAAGACTATCGCGCTGTTTATCGCGCCTATCTGAGCGATCCGGACCTTCAGGATGCGCGCGCGCGCTGGCCCTTCGTAAACATGTGGGACAACCACGAGTTTAGTTGGCTGGGCTGGCAATCCTTGCAGAGGTTTGAAGGAAAAACGCTGCCGAGGCAAACTCGCAAGGTGGCGGCCAACCAGGCGTTTTTCGAATACCAGCCGGCACGCATCAGTAAACCGAGCGGGCCTTCCCTCGATCGCTTCGATCCTCCGCCGGTGGTCGATACACCGGTGACCGTGTTCGACGAACACGGCCTCGGTCAAGAACCAAACAATCTCGCCGCCATCGGCAGCCTTAAGGGTTACCGCGCCTTGCGCTGGGGCCGGAATGTGGAGCTGATCGTCACCGACCAGCGCACGTATCGTTCCGAGGAGCCGACCGACCGGCCTGAGGCAAAACTTTTATCCAGCGATGATTTCCCCGAATTTATCTCAGAGAATGCCATGGAAATCCTGGACGCCGGGCGAACGTACAACGGTGGTCGGCCGCCGGCATCAATTCGCTTCGGCAGTGTCGCGATAGATAATTTCTGCAAGGACCGGCCCGCACAGACAATTCTCGGCTCGGAACAGAAGGCGTGGTTCCTCGAACGTCTTCGCAGCTCGAAGGCTACGTGGAAAATCTGGGGCAATACTACTGCCACACTCGACATGCGCGCCGATCTTCAAAACCTCCCGGAGGGAGCGGCGAAGCGGTGGCCGGAGAGCGGCTATGCAGTCTCTCCCATGGGAGATCACGGCAGCGCCTATGCGGAGCGCGGCGAAATCTACGACTTCGTCCAGGCGAATCGGATCACGGGTTTTGTCACCGTCGCGGGAGATCGGCATAGCTTTTGGGCAGGACTGGCTGCGAAATCCCTTCCGCCAAGACCCTTCGTGCCGATCGGCGTTGCCTTTGTGACGGGTTCGATCTCCGCGCCAGGAGTGGTCGAAGCACTGGAACACACTTTGCCGAAAGACCATCCCCTGCGATTGCTCTACGTTGGACAAGGGCCGGATGATCACGCGATGCAGCCCACCATGAACCTGCTCTTGCGGCACGGAGTGCGTTCATGTTTCGAGTACGCGCAGAGCGGCGACATTGCGAAAGCGCGAGCCCTGTCGAATCGCGACTTGTCGCCACATCTTTCGTTTGTCGATATGGGAGGCCACGGCTACTCGGTGGTTCACGCGACCAGCGGATTCATCGAAACTGAGTTTGTCTGCATTCCCCGCCCCGTCGAACGCAGTGACGGGCCGGACGGCGGCCCTCTGCGCTATCGCGTAACATTTCGCACCGGCCTTTGGAAAGATGGTGAAGCTCCGAAACTCGAGATGAAGATTCTCGAAGGGGATCCGAAATTTTCGGTGTGAGCATGCCCAACGGGCAAACAAACTCTGCCGGACCGCTATTTCAACTTCTTCACCCGCTTCGGAGATTTTTGGGCCTGCTTCGTCCCTGATTTCGCGGCGCGGCGGGCTCCAGGCACCTTCCCGATTCGCGGATCTCTCGCGAGAACAAGCTCGCAGGCGCGCAACGCAGCTTCTTCGAAATCGTTCGAATCCGCCGGTAGCAACTGCCAGCCTGTCACCTTCTTCCGGAATACCTGAATCGAGCGCATGTTCGGAAACTCCCGCCGCAGACTCTGGTGGTGTTCCTCGGTAGTGGCGAGCCACACGCCGTTATCTGCCGTTGCATTTCTGCCGTTCCTTTATCTGCTGTCCCATCGCGCTTGTCGCGGAGGATGAGGACAATCTTGTCTTCGACGTACACCGCGAGGCAGCCGAACATGGAGCGAGTCACGGGCGCAAGCGGCGCGATCGCGTCCAGTACGAACTCGTGCGGGACAGCCTTACGCGGTTTGATCGCGAAGTCGGTATCGTTCAGCGGGAAGGAGGCTTTTTTGCGACGGAGCTTCGACATGCGAGATAGGGTCAGGCGTTCGAATCGTAAATCGGCGGCTTGGAAGCATGGAAGGCTGCAACTGCCTCGTCGTCACTTTCATACGACTTGAAGACTGTGTTCAGTCTTGTCCGCAAAAGCAATTCAGTGACGCGCTGATTGGGACGAACCAATTTGATCTCCCCGTGGCGGTTCCGGGTTGACGCAAGCGTCCCGACCAGCGTGCCGAGGCCTCCGCTGTCGATGTACTCGACTCCGCTGAGATTCACCACAATCTGCTGGGCTCCCAGGAGGATGTGGTTTATTCTGTCGCGGAAAGCAGCAGTCTCGTCGCCAAACACAAGGCGCCCGGAGCAATAAAGGATGACCACATCACCCGAGATGTCTGTCTCCATCTTTATGGGCATATAGCGACGAAGATGCGCATGCAGGAGTAGCCTCGCAGCGACGGATGGCATGGTAGAACGGTGCCGCGACCAAGTCAACGAATGACTCTTTTGCCAGAGGCAAGTCGGAGCCCGGCCGGACGGTTTACGAGTGGGTGAAGCGAAGAGCCCCATAAACGGCGCCGTGCATTCGCGTAAACTGCTCTGAGAAGGCGGACCAACGTGGTCGACACGAGGCAACCATGACTCCTCTACATGCAGGACTTCTTCGCGAATTCCAGGAGATGGTCTCGAACGGCTTCCACGCCGAAGGAGTTGATGGAGCGAATCTCCCAGCGTTTGCACGAAAAGATGACGAAGTACAATTGGGTCGGTTTCTATCTCGTCGATCCGTTGGATTCCGGCTTCCTGATGGTAGGCCCTTTCGTCGGCAGTTTCACACCGAATGCGCGCATCCCTCTCGACCGGGGACTCTGCGGCGCGGCTGCCAGGAGCGGACAGGTCGTGGTCGTAGACGACGTGCAAACCGATTCACGTTACCTTTCGGGGTCGACCCTGGTGAAGTCTGAAATTGTCGTCCCGATTATCGTGAACAAGCTGGTGGCCGAGCTCGACATCGAAAGCTATTTCCCCAGTACGTTCAACCAGGCGGAACAGCAATTTGTGGAAGCATGCGCCGCCGTAGTCGGAAGGTATATGGCGGGATTCTAGAAGTTTCCTTCGTGGCGATCTCACTCCGCCGAAACCCAAGGTTGCGTGCTTCAACCAAATGTCGCCACAATGTCTTGGTTCAGGCGACGGTATTCACCAGCGTGCCGATGCCTTCTATGCTTATGCGGATCTCGTCGGCCTTTTGCAGCGTGAAGGAATCTGGCGGAACAATACCGGTGCCGGTGAGCAGAAAGCAGCCATACGGGAAACTGTGGTCGCGGAAAAGATATTCGACCAGCGTCGCTGGATTGCGCTTCAGCTCCGTCAAAGTGACAGATGCTGAAAACTCTGCCTGCCCGGCGCGCAGGATATCCATAGAGATGCGCGTCGAGGAAGGCAGCCGATCATTTTGGATGAGGATGCCGGGTCCGAGCGAGCAGCTCTGGTCATAAACCTTGGCCTGAGGCAGGTAGAGCGGGTTCAGCCCTTCGATATCGCGGGAACTCATGTCATTGCCGATGGTGTAGCCGATGATCTGACCGCGCGGACTGACAAGCAACGTCAGCTCAGGCTCGGGAACAGACCAGGCCGCATCCCGGCGAATCCTCACGGTGCCATTCGGACCCGCCACCTTGTGTGCAACAGCCTTGAAAAACAATTCAGGCCGTTCCGCCGAGTAGACGCGGTCGTAGAAGTCGCCACCGCCCGCCGATTTTGATTCCTCGATGCGCGCACTGCGGCTGCGGTAATAAGTGACGCCGGCGGCCCAGACCTCTTGATTGCCGATCGGGGCCTGCAGGGTTTTCTGGTCAATGTGCCCGGCAGGATTTCCCTCGTCGACAATGGACGTTAGAAATTCCAGCAGATCGTCCCGGGTAACCAGGAGATCGAACGACGGCGCGTTGACGGCGTACAGCTTGCTGTCGTGTTCGACAAACATCCCATCCGTGGTCCGATACAATATCAAGGGATCTTCCCTTCCGCTGCCCAAGAATGCTATGGCGAACTCTTGGGCAAGTCAATGAAAGCCGCGGAATTGGCGGGTCATCCAGGCGGTTATATTGGGAGTAGTTTTTTTGACCTTTGCCGGCCGACAAATCGGCGTCTCACGGGAACCAGCATGAATTTAAGGCGAACCGCTTGCGCGTATTCGCTTGCCGCGCTTTCACTGCTCACCTGGCAGGGCACTGCTTGTGCTCTCGGCCAGATGAAATATGTGGAACTGGTTCGCCATCCCAACGATTTCGCGATCGCTGAGGGTACTTCTCTCGCGGCCATCTATGTGGACGCGAACGATCATGCCGGCGTGGTTCGCGCGGTCGGCGATCTGGCCGCAGATGTTGATCGGGTCACTGGACGTATGCCAACGACGAAGAACGCAGCGTCCGGGGCGAACCTCATCATCGTCGGGACCATCGGAAAAAGCGCTGTTATCGACCAACTCATCCGGGAAAAGAAGCTCGACGTTTCACCCGTTGCCGGGAAGTGGGAGTCGTTTCTGATCCAGGTAGTGCCCAGGCCCTTGCCCGGGGTCGCGAACGGATTGATTATCGCGGGCAGCGACAAGCGGGGAACTATTTATGGCATCTACGACCTCTCCGAGCAGATTGGGGTCTCGCCCTGGTATTGGTGGGCCGACGTCCCCGTCCACCATAGGGACGCACTCTTCGTCAGACCCGGCAGGTACGTCCAGCAATCTCCCGCCGTCAAATACCGCGGAATCTTTCTCAACGACGAAGCGCCAGCGCTTTCCGGCTGGGTGCAGGAAAAGTTTGGTAACTTCAACCATCAATTTTACGAGAAGGTCTTCGAACTTCTGCTCCGGCTCAAGGCCAACTATCTCTGGCCCGCCATGTGGAACAACGCGTTCAACGAAGACGATCCATTGAATCCGCAGCTCGCCGATATGTATGGCATCGTAATGGGGACTTCGCATCACGAGCCCATGTTGCGCGCCCAGCAGGAATGGAAACGGCACGGTACCGGGCCCTGGGACTATTCGCTGAATTCCGACGTCCTGCAAAAGTTTTGGACTGAAGGTATTGAACGCAACAAGAACTACGAGAGCATTACCACGCTGGGCATGAGAGGAGACGGCGATCTCCCCATGACCGAAGGCGCCAACATCGCGCTGCTGGAAAAAATCGTGGCCGACCAGCGCAAGATAATCGCCGGCCACGTGAACCCGGACCTCTCCGCCGTACCCCAGGACTGGGCCCTATATAAGGAGGTACAGGAGTACTACGAAAAGGGCATGCGGGTCCCCGATGACGTAACCCTGCTCTGGTGCGACGACAATTGGGGCAACATTCGGCGGCTGCCGACGCCGCAGGAGCGCACGCGAACCGGAGGCGCCGGAGTTTACTACCACTTCGATTATGTCGGCGACCCGCGCTCCTACAAATGGCTCAACACTATTCCCATCACCAAGGTGTGGGAGCAGATGAATCTCGCCTACCACTACGGCGCAAATCGCATATGGATCGTAAACGTAGGCGACTTGAAGCCGATGGAATTCCCCATTGAATTCTTTTTGACCCTGGCATGGCATCCGGAAGATTGGCCCCAGGAGCGCATTCCGGAATATTCCAGAATGTGGGCGCAACGTGAGTTCGGACCGAAGTATGCGCCCGAGATTGCCGCCCTGGTTGCCCAATACACGAAGTTCAACGGACGTCGAAAGCCGGAACTGCTGGAGCCGGACACATTCAGCCTCGTCGACTATCAGGAGGCTGAGAAGGTGCTGGGCGAATGGCAAGCCATCACCCGCAAGGCGGAACAGATCTACCTCACCTTGCCGGAGAATGAACGCGACGCCTTTTTCCAGCTTGTTCTCTACCCGGTCAAAGCTTCCGCCCAGGTTGCCGAGCTCTACATCACTGTCGGCAAAAACCATCTTTACGCCAGCCAGGGCCGGGCGAGCAGCAATGATCTGGCCGCGAAAGCTCGTGCGCTTTTTCAGGCCGATGCCGATTTATCCAGTGAATACAACCACACGCTGGCGCACGGCAAGTGGAACCACATGATGGATCAGCCTCGCATCGGCTACACCGGATGGCACGACCCACCGGCAAATGTCATGCCCGAGGTAAAAGAGATCGAGGTTCCGGTTCCGGCCGGGTTGGGTGTCGCGGTCGAAGGCTCAGAAGCGGCGCGGCTGGGAAACGCAACGGATCCTGAGCCCTCCCTTCCAGTGCTCGACGCTTTCAATCAGCCACGACGCTACATTGATGTCTTCAATCGCGGCCGAACACCATTTGCCTTCACCGCCAGCGCCAGCCAGCCCTGGATCGTGCTGAGCGCAACCCACGGAACGATCGGCAGCGATCAGCGCCTGTGGGTCAGTGTGGACTGGCGGACGGCGCCGAAGGGTTCCAGCAGCGGCACGGTGACGCTGTCCGGCGCCGGAGCGGGTTCGGTCGTGGTCAAAGTGAGAACATTCAATCCGGAGCAGCCTGCAAAAGCTGCTCTCCAGGGCTTTGTCGAAGCCGATGGTTATGTTTCGATCGAGGCGGCGCACTACACGCATAAGACAGAAATTGCGTCCGCCCGCTGGAGTGAAATCGCCGACTACGGGCGAACTCTATCGTCGATGACGATATTCCCCATGACCGCTCCCAGCGTCGCCCCGCCGGATGCTCCCTGCCTGCAGTACCAGATGTTTCTATTCAATCCGGGGCCGATCCAGGTAGAAACAATTCTCGCCCCCACTTTGAACTTCGTCCCCGGACGCGGCCTTAGATATGCGATCGCATTCGATAGCCAACCGCCGCAGATCATTGACGCCCTGGCCCATAATTCGCAGACTGACTGGGAGACCTCGGTCAAGGACAGCGTCCGTAAGATTCAATCGACTCACACTCTGACCACTTCCGGATATCACATTTTGAAGATTTGGATGGTCGATCCCGGCGTTGTCCTGCAGAAAATCGTCGTAAACACGGGCGGCTTGAAGCCCAGCTACCTGGGCCCGCCGGAAAGTTATCGCTCCGTTAGCGCCAGGTAGATGGGTGACGATCCCGCGATGGCGTTGGTCAATTGCGATCCCTCGGCGGCTGATGGTTTCATTTGGGTGGTGAGGGACCAGGCTCAGAAGCAGGCATCTTTCCCACGAGGCTCTCCTCCGCGTTTTCGTGAAGCTCTCGTACCTTGGCAAGTTCCTTCTCCGCACCTGCTGTGTTCCCAGTTGCCTGATACACGCGTCCCAATTGGTAATGGGCATCGGGCAGGGCGGGGCCGAGAGCCACGGCGCGGAGCAGCGCAGCCTCCGCCTCTTTGTACTTCTTTTGCTGCATGTAGAGAGCGCCCAGGTCTACATAAACGATGCGCAGGTCATGATTGCCTTGCATCGCCCGCTTGAACAGGGAGAGCGCCGCCTCCGGATTGTTGTTTTTCCATTCCATGTCCCCCAGATACGCCAGCGCCTGGGCGTGGTTGGGATCGAGAGATAACTCGGCTTCGAACTCCTGCCTTGCCCGGCCATACTGGTGCGACTTCCAGAGGAGGTAGCCCAGGCCGAAGTGAAGGTCGGGTTGGCGCGGAGAAATACTCACAGCCGTCTCGAACTCGGCGATGGCCTCTGAAGTCTTTCCCAGGCCGTCCAGGGCTTCGCCGGTGAGCACATGCGCCGCGGCCGACTCGGGATTCTGCTGCGTGAGTTTGCGGACCTGCTCCAGGGCACAGTCGTACTTCTTGGCCCACAAGCAGCTTTGGGCCAGCGTCTGTTGAAGTTCGACATTCGCAGGGTCGGCTTTCGCCACCGGTTCGAGATACTGGGAGGCCAGCGCAAAGTTCTTAGCGCCGTAATAACTCAGCCCGAGCAGTGTCTGCACCTGTGCGCTCGAGGGGTCAGCCGCCAAGGCGGCACCAAGCGCGGCCACCGCCGCCGGGAAATGGCCCTGCTTGAACTCTGCAAGACCCAGATTGAGATTGATGCCAGGCAGCCTGGGATCGAGCGCAAGCGCGCGCCTGTAGGCCGCCGCCGCGTCGGGATATTTCTGCTGCCGGGAGCGGACCACGCCCAGGCTGGCGAAAGCCGCAGCGTCGCGAGGATTACGCTCGGTCACCGCTTTCCAGGCCCGGGCCGCCTCCTCCAGCTTTCCCTGTTGTTGGAGCGCGACCGCTTCTTCCGGGCTTGCGGCTTGTGCAATCACAAAGCGGGACAGCAGCAGCAAAACCGCGGCCAGTCTGGTCTTCCGGTTGCTCATGCGCGAAACGGCTGCTCGTCTCAGGATCAACCTCCTTTGCGACCTTTGCGGTTAAAGGCTTTGGGCGCTAAGGTCGCAAAGCGTTAACCAGAAGTCTAGTTTACAGGGACGACGGCAGTGGTTGAGTTCGGACAAATCCGCCATGGAGGACGGGCGTCCTCGCCCGTCAGGCACTGGCCTGTGCCCCAATTTCCCGCCCCTCGATCCCGGCTAATTTGGACAGCGGTGGCTACAACTCAAACATTTGGGCTGTTCTGAATCTGACGGTCCGAGGGTATAATTCTTCCCTGCGATAACGCAAGGAAACAAAGCCGATGTTGACTCGAAGGTTAGTCGTACAAGGAGCGATTCTTGCGTTTTGCTCTGCGGCTTCGATTGGCCAGCAGAGTCACCAGGCTTCTCCTCCCCCCGTCTTGCGTCGAGTTTCCTGTGATTCTGCAGCAGAACGTCGAAGCCGGAAAAACCCCTGCGGGAACCAAGGTTCAAGGAAAACTTGCGGCCGCCACCCTGTTTAGTGGCACGCTAATCCCCAAGGATGCGGTCGCATCTGGGGTAGTTGTTGAATCCGAATCCAAGAGGGGGGAAGACCGAGCGCGGCTCGCGATCCGCATGAACACAGTAAGCTGGGATGGCGGATGGGCTCCCCTCAACGCTTATTTGATGCCCTTGTATTACCCCGCGGCCGGGCAGGCAGTGCCGAATCTGCCGAACGAATCTCCGGATCCGGACTCCAGGACCTTGAATGGACCCAACCAGTCGTCGCAGTCCCCGATGTCCCGACCATTTC
The DNA here is from genome assembly GCA_963841075.1 of Terriglobia bacterium. Lineage (GTDB taxonomy): Bacteria > Acidobacteriota > Terriglobia > Terriglobales > Acidobacteriaceae > JAIQFF01. The sequence continues at coordinate 46,342 of CAWJBA010000003.1, forward strand.
CGACCGGCTCAGAAGCCAGCCAAGGGGCCATCCCGGACGTTGCCATCCTCTCGAGTCGGCCTGTCCGAATGAAAAATGTGGTACTTGAACCCGCAAGTAACGGGGGGATCGCGCTTGTGTCCGAGCATGCGAATATCAAGTTGTTTAAAATGACGACCTACGTCTTTGCTGCCGAAGAATCTTCAGCAAAGTAAGCTCAGCTTTGCACTGTCAGCTGCACCGCGTACCGACAATTTCCGGGCAGCGGCTCAGAAGCGGTCACTGCCATCCCGGATATTCCCCCGAATCTCGAGCCGGGGCCTGTCCCGATGAAAAGCTTGGCACTTGAGCCGATAGCTGATGGCGGCGTCACGCTTGTCCCAGAAGACCAATATCAAAGTTGTATAAACTGACGACCTACGTTTTGGCTGCGGTCGAAGCACCAGCAAAGTAAGTCCGGATTCATGCTGCCGGCTTCAGGGCTGCTCACTCTGGGAGCCTGGCGGGCTCCGCTGGGACTCCATTCTGATAAATAAAAAGCTCGCACCTGGTTCGATGCGAGCCGTTGAGCAACTGAAGTTTGTCGTAAACCGTCGTCCCGCTCGCAGCTTGCTGCGAGCGGGACGGGAGGGTTAGGGGTTAGAGGTTAAAAGTAAAACTTCCCGGCGAGCTGGACAATTCTCGCAGGGTAGGCCGACGTGAACTCGCCGAAGCGACTGTCGCCGAGACCGTTATCAACGTTCTGGAACTGGGTATGGTTGAAGGTGTTGAAGGTCTCCAACTTAAGCTGCAGCCCGGCACTCTCCCCGATGGCAAAGGTCTTGAAGAGAGAGAGGTTCCAGTTGTCGCGGCCCGGTCCGCGTATAGCGTTGTGGGTGAGGTCGCCCCAGGTTCCCGGTGCGGGAGTCGAAAACACCGAGGTATCTACGTACTGGATATGCTGGAAGGGGTCCGAGGACGCCACCGGCGTATGCTCATATTTGATGCTGCCGTTCAAGTTAGGCCGATTGCCGGGGCTGTTGTTGCCGCCAACGATATTGCTGCCCCCGGTGAAGTTGACTGGCAGGCCCGACTCGATGGTAATGATCCCCGACACCGCCCAGCCACCGACCACGGACTTCATCAGGCCGTTCGAGCTGTTGCGCAGAATCGGGATGTTGTAGATGAAGTTGGCGGAGAAGTTGTGGAGCCTGTCGTACTGACTCGGCCCAATATCGTACCGCCACCCTAGATATGGGTTCGTGACACCGTTCAAGTCCTGACCGCTGCCACCGGTGGTTGGATCGATGGATTTCGAGAGGGTGTAAAAGGCACGCAGCTGCAAGTCCTTGGTGGCTTGCGAGTTCAAGTCAACCTGCATGGAGTTGTAATGGCCGTTCGCCTCGTTCCTGGACTGACTGATCGCTCTGTACCCTTTGAACGGAAGGCTAGGCGCGTTCTCGTAGTTAAGAGTACCTCCCGTCATGATCGCGAGATCGCTCAGCGAAGGCAGGTTAGTGTTTACATAGTCGTTCAGGTGCCGGTTCATATTGCCTACGTAAGAGACAGACAGAACCGTCTTGGGGCCGAACGAATGCTGAACGCCGGCACTGTATTGCGTGCTGGTCGACGGCTTGTAACCGTTGATGTCCAGACCAATGATATCCGCCGCCTTGATGGTCTGGAACGTGGGCGCAGCACCGGTCGAAAGCAGGATGTTGGGGTTTTGTAACGTCACGTTGTTCAGGTTAACGTTCAGACTGAACGGGATGTTCGGCCCGGCATTGTACATGTCGTTGCCTTGAATGCGTTCGTACATGATGCCGAACCCGCCGCGAATGACCGTCTTGCCGCTGCCGGTCAGGTCATAGGCAAAGCCGATCCGCGGACCGAACATAGCCCAGTGATTGTTCACCAGACCCGTGGGTACGCCATTCTTCCCAGGCGTTCCGATTCCGTTGAGGTACAAGGGGACGCCCGCCAGGATTTTGTTCGGGCTGGTGCCGAGTCCAGGGCTTGCGGCTGTGCAGCCGGGGTCCGCTGGACCGCTGCAGATATTCCCTAGACTATCGAATGTAGCGGCCTGGGTCGGATCGTAAAGGTTGGGATAGAAATTCCCCATGCGATTGTTGGATTCGTACGTGTGAGGCGCCCCATCCCAGCGTAGGCCGAGGTTCAGGGTCAGCCGGTGAGTTGCGCGCCAGTTGTCTTGAATGTACAAAGCGTAGGAATTGTTAGGCCAGTTGCCGTGGTCCTGGACGCCAAGCTCGTTATAACCGGCGGCAGTGCCAAGCAGGAAGTCAGCGAAGCTGTTTCCGGTGAAACTCTGGGCATCTGCGCCCTCGAACGTGAATGCTCCCTGGGTCGTTCCGAAAAGGTCCTGGACTTTCTTGTAGCGCGCCCAGCTTCCGCCGATCTTGAAACTGTGCGCACCTTTGTTCCAGGAGACGTCGTCGCGGATCTGGTAACCGTCAGCGCGGTTGACCCACGGCCAGCTGGAGATCTGGAAGTTCGCATTGCTTTGATGATTCAGGGTGATGTTGGGAATGCGATTCAGGTTATTCGGCCCCGTGAACAGACGCGAGTTGGTCGCATCGTATCCGCTCGGAAGTGCGAGACTCGTCATCCCGGTGGCAGCAAAGGGAATGATGTTGATGCGGTTGCCGTTGTAGTTGAAGGCGATTTCGTTGAGAAGCGACGGGCTGATGGTGTGGGTGGCGTGAATGACGTAGCTGTAAGCTGGATTGTTGAACGTGTCTCCAACCGTAGGCAGGTTGTCACCGCTCCACTGAGCCGTGTTGTAGCCTTGTGAGATTTGCTCGGCAACAAAGTGACCGAACACGGAGAATTTGCTGTTGAAGGTGTGATCGACGCGGACGATCTCTTCCTTCAGGTTCGTCGGGGTGTTGGAACCGCCCACGAAGCTCCCGACACCGTTGGCGATGCCTGAGTTTGGCTTCGGCAAAAAGCCCGTACCGAGCAACGCAGTGGAGTTTGGCTGGATCATGCAGGTCGGTATCACGTTACCCGGGAATTGCGCGCCTTGCACGACGCCGGCTGGCGCGGCTCCGCCCGGACAGTTGGCAAACAAAACGGCAGGAGTAACTCTGGCTGCAGTGGGAACCAGGATTGGATCGGTAACCGAGCTGAAGTCGCCGCCGTAAGTTGCGGGATCGGGAACCGTCTGGTTGGTTGACCCGCCGTCGATGTATCTGCGCCACTCCATGTTGTAAAAGAAGAAGGTCTTGTTTTTGTCCGGGTTGTAGAGGTGGCCGAAGGTGACGGGGCCGCCGATATTGAAGCCGAAGATGTTCATGCGCAATTCTTGCTTAGTGTTCGGAGCCGGGAAAAAGTAGTTGCGAGCATCAAAGGCGTCATTGCGGTTGTTTTCCCAGGCCGAGCCATGCAACCTGCTGGTGCCGGATTTAAGCACCATGGTGACGGTTCCGGCAGAAGAGAGGCCATAGTCGGCGCCGTAGTTCGAAGTCAATTGGCGGAACTCAGCCATCGACTCGCTGGAAGGGGCCGTGCTTACGCAGCCTCCGCAACCGCGGTCGTAGTTCTCACCGCCATCTACCATGAAGACATTGTGGGCGGTGCGCTGGCCATTGAAGCTGACGGCGGTATCACCACCCACGGGGACATCTTTGTAATTGGTGATATCGTTCGATGCTCCGGGAGCCAATGCAGCAAGTTGGAACAGGCTCGTGCCGTTGACGGCGAGGTCCGCTATCTGCCGGCCGGTGATCAGGTTGCTGACTTCCCCGGTATCTGTCTGTACGGCAACCGCATTGGCTTCTACGGTTATCAGCTCGGTCGCCTGGCCGACCTGCATCTGGAAGTCCACGCGGGCGCGGTCGTCCACACTCAGCAACAAGCCCGTCCTCTGGGCAGGCCTGAACCCTGACACTTTAGCGTCTACGGTGTAATGGCCGATGTGAAGATTAGGCACCACATACTGGCCGTCTCCACTCGTGGTGGCCTTCGTGGCGAGACCTGTCTCTATGTTTGTGAGAGTTACCGAAACATTCGGTAGAGCGGCGCCGGTTGGATCGGTCACCGTTCCGACGACGGTCCCCTCCTGGGCCAGAGCCTGGGTGGTGAAAATAACGAAGAAGGTGAGTGCAAGAACTGCGAGGCGAAGCGTACAGCCTCTCAGAGCAGGCCCTAACTTTTCGACAAACGTGGGCGAGACGCGCTTCATGGGGCAGCCTCCGAATCGATTGGTTCGCCGGCGTCAGGGTATGCGATAACCCCTTACCGGAAACGTTTACGGTGATACATTCATTGAAGATGCACTGTCAAGCAAAAAAATTTACAGGTGAAGGTCCGGGTTCGCAGAGAGGCGTATGAATAAGTGGATATTTTGATCGGCGCGGACAAAGTAGGGCAGATGCCTTGTACTTTATGCGTAACTCTCGCTCACTCCGAAAAGGGAACTCTTTTTCACAGGTACCTTTCGAGGCAATGCCCGCACAAAAAATAAATCAGGACTCGGAGTCAAATTCAGCGCGAGACATGGGTCGGCGTCACCTTGCATCGCCGCATCCCGATGAAGGATAGTGATGTCCGGAAAGCACGATGACCGCGCTGATTGCCGCCACTCCCTCCGACATCAAACTGGACAAGTTGACCACCTATCGTTTTTGCCGCGGACGAGTTGCGGGCTCAAAATAGTATTTCGTTCGCTCTCTGCGCCGCGCCAAGACACCACTCACCCCTCCAGCCCGGGGAATCTGTTGACCGCGTGTTTTGCCCTGTGTTAAAAGCAACCGTCACGCCGTAATCGTTTACGGACACCTCTTAAGAATGATCGTGCTCGCCCGAGCCTTCCATCGTGCGGGTTGCGAGGAGATATCTCAATGGACCCAGCGCGTACTCGATCCAGCCTCGGAGTGTTTCTTGTTCTGCTTCTCATTCTCGTTCCTTGCGCGCTAATTCCTTCTGCGGCGCAAACTGCTGGCGCGGTTTACCTGGACCCTTCGCAACCAATCGACGTGCGGGTGGATGACTTGGTGGGAAGGATGACGCTCGAGGAGAAAGCTTCGCAGTTGGTGAACCAGGCGCGAGCCATCCCCAGGCTGCAGGTCCCTGCTTACAACTGGTGGAGTGAGGCCCTGCACGGGGTCGCGAGAGCCGGGACTGCCACGGTTTTTCCGGAACCGATCGGTCTGGCGGCCACCTTCGACAGCCCCTTGATCCACGACATGGCGATCGTCATTGGCACCGAAGCGCGCGCGAAACATAATCAGGCGGTCAGAGCGGGACGACGCGACATCATGGAAGGTCTGGACTTCTGGTCGCCGAACATCAATATCTTCCGCGATCCGCGCTGGGGCCGCGGCCAGGAAACCTACGGCGAAGACCCGTTTCTCACCGGACGCATGGGCGTGGCGTTCGTCACGGGATTGCAGGGCGATGATCCGAAGTATTTTCGAGTCGTCTCAACACCCAAGCATTTCGCGGTGCACAGCGGTCCCGAGACCACACGGCACACCGTTGATGTGCAGGTATCCCGGCACGACATGGAAGACACTTACCTGCCCGCATTCCGCGCCGCGGTGATCGAGGGCAAAGCGGAATCCGTGATGTGCGCTTACAACCGCGTCAACGGCGAACCTGCGTGCGCGAACACTTTCCTGCTGCAGGACCAGTTGCGCGGCGCCTGGAAGTTTAACGGCTACGTGGTATCGGACTGCGATGCGATCGTTGATATTTACGACGGACACCGCTTTACGAAAAGCCCGGCCGAGGCTGCCGCAGTTGCCTTGAAGAAGGGCATGGACAATGAATGCGGCGATTTCTTCACCGAGACCAAGGACAACTCTGACTACGTGAAGTACCTGGACGCCGTGAAACAGGGCCTGCTCAGTGAAAAGGATCTTGATATCGCCGTGAAACGGCTGTTCACGGCGCGCATGCGCCTGGGGATGTTCGACCCTCCGGACAAGGTGCCATACGCCCAGACCCCCGATTCGGAGATCGACAGCGCACCTCACCGCGAACTCGCGCTCAAGGCGGCCCGCGAATCGATGGTGCTGCTCAAGAACGACGGGGTGCTTCCGTTCGCTCCGAGTGTGAAAAATGTCTTAGTGGTGGGACCGTTGGCCGAATCTGTCGAGGTGCTCCACGGCAACTACAGCGGCACGGCTTCGCACGCTACCACAGCGCTGGAAGGAATCCGCAAACAGTTTGCCGCGGCCCACGTGTCGTACGCGCCCGGAACGAATTTCCTGCGCACCGAAACACTGATTCCCACCTCGGCGCTCTCGACGAGCGATGGAAAGCCCGGATTGCAAGGCGAATATTTTACCGGCAGCGAATTCGCCGGCACGCCGCTGGCAACGCGGGTGGATCCCTTCGTCGATCTCCAACTCTTCCAGCCGGATGCGCACGCACTCGTCCCTCCCGCGGGCCTGAAAGAGTTTTCTGTGCGCTGGACTGGATTTCTGACCCCAGCTGATTCGGGCAGCTATCGAATCGGATTGGTGGGCTCGATGCACCGCTTGTGGCTGGATGACAAATTGATCGTGGATGATGTGACCCTCCACGATCCCACGTCCGACACGGTGGTCGTCGAACTCGCCAAGGGGCATCGCTACGCCTTAAAGATCGAATACGTAAAAGGCGGATTTGGAACCAAGCTGGTATGGCTGCCCGTGAGCGTTGATCCGATTATTGAAGCTGCCGCAGCAGCGCGCCTGGCGGATGCGGTAGTCGCGGTGGTTGGAATCACGTCCAAGCTCGAGGGCGAAGAAATGAAAGTCGAAGTGCCCGGATTCCAGGGCGGAGATCGCACCAGCCTCAACCTGCCGGAAGAGGAGCAGTCTCTTCTCGGAGCCCTGAGAGGAACGGGCAAGCCGCTGGTGGTGGTGCTCATGAACGGCAGCGCGCTCTCGGTAAATTGGGCGCAGGAACATGCCAATGCAATTCTCGAAGCCTGGTACTCGGGAGAAGAAGGTGGAACTGCGATCGCCGAGACGCTGGCTGGCGTCAACAATCCCGCCGGACGATTGCCGGTCACTTTCTACAAAGGCGTGGAGCAGTTGCCGCCCTTTGCCGACTACGCCATGAAGAACCGCACCTACCGTTACTTTGCCGGAGAGCCGCTTTATCGCTTCGGCTACGGTCTGAGTTACTCCAGCTTCGAATACAGCAATCTCAAATTGTCGAGCACCGGCCTGCCGGCCGGCGATCCACTCACGGTCGAAGTAGATGTGAAGAACACAAGCCAGCGAGCCGGCGATGAAGTTGTGGAACTGTATCTAAGTTTTCCTAAGTTGCCGGGCGCACCGCTGCGGGCGCTTCGCGCGTTTACCCGGGTTCGGGTGGGGGCTGGGGAACTGCGGCATGTGCAGCTAACGCTGCAACCGCGTGACTTGAGTTATGTAAACGAGTCGGGGGTTCGACTGGTCACCGCCGGCGATTACGTCATCAGCGTAGGCGGAGGGCAACCGGGCACGCCAGCATCGCAGGTTGAAACCCGGCTGTCGATTCGCGGCGAGCAACAATTGCCGGAGTAGAATGAAAACAGTCTCGTGCCCGCGGTCCCCGACATGAAGATGTGGAAGTCTCCCGGCTCGCTGGCCCTGCTCTTCGTGTTTGTGCTGACCACCCACCTGCCCTCCCGTTCTCAGGGCGCAAACGAAACTCCGCCGAAGCGCACGGAGGCCTCGACCACAGACAGCCCGATCCGCTTCGCCTTTCAAGCGATCGATTTCAGGCTGGACAGTGACGAGACCCCGGAACGCCACGCGCCGGAGACCATGGCCGGCGGCGTGGCTATCTTCGACTTTAACAACGACGGCAAGCTCGACATCTTTTTCGCCAACGGAGCGGACATCAAAACGCTTCGTAAGACTTCCGCGAAATACTACAACCGCCTGTTCGAGAACGACGGAAAAGGAAACTTCACCGACGTCACCGAAAAAGCCGGGCTCTTCGGGAGCGGCTATGACATCGGCGTGGCGATTGGCGACTATGACAACGACGGATATGAGGACATTTTTGTCGCCGGTGTCTACCGCAACACGCTCTATCACAACAATGGAAATGGCACTTTCACAGACGTGACGGCCAAAGCCGGGCTGAACAAACCCGATCCGGAGTTCGGGGGGCTGTGGTCCGTCGCTGGAGCATGGGTAGACGTGAACAATGACGGGCTGCTCGATCTCGTAGTCATCAATTACCTGAAATGGGATTTCGAACACGAGCCTGACTGCGAAGCCGGCGGACATCGCGACTACTGCCATCCCAAGATGTATCCGCCCACTCCCAATCAATTGTTTCTCAATAATGGCGACGGAACTTTTCGCGACGCCTCCGCCGAATGGGGTCTTCGCGCGCATCCCGGAAAAGGCATGGGAGTGGCGGCTGGCGATTTCGATGTCGGCGGAAAGATGGATCTGATCGTCCCCAATGACAAACTGATGAATTCGTTCTTTCGCAGCCGCGGCGGCCACTTTCAGGAGGCAGGTTTCGACGCGAATGTCGCGCTGCGGGAGGACGGCACCTTCATCTCGGGCATGGGAGTCGATTTTCGCGATCTGGACAATGATGGCTATCCCGACATTGTCGTGGTCGCGCTCGATGGGGAAACATTTCCGATCTACCGCAACACGGGGAAAGGGACCTTTGTGGAAGTCACACGGGAGAGCGGCATGACCAAGCTGAGCCTGCCCATGGCAGGTTACTCCCCGACCATCGCCGATTTTGACAATGACGGCTGGAAAGACATTTTCGTCTCGCGCGGTCATGTTCAGTCGCTATTGTCAGCGCCGAACTTGTCTATCGAACAACCCAACACCGTCTTTCGCAATCTTGGGGGCATGAAGTTTTCAGCACTGACTGCGGAGGCCGGATTGACTTCGCAGCCTCCTGCGCGGCACCGGGGCTCAGCCGTCGGCGACCTGAACGGAGACGGCCGTCTGGATGTCGTGGTGAGTGCAATCGGGGCCCCGGCGGAAATCTGGCTCAACCAGAGTCCGGGCAACAATCATTGGATTGAGTTCAAGTTGCAGGGAACGAAAAGCAACCGCGACGGCGTTGGAGCGAGAATCAAGGTCGTGACCCAGTCGGGAGCGCAATACAACCACGTATTCACCAGCGCTGGCTATGCATCGTCCAGCGCCGGCCCAGTGCACTTCGGACTTGGCACGAACATCTCTGCGGAACTGGTTGAGATCCGGTGGCCGTCAGGAATCGTGCAGGAACTGCGGAATGTGATGGGCGACCGCGTCGTAGTCGTCAAGGAGCCAGCGCAATAAGTCCTGGCATCCTCAGGGCGCCTAGGCCAGGCGAGACCGCCTGGCAGGGTCGCGCACCGTTTCCCGGAAATTTCTCTTTGACCAGTTCTTCGGATTGCCTTTGCAGAAAGAAATCCAGGTTCCCACGCATGACCAGGTGGGGCGCGAGCGCAACCTGATGGGATTGACTGCCGTCCCCGTCCAACAGAAATTTGTATAACATGCGGAATGCCATCCGGCCCTGGGTGCGCGGACGCTGGTAGATGGTCGCTGCCACCGCGCCGGATCGAATCTGGGAGACAAGGCCGGGGAACAAATCTGTGGTAATGATGGTCAGATGCTGTAGCACCTTGGCGTCGCGGGCCGCCTTCAGCACCGGCATCGAGTCTTCCGTGGTTACATAAACTCCAGACAGGTCCGCATGTTTTTCAAAGAGCTCGCGGCATTTGCAGTAGGCCTCCGCCTCCATGCCATGGTCCTCGACCGGTTTCAAGGGACGCAATTGGGGATAGAAAGAGCGTAACGTGGATTCAAATGCGGCATATTTCTCCGCGTGCTCGGTGATCGCCATATCAAACAGCGTGGTCGCGATCGTTCCCTCCTGATCGCCAAGAAATCGCCCCATAAGATCTGCAGCGATCGAGCCGCTGGCCAGAGTGTCGACGGCGACGATTCCCAATCGACCGCTATTGGGAGCATCGGTGGCCACGCATACCACCGGAATGCGGGCGCGAGATGCCCGCCGTATCCACGGCCGAAAAGTCTTGGGATGGCTGGGGAAGGTAATGATTCCATCCACTTTGTCGAGGATGGCGGCCTCAAAAATTTCTGCTTCCCACTGTCCGAGATGAGGATAGGGGCGAGACTCGATTTCGACATTCTCGAGTGGCATCGATTCGGCTTCTTCGCGAATGCCGGCCCGCACTTCGTCCCAGAAGGATGTGGTCCCCTCCAACGTGTTCACCAGCACCCGAAGAGCTTTTTTGGAAGAAAGGGACCTGGCAGCTAGGTTGGGGCGATAGCCCAGGGTTTTCGCCATCTCCACGACCCGGGCCTTGGTCATTGGACTTACATCGGGATTGTCGTGCAAAGCCCGATGCACTGTACCGATCGAGGTACCCAGTGCGTTCGCGATGTCCAGCAGAGTGGTCGGGTGCTTACCCATTTATTGGCTCGTGCCGTGGCCCGCCGGGTATACCGGAGTGCAAAATTCAGCAAAGAAAGCAATCCGGCCAGTACAGTAAACGCTAAAGTGTAGACGTTAACCAAAACTGCCAAAATGTGCAAGCGTAGGCCCAGATGCGAGTCTGGGCTGGCGCCTTTACATCCCGAAGATCGAAGCCGTGAGAGAATTCGGTGCGTTAGCGCGCTGAAAACTCCTGGTTCGCCATACCGTACGGAGCGGCCCTCCCACGAGAGTCGTCCGATAACATCTTTTTCGAGAATCGAACATGATTTTTTCCCCGCGTTCGAAGCAGGCACTATCGAGGGTTGCCGCTTTCGGAGCATTGGCCGTCCTCGTTTTTCAGATGGCCACAGCGCAGCAATCGCCGCCGACGAATTGGACGGCAGAGCAGGACCATCAAGAACATGATGGATCAACTGGGGATCAAGGCGCTCCGTCCCGGGCCGAGCGGAAATGAAAAGGATCCCAATCACGCCAACTACGACGAGGCGAAGGCCAATCCGTACGGTGATCTGCCCGATGCGCTCACGTTGAAGAACGGGCAAAAGGTGACGTCAGCGGAGCAGTGGTGGAATCAGCGACGCCCGGAGATTGTCGAAGACTTCGAGCGCGAGGTCGTCGGCCGCATCCCGCCCAATGTGCCTAAAGTGACCTGGGCGGTGAAGAGCACAACCGATTCGAAGGCCGGTGTTTTCCCTGTCGTTGAGAAGCAGTTGGTCGGACACGTGGACAACTCGGCGTACCCGTCGATCAACGTAGATATCGAGATGACGCTGGTCACGCCGGGGAATGCGAAGGGTCCCGTGCCGGTGATGATCATGTTCAGCAGCGCGGCCATCCGCCAGTTCCTCGCAAGCCATCCGGAATTCAAGAAGATGATGGGGAGCGATCCGCCTTCGACGGAACAACTCATCGCCGACGGATGGGGTTACGCGCTGCTCGACACCAGCAGCGTCCAAGCGGACAACGGCGCAGGCCTGACGAAGGGAATCATTGGCCTCACGAATAAAGGCCAGCCTCGAAAGCCGGACGACTGGGGCGCGTTGCGGGCGTGGGCCTGGGGCGCTTCGCGCGCTCTCGACTATCTGGAGACCGACAAGAGCGTGGATGCGAAGCGCGTCGGCATCGAAGGCGTCTCTCGTTATGGAAAGGCCGCGCTCGTGACCATGGCGTTCGATACTCGCTTTGCTGTCGTGCTGGTGGGCTCCTCCGGGGAAGGCGGCACGAAACCGCACCGGCGCAATTTCGGAGAAGCGGTGGAGAACCTCACGGGGTCCGGCGAGTATCACTGGATGGCAGGTAATTTTCTGAAGTACGGCGCGGCCGAGGCTTCGTTCGGAAGCAAGAATGCCAGCAACTTGCCGGTGGACTCGAACGAACTGATTGCGCTGTGCGCGCCGCGGCCGACGTTCATCAGCTATGGCGTCCCCGAAATGGGGGACGCAAAGTGGCTGGACCAGCAGGGCAGCTTCATGGCGACCGTGGCCGCAGGCGCTGTCTTCCGGCTGTTGGGTGCGAAGGATCTGGGAGTGAATGAGGACTATCACAACGCGAAGATGCCGCCGGTGAATACGGGGCTTCTCGATGGCCAACTCGCGTGGCGGCAGCATGACGCGGGCCACACCGATGCTCCGAACTGGAAGTACTTCATTCCCTGGGCGGACAAATTCTTCAACTATCACCCGACAGCGTGGGAACTTCCGGCCGATCAGCCGGTCTTTCGCACGGACGCAAACTCTCTGGTCGCTCACTCCCAGTTGCTCGCGAAGGCGAAGCAATCCGGAATCGACGTTTACTTCGAAGGCGACTCGATCACAAGAAGGTGGGGCGCCCTCGACTATCCAGATCTGCTCGCCAATTGGAAACAGAATTTCTTCGGCTGGAATGCGGCTGACTTTGGATGGGGCGGCGATCGAACCCAGAACATCCTCTGGCGTCTGGAGAACGGCGAGTTGGACGGAGTCAATCCCAAAGTCGTCGTTCTGCTCGCCGGCACAAACAACGTCGGCGATCTATCGGCCCCGGGCGGAGCCGACGCGAGAGCAGACGACATTACGCGAGGTCTTCAGGCGATCGTGCGCGCGATTCAAGAGAAGGCGCCCGCGGCGACAATCATTGTGATGGGAATCTTCCCGAGAAACGACAATATGGCGTTCATGCCCGTCATCGACAGGATCAACCGCAATCTGTCGGAATTCGCTGACGGCAAGAAAGATTCGATATCTGAACATCAACGACAAACTGGCCGACAGCAATGGAAGGCTGTTCGACGGAATGATGAACGCAAAAGACAAACTCCATCCGACCGTGAAGGCATATCAAATCTGGGCGGACGCACTGAAACCGATCCTCACGGAGTTGCTGGGGCCTCCTGCTGCTGTGGATCACGCCCCACCGCCCACGGGCGATCCCGCCGCGGGACACTGACCGGGCCACACTACCCAGCTGAGTTGTTGTACCAACGCAGGACTCGGAGAGCACGCAATGTGTTCCAGCGGCTTGCGCTGGCGACACCGGTCTCCATCTTCAATGGAATATATTCGGGATGAAGAAGGTTGAGCGGCCAGCGACCGTTCTGGTGCCGGCGCTTAATCACAATTTCGATGGCGTCACGGACGCGGCCGCCTGGCTTGATTCCCGCCTTCCGCAGATAATCGAGTCCGCGCAAGACATCGTAGTGCCAGAACGTCGGGAACGTGAAGCGCAGCCAGCGTTTGTCGATGACTTCGCCGGTTCGAAGCGAGCGGAACATACCGCGCTCCAACAGATAGTTTTCGGCCCGCTTGCGCGCCCTGGTGACGAGCTTCGTAAGGGCCGCTGGTTTCCGCCCCGCTCGTTCGTATTCGAGCAGGCCTTCGAGCACGCAGATGGTGGTGTGGAACGAGGAGCGCCGGCTTTTGGGTGCTTCGCAGTTCCAGCCGCCATCTTCGAGCTGCTCGCCCAGCAGTTGATTGGCCAGTGCGTCGTTCGGTTTCTCGAAATACGCGCCGATGCCGAGGATCCTGCCGTTGATGCAGGGCTCCGTTTCGCCGTGAAGGAACGGCCGGTTGTTAAGCCGCTTAAACACGAGCCTCCTGTCGACCCGGTCGATCATCTTGTGAGCCTGCTGGCTGTCGGGGTCGAGACCCAGGTCCATCAGGGCGACGAGACTATAGAGGGTAACAAGCATGTCTCGGTCATCCTTCGGCAAATCGGCTCTCCACCCGCGTGGACTCCCGCCCCAGTTGCCAGCTGGAGACTGGCGGGAGAGAAGTCGGGCTCCCCAGCCTTCGGTTGCGATACGAGATCGCTCGGCTGCAATCACGTTTGGGGTTTCGCCGGTGAGGTCCCTCATGACCTGCCAGCGGATGGCCGGGTCCGAATCGAGTAGCCATTTGAGGTGCGCGGGTCGGGGTGCGTAATCGTGCAGTCGCATTGGTCCGTTATAGCAAAATGGTTCCGCCTAATTGCCAGTCACAACAGTTGAGAATCGCTGCGAACCGGACGGCGCAATCGCGAATCAGCTACTGCAGCTTCGCGTACTCCGCCTTGGATTCCTTCAGGATGGGAATGTCAGAGTCGGCATCTTTCCACTGGGCCAGAAAATCCTGATAAGCGGCGCGGGCTTTAGGACCGTCGTTCTGCTGGGCATAGGCGCGAGCCAGGTATAGTTGAGCCAGACCCATCAGCGGGTCTCCGATGGACGCGCCGCGCAAGTTCAATATGGCCTGAAACTCCTGTGCGGCTTGAGCGGGCTGGTGATTCAGCAGGTAGGCGCGGCCGCGGACGAAGTGGATGTCGGTGGTGCCCTTGTCATACTGTTCGCCGGGCTTCAACACATCAATGGCTTTGGCGGCCTCACCATGGTTCAGGAGGAGGATGGCCTGCGCCGTGGGGATGAACATGGTCTGGAACCGGGTGTCCAAAGGCCGGCGGCGGTTCACATCGTCCATCCAATGTCTGGCCTGGGCTTCATCGCCGGCAAGGGCGGCAATTTCAGCCGACGCGATGGCAACATCGGGGCTGTTCGCGAGAGCAACGGCGGCGGTCGCCTGAGAGACCGACTTCTTCTTGTCGCCGGTATCGCCGAAGAGCAAATCGATCCAGGCTGGAATCTGAACGGCAGAAGCCTGGTTCTCTGTAAGGCTGAGCTGCTTGGCCAGCTCTCCCTCGCGGGTGTAGATTTCGCGGGCCTTCTGCCGTTGGCCGTGCGCCAGGGCCATTCCGGCTTTGTTCGCTAAGACCCATTGCAGACTCGAACGCAGGCGAGTCCTTGATGAAAACTTCTTCGCGGTCCTGCGCCGCCTGGTCGCCCTGAACCAGGGCAACGTAGTACAAACTGGCATGCAGAACAACTCCGCCATTGGTCTTTTGCAGGCCTGAGTTGATCACCGCTTTGGCTTCGTCGAATCTTCCCAGCGCAGTGTAGCAATAAGCCGCGTTCACGTATCCGTACCACGAATCAGGCTCCAGACGAGTTGCTTCGAGACTGTGGGCTAAGGCTTTGTCAAAGTCGCCGAGCAATTGATAAGCGACAGCCAGATTGACGCGTGGCGTCTGATCGCTGGGATAGGTTTGGGCGTAGAGCTCCATCGCCTGGATGGACTGCTCCAACTGGCCGGTGCCATCGTAATATTTTTCGGTAATGTAGAGTTTTTCGCGTTCGCTGGCGCGCTCTCTCAACTCGAACGCCTTCTGAAAATTCTGGCGGGCAAGGTCCAACTGTCCCACGGTCAAATACTGGTTGCCCATGCGGGCATAGGCCATGGCAAAATTGGGGTCGAGTTCGATGGCGCGCTTGTACAGCGCAACCGGCGGAAGCGCGTCGCCTTTTTCTCGCAACTCATCAGCCTGAGTGAAGGCCTTCAGAGCCTCCAGCGACGAAGTGGTAACTTCCTGCAACGGCTTGTCAAACTTCTGGACCGACGCCAGCGACTCGCCCAGGTTGCCGCGCAGCTTGCCGGCGCCTACGCCGAGAGCATTCAACACTTGCTCCTTGCTCGCGGCCTGCTCCTGCACCTGTGCCAGGGAATCGCCAGTGGCAGCGTTGATCGCCTCCAACGTAATCACATATTCGCTCCCCAGCGGCGCGATGGATCCAGTGAGCATGGCCTTAACATGCGCGCGCTGGCAAATTTCCCGGCCAATATCGCTGGTGAGACGTGTGTCCGGAGGCTTGCCCATCAACTTCAGAGTCTGTTGCACCTTGGAATCCGAAACGACATTCAGATAAGGCGATTGGCCCAGGCTCACAGCCAGCGCCTTCTTGAGAGTACTGTCGAAGACCGGATCCCCGGTGGTATTGGTGAAGTCGGAGAGCAGGATGGAATCTTTTTCGGTGAGGGCTTGAGTTTTGTGGGAGCGGTAGAAAAGACCGCCAGCCACCAGGAGGGCAATCACCACCAGAGCAACCGGAACCAGTATTTTCCATGGGCGGCTCGCGGCTTGCTCTGTCACCGCAGCTTGCCCGGAGGAAACAGCGCGTGTCTTCTCTGAGGATTGGCTGGGCTTGGGCGAAGACTGGCTCGAAGACTGGCGACTCTCGGACCGCGCGACCGGGGCGGGCGCTTCCTCCTCTTCTATGACGCTCACAACGCCGGCTCGGCCCGACTCGGTCTCTCGTTTCAGCCGCTTCAAGTCGGTTCGAATGTCCGCAGCGTGCTGGTAGCGCAGCTCTCGGTCTTTCTCCAGTGCTTTATTAATGATGCGTTCGAAATCTGATGGAAGATCAGGATTCAGCCGGACCGGAGCGACCGGCGCTTTGTGCAAAATAGAATCAAACAGAACAGCGGTTGTATCACCGCGAAACGGGAGCGTGCCCGTCGCCATCTCGTAGAGTACTGCGCCAAAGGAAAACAGATCAGTGCGCGGGTCCAGCTCCTTTCCTTTGGCTTGCTCGGGAGACATGTAGGCCACCGTTCCTAGCGTCGAGCCTGGACTGGTGAGGTGCTCAAGGCTCTCCGCGGCAGTCGCCTGGGCTGAGAGTCCAGCCATTTCTTTTCGGCTGCCGGTTGGCGCGACCTTGGCCAAACCGAAGTCGAGAACCTTGGCGTGTCCGCGCTTGGTGACGAAGATATTCGCTGGCTTGATGTCGCGGTGGACGATGCCCTCGGCGTGGGCCGCGTCGAGAGCGTCGGCAATCTCGATTCCGATTGCGAGTAGCGCCTCCAGATCCATCGGACGGTTGCCGATCAAGTGCTTCAGTGTATTGCCGTCCAGGTAT
Organism: Terriglobia bacterium; assembly: GCA_963841075.1. Taxonomy (GTDB): domain Bacteria; phylum Acidobacteriota; class Terriglobia; order Terriglobales; family Acidobacteriaceae; genus JAIQFF01. The sequence goes on from CAWJBA010000003.1 coordinate 62,933, forward strand.
TCCATGGCGATGAACGCCTGGCCGTTCTCTTCGCCAATGTCGTGGATGGTGCAGATATTGGGATGGTTGAGGGCGGACGCGGCCTTGGCCTCGCGCCGGAAACGCTCCAGAGCCTGGCGGTCCTGGGCCACGCCTTCGGGCAGGAACTTCAGAGCTACAAAACGATCGAGCCGGGTGTCCTCGGCCTTGTAGACGACGCCCATCCCTCCGCCGCCCAACTTTTCAACGATGCGATAGTGCGAAATGGTCTGGCCGATCATTTTTGGCCAATCAATGATGAAGGAGTCACTGTGGCGATCCATCTTAGGCGGGCAGCACAGACAAGTCAATGAAAGCGGAGGAGTTGGCGGCATCTCTGAAGGTTGTCGGCGAAAAGTTACCACTGCACTCATCGCCCTTGGGCGACGATTGACAACCCGCTGATTCCACGAGCTCTTTGACTCAAGGTGAGCGGAGTAAGACAGGAACGGCACTGCCGCTAACGCCAGCAGTGCCGATTGCATTCAGATATTTCTCGATGTTACTCACACCAAACTCCTCGCTAGTTGAGACCATTTTCAGAGAGGAAGTTTCGGTTTGTGGAGAGCGGCGTCCAAAGACTGTACGTCTGTGATCACCACACCTCCCGGACTGAAGGTCGCCGGTCTGGCGCCACATGTGGCCTTGAAGTGGCTGGCGCCTTTTCCCTGATCTGGGTGACAATAGCAGCCAGCGCGGTTTCCGCAGCCGTGATGTTACGCGCCCTGATGTCGCTCTGGACCGTCGCCAGCGCCACGGTCAGGGCGTTTGCTTCGACGCTGTCGACGCAGCCCACAGACTCGAGAGATGCGACAACATTCGTGATGCCATCCGGAGACGCGGCCACCGTCACTTTCACGGGAACGGAATGGGAGATCGTGCCCGAAGTGCCGGTCAGGGTCAGCGTGAACGTTGTGGGAGTGACGTTCGCAGCCACGGCGACTTTAAGAGTGGAGGTAGCCGAGCCTCCAGCCGAAAGGCTGACCTGCGCCGGAGATGCGCTTGCCGCCAGACCAACGGTTCTCGGCCCAAGACCCAGATTCACTGTCCCGGCGAACTGGTTGAGCGAGCGGATGGTTGCTGTTTTGGTGCTTGGGGTGTCGAGAGGTATGGTCAGCGCCGGGACGGATAGCGAAAAGTCCGCGAGTGACACATCGTAGACCTGGGCTTCACCCTGATCGAAGTCAGAGCCGACCTTATGACCCTGGCTGCCCAGGACCATGGTTGTGCCGTCCAGGGCGAGGCCACTGTAGCCATCGGATTGCACAGAAACCACCACCTTGGCGGCCTCGTTCACGGTTCCACTCCAACCCGCAGCCGGCTTCGCGAACGCGTACGCGGCAGTGGTCTCAACGCCGTTTTGAGAAGCCGCAAGGGCTATCACTGCGTCTGAGTTCACTGCGACCAAATAGCCGAGAAAATCATTTGCTGCCCCGTCGGACGCGATCAACTTGGCGGTTTCATGACCGGTTTGCCAGCCTGCCGCGGGTTGTACGAAAACGCAAACCGATCCCTGAGCTACGTTGGTGCCGACGGTTTCGTTCGCTTCTCCAGCCGGCGATCGTGTCGCCGTTTATTGCGACGGAAATGCCTAACGGTCCACCATCGGCGGCTGTCAGTTTTGCGGTCTCGGTTTGCGGCGTTCCGGCTGTCCCCCAACCCCCGACAGGCTTTTCGAAAACGTAGTCTGCCCGGTTCGGTCCCGGCGCTCCCACCACCACCGTGTCGCCACTTATCGCGACCGCGTACCCGAAATCGTCATCCTGCTTCCCATCGGAAGCGACCAGTTTTGCATTCTCGGTCTGCGGCGTTCCGGCTGTGCCCCAACCGTTGGCGGGCTTAACGAAAACATAGGAGGCACCGAAGCCATCCATGCCTCCGTTCGAAGCGTCGGGATTAATGGTATAAGCCCCGACTACGACCGTGTCCCCGCTGATTGCTACGGAGTGGCCGAACTGGTCACTGACGAACGCGTCGGAAGCGTTGAGGGTTGCATCTGCGGTGGAGGTTGAAACCCAGGTTCCCGCCGGGGGTTTCACAAAAACATAAGCTGCGCTTGGACCAAAATGATTTTGTCCGACCACGATAGTGTCGCCGTCGATACCAACGGATGCCCCGAATCCGGAGCCGCCGTTTGAATTCGGAGAGCCTAGTTTTGCGGTTTCCGTAGCATTTGCAGACCAGCCTGTGGTCGGCTTCACGAAAATGTAAGCGGCATTATCCGCAAAATTACTGACTGGAGTAAGCGACGGCGCACCCACCACAATCGTGTCGCCACTTACGGCAACAGAAGCGCCAAAAAGATCCTCCTGCTTTCCGTCGGAGGCGGTAAACGTGGATAACTGAACAATGGGATCCACAACCAGAGGATATAGGGCGCCAGTATCGTCCACCCGCAGCCAGAGGCGTTCTGCGGTGGCTTCCATCCACGCGCGGAGCTCGCGTCCAGTCTTATCGCGGGCGGTCAGGCCGCTGTAACGCAGCGTCGGGACCCCGTTCTTTTTCAGAGTCAGGCCACGTCCGGTTGGATCGACTGACGCGGTGAGATCTCCGGAAAGAACAAATGACAAGGTCAGCGGATCGCCGTGGCTTTTTCCCGGCGATCGCGCCAGATTGAAGCCCTGCTCCAGACCGAGAGGCCCGTTCACATACCACTCAGTCAACGCGCCCCGCCGGTATTCCACCCGATTCGCGGCGGCTCGCGGTGCAATGTTGCGAGCAACGAGCAGATGATCACCATATCCGTATCCCTGGAGCGTTAAGCCCCAATTCGCTTTGCCTGATCGCAGGCGCACGCCCGCGGCGGTGAACTCCATAGCCAGTGCGTGCTTGGGATTATCAATCCGGAAACCGTTAGCTTTGGCCGTTGCCTGGTAGGCGCGCTGACCGCGACCCAGTACTGCGGAAATTTGTTCCTGCGCAGTTGCCGGAAGCGCTTTTGCACTGTCCACCGGGCGGGCCGGCAGCGGTTGTGAAAAAACAGACTGGAAAAATCCAGAGGAGCAAATCAGCAGGCCGCAAAAGCCCGCAGCAAGCAAACGCCGGGTAACGCCAAATTTCTTTTCGGTTTTGTCCTGCTTTTCAATATCGCTCATTGCTTTTGCTCCATTTCCGTTTGGCGGCTTAGGAACTGAGTTGCTGCAGGACGCTATTTTTCGAAAGTATGCGGAAAAGGCTGGGGCACGCCTTATGCAAGAGGGCGGTGCGGCCCCTAACCTTCGACTGCATACTTGAAATCGGATCCCCGCTGTTTACGCACATCCTGGTGATTTGCAACCCCAGCGCCAAACTGCGAATGGGTATCACCGCTAACCGTTTTCCGTTTAGACATGGCGCGTAAGCGCTTGAAAACATGAGCGGGAACGATAGCTTTGGGGGGACAGTATCAGGGGTAGGAAGCTTCACGAACCGGAACCGAAGGGGGACAATTGCTAACCAACCGGTTAGCGCATTAACAGAAGGGTGAATTTTTCGTAAACCATATTTACCAATACAGAGTCTTAGAAAATGAACGTGAGCGTGGAATCCGGTTCCGTGCTGCATTACCGCTTGATGCGCGGATGACACTCGCCCAAGCGGCACCACCTCGGAGTAATACCTCGCCTTGGTTCGGTACTTAACTTCTGAATTCGCACCTTTTCTCCTGAGTCTACCCATGGCAGGGATAGCTGGATTAAAGTCTGAAACGTTTTATAGTGGCAGGCTCCAACTGGCTTCTTGGACAGGAGTCCTCATGAAACTTATTCTCGTGCGATTCGGCCTGGCGGTCTGCCTGTGCGGTGGCCTTATGCTCTTGGCCCAGGATTCTAATTATGGTCCAGTGGATGACCAGATCCCCGTCCCCGGTTGTCTCACCTTGAAGGCGGCATGGCAAGGCGGAACAAAGCCGTGCACCAGAGAGGAGCTTGCGGCATGGCTAGCTGACATCAGGCACTGGCGCGATGAGCGACGCATCCGGACCGGTTATGACGGATCGCGGTACGACTTGCCCGCACTGCATTGGACGCAGTCCAGTTTCTTCCAACCCCAGATGATGGTGCAAGACCGTTATTTCTACGACCCGGTCACGCATCGCTACACGGTGGACCGTTATGTCGATGACTTGGAAAAGAGATACGGTGGAATCGATGCGGTCCTGATCTGGCCGACGTATCCCAACATGGGGATCGACAACCGCAATCAGCACGACATGATTCGCAGCATGCCTGGTGGGGTCGCCGGCGTCCGCAGCATGATCGCAGACTTTCATCGCCGGGGAGTTCGCGTGCTGTTTCCCATGATGATGTGGGATCAGGGCACGCGCGACCCCGGTATGCCCTGGCCGCAGGCCATCGCCGAACTCATGGCGGAGGTGGGCGCTGACGGCATCAATGGTGATACACAAGACGGAGTCCCACTAGCATTCTCCCTGGCCGCCGACAAGGTTGGACATCCCCTGGCCTTTGAACCGGAGCAGGGTCCTGCTGATGAGGGTATCGCATGGAACGTCATGAACTGGGGGCAGTATCAATATGGCTTCGTGCCTCTGGTCGACAAGTACAAATGGCTGGAACCGCGTCACATGGTCAACATCTCGGACCGCTGGAAACGCGACAAGACGGATAATCTGCAGTTTGCGTTCTTCAACGGAGTCGGTTGGGAGAGCTGGGAAAACATCTGGGGCATCTGGAACGGGATCACTCCACGGGATGCGGAGGCGACCCGGCGCGTGGCGACGCTCGAGCGCGCCCTGGCTCCTTTTCTCATCAGTAAAGACTGGGAGCCGCTCGCCCCGATGCTGCGCTATGGCGTCTACGCTAGCCGGTGGCCATTGGGACAACAGACCGTTTGGACGATCGTGAACCGGAATGAGTACTCGGTTGACGGTCCGCAGATCGAACTTCCAGCCGATGAGAACACACGGTATTTCGATCTATATCACGGCACGGAACTCAAGCCCCAGCGTAATCAGGCGGGCGGAGCGGAGCTGAGCTTCGCTATCGAAGCCCACGGTTACGGAGCTCTGCTGGCTTCGAAGACTGCTCCCGATGGGGCGATCGAAAAGCTCCTGTCGAAGATGAAGGCAATGACGGCAAATCCGCTGTCGAGCTATTCCCACGAGTGGACCGTCCTGCCCCAGAAGATTGTACCGATTGCGGCGACCAAGCATCCATCGGCTTCACCCGCGGATATGGTGAGAATTCCTGAAAGCGATTTCCGGTTTCGTGTCGAGGGTATTGAGATCGAAGGCTTTGATGATGTTGGCGTCGACGTGCAGTATCCGTGGGAGGATACGCCGCGACGTTTCCACGACCATCCGATCCACATCAAGTCCTTCTGGATCGACAAATATCCAGTCACCAACGCGCAGTACAAAAGGTTTCTGGACGCGACTCACTACCGACCTCAAGACGATTTGAACTTTCTCCACGATTGGACAAACGGAACGTATCCCGACGGCTGGGATAACCGCCCGGTCACTTGGGTATCGTTGGAGGACGCGCGAGCGTATGCGGCGTGGGCGGGCAAGCGCCTGCCGCACGAGTGGGAGTGGCAATACGCCGCGCAAGGTACAGACGGTCGTATTTATCCCTGGGGAGACACCTGGAGGCCAGATGCGGTACCTGTTCCCGAGAAAGGCCGAACGATGCGCGGACCAGACCCAGCCGGTGCACATCCGCAGGGCGCGAGCCCTTTCGGAGTCATGGATCTGGTAGGAAACGTCTGGCAGTGGACGGAGGAATTCGAGGATGAGCATACCCGCGCGGGCATACTCCGGGGTGGCAGCTATTACCAGCCCCAGGGTTCCATCTGGTATTTTCCCCAGGCGTATAGGCTGTACGAGCACGGCAAGCTGCTGCTGATGGCGCCGAGCATGGATCGCTCGGGTGGCCTGGGTTTCCGTTGCGTCCAGGACGCGGACTAAAGACGCGGAGTAAATCCTCGGGGACAGGTTGAGCCGTGCCCAGACCGGGGACTGAGGCAGCGTTTGGCTCAGGCTCCTAATTAAGCATCCTGACCCAGATATTGCGGAAGCTGATCGGTTCGCTATGATCGCCGTGCGCCTGTAGTTTGATCGGCGCCGCATCGTACTTCTTGTAAGCCGGCTGGCCGATATATAGCGTCTCGCCCTTCAACTCGAAGTGATTCTGTACCAGCACGCCGTTGAAAAGGGCCGTGACATACGCCGGTGTTTTCAGCGAACCGTCGGCGTTGAATACCGGCGCGGTCCATACCACGTCGTAGGTCTGCCACTCCCCGGGCTTGCGGTTGGGATTGACCAGCGGAATACTCTGCTTGTAGATGCTGCCTGCCTGACCGTTCACGTATGTCTTATTATTATACGAATCGAGGACCTGCAACTCATATCCTGCGTCACCGGGCCCGGTGGAGGCAAGAAACACGCCACTGTTGCCGCGGGCCTGACCGGTGCCAGTAATGTTCTCGGGAATCTTCCACTCAATATGCAGCTGATAGTTCCTGAAGGTTCGCTTGGTTTCGATGTTGCCAGCACTCTTGTTCACAGTCAGTACGCTGTCGGCGACAACCCATTGGGCCGGCGACTTGTCCTTTGCCGATACCCACTCGTCAAGGTTCTTGCCGTCGAACAGGACGATTGCGTCGGACGGAGGCGCAGTGCCGACGCCTGGCGTCACCACTTGCGGTTCTGGCTCCCAGACTTCCGTCTCTTGAGGTTTCGGCCCGGCCGGCGCCGTGGCAGCTGGTCGTTCCTGAGGCGCGGAAAAGGGTACGTTCAGTACGAAGAGAGTTGCGACGAGAAGTAATTTCCAATATTGAATGGTCATGTTTTCGATGAGGATACACCTTTTTGCTTCCGATTCGCAGCAGGTAGATTTCTCGACTGCAAGCGATCAGACGGTGAAGGCGGACAGCGACAAGGTGGCAAAATCCGGGCCGCCCCAGAAAAGGCAAGGAAGTCGCTTGGATGCCGGTCTACACTGTTCCTGATTTCGTATTCTTCGGTCACTCGGCGCACATCAAGGCGGGACTGAAGTGTGCCGATTGATCACCCGAGGTCGTTTCATTCGCTCCCAGACAAAGCAGGAAACGACGTGGGATCTTTCATGCGAATGCCAAACTTAAAGACTGGCCATGATGCCTCTCGCCGCCGATTCTGGTTGGCGATGTCGGGGTTTGTCATGGCGCTTGCACTGGTACCCTTTTCCTACAAAGTCGAACGTCGCCTGGAGACAGCTGTTCACATCAAGGGCGGAGAATCCGAAAAAGTTGAGCTGGAACTGGCGCAGCGCTTCCAGTCTCCGTACGCCGAGCGGCTGGTTCTGGTGATCAGCGGTATCCCCGATCCGGATTCAGCCAAAGGCGCGGATGCATTGGGCTTCTTGACCAGTTCACTGCGCAGTGTGCCCGGAGTATCGGGTGCTGTCTCGAGTCTGGACTGGCCGGATCCCCTGTTCACCGGGAACAATGGCGGGGCCCTGATCATCGTCGGCCTGGCCCCGCACGGTGAAACTGTGGAGGCTCTGGTCCCCAAACTGAGGGCAAGAGCAGACTGGATGGAAGGTCAGCTCAGGTCGCAATACCCCAGTATCAAACTGGAGATTACGGGTGAAAGGCCAATCGAGTTTGATCTTCGCAAGGTCAGTGCAGACGTCGTCAGGCATGCCGAGGAACGAGCGATGCCGGTCACTCTCTTCCTGCTGTTGCTGGCGTTCGGCAGTCTTGTGGCCGCGCTATTGCCGCTGGGAGTTGGAGTGCTGTCTATTTCGATGGCGATGGGTGCGGCTGCGCTACTTGCGCATTATCTGCAGCTCTCGATTCTGGTGCAGAATCTGGCGACGATGCTCGGCCTGGGCCTGGGCATCGACTATGCATTGCTGATGGTGAGCCGGTTTCGCGAAGCGTTGGCCGAGGGACATGATCCCGGCCCCGCTGCCGATATCGCCGCCGGGCAAGCGGGACGGACGCTGATAATCTCGGCCACCACGGTGGCAATCGGATTCTCAGCGCTGCTGACTGTGCCCATCAATGAACTGCGTTCCATCGGAATAGCTGGCCTTCTGGTAACCGTTTTGAGTGTCATGCTGTGTACATTCATTCTGCCCTGGGTGCTCGGTCTGCTAGGGCATCGAATCAATGCCGCCAGAGTGCCTCTTCCCTTCAGGCGATTCAAAACCCCGGACAGCCTATGTGCGGCGAGTGAGCGGTGGGTTCGGTGGGGCTGCATCGTAACCCGCCGGCCCTGGACAGCTCTGTTTGTCGCCGGGATTCCGCTACTGATCCTCGCACTCCAGGCACGGAGAATCTCTCCCGGGATTCCTGACCATGACTCGCTCCCGCCCGCAGCCGAGTCGGTGCAAGCGCTGCACACGCTTGAAGGCATGGGGCGGTCGGGTATTGTGCAGTCCCTCCGAGTAATCCTGGAGTTGCCGCCGCAGTCTCCGCCGCTCTCGCCGGCTGGCTGGCTTGCCGTCACTCGCTTGACGAAAAACTTCCAGAGCGATCCTAGAGCGGAAGAGGTCTTATCTCTTCCGACCCTCACGGGAATGTCTGACACCGCGGATGCTGTCGACAATGTGCCCGAGGCAATTCGCAAGAGTTTTCTTCGCAGCGATGGCCAGGCTACCTTGATGGAGTTGCTGCCGACCGCGTCCCTTTTGCCCAACGAACAGATACGCTGGGTGCGAGAGGTGCGTTCCTGCGATGTCGCGGCCATAACCGGCCTGCCCGGCGCCAGGCTGCGCGTCGGCGGCGTTCCCGCACTCGACGCGGATTACGACTCGGTAGTAAAAGAGCGGTTGCCGAAGATAGTCCTTGGCGTCGTCTTGGGGAGCTTGCTGGCGCTCCTGATTGGATTACGTTCTTTATTTGCGGCCGTCAAAGCAGTCCTGCTCAACCTGCTCTCTGTTGGCGCTTCATTCGGTGCGTTAGTTCTCGTTTTTCAGGAAGGCCACGGTAGCAAACTCTTTGGACTTGACGGACCAACCGGCACCGTATACCCGATCGTGCCGATTCTCTCGTTTGCCATCGTCTTTGGATTGAGCATGGACTATGAAGTCTTCCTGGTCGCCCGAGTCCTTGAAGAACGGCGGCGCGGCCTTTCCGAGAGATCAGCGGTAATCGAGGGCATGGCACGGACGGCCGGGCTCATCACGAGCGCTGCGGCAATTATGATTGCCGTCTTCACCGCATTCACCGTGGGAAGCTTTCTGGTTGTTCAAATGCTGGGCTTTACGCTCGCCGTGGCCGTGTTCATAGACGCTACAGTGGTGCGGATGGTGGTCGGACCTGCACTATTGCAACTTGCTGGCGACTGGAATTGGTGGCCCTTTGGCTTATATGGGGCCCCGGCAACACCTGAAAAGGAGCTCATTTCATGACGGCGGAGATCGCGGATACTCCAGTGACCGCACCGGGCTTCACCCGGCCGGATTATTCAATTCGAATTATTTCACTTTCTCTGCTTGAGCGCCGGACTGGCTGATATCAAAGTCCTTGCGTGCAAGATTTGCCTTTGGCGAGCCCCCTTCGATTACAAGAATCGAGGAGCCGGGCTTGCCTTGCATCTTTGCCTCCACTTGTGTCGCAGACCAAACGCCGCCCACCTGCCGCAGCCCGTAATATATGAACTCCTTTTGCTGTTTCGTCCCGCGAAGCGTTTTCACCACATGCACGGGAAACAAAATGCCGCGGTCAATCCACGATGTTACTGAATCAAAGTAAGTCCGGTCCTGAGGGGCGGTCGTGCTCTTGAGGACAAAGCAATCCCGTGCGCCGTATTTCTCGGATGGCAGGAGTTGCTGATTCTTCCAGAAAAACTGGTTCTCTACCATGTCTTCATAGGAGAAATCTGTTCCCACGAGTGAGTCGTTCCAACGTTCGAATGGCAACGCGCTAGCGGCCTTCTCGCCAGGCAGTTGCGCCTCAATGGTCAGCCGCCCACTCTCACTCATGTGCAGAAGAAGGCTCGTCTTCTCGGAGCCGGGCCCGGAGATCTCGCATAGCAGACGCAGACCATCGGGAAACCAGTGAGCCTTGGCAACGAACTTGTAGTTTGTGCGCTTGCCATCGCCTTCCACCCGTGTAAGTCGCCCGGACATGCGGTAGTCCAACTTCTCAATGCGCTGGCGGGAGCCAGTCAGCACAGCCTCCAGGTCGGGATTCGCCGCGAAAGCCCGCGATGGAGATACCAGCGACAACAGCACCAGCAAAACGATGGACGCTTGCATCATCCCAAGGCAGCAATTCGCCCAGCTGGCCTCTGGGTGCGGCGAAACTTGAGGCTGCGGGGGAGTATTACGACGCGGCGCAGGGAGGTCATGGCCCGATGTATACAGCCAAAGTGCTTATAGCACCCGTTACCGATCACGAAGACATCCGTCGAATTCAGCAAACCACGTGACCTTACCATTGCAGAAGCAGAAGCTCGGAGCAAAAACCGGGTCCCATGGCGGCAAGCAGACCCAATGTGCCACGCTCGGGACGGCGGTTCTTCATTACGTCTTCGAGCACAACAAGCACGGAGGCCGAAGAAAGATTCCCTACCTTGCGCAGGCAATCCCAGGAGGCATCCAGCTCCCCTTTGTGCAACCCCAAGGCTTCGGCCGAGGCCTCGAGCACCTTCGGTCCTCCGGTGTGCAGAACCCAGCTTTTAAGATCGCTTCGCCGGTATCCGTTGTCCGCCAGAAAAGCGTCCACGTCCCGCCCCAGGTTTTGGCGAATCAGCTTCGGGACCTCGGTCGACAGCACGATGCGGAAGCCTTTCTCGGAAACGCTCCAGCCCATCATTTCCTCTGTCCCGGGATAGAAGACCGATCGGGTTGCGAGAATCCTGGGCCCGGAAATCTCAGCGCCAGAGGATTTAAATTCCGCACCGGTCACAATGACAGCGGCAGCTCCATCGGCGAAAAGTCCCGACGAGATCAGGTTCGCGACCGACAGATCTTCACGCTGCAGCGTGAGCGAACAGAGCTCCACCGATACCAGGGCCGCCACCTGCGAAGGGTAGGCGCGAACGTAATCTGCGGCGCGCGCGATCCCGGCGGCGCCAGCCACACATCCCAGGCCAAAAATTGGAGTGCGGCGAATGTTGACCGGAAGTCCCATGCGGTTGATCAGCATGCCGTCGATCGAAGGGCTGGCGACTCCGGTGACGGTCGTGAACAACAAGGCTCCCAGATCGTGCGGTTTCAGGCCTGCATTGTGAAGTGCCAGGCAGAGCGCCTGCTCCCCCAATTCTTGTGCGACCTTGATCCAGATGTCATTGGCCTGGCCCCAGGTCTTGATGTCCAGGTACTGCTCCGTGGGGATGGCGAGGTAACGGCCATCCACGGTAACGTTGCGGTGAAGCCGTGCCAGCATTAGAGGATTCTTTAGTTGGTCTCCCCAATAGTCCTGGAGACGCTCCAGAAGAAATTTCTGGGAGTAGTAATGCTTCGGGAATGCGCTCGCCGCGCTTGCGATCCTCATGGCTTCTGAATCCTGAAGATCATATCGTACATTGGTCGGATTTGGTTGTCGGTATGTAATCATCCGGAAAAGTTGCCCATTCCCAAGGGTCTGCTGAACAGTTTTCAACGCACAAGCGGCCAGCTCAATCGAGATACTTCAACTGCGGCCATGACGCAAGAAGGCTCAATTTTGGCTTTCGGCAGACGAATATCGTCAAATCCCTCTCCTCGGGCAAAGCATACTCTGAGTGGACATTGGCAGCTGGTAGGACATCGTTGAATAACTTGCCCAGTTCCGCTTTGCGAAATCCAATCGCCAACACAACCTCCGTCGGGCGCTTGTCGGGTCCCCAGAGACCATACTGATTGTGACCGCACGTGGCTCGGGGCAAACCGAGGCGTGGGCCGAAATAGTCGATCGCACTGGCCTCGCCGTAGTTGTAGGCCAGGATGGCAGCGCCCGGCCGCTCTTCTACAGGCAGAACCTGGTAGACTTTTGCCACCGCCTCTACTTGCTCCTGCCAGCCAAACATGTCCCCAAAAAGCTGGGGAAGGTTGTCCTGGGGAACGTTTTCGACGCGGATGGCCTTCACATTCCAAAAGTTCCAGTACCGGATCGCGCTCTTGACCGGAAGAATTGGCATGGCCAGCGGTGCGGCAATTGCTCCGCCGGCAAAGAGCATCGTCACGACAGCAGGCTTGAGCCACGGTTTCGTTCGCAACCAGGACTGCTGCTCCAACCAGACGCAGCCTGCGGCCAGGAGCATCACGTACGCCGGTGCCATGTAGTAGATCTTGCCATGGAGAGTGAGCATCTCAGCCAGGACCACCAGATAAGCCCAGCCCAGAACCCTGTAGGTCTTTCCTCGAGTGTCCGCAAAGAAGAACCACAACCCCGCTAGCCAGATGGGAGCACAGAACGGGTGAGTCAATAAACTCTGTTGCCAAATGTAGTCCCAGGGCTTGACGGTAGAATATTTCGTTCCGATGACGGTACGCAGAAGGGCTATTGTTGGCCAGCCACGATGTATTTCCCAGAGCAGATTCGGCAAGACCAACAGCATCGCAATACCGGTGCCCAGCCAGAACCACCGGTTGAGTAACTCGCGGCGCGCAGAAGTAAGGAACAGCCCGGCAACGATCCCCGAGACAAAGAACACCATCGAGTGCTTGTTGAGAATGCCCAACCCGGCGATGACGCCGCACAAAAGCCATAAACGGCGGTCTCCTCCATTGAGGACGCGAAGTACGACCGCAACGCAGCCCATCCAGAAGACAGGTTCAAACGCATTCATCGAAAGGAAGTTATCGAAGGTCAGATAGATAGGTGCGACGAGAACTGTGACCGCTGTCAGAAACTGCGCAAACTTGCCTCCGCCGATTTCACGCGCAATCCAGCCGCCCAGAAACACCGTAGCTGCGCCCGCGAGAGCCGGAAAAAAGCGCAGCGCGAACAGGGAGTCTCCCAATACTGACCGGGTGACCCGCGACACCAGCGCGACTAACGGTGCGTGGTCGACGTAGCCCCAGGCGAGATGCTGGCCACAGGCTGCATAATAGAGCTCATCCCGAAAAAAGCCGTAGCGGCTATTGAATAGGAAGTGCAGAAGCGTGGCACTGGCGGCAAGCACATAGACCCAAGGGTTCATGCCACTCAACATCGCCTCCACGCGGTGGTTGCCTGCCGGCGCCCGGGTTGCTGCGGAGGTCATCGCCTGGTCCATTCGAATGGCTTGAAACCAACCTTGCCGCTCATTAGAAATTGTTGGCATTGTACCGGAACTTACGCAGACGATAGAGGTCACCAGGCGCGCGGTACCGCCGTTGCCTCGAATTGTTTCGTAAAGCCTGCAGTGGGGTACTTGCGGCTAGGTCAATGTGGTCACGAACTCCGAAGGGTTAACCATCGAAAACCTGAACGGACAGACTTCGAGCTTCACATTTCCGCAATAACAGAACACTTGCCAGGGATGCGATTACCCCGTTCGGCAGGATGAAATTACACGCTGAGTCGAAAGGCAATCAACCGAGGTGCTCGGGTCCCGCCGTGGCTCCTGTCTCGCTAAGATTCACCCCCTCCGGATTTTCAGCAATTCCAGGTAGCATTTACTCAAGAATGTAGCTAGAATTCCGGTGTTACAGGAGCCTCCCCCCGTGAAACAGCCTGATGCCGCCGAAGAACTCAGAAATGCCGAAGATTTTGCCCATCGCGCCAAACTGATGGACGAACATGGATGCTCGGAGCTTTCTTGTCTCTACGAACGGGCAAGCATAGCGACCGCGCTGAAGGCCCAAATCCTGAGCGAAATAGAGAAGAGGGTTTCTCAGGAAGCTGTCTCATGAGGTTCGACGCCTCGCTGCCTTGCGGGTCTTAAAATAGGGAAGGCCCCCGATGCCGCCGTTCCGCCGTGCGAGGAATGCGAAACGGAGGCAGGGATTTGCGCGTTCATCTGCGACATGCTGAAGAGTCTGATTCGGCTTGCGAGTCTCGCATCGGGAAAAAACTCTCTAGGCCCTCCAGGCTGCACTCGGGATCGCGGACGAACAATTGATGTCCAACCTCATGGCGCAAGCCGCAGGAGCGATCTCGCGAAATCCGGACGAGTGTGAACTCACCCGGCGATAGACAGAGGCGCGGTGTATCATGATTCACCGCAGAACTCTGTAAACAGACGCCTTCCAGCATAAGGCCTTGCGGGAACTTTCCCTTAACTGGCGCGTTACCTACCTGTATTACACCGTGAACTACTTGAAAAGTACTAGGGGTTGATGCCACACTCCGAACAGACACCTGGGGCGTCTCAAATTCGCATCCAGATTTGCTAATCAACTCACAAATTCCACTTCTTGACGCTGTGTGATTCCGGTTTCACCGGGGTCGCCAGGCGAAGGAGTATCGGCGAAACAGTATTAGCTGGCTGAGAGCAAGCACGCAGAAGAGAGTTACTCAATGGGAGACGTGGCGCCAACCGCAACTATCAGAATTCTTATAGTGGATGACCATGCTGTGGTACGTGAGGGGTTCAGTAGCGTGCTTCGCCGTCAGGCAGGTCTAGCGGTCGTAGGCTCGGTCCAAAGCGGAGAAGAGGCCTTGACGTTTCTCTCTCGTTGTCCGGTCGAGGTATTGTTGCTTGACCTTCACATGCCGGGAATAGGCGGCGTCGAAACCTTGCTTGCATTGCAAAGACTCGCTTGTCCGCCCAACACTATCGTTTTGTCCAGCTTTGAGCCCGATGAGCACATTTGCCGGGCCGTGGAGGCGGGGGCAATGGGTTATCTCCGCAAGGACATCGCGTGCAGCGAGATCATAGACGCGGTTCATGCGGTCTGTTCGGGCCACAGCTATTTCCCGGAATGGATCAAGGAAAGAATCGCCGAGCGCAGACTGCAGCCGAGTCTTAGTCCGCGCGAACTTGAAATTCTGGAAATGGTGGCCAAGGGATTAACTAATAAGGAGATCGGCCGCGCCATCCGGGTAAGCCACTTCACCGTTCGCAATCACGTCAGGCATATTATCGCGAAGCTGGAGGTAGGCGATCGTACCGAGGCGACCACAGTGGCGATCCAGCAGGGCATACTGATGGCCTAGACCCGTCGAAACTACCAGAAGTGGATGGCAACCACGCGAGGCGGGCCGGCCACTGAGTCGGTCACCGTGGTTTGCAGCACGACCTGCAAGTTCTCTTTTTGCCAGTCGGGTGGAGCTGTGCGGAAGGCCGCCTCCAGATAGTCTGCTCGGGAAATGAACTCGCCGGCCGCCTGCGTCCCATTCGCCCCCAAACCTGCGGCGGCGATTATCACCTGACCGGTCTTCGAGTCCAGCAGTCGGGTGACAACGGCAAAATCCTCAACGATCTGTCCCCGAGGGCCCAGTACCCAGGACCTGGCCTGTCCCGAAGGGCCTTGTTCCTGGATCCTAAAATGTCCATCCTGCTCCGCAAACACGAAACGGAGATTGGAAGTCATCTGCAGCGTCCACCGGTTGTTAAAGGCTCCAACCACCACGGCGGGAGAGTTGCGAAGATCCTCGAACGAGTAGTTGGTGCCAATCCGGACCTGGCTCGGCTTGTCGATGTGGTCGAACAACGCCGAAAGTCTGGCCGCTACGTACACGTCTCCCATGGCTACGCCGTAGTCGTAGTAGGGAAGCATGTCACCCCACGCTATCTTTTCGTTTGGATCGAGCTGAAGGGGTTGGTCATATCTCTCCACTTCAGTCTGGAAAGTACCCGGATGACTCTTTGAATATCTCCGGTAAAGCGCCAGGGATGGCCGGTATAACACCGGCTTGGCCAGGCAGACCAGTACGGGCTGCGAAGTACTGAAAATTGGGGACCAGAATTTGTCCAGAGCGGACTCCTTGGGCCTGCCGCGGCTAGGGAGGTGTGGGGCGAGCACCACAACCAGCACCAGAGCAAGACTGAGCACAGCAGCGATCCAAGGCAGTCGGCGCGTTTTCGGCGGATCGGCGGTCCTTACATCCACCGGCACATCCAACGACGGGACAGCTGACCTCCAGCGAAATTCAGGGGCATAGGACCCGAGCGGAAGTTCGATGCGAACTGGCGAGGCACTTGGCGCGCTGTGGTGGTACTGCTCGAGCCGCCTCCGAACCTCCCCGGCCTGAACTCGAACTACGGGATCATCTCCAGTCGCGTAGCCGGCCTTGCGCTGGAAGATCTCAGTTCCGATGGTTCGCTCTTTTAGAAATTCGTCCCGTCCTTCCAGCTTGTGTTCAACCACATAGGAGAGGAATTGCTTGCTGCGCGAGCTGTTCCGAAAGGGCTGGCTTCCGAGAATAGAACGGAGCTCTGCAAGAATCGCCGCTTTTTCGCTTTCGGTGAAAGAGGCGCCTTCCTGGCGGTCGGTGATCGGTTCAGCTCTCGCTCCCATGGAGACTCCTCTTTTGGCGTCAGGGCCGGTTGTTCATGGGTTTGGGTGGAGATAACGAACGTCAGAATATGCACGTGCAGTGACGTTTACGGAGCAAACGTTACCGCTAACCTAAAACGGTTGTCAAGCGTCTTTCCAGCTCGCATGGGGTTCGAACTCTGGACACACTTATGGTTTGCGGGCAGATAAAACGTTCAATATGAATAGTCTACGCCCGGCAACCGAAGATCCGCTGATCCCCGGTGAATGGAAATTAATCGAAGGCAAACATTCCCTGCGCGGAGGGAGAGGAAGGAAGGAGCTTTCTGGTGGCGAGAGCTAATCGGCCTAGTCTTCGAGCAAATCGGCCGTTGTTCAGCGGATCAAGGCGCTTGCACCGAGACTGCCATCCCCTGATAGTGGATCACTCTGTCGGGCTTGGCCTCGACCGTTTCCCCGACACCGTGGCCCGAAGATACCCAGACAATATTAAATGTAAAGTCCTTGGGCATTCCAGGGTACTGGCCTTCACGGTCTCCTATGGTAAGGGTCTTCTTTGTCTCAGACCAGCGCAACGGAATAAGTGCGTGCGCGCCCTTTTCGTAGTTGTAATTGTCGCCCTCATCTTCATACAGGTCGAACTTCCCATCGGCTCCGCGGAAGATACGCAGTTCGATGGGGCCGGCCGGCGCCTGGCTGGCGTATTCGATCTCCGGCCCGAATGGAATGATTGAACCGGCTCGAACGTATAAAGGAATACGCTCCAGCGGGGCTTTGGCCTCAACCTCCTGCCCGCCTCGCAGGGATGCACCGGACCAAAAGTCATACCACGCGGGCGACTCCGGCAAATAGACGGTACGGTGCGTAGCATCCTGCTTCAACACGGGACTCACCAGGATGGAAGGCCCGAACATGAACTGGTCTCCGACATTCCACGTCTTCGGGTCTGTGCGCCAGTCCATGACCAGCGGCCTTTGGATGGTGTAATCCTGATCGGTCACTCGCCAGGCCAGCGAGTAGATATACGGCATCAGGCGATAGCGAAGCCTATCGTAGTTGAGCAGGATGGGCTCGACTTTGTCGTAGGTCCACAGTTCGTTGTGGGCGCGGTGACCATGGGTGCGAAAGATGGGACAGAAGACTCCGAACTCGAACCAGCGAGTGTAAAGCTCCTGATAAACCGGATCGTTGGGGGGCCGGTCGTATGGCTGCCAATACCCGCCGACGTCGGTGGTCCAGTAAGGATAACCGGAAAGCGCAAAGTTGAGTCCGCCTGCCACCTGATGGCTCAGGCCCCAATAGGTGCTATAAACGTCCCCCGACCACACCGTGGCCCCGACCCGTTGCTGGCCCGCAAAGGCGGATCGCGTCAACAGAAAAACACGCTTCTGGTCGCTGGTCGACCTCCAATGCTCTTGAATTCCGTTCGTGTGCATGAGCGGAAAAACATTCGTATAGCGTGCGCCGCTGCCGATGGCGAGTTGCTTGTCGCGAAGAATGGCATCTCCCCAGTGCGGCCAGTATTCTTCAGGTTCCGCGCTGTCCAACCAGAAGGCATCCCATCCCTGGGAGAAAAGCTTGCCAACCAGATTCTCCCAATAAAAATCTCGTGCCTTTTCACTGGTGGCGTCATAGACATGGGCCTTCGGCACCAGAAGGTTTTGAGCATCAAGCTTCTTATAATTTTCCGACTCTGAATTGAACAGCCCCCATACCGAGATCATGGCGTGAACGTGTTCGTCATGCAGAGTCTTGAGTTCAGCGGGAATGTCGGTGAAATTGGAATTAAAGATGGGATCGCCCTCGGTCTTCCACCAGAACCAGTCCTGCACGATGGCATCAAGAGGAATGTGTTGTTCGCGATATTGGTGGGCGATACCGAGAATCTCGTCCTGCGAAATGTAGCGGTCTTTCGACTGGAAGAAACCGTATGCCCACTTGGGCAACATGGGGGCGTGGCCGGTCAAGCTGCGATATTCGTGGACGACCTGGTCCATGTCCGGGCCATAGATCATGTAGTAGTCAATCGAGTCGGCCGCCAGCGAGTTAAATTGAAATTCCAGGGGAAAGCGATTGTCGGCGAATGTGAATGAAGCGCTGTTCCACAAAAGTCCGTATCCCTTGCTTGAAACAAGCAGCGGAATCGCGACGTCGGTGTTGTTCTGGCCGAGCTCGACCGTGCTGCCGCGATAATTGAACATTCCGCTCTGATGCTGACCCAGCCCGTAAAAACCCTCGGTGGGGTCCGGCCGGAAGCGATCGGCGACGTGGTAAACACTCTCTCCATTTACCTGGCTGGCGTCATACGTGCGGGGAATGGAGTCTCCCTCCGTGAGGAGGGCATCTCCCCCGATGCTGGAGTACTTCAGATTGCCCCTTTTCAGTGAAAGTTCCACCTTCAGAGCTGAAGTCGTCAACGTAGCGGTCTCAGCGTTTTCTGAAAATTGGAAGGGCGCTCCAGGGCACGATTGCTTTGCATCAAGCATCCAGGGCTGATCCTGCTTGATGGCGTCGATCGGCTTAGGGCTGGCCACCACGTGGATCACGGAGGGCTGGCAAGCGGTGAGGCGAAGGGTCTCGTCGCCGATTTTGGCCGTCAGGCCGTCCTCAGTTCGAGTGACGTCAACCGAAGGCAGGGACGGTATCGCTCCAAGAAGCTGGGCGGACAGTGGCTTTGGGTTTGACAAAAGAAAGAGAGCGCCCAGGGAGAATACGAGCCCGCTCCTTCTGCTCTGAAATAACTTGTGCTTAATTTGCAATTTCGCTGCCTTCTCCGGCGGCAAGTCGCTCTTCCGCGACCGCGCAGCCCCAGGGTTTGCCATCGTGAATGTGGGCTGACCAGCCCTAATGCGACAGGAAATGAGAAGGAAACCGAAGCTGAACCGGATGGCGCGTGAGCGCCATCCGGTCCGGCTGTCTAGAATTTCAACGTGAGCGCGAAATCCAGTTGCCTCGGGGCAGTGCCCAGCGCCATACCATGAATCGTGCCGGCGCCGCTCGCGGCCGTGCAGTCAATACAAGTGCTACCCGGATTTCCCGGGTTGATGATGTTGAAAACATTGAACGCGTCCATGCGGAATTGGAGCGATATGCTTTCACGGATCGGGAAATTCTTCATCAACGAGAGGTCAGCATTGAAAAGACCTGGACCAGTAAAAGCATTTCTCGGGGACGTGCCTATCTGGTCGAGGCCCGGGCTGTTAAAAACACTGCCCAACCCAGGTGGAACAAAATAGGTTCGCGAATGGGTGGTCGGGTCAAAAGAGGTAAGCTTCAAAGGAAAGCTCCCGCTTCCTTTGTCAGGTCTGCAGGGGCCGGCTGGGGTAAAGGCGCTGCAACTGCTCAAACTGGCGGTGAACGGCAAACCACTGGCCCAGTCGATGGAGGTGCTCAGTTCATACCCTCCGATTATGTAGTTCATCCACGTTGGCACGCCACCGCCAAACTGCTTGCCCTTGCCGAAAGGCAGCTCGTAGTTACCGAACAGCGTAAGCTGCTTCTCGCGCAGATCGTCAAGGCGTCCCCAGAGAAACTTCTTGTAGACCTCTTCATCGCTGCCGTAGTTATAGCCACGCTGAAAGGCAAAGTTCGCATTGAGCTGCAAACCTTGAGAGAAGCGTTTTTCGTAACTCACCTGCAGGGCGTTGTAGTTGCTGTCAAAGCCGTTGTGATAGAAGGTGAGATCCTGGGTGAACCCGAATCTCGAGAAGTAGGGACGCAACTCACTGGTATCGCTGGTTTCAGTCAAGCTTCCGGCGGGAGCTGCCGGGTTGTAGCAGAGCGCCTGCCCGGTAACGCTTTGCGAGGCAGGTAAGCAGGGAGCCGGCTCATTAGGATTGGTCGACTTGTCGTCGCCCATGAAGGTGTGAGTTCCCTTGTTTCCTACGTAAGCCACCGTAACGGACGACGTATTGGTAAGCTGCCGCTGAACCGCAAAATTCCAAGCGTCGATGGTGGGAAAGACGTTGGGGTCGCTGCGAATCTTCGCATTGTCTCCGACGCCGATAGGAAGCAAGCCGCTGGCGGGGACCGTCGGAAAGACAAAAGCGGTGGGCCCGACGGCAAGATTGAAGGCGGCTGTGTTGGCGCCACTATTGGTCAGGTTCTGGTTGACCAGGACCGGCAGATTCTGGGTCAACATGTGTCCGAAGATCGAGCCGAAGACTCCGATGTCGAAGCTCCGCCCGTAGCCAGTCCGAATAACAGTCTTGTCGTTGAGCTGGTAGGCAATTCCCAAACGGGGCGCCAGGGTCTTCCACGTTTTCTGAACGTTCATCGCGGTGTCAAAGGGTCCAAAGCCGGCCACCCTGATTTCACCTGTGTTCAGATCCGGAAACCCGCCCTGCCCTTTGCCATTGACCGTTTCCGGGAAATAGAGCTCCCAGCGCAGACCATAATTAACGGTCAACTTGGGGGTGATGCGCCAGCTATCCTGCAGGTAGGTAAACATCCTCTTCTGAGATTCCTTGGCATTGGTCGAAACCGAAACATACCGGGACATATTGGTAACATCCCCGATCAGGAAAGAGGCGAGACCCATGCCGCCGGGAGAGGCCAGGGTTGGGTCGGTAGTGTTTTCGGTGTCAGTCGCGCTGAAATGCAGTTCGCCGGCACGATTGCTGTCGCTGGGCACGCGCAGGTTCCGGGCGTAACGCATATCGATGCCAAACTTCAGGCTGTGCGTCCCCATGATCTTGGTCCAATTGTTTACGACCTGGTACTGGTCTTCGGTTTCGAGCAGTGGGCAGTTGCATGCATTCACGCCCAACGCGGACCCGAAGTTCGATATCCCATCGCCGCCACCACCGCTTGAGTTCTCAATAAAGAAACCGGGAGCGCCCGCGGTGAAAGAATCGCCCAGATTGAGTCCGGGAATTCCCACCTGGCTGGCAAGGTTTTCCTGGCCATCATACTTCTGTGTCTTGACGTGATACCTGAGATAACCCAAGCGGAAGTCGGTGAGCAGTTTTGGATTGATTGCAATATCCATACCGAAAACAGCACTCTGGCTGCGGCCAGAAGCAGTCCCACCGAAGGTGTTGCCAGGAGCCGAAAACCCTTGCCCTCCGCCCTTGCCAAAAATCGTGGCAGAGGAGGTTCCGTTGCCGAAATAGCTGTAGCGGCCAAAGGCATGAGTGCGCTCGCTGAGCTGGCCGTCAATTTTTGCGTCGACCGAATCGTTGTGCAGACTTCCACTACCGCTGCCGGAATAGTTATTGGTCGTTCCCGGTGCATTCGGCGCAGGTATCAACGCCAGCAGGGCCAGCGCCTGAGGCGAAAGGAACTGCGTGGGAATAAAGTCATTCGCAAAAGGCGCGGGACCGGTTCCGGTGATGACGCGAGGGTTGTAAATCTGACCCCTTGCGGGTCCGTTCGCGGTCAGATAGTCGCTAAGATCGCATCCGTTGCCGGAAAGACATGAGCTGCGCGTCAACGCGGTCGGCACGGTCGCGATTGCGGACGATCCCAGAATCTGCCGGGTTCCCTGATAGTCCGCGAAGAAGAACGCCTTGTTCTTGATGATCGGACCGCCGATGGAAGCGCCGAACTGGTTGTACTTCGCAGGAGGAAGAAGGCGGTGGGTTACCGGATCTGGCGCAAATTGATTGTACGGGTTCCGAGCCTGGGTGGCGTCGGTACGGCGGTAATCAAACAGATCGCCGTGAAAACTATTGGTTCCCGACTTCGTCTGAGCCGTAACGACTGCCGCGACCGCCTGACCGAACTGGGCATCGTAGTTTTGAGTGGTGATCTTGGCTTCGGTGACCGCATCGAGCGGCGGGTTAATGACGATCTGACCGAGGATGGGGTCCTGATTGGCGGCTCCGTCAAGCTCGTAAGCGACTCCCGAAAAATGTTGCCCGTTGATCTGGACCGTAGGGCTTCCCTGAGGATTTTCGGCGGTATTTTGAGACCATCCCATGACCTGGGTTCCGGGGATCAACAACTCGAGGCTGGCGAAGTTGCGCCCGGAGTTTGGCAGGTCCGAAACCGTTTTTTGGTTCAGCACCAGGGCGACATCGGCACGATCCGTTTTGAGTTGTGGCACCTCGCCGGTAACCGTCACAGTCTCCGTGGCCGATCCTACATCCAGCTTCAAATCCACCTTGGGAGACGTGTCCGCCGAAACTTGAATGCCTTGCCTCTCGGCACCCCGAAACCCGGTTGCGGCAACCGATATGTCATAGAGATCGGGAATCAAATGCTCGACCGAGTACTCGCCAACGGAGTTGGTGACCGTCTGGACCGATGTGCCCTTCGCGACGTCTTTCACCGTCACCGTCGCGTTGGGGATCGCCGCTCCTGAGCTATCGGTGACCTGACCATAAATTGATCCGTAAATGGCCTGCCCCCAAAGGCTGGTAACTGACCAGCAAGCGATGGCAACCACTAACAGCGCCATCAAGACTCTGAAATGCGTCCTGAATATCGGGTGCATCATTTCTCCTCCACATTCCACTTTTGGAGCGTTTGCCATTCTGGTTTTGCGTCGTATCAGTGAGACCGGCCAAGCATCCCGCAGCGTGGCGCGGTACCTGCCAACGACCGTGCACTCAATTGCCGACACCTGCACGGATCTGCGGAATGGACTGAACCTTAGATCAGCAAAGGATGGCGGGCAATAGTCCACCTGTGCCATAGCACCCGCCAGCAAATGTGTTTCGCCCTTACCAGGCGTTGCGCGAGTCGTGGGCGAAGACTCTAATCTGAAAAAGAGGTCAAGCGGAGTTTGTCGCCTGCCGGATGGGTGAAGGCAGGACTCAAACATCTGGTTCGGCTTCGAAATTCCTAGTGCGGCGAGCGGCCTGTGCCTTCCGTAAGTGCTACAAACTGATCGGCGCGACCACCCGGAAACGCTTCTTCGCGTCCGTTTGGCCAGCGTACCAGGATGACCTCCACCTGCGGGTCCTGACCGAGACCGAAATGGAGCCGCAAGTCATTGCTGGAGTTGTAACTTGACCCACTTCGGACTTCATCCACCCAACTTCTCGAGGGCCCTCGCACCGTAACGCGAGCGCCGATGCCGTCGCGATTGGATTGCGTACCGATAAGTCGTACTCCCAGCCAATGGTTCTGATTCTTGGCGAGGTTTACCAGCAGCATAGGATGATCGCTGATGTTGTTGATAACCGCCTCCGTGCGACCATCGTTCCAGAGATCGCCGATGGCAAGGCCTCGACTGGGGGCGGGCTGTACTACTCCCGGGCCTGAATCCTTTGAAATATCCTCAAACTTGCCGTTGCCGAGATTTCGATAGATGGCGCGAGGCTCGCGATAGCTCGAACCGAGTTTATTGCTGTCGACTTCGGGATAGACGTGACCGTTCACCACCAGCAAATCGCGCCACCCGTGATTGTCCAGGTCAAGAAACATCGTTCCCCAACCCAGCAGCTGCGTATTGATGCCCAATCCGGAAGCGGCCGTGACATCGGTGAAAGTCTGGTCACCGTTGTTGTGGTAGAGGGTCGAGGTGTCTTCGGAGAAATTGGTCTTGAATATATCGAGGTGGCCGTCGCCGTCGTAGTCGGCAACCGTGGACCCCATGCCGGCCTGCTCTCGTCCATCTTCGTTGAACGCCACCCCCGCTTTCACCGCCACGTCAGTGAATGTCCCGTCATGGTTGTTGTGATAGAGGATCGACGGTGTCGAATCGCAGGCTATATAGATGTCCGGCCAACTATCCTCGTCGTAGTCGAGAGTCGAGACGCTGAAGCAGTAATGGCCAAAAGTATTGTTGAATCCACTCTTTTGACTTACGTCTTCGAACTTGCCGTTGCCCAGATTGTGATAGAGCAAATTCGGCGCGCCAGGGAGCCCTCGCGGACCGCACATGACGGGCGTACCCTGCCACAGGCAGCCAACACCCTGGCCTGGAGGCGGCGTATTTTTTATGTCAAAATGAACGTAGTTGGCGACTGCAATGTCGAGCTTGCCATCTCGATCGTAGTCCACAAAGCTGCAACCGGTTCCCCACTCTTTGCCCGTGCCGGCAACACCGGCCTCCTCGGCGACATTCTTGAAGGTTCCGTTACCCTGATTGTGGTACAGCCGATTCTTGCCATACGCAGTTAGATACATGTCCTCATGACCGTCATTGTCGTAATCCCCGACGCAGACGCCTTGACCCCATCCACTATCGGCTAGCCCCGCCTTCACGGTGACATCGCTGAAAGTTCCATCCTGATTGTTGTGGAACAGGTGGCTGGTCAGCGAAGTCGCAGGAACAGTCCGGTTGGAATCAGACTGGCTCTGGAGAAAAGTCCCATTTACAAGAAAAATATCCGGCCAACCATCGTTATCGTAGTCGAATATGGCGACTCCGCTGCCGGTCGCTTCCAATATGTAACGCTTTGATGTCGCGCCGCCGTTCACGTTTATCACATCAATGCCCGACTTTGCCGCAACATCTTCAAACCAGATGGGACCGGCATGGCTCGCGCTTGGCGAATAAATTGGCCCCTTATTGCGATTCGCAGTCGACACACTCCGGCCCAGCGCCCCGACCAGCGTGCCAGTGCCGAGAAATGCCAGGAAACACCATGTAACCCTGGTCCTCCAATTCGATGGTTTGCGATCGCGGCTCTTCATGATGTGGAGCAACCGGCTTGGACAGACAGTTTCGTCCGCAGGACGTTGAACCTTGTCACCTTGAATAGTACCTCGGCAAACGACGCGGAGCATCGGCCCCGATTCTGTCGCTTTCATCGCCTGGCGTGGGCTTCCTGGTTCTCGAGCAGTCGCGATGGACGCGCCATCGCGCACGCTATATCAAACGCTATGGTGGACCCCCGATCCTCTCCGCAATGGGGCTGAATGAAGATATCGCCTGCGCTTAAAAAAGGATTATCATGGCCGAGGCAAGCCCGGATTCGTGTGAAGAGCAGTGGCTCGCTCTTGATTCACTTCGTCTTCTCGTATGCGCCTACTCTGCTTTTTTCTCATTTTCGGAAGACTGGTTCTGCCAGTATTTGGTCAATCCGCCGTTCCCGCGACATCCCTGCGTCAAGCTGAGGACCTGTTTCACAGCGGCCACCTGGATCAGGCTCTGCAAGACTTAGATATGTTGGCCGCAGAGCAGCCGGAGCTCGCCGGTGTGGAATACCTACGGGGCATGGTGTTCTACCAGCGGGACAAAATGGCCGAAGCCGCGGCGGCCTTCGCCAAGGCTGTAACTCAAGATCCAAAAAATTTCGACGCCATGCAAATGGAGGGGGTGAGCCTTTTTCGCGCGGGAAAATCCGCCGACGCGATTCCGCTACTGGAGCAGGCGCATCGTTCTGTCCCGAACGCCAATGTCGACCCGAACTATGTGCTCGGCCTTTGCTACATGGACACACGCCGCTATGACGAAGCTCGCAAAGCGTTTGCGGCCCAGTATGGTTTCGCTCCCGAGTCCGCGCTGGCCTACGCTCTGGCGGCCCGCATGCTGCTGCGGCGAGACTATCTCCCGGTCGCGGAAGAATCCGCGCGTAAAGCGGTCGCGCTCAATCCCGAACTTCCGCAGGCGCATTTTATTCTTGGCGAGATCGCGCTGGCCCATGGCCAATCGGCGGACGCGATTGCGGCCTTTGAACAGGAGCGCAATCTGAATCCTCTCGATGGCGCCGTGTACGAACGGTTGGGCGACGCTTACATCCGCGCCGGTGACTTTGACCGCGCCCAACAGGCTCTGAATCGGGCAATACTTCTTGAACCGAATGCGAATGCGCCTTATATTTTGCTCGGCAAAGTTCTCCTGAAGCAGCGAAACTCTCTGATGGCCAAGATGTACCTTGAACATGCCTTGCAAATAGATCCGAAAAATTATATGGCACATTACCTGTTGGGACAGGCCTATCGTGATCTTGGTCGCGGCGATGACGCCACGCGAGAGTACCAGGCGGCGGAACAGATTCAGCGAGCTAACGCGCCGCACTTCGAATCTTCCCCATAGCCCACATCGCCATGCGATCTTCGTTTCTTACCCGGGTATACCGATTCGCTGGTGTTCTGTTTATATCCTGCGCTTTGGTTGCAAATCTGGCGGCCATCGACAGCCCTCAACAACAGCTTAGATCCGCCGATGCAGCCTTTCACGCGGGCTACGCTGCGGAACAAAATGGAGATCTTCCCGCTGCCCGTCAACAGTTTGAGAAAGTCGTCCAGCTGGCTCCAGATATAGCCGAAGGACACAGCGCGCTCGGCTCGGTGCTAGTACAACTCGGCGAACATGAAGAGGCCGTTCGCGAACTGGTGCGAGCCCTCGCACTGAAGCCCGGCGACCGCACTGCACAGATCAATCTCGCCATGGCGTATGAGCAATCGGGCGATCACGACAAATCGCTGACTCTGTTCCGTTCTCTCGACCGAAACCCGATCGGTCCTCTACCGGCGAGCGCGGTGATTTTCTACTTACGAGCGCTTGCCGCCACCCAGCACGCTGAGCTCGCGATAGCGAGAGCCCAAAGCGCTCTGGCAGATGCCCCGGAGGCTCCGGCCTTGCACGACGCACTGGGCTCATTGCAGGCGCAGCAACAGGATTGGAACAGCGCAACCATCCAGTTTGAAAAGGCAGTTCGCCTCAATCCAAAGTTTGGAGAGGCCCACCTGCACCTCGGCCTCAGCCTCATGATGCAACAGCGTGTCTCGGAGGCTGTGACCGAACTAATGACCGCGGCCGAACTATTGCCCCAGAGCGCTCTCGCCCAAATCGAGCTCGCCAAAGGGTTGCTCGCCAATGGAGACAACGCTAAAGCCGTCGCTTCCCTGCACCGCGCTCTGACCCTGGATCCTTCTTCACACGAAGCAAAATATCAGCTCGGACTCGCCCTGCAGGCCGGCGGAGACGAGCAGCAGGCCATCCCATTTTTTCAGGAAGTAGTGGCTGCAGACCCGCATAACGCACCGGCCCTCACCAATCTCGGCTTGGCATTGGTTCAAACGGGGAACGCCAAAGAGGCGATTCCCCTATACCAGCGAGCCCTGAAAGAAACACCCGATGATCCACTGGTACATCAGGATCTGGGAGTCGCCTATCTGCAAGCGAGTGATCTCGATGACGCGGTGGCCGAGTTCCGCGCCGGTTTGAAAATTGCTCCAGAGGCTTATCAACTGCACTACGATCTCGGTCTCGCTCTTAAGCTGAAAGACGAACTAGAAGCAGCGACCTCAGAGCTGGATCTGGCGGCGCGCCTCGATCCGAGTTCGCCTGACCCGCCTTACACTCTGGGTATTTTGGCCATGCAGAGAGGCCGCTTCGAGGATGCGGTGGAGGATCTGACCATTGCTCTCAGGCTGCGCCCGGAAAATGGCGACGGCTGGGCCATTCTCGGCAGCGTCTACAAGCAACAAAACAAGCTCGCGGAAGCGAGCGACGCGTTGCAAAAGGCGATTGAGCTGATGCCCAATCAGCCCGGGCCGCACATCACCCTCGCCGGTGTCCTGGCGCAGCAGGGCCGAACGGCGGAAGCTGCCGCTGAGCGGAAGAAGGCCGCCGATCTTACTCGCGTGGCGGTCAACCGGCAGCGCGCTGCTTTTGCGGCCAACACCGGCAGCGCGCTTCTACTCAAGGGCCAGATCACGGACGCCATCGAGCGTTACCAGGAAGCAGTTTCGGACGACCCGACATACATGGAAGCGCATCGAGGACTCGCCGTCGCTCTCGAAAGGGCCGGCCGGACCGCAGAAGCTGAGGACGAACGAACCAGGGCTGCTCAACTTGATCAACATCGACCTCAACCTCAACCGCAATAATCGCCAAGCTCCAAGAGGTGTTTTGGATGGAGGCTGTTTATATCAGCACTTTGCTTTGCTGGCGGCGGCCAGGATGGTTGGGGTCGGTGAATTCGAGCAGTTCGATGGGCGCGCCATTTTCGACTATGAACGCGACGCGGACGCCGTCGGATGGGCTGTTGGGAGGAATCAGGATTTCGCGGCCAGCAAGCTCGGAGGCGAGATCAGCCACTTCAAACGCGACGTGCGGAACCTGCCGGACGAGATCAGGGACCGCCGCGTCCGCTTCGAAACGCATCCACTCCACGCCAAATTCGCTTTTCTCGTGGCTGACGACAAAAAGTTTCAGGTGTTTCAAGTGGGTCTCGCCGGGCTTCGCTTCAGTCGTGGGGATTCCGATGTGATGGTACCGGCGCATTGTTTTTCGCTCTCCGTGGAATTTGCTCAAATTCTACGCTGTCGGTACCGCGTTTTGAACCGCCCCGTTGTGGCCGGACCTTTGAGGGACGAAGTCAGATTGTACTTCACTGGTTTTGGCACAAGGCAGACTCGGAAGGCACGACGGGAAATCCTCCCATAATGCCCTCCGATCCGAATTTGTGTTGATCGGAGGCGGTAGGTTTTCGCCTTTACGTTGCCGTTGCAGGGGCTCCAGTTGGGGCTTGGCGCTGTCCCCGGCTGTTGTTTTTCAGAACCCAAAATCCATCGCTTGATTCCTGGCGACGTGCCTTTAAAGAAATTCTCGCATTCGCGCGGCGTTGCGGAAGGCTTCCGTGCCGCCACAGTCGGTGGTGGAGAATGCTCCGCAAAGGTTTCCGTATGCCAGGCAAGTCGGGAGATCCGCACCGCGTAGAAATTGGTGGAGGAACCCGGCGTCGAAGCTGTCACCCGCACCGATCGGATCGATGACCGTTACCGGAACGGCGGGTGCGTTGAATCGGTGCCCATCCCGAATAGCAGCAGCTCCGTTGGCGCCCATTTTGACGACGACGGTTTCGACCTTTTTGGCAAGTCGCGAGAGCGCGGTTTCCACGTCGTCAGCCCGGGACATCCTCATCGCTTCGTGCTCGTTCGGCAGCAGGATATCCACGTGAGGCAGGATCTCTTCCAGAACGTTATCCCATCGGTCGGCGGGATCGTCGTTGGTGTCGAGAGAGGTAGTCAGGCCGGCGGACTTCATCCGCCGAAAAAGTTCGGGCACATCCGGCAACAGTTCACGCTGCAAAAACAGCGACGACAGATGGAAGTGGCGCGCGGATGCCAGATAATCGAGGTCAAGATCTTTAAAGCGCAACTCGGAGATGGTACCCGGATAGGTGAGGATGTGGCGCAGGGGCCCGTGCGGCAGAATGAGCGTTACGCCGGATCTTGCGCCGTGCGCCACGTGGCTTAGGTCGACATTGCTCTCACGCAAGCGTTCCATCGCCAGGTTTCCGAAGGAATCCTGGCCAACTTTGGTGACGAATCCCACGCGGCTGCCAAGAGCAGCCAGGTTATGTGCCAGGATGGCCGAGGAACTACCTAACGTTATGGTGAAACCGCTGGCCAGCAACTCGCGTTCCGTGGGCATTTGCTCGGGCAGACCGTAGAGGATCAAATCAAGATTTATCTCTCCGGCGATTGCGATATCGAGCTTGGACATGGAGTTGGCCATCGGGGTTTTTCCGCTAAGCGTTATTGCTGGTTCTAGCGGCCGTCCCCAAGCTCGACCACGCGTGTCAGGTTTTTGGGCGAGTCGGGATTGAGGCCCTTCTTAAGACCGCTGTAAACGCCATACAGCTGGCCCCAGATCACGAACGCCGCGGGGCGCGCATACTCGGACGACGAGAGCCCAAGATCGATCGCGAAGTCCGAGGCACGCCGGGCCCGATTGTCGACGCGATTCGCAATCACCATGGTGGCGGCGCCTAGAGCTTTCACTTCTTCGAGTAACTCCAGCTCCATGTCGTAGGAAGTCTCCGACATGAGGAACACGATCAGAGTTTCCGGGCCCGCAATGGATTTCGGGCCGTGACGAAACTCGAGAGTGTGAAATACCTGGGTATAGGAGCATGAGGATTCGGTAACCTTCAGCATGCACTCCGAAGCAATACCGAATAGAGGTCCCTGCGCCAGGAAGACTATATCGGCAAAACTGTGAGACTCGACAAACAAACGCAGACGCTGCGAAGTGTCTTGCAGAAGCGGCTCAACTTGCCGCGGAAGTTCGAGCAATTCGTCACGGAAACGATCATTGCCGGAGACAGTTGCCGCGAGGTACTGCAGCGTCAGCAACATGGAAGTAAAGGACCGCGTCATAACCGTGCTCTGCTCGTCGGCGCTGAGAAGCTTCAAGGTCACGGTACACGATGTTTCCAGCGGCTGACGGTCGGCGCAGGTGATGGCGATCGTACGGAGATTGTGATCCTTCTCCAACATCTGCGCGACGCGAACCGCCTCTGATGTACGGCCGGAGCGTGAGATCACAACCGGGACATAGTCCCGTCCGGCGTGCAAGGTGAGCGCGGGATACATGAGCAAGTCAGAAGCAACCACCGCCCGCGCTGGCAGCCTGACATAGTTGAAGCACGAGGCAGCGGCCTGAGCGAGATAATAACTGGTGCCGCAGCCCACAAAAAGCCATTCGGCCCCGGGCCGCGTGAGTTGAGTGGCTGCACGAAGTTCCCTGCTGGCTGCGATTTCGGATAGACATGCGCTCCAACACTGGGGCTGGGAAAAAATCTCGCTCAGCGTGCGCTGTCCCATTTCTGTGATTTCTGTCGGTTTCATTGGGTCGATTGGAATCACTTACACCAGAGTTACTTTTACTCCTGCCTCTTTCAGCGCATACAAATCCGCTTTCGGTATCTGTTTGTCAGTAATCACTTCATGCACCGCAGTTACCGGCATGATGTTACACAGGCTTCGGCGACCAAACTTGCTCGAGTCGCAGACCGCTATCGTCCTGCGGGTGATTTCAACCATGGCCCGGTTGACTTCAGATTCCAGTAAATTAGGAGTGAAAAGGCCGGCTTTCGTGTCGAAGCCATCCACCCCCAGGAACAAAATGTCTGCGCTGAGCTGACGCAGGGTTCGCTCCGCCAGGGGGCCGACCAGCGAAAACGAATTCTTGCGCAGCATGCCTCCGGTCAGGATCACTTCGATGTGCGTACCCGCGAGTTCTGCGGCGATGTTGATCGCATTTGTGATCACAGTGAGCTGCGACTTGTCTTTCAGGGCCCGTGCAACTGCCGTGGTCGTCGTTCCGGAATCCAGTAGTACAGACTGGCCCTCTTCGACCAAGCGAACGGCGGCGAGGGCAATCTGCGTCTTCTGCTTACGGTGAAGCTTCTCTTTCTCGCGCAGCGTCGGGTCGAGTAGCGCGCCGGCCTGCACAGACAGAGCGCCGCCGTGAGTACGCTGGATGATCCCCTGGCCATCAAGAAACTCCAGGTCTTTGCGGATCGTAATCTGCGAAATACAGAAATGCCGGGCCAGATCCTTGACCAGCACCCTTCCATCCCGGTGCAGGAGCGCAAGGATTTCACGGCGGCGTTCTTCGTTAAGCAAACCGTTCGAAGGCATGTGGTTTCGATTTGTTTCGAATAGCAACTTTCGTTGACGGCCCCGGAACTGTCAAGGGCTATCTGGCCGCTTCCCGGATGGTGGGCCGACGCGAGTGACACCGTGTTTCGCGCCCCCGCATCGCCACAATCTCCCGTCCGCGTTGCCGTCTGGATCGGTTTCTCATGTGGAAGAGCTGCATATTTAAGCGAGATCGTCGAAACGATTGTCTTGAGCTCATGGCAGGCTGCTGGAATTTAAAAGCTGAACTTCATTGCCAGCTGAATCTGACGCGGATCGCGCGACGCTGTCAAGAGGCCGAAGTGGGGATCGCCGAGCACGGTTGCGGGATTTCCGTTCTGCGGCCCGGGCTTGGCGAAAAGAAAGTTCGTGTGATTCAGAAGGTTGAAGAACTCAGCCCTGAACTCCAGGTTTGAACGTTCCGTCAGCTTGAAGAACTTGAATAGCGAGAAGTCCCAAACGCGGTTTCCGGGGCCTTGAATGGTATTGCGTCCCACGTTGCCGAAAGAACCTGGGCTCGGATCGGCATAGGCGCACGTGTTAAAAAACGTACCCGTAATGCAAGGTCGAGCGTGAGGATCTCCTACCTGATCAGGGCGTTGTGAGACGCCTCCGGCGCCTCCGTCGGAATTAGCAAAATTCCCGTTGCCATCCAGAACCGTATACCAGTTCCCCGTGGAGATGGTGACGATACTGGCTATCTGCCATCCACCTACGATCTGGTTCCATACCCCTTGGGCATCTCCGAAAACTGACTTGCCGTGTCCCAACGGCAGCTCGTAAAGAAGACCTCCGACCAATCGCTGTCGAACATCAAAGTCGGAGTTGCCTCTCTCCGCCTCCGGATGGCGAAAATCCCGGAAGTCACTGTTGTTCTGGGTGGGGCCGAGATTGGCGTTGGAAGCGATATCGATCGAATGCGCCCACGTGTACGAGGCCTGGAATTGCAGACCCCGCGTTACGCGTTTCTCATAGTGCGCCTGCAGCGAATGATAGATGGAGTTGCCGGTCGATCGGAACCAGTCGATGCTGGTGTCGAAAACTGGGTTGCAGTTTCCGGAGTTGTCGCACTGCTGCACCGGCCGGCGTGGGGCAGTGGGATCGTTGCTGTTCGCGCTCGGCGCCGCCTGATTTCCGTTGAAGAATGTGTAAAGCTTTGTGCCTTTCGAGCCCGCGTAGGTAACTTCCAGCACCCCTTCGCCCGGCATTTCTCGCTGCAGCGACATATGCCACTGTTGCATGTAGGGCGTGGGCAGATTCCGATCGACCGAAAAAAAGATCGGCGTATTCGGATCCTTAAGAGAGCTGGCGGGAAATCCATTGGCCAGAAAGCGCAAACCAGGGATCGTGCAATCCGAACCGGCCGGGTTCGCATCGGGGGCGCTGCACGGCGAAACATAAGACTCGTTCGTGAAGAAAGGAGGGTTGAAGCCCGGACTGGGATTGGAGTACGGTCCATTCTCCTGCCCCCCATAGAAGATCCCATAGCCCGCGCGCCAAACTGTCTTGGGATTGATCTGAAAGGCCATCCCGACGCGCGGCGCAAAATTGTTCCAATCTGTGTTGACCAGCCCCTTGCTTCCGGTCGCGCTCACCTGCACGGCCGCAGCAACGGTCGGGGTCAGTTGGACGTTCAGTCCCTTCGGAACGATCAAAGTGGGGTTGGATGGATTTGTCAGATCGAAACTGGCGACCTGGTTGTGACGCTCAGTGACCGGCCGAAACAGTTCGTAACGCAGTCCAACATTCAAGGTAAGGCGGTCGGACACCTTCCAATCGTCCTGGGTATAAAACGAATAGGTTTGGCGGAAGTAATCGACGTTGTGCAGGTTGTTGATGCTGCCGCCGTTTGCCAACCCGGCCATGAAAGATGCGAATCCCAGACCACCCGTACCAGGATTTGGAGAGCCGGGATTGTCGGTCAAGGTGGAACTGAAATCGAGCGTACCGCGGGCGGCATCGGGCTGGAAGATCGTGAATTCCTCGTGCCGGATCTCGGTGCCGAACTTCAGGGTATGAACACCTTTAACCCAAATCAGGTTATCGGAGAGGGTGTATGAGTTCTGCAGTTCCCTGGAAGGAAGGAATGTCGGGCTACCGAGAGTTGGCGCGCTGCCATCTTCGTTAAAGGTGAGCTGAGGCAGACCACCAAGGCCCGGACCAAAGGGGACACCGGGGAAGCCGATTTGCCCGGAAACATCTGTATTGGCGTTGAGTTGCAGACGCTGGGAGTTGATGCGGTTGTAGCCGAGCCGGAACTCGTTGATCAACTTTTGGTGGAAGATGTGAGTCCAGCTGGTCGCAAAGCTGCGGTAGGAATTCTCCTCGTCGCCGCTGAAGAATCCTCCTCCATCGGCAAAGCCGGGAAAGGTTCCCGGGATGCTGCGCGGCTGGTCCTCATAGCTGAAACGGAAAAACGCAGAGTCGTAGTCGTTGAACTTCTGATCGACTCGAATATCGAAGTTATTCCTCGTCTCTTTAAGGACTGGATTGGAGAGGAAGTTGTTGCCGCTATTCGGCTGAATAGGGCCAGGAGCCGGATAAAGCAACGCCAGCTTCGCCGCCAGGGGATCGAGGAAACCGCCTCCCGGCTGGTTCGGAGTCGCAGGGATCATGTTCATTACCCCGTTGACCGTGAAGGGCACGCCACAGAAACCAGTGTCGTTGGAGCCCGCCTGCTGTGTGAGCCTGGTGTCGAAGATCTCTCCGGCAAAAGTCGGATTGCCGCTACAGTCCAAAACCGGCGTGATGCCATCGCCATTGAATACCGGCTGGTTGGTCAGAATCTCGGTAAAGTCTCCCGTCCGCTCGTTCAGACTCGGCACCAGGGCGGTCTGCGTCTGTGCCTGGCGGACGCGAAGGCCTTCATAGTCCACAAAAAAGAAGGTGCGGTTTCGGCCATCATAAAAGTTGGGAATGACGATCGGGCCTCCGAACGTACCGCCAAACTGATTCTGCTTGTACGGAGGGGTTGGTTTGGTAGGGTCGTCGAAGTAGTTTCGTGCATCCAGCTTGTCATTCCGCAGGAATTCCCACAGCGAGCCGTGGAGTTCATTGGTGCCGGATTTGATGACGGCATTAATGATCGCACCGTTGCCGCGGCCGAACTCAGCGCTGTATGCGTTGGTTTCAACCTTGAACTCTTGCAGCGCATCCACCGGGGGTTGGATCACGAAGTTGGTTTCATTGAGCAGGTCCGGCAAGTTGGAGTTATTGTCGATGCCGTCGAGCAGGAAATTGTTTTGCAGGGAACGCGCGCCATTAGCGCTGAAACCAAAACCACCTTCATCGCGGGCGCCGGGTTCGCTCGGAGCGGTGCCCGCCGAGAGCAACGCCAGTTGCGCAAAATTACGTCCATTGAGCGGCAGGTTTGCCATCCGCTTGCTATCGACGACCTGACCTAGTTCGGAGGTTTCCGTTTGTAGCAGGGGTGCTGTTCCTGTGACCACGACCAACTCGGTGACCTGCCCGGTCTGCAGCGTCACGTTGACCGCGACCCGATCCTGGACATTGACCTCGACCGGCGGGGAAACCGCTTTCTTGAAGCCGGCATATTCGACCGTCACCACCCAACGCCCCACATGAAGTGGGCTGGCAACGTACTCTCCGGATTCGTTCGTGGTTGCGCTGAAGCTTTGTCCGCGATCCACGTCAGTCACGGTGACCTTGGCGCCCGTTACCACCGCGCCGCTGGGGTCGCGCACCAAACCTACAATGGCTCCGGCATCTTTTTGCGCCCATAGCGGCGTGGCCAGCGCAAGGTACATATAAATGAAGATGGTCGAGAGAGTTTGCAGGCGAGGGAGACGGATGGACATAAGCGAGGCTCCTGAAAGCTAAACGCGAATGTTCGCAAGGGCCTGGTCGGGGCAGGCGAAAATTCGTGTGCTGAACTTACGAGCTTCGGTGTAGTATTACGATCGATTACTTTTACTTTCGTTTCGTAGCGTTTGTCAACCACGATCTTTGGGCGCTGCCGGAAACCCGGTCGCCCAGGCTGCTGGCGGAGTCACAGATGGCAGAACGTCAGGCGGAACTCAAGGTAGAACGCCAAAAGGGGCTGTTCGCGATCGCCCGTAGACGGGCGCCTGCTCTGATCCGTGGAACATTCGGCACGACTCTCGCTTTCATACTCCTGCTGACGGCTTGCTCGAAGTTTCCCGAATCGCCCCTGAAGTCGCATGGCGAGAACACGAGCGCCAAGCCAGAATCCACCCAGCCTTCCACGATCAAGGTGGACGTGAAGCGGGGCGGGCCAGTAGTGCTTACCACGAGCGCGGCCGAGTTTCAGGTGACGCCGGATGGCTACGTGCAGGCATCTCTGTTAAAAGACGGAAATCGATTTTCGCTCGACGAGCCCAACGTCGGCGCGCCCGCCGATAGCGATTTTCTGCGGGTGGGAGGCAAGGATGTGCATTGCAGGCTCGACATGCAGCAGGCCGAGGTGCATGAAGCGATCGGGAAGATGGGAGTCGGTAAGCGGGTGGAGATCAGGGCTCTTCCGCCTGGACCATCGGGGACCAACGTGCAGTGCGTGTTGGCGCTCGAAGTCTATGACAAGTTCCCAAATATTCTGCTGAGCACGGTGGAATACAAGAACACGGGCACGAGCGATATTGCAATCGAAGAGAGTGTGAATCAGCGGCGCCGGTTGAACGCGGGGATGGGCGACGCGAAGGCGCGGCCCTGGGAAATGTGGTCATTCCATGGCGCGAGCTACGACTGGGGAAAAGATGATGTCGTGAAACTGACGCCTGCTTTTTCCCAGCCGAACATCATGGGAGAGATGGTTAAAGGCGGCTATGGTGGCGGGATTCCGGTGGTGGCTTTTTGGACACGCGATGTGGGTGAAGCGCTCGGGCACGTGGAGACGATCCCGATTTCCGCCTCGATTCCGGCAAAAGTGGGAGCCGATGGCCGCCTGCATACCGAGGTGGACTACGCCGTCAACAGCACGCTGAAGCCGGGCGAGACCTATTCCACTCCCCGTTCTTTCGTCTCGGTCTTTGCCGGCGACTTCTATGAGCCGCTGCGAATTTGGTCGAGAGTGTTGCAAAAAGAAGGTTGGGAACTGCCGAAGGCGTCGAGCGAAGCCTACAACGTGAGCTGGTGCGGCTGGGGATACGAAGCCGACGTAACGCCGGCGCAGATGCTGGGCACCATTCCGAAGTTGAAGGAGATGGGCATCAAGTGGGTGACCCTCGATGATCGCTGGTTCGACGTTTATGGTGACTGGAATCCGCGCCCGGATACTTTCCCCGGAGATTCCATCAAGAAGATGACCGATGCCTTCCACAAAGAGGGGATGCTGGCGCAGTTGTGGTGGCTGCCGCTTGGGGTCGAGGACGGCGAGGGAAGATACGAATCGCACAAATATTCGGTGTCGAAGATCGCGCAGGAACACCCGGAGTGGCTGATCCTGGACAAGAACGGCAAGCATGCACACATGACTCGCGGCTTGGCGGTGCTGTGTCCGGCGGTGCCAGAAGTGCGCGCGTATCACAAGCAGCTGACGGAGAAATTCATTCGCGACTGGGGATTCGACGGCAACAAGCTGGACAACATATACAGCGTTCCGGCCTGCTACAACCCAGCGCATCACCACAAGTCGCCGCAGGACTCGGTGAATGCGATGGGGGATGTCTACAAGGAGATTTTCCAGACGACACGCGCTCTCAAGCCGCAGAGCGTGACTCAGGCCTGTCCATGCGGAACGCCGCCCTCCCTGGCTTGGCTGCCCTTTATAGACCAGGCGGTGACCGCCGACCCGGTGGGGGCGGTGCAGGTGCGACGACGGATCAAGATGTATAAGGCTTTATTGGGGCCCGACTCGGCGGTCTACGGCGATCACGTCGAACTTTCCGCGATGACCAAAGTGGGCAACACCTGGAAGGAACACGGCGACGATTTCGCTTCCACGATTGGAACCGGAGGCGTGGTGGGAACGAAGTTCGTCTGGCCCGATCCCGGCCCGAAATTCAAGGACGTCAATCTGACCGCTGCGAAAGAAGAGCGCTGGAAGAAATGGATCAGCTTATACAACGAGAAGATGCTATCCAAGGGAGAGTTCATGGACCTTTATGTGACGGGCTACGATACGCCCGAGGGATATGCCATCGCGAAAGACGGCAAAATGTATTATGCGTTCTTCACGTCGGCCAACTGGAAAGGCGAAATCGAACTGCGCGGATTGAATCCCGGGAATTATCGGGTGAGTGACTACAGCGAGGGAAAAGACCTTGGCACGATACACGCGGCTGCCAATGGCGTGACGAAACTGATGGCAAAGTTCAAGGATCATCTATTGCTCGAGGTCAGTTTGCAGCCGTAAAATTTTACGCCGTCTCCCGCTTTGCTAGACATTCGAGTCCGCGCTCTTTGGTTTCAAATTCCCGGATCTTGAACTTCTGGATTTTTCCGGTCACCGTCATCGGGAACGCATCTACAAACCGGACATACTGAGGAATCTTGAAGTAGGCAATCTGGCCTTCACAGAACTTGCGGACCTCGTCCGCCGTTGCACTCTCGCCTGTTTTCAATCGTATCCATGCGAGCACGACTTCACCCAGGCGCTCATCGGGGATCCCGACCACCTGTACTTCAGCCACTTTTGGATGCGTATACAAGAACTCTTCCACTTCCCGCGGATAAACATTCTCTCCGCCGCGGATGATCATGTCCTTCGCTCGGCCTGTGAGGTGAATGTATCCGTCCTCACGCATCACACCGATGTCTCCGGTATGTAGCCAGCCCTCGCGATCCACTGCCCGCGCTGTCGCCTCAGGCTCGTCGTCATAACCCTTCATCACCATGTATCCGCGTGCGCAGACCTCCCCGCGCTCGCCGGTGGATACCGTGCTGTCATCCAACGGTGACACGATCTTCATTTCCGTGCACGGCAGCGCTTTACCAATCGTCGAGACTCGGGTCTCCGTGGGATCATCCACTGCCGACATCGTTACCACAGGAGAGCTCTCCGTCTGACCGTAGCCGATTGTCAACTCCGGGCAGTGCATCTCGGTCATCACCCGCTTCATCACCTCTACGGGGCATGGTGCACCTGCCATCATCCCGGTGCGCAGACTCGTCAGATTGAAATTCTTGAATTCGGGGAGGCCCAATTCTGATATGAACATGGCGGGTACACCATAGAGGGACGTCGCACTCTCCGACTGCACCGCCTGGAGAGTGGCGTTTGCATCAAAGGTCCAATTGGGGAGGATAATCGCCGCCCCGGTCGTCAGGGCCGACATCGTCCCGATTACGCACCCGAAGCAGTGGTACATCGGCACGGGAACGCAGATGCGATCGTGCTTCGTATAGCGCATGCCTTGCGCTAGCAACCTGCCGTTGTTGATCTGATTACGATGCGTCAGCATCACTCCCTTGGGTGTGCCCGTGGTGCCCGACGTGTACTGGATATTGGCGACATTTTCGGGCTGGATCGAGACCGCCACCTCGAGCTTCGATCGCAGAAACTCATCCCACGCCGCCGTCCCGAATAGAACCACGTGTTCCAGTGGGAGCGCCTGTCCGTGTCGTGCCTCTTCGAGGATCTGGGCATACTCCGAACGGTGGTCGCGCTCCCACAAAAATAGCGCTCTCATTCGGGACTTGCGGAGGGTGAACGCGAGTTCATGTGCCCGATAAGCCGGATTCACATTCACCAGGATCGCTCCTGCACGGGCGCAACCTAGATGGACCATCACCCATTCCACGCAGTTTGTGGACCACAGGCCCACTCGGTCTCCGGGCTTGATCCCGAGCGACCACAACCCGCGCGCAACGCAATCCGCCAAATCGCGCAATTCGTGCCAGGTGTACCGCTTCGATTGATGACGGGACACCAGGGCAAGACGGTCGCCCGAATGTCCTACAGTCCGATCAAGCACCTGCCCGATCGTGTTCTCCCAAAGCGGCTCATCCGGCCCAGACCAGTAGCTCAGCATCTTGCTGCCTCCGGACGTAGGAATTTGGCATTGCCATGGGTCTTGGCCACGCAACGAGCTTCTCGACAATGCGAAATGGTTTGGCCGATCATGGAATCGAGCCATGGTAGGTGCGGGCGTCAGCGTAAGTCAACGAAAGCCTGGATGCGGGTCGTCGGGAGAGTACGACGGGACGAGATGCGCCTCTGCGCTGCTTCGAGGCTATGGTTGCCAGTCGAACGAGTAGATCTCCTGCGTTCCGACATTGCGCATGGCTAGAATCGAATCGTCGGACGCAAGCCCCAGCCACTGGGGCCAGTACGGAATGCTGGGGCGGGAGAGGTTTTTCAAGCTCATTACAGTTTCCGACTTTCGATTCGCTACGTCGATCCGGTGTACCAGTGCGTTCGTATCTTCGTAGTAGACAAACTTGCCGTCATGAGAGAAAAAGTTGTTCGGGACGAGTTCGTCGAAGAGACTTGACCACTGTCCGCTCTTGAAATCGAAGATCTTGGTGTGCTTTATGTCAGGCGAAACGGCCGTGAGGTATCGCCCATCCGGCGACCAGCATGGCACCCAAAGGTTCTCCGACCCAGGAATGTCCGACACTTTTTTGGTCGTGAGGTCTACCAGCCGCAGGTTGAAGTGCTTTTCTCGTTCCTGAATGTACCCAAGCACAACCGACTTGCTGTCGGGTGACCAGGCGCCGCCCAACTGGCTTCGGTCCTCAGCCAGCAGGGGCTGCGGAGTTCCTCCGTCGGAGGAAACAATATAGACCGTCCACGGCTTCCCGACTTCAAATCCGGTGAACGAGATGTGCTTGCCGTCGGGAGACCAGCGCGGCCCGACCACGATCTCAGGCGCGTAGGTGAGTTGCAGCCGCTCGCTGCCGTCAATCTTACTGCGCCAAAGGGTATTCTCCGGAAAGCTCACGTAGGTTACCCAGTTGCCATCGCGCGAGAAGTCCACGTGGCCGGCGGAAATCCCCGACAAGTAAGGAGCGAACTGGCCGGACTTGGCGTCATAGCGAACCAGTTCCGCGCGATCCTGCTCGCCAATCACGAAAAGCTGTTTGCCGTCCTTGCTCGGCCGCGCAGCGTAGAAGTCGAGAGGTCCGGTGGTGAGCTGGACCGGCTCCCTCTTACTGTTGTGAAACCAGCTCTTGTGAAGCCAGCCCATGCTCTCCGGCAACACCCACAGGTTGGACGCACCTGAGCGCGTGCTTTGAAAAACGTAGTACTTGCCGTCAGGGGTCCAGACGCCGCAGCACTCGTGCGGAGGCGTGTTCCATCCCGACGGCAGTAACGGGTGTGCACCACTACCGTCCAAGTCGGCCTCCCAAATGGTGTTGAAGTCAGTTTTGGGGTCGGCGACGTCCAGACGCATATGGCGTCCGTCGGGAGAGAACGCCACTCCAAAAATAACTGGCATGGACAATACTTTGTGCGGTTCGCTCCCATCCGCCTTGGCGATGTAGACGTCGCTCCGATGCTGTACGTATGCGATTTGCTTGCCG
The DNA here is from genome assembly GCA_963841075.1 of Terriglobia bacterium. Taxonomy (GTDB): domain Bacteria; phylum Acidobacteriota; class Terriglobia; order Terriglobales; family Acidobacteriaceae; genus JAIQFF01. Next base: position 103,951 of record CAWJBA010000003.1, read on the forward strand.
TCCGGCGAATACGCTGCAGTTGACGCTGAAATCTCGGCGAGAGGATGAGGGGACCCCGTGGGGACAGGCAGCAGCCACAAGGGATTATCTGGTGAGCCTGTTCCGACGTTGATAACCAACTCCGCCCCGTTTGGCGAAATCTCCACAATTCCGGGAAAGGGCAAGCTGGTCGGGATGATCGCTGTCTCTCCGCCCGAAGCGGAGACCTGAGCAAGCGTGGCGTTCGAGCCGGAAATGACCTCGTTGAAATACAGCCGGGTCCCGTCGGTTACAAGGGGCCCACCCTTCACGCGGCCATCCTTAGTGATCTGGGTAGTCTTTAGGATCCGCGGCACCGGCGTGGAGACGAACAACTGGCTGGCCCCGATGGCGACGGCGGTTAGTGCAAGAGCTGCCGCACCGATCCACCACCAGTGCCGCTGGGATTTCCGCGAAATCGCGGCACTTGCTGCGGCCCGGCTGCTGCTGATCGGATACCGTCCAGACGAGCTATCCCTCTTGAGCCGCTGCAAGTCGGTGCGCATGTCGCTGGCGTGCTGGTAGCGCAAATTGACATCTTTTTCCAGCGCCTTCTCTACGATGCGTTGTAACTCCGGGGATGTGCCACCGGGATCGCGATCCACAGCACGGGGTACGTGGTGAAGGATGGCGTCGAAAACTCCTCCCGAAGTGTCGCCCTGAAAGGGGAGGGTACCGGTAGCCATTTCGTACAGAACCACTCCGAAGGAAAACAGGTCGGTGCGAGCGTCGAGCGGTTTGCCCAGAACCTGTTCCGGGGACATGTAAGCGACGGTGCCCATAGCAGCTCCGGTGCTGGTCAGTTGCTGTTGGCTGGATGTCGCTGCGGTCTGTGAGTCGGAGCCCGAGTGGTCGTCGGTCCGAGCGACCTTCGCCAGTCCGAAGTCCAGAATCTTGGCATGACCTCGCTTGGTGACAAACAGATTGCCAGGCTTGATGTCGCGGTGGATGATGCCCTCGCCATGGGCGGCATCGAGCGCATCGGCAATCTCGATCGCCAGGCCGACCAACACGTCCGTCTCCATCGCCCTTCCGGCGATGCGATGCTTCAACGTCAAGCCGTCCAGAAACTCCATCACAAGGAACGGATGGCCGTCCTGCTGCCCAATCTCATGGATCGTGCAAATATTGGGATGGTTGAGAGCGGAGGCCGCCTGCGCCTCCCGATGGAAACGGGCCAAGGCTTGGGGGTCTTTGGCAACGTCCTCAGGCAGAAACTTCAGCGCGACAAAGCGATGCAGGGTTACGTCCTCGGCCTTGTAGACCACGCCCATCCCGCCGCCACCTATCTTTTCGAGGATGCGGTAGTGCGAGATGGTTTGGCCGATCATGGACGGAAGAGCCGCTTTGGCGACCAATCTTAGGCGGGCAGGGTAGGCAAGTCAATGAAAGCCGTGGAGTTTGGCGGGCCTTCCGAGTGGGCGCCTTCTTGCTGGCGCCGCGAGCTACTGCGCTTTCGGCAATACGGGTAAAGCCGCAGGATTGACGGAAGATGAATTGTCTCGGAGTTTAATGTAAAGCAAGGAGTTGTCGGGACGAGGCACGCTCAATGTGGAATCTGCAAACCCTTCGGGAACTGGAACCGAATGTTTGAACTCCGGGTCCGAACCAACGGAACTGATCAGGAAGAGATTGGTCCCGGTGAGAGTGCATTGCTGGTCAGGACTATCCGGACAGCTTACTTCCTTCAGTGCCGGCAACCGGACCAGGGTCGCCAGCGGCTGCCAATCGCCCTTCAGATCGCCATCCACCGCGCGAAACCGGAGTGGGCCGAAAGCGGAAGGTCCAAAACTCTTGAGCGGATCGAGTGTCGCCATCACCGTATGAGCATCCTGCGGCAGAAGGCCGCCGTCGTCCAGGCTCAGAGAAGTGTTGTACGACCCGTCTGTCGTCGCTATCTCGATCTTCTGAGTGCGCGAAAATCTATCGGGGACTTCGGTTTTCAAGAAAAATGAAAGCTTCCCTTCCTGGGGCAATTCATCCTGATCGCCGAGCCGAATCGCAGACGGCGATGGCCCCGGCTGTATGCTCTTGTTGAGCAGCACCACTTTCGGACGAGGTGAATCGATGGTTGTCTCAAGATTAAAAACGCGACCGTCTTTGAGTGAGGTGCGCGCCGTAACTTTGTCGCCCGCGTGCAGGGTAGAAGTGCCCCCTGCAGCGGTGGACAAACGCAGTTCATCCTTGGTGTCTACGCGAGCGAACGCCGCGGGAGCGAAGTGAATGCCATTCAACTCAACCGCCGCCACCTGGTCCAATCGCGTTCCGACCAACATCGCTTCAGAGTCTCCGGCATTGATCGCGAACTTGTCCAGATGTGCAGCTTCGGCGTAACTGTGCAGTTCGACCTCGTCTGCCTTGCCGGCGCCATACTGCTTCACCAGCATCGTGACCTTTCCCGGGCTTTCTTCTTTCAGCGGCACCTTGACTTCTAGTTCATTTCCCGCCGGTGAACTCGAGACCCCCTCAATCAGCTTGCCCTGCTCATTTTTCAAAGTAACGGTGTCCACGCAGGCGGCTGCATCCGATTTCAAATGAAGTGTGTTGTCACGGCCTACGATCAGAGCGCTTTCGTCAGCCGAGGCTATGGTCCAGTTTCCTGGGTGTGCGTTCTGCAGACGAAACGCCGGGCCTTCAAAGGAGTCAAACCCCCAGTTGCCACGGATCGTTCCTATTACTTCGTGCTCCAGATTGTCGGGCGCGATCGCATGCGTGTCGATGGCAAAACCGCCACGGGCGGCGTCGGAACTCACGGGCAGATCGACGGCATGGCCCGACTTGTCGGGAATGTGCAAGGTCAGATCGTGCGCGTAGTCAGTCGAGAAAACCACCGGGGCACCTTCAGCCGCGAGCAGCAGCGAAGGTTTTTCCAGGCAAAGGGTATGATTCGAATCGACGGGTCGAAGCGGGGGCAGTTGTGGCGCCTCCACCGCCGGCAGGCTCAGGACCATGACCGACATCGGTTTACGAAACGAGGGCGGATTATTGAGCTTCAAATTCAATTCATCAAGATGAGGTAGCGCCAGCGCTGGAATGTAGCGATATTCCGGACTACGAAAGCTTTCCATCATTTTCGCCAGATCTACAACCGCCCCAACGTAAGCACTGTAGGTACCACCACCTGCCAAGCGGGTAGTGCTAAGCTGCCCGACCAGATCGGGTCCGCTGCCGGAGGTGAGCGCTGCCACCATCGACTGGCTATGTCCATCGTCGAGTACCAGTTGATCGGTGTTTTGCGTCAGACAGGACTCCTGCTGCTGCCGTGGCTTATAGAAGCAATCATTGTCCAGCTTGATATTGAGGCTGCGGGCCAGGAGCACCGAGCGATCATGCAGGACAGCGGAATCACTGTTGGTCATTTCCTTGACAGCATTCAAGTATTTGTCCAGTCGTGAACGGTCCAGGCTGGCTTGATTCAGATCTTGCGAAGCGCGGACGAACGCTCCCGGCTTACCTTGCACGGCGGCGCGCAATGCGCCGAAGTCACCGCCGGTTTGCGGAGCCAAAAAAATCAGCGCCTGCTGCGCGCCCTCCGGAACCGTAATCACGATCCCTTCCTCACGCACATGCTTGTTCCAGGTTTCCACTTTTGTGATCCAGCCGTCGGGCGGAGGATTGGTCGAGCCCCGCAGGAATACCGAAATCATCAGAAAACGCACCGACTCCCCATCCGGCAGGTCGGGATGAATCCAGAGTCGGTCGCCCGCCTGCAGATTGGGGACCTTGGATATGGGCAAAGTTTTGCCAGCGCGGGTCACCCTCAATTCTATTCTGGGTCCGGCCAGGTCAAACCCGGCGGTACCAGCCCAGAGCAAACTCCCGGATAGAAGTACGATAGACAAGTTCAACCAACGAAACGGACGAAACATTTCCTTATTGTAAGAGGTTCCGATCGTTGAATGGACGCTGGAAGGGCACAAAACTGTTCGACACCAAAACGAAAGTAAGGGGCTTGGCCTAGCCCGACAATCATCGGATACAGAAGGGTTTCATGAGCACCGAAATGAGGTTGTTCCACCCCGGAAGCACTTCCGGGGGTGCTCCAAACTCAAATGTAAATGTTGTGCAGGTCCCAATCCGGCCCGCGATAGTCCATGTCGTTGGACCGCTCGATAACTCCGAAAGTGTTCATGTCTGCCGGTTCCGTGGTCTTGCAGACGGTGACCCGTTGACAGTTCCGCTTGGCTAAGTTGAGGTAGAGCGAAGAGCGAATGAAGGTCAAGTACTCGCGTGCAGCCTTGGGACGGCACAGGTAGCCCTTGTTGTAACCGCACAAAATTAGCGCCAATCGACCGGGGTTTGCCTCCAGGAAGCGGAACAGGGCCAGCGTGATTTGGGGATAGCAGGGAGAAAAGAAGTCGTCGAGCACCAAAATGCCACGGTCGCTCAGTAGAGTTTCTGCAATCGATAGGTCGTCGCTCACGGCCTGGGCCGAGTGTTCGCCGTCAATGTGTATCCAACGAAAATCCCTCGCCGCCTCTGTCAGAAACGAATGTCGTGGAAGGTACTGCGACATTTCCTGCAGATATTGACATTGTGCTTCCGGCACCAGATATTCGATTCGCTGCCGTACCTCGTCGAGCGGCATTGCATCGACCAGGACGCAGGTTTCGTTGGCTTGGCTGTGCAACGCTGCCATCGTGGCTGACTTTCCCTTGAACACCCCGATCTCCATCAGGTTGCCCCGGATATTGTTCTCCGTCTGGTAGCTCAGCAGCGTGTCCCAGATGGCCGCCGACACGGGGAAGAACCAGCCCGGTATGTTCGCGCAGGACTGCAAATACCGCTCGTAGATTTCCGTCGCGAATTCGATGGCTCCGTCCGTGGTCGCTTCCTGGGATGACTCCACAGTCGCTCGTGATCGTCCATCAGGTAAGGGGTTGTTCTCCGGGTTTAGGGCTATCAGTCCTTCAGAAATGCCGTTGGCATTCATTATGGGGTTGCCTTCAGTGGGAACGGTTTTCGCCGGATTCATCAGCAGCAGATGCTGTTCCAAACGCGGTGAACTTTTTCACTTCAGGCAAAGCTTTTCCCGAGAAAGCGCTCCCGGTGCTGGTTCTGGCGAGTTTACGAAGGTAATAGCGGTCTTCCCAAGAGGGTGAGCGGCGACGTCGTCTCGGTTGAGCGTGTCCGATTCTCGAGCGGGTTTCTCATCGACGTCTAACCATGAACTGTTGCGATTCGTAAGCTATCAACCGGGTGACGAGAACTCCTAAAGGCGGAAAGGGTCTGAGTAGTCCGTCTTCTTGCCAACCTCCTGCCGGGCCCGTTCAAGCGTCTGTCGCATACAAATCGTCACAATCAGAATCCCACCGCTGAGCATAGCGATATCGCCGATGCTAAACAGTCCGAGCCGCGCTTGATCTGCCAGCAGTGACATCCGCGTTTGAGACGTCGCACCCTGCCACATCGGACTTGCTGGAACAACCGTGGACGGCATTCCGACCACGGGCATCGACCGTGCATTGGTGTCGGTCACCAGGGCATTCATCCCCAGCCCGCAGAGCATGAGCAGAACGCCGGTCCGAACCAAAGGAGATCGAACCACACGCAACACGAGCCACAGGATTGCGCACGATTCGCACAGCCAGATGGCTGGATGTTCCATCCACGCTAACTGATGTGCCATTGTGACAAAATGCACGGTCTGCTCCTATATGCCAAAGGAAAATGAAATAATTTTATGACCGAGCTAAGGGAGGGACTCGATTTCTCTGGGTCGCGTTAGCGATTAGACCTCAGTTCAAGACCGCATGAAATGGCACAACGGGGTGGGGTCATGGCACAAGAGTGCAATATCTATTACTTGGAGAGTCACGGCCACTCCTGAACCTGTGCCTGGCGGATACCTGTGCGCGTCCTGGTTCGCCAAGACGATCAATTGTGGCTGGCCTTTCGATGTGCATCGAGCGCGCGCGAGTATGAGAAGGACTATGACGAGCGTCCGGCCCTCCTTCGCCTTGCAACCGGCAAGCTGGAGTTTTTGCCACTCGGGTCGGACGCCGAGAATGACTCCACGCTCTATCACATCGAGTTCTCCGAGCTCCTGCCACTCGAAGGCGCGCAGGGGGTAGCCCTCAAAGTCACTGAGCCGGCCGGAAATCCTTGTTGCGATGGGCCTGAATCGCGCTCTGGTGAAACGTGGCGGGTCTTCGCGGATTTACCCCACGGCGTTGCGGAACTGCTTTCGGTCACGACGGTGCGGGACGACTCGAGCCACAGCGACGACCCCGAAGTCGATTCCGAGACAACCTACCGCGCCCAAGTCATCCTGGATCGCAACGTGCAGAACCGGGACAAGGAAGTCGCGGCCACCTTCCGCGAAGAGGTCAAGGAAATCACCTACGAAGGCGAGAAGGCTAACCCTCACACCGTGAGCCTGCGCTCCGGCACGCTGCGCTACCGCTGGACTCCCGCCTCTCTGCACTTCGAAGAAATCAAGTAGCAACGTTGGCCTTGGCATCCACAAATTTTCGCATAGAACCAAAGCAAGCTCACCAGATCGCACATTCAGGGACACATCGTTCTCTGATGACGGACTGTCTCAGCCGCACTCGACTTTAGGTTGTGAACTGGATCGAATGACAAACGGCTCCACCAGGATCGGTTGTGCGTATAATAGCTAGCCGCCGGCACCGCAAAACGGAAATCCTGATGAGGTTGGAAAGCATGGCCAGAGTTCTTGTAATCACGGGCGATGGCGGTGAGTCGTATGAAGCGCTTTATGCGATTCACCGGTTTCGGGAGGAGGGCTGGGAGGCCGTGGTTGCGGCTCCGACACGCCGGAGGCTGCATCTTGTGATGCACGACTTCGAGCCGGGATGGGACACCTACATCGAACGAGAGGGATATGGGCTCGAGGCAGATCTAGCATTCGATCAGGTAAGAGCCGAGGACTATGACGCAGCGCTCATTCTTGGCGGCAGGGCGCCCGAGTACTTGCGGAACAATGTCTGCCTGTTGGATATGGTCCGGGCTTTCGATCGAGCGGAGAAGTGGATCTTCGCCATCTGCCATGGCATTCAAGTGCTGGCTGCTGCGGGGCTCATCAACGGTAGACGTGTGACCTGCTACGAACATGTGCGCCTCGAAGCGGAGCAGGCCGGAGGGATTTATGTCACCGACGAAGCGGTGTGCGACGGGCGCATCGTGACGGCACAGACTTGGCAGTCACATCCGCAATTCTACCGTGAGATCTTCGCGCGCGTTTCTGGCAAATCCGACGTGGCTGGATCCTGAAGTCGAGGCAGCTACCGACTACATGGCATTGGGGGGTAAACGCCTGTTTCAACAGTTATGACTGCCGAGGCGTAAAATCGCGATTGACCGACCAGGGAATTCCGGTTAGGTCTCAGTCTCGATCAGGAGGAACGCCGTATGTCGCACTTCGTTACGCTGATCCGCTATACCCAACAAGGAGCCGCAAAAATCAAGGAAAGCCCGGCGCGGCTCGACGCTGCCAAGAAGGCTGCAGAGAAAGCGGGAGGAAAGATTCATGCCTGGTACTTGACCATGGGAAAGTACGACGCGGTAATCATCTCGGAATTTCCCAATGATGAGGCGAGCGCGAAATTCATGCTGGCTACGGGAGCGCTGGGCAACGTGACCACCCAAACCATGAAAGCCTTCACCGAAGGGGAGTATCGCAAAATTGTCGGTTCGCTGTGAGAGAGAAGCAGCGAGAAGGGCGGTGTATCCTGACGGGAGCGCCGCCTCTCTTTTAGCTGGATGCAAGAGTGCCGCAGCGAGAAAACTTTACACCACGGCACGGGGAGAACACAGGACCGCGATTCCGAGAAGGTGCAGATGACGTTGTGAGTCGAATCGCCTGACTTCATCAACTACGAACTGGAGGCCCTTCTTCGTCATCTGGCTAGAGGCGCCGATTGGCGGAGAGGTTAAGACTAGGCAGGATGGGTGTCAATCCGCCCCCTGCAGGCGCCGATGTGAACTGCCAGCGGACCGGCTTGGGGCACTCGACCAAGAATGACTAAGCTTATTTCCGGAATGCTTGCAGAGCAACATGCTCCTCACTGTAGATTTCGAAGAGGTTGTTCAGCCGGGTCATCTCAAGAAGCGCTTGTACTTTCTTGCGGACGTGGACAAGCTTCATCTCGCCACCCGCTTGCCTGATGATGCTATAACAGCGGGTCAGTTCGCCCAAGCCATCGCTGTCGACGAAATCCAAGCCTGCGAGACTAACTAGGAACTTCTTGCGGCCGTTGCCGGTGAAGACGTGGACCAAGTCACGCAGTTGCGTGCGACTATCACTCAACGTGAGCCTGCCCACAACGTCTACGACAATGATGCGATCGAGTTCTCTTACTTCGACTTGAAAACCCATAGTTGGTTGGCAGTTGCTGTTTTCCTGCGGAATCATATGCCTGGTTGACTTTGCCATCAAGCCCCAGGAGCTCCAGGATAGACTTGGCAGGTGGTAAGCCAAATCGCCTGTTATTGCGTGTTCTTCTGACCCTTCAAAACTCGCAGGATCGCAACTATTGTGTTCCAGTTCCGTGTCGTCGCTGGCACGCCGTACAGTTTGTCGATCTGGCCAAGGTAGCCGATTGTCTTCATGTGGCGGCGGTACATTCCAAACACGAACTGGCCTTGCGAAGCCATCACCCGCACTAACCACTCCGCATCTGAGGGAAACGCGACTGGAAGCGAGGCTCGGACGCCGCCTGCTTTCGACAGAATGCTCACGAACCGAACAACATCCGACGGGCACGGCTCAGGTCCGAACGGATTCCCCATCTCCAAGCGTATAAGATCGCGGCCCTCGCACAGCACAACTTCCGCTTCGAACGGCAACTTGAGCAGCAATGCAGCGTGGAAGTTTGCTCGAGACCCGGGTTTGCGAACGACAAAAGTGCCAGCGGCCCCTACATTTACGACATCGTAGTCGCTCAGTTTTCGTGCGAGGATGCTTGGACAAAAGGTTCGGTGCCCGCCGACATTGACACCTCGGAGAAAAACAACGAGAGCCATCCCCGGATTATGAAGAAAAAGACCAACCGGCGCTATGGCCAAGTCAGATCGGATCCGCGAGGGTCCGCCGACCGTTCGCCGCGGGGAAGGTCAGGTTACTTTTTTCTTGTGTTTGTGTCCCGCTAGCAGTCGCTGTATAAATTGCGACCCATCCTTCTTATAGCCCACGACGTCAGCGATCATCCCCTACTCCCGAAATACAAACGAGTATTGGGAGGGCGTACATACCTAAGGTGAAGTCCCGCCGCTTGTAGGAGGTGACAATGCGCAGTTACCAGAAGACATCTCTTTTCGGCTCTGCCATTCTCTTGGCCTGGATTGTGATCTAGATCACAAAGATTGGTGATGGCGCTCATGGTGCCTCAATGACTTTCTTGGAACATTACCGGGCAAGCAGGGCGGTTCTTGGTTGAAAATCAGTTTCTAAACGATCTCCCGTAAATGTGAGCTATTTTGCACAGACGCAACAGGGCTTTTTTTTTAGCCTTCAATGAACTGCAATTTCGCGATGCGGCCCCTGTAAAGGGATCCTTTTAGGACCAAACGCTAAAGGGTGCGACAAGATATGCCCACGGGAGCCCAATGACGGGTTGCAAGACTTCGCGACGACTAACGCTGCTTCTGCGGGCGGCCTTCATCGTCTTTGCAGGCTTCGGAGCCGGCGTCGCCAGCGCAGCCGACAAGCCCAAACAAGTCCCTGACGCGTCCGCAACGCGATATGAGCGAGTAACCGACCCGTCCCTCTACGTGGGTGCGGAGACCTGCAAGACCTGCCACGAAGACATCTTCAAGAACTTTGAAACCACGCCCCATTTCGTCACTACGCTCGAGAACAAGCGAGGCCCGGAATGGCAGGGCTGTGAAGCCTGCCACGGACCGGGCAAGGAGCATGCCGAGAGCGGCGGCGACAAAACCAAGATATTTACTTTCAAGGGCGTCTCCGCAGGGGCGTCAAGCGCGCGGTGCCTGGATTGCCATTCCTATGGAGCAGAACACGCCAACTTCGCACGCTCGGCGCACTTGGAAAACAATGTTGGCTGCATTGATTGCCATTCCCCTCACCACGCCAAGGAAAGCCAATTCCTGATGAAAGAGAAGCAGCCGCAGCTTTGCTACGGCTGCCATCTGGAGGCAAAGCAGCAGTTCAATCGTCCCTTCCATCATCGGGTGAATGAAGGGATGGTGCAATGCACCGATTGTCACAATCCGCACGGTGGGTTCCAGACTCGGCAGCTGCGGGCAACAGCCTCCGGTGACGCGGTCTGTTTCAAGTGCCATTCGGAAAAGGCGGGGCCGTTTGTGCATGAACATCCTCCGGTCAAGACCGAAGGATGCGTTTCCTGCCACACTCCGCATGGATCGGCGAACCCGCGACTGCTGAAACGCAGCCAGGTGAATCTGATGTGTCTGGAGTGCCATTCGCTCACGATTGATGCCGGTGCTCCGGCCACCCCGACCTTCCATAACCAGGCGCAAAAGTACCAGGCATGCACGTTGTGTCACGTTGCGATTCACGGATCGAACTTTGATCCGTTCTTCTTCAAATAGGTGAAGTATGGGCAACGAACGCAAACCGGGACGCTCGCGTCGGAATCATCAACGAGGTTGGATTTCCGTGGCCGAGGTTGTCCTGTTGCTTGTGGTAGGAGTAACGGCCGGATGGAGCCAGCAGGCAGCCGAGGGAGACGGCATCGACTCGGGCAACTACAACATCAAGCAGTCGTTTGAATTCGGCTACCGCTTTACCGACTTCACCGGAAGCCAGGCCACCTACGGTACTTTTGTGAACCTGCAACAGGGCCCGCGCTTGCTCGACATGACCCTGGAGATGCGATCGCTCAATCACAAGGGCCTGGCGTTCGACCGGCTCTATCTGAGCAACTTCGGATACGGAGGCGACCCCAACAACGTCTCGCGCCTGCGTATGGGCAAGAACAAGTGGTACGACTTCGACGTACTCTTCCGCCGCGACGAGAATGTGTGGGACTATTCACTACTGGCCAATCCACTGAACCCGGCGAGCACGTTCGCCAATGCCCCGGCCGGCTTCAATCCCATCATCAGCACTTCGCCCCACTTGTTCAACACCCGTCGTCGCATGGGCGACTACAATCTCACGCTGCTGCCAGAATCGAAAATACGCCTCCGCCTGGGATACTCACGCAATGTGAATGAAGGTCCGTCCTTCAGCACGCTTCATCAGGGGACGGAGGCGCTGCTCCTGCAGAATTACAGGAACACGGTGAACGCCTACCGGTTCGGCGTGGATTTCAAGCTCTTGCCGAGAACAAACATCAGCTACGACCAGATTTTCAACTACTACAAGGGCGACACCGGGGTAACCGACCAGAATCAGAATTTCCAGCTGTCCAACGGCTTGCCGGTCGATATCGGCGTGTCTCTTAATGCCGCCGCTGGGCAGCCCTGTGGCGCAACCTTTCTGGCGACCGGAGCCGTCAACCCGGCGTGCAACGGCTTCCTGAGCTACAGCCGCAACGGGAAAGTGCGGACCAGCATGCCGACCGAGCAACTCAGCTTTCAGTCCAACTATTTCAAGAAGGTGGACCTCTCCGGGCGGGCCAGCTACACCGGCGGCGACATGAATGTAGCCGGATATCAGGAGTTACTGACCGGCCGCGAAAGTCGTACCAACCTCAGGAATAACGACGTTTCCGGCCCGGCGTTCGGCCGCCACGTCGCCGCCTCTGTGGACTTCGGAGCGACCTGGCACATCACCGACAAGTTCCGCATGCTGGATACATTTAGTTTTTCCAGCTTCCGGAATCCGGCCCAGTTTGATTCCAACAATTGCCAGTTCTTTAGCCCCAGTCTCACGACGGCTCCTAATATATTCAATGCTACGCCCTCGGTCACATGCACATTCCCGGCCGATGGCGTGGTGGGAACCCCGGTCCACAGCACGTCTTCCGGCGCGGACGTCTTCCAGACTTTCTCCAGCCTGCTTCTGAAACAGGACCAGAAGACGAACTTGTTTCAACTCGAATATGACGTCTCCAAGCAGTATGGCGTGCGCGTGGGCTATCGTTTTCGTCATCGCGCCATTGCCGATTCCGACTTCGAACGCACCTCAGAGCTTTTCTATCCTTCGAACGCGAATCGCGGCGACTGCGCCCTGGTCGCCGGATTGCTGCCCGACGGATGCACCGCCAACGGAGACGGCTCGTTCACATTCAACACACCCCAGCCCATCGCGACCGACACTGGCGAAACCCTGATCAACGAGCATTCCGGCCTGCTTGGCATCTGGGCGCGGCCAGTCGATGCGTGGCGAGTCAACTTCGATATGGAGCTGGCCAGCGCGGACAATTCCTTTACCCGCATCAGCCCGCGGCAATGGCAAGAGTATCGCCTGCGCACCACCTACAAAGTTGCGAGTTGGGTGAACCTGAGCGGGTCGGTCAACATCCTGGAGAAACGCAATAACGTCACCGAGGTCAACAATCTGCAACACAACCGGCTCTATGGCGCGACTGCGATGTTCGAACCCAGCGACCGCATCGCCGTGGAACTGGGCTACGACTACAGCGACGATTTCTCCCAGATCCTGGTCTGCTTCGTCAGCACGGTGGCGCCGGCGGGTATCGCCAAGTGCCCCGGCTCGACGGTCCTGAGTGAGGAGCTGTCGGTTTACACCAATAACTCGCACTACGGTTATTTCGACCTGATGTGGAAGCCCATCCACAGGCTGACCACCCATCTTGGCTACAACATCACCAGCACAACGGGCAGCGCGCTGTTTCTGAATCCCAACGCTCCCACCGGTCCGCTCAACTCGAATTATCACCGCCCCTATGGCGGTTTCGATTACGCAATTGCCAAAGGCTGGACAGGGAAGGCATATTGGGGTTACTACGGCTATCACGAGGACCCTAGCCTGGTCCCGCAGGACTTAGCTGCTCCGCGGAACTTCCGCGGCAACCTGGTCACGCTGTCAATGCGGTACGCATTCTAGATCAACCGAAAATAGCTGACGGATTTTTCCGGAGGGATTGTGGCGAAGACAAGAATAGGAACTGTACTTAGGCCGGCTCTACTGGCGACAGTCTTAACGGCAATCGTCCTGTGGGGAACGATGGCCGCCGCGCAGGACGCCGCCGCCAACTACAAAGCAAAGTGCGCCATGTGTCACGGAGCTGACGGCAAGGGCGACACCCCGATTGGAAAGAAAATGGGCATCCTTGACTTCGCATCTGCCGAAGTGCAAAAAGCGAGCGATGCCGACCTGATCGCCATCATCACCAAAGGCAAGAACAAAATGCCGGCCTATGAGAACAAGCTGAGCGCCGCACAGATCAAGGAAATCGTCGCCTTCATCCGCAGCCTTGCCAAAGGTAAGTGAACCGGGCTGAAATGACACGTGCAGCGGCCATGGCTGGGTGCTTGGCCCTGTTGTTTACCGCCGGCGCGGTTGCAGCGCAGAAGCCCGCGAACGATGACTGCCTGGCCTGCCACGGCACCCCGGGCCTCACCCAGGACGTCAACGGGAAATCGGTGGACCTGCACGTCGATCCGGACAAATTCAAGAACTCGATGCACGGTGGTATGTTTACTTGCGTCGATTGCCACTCCGACGTCAAGGCCTCTCCGCACGAGACCTTGCCGGCCAAAGTCTCCTGCGCGAACTGCCACCGCGAGCAGCAAGCAGCTTACGACCGCAGTCTCGAGCATTACCAGGCCGAACATCCTTTGGATTTGGAATCGGTGCTGGAGGCCGGGCGAGCTCCGGTCGAAGCAGAGCCAGGGGCCGAAGAGACGGATCCAAGGGAAGTGAGCACGGCTGAAGACACGCCGCCGGAGAAGAACAATGGCAGCTGACGAATCCACCCGAAGAAAAGCAAAGCTGATTTTGTGGCTTCGCCGCCTGCTGGCCCACCCCATCAGCATGGCCGGCGCAGCTTTGGCCATCGTAAGCGCGGCCAATATTTTCCTGTTTGTCCTGCTCGACTTCATCGCCAAGCACCCTAATCCTTATATCGGAATTTTGGCTTACATGGTGGCGCCGGGGTTCTTGTTCTGCGGACTGCTGCTGATTGCGTTTGGGGCGTGGCGGCAGCGCCGTGGAAGACCCTGGAAGCAATCCGACGAGGCGCCGCAATATCCGCGCATCGATCTCAACGACGCCGCCCAGCGTAGCGCGGCACTCTCCTTCGGCGGGTTCCTCCTGGCTTTCGTCCTGATCAGTTCGGCGGGCACCTACAAGGCCTACGAGTATTCCGAGTCCATCCAGTTCTGTGGCCTGACTTGCCACACCGTAATGCACCCGCAATTTACCGCCCACCAGCTGTCGGCACATGCTCGGGTGGGATGCGTGGATTGCCATGTAGGCTCAGGCGCTTCCTGGTATGTGAAATCCAAGATGTCAGGCGCACACCAGGTGTTTGCGGTGGCGTTCAATACTTATCCCCGTCCAACGCCGACTCCGGTACACGATCTTCGCCCCGCGCAAGACACCTGCGAGCAGTGCCACTGGCCGAAAAAGTTCTTTGGAGCGCAACTCAAAGTTTTCACCCACTACTCGAGCGACGAAAAAAACACACCACGCGAGGTCCGCATGCTGATCAAGACCGGCGGCGGTGATCCCGCCACGGGCGCTCCGACAGGGATCCACTGGCACATGAACATCGCCAATGAGATCGACTATGTTGCCGCGGATGAAAAACGGCAAGTCATTTCCTACATCCACGTAAAGGACATACAGGGGCGGGTGACCGAGTACTACGCGCAGGACTCCCAGTTAAGTAAAGACCAGATCGCCAAGGCTCCACGGCACCGCATGGACTGCGTCGACTGCCACAACCGTCCGGCGCACATTTATGTTGCACCTGACCAGGCCGTGGACCAGGCACTGCTGGCGCATCGACTGGATGCTTCCCTGCCATTCATCAAGCAGCAGGCGGTCGCGACACTCACCGGTAAGTACGACACCACCGAAACAGCGGTACAGGCGATTGCCCACGACCTGGACGGATTTTACAGAAACAAATACCCCGAAGTTGCAAAGAACAAGCAGCCTGAAATCCGCAATGCGATTGATGAAGTGCAGCAGATATTCCGCCGAACGACCTTTCCGGAGATGAAGTTGAACTGGCAGACCCACCCCGACAATCTCGGCCATTTCTATTTTAATGGCTGTTTCCGTTGCCACGACGGTCAGCATGTGAGCCCGGAAGGTAAAGTGGTCAGCAAGGATTGCAACATCTGTCATACCCTCATGGCTCAACAGGAAGGCGGAACCAGCCTAGCGGCGGACACCAAACTGAGTTTTCAACATCCTGTCGACGTTGGCGATCTAACCCAGCTCAATTGCAGTGATTGCCACAATGGCGGGACCGGGCCGTAGCGCATGATTAGGGAGATTTTATTGGTGGACCTGGTCGGGATCGAACCGACGACCTCTTCCATGCCATTTCCCACTGCCGTCAAGCCTTGAGTGGCAACAAGCGACACCGATTCGCACGGAATCCCAGTCAAGTTGGGGTTCCGGCGGATCGCGGTTGGCACCAAGATTGGAGAGCGAAGGCCGAGGCCCACGAAGAGGAGATGAGGCCGATGGAGGCTGCAGACCTCAAGAAGCAGGGAACGTTCGACGTTGGAAACCGCTAAACGGAGGAGATCAGGTTATTTTTTTCTTGTGCTTATGTCCTGCTAGCAGTCGCTGTATAAATTGCGGCTCATCCTTCTTGTAGTCCTCAACTGCGCCTTTCAGAAACAGTTCGCATGTCTGCCGCGCCATGGCTTGGCCTGGGACGACGACTGACAACCTGCTGATCCCAAAGCTTTTCACCGACTACGAAGCGGAGAACGGGCGGCAAGCGCGTCGCATCCACCGTGAAGCCGTCGGTTCAGCCGGCTTGCATCTGTTTCAAGAGCTCTCGACTTTGGCTCAGTAGCTCACGCACCCCCTTTTGCTCGGCAAGGGCCTCGGCCGAATAAAGCCCATGCTCCCACCTCGCACGCCACGATCGAACCAGGCATTCGGCCGTTGCGGTCCGGTACTGGCACCGCCGTGCATATGGCAGCTTCCATTGGCCATTGCAGGAAACTGACATGCTGTCTCTCGTCGGATCCGTAGTGGGTGTAATCGAAACCTAGGGCTTAGATTCCTGCAGAAGGACGACGTCGGAATCGGTGTGGCCGCGCAGGATGCCGAGATTTTTGCCATCCGGCGACCAGTGGAATGACTGGATTTGTTCCGACTCGAACTTGGTTATCTGTCGTCCCGGAGATCCGTCCAGCGGCTGAATCCAGATGTTATCCACTCCACGCTCGCGAATGTTATATGCGACTGCTTTTCCATCCGGGGTAAATTGAACGCCGCTGGAGATTCGCGGATCCGCGTTCAACAGGCGCGGTGAAGTAAGAGTTGCGAGATCTAGCAACGCGACCTTCGCAATCCCGCTTTGCCCGTCAGGGTTCAGGGCTTCGATCAAGTAGGCCAGGGTCTTCCCATCCGGCGAGATCCCCATTCCCCGGCCGGCCTGGAAGCCGTGAGAAACCGCAGTGCCGAGTATTGGCTCAGGTTTGCCGGATCCATCCAGGGGGACGCGCCAAATGTGCTGCACGTCGTTAAAGTAATAAATCCAATTCTGATTGCCTGAGCAGACCGGATACTCCTGAAAGTTTAGGTCCGACAATTGTGCGGGATGGGAGCCGTCAGCATTCAACCGCCAAATACCAATGGAGTTAGTGCCACCATGAAAAGCCCAGACCATGGCGATATACTGCGTCCCGCATCGAGACAAGCCGAGGATCGCCGCAGCTGGATCGCTGACGAGCTGGACGGAATTATTGCCGCTCGCATCCCTTCGCACCAGCCGAACTACGTCGGATGTGAGCAGACCACCATCCGCCGTCCAATTGAAGTGTTGAATGTGCTCTCCGTCAGGAACGAATGGACTGACGCTGGGTGATGTGCTGCCATCGCCCGGCAACACATAAAAGTTGCTCACCTTTTTCTGTTGAACCGTGGCCAAAGTCTTGCGGTCAGCCGAAAGCGTCAGAGTCGAATAGTTGTTGGTATCGCGAGAGACGGGAAGCACCTTGCCGCTAGAACCGGAAAGTGAAACGAATCCGATCTGGCTGCGGCCAAGGTTGGCGCCTTTCTGGTTGTAAGTAACAAATAGGCCGTCGCCTGTCGAGGACCACTCCATCTCCGAAGGCATCGCGTCGTTCAAGCCCAAAGTTCGTAATTTGCCGGTTGCCAGGTCAAACAAATTGATTCCACCCAATGCATCGCCGGGTCGGGCTTCGGGGTAGGCAATTGTCTTGCCGTCAGGAGACCAAGCAAGCCAACGCCCCAGAAAATTCAACGGCGCAATGTAGAGTACTTTTTCGTCACTGCCATCCAGGTTGGCGCTCAGCAGACGGTACTTGCCAGGCTCGGGATCGTTGGCGCGAATATAAGCCATGCGGCGACCGTCAGGAGAAAATGTGATAGCGCTATCCACGTCGACGACCACAACTTGCGGGGTGCCTCCCAATACCGGCGTGCGGTAAATGCTGAAATCGCTGTTGATTCCGTTTTCGGCTTTGCGAAAATAAACGTAATTGCCGTCCGGCGAAAACGCTACATTCGGGATGGTTGCCGAAGGCGGCACAACTTGAGTGTCACTGCCAGTTGCGACATTCCGCAGCCAAAGGCTGTTCAGTCCATTGTCATTGATCACGGTAAGAACGTACTTCGCATCCGGAGATATAGCCGTAACCACTGCTTTGTTGGAATTCGTGACCTGCGTGATGCTGAAGTTTTGAAAGGGCGCAGGTGCAGCACGATGAAAGAGCGAATAGATGCCAAAACCCGCGGCAGCCAAGACGACCAGCGCAGCAATTGCCCCTCCCGCCAGACCGAATTTGTGCTTTTTCGCGGCGGCCACGACCGCAGAGCTGCTGGTGTGAGCCGATTGAGTGGAGCTACTCCCGCGAGCAGGTGCGACCTCCTCCCGCCGGCGAAGGCATGCCCATTAGGCCGGACGACGAGCTCGCACTGGCAAGCGCGGCAGCATCCACTGCGCTTGCTGCGGCTCTATGGCTGGACTCGGAATCCCGCTTCAACCGCTGCAGGTCTGCCCGCATATCGGCGGCGTGCTGGTAACGCAGGTTTCTATCTTTCTCCAGAGCCTTGTTGATGATGTCTTCCAGCTTCGGCGGCAGGTCGGGATTCAGGCGAACCGCCGGCGTCGGTTCCCGATCCAGAATAGCTTTGAAGATCAGTGCCGATGTTTCTCCCCGGAAGGGCAATGTTCCGGTGGCCATTTCGTAAAGAACCGCACCAAAAGAGAACAGGTCAGTTCGGGCGTCCATTTCTTTCCCGCTGGCCTGTTCCGGGGACATATAAGCGACGGTGCCAAGGGCCGTGCCCGGGCTGGTCAGATGCTCGACTTCGACCGCGGCCGCGGTTTGGTCGGCGGCAACCTGGCTTGAAGATCGCGTCTCCGGCATGACCTTGGCTAGCCCGAAGTCGAGGATCTTCGCGTGCCCGCGTTTGGTGATAAAGATATTGGCAGGCTTGATGTCGCGGTGCACGATGCCGGCTCCGTGGGCGGCATCGAGCGCATCGGCAATCTCTATTGCCAACGAAAGTAGCGTCCCCAACTCTATCGGCCGGGCGCCGATTGTGTGCTTCACCGTCTGGCCGTCCAGATACTCCATGGCGATGAATGCCTTGCCGTTCTCCTCGCCGATGTCGTAAATGGTGCAGATGTTGGGATGATTCAAGGCGGAAGCGGCCTTGGCTTCCCGCCGGAATCGGTCCAGCGCCTGCCGGTTCTGGGCAAGATCTTCCGGCAGGAACTTAAGGGCCACAAACCGGTCGAGACGCGTGTCCTCGGCCTTATAGACCACGCCCATGCCGCCACCGCCGAGCTTTTCGATTATGCGGTAATGCGAAATGGTCTGGCTGATCATTGGGCTGAAATGTTAGGTCTACGAAACGGGCAAGTCAATGAAAGCCGAGGATTTCGCGCTGTTCCCAAGAGATCGTTGGCGAATCGCAATACATTGTGATGTCGCGGCCCTTGTTATAAAGTACGCGCTATGAGAGCCACCGAGCGTCATGTAGCGGCCTGGCAACTACTCCTTATTTTACCGGCGTGTCTCTTCATGGGGTCCCTGGTCGTGCGGAGCCTGTCGCCGCTGCAAAATGAACCAGCACACACGGCTCAGCAGATCGTCATGTGGTATGCGGGACGGATGTGGACTCTCTGGGCACTTCTCATCGCCTTACCCTTGGGTGTCTCACGCTCGGCGCACCTTACAAAACCTACGGCTGAGCTTGCTTCGTCGCAAGATTGATGAGCAAAATGTCCGAATTTTCCTGCAACCGGTCGAATACAATCCGGCTACCATCGGGAGTGATATCAAAGGTCCGCATCGCGGCGGGATTGCTTAGTTGGGTCAATCGTCGTGAGCGCATTGTGCCAAGGTCGAGCAGCCAGAAATCCTGGCCTGCGGTCGTGCTTCCGAGCATGTAAACCAGACCCGTGCCATCAGGCAGGAACCGCACCCGCTCACCATCGCGCTGTACGTTGATTTCGGGCAGCTTCGCGGGCGTACCATCGGGATGCATTGCCAGCAGCGGCATGACCGTGAACACCTGCGTGCCGCCATACACGATCAGATCCCCGCGCGGAGACCACACCGGATCCTGGGACGGTCCTGTTGCTATCCGAACTGGCGAGCCGCCGTCGGCGGGTAATTTGAACAAGCCCGGTCCATCGTGGTCGCTGCCGGCCGCGACAATCCATTTTCCGTCGGGAGACCAGGAAGCCGTGCCTCGAACATCGACGTCGCTCGGAAGCGCGTGAATTCGCGTTCCATCCGCGGCGATTACGTGCATCTGTCGCTTCCCTTCCCGCCTTAGCGCAAACGCAACACTGCTCCCGTCAGATGAGACTGCTGGAGGCGATTGGAGCGCGCCTTCCGAACCCTTCCAGATTTCTAGAGCTTGCCCATCGCGATAGCTCCACAGTCCGTCAGCTCCGTCCCGCGAGGACAGGTAGAACAATGATCCGCCCCCGAAGCGTGGCGCCTGCGCGCGCATCGTGGGTAAGGGGAAGGCTGCAACGTCCTTTTCTTCGACGATGCGACTGGTAATCGGAACGTTCCACAATCTGACCTGAGAGTTCACGACACTCGCGGCCAGACGCCGGCCATCCGTCGTGGCCGCGAGAGCGGTGTACTGTTCCAAACCCGAACTCGCGCGCCGCGAAGTTCGGGTCTTCATATCGAACGCCCACAACCACGGACCGGCCCCGTCGTCGTCGTGCGCAACGAACAGAACCGTCCGCTCGTCGATTGGGGTCGGGTACGTGACATCGGTATTGAGATGAGTGAGTTGTTCCGGGTCTCCCCCGTCGGGGAAATGCGCCAGAGGTCCATCTCACGGGTGGACGGCCGACCGCGCACAAAGTAAATCCAGCGCCCATCTTTAGACCAGACCTGAAAGTGGTTGTGCAGTCCGGGCTGGCTTTTCACGATCTGACGTTCATTGGCGCCGTTGTGATCCGCTACAAACGTGGGGTCGCCCGGTTCCCACGTGTGATACACCAGCCGGTTGCCATCGGGTGACCAGGCAACCTCGGCAGCATGTTCACCCAAAAAATTGTGCGGAGCTCCGCCCACCAATGGGAACAGCCTGAGCCGTCTGGTTTCCATTCCAGAGCTCCACACCTCCGTTCCGTCACCTGAGAATCCAATCGCACGCAGGGGCCCACGTACATCTCCAACCCGGCCCTGGGTAAGGTTCGCGAGGCCACCACCGTTAGCTTGAATCAGCCAGATGTCGAACGGGCCGCTCCGGTCGGAGATGAAGGCGATGAATTTACCGTCCGGGGAGATGGCAGGGTTCGTTTCGGCCCCTTCGAAATCGGTGAGCCGCACGAACTCCGCAGTGGAGAGCGGATTCTGAACTGTCGACGGGGACCGATGAGTTAGAGTCCACACCCCTAATCCGGCTGCCAGCATCACCACCAGGGTCCAGGGCAACCAGGCGTAGCGGTTCGGCGCGACCACCGCGGAGCGCAGTCGATCAACTGAGCCTGGACCGGACCGACTTGACGATTGCCCGGCATGTACTGCGACGCTAGTCGAGGAAGTTGACGCCACTTGGCCCGAATTGGTGTCGCGCTTGAGCCGTTCGAGGTCAGCGCGCATCTCAGCGGCGCTTTGGCATCGGAACTTTGGGTCTTTTTCAAGCGCTTTCTTGATAAGGTCTTGTAGCCGTGGCGGCAAATCGGGATTGAGTACCTCGGGCTGGACAGGAGTACGGTTCAGGATGCCATCGAAGATCACTCCCGAGGTATTACCCCGAAAAGGTAACGCCCCAGTTCCCATCTCGTAAAGCACGACGCCGAAAGAAAATAGGTCTGTGCGATGGTCGAGTTCCATACCCCGCACTTGCTCTGGCGACATATAGGAGACCGTGCCCAGAGCCGCGCCCGGGCTGGTCAGGTTCTGGTTCTCAATGGTTTCCGCTTGTTCCGCCTCCGCCCCGCTTGAAGAGCGCCTGGTTGAATCGATTTTAGCCAGTCCGAAATCCAGGATCTTGGCATGCCCTCGCTTTGTAATAAAGATATTGCCGGGCTTGATGTCGCGATGCACTATTCCTTGGGCGTGCGCAGCATCGAGCGCGTCGGCTATTTCAGTTGCGAGAGTGAGCAGGGTCTCGGTTTCCAATGCGCGGCCCGCGATCCGATGCTTCAACGTCACTCCGTCCAGAAATTCCATGACGATGAAAGGATGGCCGTCCTCTTCGCCGATTTCATGGATCGTGCAGATATTGGGATGATTGAGAGCCGAAGCGGCCTGCGCCTCGCGCTGGAAGCGGGCCAAGGCTTGGGCGTCCTTGGCCACGTCATCGGGCAGAAATTTCAGAGCGACAAATCGGTGCAGGGTTACGTCTTCGGCCTTATAGACCACACCCATGCCGCCGCCGCCGAGCTTCTCGACGATGCGGTAGTGCGAGATGGTTTGGCCGATCATCCGAAGGAATGCTATGGCGGACGCCGGAGGCAAGTCAATGAAAGCCGAGAAGTTGGCGGTATCTCAACACGGTAACGGGCGAAAAATCGCCATTACACTCATTGACCTGGGGCGACGACTGACAACCCGCTGATTCCACGAGCTTTTCGACTAACGGTGAAGCGGAGTACGGGCGGCAAGCGCGTCGCATCCGCCGTGAAGCCGCCGGTTCAGCCGGCTTGCATCTGTTTCAAGAGCTCTCGACTTTGGCTCAGCAGCTCCCGCACCCGCTTTTGCTCCGCTAGGGCCTCGGCAGAATAAAGCCCATGTTTCCACCTCGCACGCCGCGACCGGGCCAGCCCTTCGGCGGTGCGCGGTCCGGTACTGGCACCGCCGTGCAGGTTGGCGGCCTCGCGTACCTGTGAGCAGCTCGTTAACCTCAGCCAAGGGCTGCCGCTATCTCGCTGTGCCGCTGGCGTCACCTGCCCGTTTCGTGAAGGCCACTAGCCGGCGGAGGCCAGAAGTTTCAGTTCCTTGAGACTGCGAGGAGGGAGGTGGCGAGGCCAGCCCGTGTTCGATCCAGTCCCGACTCTCGGCGAGTAAGGGAATCGCCAAGTGTAGCGATTCGATCTCTCTTCGCACGCGCACAATGGCTAATTCTCTTTCCTGCAAAACCAAGTTCACATTCTTCACGAGCCACCCTCAGCGACATAGAGTCAACGAAAACTGGCCCACTGGAGTGGGCCAGTGATTGAGTTTTACTAAGTCCCCGAACCGAAATCGAAAAGATCCATGAGATCGCCGATTGCCGGTGGATTGATGGGCACGTAAGGATTGTGCTTTCTTACTCTTGGATTTGGCAGATTGTCTCGGCTGCGATCGGTGAGCGGCTGTAGCTGCCAGTTGGACTCGATAAATTTGAGTATCGAGACATGATCTGCGTAATCGTGCGAGATATGTCCTGCCTTGGTGAAAGGGGAGACGACAAGTAGAGGAATTCTGGTGCCGTCACCGAAGAAGTCAAGCGGCTGAATATAGCCCGAATCGTAGTAGCCGCCGCCCTCGTCGAAGGTGACGAAGATCGCAGTCTCCTTCCACAAGCTGGGGTTCGCCTGAACCGCGTCCACGATCTTTTTCACAAAGCCCTCAAAAAGATTCAGCTTTGAGGAGGCAGGGTGGCCGTCTAGATATCCACTCGGCTTCACATAGGACACCGCGGGCAGGGTTCCCTGCTGTATGTCCGCGTAGAGATCAACAGTGTCTTTGAGGTTGGCAGTGCGGACCGCCGGGTTGGTCATAATCGAGGTTGAGTATTGAAAGAAGTTGCAGATGTTGCAATAGGTGTTATCGGGAGCCACGTAGTTTGCATCCGGATTGGCAAGGTAGGCATTCCATTGGTCGCCATAGTATTTCCATGAGATATTCGCCTCGAGTAGCGCGTCTCCGATGTTGCGTAACGGCGACGGGGGAATGGTGAAGACTGTTTCCAGGGGGTTTCCTATGTCCGCGTATGCGTTCCGGCCGTCGCCGTAATATCCAGGGTTGTAGTTGTTCAGCAGGTAGTAGTGTCCCACGTCGCATTTCGGGTCGACCCGGTAGGGAAGCATACTCAAGTAAGTCAGCACTGCGGTAACCCCGGGCGTGTCGGAGTCAGAACAGTTGCTGTAAGTTCCACCGCCCGACGATGCAGAGCCGAAGGAACCTGCGCCGTAGCCATCCTGGGTGTAATAGTTGTTCGTTCCCGCCTGTGCGTCTGGATTCTCGATCTCGTCCACGATGCCAGCGTTGGGAGTGTTCGCTGCGACCATCTCGTTGTGGGGAGGCACCGCGGGGTGCCCGTTGCCGTCGCTGAACCAGATCGCATCGCCGGTGCCGAGCATCACGTGATTCGCGCCGGTTCCCCCCATTACTGACTGATGAAAGTTGTCGCTCATGGAATAGTTGTCGGCCAGCATTTTCAGGTAGGGGGCGTCGCCTTGCAAAACGTTGTAGAAGCCCATCGAAGTCCCGCCCTCGCGGGTGGTCGTCAGATCGAAGGGCGAAGGCTGCGTTTTTCCATTAGATCCTGCGCCAATCGTCACTTCAACCCAGGGGAACAGGTCCGCCAAACATCCACTCGGGTTTCTTCTCGTGGCATAAAAGGCATTGCAATCAAATTGCTGCCACATTTGGTAGAACCGGTGCACGGGACTGGCGGAGTATGCGTCATAGGGAAAAGTTGCCGAGGTCAGCTGGAATGGCCCAGGCGGGAGATTGTTCACATCCGGGATACGGGTATCGGGAGTGCCGGCCTTAAGCCCCGTTCCCCCGGTCGTGAGGAACTGATAGTAATCGTCCGGAAGACCATTCTCCACCTGTTTGGCGGCATCAATGGTGCTGAAAGGCGCATCTGTTGGCCCTCCGGCGAGCGGTGGAGGAAGATTGGAAAATAGGGTTTTCTC
Source organism: Terriglobia bacterium (assembly GCA_963841075.1). Classification (GTDB taxonomy): domain Bacteria; phylum Acidobacteriota; class Terriglobia; order Terriglobales; family Acidobacteriaceae; genus JAIQFF01. Next base: position 128,379 of record CAWJBA010000003.1, read on the forward strand.
TGCTGGACTGATCTGATACTTGTCATCCTGGGTGTCCGACGCAGACCACTGCGTGGCGAGAAAGTAATTTGGCCCCGGCGTTCCATCCTCGTTGATGATCCCCTTTGACAAGAGATTGCTTACGCGTTCCCCCTTCTTGGGCGTGTAGGTCGCAAAAATGTGATCGAAGGTCCGATTCTCCCCGATAATGACAATGACGTGCTTGATCGGAGTCTGAGTGTTGGCGGAATTGTCTTGGGTTGCTGCAAAGGCAGGTGTCATCGATTGAGCCGACAGTGCGAAGACACAAGCCTGAACAAGTGCGTGCCGCTTCCACAACGAGAAATCTTTCGACAACATGTTGGTCTCCTCCAGGAGTGGAGGCCAACGTAGTACAAAAATATTTCAACTGCGTTACGCGCTGGTGAAGATGCGGTAAATTTCAGGCAACGGTCGACATACTGCCCCACTTTTTCCACAGTTTTTAACTTCAGGAAATCAAAAAGCGATCTTCGTTCGACTCCATGAAAATATCGGTTGCAAGCTTCGCGGTGCGAGTTCCGGAGACAGGAAGATGTGAAGGTCAGCAGCGAAAGCTTGAGAAGTTACTCTCGTGTGAGGGACAAGCGGGAGTTATCGGCTCGTCGGTGAGATTAGTATCGACACAACGCGCTTGACGAGATTTCCAAGATCTGCCCGATCCTTCGAGGCGCGTTTCTTTGATTCAACCTGTAACTTTCCCGTTAGCAACCAATCTATCGCTTGCCAAACTCCCGGTTGATTGCCAATAGAGCTCAAACGGCTGCAATGGGATGAGACGAGGCGGGTGGCGGCAGGCGCCGTCACGGTCGATCAGACCGGTAGAATAAAATATTCGGTGGCTGACCGGGCAGGCCTGCGTCCGTGGAACAAAACCGCGGATGAACTCATGAACCCACGCACCGTGAAGCCTTCTGTTCAGCCGGCTTGCATCTGTTTCAAGAGCTCTCGA
>CAWJBA010000004.1:0-143649 GCA_963841075.1 Terriglobia bacterium
AGCTGAACGAGCGGTCCGCATAGACCGTGATAACTACTGGGATGGGCGTGCCCTTCTCCATGTTCTGGGTCTGCGCGTTGAACTGCTTGCAGAACTCCATAATGGCAAGTCCGCGCTGGCCCAAGGCGGGACCGATCGGCGGAGAAGGGTTGGCTGCTCCTGCCGGCACCTGCAATTTGATGTAGCCCGTGATTTTCTTGGCCATGACAGTTCCAGTTGTCAGTTATCGGCATCAGGTATCAGTCACCCGCGATGGCTGACAATCTGATGCCTGATATCTGATGCCTGAATTCCCTGACATCTACAGTTTCTCCACCTGTCCCATTTCGGCTCGACCCGGGTGGGCCGGCCGAAGATGAAACGGCAACCTTGATGCGCGAGCACCCCTCGTCCACCTCCTCCACCACGCCGTTGAAGGAGGCAAACGGGCCTTCCGAAACGCGCACCTGCTCGCCCACCTCGAAGGAGACCGAAGGCTTGGGTCGCTCGATCCCCTCCTGCACCTGGTGGAGGATGCGCTGGGCTTCCATCTCGGAGATCGGCTTGGGCTTTTTGTCGGCGCCGAGAGAGCCCGGTCACCTTCGGCGTGTTCTTGATCAGGTGATAGGCTTCGTCGGTGAGATCCATCTTGACCAGGACGTGGCCCGGAAAAAATTTGCGCTCCGCATCGATCTTCTGCCCGCAGCGCACCTCGACCACCTTCTCGGTCGGCACCATGACTCCTCGAACAGGTGGTCGAGGTGGCGCTGCTTTGCCTGCTCGCGGATGGAGTTCGGCCACCTTGCGCTCGAAGTTCGAGTAGGCCTGCACGATGTACCACTGCTTGTCCGCCATTGCGCCCATCCCCTCAGCCGCCGATCCCGAGCAGGAAGGTCACCACCACGCGCATGATCTGATCGGCGACCGAAAGAACACCGACGCAATCGCCACCATCACGAACACCATCGCGGTGGTGACCGCGGTCTCCCGCCGGGTCGGCCAGGTAACCTTCTGCGCCTCCGCGCGCACCTCCTGCATGAACTTGAAGGGGCTGATCTTCGCCATGGTTTACCTGCCGCTCACTGCCGTGCGCGGCTCAATTGTTCGGATCAGTTCAATCTATTCGACCAAACGGCGCTAAGCGTGGCAGGAGTGGAGGGAGACTCGAACCCGCAACCCCCGGTTTTGGAGACCGGTGCTCTAGCCATTGAGCTACACTCCTCCCGGAAGCGCTTGCGGCGGGCCCAAGGTCCGCCGCCCGCTGTAAATGCCCCATGGGGCCGCATTTTGCAAGTGGCGGGGCACTCGTGGAGCGTACGACCGTGAGCTGGCATCAATTGCGCGGCGAACCGGCCTGCTCCCTCACCCGGTTAACTGCCGCCTTCGACTCTCAGTGCAGGCTGGGGCCCTTGAGGAAGCGATTGCGATCGCCCGAGGCGACGCGCACCTCGAAAGTGCGGCCGTCCCGGGAGATCATCAACGGCACTTCCACCCCGGCCTTGCCCAGCGACCATACCTTGCGGAAAAAGCCGGCGAGGTCGCTCACCTTGGTGCCGGCGACGGCGAGCACGATGTCGCCGCTGCGCAGATTGGCCCGGCGCGCCGGCCCGCCCTCGGACACCCGTGCGACCACCACCTTGTCGTCGACCTCGGTGGCGTTGAGCCCCAGCCACGGCCGCGGCGGTCGGTTGGGACGGCCCAGAAGTCAGAAGGTCGTCGAGGATCGGCTTGAGAATATCGATGGGCACGATCATGTTGAGCGGCTCGGCCTGACCCTCGCCCCGCGCCTGCTGCACCTGCAGCGACCCGATGCCCAGCAGGTCGCCGTCGCGCCCGATCATCGCGGCGCCGCCCCAGAACGGATGCGCGGGCGCGGTGAAAATTGCCTCGTCCAGCACGTACTCCCAGTTGCCGGCAAACTCCTGCTTGGCGGCAATGCGGGCGGCGACGGAATGTTTGCGGCCGCCGGCTCCCGCGACCACGACGGCATCGCTGACTTTGGTCTTCTGCGACTGCCCGATCGGCATCACCGGCAGATCGAGACGCGCCAGCGCCTGCACCAGCCCAAAGCCGGTCTCCTGATCGTAGGCGAGCACATGGCCCGGCGCGGGCGGCCCCTCGGCGGGATGCAACCAGATCGTCTGCGCCTCAGTGATGAGATAACCGATAGTGAGGACGACGCCATCGCGAATGAGAACACCGTTGCCCGCCCGTTCGGTTCCGAGGGTCTCGGCTGTGAACGCATCCCCGGGAATGATGGCGCGCAAGCCGACCACGCAGGTCAACGCCTCGTCCAGATCATAGTCGTAGTGCTCGGGCTTGGGCTGGACGCCGAGCGGCATCTCCCAATCAGTAGAGGACGACATTCAGGCACTCCATTCGAGCGTTCATGCCACTATGCATGCGCGCAACAAAATGTCGGATCAACACGCATGATCCCATCAGGTTGCGAAGCTCCTTCCGGGTTGAGGGGATCAGCTTCGTTCGAGACAGTATTACGCGGTTTCCGCAAGCTTGTCTCTCGTCCAGTAGGTTCCGCGAAGGCGCAGCTTGGAACGCGTCACACATTGCCGCGTTAGCAAAAAAGGGAGCGTGGGAAGATCGCCTCTCGGAGAATACCATGACGCAGCTCAAGACGCTCTTGCTCGTCGCGGCGGCGGTTGGAGGCCTATCCGCATCAGCGGCGGCAAGCCCCATGAACGTCGGCAGGGTGCAGGAGCCGAGCCTCGTTTAAAACACCCACATGATCTGCAATGACCGGGGCCGGTGCTTCGAGACGCGCGGGCGTGTCTATCGCGACTACGACGAGGACTATGTCGCACCGCGAAGGTCGCACGAGTACCGCGGACCTTACAGAGACTACGACGAAGGGCCCGGGGTGGAATTGCGCTTTGGCTTCGGCGATCGCTGGCGATAACAGCCGGGAACTCACAAGCTCGAGAACCCGCCCCTCCGGGCGGGTTCTTTTTTGCGGCAACCTCTGCTCAACCAGCCAGTCATGCCACCCAGGAATCACTTTGTTGAAGAAGTGTGGCCGCGGGGACACAGCGCCGGGAGCGCGATACAAATCGCGGGGCGGAAGGGGGTGACTTAACCCTCTGTTTACCGCGAACGGCAAAAACTCCTCGTCGAGGATACAGGGCCGCGTCGTTTTCCATCACGTGTAACCACCCCGGTTGCGCCAGGGCCATGGCTCCTGTTTCTCCCTCGGTCGGTTCAGGATGCGGGCATGAAATCTGGTGCGCCTTGGCAACTGAGCGGCGTGACGCGGCAAACGCGCCAAGCCGCGCGTGAGGCTGCACGGCGCGCCGGTATGTCCGTCGGTGAATGGCTCGACAGCGTCATCGCGCAATCGACGCAAGCAGACGAGCTCCAGAACGAGCGGCCGGCCGAATATGACGACGAGCATGCTTACTCTGCCGAGCGCGAATATCGGGAGCAGGACAGGAGTGCGGGCCAAAGGAACGCCCGCGAACAGCGTGATCGCCAAGCAGACGATGCCCGGAATGGACGTACCCGACGCACCTCCACCCCTAACCCCTCCCCGCACGAGCACGGGCCTGCCCGAGCTCGTCATCATGATTTGCCCAAGCCGGATAGATCCGACTCGGGCCCGGAAGGGGAAGACGCCGAGGCCTACGACCATCGCGATGATGCGGCCCGGCGCAGGGCCGAGCTCGAGCAGACGCTACCGTTTGCGCAAGAGGCGGCGCGGCCTGCGATCAACAAAGAGTTTGAGGAGCTGCATGCACGACTCGACCAACTTACACGCCAGCTGAGCCAAGTCGCCACCCTGAGTTCCGGAAACGCAGCCCGGCGCAACGAGCGCGAGGCGGAGCCGACGCGCGAGCTGATCGCAGTCGTCTCCAAGCTCGACCGCCGGCTCGATCAGCTGATTGCCGAGGGCCGCTCCAGCAAAGAAGAGATCGAGCGGCAGGTGAACGCGGTCGGCCGCGCGGTTGCCGATCTGCAGCGCGAGCCGGCGCGCGCAACGGCACCAGCGGACCCTGTCACTCCACTGGAGCAAGCATTGTCGGAGATCGCGGACCGCCAGCGCGCGCTCGACGGATATTCTCCCTCTCCACCAACGCCCGCTGCTGCACGCGCCACAGGCTCGGAAAGCCTGCCGCGGGCACGCACGCAGGAGCTCTCAGGGCTCGAGCAGCAGCTTCGGCAAATCAACAGTCAAATCGAGGGCCTCAAGCCCTGCGGCATGGACAAGGCCATCGGCACGCTGCGCGACGACCTCGCCGAGATTGGCGTCATGCTGCAGGACGCGATGCCGCGCAAATCGGTGGAGGCGCTCGAACGCGAGATGCGCAAGCTCACCGAGCGCATCGATGCGAGCCGCAACGCCGGCGCGGACGGCGCAGCGCTTGCAAGCGTCGAGCACGGTCTTGCGGAAGTGCGGGACGCGTTGCGCGGCCTTGCGCCGGCCGACAATCTACCCGGGGTCGATCGCGAGCTGCATGCGCTGTCGCAGAAGGTCGATGCCCTCGCCCAAAACAGCCAGGACCCCGCTGCGCTGCACCAGCTCGAAAGCGCAATCGTCGGACTCCGAGGGGTCGTCTCCCAGGTCGCTTCCAATGACGCTCTGGCGAGTCTCTCCGACGAAGTGCACGCCTTGGCCGGCAAGGTCGAGCGGGCGAGCCCACCGAGGGACGACGGCGTCCTCAATGCGCTCGAAGAGCGTATCGGAGCGCTCGCTGATGCGCTCGCGGCACGTAACCAGGGCGGTCCGAGCGTGCCGCGCACGAGCTCGAAGCCGTCATCGCCGGACTGGTCGACAAGATCGAGCGGGTGCAGCTCACGCGCAGCGATCACACCGCCCTCGGCCAGCTCGAGGACCGTATCGCCAAGCTGGTCGAGAAGCTCGACGCTTCGGACGCGAGGGTCACCCAGCTGGAAGCGATCGAAAGGGGCCTGGCTCAGCTCCTGATCCATATCGAGCATCAGCGCTCCTCTCCTGACGCGCAGGCCGCGAGCGCAGGCTTGGAGATCGACGCGCTATCGCGGGATCTCGGGGACCTGCGGTACACGGAGGGGAAGACGCAGGAGTTGCTGGAGCTGGTACATGGCACCCTCGGCCATGTGGTCGATCGGCTGGCCATGATCGAAACAGACATGCGCCGGGCGCGTACGCCCGATGACGGCGCCGATAGGACGCAAGCTTGGCCTTCACCCCCATTCAAGGAGGCTGCGAGCGCAAAGCCCGCCGCGGCAAGCCGCGGGCCCAAGAGCTCGCAGGCGCAATCGTCACCGAAGAGCTTGCCTGCGGAGCCGATCGCGGACGCCCAGCCGCTGTTTCGAGAAACGCCGGACGCCTTTACGCCGCTGGAAGAAGCCGGGTTCCAGGTCGAGGAGGGAGCGCTGCGGGATCGCGCCCCGGCGATCGAGGGCGAGGCGTCCCGCTCCGAGCGTCGTCCACTCGAGCCGAGCCTGCCTCCAGATCATCCGCTCGAGCCAGGATCGCGCGATTCGCGCATTCGCAGCTCCGCAGCCGAGCGCATCGCGGCCTCCGAATCCGCGCTGATCGGCACCGCAGCTTCAACCACGGCAGAGCCAGCATCGGCATCAAACTTTATCGCAGCGGCACGTCGCGCCGCTCAGGCGGCTAGCAGGGAAAAGCCCGCAAGGCGCGACGTGTCGGCGCAAAAGGAGATCGGGGCGAGCGGAGGCAAACTTGCTGGCCGCATCAGAAAGCTGCGTGCCCTGATCACAGGCGCAGCGGCATTCGCGATCGTCGTTGGCGGTTTCCAGATCGTGCGCACTTATCTGAGCGACCCGGCGGAACCGGAAGTGGCAACGCCCGCTAGCCCAGCAGAAACAGCTGCGCCAGCCTCGGCACAGCCACCCGTGCCGGCGCAACACGATCTGCCGAAGACGGAGAAGGCCACGCCCCCGCGCACCGAGCCTATTGCCCCGGAGAAGAAACCCGCCGGGACCGAAAGCCCGATCGGTCGCCAGTCTGCCGCGTTTCCGGACGCGAGCAGCGTCACAGCGTTGTCGAGCAGCATGACAGTTACGCCCGCCAGCTTGCCGGCGCCGAGTCCAACGCAACCGCCCACGGTTGCCGCTCCCATGCCGCAGACGACGGCAAGCGCCGCGCCAGCTGCTGAAATCACCGGCTCCATTCCTCCCGTCGCGATAGCGCCCAGGCCGCTGACTACCCCGCCTGCCACACCGGTGCTCTCGCCCGCCGAGAGGCTTCCTGCAGCATTCGCCGGCTCCCTGCGCGCCGCGGCCGCCAAGAACGATGCGGCCGCGGAGTACGAGATCGGGGCGCGTTACGCCGATGGCCGAGGCGTGCCGCAGGATGCGGTCGCCGCAGCGGAATGGCTCGAGCGCGCAGCCAAGCAGGGCCTCGCTCCGGCGCAGTTCCGGTTAGGCGGGATGTACGAAAAGGGGCTCGGCGTGAAGAAGAACCTCGAGACCGCGCGCCGCTTCTATGTCGCCGCGGGGCAGGCTGGCAATGCCAAGGCGCTGCACAACCTCGCGGTGCTCTATGCGGAAGGCATCGACGGCAAGCCCGACTACGAGACCGCCGCGCGCTGGTTTCGCAAGGCGGCCGATTACGGGATAGCCGATAGCCAATACAACCTCGCGATCCTCTATGCCCGCGGCATCGGGGTGGAGCAAAATCCCGTGGAGGCGTACCGGTGGTTCGCGCTCGCGGCCCGCACCGGCGACGCCGGGTCGGTCAGGAAGCGCGACGGCTCGGCTCCCGCCTCGATCCGCAGTCATTGAGCGTGGCTGAGCAGGCGGTGCAGACTTGGTCCCCGCACAAGCAGCCCGCTGTCGCAATAGAGGTCAAGACTCCGCCCGGCGGATGGGACCAGGCGGCCGCAACGCCGGTGGCGCCGACGCATCGCAAGCCAATGACGCTCGGGCCGAAGCTCGACCTTGCGACTCCCCGCATCCCGCAATAGAAGGCGCACAGTCGTCGCGAAAACTTCCGGTTCGGTCATTCCGGGGCACCGCAAGCGGCGAGCCCGGAATCCATAACCACAGGCTGTGCACTGTTGCGATCGACGTGGCACCTACCGCGCCGCCTGGATTATGAATTAGGGCTCGCCTGCAGGTCGGCGACACCGACTTGCAGGCCCCCGGAATGACGCACAGTCAATCGTCTTCAAGTCCTGTCGCCTTGCCTGTCGGGCGGCGTACTGAGAATTCGCCAATACACCTGCCGTGGCCCGGATGGTCGTAGCTAATGTGGGCGACGGTCCCGGATGTCGCTACGCTCCATCCGGGCTCTGAAGCAGCTGAACCACAAGGAGCCGCCGGTGGAGATTACTCTCCCATCGCCGATCTGCCGGTCAACATCCTGGTCATTCTGGCCATGGGACTCGCGGTCGGGTTCATCTCCGGCATGTTCGGCATAGGCGGCGGCTTCCTGATGACACCGCTCCTCATCTTTGTCGGCATCTCGCCAGCGGTTGCGGTCGCGAGCGTAACCACTCACATCGCGGCATCCTCGATGTCAGGCTCGATCAGCTACTGGCGCCGACGCGCCATCGATGTGGCGCTGGTTTGCATGCTGTCGCGTGGGATCAGGAAGCTCGACCAGGAAGTTCGCTGGAAACGCGCTTTCGCGGCGGCAAGGTATCACTCAGCCGGTTTGCGGGACTTCTCAGCCGGCCATTGGATTTCTTTTAAACCCGCGATGCGTATCGCATGCTCCTACCGTGGCAGGCCAAGGGTCCATACGACCTCAGAAAAAGAATTCGTATTTGGGCGCGCGGAAGCCAAATTCCCCATTGGCCTTGATCTCTCTCCCGACCCGAAAGTGTCTCGGCTGCACGGCCGGATCTGGTACGACCATCATGCCTGGTGGCTGGAGGATCTCGACAGCTCGCACGGCACCAAGCTGAATGACCGCGAAATCAGGGGCTGCGGTAAGCAGGAACTGAGCCTCAACGACATCATCCAGGCCGGAGAAACGACGCTGCGGGTGGAATCGCTCGAGGCGGTTCAGGCCAGCGCTCCTACCAGCTACCTCGAAGCTGGAGCCGCCTTACCGTCCCAGGAGAAGGGCGTAGCGCCGAACCTTTCGATCACCAACGACGTCGACGCCAAACAGGTCAGCCTTGGGCCATTGCCGGGCACGGGAAACGAAACCGCACGCCGGCTCGGCCTCATCTGCGATCTGCCGCTGCAGTTTTCCACCAAGGCGACGCTGGATGCTTTGCTGCCGGCAGTGGTGGCCAGTCTCTGCCAGTTGTTTCCGAAAGTGGAGAGCTGGGCATTGGTTCTCCGCGAGCCCAACACCGGAAATCTTCTGTTAAAAGCGTACAATTCCTCGCGGCAGCCGTATTTGAGCGAGACCCTGGCGCGCCGCGCCATCACCGAGCAGAAGGCATTCGTGTGGAGGAGAAACGTCGAATCCGACATCAGCAAGAGCGTCATGCAGAATGCGATCGATGTCGGCATGTACGCGCCTCTGGCCTGGCAAAACGAAGTCGTGGGTGTGATCTGCGGCGGCGCCATCAGCGGTGAAACTGATTTCCGGGATGAAGACTTGCGCTTGCTGGTGGTGGTTGCGCAATATTCCGCTATGGCCGTGGCCACCCATCGCCTGCAGTCGCTGCTGAAAAAGGAGTGGACTGCAAAAGCGAACCTGATGCGGCAGTTTTCGCCCAAGGTGGCGGAGCGGCTTCTTACTCTCCGCGGGCGCCTGCGCCTGGGCGGCGAACGCAGCGAAGTGACAATTTTGAACGCGGATATTCGCGGCTTCACCAACCTGGCCCATGAAATGGACCCCGATGAAGTGGTGCACTTGCTGAACGAGTATTTCGCGGCTGTCGTGCCCGTAATCTTCGCCCGCAATGGGACCATCGATAAGTTTATGGGAGACGCGATTCTGGCAGTGTTTGGCAGCCCCGAGAGCGATCCCGAGCAGCATGAGAACGCGGTCCTGGCCGCCGAGGAAATGCAGGCGGCGGTGGCGAAACTCAATCAGGACCGCCAGCGGCGCGGCGAGCCCTGCCGTGAGTTTGGCATAGGAATCCATTGCGGCGAGGTAGTGCACGGCTTTGTGGGCACCGCCGACCGCATGGAGTTTACCGTGATCGGTGACGTGGTGAATCGAACCGCGCGATATTGTTCTGCCGCCGCGGGGGGCGAAGTTCTGGTCAGCTCCGAAATGTATGAGCGGGTCTGGAAAGTGGCAGATACCGAAAAGGTCACGATCAAGACCAAGCACGAGGGCGATTTCACCGCCTACCGGGTCAAGTCGATCAAGGATTCGTTCAAGGGCAGTAAGAGCCTGGAAAAAGTCTGAACGCTCCAGCTGCCTGAAGTCTAAACGCCATTCGCAAATGAGGAGTTCAAAATGCAACTAGGAATGATCGGTCTCGGAAGAATGGGAGCGAACATGGTGCGTCGCCTGATCAAGGGCGGACACCAATGCGTAGTTTTCGACAGAAGCCCGGAAGTGGTTGCGGGATTGGTGAAAGATAAAGCCACGGGATCCTCTTCGCTGGCTGATTTCGTCTCCAAGCTGACTCAGCCGAGAGCGCTTTGGCTGATGGTTCCGGCGGCGTTTGTCGACTCCACCCTGGCGGAACTCACACCCCTCCTGGCGAAAGACGACGTCGTGATCGACGGTGGAAACTCCTATTACATTGACGACATAAGGCGGGCGAAGGAGCTCGCGAAGAAGGGAATCCACTACGTCGATGTGGGGACCAGCGGAGGCGTCTGGGGATTGGAGCGCGGGTACTGCCTGATGATTGGTGGATCGAAGGCCGCGGTGGATCGCCTCGATCCAATCTTCCGCACGCTCGCGCCGGGAAAAGGCAACGCCGACCCGACGCCGGGTCGCACTCCGGGCCAGGGCACGGCGGAAAATGGATATTTGCATTGCGGTGAAGCCGGCGGCGGACACTTCGTAAAAATGGTTCACAACGGCATCGAGTACGGTCTGATGGCCGCCTACGCCGAAGGGTTGAACATTCTCTCGCACGCGAATGTCGGCAAGAAATCCCGTACCGTCGATGCCGAGACGACTCCACTGCGTGATCCTGAACACTATCAATATGATTTCAATCTGGCGGACGTAGCCGAAGTCTGGCGCCGCGGCAGCGTCGTGGCATCGTGGCTTCTGGACCTGACTGCCAGCGCGCTGGCCAAGGAACCCACGCTCGCCAATTTCTCCGGCAGCGTGTCGGATTCCGGAGAAGGGCGCTGGACCATTCTGGCCGCCATCGATGAAGGTGCGCCTGTACCCGTCCTCAGCGCCGCGCTTTACGATCGTTTCACCTCGCGCGGCGAAGGTGATTTCGCCCACAAGCTGCTTTCGGCCATGCGCTTCGAGTTTGGCGGCCATGCCGAGCGCAAAAAAGAATAAGAGGCTGCATGAAACCCAAGCGGAAGATCCTGGTCATCGACGTAGGCGGCACTCACGTCAAACTGCTGGCTACCGGTCAGAAAGTTAAGCGCGAGTTCGCATCGGGTCCGAAGATGGGGCCTGCGGACATGGCCCGCCAGGTCAAAGACACGGTGAAAGATTGGGATTACGATGTCATCTCGATGGGCTATCCCGGACCCGTGGTGCATGGCCAGCCCTTCCGCGAACCGCACAATCTGGCTGCCGGCTGGGTACGCTTCGACTACAAGAAGGCCTTCGACCGCGAGGTCAAGATCATCAACGACGCGGCCATGCAGGCCCTGGGGAGCTACAAAAAAGGACGCATGCTTTTTCTGGGGCTGGGCACCGGACTGGGTTCCGCGATGATCGTCGATGGGCGGCTGGAGCCGATGGAATTGGGCCACTTGCCTTATCGCAAGGGCAAAACCTACGAAGACTACCTCGGCCTTCGCGGCCTCGAACGGCTGGGGAAGAAAAAGTGGGAGCATCATGTTCTCAAAGTCGTGGATGAACTCCGCGCCGCTTTATGCGCTGATGAAGTGGTGCTGGGAGGCGGAAACTCCAAGAGGCTGACGAAACTGCCGCTGAATACGCGGCTGGGCGACAATGAAAATGCTTTCATCGGCGGCTTCCGCATGTGGGACCCGAAAATGTCGATGCTGATCTGAGAGCGGGTCCATTCTACTGGGAAGGCAGGCTCGCGATGTCCAAAGTGGTGGTATTCCTCTTCGATGTCGACAACACTCTGCTGGACAACGATCGGGTCTCTGCCGACCTCAAGCGCTTTCTTACCGACCATGTGGGACAGGAACGACAGCGCCAATATTGGGCTCTGTTCGAAGAGTTGCGCACGGAACTGGGATACGCCGACTACCTCGGCGCGCTGCAGCGTTATCGTACGGAAAATCCGCGAGACCCGAATCTGCTGGAGGTATCGGAATTCCTGGTCGAATATTACTTCGCGAATCGGCTCTTTCCCAATTCCCTGGATGTGCTGGATTATGTTTCGCAATGGGGGAAAGCGGTCATTCTGTCGGACGGCGATGTGGTCTTTCAGCCGCGCAAGATTCGGCGGTCGGGATTGTTTGATGGCGTCAAAGGGAATGTTCTTATTTATGTCCACAAAGAGCACGAACTGGATGACGTCAAGCAGCGCTATCCCGCGGACCACTACGTATTGATCGACGACAAGATTCGCATCCTCACCGCGGTCAAGAAAATATGGGGGAGCAGCGTCACTACGGTTTTCGTGCGCCAGGGACATTATGCCCTTGACCCCAAAATCATAGAGGCCTATCCTCCGGCTGATTTAAGCATTGAACGTATCGGAGACCTCATGCAGTACGGGCTGGAGGACTTTATGGCCGCCTCCAGCAAGAGTTTGGTTCGTGGCTGACCCCCTGAATCCTCTATGAATGCAAAACGTGGGACTCAACCTCTCAGCAAGGAGCATCAGCGCCTGCTGGAGCCCTATACCGGGATGGTGCCGCCCTGGCGCAAGTGGGGCCCCTACGTCTGCGAGCGCTCCTGGGGCAGCGTGCGCGAAGACTACAGCGCCGACGGCTGCGCCTGGGAATTTCTTACCCACGACATGGCGCGCAGCAAAGCCTATCGCTGGGGCGAAGACGGTATCGCGGGAATCTGCGATCGCTACCAGCTTCTGGTCTTTGCGCTGGCGATGTGGAACGGCCGCGATCCCATCCTGAAAGAGCGCATGTTCGGCCTTACCGGCAACGAGGGCAACCACGGCGAGGACGTAAAAGAATACTGGTTCTACCTCGACAACACTCCCACGCATAGCTACATGAAGGTGCTGTACAAGTATCCGCAGCGCGCGTTTCCCTACCAGCAGTTGATCGAAGAAAATCGTAACCGCTGGGGACAGGTGGGCGCCCGTGAGTACGAATTGCTGGATACGGGAATCTTCGACGAAAACCGCTACTTCGATGTCTTCGTCGAATATGCGAAAGCCGGACCAGAAGATATTTGCGTCCGCATCGAGGCCATCAACCGCGGCCCGGATGCCGCTGAACTGCACCTGATGCCTCATCTGTGGTTCCGCAACACCTGGGCGTGGACAGAAACGCCGGGCGCAGAACCTTCCATCGGGCTGAAAAAATCCGGGAACCACATGGTCCTGGTTGCCGACGGCGCAAACGCCGCCGCCAGCCTGCGCAATCTGCAATTTCCCTATTCGCTGGGAACCCAATATCTTTACGCGCAAGAGGGCGGGGAAGCGTTGTTTACCAACAATGAGAGCAACGCGGTCAAGCTCTACGGCTGCGCCGAAAACCGCAAGCCTCACGTAAAGGATGCGTTTCACCGCTACATCATCCATCAGGAAGACTGCGTAAACCCGGAGCAGACCGGCACCAAGGCGTGCATTCACTATCGCCAGACCGTTCCAGCCGGCGGGTCGATGGTCTTGCGGCTGCGGTTGACTCCGGAAAAGTTGCCGACCCCGCTCAACGATGTGGATGAGATTGTCCGGCAGCGCAAGGCAGAGGCCGACGAATTCTATGCTACCGTGCATCCGCCTGCGGCTACGGCCGACGAAAAACTAATCCAGCGTCAGGCCCTGGCCGGAATGCTCTGGAGCAAGCAGATTTACTTGTGGGACGTGAATCGCTGGCTGGAAGGCGACAACCCGAAACTTCCTCCGCCCGAGTCGCGCAAGCACATGCGCAACATTCACTGGCGTCACCTGAATTCGATGCGCATTCTTTCCATGCCGGACAAATGGGAGTTTCCCTGGTTCGCGGCCTGGGACCTGGCATTTCAGTGCACCACGCTGGCGCTGGTCGATCCGGAGTTTGCCAAGGAAAATTTGTGGGTGCTGCTGTTCGAGCAGTTCCAGCATCCCAACGGCCAGATTCCGGCGTACGAATGGGGATTTTCCGATCTCAATCCCCCGGTGCACGCGTGGGCCTGCTGGCGGGTTTACCAGATGGAAAAGCAGCGCACCGGCAAGGCCGACACCGTCTTTCTGGAGAAGTGCCTCCACAAGCTGCTGATGAATTTCGCCTGGTGGGTGAACCGGGTTGACAGCCAGGGCAACAACGTTTTCGAAGGCGGATTTCTGGGTCTGGACAATATTGCCGTGGTCGATCGCGGCGAGAAGTTTCCCAACGGCGCCATCCTGGAACAGTCCGACGCCACCGGGTGGATGGGATTTTTCTGTCTCTACCTGATGCGCATCGCCCTGGAGCTGGCCAACGGCGACCCGGTGTACGAAGGCGTGGCCACCAAATTTTTCGAGCACTTCATCTACATCGGCGCGGCCATGAAGAAGATGGGCGGCCGCAACTACCAGTTGTGGGACGAGCAGGAAGGCTTCTTCTACGATGTGCTGCGCTATCCCAGCGGCGAATTCCAGAAATTCCGGCTGCGGTCACTGGTTGGGCTGATTCCGCTCTACGCCATTGAAGTCCTCGAAAGCGAGGAACTCGCGGCTCATCCCGGATTTTTGCGCGACGTCGAGTGGTTCATCAAGAACCGTCCTGACCTGGTGGGCGACGCCTGTTACACCGTGGGCGACGGACAGAAACGCTACGTGCTTTCGATCGCCGATCCCAATCAGTTCAAGCGCCTGCTGGAGCGCATCTGGGATCCGGAAGAATTTCTGTCGCCCTACGGTATTCGAAGCTTGTCGAAGTATCACGAGCAGCATCCTTTCCAGTTTGGCGATCGCTCCATGGGCTACGAGCCGGCGGAAGCCAGAGTGAAGCTGAAGGGAGGAAATTCGAACTGGCGCGGGCCCGTCTGGTTCCCGACTTCCTACCTGCTGATTCATTCGTTCCTGCGCTTTGGCGATGCGGTCGGGCAGGAATTCTCATTGCCGACGCCCGGCAGCAAGAACCAGCCGGTCACGCCGCATGAAATCGCGGAGGAAGCTGCCAACCGCATGATTTCGATTTTCAAGCGCGGCGCCGACGGCAAGCGGCCCTGCTTCGGCTTCTACAGCAAGTTCCAGGAAGATCCGCACTGGAACCAATGCCTGCTCTTCAACGAGTACTACCACGGCGACAGCGGGATGGGACTGGGCGCCAGTCATCAGACCGGCTGGAGCGGCCTGGTCGCCAATCTGATCGACGAATGGCGGCGCTAACGCCATGGCCCTGCGTAAACGGCTCCTGCTCGCGATAACTCTTCTTCTCGGCCTGATTGTGGTCAGCACCACCGGCTATCGCCTGATCGGCGGCCCGTCCGTCACCTTTCTTCAAGCGCTGTACATGGCGGTCATCACGCTCGCTGGTGTGGGCTATGGCGAGATCGTGGACACCAGCCACAATCCCGCGCTGCGCGTTTTCAACATCGGCATCGTACTGTTCGGGGTGGCGATCACGGTTTACGTCTTTTCGGTGGTGGCCGCCTTCCTGGTGGAAGTGGAGTTCACCAACCCTTTCTGGAGGCGCAGAATGCAGCGACACATCGACGAGCTCAGCGGCCACCACATCGTCTGCGGCCTGGGAGACACTGGCCGGCACGCAGTGGCCGAACTGCGGAAGACCAATACGCCCCACGTAGTGGTGGACCTCTCCGAAGAAAACGTCAAGAAGTTGAAAGAGTTGCACCCCGAAGCGTTGCGCGAAATGCTCTATGTTGTCGGCGATGCCACCGAGGAGGACGTTCTGGAAAAAGCCGGATTGAGCCGCGCCAGCGGAATGATTGTCGCTTTGCCGCTCGACAAAGATAATCTGGTCGTGACGGTAATCGTGCGCCAGCGCTTCCCCAAAATGCGCATTATTGCGCGCTCGGCGGAGCGCAAGTTTTCCGAACGCATGCTTCGCGCCGGGGCCAACTCCACGGTTTCGCCCAGCCACATCGGCGGCCTGCGCATGGCCAGCGAACTGATTCGCCCCCACGTGGTTGGATTTCTCGATCTCATGCTGAAGGAGCAGGGCAAGACCCTGCGGGTCGAAGAGATCGAGGTAAAGGCCGCGTCCCCCTGGGCGGGAAGCGCATTGCACGAGTTGAACCTGAAGGGTCGTTACAACCTTCTCGTTCTAGGTTTGAAACGCCCGGCGGCGGAAAGTTCCTCAGACCTGGAAGTGAATCCGCCGGATAATTCGGTGGTCAACTCGCAAGCCGTGATCATCGCCATGGGCGACGTAAAAGATATCCAGCGCGCCCGCCAGGACGCCGGTGCCCTGTCATCCTGAGCGAAATCATCCCGTTCGCTTGCGCACGGGATGATGGAGTCGAAGGACCCCTATGATCTTTACGTAGATGGGGCGAGAGGGTTGATCGTAAACCGCGACGGACCTGCCGCTCATAGGGGTCCTTCGACTACGCGGCTGCTTCGCGAAGCGAAGCAGTCACTCCGCTCAGGATGACATCGATGGTTAGGCAATTACTGCCGCATTGACCTGGACTTTCACCTTCAACTGTTCGCCCAGCTTGATGAACCCCTCCAACCATGCCTGCGCCTCGGCGTCTCCGTGTTCGGCGCGCTCTCTCACTTCGCCGGCTACTTCGCGCATCATGCGGTAGTAGGTATTTTGCGCCTCCCAAAGCCGTACCTGGAACGGCAAGCCGAGAACCAGGGCAATGGTTTCCTGCAAGCGCGCCAGCAAACCCGGCTCCATCGGATTGGCAACGAATCGCGTGAACAATCGCTCGATCGTCCGGCGCAGGGCAAATTCCAGGGTCACGGCATCGGGAGTCACGCCGGTTCGCTTTATTTCTTCGAGGATTTCTCTGGATTTATTCAGGTCAACTTCCTCGACCGAAAACGCATCGAGCAGATCTGAATTCAGTGTGAAGTCGACCGCCAGCCGGAATCGTCTGGGCAGAGGAACACCCAGGTCGGTCACGAAGCGGATCAAGTGTGCGTGCTCATTGTGGAAATTGCGATACAGGGCGCGAGCTTCATTGGTCGCTTCTTCCAGGATGATGCCAAGTATTTTTCTTTGCTCGTCGCGGAACAGCAATCGCAAGGTGTAGGTACCCGAACTGAAGTTCTTTTCGATCAGCCGCACCAGTTCTGCCAGATCGCCGCTGGCCAGCGCCTTGTCGAGTTCCAGGTCGAGCGCGCGATACGCTTCGTCGCCCTGAAGTTGGCGCACTCCTCCGATCACACTGTGGTCGGCGAGATGCAGGACGCCGAAAGTGATCTGGTCCGACTCCCAGGTGATTTCCGAAGCGACATTGGCCTGCCCCAGCACCACTCGCAGCTTGCCCTGGCGCGAGGTCCGGTACTCCATCCTGGCCACGTCGTAGCAATAGATGCGGGTGTTCTGCCCATATTCCTCAAACACCGAGCTGACCGCATAGTGAGCGCCGACCTTGTGCAGATCGACCATCGCGGGCTGCACGTAACGCTCGTAAATGGATCGCCCATCGCCCTGTTCCGGAATATTGCTTCGCGCCAGCGCCAGCAAGTCGAGAAAGGGTGTGGCCAGGTCTTCGGCGAACAATTGTCCGGCCAGTTGCAGGGCGCGGCCTGCGTACTGAATCACCTGCACGGTTTCTATCCCGGAAACTTCATCAAAAAACCAGCCGCAACTGGTGTACATCAGCATCAGATAGCGCTGCAGTTCCAGCAGCTTGAGCCCGCGGATGGTTTCTTCCTGTGAAAGTTCTCGTCCTGCTCGCTGGGTCATGAAGCGACCGACGTTTTCGCGAGAGCGGTCGAGGACTACGTCGACATAAGCGTCTCGCGTTTCCCAGGGATTCGCGAAAAGCTTCCTGGCCTCGGCCTCATATCTTGGAGCGACCGTATCGCGCAGCCAGTCGAATGCCTGTCGTAAAGGCGCTCTCCACTGCTGGTTCCAGTTGCCATGGCCTCCCGAGTTGCAACTGCAATCGCTTCGCCAGCGCTCGATCCCGTGGGCGCAGCTCCACGAAGTATTTCCGATGATCCGCGCTTCCATGGTGGGCGGATGTTTTGCCAGATACTCTGCGTAGTTCGTCAGTTTGGCTAGTTTGGCCGGATTCGATGTCGTGCAGGGCGAAAGCCAGCGCCATATCGCCATAGGCGCGATGATGTCCGTAGGTCTCGCCGTCGGTAGCGATATGGACTAGTTGCGGCCAGGTGCGGGCATCCGAGAACGCTCCCAGAAGGCGTTCAGAAAAACGCTTTCCATCGGCCAGCAAATCCTCGAAAGCAATGGCGCGGGAAATCGGACCATCGTAAAAGAAGACGTTGATGAATTTTCCCGCGGCTACGCGAACCGAGTAGACCGTGGAAGGATCGATTCTGCCTCCATCCACCTTGCGCCATACCCGCCCGCCCAACGGCCTGGCCCGGCCTGCCTGATACGGAGAGAGAATCGTGAACTTGATTCCCAGGTCGGCCAGAACTTCCAGAGTCTGGAGATCCACCGCGGTTTCCGGCAGCCACATTCCTTCAGGATGCCGCCCGAATCGTTTTTCAAAATCACGAATGCCCCAAAGAATCTGGGTGTATTTGTCCTGGCGGGTGGCCAGGGGAAGAATCATGTGGTTGTAGGCTTGTGCGACCGCCGATCCGTGCCCGGAAAAGAGCCGCTGGCTTTCGCGGTCGGCGGCCAGGATCGCTTCGTATACCGACGGACTCTTCTGCTCCATCCAGGAAAGCAGCGTGGGGCCGAAGTTGAAACTGATCTTCGAATAATTGTTGACGATTTGAAGAATTCTGCCCTCGCCATCCAGAATTCGCGAGGCGCTGTTGGGCGCATAGCATTCCGCTGTCACCCTCTCGTTCCAGTCGTGATAGGGATAAGCGGAATCCTGGAATTCCACCGCCTCAAGCCAGGCGTTTTCCCGCGGCGGCTGGTAAAAATGGGCATGAATGCATACGTACCGTTCCATCGAAGCTCCTGGATTGTCGCCTTCTTACGCGCGCGACGAGGGGCGAGTAGGGCAGTTTGGATTCCTTATTAAGTCTGCCGGACAGAGTCTGCAAAAAACAACCGGCCCGGTAAGGCCTGAATCTCGGTGAGCGACCCCGGCTGTTCGTGACAGCATAGGTTATCAGCAAGACCCGCAAACTGCGTAACTCATCCGCCGATTTCTACCCGGGGAGTGGTTGCGAGTGCCGCACAATCGACCGTATCTGGTTATACTGCATTCTCGGAGCGCGGCGACGATACCGGGGACCTTGGATGCCGGCGAGGTTAGCGTTCATCTTCGTATTTAATTGCGGCGTCAGAATACTTTCGAGGCGATTAAGTGAACAGCAGAGCTTCACTGGAACCGGCATATGTCCCTTGTTCAACCTATCGTCTGCAGCTCAATCAGCGATTTACCTTTACCCAGGCCGCCGCGGTGGTCTCTTACTTAAACGATCTCGGAATCACTGACTGCTACACCTCTCCGTTTCTGATGGCCCGGCCGGGCAGCATGCACGGCTACGACGTCACCGACCACACCCGCTTCAACCCGGAAATCGGTACGGAGCAGCAATTTACCGAATTTGCCGAACGCCTGAAGGGGCTGGGCATGGGCCTGGTTGTCGACATCGTGCCCAACCACATGTGCATCACCCATCCCTCCAACCTCTGGTGGTGGGATGTGCTGGAAAACGGACCCAGCTCGGATTACTCCCGCCACTTCGATATTGATTGGAACCCTCCCAAAGCGGAGCTTACCAACAAAGTTCTGTTGCCCTTTCTACCCGACCAGTTCGGCCTGGTGCTGGAGAGCCAGTCCATCCACGCGCTCTACGAAGGCGGCGGATTTGCGCTGGACTCGCTGGGGACGCAATTTCCCATGGCCCCGCGTTCATGGGTCCCGTTGCTGGAAAGAATTTTGGTGAAGGCCAAAGATAAGCTTTCCGATACCGATGGTCACGTACTGGAACTCGAGAGCATCATTACGGCCATCTCGCATCTTCCGCCGCGCGAGGAAACAGAGCTGGCTCGCGTCCGCGAGCGCCAGCGCGAGAAGGAAGTCATACGGCGCCGCTTAGAGGCGTTGCTCGAGGACAGCGATATCGTGCGAGTGTGCTTGAAAGAAGTATTGACCCTTATCAACGGCAGCAAAGGCGAGCCGCACAGTTTCGATCCCCTCGAGAAGATTTTGGACGACCAGCCCTATCGCTTGAGTTTTTGGCGGGTCGCGTCGGACGAAATCAACTACCGCCGTTTTTTTGACATCAACGACCTGGCCGCAATCCGGGTGGAGAGCCCGGAAGTTTTTGCCGTCGTTCATCGCATTCCGTTCGAGCTTATACAGAAATCACTGGTCTCTGGAATTCGCATTGACCATCCCGACGGCCTGTTCGACCCGCTCCGTTACTTCGAGGACGTGCAGGCCCAGGCTCCGCTGCCGGACTTGGCTTCCGCAAACGCCTCCGGCAAGGGTGTTCGCCGGCGTGTCTACCTGGCCGCTGAAAAGATTCTTGTCGGCGATGAAGAACTGCGTCCGGCCTGGGCGATCGAGGGGACCACGGGCTACGGCTTCCTGAATCTTCTCAATGGACTGTTCGTAGACTCGTCCAAGGCGCGATTCTTCCAGCGCCTCTACCGCAAGTTTACCGGGTGGTCGCAGAGTTATTCCGACCTGATTTACGAAAGCAAACGGCTGGTTATGCAAGTGTCGATGTCCAGCGAGCTGAATGTGCTGTCCCGCCGCCTTGACCGGGTTTCAGAGCAGCACCGCCGCTCCCGCGATTTCACTCTGGAGAGCCTGCGGGACGCGCTGCGTGAAGTGATTGCCTGTTTTCCCGTGTACCGCACCTACACCCGCATGGACACTCAGCATCCTGACGAGCAGGACGAACGCTACATCCGCAGCGCCATCAAGGCCGCTAAGCGCCGCAATCCGGCCACCAGCGGATCTGTATTCGATTTCATCCAGGACCTGCTGCTGCTCAAAGACCCGGACAGCCTCAGCGATTCCGACCGGGCCGAGCGCCGCATGTTCGTCATGCGATTTCAACAGCTCACCGGGCCGGTGATGGCAAAAGGCCTGGAGGATACCGCCTTCTATCGTTACTGTCCTCTGCTTTCGCTCAACGAAGTTGGCGGATCTCCCGACCGGTTCGGGGTGGCGCTCGCTCACTTTCACGCCAAAAACCTGAGCCGCCGCCGGTCGTGGCGAAATGCCATGCTGGCCAGCTCGACGCACGACACCAAGAGAAGCGAGGACGTCCGGGCGCGACTCAATGTGCTTTCGGAAATTCCGGCGGAGTGGTATCGGGCCATCCGCACATGGCAGCGCTTGAATCAGGAAAAGAAGATGCAGGTGGCGGCCGAATTCGTCCCCAGCGCCAACGAGGAGTACTTCCTCTACCAGACCCTGATTGGCGCATGGCCGCTGAAACGCGATGGATGATGACGCGTACGCCGGATTTTGTCGGCAGAATCCACGCCTACATGGAGAAGGCGCTGCGCGAGGCCAAAGTCAATACCAGCTGGATCAATCCCAATACGGAGTACGAAGCCGCGGTTCACAGCTTTCTGAAGGCCATCCTTGACCGATCTGCGGGCAAGCCGTTTCTCGACCTGTTTGCGCCGTTTCAGGCAAAAATTGCGCGAGCCGGCATCTTCAACTCGCTTTCCCAGACCCTGATAAAGATCGCAGCGCCGGGCCTGCCCGATTTCTACCAGGGAACGGAAGTGTGGAACTTCAGCCTCGCCGATCCGGATAACCGGCGGCTGGTTGACTACGAGAGCCTGCAAGCGTTGCTCGCTCGACTTCACGCCGCCGGGGCGGAGGACCCGGCAGCACTCGTTGATCGCCTGGTCGCCGAGCCTGCGGACGGCAGTCTAAAACTTCATGTCACCCGATGCGCGCTTCGTTTCCGCCGCGAGCACCGTGCGCTGTTCGCCAAGGGAAGCTACCTGCCGCTGCGCGCCGCCGGAGAAAAAAACAGGCACGTGATCGCCTTCGCCCGCTCCTTCCGCGGAGCTACGGTTCTGGTCTTGGCTGGACGCTTTTTCGCGCAACTCGAAACCTCCACACGCCCCCCGGTCGGGGCAGACACCTGGGGCGATGCGGAAGTTGTGCTGCGCAAGCAGTTGCCCTCAGGGCCGTATCGCGACGTCTTCACCGGGAAGACAATTGCGCCGGTGAAACGGGATGGCGATGTCTATGTACCCATGGCGGAGGCTTTCGCGCATCTGCCCATTGCAATGCTGGTCAACGTCGACGGCAACACCGAAAGGCCGGCGCATGGCAAGTAGATCCACCGAACCGGGCTGGAAACTTCAGTTCGGTGCGTCGATTCGCAAAGACAACACTGCGGAGTTTCGGGTCTGGGCGCCGAATCTGAGCAACCTTGCGCTTCGGATTCTGGGAGAACATCCGCAAACGGTTTCCATGACGCGGTCTGCGGAGTCAGAGGATTTCCAGTTCATGGCAACGGTTCCAAATATCAGCGAAGGAACAGACTATCTGTACGTTCTCGAAGGCGACCGCGAGCGTCCTGATCCAGTTTCACGCTGGCAGCCTGGCGGCGTTCACGGACCTTCGCGCATTCTGAACCCCGCATCGTTTCACTGGTCTGACCAGGATTGGCGGGGAATCCCTCTTAAAGATTTCATCGTTTACGAACTCCACATCGGTACGTTCACTCGCGAAGGAACTTTTGAGAGCGCGATTCCGGTCATTCCATATCTCCTCGATCTTGGCATCACGGCCATCGAAATTATGCCCGTGGCCGAAGTGCCCGGAAATCGCAACTGGGGGTACGACGGCGCCAGCCTCTATGCTCCCCAATCTTCTTACGGTGGTCCGATCGGGCTGAAGAAACTTATCGATGCTTGCCACCGCCATGGACTCGCCGTCGTGCTGGACGTGGTTTACAACCACCTTGGCCCCGAAGGGAATTATCTCCCTGAGTTCGCGCCTTGCTTCACCGATGCTTATCACACGCCCTGGGGAAAGGCGATTAACTATGACGGACCTGGGAGCGGCGGCGTCCGCCGCTTCATAATCGACAATGCCCTCTACTGGCTTACCGAATACCACATGGACGCGCTTCGTCTGGATGCTATCCACGGCATTTATGACTTTGGCGCTCGTCACTTGCTCGACGAACTTTCGAATGCATTCCAGAATCAGGCGCACTACCTGAAGCGCCAGGCCTGGCTGATTGCCGAGAGTGATCTCGATGACGTCCGCATCATTAACCCTCGTAGCCTGGGAGGCTACGCTCTCGATGCGCAGTGGCACGACGATTTTCATCACGCGCTGTACCGGCTTCTTACTGGTGAGCGGGAAGGCTTCCTGCAGGATTTCGGCGCGTTGTCCGATCTTTCCAAATCGATTTGCGATGGATTTGTCTTCGACTGGAAGTATTCGCGCTATCGCAGACGCCACCACGGCAGCTCTTCGAAAGACCGCCCGGGAGAGCAGTTCGTCGGATTTATTCAGAACCACGATCAGATCGCCAACACCAGCCGGGGCAAACGTCTCGCCAGCCTGGCTTCTCCGGGACAGGTGAAGCTGGCGGCGGTCCTCACTCTATGCTCTCCCTTTTTGCCGTTGTTATTTATGGGAGAGGAATATGGCGAGACTTCTCCCTTTTTCTATTTCACCAGCTTTGAAGATTCTAATTTGGCTGACGCGGTGAGCGAGGGACGCAAGAGGGAACTGGGATCGCACTATTCCGAAGACGAGTTCGCCGATCCGCAAGCCCCAGGCACTTTCGAGCGCAGCAAGCTGGATTGGTCGAAGCCTGCGATTACTCTTCATGCGGAGATGCTCCGTCTCTATCGCGATCTCATCTCCCTGCGGAAACAGCACCCCAGTCTGGGAAATTGCCGTAAAGATCTCACAGAGATTCAGTTTGATGAACAGAAGACAATGGTTGGTTATGAAACGGACCGACCCGGCCGCAGGTCCAGCTTTGCTGATCTTTAATTTCTCTGGCGATGCGCACAGCATTCCGGTCGCGACCAGCTCTCAGTCTTGGCGCCTCGAATTGTGGACGGGCGACGCGATCTACGGCGGTACCGGGGACGCGCGGCCGGCCGAAACCGTTGTGCCAGGCTCAGAATCCCATATCAACCTCTTTGGATTTGAAGCTGCGATTTACCTGGGCTGACGCGGTTCTGATGGCTGAGTTCCAGGCCGTTGTCTCATCTGGCTCACTCTAATCAGAAGGGCGGCCAGACTGCGTACGGCCGCCATCGCATGTGATAAATTTGAAAAACGGGCCCAATATCTGCTGTTTTCTCACGCCGACGGGTCCTTGAATCTTGTCTGACTTCTACCAAATGGTCTGGAAATGGATGATAGGAGGTCCGTACCGCGAATGACGGGTGAACAGAATAGCGTCATTGCGCCGCTCCGTTCCCAGAGAGTTGTGATCGAGAATGTCCAGCCGCAAATCGATTGTGGACGCTTTCCCGTCAAGCGTATCGTCGGGGATCGTGTGACCGTCACCGCCGATATCTTCACCGACGGCCACGATATTTTGTATTCCGTCTTGCGCCACCGGCCCGAAGTTCAGACGGATTGGGACGAAGTGCCCATGGAGCCCCTGCCCAACGGCAACGATCGCTGGCAAGCAGAGTTCAGTGTCCCCGATCAGGGCAGACATCTCTTTACCGTAGAAGCCTGGATCGACCGATTTCAGTCGTGGACGCGCGATCTGGCGAAGAAGTTTGAAGCGGCGCAAGACATATCCGTCGACACTCTTATCGGTGTCCAACTGATCGAAGCGGCTGGAGCTCGTGCCAGCGGAAACGACAGGTCGGCCCTGATAGCCGCGGCTGGAGAGATACGAAAGCTGGCCGCAACCAACCCGCCCAAGGCCGTCGAAAAGTCGTCGGCTCTCGAGCTGAAGGCTCTAATGATCCGGAATGCCGATCGCCGCGGGGCAACCACTTACGGCAGGGAACTGGTGGTCCTCGTGGATCGCGAAAAGGCGCGCTTCAGTTCCTGGTATGAAATGTTTCCGCGTTCTTCTTCCCCGCAACCTGGCCGGCATGGAACTCTCGAAGACACCTTGAAGAGACTGGATTACGTCGCGGGAATGGGTTTCGACGTCCTCTACCTTCCTCCCATTCATCCCATCGGCCGGTCGAATCGCAAGGCAAAGAACAACGAGGGGAACGCCGGTCCGGACGACGTCGGCAGTCCGTGGGCAATCGGCGCCAGGGAAGGCGGCCACAAGGCCATCGATCCGCAGTTGGGGACACTTGAAGATTTCCAGCAACTCCTCTCGAGAGCCAGGCAGCTGGGACTGGAAGTGGCGCTCGACCTGGCATACCAGTGCGCGCCCGATCATCCCTATGTGAAGGAGCACAAGGAATGGTTTCGCATCCGCCCCGATGGCACAGTGCAGTACGCTGAGAATCCGCCGAAGAAATATCAGGACATCTATCCTCTCGATTTCGAAACGGAAAAGAGCCAGGAGCTCTGGGAAGAACTAAAAAGCGTGGTTCTCTACTGGATTGACCAGGGGATCCGCATTTTTCGTGTCGACAACCCACACACCAAGCCATTCAATTTCTGGGAGTGGTTGATTAGCGATATAAGAAGCCGCCATCCTGATGTGCTATTTCTCGCGGAGGCCTTTACCCGGCCCAAGGTCATGTATGAGCTGGCCAAGCTCGGGTTCACCCAGTCCTACACTTATTTTGCCTGGCGCAATACCAAATGGGAGCTTACCGAATACTTTAAGGAAATTGTACAAAGTGATGTTCGGGAGTACTTTCGGGCGAATCTGTGGCCCAATACTCCAGACATTCTGACGGACTTTCTGCAAACCGGTGGTCGCCCAGCTTTCATCATCCGGCTGGTGCTGGCTGCAACTCTGGGTGCGAACTACGGGGTCTATGGTCCAGCCTTCGAGCTGGGCGAAAATCGCCCCGTCCGTGCCGGCAGCGAAGAGTACCTTGATTCGGAGAAGTATCAGATTCGTAGTTGGGATTTGGAAAATCCCGATAGCCTGGCCGGATTGATCGCAAAAGTGAATCAGATTCGCCGCGTTAACCCGGCCTTGCACAGCGACTTAAGTCTGCGATTTCACCCGGTCGACAACGAGCAGCTAATCGCTTACAGCAAGAACAGCGATGACCTGCTGAACATTATCTTGACGGTGGTGAACCTTGATCCACATCGCACCCAAGCCGGTATGGTGGATCTTCCCTTGGACGCGTTCCACCTCGACCTGCGTCAGCCCTATCAAGTGCACGATCTGCTTACCGATGCGAAATACATGTGGAATGGCCCGCGTAATTATGTCGAACTCAACCCGGAGCGCCTGCCCGCCCACATCTTTTGCATCCGGCGGCGGGTGCGTACCGAAAACGGCATCGATTATTTTGCATAAGAAGTGAACTGCGGAGAGAAAAGCTTTTGCCCTTATCTCAAGATCAGCTCTGGTACAAGGATGCCATCATCTACCAGGTCCACGTCCGCACGTTTTACGATACCAATGCTGACGGGATCGGTGATTTTCGAGGCCTGGCGCAAAAGCTCGATTATCTGCAGGATGTGGGAGTCAACGCCGTCTGGCTGATGCCGTTCTTTCCTTCCCCCCTGCGCGACGACGGGTACGACATTGCCGACTACACGTCGGTGCATCCCAGTTACGGCAATCTGGAAGACTTCAAGAATTTTCTTCAAGCCGCTCACGAGCGCGGCATCCGCGTCATCGTGGAAATGGTGTTGAATCACACCTCCGATCAGCATCCCTGGTTCCAGGAGTCGCGCAAGTCGCAAGACAATCCCAAGCGCGATTGGTACGTCTGGAGCGACACCGATGCCAAGTATCACGGCGTGCGCATTATTTTCGTCGATACTGAACTCTCGAACTGGGCCTGGGACCCGGTTTCCAAGGCCTATTATTGGCACCGTTTCTTCAGTCATCAACCCGATCTCAACTACGACAACCCGGCAGTTCGCGACGAGATGTGGAAGGTGATGAAGTTCTGGCTGGACCTGGGAGTGGACGGCTTCCGCCTCGATGCAGTCCCCTACCTGGTGGAGCGCGAGGGCACGTCCTGCGAGAATCTGCCCGAAACTCACGCCGTCCTCAAAGAATTACGGGCTAAACTCGATCAGAATTTTCCCGGCAAGATGCTGCTGGCGGAAGCCAACCAGTGGCCGGCCGACCTGCGGGCCTACTTCGGCGAGGGTGACGAGTTCCACATGGCGTTCCACTTTCCCCTGATGCCCCGCATGTTTATGGGTCTCAAGCTGGAAGACCGCAAGCCGATCACGGAAATTCTCAAGCAGACCCCCCAGATTCCGCCGTCCTGCCAGTGGACGTTATTTCTGCGCAATCATGACGAACTCACGCTGGAGATGGTCACCGACGTCGAGCGCGACTACATGTACGACCAGTATGCCATGGACAAACACATGCGCATCAACGTCGGCATCCGCCGCCGGCTTGCGCCGCTGCTGGACAACGATCGCCGCCGCATCGAGTTGATGAATGGAATGCTGATGTCGCTGCCCGGAACGCCCATCGTTTATTACGGCGATGAAATCGGCATGGGCGACAACATCTATCTGGGCGACCGGAACGGAGTCCGCACGCCCATGCAGTGGAATGGGGGATGGAACGCCGGATTCTCTGGCGCCGATCCGGAAAGCCTTTATTCTCCGCTTGTGCTCAATCCGGTCTACGGCTATCAGGCGGTGAATGTCGAGTCGCAAAAACGTTTTGACCACTCGCTTCTGTGCTGGATGAAGCGCATCATTAAGGTGCGCAAGGCCAATCCGGTGCTGGGCCGGGGCTCGATCGAATTTCTCTATCCTGCGAACCACAGAATTCTGGCCTACGTGCGGCAGTTGGACAAGGAGTCCATTCTGGTGGTGAACAACCTTTCCAGCACCGCCCAGGCGGTGGAACTCGACCTGCGTCGCTTCAAAGGGAATATCCTGATTGAGATGTTCGGAAGAAATATTTTTCCCCGGGTGGGAGACCTGCCCTATCTGTTAACTCTAGGGCCATACCAGTTCTACTGGTTCCGTCTGCGAAAGATCTGAAGCGCGCGCAAGCGTAGCGGGAAGTTTACGGAGGCACGATTTGGCCGAGGAAAGCATTCTTACGGATGAGTTTCTTCGCCAGCTCATGGATGTCGGCGAGGCGGATGTTCTTGTAGGTGTGCCTACCTACAACAACGCCGCAACCGTCGGTCATGTAGTGGAGACGATTCGTGCCGGCCTGCTCAAATATTTCCCTCGGGAACGCGCCGTGATCGTGAATGCCGATGGGGGCTCGCGAGATCAGACGGCCGAGTTGGTGCGGGGAGCTTCCATCAACGACCTGCAGCATTCGACCGATCTGAACGCACTGCGCACTCTGCACAGCATCAGCGCGGAATATGACGGAGGTCCGGCGACAGGGCCCGCGCTGCGCACCATTCTTGCCTCGGCAGATCTGCTCCGGGTCTCCGCCTGCGCCGTGGTCTCGCCCGAATCCACCACCATCGAGCCGGAGTGGATCGAACGCTTGCTGCGTCCGGTGTATCAGGGAAACTTTGATTTTGTCACCCCGCTCTACCGCCGCCACAAGTTCGACGGTTTGCTCATGCGCAACCTGGTTTATCCCATGACCCGGGCTTTCTACGGTAAGCAGGTGCGCGAGCCTTACGCGGCGGAGTTCAGCTTTTCAGGACAACTCGCCGGCCATTTCCTGGCCCAGGAGATCTGGACCCATGAGGTCGGCCAGACCGGCACCGAAATAGCCTTGACCATTTCTGCCATTGCCGGGGGCTTCCGTCTGGCGCAGTCCTTCCTCGGCGTCAAACCTCATGTGGATGCGCGCTCCGCCGACCTTGTCACCGCCATGCGCCAGACCGTGGGCGCGCTGTTCTGGTCGCTCGAACCCAATTTTTCGATGTGGAGTACGAAAAACGATTCGCAACCGATTCCTACACTGGGAACCGGATCGGAAACCACCCTGGAGCCACTGCGCATAAACCGCAAGCGTCTGTTCGGCATGTTTCGCTCCGGAGTGTCCGAACTGGAGCCTGTGCTCAAATCGATTCTTTCGCCGCCAACCCTCGGCGAGCTGCAAAAAATTTCGGCTCTCGATGAAGATGATTTTCTTTATGGAGACGAGCTCTGGGCGCGCACCGTCTACGAATTCGCCGCCTCATATCACAAGGAAGTCATTAGCCGCGACCACATCGTCCAGGCTCTGGCGCCTCTTTATCGCGGCCGGGCTTTCACGTTTCTGGTCGAAAATCGTGAAGCGTCGGGAGATCAGGTGGAGCGGAACGTCGAAGACTTTTGCATGACCTGTGAACGTTTGAAGCCGTCGCTGCTGGAACTGTGGAACGGAAGGAAGTGAGGTCACCATGCGGGAAATGATCGTGAACGAATTGACTCAGGCCACCCAGGAATTGGTCCGCGAATTTGCGCGCTTCCTGCCTCGCCTGCTGGTAATGCTGATCGTCGTCCTCGTGGGCTGGGTGATCGCATACGTGGTCAAGTGGACTCTGCGCAGTTTTTTGCGCCTGATCAAATTCGACAAATTGTCGGAAGGCGCGGGCGCCACTCAATTGCTCAACAAGGCCGCGCTGCCATCTTCCACCGAACTGGTCAGCCGCTTTGCCTTCTGGACCGCCTGGCTGGGCTTCGTTCTCCTGGGAGTAAGCGCGCTTGGCATCCTCGGGATGCAGGAATATGTGACCCGCTTCTTCGTTTTCCTGCCGCGGCTTCTGGTGGCGCTCATCTTTCTCTTCATCGGATTGCTGGCGGCCAGCTTTTTCTCGCGCGCGGCTTTGCTCTGGGCGGTCAATACCAACATGCCATCGCCTCGGCTCTTGAGTTCCGCGGCCCGCGTTCTCATCACCGTCTTCACCGCATCGGCGGTTTTCGAAGAGTTGGGTCTCGCCGATTCCACCATGCTGCTGGCTTTTGCCATCGTGTTGGGAGCGGTAATGCTGGGCCTGGCTATTGCCTTTGGGCTGGGCGGACAGGACTTGGCCAGACGATTTCTGGAGGCCCGCTTCTCCCCGGAAAAAAAGGAAGGCCAGGAACGGGAAGATGAGCTTTCACCGCTTTAAGTGGCCCACTTCGTATCGCAACTCGCCATGCCTACCAGCAAACCTTCGGAGGACTTGTTTCTCGCGGCCTTGAAAATCGGGCTCCCCTCGGTCTTGCCAGAATTCCTGCGCGCGCAACGCTGGTTTGGAGGCAAGGCCCGCACGATTCGCGCCGTCGAGCCCTCGGACATCGTTCCATTCCACTCCGACGACCTCCGCGCCTACCTCGTTCTCGCCCGGGTCGAATACGTCAGCGGCCCCGGACAGCTCTACCACGTCCCCGTCGTCCGCGTAGCCGACGGGCCATCGCATCCCGGCGTGTCGTCGCTGCTGAGACTTCAATCGGAAAACTTTCCAGAAGAGATCGTCCTCAAGGACGCCTTGACCGATGAGCAATTTCTGGTCGGACTGCTGGACGCAATCGCGGAAGGAGTGTCCTCACCCGGAGCTAGAGGACTTGTTCGAGCGGTTTCCACTCCCGCCTTACAGCCCATCTGGCGGCCGTCGCAAGGACCGCTTACACCTTTTGTTATGAAGGCTGAGCAGAGTAACAGCTCGGTGGTTTATGAAAAGCGTCTGGTGCTAAAAATCTATCGCCAGGTTGAGGAGGGCCTGAACCCTGATTTGGAGATTGGATCTTTTCTAACCGGGAAAACATCGTTTCGCAATGTGCCGCCCCTGGCGGGATACCTTGAGTACCGTAATGAACAGTACCGCCGCGAAAAGGGAGCCAGCGCAACCCTGGGCATGCTCCAGGGCTACGTTTCCAATCAGGGCGACGCCTGGCAGTTTACGCTGAGAGCTCTCGCGGAATATTACTCGAAGGCGCGACAAATAGGCGGTCTCCCCACTGCGAGCGGTGCGCCTCGGCGGTCGCTTCTCTCCCTGTGCGGCCGCGCAACGCCAGATGAGGCCAGGCAACGCATCGGCCCCTATCTCGAATCGGCTGCACTCCTGGGCCGGAGAACCGCAGAGCTTCACCTGGCGCTTGCCTCGGTTCCGGAAGATCCAGATTTCGCGCCGCAGCCATTCTCAGAAGGGGATCGCCAGGCCTTCGTGAACTCCGCCCTTCAACTCCTTGACCGCCAACTTCGACCTGCTCCGTCGCCTGAAGGATGGAATGCCGGAACAGACTCGGCAGGAGGCTAGTAACGTTCTGCAGCTTGAAGAAATCGCCCGCCGCCGATTTCAACTGGTGGCGGGGATGAAGAGTTCGGCGATGGTTACGCGCGTCCACGGCGACTATCATCTCGGCCAGGTCCTCTCCACGGGCAGCGATTTTGTCATCATTGATTTTGAAGGCGAGCCCGCGCGCCCGCTGGAAGAACGGCGCAAGAAACGCTCGCCACTGCAGGATGTCGCCGGTATGCTGCGTTCGTTCCACTACGCCGCCTATGCGCCGCTGCTGCAACAGGAGAATCAGGAATCACCGGAGGATGAAGGCTTGACGCTGGGAAGCTGGGCTAAATTCTGGCAGCTCTGGGTGTCGGCAGCTTTTCTGAAAACGTATCTGGAAGTCGCCGGGAATTCGATCTTCATTCCCAAGACAAAGAGAAGAACTGTCACTACTGTTAGACGCGATATCTCCTGGACAAAGCCGTCTACGAACTCGGATACGAACTCAACAATCGTCCGACCTGGGTGCGGATTCCCTTGGATGGTATCTCGCAACTGCTTCAATCAGCCATTGGCAATTAGCAATTGGTGCCTTGGCGAAATGCCAAATGCGAATCGCCAATGGCTGACCCGCCTCAGGCCACGCCGCTCTTCGACTTTCCGAATGCCTTCTGGACCAGCGTGTAGCGCGCGGCGCCGATGATTCCGCAATCGTCGTTGATCACGACTTTCACCGGCATATCCTCAAGCAAGCTCCGCATACGCCCCTTGCTCAGGAACGCTTCCATGAATGCCGGCTCCTGCATCCTGGCCAGATTCTTGGCGGCAATAATGCCGCAGATGAAAATGCCGCCGGTGGCCATGAAAGTCAGCGCACAGTCTCCCGTCTTGGCCCCGTACAGGCTCATAAAAATCGAGAAGGTCTGTTCACAGATGGGGGCCTTCTTTTCCTGGGCGACCTGCGAGATCAGCGCCGGAGCATCGTGGGCTTTATCCATCTGCTCTTTCAGCCAGGCAGGCTCTTCCGCCTTCTTGGTGTCACGAAGAAAGTCGTAAATATTCTTGATCCCGGGTCCGGAAAGAACCCGTTCACTGCTCACGTGGCCATGCTTTTTGAGAATGTAGCGGAACAGTTCCACTTCCAGTTCGTTCCTGGGAGCGAAATCAGTATGCCCGCCCTCGCAGGCAAAGGGATGATGCCGGAAGCCGTCCCAGTAGAGACCGGCCACGCCCAGGCCGGTTCGCGCCGAAATCACCGCGCGATTTCCTTCCGCGTCGTCCGAACCCGCTCGCAGCGTCACCAGGTCCTTGGACTCCAGCGCGTCCACACCGTAGGCGTACGCTTCGAGGTCGTTGATCAGCCCCACGGAATCGAGCTTGAGTTGCGTGGCCAGCTCGCGCGAATCGATGGTCCAGGGAAGATTCGAAATCTTGCTGCGTCCGCCGCGTACCGGTCCAGCCACGCCAAAACAGGCGCTGTGCACCGGAACGCCTTCCGACTTGATAAAGTCTGCGACCAGCTCCGCCAGGCCGCCGTGCTCCTGGCTGGGGTAAGTTTTTTCGACCACGCATTGCAGCTTGCTGCCTTCCGTATTGAAGGCGGCCAATCGAGTGCGAGTTCCGCCGATATCGCCTGCGAGAATCATGGTTCGATTTTCCTCCACTGCCGACCGTCGCGGGTCAGCAGTTCATCGGACTCCGCCGGTCCCCATGTGCCGGAGGGGTAGTTGGGAAATCTGCGCGGCGGCAGAGCCTGCCAGACATCCAGAATCGGGTCCACGATACTCCAGCCCGCCTCCACCATATCGGCGCGCTGGAAAAGCGTAGCGTCTCCGATCATGCACTCATAAATCAATACCTCGTATCCCGTATACGCGTCCGCACCAAAGTATTTGGTGTACTCAAAACTCATGTTCACCGAACCCACGTGCAACACCGGTCCGGGAATCTTGGCGCCGAAGCTCAGCGCTATTCCTTCTACCGGTTGTATCTGCATGATCAGCTGGTTGCTGTGATTGTGAACCGGGGAGTTGCGAAAAATCTCGAACGGAGTGCGCTTGAACTGGATCGTGATTTCCGTGACCCGCTGCGCCAGCCGCTTGCCTGTGCGGATGTAAAAGGGCACGCCCGCCCACCGCCAGTTGTCGATGTTCAGCTTCAAGGCCAGAAAAGTCTCGGTCTTTGATTCCGGGGCCACTCCAGGTTCGGAGCGGTATGCCGGCACTCGTTCTCCGGCGATGATTCCTTCGCCGTATTGCCCACGCACGCTCGAATGCAGGACATCTTCGGAGTCCAGCGGTTGCACGGCCCGCAGAATCTTCGCTTGCTCGTTGCGGACGGCATCCGCCTGAAACGACACCGGCGGCTCCATCGCGGTCAGGCTGAGCAACTGCATGATGTGGTTGGGGACCATGTCGCGCAACGTACCCGCGGTATCAAAGTAGCCTCCACGCAATTCCACGCCGACGGTTTCCGCGTTCGTAATCTGCACATGGTCGATGTAACGCCGGTTCCAGATGGGCTCGAAGATGGCGTTGTCGAAGCGAAACACCATGATGTTCTGCACCGTCTCTTTGCCCAGGTAGTGGTCGATGCGATAAATCTGGTTTTCCGCCAGCACGGCTTTGATGTCCCGGTTCAGCGCTTTCGCTGAGTCCAGGTCGTGTCCGAAGGGCTTTTCGATTACCACTCGGCGCCAGCATCCCCCGTTCTGCTCGGCCAGGCCGGCTTTGCCCAGTTGCTGCACGATGGAAGCAAAAAACTTCGGCGCAGTTGCCAGGTAAAACAGGTAGTTGCCCTGGGTGCCGTGCTCTCGGTCTACACCGGCCAATTGGGTGGCCAGGGTCGTGTAGGTAGCCGGATCGCCGAAATCGCCGCGTTGGTAAAAGAGCTGCTGAGTGAACCAGCGAAAATCTTCGGTGCCGCGGTCCTCGGGCTGCAGGAAACTTGTGACCTGGTCGCGAAATTGTTCACGGGTCAAATCGTCGAAGGCCACGCCCACGACAGCGAATGTCTTAGGCAACAGCTTGGCCTTCACCAGGTTATAAAGGGCGGGAACCAGCTTGCGCTTGGTGAGGTCGCCGGACGCGCCAAAAAGCACCATGACGCACGGACCTGCCGCCTTGCCGATCTGTTCGTGCCCCGCTTGACCGCTGACTGTGGCTGCCGTTGCCATGGCTTTGGTTTCCTGAATGCAGCTCGTGCTTCGCCGAAGGCATTGTAGACAAGGCGAGTAAAGATTGATAGTCGTGAACGTCCATGGCAGTCTTCTGGTTTGTTTTCCACCACGGAGGCACGGAGACACAGAGGACCCAACTGCCCGGCAAGGTCTTTCTCTTAATGGTTTGGCAGATTAAAGTTTCTCTCCGTGACTCTGTGACTCCGTGGCCAAAGAGTTGAGGTTAGGACGCTACCAGGTACGCCATTCCATTCCGTTAAACCGACCCCGGACCAAGCTACGGTATCCATTCGCGACTTGTCCGGTATAATCCAAATTCCGCTGGGGTAATCGTGTGATCGAAGGGGTGGAATGAAAGTGCGGCCTGGGGTTGAGTTGGCGAGCCTGAGCGATGTCGGCTGCCAGAGAGAAAATAATGAGGACCGTTATTCCTATTGGGAACCGGCCAGTGATCCGCAGTTTCCGCTGAAGGGCCGTTTGGCCATTGTGGCCGACGGTATGGGCGGATACGAAGGCGGTCAGGAAGCCAGCCGCATCGCGGTTGAGGTCATTGAAGAGGCTTAT
Source organism: Terriglobia bacterium (assembly GCA_963841075.1). Classification (GTDB taxonomy): domain Bacteria; phylum Acidobacteriota; class Terriglobia; order Terriglobales; family Acidobacteriaceae; genus JAIQFF01. Next base: position 34,094 of record CAWJBA010000004.1, read on the forward strand.
GCCAATGCGGAGGCTGGCGACCCGCGCACCTGGCTTCTGCAGGGCTTTCAATCCGCCCACCAACGTATACAGGAGTACGCCGAGAAGTACCCCGACCTGCATGGAATGGGGACCACCTGTACCGCCATGGCCCTTCTGGACCATCGGCTTTACTTCGCGCACGTAGGAGACAGCCGTCTGTATCTGGTGCGCGGCTCATCCATTTCACGCCTCACCCATGATCATTCCTATGTCAGCCGGTTAGTCGAAAATGGCGTTCTCCGGGCGGAAGAGGCTGAAACCCATCCCCAGCGGCACATTCTTACCGCCGCCCTGGGAGCAGGGAGCAACGTCACGCCTGATTCGCCGGCCCAACCCGTGACTCTCCAGTCAGGCGATGTGCTGTTGCTTTGTACCGACGGTCTCTGGGGTCTGCTCAACGAAAGCGAGATTCAAAGCGCGGTCGAGGGCAAGACCGCCGCTGAAATTTGCGACCATCTGGTGGATATCGCAAAGAGGCGCGGTGGACCGGACAACATCACCATGCAGGTCCTGCGCATAAACTAGTCGCCCTTGTCACCCTGAGCGGATTAGCGGCTTCGCGTTGCGAGCAGCTATGAAGTCGAAGGGCCCCTACAAGCTGGACCCAGCCGGCGGCTGAGCCTCCTTTGCACTAAACCTTAGTAATACGATAGGGTTTTATGTCATTATGGGCCGGTCATGAAAATCTCCCAGAAAGGCCTCTACGCGCTGCAGGCCATGATGATGCTGGCCCGGCACTACAATCAGGGGGCCATTCGCATCCGCGACATCGCCTACGAGGAAGTGCTGCCGGAGAAATTTCTCGAACTCATTTTGCTCGAACTGAAGAACGCCCGCATGGTGGAGAGTGTACGCGGCGCCAAGGGTGGGTACCAGTTGCGCCGTCCACCTTCCGAGATTCCTCTCAGTGAAATCATTCGACTGATTGACGGTCCCCTGGCGCCTTTCGGCGATGCCGACCAGTTGCGCGCTCTGATCGATCGTGACCTCGAGCATCGCGCCCTGTACCAGATATTCCTGGAAGTCCGTAACGCGGCGGCCAAGATCCTCGAGCACACTACGCTGGCCGATATTGTCGACCCGAAGTTCGGCAAAGCCGCAAAACCTCCCGGCAAGAGAAAGACCGCCGATGCCAGAATCTTGCCCATGGCGGTTCCGGGAAACCCTCGCCACGGCGGGGGAAACTGAGCAGTCTACTTTTTTCGCTTTGATTTGACCGATAAGGCAGAGCTCAAGACTTGCGTGAATTACGGTTCTGGTGTTAAATACAAGTTATTCTATAGAGATTATATAGATAGACAGAATTCCTGCGAGAAACGAGACCAATCCGATCTTGATCGCCGATCTCAAGCTCCACGTTTTTCCGCCGCGATTCCTCACGTCGCGCGCGTTTGAGTCCTTACCGTTCGACCTCTGTTGTTGTCCCAACCAGTAACACGCTCCCGATTCGCCCCAAACGATTTTTCCATCAGTAGCCAGAAGTCGAAGCCGAATGTGTTGGATTTCTGTTCCGCCGGGAATGCGTGAAAAGCAGAGCAAATTCACAAAACAATATGGAGAGACAATGAAACGGTTCTCGTGGTCCAGTGCACTCAGCCTCGTGTTTTTGACTAGTGTGATTGTGACTGGCGGCGCAATGGCGCAGACGGTTGAAAGCTCCGGGGCAACGCTTCCGAAGCCCGGGCTAAAGAAATCGGCCAATGAGCGGGTGAGCGTTAAAGATGTGCAGCAGTTGCGCGACGCATTGGCGGCGCAGCAGAGGCAATCCGACGAGCAGCGCCAACAGCTTGATCAGTTAAAGTCGCAGCTGCAGCAACTGCTGGATGCCACCCGCCAGGCCAATGCCTCGTCCCAGAAGGTCGAAGGCAGCGCCGAGCAGGCGCAGGCCACGGCCGCGCAGGCCCAGCAATCCGCCGCCGAGGCCCAACACGTGGCCGATCAGGCTTCGAGCAGCGCGACCGAGGCCAAGACCGCGCTTGCGGTCGTAGACAGCCAGTCCAGGGAAGAGAACAAAGAAATAAGCGCGTTGCAAGACATTGCGGGACGCTTCCGCTTTAGTGGCGACATCCGCGTGCGCGGGGAGGACACCTTTCAGGATTGCCCAACTTGCGTCACCCGCAACCGCGCTCGTCTGCGGGTTCGCTTCGGCCTGGATGGCCGCCTGAACGAGAGCTTTATCGGCGGCTTTGCTCTCGCCACCGGCTCACTGGGCGATCTCACGTCGGCCAACGAGACCCTGAGTAACTTCTTCGAGCGCAAGACCATCGGCCTTGATCGCGGATATGTCACCTTCAATCCGGTTGCGGCCCGCTGGCTCTCCATTACGGGCGGCAAATTCGCCTATACCTGGGCCCGCACCTCGCTCACTCTGGACCCAGACATCAATCCCGAGGGTTTCAACCAGAAATTATCCTGGGACCTCAATACGCCGCACCTGAAGAACTTCACGGTGCAAGCCATGCAGCTGCTGTACAACGAGGTCGCGAAAGGGGACGATTCCTTCGCTCTCGGCGGCAACGTTTCAGCTGCCTTCCAATTGGGTCCGCTGACTACCACGCCGTCCTTTACCCTGATCGACTGGGGTTTCCCGAACGCCATTTTGAACGCTTCCGCGTTCGCCACCCAGGCCACAACCAGCGGCAACCCACCGATTCAGATTCCCGGGGAAGGCCCCGGCTGCGCCACCGGTTCCGGCTTGCCCAGCGTTCCGCCCTGCGCTATCGCCTCCAACGGCATGACCAATGCAACCTTCGTGGACGCGAAAGGGCAGCGGCATTTTCTCTCCGGATTTGAATACGCCGACTTCATCCTCAACAGTCAGTTGAAGACGGGTCTCTCGCGTTTCCCGCTGAACCTGATATTGGAATATGAAACCAACCTCAAGGCGGCTGACCATCCCCTCGACTCAAAGGGAAATGTCATTTCGAGCATCGGGCCGCAAGGCCGTGCCTACCTGGGAGAGATCAGCCTGGGCCAGATCAAGAACAAGAATGATCTGCAGTTTGGCTATGGATTCTGGCGGTCGGGACAGGATTCCATTCTGGCGACCTTTTCGGAGAGCGAACAGCGCGCCGCGACCAACATTATCGAGCATCGTGTGTTCGGTTCATGGCGCTTGCGATCGAATGTCGTCGCCCAATTCAACGCCTGGATCGGGCGCACCCTGAACAGCAACCTGCAGCACGCGGTTCTGGCGCCCGGCGTAACTCCGGGTGAAAAAGAACCGTTCCTGGCTCGTTACCAGTTCGATTTGATTTACACCTTCTGAGCCCGACGAATTAGCGGTTGTCCGCTCTGCCCTGGCAGGCAAATTTCAGCTGCAGAGCGAGCATGCCTTTTACGGGAGAGATTCCGATCACCGTCGCGTTATACGTCAGATAGGGAGCTGATGGGGTTACTGAGGATCGAGAACAAACCCCTCTGTCGTTAACGTGCCGCCTGGAAGAGGCATGCTCGCGGTTCCTACAATTTGTCCTTTATCGTTGATCCCGTTGGCGTAGTTGAGCAGCCACGTTGCCTGGGACGGAACGCGGCTATTGAGTTGCACAATCCCGTCGAATTTCGTCCACGCCATGGCGAAGACATTTGTCCCAACCGGGGGATCGATCCGCGCCATTGTCCCGGTACGGCGCAGCCTGATAGTCCCCTCCGGCTGTTCCACGAAGCCAACCACGATGTCCTGTGCATTAATGCCATAGGCCGTGCTGAGTACTGTGTTGCCGGTGCCGAGCAATGTCAGCATCCCGCCCTCCGACAAGAAAGCCTGGGTCACATCGCCGGAAGTGAATCCTGCTATCGATCCCAGACTGCTGATGCCCAGCGCATCGCCGCCCACCCCTAAATCAGTGCTCGTCGGCGTGCCAGCGGCGACGGTCACCACCGTCGCGTCGAAATTTGTTCCGATGCCAACGATCTTTCCTTTGCTGATGCCAAAGGCCTCGAGCAATTGGGGAATCGCGGTGATACCGGCTTGCGGCGTCCACTCCCACGCTTCTTCCTGCGACGGGTCAAAACTCTCGAATGCTATTCCCACAACCGTCCCGTCGGCGTCTATGCCGGAGGCTAGGCTGGCGTCAAATCCGGTCAGTGTTGGGATTGCAACCGCGATTGACGATGCGCTGGCCCAAAACAGGGCCACATTTTGATTGTTACCGCCCGGGCCTGACATGAATCCGGCCATCGCCCCCGTGTCATTGATAGCCATGGCGAACCCCGGGCCCAGATCAGTGGGTTGGGCGTTGACCCACTCCGTGGCCTCGGCTTGCCCGTTGATCATGGAATAGCCGGCGATAGCCCCGTTGTTGTTTATGGCCTGGGCCTGTGATTCTGAGGCTCCAGGCAAGGGCGGCAGCAGGGTCAAACTATAAGCTTTCGGCAAAGGGGTGGGCGTCGGAGGGGCAGGAACCGGCCTGCCGCCGCATGCTGAAAGCGACAGCACCCAGCACAGGAAGATCGCCAGACGCAATGTGGCCGTAAACGGGGCGGCGGGTTTCGGCTCTAATTTCATGATCACCGTTTTCCTTCGGCCCTCATCATACGACCAACCAATGATCTGAGTGTTGCACGGACAATCACCCCCGTCGTTCGCCGCATTCATGTTTCCATCTTGGTGTCAATCTGCGTGCTCTTGGATGCTCGAATGAAGTGCGGGGAACACTCCACTCGCAAGATTTCTGCTCGCTGCGTTCGCGCTCCGAAGATTCCGTCTATCCGGGCTTCCGGAGCGTAGCCCGGCAGCGCTTCATTGATCTGCCTTGACTTACAGGGCATTTAGCGATTGACGTGTGGAGGGGGCAGGAGCGATGTACAATCGTGCTGTTTTTGATTCAACCAGGGATCCCGACTTCATGGTCTGGTTCTTCACGCTTTTTCTTGTCTCTGGCTTCTGCAGCATCCTCTACGAAATTTTGTGGCTCCGTTTGGCGATGGCGCAATTTGGAGTCACCACCGCGCTGACCTCGATCGTAATTTCCATGTTCATGGCCGGACTGGGCCTGGGTTCATGGGGAAGCGGCCGTCTGATTTTCCGTTACGAAAACTCGATCCGGAGTCGCGCGCTTCGCTTCTACGCGCTGGTTGAGTTGCTGATCGGTATATCGGCCTTGCTTGTCCCCTACCAGTTGTTGCTGGGGTCGAAGACTGCTGGAGTGGACGGCAGTCTCGTCTTCCTGGAGCTATTATCTCGGTTCCGGCGTTTGCATTGCCTTGACCATGATTCCGTGGTGTGCATGCATGGGTGCGACCATACCGTTCGCGATGCTGGCTATCCGCAGCAGCGGGACGGAGCGAACAGAAAGATCATTCAGTTACCTTTACCTGGCGAACGTGCTGGGGGCAGTGGTGGGAGCGATTATCCCGCTGCTGCTGGTCGAACTTTACGGATTCCGCGGCACGCTCAAAATCGGCGCGGCGTGCAATGTTCTGCTCGCCCTCTCGGCGCTGGTCCTGAGTACACGGCGTAAGGCGGACGGGCAAAAGGCTGCTGTTCAGGCCGAGGCTTCGCGGAAGGAAGTAGCAGACTACGTCTCCACCCACGGAACCGCCAAGCCTCTCGTTCTATTATTTCTTACCGGATTGACCAGCATGGGAATGGAAGTGGTCTGGATCCGTCAGTTCACCCCCTACCTGGGCACCGTGGTTTACGCTTTCGCCGCCATTCTGGCCGGATATCTGGTGGCTACGTTTACCGGGTTGGAAATGTACCGGATCTGGAGTCGGCGATTGCGGCAGGAAGGCCGATGGATCTGGATTTTGCTTGGGCTGTTTGCGCTATTGCCGCTGGCTGCCGCGGACCCGAGTTTCCATCAGCGCGCTCTGTTCCGCCTGGCACTGGGCATTGCCCCTTTTTCCGCCGCATTGGGCTTCATCACGCCCATGCTGGTGGACCGCTGGTCGGGTGGCGACCCGGGCAGGGCGGGAAAAGCTTATGCGGTGAATGTTCTGGGTTGCATCCTGGGGCCGCTTCTCTCGGGCTTCCTGCTTCTCCCGCTCTTGGATGAGCGCTGGGTCTTATTCCTTTTCTCGTTGCCCTGGCTTCTGGTGGGGATCAGTCAGGAGTGGTTGGCACAAAGAGCAAGGCCTCGCCTCGACTGGCAAACCGCCGCCTTTTTCGCCGCCGTGCTGGTGGCCCTGGGGCTACTGCTCACTCAGAAGAGCTTCGAAGACCAATTCGCCAACAGTGAAGTTTTGCGGGACAACACGGCAACCATCGTCGCCACGGGCGCTGGCAGGGAAAAGAACCTGGTGATCAACGGGGTCGGGATCACCGGGCTCACACCCATCACCAAGTTTATGGCCCACTTGCCCCTCGCATTTCTGGACCGTCCGCCGAAGAATGCCCTGGTGGTGTGCTTCGGTATGGGCACAACCTTCCGCTCGCTGCGGTCCTGGGGCATTGCGGTGACCGGCGTGGAATTGGTTCCGAGTGTGCCGCAGGTATTCGGGTTCTATCATCCCGACGGCCCGGAGATCTTGCGCTCGCCGCTGTCGCGGGTAGTGATTGACGATGGCCGGCGCTATCTGGAGCGCACCTCGGGTCAGTATGACGTGATCACCATAGACCCGCCGCCGCCGGCGCAAGCCGCCGGCTCGAGTCTGCTCTACTCCAAGGAGTTCTATACCATCATCCGCCGCAGATTGCGTCCCGGCGGCATCCTGCAACAGTGGCTGCCCGGGGCCGGGGGAGACGCCATGGTCCACGCCGCCGTGGCTCGCGCGCTGCGGGAATCGTTTCCCTACGTACGAGTGTTTCACTCGGTGGAAGGCTGGGGCTATCACTTTCTGGCTACCGATCACGCCCTCCCCAAACTGACTGGAGCGGAACTGGCGCAACGCTTGCCCGCAAAGGCGGCGGCAGATCTGGTGGAATGGGGTCCGCAGACCACGCCTGAGCGTCAGTTTGATGATCTTCTCGGCCGAGAACTCTCAACCGATGAAGTGATCGGCGAAGCTCCCAACGCTCCCGCCCTGCAGGATGACCGCCCTGTCAATGAATACTACGCAATCCGCCGACGCGCCTACAGAAGACTGCTGTAAGGATTGGTGCCAGTTGTGGGTGCCCCATCTTTCGCGCTGTTTGCGAAAGGTGGGAGAAACGGGCGACAGGATTACCGCGGTGTCGCAGAGAGACACGAACTCCGATACTGCAGCAGAAGTTACTTCGCGCCGAAGATCAGAAAGTAATCCATTCCATCCTTGACGAAATCGTATTGATTCAGCAGTTGATAACCTGCCTCGTCCGCTTCCCGGATCACAACCTCACGCGCCACTCCATGATTTTCGCCGTTTCCGTTGCGGTCGATGACTCCGACCCGAGCTCCGGCGGCAAGACGCGGCTTCAGGTTTCGCATGAGTGTAATGGGCTGGGCGACTTCGTGATAGGTCTTCAGCAGAAGCACAGCGTCAACTTTCACGGGCAGCATCGGATCATCGGGCTTGCCCAGGATCGTTTTCACATTGTGCAGGTTCTCTTTCCCGACTCGGCCCTCAATGTAGCGAATGGCATCGGGGTTGATGTCAACGGCGTACACAGTTCCGGCATCGCCCACACGCTTTGCTGCCCGGACGGTGAACCATCCCGACCCGGCCCCGACGTCGGCAACGGTCTTGCCGGATGCGATTCCGAGAATGTCCATGACACGATTGATCTGTAATCGCTCGTCTCGACCGGGAGAATCAAATATCGAAAGGTCACCGGTATATGGCGTACTGGTCCTGCGAGTCGTAGTCTGCTGAGCAGAATCGGTTTGCCCGAGTGCAGCCAGGCCGGCGAATTGCACAAGCAGAACAACAACCAGCGCGAAACGCTTCGCCATGATGCACTCGATTCTAATGCATGGCCGGAGTGGAATAGCCTGTTAGCAGCAATCAGCAGGAGAAGCGACGCCCTCTCTAAACAAGACTTGTGTCAATTATTGATTCGCTGCCGCATCTAGAACGTCACCCAGCAGTTCAGAAAGACCATTGGCTCCCTCTGCGTTGCAGAAGAGAGCCACTCCTGTCCCGGAATCGGGTAAGTAGCGCAGGAATGTGGCGCTTGAAAGCTCCAGCCCATTCATCCCTACCATCTTTGTTCTTCCTTTCCACTCTGAAACACCCCAACCAAGCCCAAAGACCGTCTTCGCCCCGTCTGACGTGTGTTGTGCAGTCCACATCTGGTTGACGGTTTCGGGCTTCAACACCGCGCCGGAACCAACGTCAATCACGAAACGCAACAGTGCCTCGGCTGAAGCAACAAAGCCTCCGGCTGGATAGCGATTGCTGATGTCATAGAAGTGCGCGTTCGTGGTCTCGCCGTTCGTGCCCTCCAGATAATTACGCCCGGCCACATGACCGTCGTTGAATTGGAGGTTCAGGTTTCGATCCACCAGATATCCCCGCACGCGACCCGGCACGATGGAATAGGGATCATCCAGCGCAAAGCCACGGATGCCATGTCTGGAGAAGAAATCCGCAGAGAGTTGCTGGAATGAATGCCCGGTAGTAGTTTCGGCGGCGGCACCCAGAACCGTGAACGCGAGCGACGAGTATTCGACCTTTGTCCCCGGCGTGAACGCGAGCGGGTACGACATCATTGCTTTTAGAGCATCTCGCGAACTGGCATAGTGGATGGTGTTGAAAAGAACGGCTTCCTCATCGGCATAGCCCTTGATGCCGGATTGATGATCGAGCAACTCTCTCAACGTGACGTTTTGATAGAAGGCAGGCAGTTCGGGAAGGTACTGACGAACGGATACATCCAGTGACAGCTTGCCCTGTTCGACCAAATCCATGATGATCGTGCCCGTTATCGGTTTTGACACAGAGGCAAGCCGTTGAGCGCTTGCTGTTGTCAAGGGCGTGTCTTGTTCAATATCAGCTTTGCCAAGCGCCTTTGAAAAGACAATCTGGTTGTGAACAGAAACCGCGATCGAAAGACCGGGGCACCTGCTAGCCTGGAAGCGCTGATCTAACAGGGACTCGAGATGTTGTGGAAGAGAAACTTTGTTGGTAGGGGTCTGCGCAGTGGCGCAAAAGGGCACGATCAAAACGCACGAAACTAGCCATTTGCCCATGTCTTCTCATCATAGCCTAACTCGTTCCAGTTCCAACTGTTGTGACATCGCCACTCCTCATTGACCACGCCTCACAGGACGGGTGGCGTGGTTAATGGCACATCTTCTTCCCCGCTTGAGGTTTTTTTACTGCGGAAACCGAAACCGTGACGGCGGCAGCGCCGTTCGCGACTACCTGGCCGCAATTCTGCCCGGGTTTGCCGATCTCCCGATCCAACACCTTGCAGACCTAACTCCCGCCGTGTGGCTCGCCTGCATTCATAGACTCAAGCGCCCGGGGTTTGCCTGAGGGTGATTCTGGGACCACGCCCGCACAGTCTCCTGTTGCCGACAATCTCCCGGAATCTTCCTCAAAGTCCAGTGATATTTCGTCGCCCGGCGTGCATGGCAGGAACGGCTGGGGGCGTGGCGGCCTAAGACACGCCTTCACTTTCGACTGGCGGCGATCGGCATAGCACATTGTCCTAAGCACCGCCACGCGCGGCCGTCGAAGGGGGCGGTAACCTGGGGCGGGGGAGTTCTCTTCCAGAAGCGAAAGGCTTATGATGTCGTCGACGGAGTCACGAATGGCGGTCGTGTCTACAAGCAAGGACGCGGTTAACGAGTTCAATGTCCTTTGGATCACCGCCGGCCTGGGTTGTGATGGAGACACGATCGCAATGACCGCGGCCACCCAGCCCAGCATTGAAGATATCCTTCTCGGACAAATTCCCTGGATTCCAAAAGTAACGCTGCACAACCCCTTCCTTGCCATAGCCAATGGCGATGATTTCTTAAAGCCCTTTCATCAAGCCGCTGAAGGGAAGATGGACAATTTTATCCTCGTCGTCGAAGGGTCCATCCCGAACGAACACAATAAGAAAGAAGGATATTGGGCTTCCCTGGGCACCGACCCCAAAACCGGCCAACCGATCACCACGTGTGAATGGATTGATCGCCTCGCTCCGCTGGCGTGGGCGGTGATTGCGGCGGGAACCTGCTCAACCTACGGCGGCATTCACGCCATGGAAGGCAATCCCACAGGATGTATGGGGCTGCCCGATTACCTGGGCTGGAAATGGAAATCGAAAGCGGAGATCCCTATCGTGTGCGTGCCCGGTTGTCCGGTGCAGCCCGATAACTTCATGGAGACGCTTCTATATTTGCTCTACATGGCATCCGGCCGCGCGCCCATGATCCCGCTCGATGAGGCGCTGCGGCCCACATGGCTTTTCGGCAACACTGTGCATGAAGGTTGTGACCGCGGCGGCTTTTACGAGCAGGCACAGTTTGCGGAAGAATACGGGTCTCCGCTCTGCATCGTAAAGCTGGGATGTTGGGGGCCCGTGGTGCAGTGCAACGTGGGGAAGCGCGGCTGGATGGGCGGAATTGGCGGCTGTCCCAATGTTGGCGGTATCTGCATCGGATGTACCATGCCGGGATTTCCCGACAAGTTCATGCCTTTTATGGATCAGCCGCCGGGTTCGCTATTGTCCTCGGCGGCGGTGCAAACCTATGGACGCGCCATTCACGCCTTGCGGCGCTTCACCCAATCGTCGATGAACAAAGAACCGAGTTGGCGGAAACCGACGCGCCCCCGGTCGCAGGAAAGTTCAATCGGTAAGGAAGTGCGGCCGGAATCCGGTTCTTGAACGGTGGCTGCTTCGGCATGAGGGGGAGGAATGGTTTCGTTTTCGTGGCCGCATGATTCGAGCGATACACCTCGCGATCCGCACGCCGCCGAACCTTCCGCGGTTGTCGAGCCGCCATTGAATCCCGTCCAGGCCGAGGAAATCCTTGAAGAGTTGGCCGGAGTTTTCCGCCAATTCAATCCCACGATTGCCAGACACGTCGTCTATCCCCCCGAGGAATTAGAGCAGGGATCACCCGAAGACGGGCAATTGCCGAATCTTGAAGCCCGGTATCGCGCGCTGGTGGAGCAGATTCCCGCTGTAGTTTTCATGGCTTATCTTGATCGCGGCATCGGCGAGGCTTATGTCAGTCCTCAAATTGAGGCCGCGCTAGGCTTTTCGCAGGAAGAGTGGCTGGAAGATCCTATCCGCTGGTACAGCCACATCCATCCCGACGACAAGGAGCGCTGGAGCACCGAAGCGGCCGCGATGTTTCTTACCGGCGAACCGCTGCGTTCGGCGTATCGGGTGATTTCGCGCTATGGGCGAGTCATCTGGTTTCGTTGTGAAGCCAAGATGATCCGCAAGGAGAACGGCGAGCCCTGGTTCATTCACGGTGTGGGTTTCGATATCACCGATCTGAAGCGGACTGAAGAAGCGTGGCAGGAGGAACGCAATGTCGTCTCCGGCATCCTTGACACCGTGGCTGCTCTGGTCGTGGTGTTGGGCCCGGAAGGCCGCATTATCCGCTTCAACCGAGCGTGTGAGCAGATGACCGGATATTCGTTCACGGAGGTGGAGGGGAAATTGATCTGGGACCTGTTCCTTGTTCGGGAGGAAGGGGAACGATTCAAAGCCGTGTTCCAAAAGACGCGCGCACATCTGCGTCCCCAGGAATACGAGAGTTGCTGGGTGAGTCGAGACGGCCGGCGGCGGGTGATAGCCTGGTCGACCACCGTGCTCGCCGGGGTCGACAAAGCTGCCGCTTATATCATCGCATCGGGAATCGATATCACGGAGCGAAAGCGGGCCGAAACCAAATTTCGTGGACTGCTGGAAGCAGCACCGGATGCGGTGGTAGTCGTCAATCCAGAGGGCAGGATTGTGTTGGTCAATGCCCAGGTGGAAAAATTGTTTGGCTACGAACGCGAAGAGTTACTAGGGCAGCCACTCGAAATGCTGGTGCCGGCACGCCTCCGCCACCGTCATTCGGAACACCGCCAGCGTTTTTTCGGGGAGCCGCGCCTTCGTCCGATGGGAGCGGCGGGCGAGGAACTCTATGGCTTGCACAAGGGCGGTCACGAGTTCCCAGTGGAAATCAGCCTCAGCCCCCTGGAGACGGAAGAGGGGGTATTGGTGTCAAGCGCAATCCGGGATATCACGGAGCGCAAACAGCTGGAAAAAACAATTCTGGACATCAGCGCGCGGGAACAACGTCGCATCGGCCAGGACCTGCACGACGGTTTGGGCCAGCACCTGACCGGCATCGCTTTCATGAGCAAGGTACAGGAACAAAAGTTGATGGAAAAGAATCTGGCCGAGGCCAGCGACGCGGCCAAGATCGTGAGCCTGGTGAACCAAGCCATCCACAAGACGCGGGAACTGGCCCGTGGGTTGCTCCCCGTCGTCTCCGACGCGCAGGGGCTGATGTCGGCCTTGCAGCGATGGGCGGGCGAAGTGGAAGATCTATTCGGAGTAGGCTGCCGGTTCCAGTGTTATACGCCCGTGCTAGTCCATGACGACACTGCGGCCACGCACCTCTACTACATTGCCCGGGAGGCGGTGAACAACGCGATCAAGCACGGTCATGCGCATCAGATCGTCATCCGTCTCGCCGCCGAACAGTCCCAAGGAGTACTTACCATTCAGGATGACGGCAGTGGGATCGGAAACATCGCTCCCGGCAGCAAAGGAATGGGTCTCAACCTGATGAACTACCGGGCCAGGGTTGTCGGAGGTTCACTCCATGTGCAGCGCGTCGCCACCGGCGGAACCATGGTGACCTGCTGGTTTCCAGTCAACGGGGATGGAATGAAGTAGAAGAGTAGAAGATGAGAGTGATATCGAAATCGCAAAGTCCGACGGCCATCAAGAAGAGAATCCTGGTGGTTGATGACCATCCCATCGTTCGCCAAGGGCTGGCCCTGCTGATCAACCGGGAGCCGGATCTCGTAGTTTGCGGCGAAGCGGAAGACGCCATGGGCGCGATGCATGTCCTGGCCTCAGCTCATCCCGATATTCTCATCGTGGACATCTCTCTGAACGGTCCCGATGGTATCGATCTACTGAAGAACGTTCGCCTCAGTCATCCCACCATGCCCGTGCTTATCCTCTCGATGCACGATGAACTGATCTATGCGGAACGCGCGCTTCGCGCCGGGGCCAACGGCTACATCATGAAGCAGGAAGCTACGGAAAACGTGCTGGTCGCTGCCCGGCGCATTCTGAATGGCGAAATCTACGTGAGCTCCCGCATCGCCAACCAGATGCTCCGGCACTACATCACCGGGTCGGGCACGCTACGGAATTCCTCCATCGCCGATCTCAGCGACCGCGAACTGGAAGTCTTCCGCCTAATCGGAGAAGGGCACGGAACCAGGCAGATTGCCGAGGAACTGCATCTCAGCGTAAAGACGGTCGAATCGTACCAGGCTCATATCAAGGAGAAGCTTTCGCTGCGCAGCGCCCGTGAATTGATGCAGCGGGCTATCCAGTGGAACATGAACGAAAAAGCATTGTGATGCTAGCTATCTAGGTATCGCTGTAGCGATGCCGCGTCTACTGACTTCCTCCTCGCCGCTAGGTGACTCTTAGTTAACGTCCATGGCATCAGGGAATCCCCGATACAAAAAATAGTGCTTCCATGAAAGGGAAAAAGTGGTGCACCTGCTTGTGGGGATTCCTGATTCGGTTGATTCTTACTGCGCTTTGAGATGCCTATCTGGAAGGACGACGCGCTGTCACCGGTTCAAGGTGTCAGCAATGTCAACTTTCACATCGGCATGGTATTGAAGTCGACTTGAGCGAGATTAAGGAGGACCTTGGTCATGGCGGAAACGGTCCCGTACGGTCGGAGTACTCAAAGACCCTCACCTGTCGCGGAAGTTCACATTTTGTGGATCACAGCCGGCTTGGGATGTGATGGGGATTCGGTTTCCGTCACCGCAGCCACCCAGCCCAGCATCGAAGACGTCCTCTTAGGGGCGATTCCAGGCCTTCCCAAAGTCCACCTGCACAACCCGGTGCTCGCCTACGAAAATGGCGATGACTTCCTAAAGTACTGGTACATGGCAGAGCAAGGAAAGCTGGAGCCCTTCGTTCTGGTAGTGGAAGGCTCCATTCCCAACGAAAAGATCAAGAAGGAGGGTTATTGGGCGGGACTCGGAACCAACCCTGAGACCAAGCAGCCCATCACCACGAATGAGTGGATCGATCGCCTTGCTCCCAAAGCGTTGGCAGTCGTAGCCTGCGGAACCTGCGCCACCTACGGCGGCATTCACGCCATGGAAGGCAACCCCACGGGCTGCATGGGCCTCGCAGATTACCTCGGCTGGGAATGGCGGTCGAAGGCGGGCTTGCCCATCGTCAACGTTCCGGGATGTCCGGTGCAACCCGACAACTTCATGGAGACCGTCCTCTACCTGCTTTATCAGGTGGCGGGACTCGCGCCCATGATTCCACTGGATGATCAACTGCGGCCCACTTGGCTATTCGGCAGGACAGTCCATGAAGGCTGCGATCGAGCCGGATACTACGAGCAGGGCGACTTTGCTGAAGTATATGGTTCGCCAAAGTGCATCGTGAAACTGGGATGCTGGGGGCCGGTCGTGAACTGCAACGTTCCCAAACGGGGATGGATGGCGGGCATCGGAGGTTGTCCAAACGTGGGCGGCATCTGCATTGGCTGCACCATGCCTGGCTTCCCAGACAAGTTCATGCCATTCATGGACGAGCCACCAGGAGCGAAGGTCTCGAGTGGAGCAGTCGGCGCGTATGGCAAAGCCATTCGGGCACTGCGCTCCCTGACTCAAGCCACTGTCAACAAAGAACCCAAGTGGCGTCATCCGCGCGCTGAATTGTCCACTGGATATCACCCGAGAACTTATTGAGAACGTCGAACTGACAAGACAACAGAGCCTGATAGGCCAAGGAGCGAAGGCATGAGCACCATTACCGCACCCACTAAAGACGTTCCCAGCAAAAAGCGCAACCTGGTGGAAATGAATTGGGACCCGATCACTCGTATCGTGGGCAGCCTGGGCATCTTTACCAAGATCGACTTCGAGAACCGCCAAGTGGTCGAGTGTCACAGCACCTCGTCCATCTTTCGTGGGTATAGCATTTTCATGAAGGGAAAAGACCCGCGCGACGCGCACTTCATCACCAGCCGCATCTGCGGAATCTGCGGGGACAATCACGCCACCTGCGCGACATATGCGCAGAACATGGCGTTCGGCGTGAAGCCTCCGGCGATCGCTGAGTGGATCGTCAATCTCGGCGAAGCTGCGGAATACATGTTCGACCACAACATTTTTCAGGACAATCTGGTCGGCGTGGACTTTTGCGAACAGATGGTCAAAGAGACAAACCCGAAGGTTTGGGCGAAGGCGCAATCGACGGCCGCGCCGCACTCAAATCTCCATGGGTTCCGCACCATCGCCGACATCATGACGGCGCTCAATCCGTTCACCGGATCTTTCTATCGTGAAGCTTTAGTCATGAGCCGCATGACGCGGGAAATGTTCTGCCTGATGGAAGGGCGCCATGTTCATCCTTCCACACTGTATCCGGGCGGAGTTGGAACCGTTCCCACTGTTCAATTGTTCACCGACTACCTGGTGCGTCTGATGAAGTATGTGGAGTTCATGAAGAAGGTCGTTCCCTTGCACGACGACCTTTTCGACTTTTTCTACGACGCGCTGCCCGGCTATGAAGAAGTGGGCCGGCGCCGTGTGTTGCTCGCCTGTTGGGGGTCGTTCAATGACCCTGCGGTGTGCGACTACACCTACAAGAACATGACGGCGTGGGGCCGCGGCATGTTTGTTACCCCGGGTGTCGTGGTGGACGGCAAGCTGGTGACCACCGACCTGGTTGACATCAACCTGAACATCCGCATTCTGCTGGGCAGCTCCTACTACGATGAGTGGAAGAATGCGCAGACCTTCGTGAAGACCGATCCGCTAGGCAATCCGGTGGACAAGAACCATCCCTGGAACCAGACCACGATCCCACGGCCGCAGAAGCGCGATTTTGCCGGCAAGTACACGTGGGTGATGTCGCCGCGCTGGTTCGACAAACGAACTAACGACCATCTTGCGCTCGACACCGGCGGCGGACCCATTGCACGTCTGTGGGCAACTGCCCTTGCCGGGTTGGTCGATATCGGTTACATCAAGTCAACCGGACAGAGCGTGAAGATGTATCTGCCGAAAACAACCTCGTTGCCCGAGGTTGAGTTCGAGTGGAAGATTCCCAAGTGGAGCAATGCCATCGAACGCGATCGGGCCCGGACCTACTTCCAGGTCTATGCGGCCTGCGCCGCGCTGCACTTCATGGAAAAGGCCCTGGGCGAACTGCACGCAGGCCGGACTAAAACCTGGACTGAATTCAAGGTGCCACAGGACGCGATTGGCTGCGGCTTCCATGAAGCCGTTCGCGGGGTGCTCTCGCATCATGTGGTGATCAAGGATGGAAAGATCGCGAACTACCATCCCTATCCGCCGACTCCGTGGAATGCGAATCCCCGCGATAGTTACGGTACTCCTGGACCGTACGAGGATGCCGTACAGAACACCCCGATCTTCGAAGAAAATGGACCGGACAAGTTCAAGGGCATTGACATCATGCGTGCGGTACGAAGCTTCGATCCTTGTCTGCCCTGCGGCGTACACATGTATTTAGGGAACGGAAAGGTGTTGGAGACCCACCATTCCCCAATGTTTGGTCTCCAACCCTGAGCTTTTGCCGTGCTGGACTTGGGAGCGAGGGGGTTGTTTGTTTTGTGTCTTAAACTGCGCTTTCCCTCTATTTCCTGTACGAAACGAGGAGGTGTGTGACGGCTAACACGGATTTTCGGGAGCGTGTACAGCGGATCGGCGGGTTGGTGCAGGAAATCGAGGCGATTGCCGATCCTGCGGTACGCGCCAGTACCAAAGAGCTGGTTCAGGCGCTGATGGACCTCCACGGTGCGGCGCTGGAGCGGGCGATGGAGATAGTGTCCGTGGCTGGTGAGCCGGGGATGAGCCTCATCGACCAGTTGGGCCGCGATCCGATGGTGAGCAGTGTGCTCGTCCTCTACGGGCTTCACCCTGAGGAATTAGAAAGCCGCGTGCTGCAAGCAATCGAACGGGTGAAACCGCAATTGCGCAAGCAGGGTTGCGAGGTTGAACTGCTGGAGTTGGGTGAAGGCGCGGTACGGTTGAGAGTTCAGACCGGAGAGCACGCGTGCGGGTCGACCGCCAACACCGTGCGGGCCACCTTGGAAGGCGCAATTTACGAATTAGCGCCGGACATCACCGCGCTCACCATCGAGGGGTTGGATGGGAAGCCGGCGGGTGGTTTTGTGGCTTTAGACACGTTAATGATGGGCGCGCGCATTTCCGGCGAAGCGAAAGCCGCGGATTGATGGCCTGTCAGGATTTTTGGGGATTGCACAAATCATGAGTGCAGGACACTTTTCCGAATCCGCTGGGGCGTTCGGCGCGTTGCGCCAGTTTATCCGCCGCGACCAGAGGCCGTTCGAGCGCTGCGAGATGTGCGGCTTGGGGCTGCGTCCCGATCATCCGCACCTGATCGAACTGGCTCGCCGGAACCTGTTGTGCGCGTGCGATGCCTGTGCCTTGCTGTTCAGCGGGCAAGCGACGAAGTACAAACGTGTGCCTCGCCGTTTTCATGTTTTGCCTGACTTCCATCTGACCGATGCAGAATGGAATGGCTTAATGGTTCCCATCAATATGGCGTTTTTCTTTATGAGCAGTCTCGAGAAGCGCGTCGTGGCGATATATCCGAGTCCTGCGGGGGCGACGGAATCATTGCTGGCGCTGGAATCCTGGAATGAGATCGTTGCCCGGAACCCGGTGCTCGATGGAATGGAATCGGACGTGGAGGCCTTGTTGGTGAACCGCCTCGGACATGCCCGTGGATATTCGGCTCCGGAGTATTACCTGCTTCCGATTGATGAATGTTACAAACTCGTGGGATTGATTCGCGCTCACTGGAAGGGACTGTCCGGTGGCACCGACGTTTGGCAGCAAATCGGCGAGTTCTTTAAGGACTTGAAAACGCGATCGGATGAGTTTGCGGATGCCTCGCCCCTGAAAATCGGCCGTGAAGCCGCCAGCAACGGGGATTTCTCATGCCTGAGTTGAACTTCCAGGTCGAAGGCGCTGAAGTGGTTTCGCAAGCCGTGTCGCCGTCGCTTGCCTTCAAGCTGCGTCTGACCAATTCCCATCCTGACGAAGTGATCCATACGGTTGCTTTGCGTTGTCAGATTCAGATTGAAGTTACTCGCCGCAAGTACACCACAGGGGACCAGGCGCGGCTGCGCGATCTTTTCGACGAACCCAGCCGCTGGGGCCTGACCCTTAAAAATCTGCTGTGGGCGCACGCCAGCATCGTCGTCCCGTCCTTTCAGCGCACGGCTGTGGCCGATCTTCCCGTACCCTGCACGTTCGATTTCAATGTCGCAGCCACGAAATACTTCGACGGCCTGGCAGAGGGCGAAGTTCCGGTCTGTCTTCAGTTCAGCGGCACGGTTTTCTATGCAAGTAAGGAAGGTGGCCTGCAAGTCGCGCCCATCTCATGGGACAAGGAAGCCCGTTTCAAGCTGCCGGTAAAGGTTTGGCGCGAGATGATGGCGTCCTACTATCCCAACAGCGCCTGGCTGTGCCTGCACAAGGATGCATTCGACCGCTTATATCGGTACAAAGTCCGGCATGGGATTCCCACGTGGGAAGAAGTGCTGGAGAGAGTCGTTCCGCTCGAAGAGGAAAGAAGAGACGGTGATCTGATGAATCTCGCGATGGTCGACAAGATCGCGAAAGCCGTGCTGTACGAGGGATACATGCTCTATCCCTATCGTCCATCGTCGGTGAAGAATCAGCAACGATGGAATTTCGGCGTCCTCTGCCCGCAGTCGTACAGCGAAGCGCAGCATGGCAGCGAAGCCTGCAACATGCAGACCGAATGCCTGGTGGAGGGCGGTTCTCTGGCAAAGCTCGAGATTCGGGTGCGGTTTCTGCAACTTGTGGCGCGCTCCGTCGGTAAGTTAACGATTCGCGTTCGTGAGTTGCCGCCGGGAGAAGTGCCGGAATTTTGCCCGGTGTCGCGGCTTGAGGTTGGCGGCCGCGTTTACCAGGCGTGGCAGGAAGCGGTGGAGCGCGAAGTGGTTCTGCCGATGCGCACTCTGGAGGAGCTAATCCATGCGCCCCTGTCGCAGTTGTTCACGTTTCCTGCCGGGAAGCAATTGGAAGCCCTTCGCGATGGCGACGGACTTATTACCGGTGTTGTGATCCGCGAGCAAAGCGCACTTGATGGAGTAATCGAGGTCAAGAATGAGCAGGTGGGCCCTGACCTCTTCAAGATCAGCACGCAGGTTCGTAATCTGACGCCTTTTGCCGGAGCGGAACAAGCTAGTCGCGAAGACGCTTTGTTGAGTGCCCTGGTCTCGACGCACACCGTGCTCGGCGTGGAGCATGGCCGGTTCTGCTCGCTGCTCGAACCTCCCGATGCCCTCCGTGAAATCGCAGGCAGCTGCCAGAACATCGGAACCTGGCCGGTCCTCCTGGGAAGCGCGGGAGAGCACGACACGTTGCTTTCCTCTCCGATCATCCTCTACGATTATCCCCAGATCGCTCCGGAGAGCGCCGGAGATCTGTTTGATGGCACCGAAATTGACGAGATCCTCTCCTTGCGAATCATGACTCTGACCGAAGAAGAAAAACGCGAAATGCGTCAATCGGACGAGCGTGCCCGCCAGATGCTGGACCGCACCGAGACCTTGCCCGCGGAACAGCTGATGAAGCTGCACGGCGCAATGCGAAGTCTGCGCCCGGTCGAGGAGAGAACGCGATGAACGAATGGGAATGGCAACTCCTCGAAGAGAAAACTCTCGTCGATCACCTCGAAATTTCGGGAGTCGAACTGAGGCCAGGCAGCCACGTGCGTCTTCGCCCGCGCCCCGGTGGCGATGTAATGGACATCGCCCTCGCGGGACAGACCGCTACCATCGAATGCATCGAGCAGGATTACGAGGGTAAGCACCACGTTTGCGTTGTTCTAGATGACGATCCCGGCAGGGACATGGGTATGCTTCGTCAGCCCGGTCATCGCTTTTTTTTCGATGCCGAGGACTTGGAACTGCTCTCGCCGGACGAGATTCCCCAAACCTCACCCACGAAGAAGCCCACCATCCTGGTCGCTGGCATCGGCAACATCTTCCTCGGGGATGACGCGTTCGGCGTGGAAGTCGTTCGCCGCCTGGCCACCCGGAAGCTGCCGGCGGACGTGCGCGTGACCGACTTTGGCATTCGCGGGTTCGACTTGGCCTATGCGCTGCAAGATGGTTACGAAACCACGATCCTGGTAGATGCCTGCCCGCGTGGCGGAACTCCGGGCACACTCTTCGTGATTGAGCCAGATGTGAAAGCGTTGGACGATCCGGAAGCTCCGCAGGCCGTAGTGGAAGCGCACGCGATGAATCCCGTGAGCGTGCTGCGCATGGCCCGGGCCATGAATATCGAGGTCAGAAACGTGCTGCTGGTCGGCTGCGAGCCGGCCACTCTGGGCGGCGAACAAGGGGAGATGGGCCTCAGCGCTCCGGTTCAGCGCGCCGTGGAAGACGCGGTGACGCTGGTGGAGTCTTTGATCGACAAAGTTGTGAATATGGGGTGGGTTCAACCCTGTGAAGAACCTAGCTGAAAAGGAGAATGCCGTGGCAATGGAAAATGGTGACGGAAATTTCAAAGATAAAGACACGCTCTTCATGCTCAGCGGTTTGGCACTTGTCGTCTTCGGAGCGGGCTTGATTCTTTCCAATCCGATCGCGAGGCGGTATCTCGGACAGTTCGGAGTCGGTGATCTGGCCAACGCCGCCTTGCCGGATCTCGACCGCTATTTGAAGTTGCGGGCCATGTAAGGAGCGGATACGGAACGCAGCTTCACGATCAAGCGAGGGGGAACATTCGTTTGTCCACCGCAAAAATGCCACCGGCGATGGCGGTTCGATACGTGATTGACGCCAAGGGGAGTGCGTTCACGGTAAGGGCATTTGCTACCGGGATGCTCGCGGCATTTGCACATAGCCCCACAATTGAGGTCCCCGATTTTGCGGGAGAGGTTTCTCTGAATCCAGACGCGGTGGAACAAAGTTCCATGCGCATGGTAATTCAGTCGGCTTCACTGAACGTTACAGGGGACCTCAGCGAAAAAGATCACTCGGAAATCAACCGCAAGATGCACGGGGAGGTCCTCGAGACGGAAGCTTACCCGGAGATCGTGTACGAATGTTCCAAAGTGTCAGCCACCCAGACGGGCGAAGGACAGTATTCTGCGACCTTGAACGGAGAACTGACTCTCCACGGAGTTACCCGGGATCAGCCGGTGACGGCGCGGGCCTCACTGAATGGTGATACGCTTCGGGCTATGGGGGATTTTTCTGTCCGCATGAGTGATTACGAGATTCAACCCGTTACCGCCGCCGGGGGAACTATTAAGCTGAAGGATGAACTCAAGTTGTCGTTTAACATTTCCGCCCGCAAGCAAAAATGAACGGCTCGCAGGCGCGGGACTTTGAAAATGGATCGGGACGGATCGAACCAGGATGGATCGGGAGGATGTCGTATGTGTCTAGCCATACCAGGGAAGATCGTTGAGATCTGTCCCGAGAACCCGGACTCAGCGCTCGTGGACGTGGTCGGCGTACGCCGCAAGATTGACCTCGGTTTGCTGGAGGACGACAGGCCCGCACCCGGCGACTGGGTGCTCATTCATGTGGGCTTTGCCATGAGCAAAATCAGCGAGCAGGATGCGGCTGACCAGATGAGCACGCTCAGAATGTTGGGAGAGATCGATGGAGCGATGCAGGAAGTGCAGGGCTACGGCCTGGATGATGCCGATGAGATTCGCCCCCATTTGTTGTCCAAGGCAGAATCCACATGAGATTCGTTGATGAGTTCCGCGAACCCGAACTGATCTCGAAAACGGCGGAAGAGATACGCCGTCTCACAGACACCGACCGTCACTACCGCATGATGGAAGTTTGCGGCGGACACACTCATGCCATCTATCGCTTTGGGCTGAAAGATATACTTCCCGAGAACATCGAGTTGATCCACGGCCCCGGCTGTCCGGTCTGCGTACTTCCCATGGGAAGAATCGACGATGGACTGGCCATCGCGCAGCAGCCGGACGTCATCTTCGCCGCCTTCGGCGATATGATGCGAGTTCCTGGAACTCACGGTAGCCCCCTGGAACACAAGGCGCGGGGGATGGACGTTCGTATCGTGTATTCCCCTTCGGATGCGCTCAAGCTCGCTCGGCTCAATCCCGATAGGCACGTCATGTTTTTCGCGATCGGTTTTGAAACCACCGCGCCATCCACCGCCCTTACCATGATGCGCGCCAAGGCCGAGGGCATTCGCAACTTCTCGGTGTTTTGCAACCACGTCACGATCATCCCCGCCATCCGAGCCATCTTGGATTCTCCCGACATGAGGCTTGATGCCTTCATCGGTCCCGGCCATGTCTCGACCGTCATCGGCTGCCGTCCTTACGAATGGATTGCTCAGAACGAACACAAACCGATCGTGGTCTCAGGCTTCGAGCCGCTGGACATGCTGCAATCCATTGTCATGCTGCTACACCAATTGAAGGCGGGCGAAGCCAAGGTTGAAAATCAATACAAGCGCGTAGTTCCCTGGGAAGGCAACCGCGCTGCCCTCAAGGCTATGGCCGAAGTCTTTCAGTTGCGTCCTTATTTCGAGTGGCGAGGTCTGGGGTTTATTTCGCAGTCCGCACTGCGCGTCAATGACAACTATGCCGAATGGGACGCGGAGCAACGCTTTGAGGTTCCTGGCATCCGCGTCACCGACCCCAAAGCTGCGCAATGTGGAGAAGTGCTGAAGGGCGTGCTGAAGCCCCACCAGTGCAAACTTTTTGGCCGTGAGTGCACGCCGGAACATCCGATTGGCGCACTCATGGTGTCATCGGAAGGATCATGCGCAGCCTATCACAACTACGAACACCGCAAGGCGGCAATGGTAAGTCTGGCCTCGATCGCTTGAGACTTGAAGAATCGAGCGCTCCAACCGCCGTGCTTGCCGAATCCGTGCCCATACGGTTCCGCGATCCCCAGATCGAGATGGCGCACGGAGCCGGAGGTAAGGCCAGCCGTAAGCTTGTCGAAGGGCTCTTTGCTCCGCTGCTTTTTGGCGCCGCGCCCGGACCCCTTGGCGATGCCGCGCGTGTCGACATCAACGGCACCCCGGTTGCCATCACTACCGACAGTTTTGTGGTCAAGCCCCTCAGTTTTCCCGGCGGATCCATTGGCGAACTTGCGGTGAATGGTACCGTGAACGATCTTGCAGTTTCGGGAGCGAAGGCGGAAGCCCTCGTAGTCACGTTCGTGCTCGAAGCCGGTCTGCCAACCGCAGTGCTTGAAGCCGAAGTTCGAGCCATGGCGAAGGCGGCTCGTGAAGCGGGGGTCCGAATCGCTGCCGGCGACACCAAGGTCGTCGAGCACGGCAAAGCTGATCAGATGTATGTCACCACGACCGGCATTGGCCGGTTACTTCATGGAGTGACGATCGATCCCCTCTCGGTGCGGGTCGGCGACAAGATTCTCCTCTCCGGACCCATTGGCGATCACGGCATCACCATCCTGCTGGCGCGCGGCGAGCTTGATTTCGAGGCCGATCTTCGCTCCGACACCCGCTCCCTGCTTCCACTGGTCGAAACCCTGATTCGCGCCGCCGGTCCCGGAGTTCGCTGGATGCGTGATCCAACTCGCGGCGGCGCTGCGACATCTCTCAACGAATTGGCGCGCGATTGTGGGTTGGGGATGGTTCTTTTCGAAGACCAGATACCCGTGCGCGATACGGTTCGCGGAGCCTGCGAGTTGCTCGGACTCGATCCCCTCCACATTGCCAATGAAGGCCAGTTCCTGGCGGTTGTCTCCCCGGAGTATGCCGACGCCGCCATGAATGCCATGAGTTTGGCGCCCGGCGGAAGTGAAGCGCGGATGATCGGCGAAGTTCGGGAACAGCCCGCCGGCACGGTGCTCGTGACCACCCTTTATGGGGGCAGCCGAATCGTAGATATGCTCGTCGGCGATCCTTTGCCGCGCATTTGCTAGAGGATTATCATGAGACGTTATGGCGACGGCATATAACCTCGCGAGCCAGGTCGAAGAGCGTCTGCTCGAACGAAATCAACTCTTCGAGCAATTCTTCTCGCGTGAGGCGCCCCGTCTGGCCGAAGCTTGCCGTGAGATGTCCGAACGATTTCTGCGCGGAGGGCGGCTTCTGGCCTTCGGACGCGGGCCCTACGCCACCGATGCTCAGCACGTTTCGGTGGAGTTCGTTCACCCCGTAATCGTCGGCAAGCGCGCTCTGCCGGCGCTGGATCTATCGGTTCTCTTTCGACCCTGGCTCGAAGCGATCCTTCGTCCCGAAGACATCGTCATGGGATTCGGTCCGCCGGAGGGCGACTCCGAGGTCTGGGCGACACTTCAGGAAGCCCGCCTGCAACAGGCAATGACGTTCGCCCTGCCTGGCGTCGAGGGTTCCTACGCCGTCGATGCAGCCACGCAAGATCCGTTCATGCATCAGGAGATGATCGAGGTTCTCTATCACACGCTCTGGGAGACGGTGCACGTCTTTTTCGAGCACCGCGAACTCGGTCATGATGTGGGACAATCGGAATTTCTGTATCCCTTTCTAGGCAGAGAAAAGCAGGCAACCGCCAACCTGGTGGCGGAAGTGGCATCTTCCATCTTGATGAAAGCTCAGGATGACACCAGGCTGCGCGAGCAGTTAGCGCAGGAAGAGGCCGAGCAGATCAGCAGCGTTGCGCTTGCCATTCATGAGCGTCTGCGACGTAGCGGCAAGATCATTGTCTTCGGCAATGGCGGGTCTGCGACCGATGCCAACGATTTCGCCATCGATTGCGTTCTCCCGCCGCCCGGATACCAATCCGTCCCCGCGGTGTCACTCTCCCTGGAACCGGCGAACATCACCGCCGTCGCCAATGACATCGGCACTGACGCAATTTTCCTTCGCCAGCTGATTGCGCAGGCCCGCCCGGAAGACGTTGCGATCGGCATTTCCACCAGCGGCGGATCGCGCAACATCATCATGGCGCTGGAAGAAGCGCGGAAGCGGAATCTGTTGACCGTGGCGCTGCTCGGCTACGACGGAGGCGAGATCAAGCGCAAGCGTCTGGCTGACTTTCCCGTGGTAGTGAACTGCGACTATATTCCTCGCATTCAGGAAGTGCAGGCTTCGATCTACCACGTCATCCGCGAATCGCTGGAGGTGCTGAACCGTGGCCAAGCTTGAACTCTACGGGACCGCTCGCTGTCCCCACACCGGCGAAATGCGCGAGTGGCTGGAGTGGAAGCGCAGCGAATTTGTGGAGTACGACGTGGAAGCCGATCCCGTGGCACGCGGACGCATGCGCGAGATCGCGCGCGGACAGCGCACTGTGCCCATCCTGGTCGAGGATGGCAAAGGTCGTTCAAGTGGGGTGGCAGGGTCACGGTTGCATCGTCGACGAGTAGATGCAGATCTACCTAGACGACATCGTATACAACATAATGGCCAGTGCGTGTTCCATTCGCGTCCGCGGGGTAGTGCAGGGCGTAGGATTCCGTCCGTTTGTCTATCGCCTGGCCTGTGCCAACACCTTGAATGGATGGGTGCTGAACGCGGAAGAGGGCGTTGAGATTCATCTGGAGGGCGCGGAGACCGGGTTGGAAGCTTTTGTTCGGGACCTGAAAGCGCAGCCGCCACCCGCCGCCAGCATCGCGGAAATCGATGTGCGGCCAGCCGAGCCCGTCGGCTTGCAGGAGTTCACGATCCGGACGAGCCAACGCCGGGAACGCCCGACGGTTCGAATTTCGCCGGACCTGCCGGTTTGCGACGATTGTCTGCGAGAGCTTTTCGATCCCGCGGACCCGCGCTATCTGTATCCCTACATCAACTGCACCAATTGCGGGCCGCGCTACACCGTCGTGCTGGCTCTGCCTTACGACCGGCCGAACACCACCATGAAGGATTGGCTGCTCGACGATTACTGCGCCGCGGAATATTCCGACCCCGGCAACCGTCGTTTTCACGCGCAGCCCGTCGCTTGTCCGGCTTGCGGTCCGGCTACTATCTTCACCCGCAGCTTGCTCAGCATCTGCACGAGTGAAACCGCAGCTGGAGCTGGAGGCAGCATCCGCGCGGCGGCCGAGATTCTTCGTGCCGGCGCGATTCTCGCGGTGAAGGGACTCGGCGGGTACCATCTGGCGTGCGATGCCCGGAATCCGGCTGCTGTCACGGCTTTGCGCGATCGCAAGTATCCGGAAAGAAAAACCCTTCGCCCTGATGGTGCGGGATGTCGAGATGGCGCGCACCCTGGTCGAGCTTTCCTCGGAGGCGGAAGCAGCTGCTCACTTCCGTCGCGCGTCCCATCGTGCTGGCGCCGGCAAGAATCGAACTCCAGGGGGTCGCGCCCGGAGAACAACGAACTCGGCGTGATGTTGCCTTACACCCCTTTGCACCACTTGCTATTCGCTGCTGGCGCTCCGGAAATCCTGGTCATGACCAGCGCAAATCGATCGAGTGAGCCGATCGCCTACGAAGACGAAGACGCATTGCAGCGGCTCACAGGAATCGCCGACTCGTTTCTGATCGGACAGCGTCCCATTGCCCGCCGAGTCGACGATTCGGTCGCGCGCGCCGGCGCTTTCGGCCCTGTAGTCCTGCGTCGCGCCCGTGGTTACGCTCCGGGAGCGGTGGCATCAATTCCCGCCGAGCGCCCCATTCTCGCGCTGGGCGCCGACCTGAAGAATACAATCACGCTGGTGGTAAACGGTCAGGCCTTTGTCAGCCAGCACATCGGGGATCTGGACGATTACCAGTCGTTTCGCGCGTTTGATGAGACGATCCACGATCTAGTCTCGATGTACGAAGTTCGCTGGGACGAACTGCTTCTCGTGCACGACCTTCACCCGCAATATCTCTCAACTGCTCACGCCGCCTCGCTTGGAGTTCCGCGAAAGCGGGGCGGTGCAGCACCACCGCGCCCACGTGGCATCGGTTCTTGCGGAACGGGGAGAGTGGACGAAACGAGTCGTGGGCGTAAGCTTCGACGGCACCGGATACGGAGACGACGGAACTATCTGGGGCGGCGAGATCTTCGTCGGCAGCGTGCAGGAAGGTTTCACGCGTGTCGCTCATTTGCGCCGCGCAGGCGCTCGCGGGCGGGGACGCAGCGGCGCGCTATCCGGTCCAAGCGGCTGCCGGGTTCCTCGCCCAGGTAGACGGTTTGCCCGACCTGTCTGCCGAGCCCTTCGCTTTTCCCGAACGCTATCGCAATGCGATGGAATTGGTATGCAAGGGCGTCCGCACCTTTGCTACGACCTCTGTGGGACGGCTGTTTGACGCGGCTGCATCTCTTCTCGGCTTTACGCGTGAGATCACTTTCGAGGGGCAGGCCGCGATCTGGCTGGAACAACTCGCCCGGAAAGGGTCTCTGACGGAACCCTATCCCTTCCCCTTTGTGGGCGGCGAACTCGATTTTCGTCCGTTGCTGCTGGCGGTTGCGCAAGACCGCCTCCGCGGCCGCGATGTCCGGGAGATTGCTCGATCTTTCCAGCGGGGAATCGCTCAGGGTTTGTTCGACGCCCTGAACGTCATTTGCCAAACCCACGCTCTGGATACGGTGGTCCTCTCTGGGGGAGTCTTCCAGAACGAGTTGCTGCTGGAGGATTTGAAGTCTCTGCTGACCCAGGGATCGCTGCAGGTGTGGACAAATCATGCCGTGCCCCCCAACGACGGCGGCATCAGCCTGGGGCAGGCGGCACTGGCGGCGTTCGGCCAGTTCGATGACCCTGCGCGGACGGACAAGCGGAGCGAACACGGAAAGAGTAAAGAAACCATGCACGAACTTTCCATTGCGATGAGCATCGTGGAACTGGCCGAGGAAGAGGCTGAGCGCCGCAGGCGTTCAGGTGACTGCCGTGCACTTGAAGCTGGGCGCTCCTCTCCGGCGTGGTGAAAGATGCGCTTCTCTCTTGTTATGAAATGGCCTGCGAGGGCACTCCTCTGCAAGGCTCGCGCCTGGTGGTGGAAGATGTTCCCGTCGTGATCTTTTGTCCCAGTTGTCGAGCAGAACGCCCTCTGAGCTCGATCCAGTTATTTTGTTGCCCGGAATGCGGTACCCCTGCCTCTGAGGTCGTGCAGGGAAAAGAACTCGAAGTGGTTGCCATTGGAGATACAGGAATGCGCGCCGAACCCCGTTTGATCGAAGTCCGAAAGAATGTGCTGAAGCAAAATGACGTCGTGGCGCGGAGCCTTCGCGACCGCTTTCGCGCCGCCGGAGTGTTCGTGGTGAGCCTGGTCTCCAGCCCCGGTTCGGGCAAGACCGCATTCCTCGAAAAAACTCTCACTCTGCTTCGAACAAATTACCGGGTGGCGGCTCTGGTCGGGGATCTTGCCACCGAAAATGATGCGCTGCGTTTGGCGCGCAGCCAGGCCCCAGTCAAGCAAATCACGACCGGCACTCTCTGCCACCTCGAAGCCGCTATGGTTCAAAGCGCACTGGAAGAATGGGACCTCAACCAGTTGGATTTCCTCTTTATCGAAAACGTCGGCAATCTGGTTTGTCCCTCTTCGTATGACTTGGGAGAAGACCTCCGGCTCGTCCTCATTTCGGTAACCGAAGGCGAGGACAAACCGCTCAAGTACCCGACCATTTTCAACAGTGCTGACGTCGCTGTCGTCACGAAGGTTGACCTGGCGGCGGCGGTCGAATTTAACTGGGAGACCGCATATAACAACATCCAAGCGGTGCGCCCGGGCATGCCGGTGTTTAAGCTTTCCGCTAAGACCGGGGAGGGAATGGCGGAGCATTTGAAGTTTCTTGCCGCGCGCCTGATCGAGTTGCGCCAGGTAGCAGCAATCTAGTAGCAGCAATCTAAAAGATCTCATGTAACCCAGATGTTCCGTTATTGACCTCCACTGGATTCGGCACCTGGTAGTCCGTTGACATGCTCGCAAGGTTTTGATCGCACCCTCGCGGTGCAAACAATCCCGCGACCGTCCCCACCGCGCAATGTCATCAACGATCTCTTTTAGGGCGTAGGCCTCAGAAGCGCTCGGCGCCGAAGAGCCGCCGTAGCCGCGCAGGTCTGGCGCGATGCAGCGCCAGCCTTCGGACGCAAAGGCGTCGATCTGCGCGCGCCACACCAGGCCGATCTCGGGCCAGCCGTGGAGGAAGACCATCAATGGCCCGTCCGCCGGACCAGTCTCCCAATAGTGCGTCGCGTGGCGTGACGAGCGGAAAGTGGCGTCGGCTAGCGTGAACCCTGCTGCCATCGTCAACTCCTTTAGGCAGGGCTTGCCATGCGCAGGAACTTTACGAGCTGTTCGCTGACCTGGGCAGACGCCTCGTGTTGTACCCAGTGGCCCACGTTATCGAGTTCGAGATTCCCTACGATGCCGGGAAGACCGGCGCGGAGCTTTTCGAAAGGGGGATAGAGCGCCCCCAAGCCATCCGCCTTTCCTGCAATGTAAAACGAAGGTTGAGTGATTTTCGCGCCTTTCCAGGCGGCGGACAGATAGAAATAGGGTTCGGCGGCGCGGTAGTAGTTCAGGGCGCCGTGGAAGCCGGTACGCTGAAATTCAGCGACGTTATGAGCAACGTAATCCGGCTCCGCCCATGACGGCAACGGCCCCGGAGCCGGACGATGAAGACTTCGTGCAGGGTCCATCGGGCTCCACCGCTTATCGGCGGGAGCGGAACCCGATGCCCAATACAGAACTCCTGGAATAGTGACTGCGGCGTCGGCCCAAACCTGATCGGCTTCGGGTTTTATCTGTTCGAACATGTAGAAATCGTTTTCGTGGCCGGATTTCCGCATGCGCTCGAATACGCTGACATCACCACGTGGAACGTAAGGCACGCTCAGGCAAAAGACCGCTTTAAATCGATCGGGACGCATCAGCGCAGCGTTCCACGCATGGGTTGCACCCCAGTCATGACCCACGATGACAGCGCTCGGGATATTCAGCGCATCGAGCAACCCGATCAGATCGCCGGCCGTATACAGCGGCGTGTACAAGGTTGGGTCCGCCGGAGCCGAGCTGCGCCCGTAGCCAGCCAGCCCCCAGTGTAGCCCGGCCGGAAACTTACCGGCCAATGCTGGCACGTTGGATTATTAGAGGTTTGTCCGTCATTCGGGTATAACGGTGACTGGGTCAGAAACCAGAAGTCTGCTCGATGCTGCGGCCCATCAAGGAGACACCATAACGCGTGAACACAACCACGCCCACACGTCTGAACATCATTGCCGCAGTTGGTCTTGCGGTCGGCGGAGTGTTTGGCTTACTGGGGACCGTCGTCGCGCAATCAAATCTCAGGGCAGCTTTCTGGGGGATTGACTCTGTCGGCCTGATCGTGGCTACGGCACTACTCACATTGAAATACTTCCGGGCGGGAGATGACACTGTTTCCGCCGGGTTTTTAGTATTCGCCATCGGAGAGGCTGTCATGCTATCGGGGACTGCCGCGACGCTCGAAGGAAGTGTTCCTGCGTTTGCCGCAGGCACAGCGTTATGGTCCGCCGCCCTGCTGCTCACATGTATTCCCAAACAATTCGCCATTGGGGTTCGTCTGGTAGGCATCATTGGTTCGATTCTCTTTGCGATTACTGCATCAAGAATATTTTGGGGTGAACAGGTGTTGCCAACCTCCCGGCCCCTCCCTTTTTTCGCCTACCCTTTCCTCGTTCTTACGTTCGCCGGCTGGATATGGACACTGTTGAAAAGGGATTGAAGATCCGCTCGAGCAACCTAGAAAAGGAGCAACACATGACTTCCGTAGAGCGTGGGTTCAAACGGCTGCGGTTCGATGACTCGCACTCATGCCGCCGTTTGTCTCGCCCTGAATGGCGCTGATGCTGATGCTCGTCGGTGCCGCCATCCCTGCCCTGCCTTGTCCGCGGATCATGCTCGCCGCTCACAGTGCCGGCTTTACCGACAGCGGATTGATTTCGATGCTCGCGGGGGTATTGCTTAGCAACTCGCTCTGTTCCCTTACCCCGCTTGCGTAGGCCGTGGATTCGCCCTGGAAAGACTACGAGATGCGAAAAGGGTTTACGAGAAAACCACAAGCCGACGAGCCCGCGACGCCAGTCAAGAACTACATCACGCCGAGCGGGCTGGCGCGCCTTAAAGATGAGCACCGGTTTCTGCTCACCAGGGAACGCCCGGCTGTGGTGGAGGTGGTGGCGTGGGCTGCCAGCAATGGCGATCGCAGTGAAAACGCCGACTATCAGTACGGCAAGCGGCGGCTGCGGCAGATCGATGGGCGGATTCGCTTTCTCACGAAGCGAATCGAAGCCGCGGAAGTGGTGGACCCGGAAGCTCCGAGAGCAGGGCAGGCGGCCGCGAAGGCATTCTTTGGAGCGACCGTGCGCTATGCCAATGCCGCGGGAGTATCGCGAGTGGTGAGCATCGTGGGCACCGACGAGATCGATCTCAACCGCAACCACATCAGCTGGGTGTCGCCTCTGGGGCGCGCGTTGATGAAGTCGTCAGCGGGTGACAGCGTAGTCCTTCAATTGCCGGGCGGTATAGAACAGTTGACCGTGCTGGAAGTGTGTTACGAGCGCATTTCTGTGGAGCCGTTCCGTGAACCACCTGGATCCGAGTCCTCGGCAAAGAGACTCACTCGCCGACGCTAAATCCACCGGACGAAGAAAACAGCTGCATAGCTGTTGGTATTCCCGTTCGGATCCTCGACGCCGGTTCTTCGGTTGTCGGAGCTGTAAACGGTTGGCGGGTTTGCGGTGGCATCCCGGATGCTGGTCAGCCGGTCTGCCGCGTCATAGTTGTTGATCGTCAGAATTGTTCAGCTCGTCTTTGACTACGCTGGCGTGATACCAGTGGTAAGTGAGTGACGAGGAGCGGCGACGATTGGAATTGCGAGTTGATCTGTTGCGGCGTCTCTAAGCCACGCTGTCCCGTTCAATCGGGCAAGGGTCTTGGCAGTGCGGTCCGGGCAAGAGGCGCCAATGGCGGCATCTGGTCAATGAGTGTAAACGCCTGGTTTCGACAGTCATCCGAGTCTGCACTCTTGCGCTGTTAAACTCTCGGAGATGGGCGGCTAAAACGGTAACCACAGAAAGGCTCAAATTCTAACCCATACGCCATCCCGCTCTTCCAAGGTTGCAATGATCCGCCCCGGAAAGTATTGGCCTTGGTCCTTGCCGCAATGTCGGTAAAAGTTCACGACCTCAGCCCAACGACCCAACTCGACATCCACACGGCATTTAGTTCC
Organism: Terriglobia bacterium; assembly: GCA_963841075.1. Classification (GTDB taxonomy): domain Bacteria; phylum Acidobacteriota; class Terriglobia; order Terriglobales; family Acidobacteriaceae; genus JAIQFF01. The sequence continues at coordinate 66,324 of CAWJBA010000004.1, forward strand.
GCAATTGCAGGTGAACTCGGTCCGCTTCCACTCATGCGGGTAATCTATCGGGTTGGCACCCATTGGCGTTTACCTCGACGTGTCCTACGACGCTTTGGGATCGTTCTTGAACCAGAACGAACCAAACGAAAAGCCCAGTCGCGCTGGCAAAGCCCCCACCAGTTAGTATTTCGCCTTGTGGACACAACCGCCATTATAGAGCCGCACGGCACTATGCTCCGACGACAAGGTTTCTTCGCGCTCTTTCGACAATGGGGGCATTACGGGCGGACGCGGCTGCACTTCTTTGAATCCGGCGATTTCAGGAGAGGATGGCCGTTTGTCGCTTACTCATGATCGGGTTGTCAGTCGCTATCATCGTTTGTAGGGGTTTTGAGTGTAATCGCCCGTTAGCAACAGTCGGCCTACGAACGTATAGAATTGCAGCCCATAGGGAAAGTTGAGTGTTGATTATGGACGGCAGAAGACCAGTCGGCACACTAACCTCCGAGCACCGGTATTTCTCGGCCATAGCCCTGATTGTCGCGATGACAGTGCTCGCGGGATTCATACCGCTCTACACGTTGCGCCTCCTACGTCACGACCCGAATCTGACGTGGCTTGTTCATTCACGGATTCGTGATGACGGCGTGGATCGCACTATTTTTGACGCAAACTCTGTTGATAGCGAAGCACCGAGTCGACCTGCATCGCCGTCTTGGGATGTTCGGAGTGGGGCTTGCAATGTTGGTGCTTTTGGTCGGTTCGCCGACTCTTATTAACGCCGCCGCGCGCGCATCGCAAGATGTGCACAGCACTCGCTTTTTGTGGATGCTGGCTGCATTTGACGGCGTTGCTTTGCTTGTGTTCGCAGGTTTGGTTGGCGCTGCGGTCTTGCTGCGCGGGCTCGGGGACTATCACAAGCGCTTGATGCTGCTGGCCACGCTGAGCCTACTTGGGCCAGCGTTCGGGCGCCTCACGTCGTATGCGAACGGCCTTCGTAGCGACAGCGATCTCGGGGTGCTACTGCTCTGCGCAGGAAGCGTTCTGGCTTGCGCCGTCATTGACGGGGCAAGGTCGCACCGATTCCATCCGGCATTCGTCTGGGGTGGGGCGTCAGTGATTGGCATGGATGTAGCGACTTACGTTGCCAAGCTAATGCTCTAGTCGGCTAGCTCAAACGGGCCGATCAAAAGCATTGCTTTTACGGCTCGAATTTAGGGCGGCTATTAGGTGTCTGCCGGTTTCGTGCTCGACGGCATATTCTGTTCTTGGCGTAACATCGCCATAGCGCTCATTGACTGGGGCTTTGAGTACTCACGCCTAGTTTCGTTGACGGTCCACTTTCCGGGTGGTCTTCGGCGGCTAGCTCGTCCAGCACGGTGGCCGCCTTGGTCAAGTTGTCAACCCCGAAGACCACCAGCGCCAGCGTCGATCCTGGCTCCAGTCCGCAGTAGGAGTAGTCAATGTTGATCTGCTTTTCGCCCAACCGCGAGGCTGCGCGGCCCAACTCACCCGGACGGTGCGCCAGCCTGACTACGGCGACGTCCGTCTCCTCGAAGATCATGCGCAGGCCGCCCAGCACCGCCTTGGCGCTGGCCGGATCATCCACCAGGAATCGGGCCAGGCTCTCGCGCTTCCTCTACATACGATTGAAAAGCCAGGATGTTCACTCCACGCTCCGCCAGAGCGAGGAAGCACTTCCCCAGGGCGCCCGGTTTGTCTTCGATCGTTACTGTAAACTCCTTCGCCTTCGCCATGCGACTTGACTCCCTTCCTTTCCCGGACACCGACATCCGATATCGCGGCAATCGACAGGATGGCCAGGCACCTAGAAACTCCCATGCACATGTCTAGAGTCTAGCGGCTAAATGGCCGAGCCGAACGCCAGTCGGAAAACATCCTAGCGGCTTATGGCTTCTACTTCCACTGCGGGACGAGCGTGTAATTGGTGAAAAATCGCGATTTCACTCATTGCCAGGGCCGCAGCCTGCCCAAAGGGGCTGAGACTCGCAACGCCTAGGGCCGCTCCCACGTTCCCTTCGCACCCGCTACGGTAACCCGGAACCCGGATGCAATTACTCCTGCCTCTACGACCCCCAACGCCGCTCGCAGGCGACTCCTAGGAGCGTGAAACCAGCCCCCAGCGGGCAAAGCGCGGCGTTCTTCCTTTCCGGACTTCAACACTACCAGCGGTTCTACGGTATAACGGCGGTATAACGGATGGCACCGGCGCAAACGGTCCGCAAGGTGGTGGTGTTAAAACCCGCGTATTTAAAGGGGAAGAATGGTGCGCCCTGAGAGATTCGAACTCCCGACCTTCTGGTTCGTAGCCAGACGCTCTATCCAGCTGAGCTAAGGGCGCGATGCGGCGTGGCGGTTCAGCAGCGATCTCGATTATAGCGAAAGCCTGGGAACTTGATAAGATCCCTCGCGCGGATGACGATCTCCGCGGCTGGAGGCAGTTTGAACTGGACCGGGCGAACGATTGCAGCGCGCATCCTTCTTTTAACTCTCGTCATTTTCGTTTTAACTCTAATCATTATCCCTGGGCTTGCGCCGGCACGGGCGCAGACTTCGAACGCGGACGCGACCAAGGCAACGGGAATCGCTCCCGCTCCGCCGTTTGATGTCCAGGCGGCAGTGGATGCTTATCTGGCCAGCGTCCCCGCTGACCAGCGGGCGCGCTCCGACGCATATTTTGAAGGCGGCTACTGGCTCCTGCTCTGGGATTTTCTCTCCACCACGGTGGTGATGTGGATTATGTTGCGCTTCCGCTGGTCAGCCCGGATGCGCGACGTTGCCGAGCGTCTGAGCCGCTTCCGGCCGCTGCAGTCCGTCATTTACTGGGCCCAGTTCGTCGCGGTGGTCGCTGCGATCACCTTTCCGCTCACGGTCTATGAGGGTTATTTTCGCGAGCACAAATACGGCCTCTCCAACCAGAACTTCGGCCAATGGATGCGCGACCAGATGATCGGACTGGCGCTGGTGGTGGCGCTGGGGGCCATCCTGATAGTGATTTTGTTTGGACTGGCCCGCCGGCTGGGCAAGAACTGGTGGGTGTGGGGAAGCGCGGTATCGCTGATCTTTGTCGCCTTCGTCGGAATGATCGCGCCGGTTTTTATTTTTCCCCTGTTCAACAGGTTTACCAAGCTGGAAGATCCTCGCGTCAGGGACCCAATCCTGAGCCTGGCGCGTGCCAACGGGATTCCCGCCAGCGACGTTTACGTCTATGACGCGTCGCGGCAGTCTGATCGGGTCAGCGCCAACGTCAGTGGCTTTGCCTCGACCACGCGAATTTCGCTCAACGACAACCTGCTGAGACGCTGCTCCCTGGCTGGAATCGAATCGACCATGGGCCACGAAATGGGGCACTACGTACTGAATCATGAATTCAAAAGCCTGGTCCTCAACGGTGTGGTTTTGGTGTTCATGTTTGCTTTCCTGAACTGGGGTCTCAATACTGCGTTGGCGCGCTGGGGAGAGAGCTGGGGAATCAGGGGGACGACGGATCTCGCGGTATTGCCCCTGGCGGCGCTGCTGCTGACGGTTTTTTCCTTCGTGCTGACCCCAGTGAACAACACCATTACCCGCACCATGGAGTACGAAGCGGACATGTACGGCATTAACGCCAGCCAGCAGCCGGACGGGGAAGCCGAAGTGGATTTGATGCTGGGAGAGTATCGCAAACTCGATCCCGGGCCGATCGAGGAGTTTGTGTTTTTTGATCATCCCAGCGGACGGACTCGAATCACAGCCGCGATGCGGTGGAAGGCGGAGCATCTCCCAGGAGCGCCGCTTGGAGCTGAGGCCGCGAAGCGTTAGGGCGTCCTCCCTCCCGCCCCTCTTTCGCCCTGTCAGGGCTATACCCTCTTTCACCGTAGAACCCAGGGCTTGCGCCCTGGGCTACATTCTGGCGCCGCTTCGCGGCTCGCGGCCGTCAATCGACCGGGACAGGCACTTCTTGCGGCCTGTACCTGTGACTATGGACTCCGTCAAAACTGGCTACCATAAAGGCTTTTAGAGGATTTCCACAGCATTTCGGCAGGCATCGTGCGAGGTCAGCGCCTGAGCGTAATTCTTTCCCCCTAAGGAGCAATTCCTACTCGATTACCGGTGATTTGGGCATAGCGTTTTCAGCAACTTGAGAATGGCATCGGGGATGCTTTACATCTCGACAGACGAAGTGGCGCGCAACGGGGCGCTCCAGAGAAAAAACTTCGGCCAGAGGTTTTCTTGAGCGCCCCTTGCATTTAAAACAGCCCTCCCCCCACCCCACCGGCTGTCGTTGCGATTCCTTCCAACCCCTAGAAAAGACAGTTCACCCAGGAGGCTGCTCACATGGTGTTCAAGCTGAAGTCGCCGAGGCTCGACCGGATTTAGACCCGCGCGGGGCCGAGTGGACTCCGTCAAGCCGAAAGCCTTTCCAGGCTTGGCTTTCAGAGAGTTACGAAATTTGGGAAGCACGGGAAGGAGCTTGACTGCGCGAGCGCTCAACTCAAGCCAGCACCAGTTGTTCTCCCAGATCCAGTCCAGCACGCCGGAGCAAATTTGCAATCAAAGGTTCCTTCAAACGCGAAGCGTCAAACTCGATGTAAATGATTAGCTCTGCCTCCTTGAAGGTAATTCGCCGGACGCCATACACGTCGCGCAGGGTGTCGAGGGCGCGCATGGTCGCCTCCCGCACCGGTTTGTGATAGCGGTATGCCACTTCTAGTTGGGTCATCTGGCCTCTTCCTGCCTCCCCTCTGAAGATACAACAATCGACGGGATAAACGAATGAATCTAATATTGTGAAGCCATCAATTCGTCGAGCCTGCGCCCCCCGATATGGAAAGTTCTGCTAAATCTCCAACTACGGTGAAAGATCCAGTTTGCGGAATGAACGTGGAGCCCTCCACCGCCAAATACAAAATGGAGCACGCCGGAAAGAACTACTACTTCTGCTGCGCGCCTTGCCGGGAGAAGTTCAGGGTTCGTCCAGGGGAGTATCTAGCGCGAGATCCGGCGGCCAGCGCGGGATTGCAGGTTGTCAATATCGCGCCTGCGGCCGCCAGCCCTCCGCTGGTGAAAAGCATTCTGGCTACCTCTGCAGTTAAAACTTCGACGAATCCGATTTCTGACGCCACCGGCGCTTACGTGTGTCCGATGTGTCCGGAAGTGCGCTCGGCCAGACCGGACGCGTGCCCGCGCTGCGGAATGGCGCTTGAGCCGGAAATTCCGGTCGCCGCGACGCGCGTGGAATACACCTGCCCTATGCATCCGGAAATCGTGCGGCCCGGACCGGGCAATTGTCCAATCTGCGGCATGGCGCTGGAGCCGCGCACGGTCACGGCACAGGAGGAGGAAAATCCCGAGCTGCGGGAGATGACGCGCCGGTTCTGGATCAGCCTGGCGTTGACGGTCCCACTGCTGGTGATTGCGATGGGTCACATGCTGCCGGGCATGATAGCGCAGCGCTTGATTCCATCAGGCTGGGAGCCCTGGATCGAATTGATTCTGGCCACGCCGGTCGTGCTGTGGGGCGGTGCGCCGTTTTTTCAGCGGGGCTGGACGTCTATCGTCAATCGCTCGACCAACATGTTTACGCTGATCGCGATGGGGACAGGCGTGGCCTATTTTTACAGCCTGGTGGCGACCGTGTTCCCGCAAGTATTTCCCGCTGCTTTTCGCGAGATGAGTGGAAAGCCTGCGCTGTACTTCGAAGCGGCGGCGGCGATTACGACGCTGGTATTGCTCGGCCAGGTGCTGGAGTTGCGGGCTCGCAGCCGCACCGGGGCGGCGATTCGAGCTCTGCTGGATTTGTCGCCGAAATTGGCGCGAATCTTGCGCGATGGCCGGGAAGAAGACGTGCCGCTGGAGCAGGTCAAGGCCGGGGACCGGTTGCGGGTGCGTCCGGGAGAAAAAGTACCGGTAGACGGCACGGTGCTCGAAGGCACGAGCGGCGTGGATGAATCGATGATCACCGGCGAGTCTATCCCCGTGAGCAAGGGACCCGGCAGTCCGCTGATTGGGGCCACCGTGAACGGGACCGGGTCGCTGGTGATGCGCGCCGAGCGGGTCGGAGGCGAAACCTTGCTGGCGCAAATCGTGCGCATGGTCAGCCAGGCGCAGCGCAGCCGCGCTCCCATTCAGCGACTGGCGGACCGGGTAGCGGGCTGGTTCGTTCCGGCGGTGATCGCGATTTCGATTTTGACTTTCGTGCTGTGGAGTCTGCTCGGCCCGGAACCGCGGCTGGCGCACGGTTTGGTGAACGCAGTGGCGGTGCTCATTATTGCGTGTCCGTGCGCCCTGGGGCTCGCAACCCCAATTGCAATTATGGTCGGGACTGGCCGGGGCGCTCAGGCGGGTGTGCTGATCAAGAATGCGGAAGCGCTCGAACTAATGGAGAAAGTGGATACCCTGGTCATCGACAAGACTGGGACGTTGACCGACGGCAAGCCGCGCGTGACGTCGGTCGTCACCACGGCGGGTCGGGACGAAAATGAGTTGCTGCGAATCGTGGCCAGCCTGGAACAGGGAAGCGAGCATCCTCTCGGAGCAGCGGCCGTGCAAGCGGCCAGGAGCCGTGGCATGGTGTTGGCGAACAGTGCAGAGTTTCAATCTCACACCGGGCGGGGAGTGAGCGGCCTCGTCGATGGCCGGCGAGTCCTGATTGGCAACGAAGGGTTGCTGGAAGAGGCCGGAATTTCTACCGCGCCGCTGGCGCAGAAGGCGGCGGAGCAGCGTCGCGACGGACAAACGGTGATTTTTGCAGCCATCGATGGCCAGGTGGCAGGCGTGATCGGCATCGCCGATTCGATTAAAGCATCGGCGCCGCAGGCTCTGCGCGACCTCAGGCATGAGCGCATGCGGTTGGTGATGCTGACCGGCGACAGCCGGGCCACGGCGCAAGCGGTGGCGAAAACTCTGGGCATCGAGGAATTCGAAGCCGAAGTTCTGCCCGGCAAGAAATCCGAGGTAGTGCAGCGCCTGCAGAAAGAAGGACGCATCGTGGCCATGGCCGGCGACGGCATCAACGACGCGCCCGCGCTGGCGCAGGCCGATGTCGGCATCGCCATGGGCACGGGCACCGACATCGCGATGGAGAGCGGTGGCATCACGCTGGTGAAGGGCGACCTGGCGGGAATCGTTCGGGCGCGCAAGCTGAGCCAGGCGACGATGCGCAACATCCGGCAGAATCTGTTCTTCGCATTTATCTACAATTCACTGGGAGTGCCCATTGCGGCGGGCGTGCTTTATCCGTTTTTCGGTCTGCTGCTGAGTCCGATTCTGGCGGCGGCGGCCATGAGCTTGAGTTCGGTTTCTGTGATTACGAATTCACTGCGACTGCGGAAGGTAAAGCTGTAACGTGAGCCCGCCCCTTTCTTCGACTCCTGCAACGGCTAACGACGAGTCCAACAGCAAGCCCGGTATTTCGCGCGCCTGGCGGTCGCTGCGGCATCGAAACTTTCGTCTGTATTTCGGCGGCCAGAGCATCTCCCTGATCGGGACCTGGATGACGCGCCTGGCGACCAGTTGGCTGGTATACCGGCTTACCGGCTCGGCCTTCTTGCTCGGCATCGTCGGCTTTGCGGGACAGATACCTACTTTTATCTTTGCCCCGTTTGCCGGGGTCTGGATTGACCGCCTCGATCGCCGTCAGGTTCTGCTGGTGACGCAAATTCTGGCAATGATCCAGTCGCTGGCGCTGGCTTTTCTGACCCTGGTCCGCCACATCAACATTCAGGAGATCATCTGGCTGAGCGCTTTTCAGGGTTTGATCAATGCCTTTGACATGCCCACGCGCCAGGCATTTCTGGTGCAGATGGTCGAAGACAAGCAGGATTTAGGGAATGCGATTGCACTGAATTCATCGATGGTCAATCTGGCCCGGCTGGTAGGTCCTTCCCTGGCCGGAGGAGTCATTGCGCTCTCTGGCGAGGGCGCGTGCTTCCTGATCGACGGCATCAGTTACATCGCGGTCATCGCGTCGCTGCTGGCCATGCGGCTGACCCCTGGAATCGTGAAGGCCACGGCTGACTCCATGCTGGATCAATTGAAAGAAGGGTGGGCATACGTCTCCGGGTTCGCCCCAGTTCGCACGATTCTGCTGTTATTCGCGATGGTAAGCCTGATGGGTTGGCCCTTCACGGTGCTGATGCCGATTTTCGCTGGAAAGATTTTGAAGGGTGGCCCGCATACGCTGGGGTTTCTGATGGGGGCTCTTGGAATCGGCGCCCTGGTTTCAGCGATGTCGCTCGCCTTGCGCAAGACCGTGCTCGGGCTGGGCCGAATGATTCCCATCGCCACCGGGTCGCTCGGCGTCGGCCTGATCCTGTTCGGAATGTCGCGCATTTTATGGCTGTCTCTGCTTCTCATGCTGGTCTGTGGTTTCGGCATGATGCAGCAGATGGCGGCCAGTAACACCATCATCCAAACTATCGTGGAAGACAACAAACGCGGCCGGGTGATGAGCTTCTATTCGATGGCGTTCGTGGGGATGGCTCCTTTCGGGAGTCTGCTCGCCGGAGGGTTGGCGCATGCAGTCGGAGCGCCTCTGACTGTCGTGCTGAGCGGAGTCTGCTGCGTGGCAGGCGCCGCCTGGTTCGCGACCCGATTGCCGTCGATCCGAAAATTGATTCGACCTATTTACATCGATCTCGGCATTCTCCCTGCGGTGAGCGCAGCCATTCAGGACGGCGTAGGCACTTGAAAGGCGGCTGGAAGCATCCCATGCGCTTACTCCGGCTTTATGCCTTGCACCATCCTGGCAATTGACAGTGCGGGTTCTGTATTCAACAATTGCTTCAACATTGCAATCTAACCAGTGGAGGGGACTGTATGGCGGACGAGGGTGAAGTCAACGTCGCGTCGGAAGGTAGCGCGGGCAAGTGGATTCTTTTGGCGCTGGCGGTAATTTACGTCGCGGGCTCGCTCTATTTTATCTTTGATCTGCGCGGACGTTTGGACAAGATGAGCAAGGACCAGGCCGCGAGCAGCGCGCAGCTTGCCGATCTGGGCAAGCGCATGCAGTCGGCTGAAGCCGATGACGAGACCTTGGCCACGCAATTGGGCATGACCAAGAAAGAAATGGCGGCGCGGTCCGCCGATCTGGTGCGGCAACAGAAGGCTTCGGAAGCGCGTCTGGCGGAGCAACAGAAGGAGCAGATCAGCGCGGTCAGCGGGGAAGTGGCGGGAGTCAAGACTGATATCGGCGGCGTGAAGACTGACGTTTCTTCGACCAAGGCCGATCTGGAAGCTACCAAAGCGAAGCTGCAGAGCACCATCGGCGACCTGGGAGTGCAGAGCGGCCTGATTGCCAACACGCGCGGAGATCTGGAAGTCCTCAAGCATAAGGGGGACCGCAATTACTACGAATTCACGCTGATCAAGGGCGCCAAACCCCAGCCCATCTCGACCGTTGGCCTGCAATTGAAGAAGACCGACGTGAAAAAAGGCAAGTTCACTCTGAACGTGACTTCAGACGACAAGACCATCGAGAAGAAAGATCGCAACGTCAGCGAGCCGATCCAGTTCTATAGCGGACGGGACCGGATGTTGTATGAGCTTGTGGTCTGGACGGTGGACAAGGACAAGGCAACGGGATACCTGAGCACACCGAAGGGTGCCCCGACACCGATCACGGCGACCCAATAGAACGCATGTATCCGGGTGGTCACGTTCTGATCGGCATCGCGCTGCGGACGACGGTGATCTATGCCGTCGTCCTGCTGGGCATACGGCTCAGCGGCAAACGCGAAGTGGGGCAGATGACGCCCTTCGATCTGGCGCTGCTCCTCCTGTTGAGCAACGCGGTGCAGAACGCGATGACCGGCCCGGACACGTCCGTTACCGGCGGCATCGTCGCTGCTGTGACCCTTCTGCTGCTCAACTACGTGATTGCTGAACTCTCAGGCGGAAATCGGCGCTTCCGCAAATTGGTCCAGGGCCAGCCCAGTTTGCTGGTGCACGATGGCACGATCATCGCTGCTCACATGGCTCGGGAACACGTCAGCATGGACGAGTTGCATCAGTCCTTGCGCGAGCATGGCATTGCGGGATTGAACGAAGTTGCGCTCGCGGTGCTTGAAGTGGACGGAGCGATCAGTTGCCTGAAGTACGACGACATCAAACCCACAGCGTCAACCCACCTGGCGCGCAGAAAGATTCTGCAGAAGCACCAGTGAAAATCCTTTATTTGGTTAACACCACAGGCAGAGGCTGATCGTAGGGCTGGATCGCCACGCTGAGCGATTTGCGCTTGTCGAAATCGTCTTTGGTCACGGGAAAACTCACAACGATCGTGCCCTGGGTCTGTCCCCCCGGAAAAATCTTGGTTTCTGGCGGTATCGCGGCTAGGGCACGCTCTTTCAGCGCGGGAAAGGCCTGAAAGTAGCGGTCGAAATCCACGGCGGACGCGGCTTCATCGGTGAATTCGCCGGCGTCGGTCGCGATCTTCGCTTTGATGTCGTGGATCCAGAGCGACTTCTCTCCTGAATTGTGCAGGGTTATATTTATCGCCACCATGACCGCATGCTGGTCAGGAATTTCCACGGCAGCAATATTGTCCACCGAGCCGTTGCCCTGAGGCTTGGCTCGATCCACGAAGGCGAAGATGCCGAGCAGGACTGCTGCGATCCCCAGCACGATGGCTACAATCTTCGCCGGCGGGAGGTTGCGTTTCGCGGTGCCAAATTCCTCTGCAATATTGATTCCAGGGCCAGGACCGAGCTCAAGCGGCGAGGCGGAGTCGGCTTCGGCAGATGGCTCCGGTGCGACGGGTGATCCTGGAGGGATGTCTTCAGGCATGGCAGGCCTCGGCTGCGGTAATTCTATACGCTTTCAGCAACAGTCGGATGATGGAGGACGGGCGTCTCGCCCGTCCTGCCGGGCGGGACGCCCGGCCTCCATTTACTGAAAGCTCTTAGCCAGGGACCGGTAGCGGATTGCGTTCGGCGAACTGCCACTGGTGCCAATATGGATAGATCGGCTGCTGGGCGCTGGCGCGGTCAAGGGCTGCAACCTGCGACGGCGAGAGCGACCATGCTTCTGCTGCCAGGTTCTGACGCAACTGCTCTTCGTTCCGGGCGCCGATGATGACAGTCGAAATTGTCGGCCGGCGCAGCAGCCAGTTGAGCGCGACCTGGGCTACGCTCTTTTCAGTTTCCTTGGCCACCTGCTCGAGGGCGTCCACCACTTTGTACAGATGCTCGTCTGCTACGGGAGGTCCGTATTCGGCGGTCTGATGGAGGCGGCTTCCAGCGGGTAAGGGTTGGCCGCGCCGTATTTTCCCGGTCAGGCGTCCCCAACCCAGCGGGCTCCAGACCAGCGCGCCCACTCCCTGATCGAGCGCCAGCGGCATCAGTTCCCATTCGTACTCCCGGCCGATGAGCGAGTAATAGACCTGGTGTCCCACGTAGCGAGCCCAGCCATAGCGGTCGGAGACGGCGAGAGACTTCATCAGATGCCAGCCGGAGAAATTCGAGCAGGCGATGTAGCGCACCTTTCCGCTTTCGATCAGGCGGTTAAGCGTGCTTAGAACCTCGTCGATGGGCGTGAGCGCGTCGAATCCGTGAAGATGGTAGATGTCGATGTAGTCGGTCCCCAGGCGACGCAGGCTGGCTTCGCAAGCCTCAATCAGGTGGTGGCGCGACGATCCGAGATCGTTCGGCCCCTTGCCCATGCGGAACGTGGCCTTGGTCGAGATCAGGGCATGTTGACGCCTTCCTTCGAGCGCCTTGCCGAGAATTTCCTCGGAAAGGCCGGCGGAATATATGTCGGCGGTGTCGAAGAGATTGACGCCAGCCTCCATGCAGATGGAAACCAGGCGAGTGGCCTCGGCCACATCGCTTGCGCCCCAGGCGCGAAAGAATTCGTTGCCACCGCCAAATGTGCCGGTGCCGAAGCTGAGAGCGGGTACTTTAAGGCCAGAGCGGCCAAGTTGTCGGAATTCCATACGGGATAGATGCGACGTGGTTCCGAGCGATTCGTATTTTGTTGTGGAGAACCGAAATCCCTAGGGAACTGCAGTCGGGACGATGATAGGGGTCCTTCGACTTCGCCGTCCCTTCGCGACGCGAAGACACGCTTCCGCTCAGGATGACACACCAAGGTCATCGCACTGTCAACCTTACCAGGCGTGCTTTATGGCTTTGGCGAAATCTTGCAGCGGCAAGGTATTCAATACATCCTCTTTGGTCAGCCAGGCGCGGCGGGCCTGCAATATGCCGAAGCGAATCTTGTCCAGGTGAGAGGTGTGGTGGGAATCGGTGTTGATTACGATTTTCACTCCGTGCTCCTTGGCCAGCCGGAGATTGCGGTCGTTGAGGTCGAGGCGATCGGGATAGGCGTTTAATTCCATCGCCACTCTCTTCTTGGCGGCTGCCTTGAGCACGGCATCGATGTCGAAGGCGTAGGCATCGCGGCGAAGCAGCATTCGGCCGGTGGGATGACCGAGCAGGTTGGTGTTGGGATTCTCGATCGCTTTGAGCAGGCGGTCGGTCATCTCGGCGGAAGTTTGGTTGAAGTGGGAGTGCACGCTGGCAATAACAATGTCCATCTGCTCGAGAACCGAGTCGGAGAGATCGAGCGTGCCGTCGGCCAGGATATCCACTTCAATGCCGGCGAAAATCCTGATGTCGCCGAGGCTTTCGCTTACGGCTCGAATTCGCTGGATGTGTTCGATGGCTCGCTTGTCATCAAGGCCGTTGGCGAAAGCTAGATTCTTCGAATGGTCGGTGATGGCCAGGTATTTGTAGCCGTGCTCTCTGGCGGCCCCGGCCATTTCTTCGATGGTGTTGCGTCCGTCGGTTTCGACGGTATGCATGTGGACGTCGCCCTGCAGGTCGGCCTGGGTGATGAGCTTAGGCAGAGTGTGGGCCTCGGCGGCGGCAATCTCGCCCAGATTTTCGCGCAACTCGGGAGGTATGTAGTCGAGCTTGAGCTTGGCGTAAATCTCTTCTTCGGTTTTTCCCGCGACCGGTTTTTCGGTGTCCAGTGCGGCCAGGCTGTACTCGCTGAGGGTGTACCCCATTTTCAGCGCGCGCTGCCGCAAGGCCACGTTGTGGGCCTTGGAGCCGGTGAAATATTGCATGGCCGCCCCGAAAGACTCCGGCGGGAGGAGGCGCACGTCCACCTGCATGCCGCCGCGCAAGCGAAAGCTGACTTTGTTTTCGCCGCGGGCAATGATCTCCATGAGGCCTGGAAGTTTGATGACATGCTCGATCAATTTTTCGCGAGTGGCGTCATCGCAGCAGGCTTTGCCTGTGACCAGAATGTCGAGATCGCCGACGGTTTCGCGTCCGCGGCGCAGCGAACCGGCGGGCGTGATTTTTTCCACGCCGGGATAGTCGCGCAGGTGTTCGATGATCTTATCTGGCTTCACGTTCAGCTGCGTCGAGCAGAAAGCGGCCGGCAATGCGGCGATAATCCTCGATGGCCTTGAGCAGTTTCTGTTCCTGCTTTTCGCCCATGCGGGGAAGCTCGCGAATTTTTCCTTCTTTGGCCAGTTTCTCCACGCCTTCTAGATCGCTTACCTGATAGGCGCTCCAGATGAGTGCGATCGTCTTCGGTCCCAGGCCTTGAATCTTGAGCAGGTCCAGCATGGAGGGCCGATATTTCTTGAGCAATTCAGCATGCAGCGAGAGTTTGCCCTCTTTGAACATTTCCTGCATGTTCACCAGCATGCCCTTGCCGATGCCGTGAATGGCGAGCACCTTCTTGGGTTCGTCGATGATGTCGGCGATCTGCTGGGTCTGGGCTTCGATGGCTTCGGCGGCGTTGCGGTAGGAACGGATGCGGAATGAATCCCCGCCGTCGATTTCGAGCAGGTCGGCGGTTTCGTAGAGAATGCCGGCGATGGCCTTGTTGTCCATTGCGATAAAGATTAAACAAGTTGCGGCTGGAGGGGAAGATGGGCAGCGGTTGAGAAACCTTGCCTGCTGCTTCGGGCCAGGGCAGGATGCCCTCGCGACGGCCGGCGGGCCCATCTTGAGCGCAGCCGAAGGAACGCCGGGACTGCTCTGCTGGAAATCTTACGATGCCTTGGTGACGTTGGCCGCTTGCGGACCCTTCTGTCCCTGGGTGACCTCAAACTCCACTTGATCGCCTTCCTGAAGACTCTTGTAGCCTTCAGAGCTGATCGCGCTGTAGTGCACGAACACGTCAGGACTGCCGTCGTCACGCCCGATAAAACCGTAGCCCTTGGCGTTGTTAAACCACTTCACCGTACCTTTCAAACGTTCCACGTACGCCCCCTGGGCACGTTCTCTTGCGATGTGAGGCCGTACCCCGCATTTGAGGCAATTGTGCTGCTAGAGAGGGGTACTGTCAAGAGATTGCGACAGTCAAACTGAGAAGAGACAGCCTCTATCGGCGCGGCTTTGCATCCTTGAGGAACTGGTTCAGCCAGAGGATACCGGCAATGGTCTTGCCGTCTTTAATTGTGCCCCGCATGACCATGCGAACCGCAGCCGAAAGCGGCACCATGCGAACGTGGATGACCTCGTCCGCCTCGGGTTGGGCCTGGCCCGGGCGCAGGCCGCGCGCGAGGTACAGGTTCATGGTCTCAGCCAGGAAGCCCGGGCTGGCGTAGAAGCGCAGAATCCCGCGCCAGCGCGAAGCCGTGTAGCCGGTCTCCTCCAGAAGTTCGCGCTTGGCGGCGGTCAAATCGTTTTCACCTTCGTCGATGCGTCCGGCGGGCAGCTCCCAGAGCAGCTGGCGCGCGGCATGGCGATACTGGCGTTCGAGCAGGACACGGGGCTCAGAGTGACCATCTTCAACCGCGAGGATCACCACCGAGCCGGAGTGGTGGACAATATCGCGGCGGGTATGCACGCCGCTGGGTTCGAGCACTTCGTCTGCGGTGACGCGGAAGGCGGGCCCGTGGTAGACCTCGCGGGAAGAGAGAACTCTGGCTTTCTTAGGGGACGATTTCGGCATGGAAATACTATAAAGCAGGAGGTGGTGCCGCGCGGGCGAGTCGCTGGCGCTACGAGCAGAGGCCGGGAAGGGAAATGCTATGCTGCGGCGATGGCAGCCAAGCCGCGGATTGCGATTGTCGGGCCGGGAAGACTGGGAAGCGCTCTGGCGTTGCAGCTGAAGCGGGCGGGATACAGCATCACCGAAATCGTTCCCGGAAACAGCATTGCGTCTCGCCGCAAAGCACGGGCCCTTGCCAAACTGGTGCGTGCCAGGGTGGCCGTGTCGGACGTACGTGCTCGACGCGGACCTGGTCTGGTTCTGCGTGCCCGACCGTGAGATTGCGCGGGCAGCCCGGCAACTCTCGGACGCAGTGGACTGGCGAGGCAAATTCGCGCTGCACTCGAGCGGTGCGCTGGCGAGCGACGAACTGCGGGGGTTGCGGCTTCGTGGCGCGGCTGTGGCTTCGGTACATCCGCTGATGACCTTCGTCCACCGGTCGGCTCCTTCGCTCAATGGTGTGCCCTTCGCCCTGGAAGGCGATCCGGCAGCCGTGCGCGTCGCCCGCAGGATTGTGCGGGACCTCGGGGCGGCGCCGTTCCCCATCTCAAGCGACAAGAAGTTGGCGTACCACGCGTGGGGAGCATTCACGTCGCCCTTGCTGGTCGCTTTGTTGGTGACCGGGGAAAGAGTCGCGCGTGCGGCGGGGCTTTCACCCGCCGCGGCCCGCAAGAAGATGCTGCCGATTGTGCGGCAGACGCTGGCAAATTACGCGAAGCTTGGCCCGGCAGGAGCCTTCAGCGGGCCGATTGTGCGCGGCGATGCGGCTACGGTGCAGCAGCATCTCCGGGAGATGAAAAAGATTCCAGGGGCGCGAGGAAGTGTATAGGGCGCTGGCGCTGGCTGGCGCTGCGATATTTGCCGGCGGGGAATCGTGCGGAACTGGAGAAGGTGTTAAAGAAGTAGCCCGCGGACGCTGTGAAGCTTTGCGTGAACTTGGAGCTTGAACAGATTATAGGGGTCCTTCGACTCCGCAACTTCTTCGCTTCGCGGAGAAGTCGCTGCGCTCAGGATGACAGGGAGCTTTTAGGTGAGCATTAGTCTTTCGATTTTCTGGCGCGGCCGGTCACTTCGTCGCAGTCGACCACCACGGCGCAGAGGCGAACGTCACCGGTGGCGGCCTCGAATCGCGCCGGCATATTGTTCAGGAAGCGGGCGATGATCATTTCTTTCTGCACTCCGATCACGCTGTCGTAGGGTCCGGTCATGCCGACGTCGGTGATGTAGGCAGTGCCGGCGGGCATGACCCGCTCGTCGGCGGTGGGAATGTGAGTGTGGGTGCCGACGAGCGCTGTAACCCGCCCATCCAGATACCATCCCAGCGCAAGCTTTTCCGATGTGGTTTCAGCGTGGAAGTCCACGAAGATCACTTTTGCTTTGATCTCCTTCAGCAACTTGTCGGCAACCCGGAAGGGATCGTCGTTGGCGGCCATGAAGACGCGTCCTTGCAGATTGACCACGGCGTAAGGAACGCCCTTTTTGTTGCCTTCATAGACGCCCCATCCCGGCATGTCAGGCGCGTAATTCGCCGGACGCAACAGGCGGCGGACGGGACTGTGCTGGTTGCCGTCGGCGCTCTGAAAATAGTCGACGATCTCGCGCTTGTCCCAGATGTGGTTGCCGGTCGTGATGACATCGATGCCCAAATCGAAGAGGTCTTCCGCCAGGGCCCCGGTGATGCCGAAGCCGCCAGCGGAGTTTTCTCCATTCGCGATTACCAGATCGATGGCGCGATCCTTTACCAGCCCGGGCAGGCGGTCTTTAACGATGTTGCGGCCGGGGCGTCCGAAAATATCGCCGATGAAGAGAATATGCATGCGAAGGATTTATGTTTCGATGGTAACACTGACTAGTCGTCAGTCGTCAGTCTTCGGTCGTCAGCAAGAGGTAAGAGCATTTACTGACGACTGACGACCGACGACGGACGACTCTCATCCAGCTCCGCGGTTTTCAGAAAATCGTAATTGCCGGAAGGATTCAACGTCAGATTGCGGACTCGCTTCGAGTGCACCAGCACGTTGTCGAAATACCAGAGATTGATGTAAGGCAGCTGGTCGGCCAGGGTGCGTTGGATTTCCGCGTACAGCTGCTTGCGCGTATTCGGGTCGAGTTCGTGGCGGGCCTGATCGACCAGCGCGTCGACTCGCGGATCGGCGAAGTATCCGCGGTTGGCGCCGTTGGGGGGGAACTTTGAGGAGTGAAAAATGTATTCGAATATGTCGGGGTCTTCGTTGCCGCCGATCCAGCGCAACGAGTAGAGCTGGAACAGGCCGTGGGTCACATCGGAGAAGAAAGTCGCGAATTCGAAAGTGCGAATGTCGAGCGCGATTCCCACCTGGCGCAGTTGCTGCTGCAGCACCGCCGCCATCAGGCGCGTGCTTTCTTCGGTCGAAGATTTCATGGTGAGGTGAAAGCGGACGCCGTTCACCTCGGGATATCCCGCTTGCTCGAGCAATTGGCGGGCGCGCGCGGGATCGTGGTTGTAGGCAGGTACGTCGCCGTTATAGGCCCAGCTTTCCGGGGGCAGGACGCTATTGGCCGGGCGGGCAAATCCGCGCAAAAGATATTGCAGAAAAGGGCCGCGGTCGATGGCGTAGGCGAGAGCCTGCCGCACCCGCTCGTCCTGGAGCACGGGGTCGCGCAGGTTGAAAGCCAGATACGCCAGCACGGTGCCAGGGGCGCGCAGAACCGCGAGATTGGGGTCGCGCTCTAGAGTCAGGACCATGTCGGACGTGAGCGCGTTGATGGCGAGATCGGCGCTGCCCTTGCGCAGCTCCAGGGCGCGAGTGGTGGTGTCGGGCACGACGATAAAGTGGACATTCTGGATATGCGCTTTCTCTCCCCAGTAATCGTCATTGCGAGCGAGGACGACTTCCTTGTCGGTTTCGGCGCTGACAAAGCGAAAAGGCCCCGAGCCCATGGGCCTGCGGCTCATTTCGTCGGCGCTGCCGTAGGGAACGATTCCCATGGCTCCGTCGGAGAGGTTCCACAGCAAAGTGGCGAGAGGTTCCTTGAGGTGGAAGACTACGGTGTAGTCGTCGGTCGCGTCGATGTGGTCGACGAAGCGATATGTCGCCGATTTCGTGCTGCGAATCCTGCCTTGCAGCAGGGAATCGAAAGTCCATTTTACGTCTCGGGCGGTCAGCGGGCGGCCGTCGTGAAATTTGACGCCGTGATGAATGTGGAAGACATAAGTGAGCGGATCCGGGATGTCCCAGCTTTCGGCCAAGCCGGGCGCGACGTTGAGATGAGCGTCGCGGGTGAGCAGGTCGTCGAAGATGAGATCGCCAATGCGCTCCGACTGCGCGTCGAGACCCACCCGAGGATCGAGGTTGGTCGGGCTGCTCTCAATGATCATCACCAGAGTGTTAGGGTCGGGCTTGCTGGAGCAGGAAAGAGTTGCCCCAAGAACAGCAAGAACAACAACCCTGTCACCCCGAGCGAAGATGAATGCGCGCCAGCGCGCCCATGCGAGTCGAGGGGCCTTTTGCTTGCCAGCACTCGTCTACGCATAAGAGATTTTCCCTAAAATAGCGGGGCGCTTTGCCCCCGTAGCCGATGGAATATTCGCCGGGCGCCGGTTCCACGTCTCGTAGGCCATCAGGGCGAATGCCGCAGCTTCTTTGGCCGGAGATGGCAGTCCGAATTCGTCCGAAGCGCGAATCGTCAGCCCCAGCGGGCGAAGCTCGTTGGCCAGCATCGCGAGCAAAGTTGGATTGTTAGCGCCGCCGCCAGAAACGACGAACTCTCGAAAGCCTCCACCACGCGGCAGGACAAAACGCCGCAGAGCATCAGCGACCGAGCGCGCTGTCAAAGCTGTGGCCGTCGCGACTACGTCCGCTTTGCTGGCCCGTCTGCAGCGTTTGAGGAATTGCAGGGCGAACTCGCGTCCGAACTCTTCGCGTCCCGCGGTCTTCGGCGGCTTGAGCCGGAAAAACGGCAGGCGCAGGAACTCGGAGACCACCGGCTCGAGAACTGTTACCTGAGGCCGCAATCCGGCCATCGCGATCGTAAGGCTGACGATAGAGCCGTTCTGCGAGCGCGTCGATCACCATGTTGCCCGGGCCGGTATCGAAAGCAGTGACTTGTTGGGGAGACGCTCCTGCCGGGATCGCAGTGAGATTCGCGATCCCTCCGATGTTTTGCACGATTCGCCCGACTCTTCGGATCACGACAGAGCAGGTAATCGAGAAACGGAACCAGGGGGGCGCCTTTGCCTCCGGCAGCCATGTCGGCGGGGCGGAAGTCGGAGACAACCGGAACGCCGACGCGAGCCGCGATCACGGCGCCTTCTCCGGTCTGCCACGTGACCGCCAACTTGCGGCCCAGAAAACTTGCGGGCTGGCCCTGGTGGTACAAAGTCTGGCCGTGGCATCCGATCAGGTCTGCCTTCAGACGGAAGCGGCGTTCGGTGGCTTGCACGGCTCTGGCATAGAGTTCCGCCAGCAGGAAATTCAGGCGGGCCAGGTTGGCAACGCTGGCATGGGTCGCGTTCATGGCTTCCAGCACGGCTTTGCGGACATCTTTCGGATAGGGATATTCGGCGTGGGCCAGGAATTTGAACGAGAGCTTGGGCCCGGAGGATCGCGGCCGGGCCGACCGCGACCCTATAACTCTGACCAGGGCGACGTTGATACCATCGGCCGATGTGCCGCTCATGACGCCGGCGACGATCATGCGCCTCCCGCTCCCAGCCTGGCGATTCCGACTTGTTCGCTGAATTCCCACAGTTGGCGGGAGAGCCTTTCAAGCCTGGCCGGCGTAGGCGCTGGCGATCGACGCCTCAGCGCAGACGATTTCTTCTTGAAGGCCAGCACACCGGCGGCAGACTCCGCCACCCGCTGGGCAAATTTACGATTGCCCTCGGCTTCCTTGATCAGGGCTTCGTAGGAACGCGTCACGTACTCCTCGATGTGGCAGATCAGGCAGAGGTCGCCGCCCGCGCGTATGTGCTCGATGGCGGCTTGTTCGATGGGGGCGGCTTTCAGGACGCCTCCCATTTCCAGATCGTCAGAGACGATCAGGCCCCGATAGCCGATTTTTCTGCGCAGCACCTCGGTGATCCACTTCTTGGAGAGCGACGCCGGGCTGCCGTCATGCGTGATCGCGGGATAGTTGGCGTGTCCGACCAGGACCATAGGCAGCTCGCGACGAAGAACACGATAGGGATAGAGATCTTCCGCCCAAATCCTTTTCCATGACTTGTCGATCGACGGCAGCTCCTGATGAGTATCGAGGTTGCCTTCGCCGAGCCCCGGAAAGTGCTTGCCTGAACCGACAACGTTGGCCGCGCCCAGTCCCCGAAGAAATTCGCGGGCATAAAGCACTGCTTGTTTCGGGTCCGCCGAGACCGCGCGGGAACTCATGACAGTCTTCGACGCCTCAAAGGCCAGGTCGAGGACGGGAGCGAAATCGGTGTTGAACCCCAACGCCCGGCAGGATTCGCCAATCACTTTTCCGTGTTTGCGAAAGAGCTTGCGATCGCCGGTAGCGAAGACGTCGGCCGCGGAAGGGGCGCGGCCGACGACGTTTCGGAAGCGGTCGACGCGGCCTCCTTCCATGTCAACGCAGGTGAAAAGCGGCGTGGATACGCACTCCTGGCACTCCCTGAGCAGCTTGTAAGTTTGTTCTCCGCCGGTAATGTTGCGGCCGAAAAGGATGACGCCGCCGGGCTGCAGGCGGGTAAGCAGGGAGGCGAGACCGGCTGACATCTCGGTGCCGTCGAAGCCGATGATCAGGAGCTGGCCGATATTGTCCCGCAAATCGTTAAGGCTTTTCTGTCTGAGCATTATGAGCAATTATTCACATATCACTTCAGTGGGCGAGTCTGGTTTTTCTTTGCGCTCTTGGTGCAGTCCTTTGCGATCTTTGCAGTCAAGATCTTTTACCGCAAAGGTCGCCAAGGACTCCGCAAAGGCCGGTAAGAAAGTCTTTCGCTTTCCAGGGCGCCTCATTCCACCTGCTTTTTAAGCTGGGCCAGCAGGTTCAACGCTTCGAGCGGAGTCAGCGAATTCAAATCTACCTCTCGCAACTTGTCGAGCACGGGCTGCGACAGCGGCGTGAAGATGGTTAACTGTGCGGCCGGCGGAGTCGATCCGGGCGAGAGGTGTCCCATCAGTTGACGTTCTGCGGCTTCGTGCTCGGCCAGGACTTCGCGCGCGCGCACGATCACCTCATGCGGAAGTCCGGCAAGTTTCGCCACTTCGATGCCGTAGCTGCGGTCAGCCGCGCCAGGAGCAACTTTGCGCAGAAATACAATTCCGCCGCCGGTTTCTTTTACGGTGACGTGAAAGTTCTTCACGCCGGAAAGCTGCTCGGCCAGTTCCGTCAACTCGAAATAATGAGTGGCGAAGAGAGTCTTCGCCCGGGTGCGGGCATGAATGTATTCGACGGCTGCCCAGGCAATCGCGAGGCCGTCGTAGGTGGCAGTGCCGCGGCCGACTTCGTCAAGGAGAATCAAAGACCGCGGAGTTGCGGTGTGCAGGATGGCGGCGGTCTCGGTCATCTCAATCATGAACGTGGAACGCCCGCGAGCCAGGTTGTCGCTGGCGCCGATGCGGGTGAAAACGCGATCCACAAGGCCCAGCCGGGCGGAACGGGCGGGCACGAACGATCCGGCTTGCGCCATGACGACGGTCAGCGCAGTTTGCCTCAGATAAGTGGACTTGCCGCCCATGTTTGGGCCCGTCAGCACGAGGATGGCGTTGGTGGTTGAGTTCAGAAAGAGATCGTTGGGGACGAACCGGTCTCCGCTGCCCAGATCCAGTTGTTCGATGACCGGGTGGCGCCCGGCCACGATTTCGATGTCGGCGGAGTCGTCAAACTTCGGGCGACAGTAGTTGCGCAAAGCCGCGATCTGGGCCAGGGCGGCCAGCACATCGATTTCAGCCAGTGCCAGCGCGGTCTGGCGGATGCGGCGGGCCTCTCCCGCAATCGTCGAGCGCAACTCGGCGAACAGGCGGCGTTCAATGTCTACGATTTTCTCCTGAGCGTCGAGAATCCTGGATTCGTATTCCTTCAATTCCGGAGTGGTGAAGCGCTCGGCGTTGACCAGGGTCTGCTTGCGTTCGTAGTCGGGCGGGGCCAGGTGCGAGTTGGCCTTCGAGATTTCCAGATAGTAGCCAAAGATCGAATTGAACTTTACCTTCAGCGATGCGATGCCGGTGCGCTGGCGTTCGCGCTGCTCGATCTGTGCCAGAAATTGTTTGCTGTTTCGGCTCAGATCGCGGAGTTGGTCGAGTTCTGGATCGATGCCGGATTGAATGACGCCGCCGTCGCTGAGGGAGATTGGCGGCTCCGGAATGATGGCGCTCTCGATGCGCTGGCGCAGATCGGCAAGCTCGTCGACTGAGGAGTGCAGGGTTGCCAGGCGACTTAGGGACTCTACGTCGTCCGGGGCGACTGGCGTCGCTGGCGCGGCCGGGTCGGCCGCGACCACATGTGCATTGCCGACGAGATGTTCCAACGCTTTGCGGACTGCCGGCAGCTTGGCCAGCGAAGCCGCCAGGGCGAGTACGTCTCGCGGGTTGGCGGTTTCGAGCGTGACCCGGCTCAACAGGCGCTCGAGGTCGAGGATGCCGTCGAGCGCCCGACGTAGTTCTTCGCGGGCGATGGTCGCTTTGACCTGGGCCTCGACGGCATCGAGACGGGCATTGATTTCCGCGATGTCGATCGACGGGCGCAGCAGCCAGGAGCGCAGCAGTCGCTTTCCCATGGGCGTGACCGTTGCGTCGATCGACCGGAACAGGGTATAGCCGGCATCGGCTCCCGCAAAAAGCGGTTCGATCAACTCCAGGTTGCGCACGGTGACCGCGTCGAGGACCAGGCAGGTTTGGCGCTCGTAGAATCCGATCCGATCGACATGACTTAACGTTCCGCGCTGCGTGGAGCGAACGTAATAGAGAATGGCGCCGGCGGCCGCTGCTGCGGCTGGCTTGCCAGAGAGGCCGAATCCTTCAAGCGATAGCACTCCGAAATGATTTTCCAGCAGAGGGATGGAGTGGTCGGGGGCGAAGATCCAGTCGTCGAGCGGGGTTTCGGCGAAGCCAGAGGCAGTGGAGACTCTCGCGGGCGAGTCGCCCGCGACCACATTGGAACCCTCGAACAGCGGCGCTGACGACGCGTACAACACTTCTTTCGGCCGCAGCTGTTGGATTTCTTCCTGGATTTTCTTGGCGGCGTCTTCTCCCTGGAACTCGGTGGCGCGGAATTCGCCGGTCGAGAGGTCGAGAGCGGCGAAGCCCACGCGCTCGCCGGTTTGCGCCACCGCAGCCAGAAAATTGTTTTCTTCCGAACTGAGGGAAGAATCTGCCGCGGTGCCCGGGGTGACGATCCTGGTGACTTCCCGGCGCACCAGTTTTTTGGCGACGCGCGGATCTTCGACTTGCTCGCAGATCGCGACCTTGAAGCCTTTTCGGATCAGCTTGGAAATGTAGCCGTCGGCAGCATGATGAGGAACCCCGCACATCGGGACGGCAATGCCTTTTTCCTTGTTGCGTGAGGTGAGCGTGATCTGCAGTTCTTTCGCGGCCAGCACCGCGTCGTCGAAGAAAAGCTCGTAGAAGTCTCCCAGGCGGAAGAACAGAAGGGCGCTGGGATGCTCCTTCTTGATGGCGGCATACTGCCGCATCAACGGCGTGGACGGCTCGGTCATTTCGGCGGGCTTCGTGCGCGGATTATAACAAAGGTGTTGTCGCGCTTCGGGTGAGGGAAATCAGGAATGGGACGTTTCTTTCGTCCCTTCGGGGCTGGACCAAAGTGCGGTCTGACCCAGGGCTTGCGCCCTGGGCTTGCGCCCTGGGCTCTATTTCTGCGCCGCTTCGCGGCTTGTTATGGGGGCTGAGTGTGGAGGTGCACGCGCGGCACTGCGCTAACCGGTCGCAAATGGCAAATCGTAGTTGACGGTTGGGCGCGCCGATGTTTTCCTTACACGCATGGAATTGCGTAAGGACCCGATTACCCGTTCGTGGGTGATTACGGGCGACGATGTGCCGGATCACGCTCCGCGAGAAGAGGCCGTTTGCCGGTTTTGTGTGGATTCGCCGGCGGCGCTGCAGGTGATTTCGAACATGCCCGGCGTGGAGGGCGGTCCCTGGACGGCCCGCGCGGTGGTCCACCCCGCGCCCCTTTATCGGATCGAAGGCGAACCAACGCGGCGCGGCGATGGTATCTACGATCGCATGTCCCCGGTGGGGGCGCACGAAGTGCTGGTAGAGAATCCGCGGCACGACCGGCAGTTGTGGAATGCCAGCGATGCGGAAATCGAACAGTTTCTGCTGCTGGCTGCGCATCGCATTCAGGACTTGAAGAGAGATGCGCGCTTCAAGTACGTGAGTATCTTCAAAAATCACGGGGCGAATGCCGGCCAGGATTTTGAGCATCCCAACTCGCAGTTGGTCGCGACCACATTTGTGCCGCGGCGAGTGCTGTATGAACTGCGGGCGGGACGCGACTATTTCAAAGCCAAGGAACGCTGCGTGTTCTGTGACATTATTTCCCAGGAACTGCAGCAGAACCAGCGGGTGATCGAAGTGCGCGGCGACTTTATCGCACTCTGCCCGTATGCCCCGCGCGTACCCTATGAAACCTGGATTATCCCCCGCACCCACGAAGCGGCTTTCGAACGCTTCGGACTACAGCGGCCGTCGAGCGTGCTCGACCTCGGGGCGCTGCTGCGGCGCACGCTGCAAAGGATTCGAACGGTGACGCCGGAGTTCCATCTCGTTCTTCACACCTCGCCCAATACTTTATTTCAATCGAAGAGCCTGGATTACTGGAAGACCATCGACGAAGACTACCATTGGCATATCGAGATCCTGCCGGTGATTGGAGGCAAGGCGAAGTCATACACATTCAAGGAAGTGTATTACTCGCCTTTGACCTCGGAGACCGCGGTTAAACTTCTGCGGGAGGCGAAGATCGAGGGGTAAGTGTCATCGTGCGCTCAGCATGACAGCAGCTATCATGCTCCGTCCTGCTTTCTGCGGTGAGGAGGAACATCTCTTGCGAAGTCTCATGCTCTTCGTTCTGTTAGCCGGTATCGCCCCGGCGCAAACCGTCGGCGCCAAGCAGGAAGTCCTGTGGCAAAAGCTCGAATCGAATGTCAACGACGTCGATCATAATCTCGACGGCGTGTTGGGCGTCGCCATTCTTGACCTGGACAATGGGAAGAAATTCCTTCTGCGCGGCGATGATGTGTTTGCCCAGGCCAGCTCGATCAAGATTGCGGTATTGGCGGAGTTGTACCGCCAGGCCCAGGCCGGCAGGCTGAAGCTCACTGATGTATACACGGTGCAAGCCACTGACCTGGTGGCTGACAGCGACATCATGGGCGGCCTCACTCCGGGAGTGACGCGGATTACACTGCGCGATCTTGCCACCATGATGGTCGCGGTGAGCGACAACAGCGCGACCAATGTCCTGATCGATCGCGTGGGCATGGAAAACGTGAACGCACTGCTGGATTCGCTGGGGCTCGCCCATACCCGGCTGCGCCGAAAGATGATGGACCTGAAGGCGGCCAGCGAGGGCAGGGAGAATATTTCGACTCCCGGCGAAATGATGACCTTGCTCGAAGACCTGTATCGCGGCAAAGTCCTGAACCAGGAAATGACTGCCGACTTCTTCCAGATCCTCAGCACTCACAAGAATGGTTTCATCACCCGGGACTTGCCGGAGGGATTGAAGGTCGCCAACAAGCCAGGGGAACTCGAAGCGGTGCGCAACGATTCCGCTGTGGTGTTCGTGGAAAATCGTCCATATGTCATCTGTGTGATGACCGCGTACCTGCGGCGCGAGCGCGACGGCGAAGAGGCCATTGCCCGAATTTCCGCTTCAGCCTACCGCATGTTCGACCGGTTGGCGCGGGCCAGCGAGTATGGGCGTGTGATCTCGCCGGGAAATAGCAGCAAGTAAGACGGTCGCTCAAAGAACTCCAAATGACTCTGCGTCGCATGAAGACGTACACCGGTGGGCAGGGATACGTCTATCAATACTATTTTGTGGGTAGGCGGGCGGCGTTGGCTGATGCTCCCGAGGCTCCGGCCACCGAATATATCTTCGACGTGACCGCCGATCGCAAGACGACGTTTTCCGTGAGCGTCTTTCTTCCCGACGAATCTCTGCGCGGTTGGGCGAGCCTGCACGGACGCTCCCTGACCGAGGCGGAACAATATGGCGCGGTCAAGCTAAGGCTATTTGCGGCTTTTGACGAGATCGAAGACATGATGGCGCAGGGACGGCGGTTGGTGGTGAGTGCGGATGGCCTCGAAAACGCCCTCGGTACCTTGGGCGTACAGTGACCGGCAGACTGCGGACGGCGGGGATTGCCGGTTACTGGTTGGACTTGTGATTCTTCTGCCTTACCTCTGGTGCAGACTATAATCAACGGTTGGACTGGGAATCGGCCGGTCCCAATTGCAGCTTCGAAATTTGCTTCTCGCTATAAATTCTATGCCAATACTGTGGCTCCGAGTGGCGCTGGGCTT
The DNA here is from genome assembly GCA_963841075.1 of Terriglobia bacterium. Classification (GTDB taxonomy): domain Bacteria; phylum Acidobacteriota; class Terriglobia; order Terriglobales; family Acidobacteriaceae; genus JAIQFF01. The sequence goes on from CAWJBA010000004.1 coordinate 92,750, forward strand.
TTACTCCGTGGGACTGCTCTATGCGCTGCTGGCTTTGACACGGACGAGTTCGCTCTTGAACCGCGTGGCCCTGCCCGCCATGAGCCTGGGCATGATATTTCAATTTGTCTCTTTGACCGAGGCGGTGCTGCTTTCAGGACAGCTCACCCTGGCTTCGGTGCACAATTCCGAGTCACTGCTGGCCTTGCTGGTCATGGCGGCGTTCATGATTGTGTACCTCGTCTATCGCACCACCTCGCCCGGGATCGTGGTGTTTCCGCTGGTTTTCGTTTTGACGTTTGTCGCGGCAACCACGCAGCAACCGTTTCTGGAAATTTCGCCGGGCATGCGGCGGGGATGGCTCTTCGTCCACATTGCCATGATCTTCGTGGGTTATGCGGCTCTGTTCTTGAGTTTTGCCGCCAGCCTGCTGTACCTGCTGCAGGAGCGCAGCCTGAAGGCGAAGAAACCAGCCGCGATTCTCCTGCGTCTGCCGGCTCTAGAAGTAATCGACCAGATCGGCTATCGCTCGCTGCTCCTGGGCTTTCCGTTTATGACGCTGGGGCTGGTCGCGGGCAGCATCGTCGCCCAGGCCACCTACGGGCGCCTGGACTTCCTCGATCCCAAGATTTTTCTTTCGCTACTCATGTGGGCGGTGTACATGGTGATGGTGTTTACCCGCTGGAATGCGGGATGGCGCGGGCGCCGGGCCGCCTATCTCGCCACCGGGGCCGTAGTCGCCGCAGTGATCGCCTGGTCGGCGAACTACTACAGTACGATTCACGGGTTCGTCCAATCATGAAGTTTCAGCTCATTGGGGTGAATCACAAGACCGCGCCGGTGGAAGTGCGCGAGCGACTCGCCATCCCCGAGGCGCGCCTGCCCGAGGCCTTGAGGCGTCTGGCTGGTCATCCCGGAGTCGAAGAGGGAATCATCCTCTCGACCTGCAACCGGGTGGAAGTTTTGACGCAAACGAAAAACGGCGCGGTGGATCTGCGCGGATTTCTGCGCGATTACTTCCAGCTGAATCCTTCCGACTACGAAGCTCACCTTTACGAATACCGCGAGAGCGATGCGGTCCGTCACTTGTTTCGCGTAACTTCCAGCCTGGACTCGATGGTGGTGGGCGAGCCACAGATTCTGGGACAGGTAAAAGAAGCTTACGCCACGGCCCGCGCGGTCGGCGTGGTGCACTCGCAACTCGACCTGCTGCTCACCCGGGCCTTCGCGGTGGCCAAACGGGTGCGAACCGAGACGGCGGTAGGTTCGTCTGCGGTTTCCGTGGCGTCGGTTGCGGTCGAGTTGGCCAAGAAAATTTTCGGATCCCTGCAAGGCAAGCATGTTTATCTCGTTGGCGCCGGCAAGATGAGCGAACTGGCGGCTCGTCACTTGCTGGCCCACGGCGCGGAGTCCATTTTTGTGGCCAACCGCACTTACGATCGCGCCCAGCAGCTCGCCGCCCGCTTCGATGGCCAGGCCATTCTGTTTGAGCAGCTCTACGAGACCTGCGACCGCGCGGATATCGTTATCACTTCGACGGGCGCGCCTCATGCCATATTCCGGCGAGAGCATGGCGAGCTGTTTCTCGCGCGGCGGAAGAACCGGCCCATGTTCTTTATCGATATCGCGGTGCCGCGTGATGTCGATCCCGAGATGAACCGTTTGGACGGCATCTTTGTTTACGACATAGACGATTTGCAGCAGGCGGTGAGCTCGCACGTCGATGACCGAAAAAAGGAGGCGGAGCGCGCCGAGGCCATCATCACCGGCGAGGTGGAGCGCTTCAAGGTGCGCCTGCAGACACTGGACGTGGTTCCCACCATCGTCTCTTTGCAGGACCACCTGGAAACCATCCGCCAGGCCGAAATCGATCGGGTGCGTGGCCGCCTGGGGCTGCTCTCTCCGGAACAGGAACTCGCGGTCGAAGCGCTCACCCGCGGCATCATCAGCAAGATCATGCACACTCCCATCAGCACGCTCAAGACCGCAGTGCGCGAGCCGGAAGCCACCACTGTGGTTGACATCGTGCGGCGCCTGTTCGATTTGCAGGACAAGAAAAGGGAAGACGACAAGAAAGCGGCGAAGTCCCCCGGCGGAGACTCCGGAGCAAAAAGTTAGTGGCTCGGCTACGCATCGGTTCCCGTGGATCGCAACTCGCTCTCTGGCAAGCCCATCACATCCAGGCGCTGCTTGAGCAGCGGGGACACCAGGTAGAAATCGAGATCATCAAGACCACCGGCGACCGCATCACCGACGTGGCCCTGGCGCAGGTCGGCACCAAGGGCATGTTCACCAAGGAGATTGAGGAAGCGCTGTCCGATATGCGGGTGGATCTGGCCGTCCACAGTTTGAAAGACCTGCCCACAGAGATTCCAGCAGACTTCGAGATTGCGGCCATCACTGTACGGGAAGACGCGCGAGATGTTTTCTGCTCGCACCGATACGGCAGCATTGAAGATCTCCCAAATCGAGCCAGGGTCGGGACCAGCAGCCTGCGGCGCCAGGCCCAGTTGAAGGCGCTGCGCCCTGACCTCGATATTCATTCCTTGCGCGGAAACGTCGACACGCGGTTGCGCAAACTCGAGGCCGGTGACTACGACGCTGTAATTCTGGCGGCTGCAGGACTGAATCGCCTGGGGAAGCGGGAGTACATGCGGCAGGTGCTGCTCGACGAAACTCATGTGTCCGGCGGCGGGACAGGGGGCGCTGGCGGTCGAGGTTCGCAAGGATGACGCGGAGGTGCGCCAGCACGTCAGTTTTTTGGACGACAGCGCGGCACGCCGCACGACCACGTGCGAGCGGGCCCTGCTGAACCAGATGGGTGGAGGCTGCCAGGTTCCCATCGGGGCGCTGGCGGAGGTCGTCAGCGGCCGGCTGCATCTCGAAGCAGTGGTCGCACGTCCGGACGGAACGAGAGTGTTGCGCGAATCCGGCGAGGGAGACGATCCGGTAAGACTCGGAGAATCCGTCGGCGAGAGGTTACTGCGCCGCGGCGGCGACGAAATTTTGCGGGAAGTGTACGGAAAATCGGCAGCGCCGCCGCAGCAACCATGAACTTCGGTGTGTGTGTAGTGTTCGTGTGGTCGCGGGCGACTCGCCCGCGCTGCTAAAACCAGTGCCCCAGGGAATGAAATCGACTTCAAAATCAGGAACGACGGCACCCCTGGCAGGCGTTCGAGTGCTGGTCGGTCGGGCACGCCATCAGGCGAGTGCCCTGTCTTCCGGCCTCCGCGAACTGGGCGCGGAGGTCCTGGAGATTCCCTTCATCGAAATACGCAAGCCCCGGTCTTACCGCGCGCTGGACCAGGCCCTGAAACATCTTTCCAAGTATGACTGGCTCATCCTGACCAGTGTGAACGGAGTCGACGCGCTGTGGGAAAGGTTGCGAAGACTCCGCATCGGCAAAGAGCCGTTCCGACACTTGAAAATCGCAGCCATTGGCCCGGCGACCCGGCAGGCCATCGAGCAGCACGGAGCAAGCGTCGCTGTGGTGCCCAAGGAGTATGTGGCGGAAGCGGTGGTGGCGAGCCTGCGGCGGAAGGTAAAAGGGAAGCGGGTGCTGCTGGCGCGCGCCAGGGTGGCGCGTGACGTAATTCCGCGGGAGTTGCGCAAACTGGGCGCGCGCGTGGACGTGGTGGAAGCTTACGAGACTGTCATTCCGCCGGCTTCGCGGCAGAGGCTGCGGGCCGCTCTGGCGTCTCAGAGCCGGCGGCCGGATTGGATCACCTTTACCAGTTCGTCCACCGTGCGGAATTTTGTGGCGCTTCTCGGCGAACGCCGCCGCCGAGTCGGCCGCGATCACGAGGGCAATGAAACTAACCGGGTGCGGCTTGCTTCCATTGGGCCGGTGACTTCGTCTACTCTTCGGGAGCTTGGGTTGCCGGTCGACGTCGAAGCTGCCGAATATACGATCCCCGGGCTCATCAAGGCCATTTCTTCCAGGAGGTAGGTTTGCGAAAGACGCGTGTTGCTGCAACTCTCGGTCTGCTTTTGATGGTTTCGTTTGGATCTGCACAAACTGCTTCCTCCGATTTCCCACCTGATGAGCTCTTGCAGCACATCACCGTAGCCGGCCTGCGGGCGCACATGGCTTTTCTCGCCGACGATCTGCTGGAAGGACGTGGCACCGGAACTCGCGGCTATCAACTGGCGGCGAACTACGTCCGGGCGCAGTTCGAAGGGATGGGATTGAAGCCGGCGGGCGGGAACGGCTCGTACTTCCAGAATGTGCCCTTTCGAAGGATTGAACTGGTGCAGGACAAGAGTTCGCTCACGGTGACGCGCAACGGCGCCTCCCGCACCCTTGCCTTCGCCAAGGACTATGTCATGGGAGGCGATCCGCTTTCCACCGATACCACGGCCGAAGGACAGGTGGTGTTCGTTGGCTTCGGAGTAAGCGCGCCGGAGTTCGGTTATGACGATTACGCGGGAGTCGATGTCCGGGGAAAAATTGTGGCGGCCTTGTACGGCGCCCCGTCCAGGCTGCCCTCGGCTCCCGGCGCGCATTTTTCTTCCAGCGAGCAGAAATTGCAGATGGCGGCGGAGCACGGGGCCATTGGATTTATCTCCATCTGGGCCGGCAAACGCGAAGAGCGGACGCCATTTTCGGAATACGTTCGCTACTCTCGCGGCCCGGCGCTGCGCTGGCTGGATGAAAAAGGTGTGCCCAACGACGCGCAACCCAAAATCCGGGGGGTAGTGAGGATCAACTCAGGCACCGCCGCGGCGCTATTCGAAGGCGCGCCGAAATCGTGGAAAGCCGCGCTGCAGGCGGCGGAGAACAGTCAGCCGCAGGGCTTTCCGCTGGACGCGAGCGTCTCCATGCACATCGTGAGCCGGTACTCCCAGGTTGCGAGTCCGAATGTGGCTGCCATACTGCCCGGTTCCGACCCCAAGCTTAAGAATGAATATGTCGTATTCACCGCCCACCTCGACCATCTCGGAATCGGAGATCCAGTAAAAGGAGACAGCATTTACAACGGCGCGGCCGACAATGCCTCAGGCACGGCGGCCCTGCTGGAGATGGCGCGGGCGTTTTCCGAATTGCATCCCGCGCCCCGGCGCTCGCTTCTTTTTGTTGCCGTCACCGGGGAAGAGGAGGGATTGCTCGGCTCCGACTACTATGCCCACAACCCCACCGTGCCGATCACCCAGATCGTGGCCAACATCAACATGGATGAAGTTTCCTTCTTGTACGATTTCAAGGACATCGTTCCGCTGGGTGGCGAGCACTCAAGCCTGGGTGCGGTGGTCGACGGCGTGGCTCGGCAGATGGACCTTACCGTCAGCCCCGATCCTATGCCCGAGGAGGTCTACTTCATTCGGAGCGACCAGTATTCCTTCATCCTGCAAGGGGTTCCAGCCTTGTACATCGGAGAGGGGTTGCAGCCGGTGAATCCCGACCTTGACGGCAAAAAGATGCAGCTCGACTGGGAAGCGCAACGCTATCACCAGCCCAGCGATGACATGAGCCAACCCTTCGATTTCAATGCCACGGTCAAGTGCACTCGCGTAGATCTGGCCGTAGGTTATGAGGTTGCCCAGATGACGGAGCGTCCGCACTGGAACGCTGGAGATTTTTTCGCAAAATTCTCTCTGAAGTAAGTATTGGAGCACGGGCGTCCCGCCCGTGCAGGGCCGTCCGTGGCGTTGACGCGCGTGCGCAACGCAGCTTGTGAATTTATTGGTTGAGCGAGCATCCGCAGTCCGCTGGCGGGACGCGTGCCTTCAGGAATTGTGAGACGCGCTTGTAAGCGTCAATCTGGTTCTCGACGCGGGCGAAGCCATGGCCCTCGTTCTCGTACACTTTATACTCGGCCAGGCCTCCGCGTTTCTTCACCGCATCCACCACCTGCTGGGCTTCTTCCTTCGGACATCGTGGATCGTTGCCACCGGCCAGCAACAGCAACGGCGCCTTAATCTGGTCGACAAAGAAAATCGGCGAGCGATCGTGAAAAAGTTCTTTGTTCTTTTCGGGATCGCCCATGGTGGCAAGATCGGATTGCTGCAGCACCGGATCTTCGTTGGCGATTTCAGTGAACCAGTTGACGAATGGCACAATAGGAACACCCGCTGCCCACACTTCGGGCGCCTTAGTCACGCCCATCATGGTCAGGTAACCACCGTAGCTGCCGCCCATCAGGACTAATTTCTTGGGGTCGAGGTAGCCGGTCTGCTTGATGAAGTCGGCGGCGGCGAGAACATCCTGCAGGTCGCCTCCGCCCATATCGAACAGATTGGCTTGCTGAAATTCCTTGCCGTAGCCTGTCGACCCGCGATAGTTGGGCGCGATCACCATATATCCCTGGTTGACCATGTGCTGGATGATCCGGCTGAAGGAGTTCACGCTCTGCGAGGCCGGGCCGCCGTGGACATAAACGACAGCCGCATTCTGGCCGCTGCGCGCCATGTTGTAGGGAACGTACACAAAGGCGGAGATAGTCCATTTGCCGTCGCGGCTGGGATAGTGCACCAGAAACGGCTCGACCATGTCCTCTGAACGCACGCCGGCCACCAGCGAATTCGTGATCTCCTGCGACTTGCCCTCGGCAACGGAATAGACCCAGACATCGTTGGGCGACGTGGGTCCGTTGTGGTAATAGAGCATGCGCCCGCCGTCGTGAGTGAATGCCGATTCCGCGCCGCCGAGATGATTCAAGCCTTTGGGCAGCGGCAGGGAAACGGTCTTTCCCGAAGTCAGATCGTGAAGGTAAATGTCAGTGTTGCCCTCGGCGTTGGCAGTCCAGGTGACGGATTTTCCGTCGGGAGAAAAATTGTCCGCCTCGATTTCCCATTTATCCTGGGTGAGCCAATGGATTTTCTTAGTTGCGATCTCGAGCAGGCCAACGTTGTCATAGCCGTTTCCGGCATTCGATGTGATTAACAAGTGTTTGCCGTCGGGAGAAAAGCCGTTTGCCGTGTAAAGCGCTTCGCCCTGATGAGGCGTGAGCAGCGTGCTCTTGCCGGTTGCGATCTCGGCGACGAAGATGTTGGAATCCGTGCCCTTCGCCTGCTGTTGCGTATAGGCGATCCACTTATTATCGGCGGACCAGACGGGACTCACATTCATCTTGTCCCTGGGCGTGCCGGTAGTCAGGTGTTTGGTGTCGCGCATCAATGTGTCGAAAATGTCGATCTCGAAGACTGACGATGTCTTCGGCTTCACCGTGTAGGCGAGATAGCGGCCGCTGGGTGACCAGGTCGGGCTCTCCTCGGAGATCTCCCGCGTGTTGGTGATGTTGATTACTTCGCCGCTCTTGGGCGAGACGAAGAAGATGTCCCACTGCTCGTCGCCGTCGTAGTCCGAGATGTACGCGATCCATTTGCCGTCGGGCGACCAGGCAGGCGAGGTCTGACGCTGATCGCTCACCGTCAACTGGGTGGGCCATCCACCGGTCGCAGGCACCAGCCAGATATTGTTGCGCCCGCTGATGTTCGAAACGAATGCGATGCTCTGGCCATCGGGCGACCAGGATGTGGCGCCCACCGATCGGGTCATGTACAGCCGTTCAATGGAGAGACTCTGCTGATTTTGTTCCACATTGGCGTTGGGTTTGCTGGTGATCAGCTTGGGATCGGTAATCGCCTGGGGTGCGGGCAGGGTTTGTGACAGGGCGAGAGTGCTCATTGAGATGACCATAGCCAACAGAGTTAGTGATCGCATCGGCGGTAGAAAAAGTGTAGCAGAGGGAATTGTCATCCTGAGCGGAGCAAGAATTTCGCTTCGCGAAATTCCTGCGGAGTCGAAGGACCCCTATGAGCTTCACGAACACTTCGGTCTTTCGCGCTCGCAGCACAAGATTGCGGGGGTTGTGGTGATGATAGGGGTCCTTCGACTGCGTGGGATGTTTCGCGAGCGAAACATCTCACTTCGCTCACGATGACAGAGGGTGTTGTTCGTGACTATTACAAGGCGTTTTTGTGGATTTCGACTGTGCTCCAGGTTTTATCGCCGGCGTGGCAGATATTTTCCAACGGGCAATCGACGCATTTGGGGCGGCGGGCGATGCATAGTTTGCGGCCGTGCCAGATGACCTGGTGGGAGAACAATGTCCACTTTTGGCGTGGAAGGATATGCATCAGGTCCTGCTCGATGTTTTTTGGGTCGTCGTGGCGTGTGAGTTCAAGGCGGCGGCTGACGCGATGGACGTGCGTGTCCACGACTACGCCTTCGTTTTTCTTGAACCAGGTGCCCAGCACTACATTGGCGGTCTTGCGCGCCACCCCGGGCAGCGTGAGAAGCTGGTCCATCTGATCGGGGACCTGGCCTCCGAAATCGCTTACGATCTTTTTTGCGGCGCCGATCACGGACTTCGATTTATTGCGAAAGAATCCCGTGGAGTGAATGTCAGGCTGGAGCTGTTCGGGCTCGAGCGCGGCAAAGTCCTGGACCGTGGGATATTTCTTGAAGATCACGGGCGTAACCAGGTTCACGCCGACGTCGGTCGACTGGGCGGAGAGAATGGTTGCGACTACCAGCTCCCATGCGCTCTTATAGTTCAGGGCAGTCGTGGCTCCGGCATAGAGGGTGTTGAGCCGCTGAAGAATGTCCTGTACCCGATCGGGTGAAGTGGGATTGTAAGCCTTGCTTCGAGCCTTGGCTGGACCGGCGGCACGGGCAGCTCCACGAACCGTATCAGGATGGCTAGCACCACGAACCGTGTGGGGACGGGCGCCCTCGCCCGTCCTGGGCGCCCGAAGGGCGCCTGGTTTTTTGCCGGCAGCAGTCTTGCCGGCGCCTTCGTGGCGTCCAGTTTTGGCGGGTTGGCGCGGGGTAATGCCGCGGGGCATGCAAGCTCCTCGAAATCGAGGGTCAATCTTAGCAAATTGTTTGAACTTGGAATTGGAGTCTTACTGACAAAACCCCAGCCGTCCTTCGGACGGCCTGGGCGGGGTCTGAGACCTGTCCCCACACAATCGGTTCTTGCCAGTCCTTTCGTAATGCTGTTGAACCACGCGGCTCATTGACGCACCGCGGCCGCCCCGGTACCCTAAGACTTCAAGCGAACGCAGGAGTTTGACGTGGCGGTCAAGTCCATCCAACTCGGGCAAGTCTGGCGGAACGATACTGATGGCCAGGACTATCTTGTCACCAAGATGTATAACGAAGTCTTCACCCAATTTGCCGTGCTGCGGCCGGCGGGACTCTCGGCGCCCGACGTTCCCACGGTGAAGGTGAAAGTGAGCAAGAGCGCCGGCGGCGCTTCGCTGCCGGGATACACCTTTACCCAGGAAGGCGCTTTCTGAGCCTGGTCGTCCCTGGCGGCCGATCGAAAATCCCCCAAACACTTTCCCTGTAGAATGCTTCGGGCATGACTGAAAAAATTCTTGGCATTCTGTTTGCGTTCATCACATCCGTGATAGCCGCCACGGGATACGGTGGCATTGCGCTGCTGATGGCGATTGAGTCGGCGTGTATTCCACTGCCGTCCGAGCTGATCATGCCGTTCGCCGGATACCTGGTCTACCAGGGCTCGATGAAATTGTTGTTGGTGGCGACGGCGGGAGCCATCGGCTGCAACCTGGGATCGCTCGTGGCCTACGAAATCGGCTGCTATGGCGGGCGGCCGCTGGTGGAGAAGTATGGCCGCTGGATTCTGATGGGCCAGCGCGAACTGGATTGGGCCGACCGCTTTTTTCTGCGATATGGAGACTTCGCGGTGCTGATCGGCCGGCTCTTGCCCGTCGTCCGCACCTTCATCGCTCTGCCTGCCGGAATTGCCCGCATGCCGCGCGGGCGCTTCCACATTTACACCTTTCTGGGATCATGGCCCTGGTGCCTGGGGCTGGCCTGGCTGGGGATGAAGCTAGGCGAAAACTGGCGTACGCTGGGTAAGTACTTTCACCGCTTCGACCTGGTCATCGGCATCGTGCTGGCCGCCGGCCTCGTCTGGTTCGTGTGGTCGCACTGGCAGAACCGGTTGCGGACGGAGTAAAGTCGCCAACAACATTTCAGATTGCAGATTTCTCCGCTGGCCCGATCCTGAAAATCTACAATCTAAAATCTGCAATCTGCAATATTTTTGTTGAGGAGATCAACCGTGAAGCGTTTTTTGCTGGTACTCGTGGTGTCGATGATGGCGGTTTCCGGCGGCATGGCGCAGACTGTGACCACTCCCGGTCAGCCCTACGTGATCGAGTACTACTACAAAACCAAGTGGGGACATGCGGACGAGTTCCTGCGCCTGTTCAAGAAAAATCACTATCCCTTGCTCAAGAAGGAAGTCGAGATGGGGCGCATGCTCAAGGTCTGGATGGACCAGCCGCGCTATCACGTCGCCGAAGACGGGCGCTGGGACTACCGCGTGACCATCGTGTTCAAGAATTCCACCGTGGCCAACGAGCCCTTCGACGAAGACGCCTTGAAGAAGCAGCTTTGGCCCGACCAGGCGGCCTACGAACGCGAGGAGCAGCGACGGTTTGAGATTCTGGATGCACATTGGGACCTGCCGGTAAAGACGGTGGACTTGGAGAAGCAATAACTCAACCACGGAGGACACAGAGTACACGGAGAAGAATTCGTGCTGAGGCCTCTGTGCTTCTCCGTGTCCTCCGTGGTTCAAGAGGTTTGTCTTAACCCGCCAAGTTGCCATTCACTCCGCTTCGGCTGCCGTCCGCTGCTCGCTTGGTTGCAAATGCCGACTCAATACGAGAACATAAGCAGTTCGCCTTACATTCCCAGCGGAACCTATAAGGAAGCAGCTTAAACATGCCGACGCGGCCGAAGAACGTGACAAAGACGCAGTCGAAACCGGGCAGCAGCGAAATTCAGGCGCCGAAGGGCAAACTGGGGATCATGATCCCCGGCATGGGCGCTGTGGCTACGACGTTTGTGGCCGGCGTCGAAGCCGTACGCCGGGGCATCGCCAAGCCCATCGGATCGCTCACCCAGATGGGGACCATCCGGTTGGGCAAGCGCACCGACGCGCTCTCCCCCAAGATCAAGGAATTTGTTCCGCTGGCGTCGCTGAATGACCTGGTGTTCACCGGCTGGGACATCTTCGAAGACAACATGTACGCGGCGGCGTCGAAGGCCGGTGTGCTGGAGCGCGATCTGCTCGAGCAGGTGAAACCTTTTCTCAGCTCCATTCAGCCGCGCAAGGCGGTCTTCGATCACAACTATGTGAAGAAGCTGGACGGCCCGAACGTAAAAAAAGGCAAGAACAAGATGGACCTGGTGGAACAGGTGCGGGCCGACATGCGGGAATTCAAGAAGAGTTCCGGCGCCTCCCGGCTGGTGACCATCTGGTGCGGCTCGACTGAAACGTTTATCGAGCCCAGCGCGGCCCACCAATCCGTGAAAGCGTTCGAAAAGGCATTGACCCAGAACGACGAAAACATTGCGCCTTCGATGATTTACGCTTACGCATCGCTGCTTGAAGGCGTGCCCTTCGCCAACGGCGCACCCAACCTGACGGTCGATCTGCCCGTGATGCAGCAGTTGTCGCGCGAAAACTCCGCGCCCATCTGCGGCAAGGACTACAAGACCGGACAGACTCTCATCAAGACCATCCTGGCGCCGGGTTTCAAAGCGCGAATGATCGGGCTGAATGGCTGGTTCTCCACCAACATCCTGGGAAATCGCGACGGCGAAGTGCTGGAAGATCCGGGGTCGTTCAAAACCAAGGAAGAGTCCAAGCTGTCGGTGCTCGAGCACATCCTTCAGCCCGAGCTTTATCCCGAACTCTACGGCAAGTTCACCCACAAAGTCCGCATTAACTATTATCCGCCGCGAGGAGACAACAAAGAGGGATGGGACAACATTGATATCTTCGGATGGCTGGGCTATCCCATGCAGATCAAGGTTGATTTCCTCTGCCGCGACTCGATTCTGGCGGCGCCGCTGGTGCTCGACCTGGTGCTGTTCCTCGACCTGGCGCAGCGCAGCAAGCAGCTGCGCGGACTGGGAATCCAGGAGTGGTTGAGTTTTTACTTCAAGTCACCCATGAGCGCGCCCGGGCTCTATCCCGAGCATGATTTATTTATTCAGCTGATGAAGCTGAAGAATACGCTACGGCACTTGAAGGGCGAAGAACTGATCACGCACCTGGGGTTGGAATATTACTGAGTTGGAAACGAGACATTAGACCGCACGGCCTTAAGGAGAGCAGAGAATGGCAGTCAAGATTGCAAAGACAGCGGATCGTAAGAAAGAAATGGACACTACCAAGAGCACGGATTGTCCCAAGTGCGGCAAGCCTACACGGATCGTGAAGCGGGTGAAGGATCGCGAGCGCGGCATTCCGGGCGGAATTTTTATTTCCTGCTCAGCCTGCGAATTCTACGAAAAGCTTTAGCTCAAACGAAGCGAAGATCGCAGCGATGGTCCGCAAATTCTCAGGCAGTGACTCCCATACTCATTTGCTCAAGGATGGCGCGAGCTTCCTCGCCCGGGTTAGCCGCTGAGGTGATAGGGCGCCCGACCACGATATAGCTGGCGCCGGCCGCGATCGCCTGGGTGGGGGTGACCACCCGGCTCTGGTCTCCGCGATCTTTTCCCGCCGGGCGCACGCCCGGAGTCACAATCAGGAAATGATGTCCCAGCTCCGAGCGCAGCTCGGCCGCTTCCCGCGCGGACGCTACCACGCCCTGGCAGCCGCTGGTGAGAGCCAGACCCGCCAGGCGCAGCACCTGGTCGACCACGTGGCCGCGCATCCCGATCTTGTCGAGATCCAGATCATCCAGGCTGGTCAGCAGGGTGACTCCGAGGACCATCAGGGCCGGATTTGCCTCGCGCGCGGCATCTACGGCGGCGCGTATCATCTTCCCGCCACCGGAGGCGTGGATGGTGAGCATGCTCACGCCCAGTCCGGCGGCTTCCCGCACAGCGGCGGCAACCGTGTTGGGAATGTCGTGATACTTCAAGTCCAGAAACACTCGCCGGCCCGAGGCTACAAGGTCGCGTACGATGCTGGGTCCTTCCGCAGTGTAAAGCTGCATCCCCACCTTGTAGGTCAAGGCGGAAACGCCCACGGCCGCCACAATCTGCTGGGCGGCGGCCGCGGACGATACATCCAAAGCAACGATCAGATTCTGTCTCGGATCGTACATGCTAAGGAGAAGTGTAAGGGATTTGAAGCCGGGAGGCTAGTATTGCAGCGCTGCTATCATTTGCGGCTGGGCGGCCTTGCTCGCGGTCTTGTTGCTTACAACGTCGAGCCGCACCCGCTGCAGACCGCTGGACTCGAAGTGCAGCACCCGCGCGGTGTTGTAGGAGAGGTCGATGATTCGTCCCGGAACGATCGGCCCGCGGTCGTTGATACGCACCACCACCGCCCGTCCGTTGCGCAGGTTGGTGACCCGCACCCAGCTACCCAGAGGCAAAGTGGGATGCGCGGCCGTCAGGTCGTACATGTCGTAGGGCTCGCCGCTGGCCGTGGCTCGGCCTTGAAAATAGCTTCCGTACCACGAAGCTGTCCCAATTTGATACGGCTTTGTCCGGGATGTCTTGCCCGGCGCGACTGTTTCTGTCTTACTACGGGTATTCACGGACTCCGATTTGTTCGGTCGCTGAGCCGCCCCTAGGCTGACGACCATTAAAACCGTCGCCAGTAAATGAGCTGTATGTCCTCGCATTGTCACCTCACATCTCTTTGTCGTAACCGGTGGTTACTCGGTCGTCCCTCCCCTACCCATCGCCAAGGATTCGACAAGGCTACCGGGCGGGGAAGAAGCTGTCAACCGGGTTTTTAACGTAGCAAGATGCTTATCTAGTAATACTTATCTCACGTAACATACTGTTAATCTTGACTGATCCTACCCATATTGCTGTAGTCAATGAGCTTATATGTTTATAAAATAGTAAATACAATCCAAAGATTGCAAATCGGAAATTATTACCCGATATTTGTTTTCAACTTGTTACAAGCATTACCTCAGTTTTCCCCAAGGTAATATTTGACCGGTTTTGCGTCTTCGGGCGGGTTTGTTTCGTGCTGGCTCATCACAAACCTTGTCGCCAGCTTAAGTGCCTGCACGAGCGTGGCCGTTGGCGCTATGAACAAACTGCCAAACATCCGAATTTGGACGGCTTGCCACTTTCCGTTACATTTCCCTTATGGCCTACTCTCCTCCTGTGGTTCTGACCATAGCCGGATTTGACCCCTCATCCGGGGCAGGAGTGACGGCGGATATAAAGACCATCGCCGCCCACGGCTGCTATGGGGTTGGCTGCATTACCGCTTTAACCGTCCAGTCAACGGCAGGGGTTCAGCGGGTTGAGGCGGTCAGTCCTGAACTGGTGGCCGAAACGCTTCAGGAACTCAAAGCGGACGTCGAGATCTCAGCCGTCCACATCGGGATGTTGGGTCAAGGAAACGTAGCCGGCGTGGTGGCTGATTTTCTGGAAACGGCTCGGCTGTCTAATGTAGTTCTTGATCCAATTATCAAATCGTCTTCCGGGACCGAGCTGATCGACACTCCGGGGTTGCGCGTTCTGATCGAGCGGCTGCTGCCGCTGGCTACCGTCATTACGCCGAACGTGGACGAAGCCGCGGCTCTGACTGGCCTTGAGGTAACCAATCTTGAGCAAATGCGCGCGGCCGCAACCAGGCTTCACCAGATGGGCTCGGCCAGCGTCGTCGTCACCGGCGGCCACCTCGACAAGGCAATCGACCTCTTGAGTTTCAAAACCAGACGGGGCCAGGAGCAGGAGGTCTTCAAGTCCGACCGGCTGCGGTCGAACTCCACCCACGGCACCGGCTGCGCCTTCGCCACGGCGATGGCGTGCCATCTGGCGCGGGGCCGCGGACTGCCGGAGGCCGTGCTGCTGGCCAAAGCCTATGTCGCGGCCGCGATTACGAACAGTCATCCCCTGGGCCGCGGCATCGGGCCGGTGCATCATCTGTATCGCATGCACCAGCAGAGACGGGTAGTGATCAACGATCCCCAATCCCCGAACGAGACCACGTAGGGCCGGGTGTCCTCACCCGCGCGGTCGGGCGAAGCCCGGCTCTGGTTTTCGTCGTCAAACAAGCCAAGACCGCGGCGAGCCTGCTCCCTGCCCGGACGATCCGGGTCTAAGTGGTTTGTGGTGGGTTTTTAACGCTTTGGGTCGGGGGACTTTTTTAGCAGCATCCCTGCGGCGAAGGCTGCTATCGCGCCGAGGAGCCACTGCATCCGATAGAGCTGCACCGCCTGAAAATCGTTGAAAGTTTGAACATTGTAAATCCAGCCGACGGCGACCGCCGCCATAACCAGGCACGCGATTCCAACCACAAACGCGATCAGCGATGCCGTGGACAACCCCAACGCGCGTTTAATGTTGTGAAACTGCAGATAGAGAGCCCAGTGCGGAGTGGCTAAAGCACGCGCTTCGCGAGAAGAGCCGCAGACGTGGCAGAACAGCGAGCCGACCATGAACTCGGTGGTGCAGCCGTCGCAGACTTCAGCCAGCCCCGCGCGGGCCGCATCAGCCGGGGCTACCGGGGGCCGCCAGAACTCGTGTTGCGCGTCTTGCACCACGTCAGCCATAGAAATCCTCGCTCTCGCACATCGCAAGCCGGTGACCAATAGCAGAAAATCTGTAAGTCATTGAAACTCGGCTTGTTCGCCATTCGATGACAATGTCAACCGCTACAAAGTGGGCAAGAATTACCGTTCAGACTAGGAAAGATGCGCTCGATTGATTATGAATACATAACCGTCGTTGGCCTTTGGTCGTTGGCCAAAATGACGGTACCAAGCGCAAATGGTTTGGCCGAAAGCCAACGACCGACCAACGACCAAAGGCGAATGAAGGCTGATTATAGGCACACTTTCTCGGCCCGGTGACCGGGCGATTCGTAACTTTTGTGGTTCGGGCTGGCGAGATCTGGGCTTCAGGTAAACTAGTCCAGCGACCCCCCAGAGAGAGAATTGTTTTTCCCGCTTCCACGCCGCGCCGTTGTGGTTCTAGTCAGCCTTCTACTGGCTGCGCCGGTCATGGCGGCCTCATCGGACTCGAACTCCCCGTCGTTGGCCTATCGCCCGCACGATCCGCAGAACCAGACGGCCTTCAACCGCTTTTACAACCTTGACTACGACCGGGCGGTGCAGGATTTCGAGCAGATACTGGCGCGGCATCCCGACGATCCCTTTGCGGTCAATCATTTTCTTACCGCTACTTTGTTCCGCGAACTTTATCGCATGGGCGTGTTAAACACCGGCGAGTACGCCAACGACACTTTTATTTCCGCAGCTCACCGTCCCGCGGACCCGAAGATCAAGCAGCAGATCAACGACCTGGTGAACCGGGCGCTGCAGCTTGAAGAGAAGCGGCTGGCGGCAAATCCGAATGATGTGGAAGCCCTGTACGCCCGCGGAGTCACCCGGGCCCAGTTCGCGACTTACACCGCGCTGATCGAACGGGCATGGCTTTCGGCTTTGCGCAATGCGGTAGGGGCACGCCGCGATCACGAGCGCGTGCTCGAACTTTCTCCGTCGACCGTGGAGGCCAAGCTGGTAGTGGGGGCGCACAACTACGTGGTGGGCAATTTGCCCTGGGGATTAAAAGCGGCGGCTTCGGTGGTGGGTCTGGGAGGAAACAAAGACAAGGGCCTGCAGTATTTGAAGGAGTGCGCGCAGGGCGACGGCGAAACCAGCATCGATGCCCAGATTCTGCTGGCGGTGTTTCTGCGCCGCGAGCATCGCTACGACGAGGCCTTGCTCACGGTTCGCGGGTTGCTCCAGCGCTTTCCCGGGGACGTCCTGCTCGCGCTCGAGGAGGGCCATCTCTTGCGGGCCGCCGGTCGCAATCAGGAGGCCGCGGCGGTGTATCGCAAGGTCTGGCAGGCCGGAAGGGAAGGACACTATCCCGCACTGCACTATGAAATCGCCGCCCTTAGCCTGGGCGACTTGCTGCGCAGCCAGAAGGATTATGGCGGAGCGGCGGCGGCGTACGAACAAGTGGGGCAGGCCCCGCAACCCGATCCGGAGGCTTTGCAGAAGGCCGACCTGGGGGCGGGCGAGATGTACGATCTTCTGCAGAAGCGTGACCTGGCCCTGGCCAAGTACCAGGCTGTACTGGCCAACAACGCCGGCACCGGACCGGCTGAGACGGCACGCAAACGGATGAAAGAGGCGTACCGGGAGAACTAGCGGCGGAACCTTTTGGCGTGGCAGTCCGTATCTGAAAGCGGGAGAAGATCTATGTATTGCAACTATTGTGGCAAGGTCATTCAGGACGACGCCTATCATTGCGCCTATTGCGGAAAGCGCATCGGAAGCGTGCTCTCGCGCCACCGTCTGGTACGACCTCGCACCGGCCGCAAAATAGCGGGAGTCTGTGCCGGGTTCGCCGAATACTTCGATCTCGACGTTACCCTCGTCCGCCTGGTGTGGCTGCTGGTAGGAGTGATGACCGGCGTGGGTTTGCTTTCGTATCCCATCGCCTGGGTCGTGATGCCGGAGGAGCCGCTAAGGCTGGAAGCACCGGCAGGGCATGAGGCTGCCGCTCTCTAGCTTACTTGTGATCAGCGCCCTGCCTGATGACAACGAGCTCCCGCTCAGGATGGCAGTCAGCCGGAATGATACACATTCAAAGCGGCGACGCCGAAATCGCGTACCAGGTTCTGGGGAGCGGCTCGCCCGTGATGCTGCTCCATCCTTTTCCGGTCCATCATGAATTTTGGCTGCCTGCCGTTCAACAGTTGTCGTCTCGTTATCAATTGATTTTGCCGGACCTGCGCGGACACGGGGAATCGGGCGCGGGCGAAGGTCCGGCTACGATGGAAAAACACGCAGCCGACATCGCCCGCATCCTCGATCACCTGCAGCTCGGTCGCGTCCCGTTGCTCGGCGTGTCAATTGGAGGTTATGTTCTGTTTGAATTCTGGCGGCGACATAGCGCGCGGGTGGCGGCGCTGGGATTGTGCAACACCAAGGCGCCCGCGGATTCTCCCGAGGCCAGGGCGGGACGCCTGCAGGCTGCCGCTGACGTGCTGGAGAAGGGAACTGAGCCCTTCTTTCAGAGTATGGTTCCGAAGTTGATCGGAAAGACGACCCGGGAAAGCCGTCCCGACCTGGTGGAGGGCGCCTTGCGAATGATGAGAAAAATGTCAGCCGGAAATGTCGCCCAGGTGCAGCGTGGGATGGCGGAGCGGCCGGATTCGGTGCCGGACTTGAAGCGGATTAGTGTCCCGACTTTGATTCTGACGGGGGATGAGGACATCCTCACAGGCCCTGCCGAAGCGGAACTAATGCACCGGAACATCACCGCCAGCGAATTGAAGATCGTTTCCCACGCCGGCCATTATTCGCCCTGGGAGCAGCCCGCGGAAGTCGGGAAATTGCTGCGCCAGTTCTTCGATTCGGTGTACAGAGTCTAAAGGACGTCCGGCGTTTGCTACAATTCACTCGCCATGTCACCGAACGCCGCGTCCTCGAATTCGACGATCGATACGTTGCTGGTTCCGGAAAAGACCGTGGTCAACGCCAAAGGCGATGGACCGGCCCTGAATATTGGCGAAGCCGCCAGCCGGGTCTTCCTGTTGACCCTCGACATCACGAGCATCATCGAGCAGGAGGCTTTGGACGTGAGCGTCTACGGTTCCGCCGATGGCGCCACCTGGGCGGCGAAGCCCGTGATTGCGTTTCCGCAGAAGTTCTACCGCGGCCAGCACCCGCTGCTACTTGATCTGACCGCGCATGCCGAAGTGAAGTTCATTCGCGCGCACTGGGAAGTCAACCGCTGGGGCCGGGGAACGGAAACGCCGATGTTCGAATTCCATCTCGCCATTCGGGAAGTGCCGCCGGACATTCTGAAGGAAGCCACGGCTGAGGCCAAAGCGCTGGCCTGAGACAACTTCCGATTGCAGATTTTCGATTGCAGAGTGCAGATTTCAAGTTAAAAGACAGGGCACTGCAAGCCCGCCTGGTTACCTCAAAATTAATTTCCTCGTCGATCCGCGATGACCCAGATTCCACTTACCGTTATACGTCCAGCCAAAAATGTTGCGGGATCGTTGCGGCTGCCCGGCGACAAGTCGGTTTCGCACCGCTACGCCATGCTGGCCGCCATCGCCGAAGGCGATACGCGGCTGGAGAATTTTTCCACCGGAGCGGATTGCGCCAGCACGCTGGACTGCGTACAGGCCCTGGGCGTCGAGGTGGAGCGCAATCAGAACACGATCGTCATCCATGGTCGCGGCCCGCGGTTGCGACCTCCAGCATCACCTCTCAATTGCGGCAACTCGGGCTCGACCATGCGAATGTTGAGCGGCATCCTGGCGGGACAACATTTCAGCAGCGAGCTTACCGGCGATGAGTCGCTCTCGCGGCGCCCCATGGCGCGCATTATCGCGCCGCTCGAAATGATGGGAGCCAGGATTACCTCCCAGAGCGGAGGACGGCCGCCGTTGAACGTCACGGGCGGGAGCCTGAAAGCGGTCTGCTACAACATGCCGGTGGCCAGCGCACAGGTGAAGTCCTGTGTTCTGTTCGCCGGACTTTTTGCGGAAGGTGAGACGGTCGTCGTCGAGCCGCTACGGACTCGTGATCACAGTGAACTGGCGTTGCGAGCCTTCGGAGCGCAACTGAACCAGGAGGGCAACCAAGCGCGAATCCTGGGCGGACAGAAATTACGAGGCATCGAGACCATGGTTCCGGGCGATATTTCGAGCGCCGCGTTCTTTCTCTGTGCGTGCGGGATTGTTTCCGGGTTCACAGCTGGTGATCGAGGATTTGCTGATGAATCCGACCCGGGCGCGGCTTCTGGATATCCTGATTCTGCTGGGCGTGGGAATTTCCGTGACCCAAGTGGAAGAACAGCAGGGAGAGTTGCGGGGCACGGTGAAAGCGGAGGGGCGCGCGCTCAAAGGGATTACCATCGCCGGCGCTGATACGGCGGCTCTGATCGACGAAATTCCAGTGTTGGCCGCGATAGCCCCTTACACTGCCGACGGCGTCGAGATTCGCGACGCGCGCGAGTTGCGGGTGAAAGAATCCGACCGGATTGCAGCCATCGCCGTCAATCTTCGTGCCATGGGTGCGGAGGTAGAGGAACGGGACGACGGATTGAAAATTCCCGGAGGGCAAAAACTGCGCGGGGCGGATATTGATTCTTTAGGTGATCACCGCATCGCCATGGCGTTCGCGGTGGCCGGGTTGCGAGCCGAAGGTGAAACGCGGATTCGTGGAGCGGAAGCCGCGGTTATTTCCTATCCCGGATTTTTCGATGCGCTGGCCAGCGTGGTGCAGCGCTGAGGCCGAGTCAGATCATCTAGTTCAAGTGCGCCAGTTTGTCTCCGTACCTGATGGTTCCGCTACTGTCGTTGAGGCGGGCGACATCCGCGTTGGTGAATACCCGAACGGCTTTGCCCCGAGGACCGCGCCCCGCGAGTTGAGCCACTCCGTAGCTGCTCTGAAATGTCGCAGCGCCAGGGTCGAAAGAACCTGATCGAGGCGACGGCCCTCCTGTGTTATTCACTCCCTCGACCGTTGTATTGGAGGATTCAGCAAAGGGCGAAGCCAACTGAATACCAGGATCGTAAGCCACCGGCTGATTGAAATGGACGGCGGAACCGGTAGCACTGCCGGTGTTCGCGCTCGCTCCAACAACGGATGATGGTGAGTCCAGGGTCAGAGCCGGCGTGGCCAGCGCTTCAACGGGAGCAGAAGGGGTCGCGATGCGCGGAGCGAAGGGCTCGGAGTATGCGCCCGGAGGAACCCAAGTATCTTGTGCCCAAACGGTTCCACTCCACAAGAGCAATAACCCGAAAGCGCAGAAAAGCTGACGCATAACGTCCTCCCGAGAACTTGCGAATCCTCCAGATTATGCGCCCAGCGCGGGGTACGCTTCAACCTGATAGCGTCCTAACTCCAAAAATTCTCTGCGTCCTTTGCGGAATTTCTTTGCGAACTTTGCGGTTAAGAACTTGATCTGCGTCAGAAAGGAAAAAATCTCACCGCAAAGTTCGCAAAGAATTGCGCAAAGGACGCAAAGAAACGACGATGCCGCTCTCGCGCTTAGCTCCCCACATATCGCGCGTACAGGCTGCGCGCAATAGCGGTATCGGTGGTGCCCTTGATGATGGCTCGGCCATCGGGGAACAGCGTCATCTCAAAGGGCTCGGGCCAGAACTTGAGGACGAAGTCGTTGTGCCGCACCGGCCCGTGCGGTTTGAGGCGGGCGCTCACTTCCGCAAAATCGATTGGCCGGTGGCGCTCGTGGATCTGCACCGAGTTTCGTCCACAGAGCGTGAGGTGCGGACGGCCCTCGCCGGCCAGATGAATAAAGTCGTGCTGCTCACATGCAAGGCATCCGGGGCGCGGCTTCCCGGCGCCTACCTCGGCGCGCTCGTTGCGCCACAAATCAAAAGAAAGCAGGGTGCGGCGGAGCTGCTGGCCGGCGCCGACAAGCAATTTGATAGCTTCAGTGGCGGCGATCGACGCCGCCAGGTTGACCGCAGAGTTCAGGATTCCGGCGGTCTCGCAGGTCTCGAAAGCTCCCCGAGGCTGATCTGGAAACAGGCATGACAGGCAGGCCGTCTGGCCCGGCACCACGTTCAGAGTAATGCCGTAGCTGCCTACGGCCGCGGTATAGATCCAGGGCAGCGAAGTCTTCACCGCGAAATCGTTGATCAGGTAGCGGGTCTCGAAGTTGTCGGTTCCGTCGAGGACCAGCTGCATCCCGCCGAGCAGGGACTCGATGTTCGCCGGGACCAGGTCGGCAACCTGTGGTTCGATTACAATCTGGGAATTGAAAGCAGAGATCTTGCGGGCGGCCGCGATCGCCTTGGGCAACGACTGGGCCGCGTCGGCTTCATCGAACAGGGACTGACGTTGCAAATTGCTGGGCTCGACGTAGTCGCGATCGATGATGCGAATTGTGCCCACGCCGGAGCGCGCCAGCAGGGAAGCCAGGGCGGAGCCGGTGGCGCCGCAGCCGACCACCGCGATCCGGGCGGCGGCCAGCATCTTCTGGCCCTCGGGTCCGATTCCGGGGAACAGCACCTGCCGCGAATATCTTTCTTCCGGCTCCAAAGAGATCACCAGTTCCAGGCGTGCAAACCTTTATTATAGGTGCCGCTTGCTTTCCCAGGCGACATGCAACACTGCCTGATGGCCGTTCATCGAACCTTTTATTGCCTGCATGCGTGAGGAGCCGGTTTGCGTTTAAAGGGAGCGAAAGGGACAACCCTGACAAGACTGGCGCTCGCCGTCGTCCTCTGCCTCAACGCAGCGGCACAATCTCCTCCTGCGCAAGCTTCGCCCGCCGCTCCGGCCGGCCGGCCATCTCACGAGCAATCCCCGACTCCGCCGGCGGTCGGAGGAATGACCTCGTATGAGGGCCTGATCGTCCAGAAGATTGAATTTCCTGACCTGCCCGCCGCGAATACCAGCCGTCTGCTCGAGCTGATCCCGCAAAAGGTCGGTGCCCCTTTGGAACGCGAGGGGATTCGGGGAAGCATTCAGGCGCTATATGCCACCGGGCGTTTTGCCGATATCCAGGCTGAGGCCGAGCCCACTCCGGACGGCCGGGTCACGTTGGAGTTTCGCATGCGTGCCAGCTTCTTTGTGGGCGAGATCTTGGTGGTGGGGGAGCCCAGTCCTCCGGCTGCCAACCAGGTGGTGAATGCATCGAAGCTGCAGTTAGGGGAGCTTTACACGCAGGAAAAGATGGAGCGCGCGTTGAGCAGCATCAAGCAGCTGATGGAGCAGAACGGATATTACCAGTCCAGCGTCAGCGATGAAGAGCTGCCGCAGGTCGAGACCCAGCAGATGAATATTCTGTTTCGAGTGGCCGCTGGAGCCCATGCCCGGATTGGTCGCGTAATCGTGAACGGTCAGGCGGAATTTTCCGGAGCGCAAATACAGGAGATCGCCAAGATGCGTACCGGCGACTACGTTACGGTGCAGCGCGTGAGCCGCGCGCTCGAACGCCTGAGGAAAAAATATCAAAAGCAAAACCGGCTTCTCTCCCAGGTCGCGATCGCCAGCCGGACCTATCGTCCGGAGACCAATACCGTGGACTACGCTTTTGACATCCAGCCTGGACCCAAGGTTCAGATCGTGGTCGAAGGCTTCAAGATCAGCCGCGCGCAGCTCAAGAAGAACGTCCCGGTCTATGAAGAAAATGCGCTCGACGATGACCTGTTGAATGAGGGCCGGCGCAATTTGTTGAATTACATGCAGAACCTGGGCTACTTCGATTCCAAAGTCACGGTTCAGAAAAACCCGGTCTCGGCCGGCGAGATGCGGGTCACCTACGATATCGACGCCGGGGAGCGGCACAAACTCCTGAAGCTTGCCATCACCGGCAACAAGGGTTTCAGCGAGGAGCAGATTCGGTCGCGTATGCAGATTCAGCCCGCGGGGCGCTTCCTCGCGCATGGAAAATACAGCCAGTCATTGCTGAGCGCAGACGTTCGCAACCTTATCGCCAACCCGTATCAGGCCAACGGTTTTCTGAACGTGAAAATTACGCCCAAGGTGGAAGACAACTACCAAGGCAAACAGAACGACCTTGCCATCACGCTGAACATCGAAGAGGGCCCCCAGGTCGTGGTGGGAAGCCTGCAAATCGTTGGCAACGAAACTAGACTGGCCAACCCCTTCCCTGACCTCAACATTTCGTCGGGCCAGGCGTTCGGCTATTCCAAGGTCAACGAAGATCGCGAAATTGTTCTGAACTACTATTTCAACAATGGCTTCCCCAATGCCACGTTCGACGCTTCGGTCAAACCTTCGCCCAGCAACCCGCTGCTGATGGATGTCACTTACACCATTCGTGAGGGTGACCAGGTCATCGTGGACCAGGTGTTTACGGCGGGGCTGGTGCACACCCGTCCTTTCATTGTGCAGCGTGAAATCCAGGTCAAGCCCGGCGATCCCCTCAGCCAGATCGACATGTTGAACACCCAGAAGCGCCTCTACGATCTCGGCATTTTCAGCCAGGTGGATACGGCGGTGCAAAATCCGGATAGTACCGAGCGCGAAAAAAATGTGCTGGTCAACGTCCAGGAAGCCAAGCGCTATACGTTTAATTACGGCCTGGGACTGGAATTTCAGACGGGACAGCCGAGCACAAGCAACAATCAGCCCCTGGGAGAAACAGGAGTCAGCCCGCGAGTGTCGTTTGGCGTGACCCGGCTCAACTTCCGCGGCCTGAACCACACCGTAACCCTCAAGGCCAACGTCGGAGGACTGCAGCAGCGCGGCCTGATCAGCTACTCGGCTCCGCGCTGGTTCAACAATCCCAAGTGGCGGCTTACCCTCACCGCTTTTTATGACAATACGGTGGACGTCACGACCTTCACGTCGCAGCGCCTGGAAGGGTCATTGCAGGCTGAACAGACCATGAATAAAAGCAGCCTGATGACCTACCGCCTGACCTACCGGCGGGTACGGGCCAGCGACATCCAGAACACGGTCAGCCAGGACCAGATTCCACTGCTCTCCCAACCCACTCGGGTCGCGATTCCCAACTTCAGTTACATTCGCAACAAGCGCGACAACGATCTGGAGACCACCAAGGGAAACTATTCCACGGTTGACGGAGGCGTTGCCGACAGCCATTTCGGGTCGGAGACCGATTTCGGCAGGCTGCTGCTCCAGAACTCCACTTACTACTCCATTGGAAGGAAGCGGAACTCGGACCAGAAGTTTGTGCTGGCGCGCTCCACTCGCATCGGGGTCGAAATTCCCTACGGCAATACCATCATGCCGCAGCCTGGAGCGCAGTGCCAGGAATCAGGAGAGCCAGCCTGCTTGCCTCTGGCTGAGCGCTTTTTTTCGGGAGGCGGAAACTCGCATCGCGGATTCGGATTGAACCAGGCCGGGCCGCGCGACCCGAATACCGGCTTTCCCCTGGGAGGCACCGCCCTGTTCGTGAACAATATCGAATTTCGGATGCCCCCACCGACCCTGCCGTTCGTCCAGGACAACATCAGCTTTGTGGTCTTCCACGATGCCGGCAATGTCTTCACCAACACGCATGACCTTTTTCACAACCTTCAACGCTGGAGCCAGAGGAACCCTGATTTGTGCACGCACCCCGCTACGGCAGATCAGTGCGACTACAGCTACATTTCGCATGCCATTGGAGTCGGGGTAAGATACAAGACCCCGGTAGGGCCGGTGCGCTTCGATTTCGGGTACAATCTGAATCCGCCGGCGTTCCCGGTGTGCAATGCCGTATTAAAAGCGGGAGAAATATGCCCGCAGGCCGACTTCGCTCCGACGCATGCGAGTCATTTCAACGTTTTCTTCAGCATTGGACAGACTTTCTGATGGGACGCAAACTCTTAACGGTCCTCGGCACGTTGGTACTCCTGACCGCGACGCTACCCGCCGGCGCCGGTGAAGTGATTGACCGCATCGTGGCTACGGTGAACGGCCATATCATTCTGTTGAGCGATTGGGAAGATTCCCTGCGCTACGAGGCCTTCAGCAGCGGACGACTGCTGGAGGGGATGACCGCGGACGACCGCAAGTCCGCACTGGATCACCTGATCGATCAGGAACTGCTGCGCGAACAGTTGAAAAATTCCGACATCGAGCAGGCCTCTCCGGAAGAGGTGGCGCGTCGTATCGACGAGATTCGCAAACAATATCCCGGAGCGGAAACCGAACTGGGCTGGCGGACGCTGCTCGACAGCTATCGGCTCAACCAGGAAAAACTTAAAGACCACGTAACCGCGGAACTCGAGTTGATGCGGCTGGTCGATGCCCGCCTGCGGCCCACCGTCATCGTGGACTCCAAAAGCATCGAGAGCTACTACCGCCAGGAACTTCTGCCTCAGCTTCGTCAGTCGGGCGGGCAAAACGTTCCCCTGGCCGAGGTGACGGCAAAGATCAAGGAACTCCTCACCCAGAAAAAAATCAGCCAGTTGCTCACAGCCTGGCTTCATGACCTGCGGGCGGGAAGCGAAATCCGCGCCGAGGCGCTGACGCCCGAGGCTGGAGGCCGCAGCCAATGAGTGAAACCGGCGCCCAGCCGGGCCGACGCCGGATCTGGAAGTATCTATTGTGGCTGATGCTGGTGGGGGCAGTGGCGCTGGCTGGCCTCGGTTGGTATAGCAGTACGGAATCATTCCGTACGCTAGTGCGCCAGCGGTTGATCGCTACTCTGGAGCGCGTGACCGGAGGGCGTGTCGAACTGGGCAGTATCCACGTGGTCCCCTTCCAGCTTCAGATCGAAGTCCGCAATCTCACCATTCATGGCAAGGAGCAGGCGGGAGAAATTCCTTATGCTCATGTGGACAGTCTCATGGCGCAAGTCAAGATTTTGTCCCTGCTCCGGACCGAGGTCGGATTGCACAATGTAGTGCTCGATCATCCCGTCATCCACATCATCGTTTATCCCGACGGAACTACCAATCAGCCCGAGCCTCGGGTAAAGCAGGAGTCGGAAGGGCAAACCGCGGAGCGGCTTTTTGCGCTTTCCATTAACCGCCTTGAGGTACGCCGCGGCGAGGCCATCTGGGGTGACCGAAGAGTGCCTCTCGACTTTGCATTACAGGATTTATCGGCGGAGATGAGGTACTCGCTGTTTCGCCGGATCTACGAAGGAACCATATCGCTGGGGAAGGTTGATACTACATTCAACGGTTATCGTCCCGTTTCCTGGAGCGCGGAGGCGCGCTTCGGGCTGGGCCGGAACCACATCCTTCTACGATCCCTTAAAGCGACGTCGGGCCACTCGCGTGTTCAGGCCAGCGGTCAGGTGGAGAATTTCGACCAGCCCAGGGTGAACGCAAGTTATGATCTCACGCTTGATCTGGCCGAAGCGGCAGCGACCGCGAGACGACCGGAAATTCGTCGCGGAAATGTCCAGCTAACGGGAAAGGGCTCCTGGTCGGCTTCAGACTTTTCGACAATCGGCAAGGTAGTGTTGTCGAATCTCGACTGGAAGGACACTCCGGTTGGGATCCACAACGCCAATCTCAACGCGCAATACAACCTTGTTCCCAAGCGGTTGTCGCTCTCGCAAATCGATGGGCACGTGCTGGGTGGAAGCATCGCCGGAGACGCCGAGGTCACGGGCTGGCTCAATCCCCAGACCACAGGCCGAGAGGTGAAGGGGAAAGCGGAACCGCAGGCCGGGGTCGTGCACCTGCGATTCAAAGACTTATCCGCGGCGGAGATTGCGGGAGCTTTGGCCACGCCCTCGCGTCCGTTCCAGAAGATCAAACCGGCCGGACTCGCCAGTGGGAGTCTGGAAGCGCGCTGGAAAGATGCGATCCGCAATGTAGAGGCGCAATTCGTAGCCGACGTGGTGCCGCCGGCCAATTCTTCAAACGCGCAATTCCCGCTGACTGCTCACGTTCAGGGTGCGTACCGTGCGGGCCCGGGCGAACTGCAGATTGCGGAGCTGACCGCGTCCACGCGCGCCACCCAGATTCACGCCTCGGGCACGCTTTCATCCAGCGCGGCGCTCAAGGTTTCGGTCACGACCACCAACCTGGGCGAATGGCAGCCGGTTTTTACCGCGGCGGGATATGCCGGGCAGATTCCCATTACGCTGAAAGGTCACGCTTCTTTTAGCGGCACTGCCACCGGGAAGCTCTCCCAGATCGCCATCGCGGGCCACTTGCAGTCGCTGGATTTCGAGACTCTCATTCCGGCCACCGCGCACACGCCCCAGAAATTAATCGATTGGACGGCGCTGCAGGCGGACATTCAACTCTCCCCATCCGTGTTCGCCCTGCGTAATGGCACCCTGAACCGCGATCCGGACTCGCTGAGATTCGACTTCCACGTGCCGCTCAGCCAGAGACAGTTCCTGGACAGCAGTCCAATTCACGGACACCTGGATACCCAGAACGCCGATTTGTCGGGCATTCTTGCCCTGGCGGGCTACGCCTATCCGGTCACCGGCACCGTGGATCTTCACCTGCACCTGGCAGGCACGCGAAGCGCTCCGCAGGGGCAAGGCCACATTCTGCTGCGGGACGCAAGTATTTACGGCGAGCCGGTGCAGCACTTCAGTTCCGACATCGCGTACAACGGCGAGCAAGCTGAATTCCAGAATATTCAACTGACCCAGTACAACTCCAATGTTACCGGCGACGCTACTTTCAATCAGGCTAGCAATGCCTTCCATTTCAACCTGAAAGGCGACAATTTTGATCTGACCCATATCTCCGTATTGCAAAGCGCCCGCGTGGCCGTGAGTGGCCGCGCGGACTTTACTGCGGAAGGCTCGGGCACTCTGGACCAACCCACGCTCAATGCGGCCATCCATCTCCAGGGTCTGACCTTTGACCAGGAAGTCGCCGGCGACTTCACGATTAACGCGGTCTCGCAGGGGGCGGAGCTGAAAATAACCGGACAATCCCAGTTCGCCAAGGCGGACCTTAAGGTCGATGGCGACGTTCACCTGCGCGAGGACTGGCCCGCGGACGTGTACTTCCGCTTCCACCAGCTGGAGCTGGATTCGATCTTTAAAACCTACATGCGCGGCGCGGTGAATGGACACTCCCGCGCAGATGGCGAAGTGCACATGGTGGGTCCGTTGCGCCGCCCGCACGAATTGCAATTCACGGCCAATGTCGACAACCTGGACGCCGACGTGGAAAAAGTAAAAATTAAGAACCAGGGGCCGATCCGGTTTTCAATCGCTCAGCAGGTATTGCAGATTGACCAGTTTCATCTGCTGGGCGAAGACACCGATATTTCAGCGACCGGCAGGGTGCATTTGAGCGGAGACCGCGAACTCGACCTGCGCGCACAGGGCCGGGTCAACCTGAAACTGATCGAGAGCTTCAATCCTGATTTCACTTCTTCCGGCGCGATCTCAGTGGACCTATCGATGGCGGGCCCGATGGCCAAGCCGGTCATGCAGGGCCGGTTGAAGGTGGAGAGCGGCGCTATCGCCTACATCGATCTGCCCAGCGCTCTGAGCGATATCAATGGCTCGCTGGTCTTCAATCAGGATCGTCTGCAGATTGAGAGCCTCACCGCGCACACCGGCGGCGGCCTGGTCACCTTTGGCGGCTACGCGACGGCATACAACGGCAAGTTCAACTTCGACCTTACGGTCCACGGGCAGGATGTGCGCCTCCGCTATCCTCCCGGCGTGAGTGCCATGGCCAACGCCAATCTGCACTTTGTGGGTAGTTCTTCCGCCTCCACGTTGAATGGAGAGATCATCGTCACCAGGCTGGCCATGACTCCGGGCTTCGATTTCGGTGCGTACCTTGAACGCTCCAATAGCTCGGGCATGGCCCCGACCGACCGGCTGCTGAACCGCATCCGGCTCGATGTACATATCGCAACCACGCCTGAACTGCAGATGCAGACCGCCAATGTGCGGCTCTCCGGAGACGCCGACTTGCATCTTCGGGGAACGGCCGACAAGCCCGCCCTGCTTGGACGCGCCGACGTGATCGAAGGCGAAGTGCAATTCAACGGCACCAAGTATCGCCTGGAGCGCGGCGACATTACCTTCATCAACCCGGTGACCACCACGCCGGTGCTCGATTTGCAGGCCACCACGAGGGTCCAGGATTACGACATTACGCTCAACCTGAACGGCCAGATTGACCGGCCTAACGTGACCTACCGATCCGAACCGCCCTTGCCCACGGCCGACATCATTGGTCTGTTGGCGTTCGGACAAGCGTCCGAGGAATCGGCTCAGCTCAGCCAGTCCCAGTCGGGTTTCAACTCGGAGACGTCGAACGCTATCCTGAGCGCGGCGCTGAACGCGACGGTCAGCAACCGGGTGCAAAAGCTGTTCGGGGTCAGCCGCATCAAAATCGATCCTCAGGGGTTCACCACGGAAACCTCATCAACTCAGACCGGTCCTGCGGTCACCATCGAGCAGCAGGTCAAGAATAATCTGACCATCACCTATACCACCAACGTTGCCGGAGCGTCGCAGCAGCTCATCCAGGTGGAGTACAACATCACGCGCAGTGTTTCCATCGTAGCTTTGCGCGACCAGAACGGTGTGGTCAGCTTCGATGTCCGGGTGCGCCAGCGCAAGAAATAAGCCAGTGTGAGTGTGTATGTGTATGTGTGGACGCGGGCGACTCGCCCGCGGTCTCCAGACCTCGTATCGTCACCTGGCGATTCGGGACTCTTCCGGTTTTTTAAGAGCGGGTCTTCTTAATCGCCGGATTTCTTCTGGCGGTGTCGCCGGATGCGCGGGCGAGTACCCCGCGACCACACCAGGCCTGCGAACCTACAAGCAATGACAAAGCCGGGGGAGTATTCTAAGTCCGCGATGGCTGGCGAACTTCATTCCGATCGTTTCGCCTCCGAGCGCCGGCACATGGTGGAGACGCAGCTGCGCGCGCGCGGAATCCACGACCCGCGATTGCTGGACGCAATGACCAGTGTCCCCAGGCATGAGTTCGTGGAAGCGCGCTATCGCGATCAAGCCTACGAAGACCATCCGCTTCCCATAGACGCCGGTCAGACCATTTCGCAACCCTACATCGTGGCCCTGATGCTGGAGCTTCTGCAGCTTGATTCCTCGTCGAAAGTGCTGGAAATCGGAACTGGTTCGGGATATCAGGCCGCGGTGTTGAGCCAGCTTGCCGGCTACGTCTACACCGTGGAACGTCACCCGGAGTTGGCGCAGCAGGCGGCGGAGACGCTGTCCCGGCTGGGGCTGAACAACGTAAGCGTGGTAACCGGCGATGGAAGCGGGGGCCTGCCGGAGCAGGCTCCGTTCGATGCCATTGTCGTCGCGGCCGCAGCCCCGCAAATTCCTCCGGCGCTGTTTCAGCAATTGTGCGAGGGCGGGCGCATGATTATCCCCGTTGGTCCGCCGGAGGCGCAGGAATTGCAATTCATTCGCAAGCAGGAGGGAAAGGCTCTGATCACTGTGCGTGAAGGCTGCCGGTTTGTGCCTTTGATCAGCGGATAGCTCGACGCACATCAGTAAAATCAATGGGTCGATTGAAGCGCGATGCAATCTCCCCCTTTGTCACTCCGAAGCTAGGTGTATCGGCGAGGAATCTGCTTGCTGGCGTAGGCAGAACAGCAGAGTCCTGGCGCGAAAGGGCCGCGCTTGGGAATGACAAGTTATTTGGAACTGCAGCCGTGCGCAAACTCAAATTAAACATCAAAGGCGGCGGGCGCCCGCCCCACACGGGTTGTGCTTTACAATTCTTTCGTGCCTCTGCTGCGCAATCTGCGCGTTACCCTTGAGATGATCAAGTGGGAGCACTCCGTCTTTGCGCTCCCTTTCGCTCTGTGCGGAGCCATGCTGGCGGCGAGCGGCCTGCCCGGCGGATTGCAACTGCTGTGGATTGTCGTCGCCATGGTTTCCGCGCGCTCTGCCGCCATGGCCTTCAACCGGCTCGCCGACGCTTCCATCGACGCTGCCAATCCGCGCACCCAGACCCGCGCCCTGCCCGCAGGGACGTTGACGCCCGCGTTCGTCGCAACCTTCGTGGTTATCTCTTGCGCGGTTTTCGTCCTGGCTGCTTCCCAGCTGACCCACCTGGCCCTGCTGCTTTCTCCGGTGGCGCTGGCGGTGGTGTTGCTCTACTCCTATACCAAACGCTTCACTCGCTGGTCGCATCTGGTATTGGGTTTGGCTCTGGGCATCGCCCCATCCGCGGCCTGGATCGCGGTGCGAGGGTCTTTCGATCCCCGTATTCTTCTGCTTACCGCGGCGGTCACATTCTGGGTGGGTGGCTTCGACGTGCTCTACGCCTGCCAGGACTACGAGTTCGACCGGCAGGCGGGACTGCATTCTATTCCTCGCTACTTCGGCATCCGGCGCGCGCTCTGGATCGCGCGTCTGTTCCACCTGCTGATGCTGGTTTTGCTCATCGGATTAGTGGCGGCCTTCGGGCTGGGTACGCTGGCGGTGGTTGGAGTCGTCATAGTCGCGCTGCTTCTCGGGTATGAGCACTCCCTGGTTTCTCCTGACGACCTCTCTAAGCTGAACGCGGCTTTCTTCACCATGAATGGTGTGATCTCGGTTGTGTTCTTCATCTTCATCGCGGCGGATTTGCTGCTGAGGAGATGAAGTGTGGGGCGGGCGCCCTCGCCCGCCGCTCTTGATTTTGACCTTGTGGCTCCGAGAGTTGGCAAATCAAGATCAAGTTCAAAAGCGGCGGGCGAGGGCGCCCGCCCCACACTAACACCTTCCCCGGGTGCGGAAAGACACTCCCAAGCGCACGGTGACGGTCGCTTCCAGCTTAAGCCTGCGGTATCATTGAAAGTAATGCCTATGGTGCACTCATTCCAGACTGACGACGCCCGCCTAACGCCGGTCCACCACAAGGTCATCGCTGGCGAACGCCTGAACGCGGATGATGCCCTGACCCTCTACCGGACCGGCGACATTCTGGCTGTAGGTTGGATGGCCAATTACGTCCGCGAGCGCATGCACGGCGACAAAACGTATTTCAACGTCAATCGCCATTTGAATCCCACGAATGTTTGCGTTGCCGCCTGCCGGCTATGCGCGTTTGGGCGCAAGAAAGACACGCCGGGCGCATACACCATGGCGCTTGAAGAGGCTTTCGAAACCGCAGCCACCGGTTACACCGAAGCGGTGACGGAATTTCACATTGTCGGCGGATTGCATCCGGATCTGCCCTTTCAGTATTTCCTCGACCTGATATCCGGGCTCAAGCAGCGCTTTCCGCAAGTCCATCTCAAGGCCTTCACCATGGTCGAGGTGGCCTATCTTTCAAAGCGAGCCAAGCTCTCGATCCGAGAGACGCTGGAACAACTGAAAGCCGCGGGCGTGGATTCGCTGCCCGGCGGCGGCGCGGAAATTTTTGCCGACCGGGTACGCCATATCATTTGCGACCACAAAATTGACGGCGACGAGTGGCTGGATACGGCGAAGTTGGCCCATCAGATTGGTCTGAAGTCGAACGCCACCATGCTGTACGGCCACGTCGAGAACGATGAAGACAGGGTGGACCATCTGCTCAAACTGCGCGCGCTGCAGGATGAGACCCACGGTTTCCAGACTTTTATTCCGCTGGCATTTCATCCTGACAACACGCCACTGCAACACTTGCCGAAAACCAGCGGCATGCTGGACATCAAGCAGATCGCAGTCAGCCGCCTGGTGCTCGACAACTTTCCCCACGTAAAAGCCTACTGGCAGATGATGACTGCGAAGATCGCGCAGATCGCGCTGCGCTTTGGCGCCGACGATATCGATGGTACGGTCATCGAAGAAAAGATCTATCACGACGCTGGCGCCACCACCCCCCAGGGCATGCGGCGCCAGGATCTAGTTCGCTTGATCCGCGAGGCGGGCAGGGAACCGGTCGAGCGCGACACGCTGTATCGGCCGGTAACGCGGACCGAAACGTCGGTCACCGTCGCGGTGTAAATCTCCCGCTGTCATCCTGAGCGAAGCGAAGGACCCATGCATTTTGCCGAAAGCGGCATCACTGTGCGTTCCGCGTTGGGCTCTTTCTTCACGCTTGCGAGTCGTGGCACTGCGGAGGAATACAGGTCCTTCGCTCCGCTCAGGATGACAGGAATTTTAGGGGTTCCACGTTTTTGTCCTGGGTGTAGAATCAGATCAGCAAGGACGACAAAGCTTCACGGGACCCGCTACCCGTGCTCTGAGGCTTGGCATGAATGTCCACATCAGCTATAAGCTGCGTAAGACTCCGGATCTCGAAAAGGAAATCAATCACCTGGTCGAAAAACTACGTAAAAGGCTGCAGCTTTTTCGGCCCGAGCTGGTGCATCTGAAAGGTGGGGTGGAGGAGAGTTCTCCCCGCGAGGGCACCACGGTGTCGCTGAACCTGCGCCTGCCGTCGGGCCAACTGGCGGCGCAGCGCTCGGCGCAAACGGCGGTGGTTGCCATCAAGATTGCCTTCGACGATTTGCTGCAGCAGGTCACTCGCCACAAAGATCTGCTCCGTAGTTCGCACAAGTGGGAGCGCCGCCGCTCGAACAAGTCCCGGCCGGAGGCGCAGGTCCCGTTCGAACAAACCCTGGCCTCGCTCCAGCCGCCGACAATCTCGGCCGAGGACATCCGCTGCTACGTCAACGTGAATCTTTCGCGGCTGGAGCGGTTCGTGGAGCGTGAACTGTACTTTCGCGAGGCTGCCGAGCAAATGGTTCCCGGCTCCGTCACCAAGGACGAAGTGATTGACGAAGTGATTGCCAGCGCGCTGGGCGACGGCGGAGACAAGCCTGACAGGATGGCCCTTGAATCGTGGTTGTACCGGCTCGCGATTCACGCCATCGGCGACCTGCAGGCACGCTGTTCCGACAATGTGGTGCCAGTCCACCTTGAGGATTCGGTGCGTTTGCCGAATGTACGGGCCAGCGACGAGGCCGAACTGCAGTTTCACCAGCCCGATGAGACCCTGACCAGCGAGAGCGTAATCGCCGATCGGCGCGCGGCCACGCCGGAAGACATGGCCTCCTCTGACGAGATGGATACGCTGGTGCAAACCGCCCTTGCCGCCGCCCCGCCGCGCGATCGCGAAGTGTTTATCCTGCACGCCATGGAAGGGTTTTCGGTGACCGAGATCGCGGCCATTACCGATCGCAAGCCGGAGTCGATCACAGCTTCAATCCTTGCCGCCCGGGAACACTTGCGGCGGTCGCCTCCGATTGGCAGTCGGTGGCAAAGCAGGACGCTCCGAAACACTGGGACCGATTGACTCTTGTGGCACGCATTGTGCCAATCGGGAGAGTGAGATGATGACCCGCGAAGATCTTCGGGAGCTGGCGGAGTTTCAAGGTGACGATGCCGATCGTGCCATCACTTTTTATTTTCAGCCGTCGCCGCCCCACGATAAATCGCATCGCGAGCAGGCCATTCTGGCCAAGGACCTGGTTCGTCAGGCGCTGCGCGAGGCCGAGAAGAGCGGCCGGAACGAGGGCGCGCGGGCCGACCTGCAGCGCATTCTCGAGTTGGCGGGAGAGTTGCGAGCCAATCGGGCGCGAGCCAAGGCGGTTTTTGCCTGCAGCGCCAGGAACATCTGGCGCGAGGTCGATCTTCCGCCTCATCTGGCCAAGACTCAACTGCTCGTCAACCGCCGCTTCCATCTGAAGGAACTCGTGGCGGTGCTGGGCGCGCAGCCGCATCTGTGGGTGGCCCTGGTAGATCGCCAGCGGGCCCGCTTCTTCCATCTGTACCTCGACGAGATCGAGGAACAGGAGGCGCTCATCCAGCCCTTGCCGCGACGCGGACGGGGCGATGGGTATGCGGGCTACGACGCCGGCCACGCCGAACGAAGCGTGAATGACGAGGTCCTGCATCATTTCAAACGGGTGGCCGAACTGCTGAAGCAGGGGGTCGAAAGGGGCGCATTCAGCCAGGTCGTCATCGGATGCCAGGACGCCTACTGGCGTGAGTTTGAAGCTCATCTTCACCCTTACGTAAAGCAGCGGCTCTTGGGACGATTTCCCTCGGAGGTAAGCAATGTCACCCCTGAACAAGAACTCATCTCCGCCCAGACGGGCGACAGTATCCCCTCCACGGATTGTGGTTTCAATGCGTCTGGCCACTTCTATCAACACCTGATCACCGACTGCATGCCCCATGGAATCATTAATAGGTTTGAAGCCGTCAAGGTCGAGATAGCAGACTGCCATTGTGTTCTTTTCTCGCGCCGCCTGATAAATAGCATGACCCATTCTGTCAGCAGACAACAACCTGTTTGGTATGCCGGTCAAAGCATCGAAATAGGCAACCCGACTCAATTCGGCTTCGTGTGTCTTGATGACGCTGATATCGGAAAACACGGCAATGTGACGGATAACCTTCCCGTCAATATCGCAAAGCGCAGAGATTGAGAGCATCTCAGGATAAATTTCTCCGGATTTGCGCCGGTTCCAGATCTCGCCGCGCCAGGATTTCTGAGTTTTGATCGATTTCCACATTGCGTCATAGAACGCCTTGTTCTGCTGACCAGAATTCAATATCCGGGGATTCTTGCCGATAGCCTCCTCACGGCTATAGCCAGTTATGCGGCTGAAAGCCAAGTTCACGTCAATGATCGTATTGTCTGCGTCGGTAATCAAGATTGCTTCCTGACTAATGTCGAAAACACCAGCCGTAATACGCAAACTCTCTTCCGCACGCTTGCGTTCCGTAATATCACGCAAAGCAGCGTAAATGGCAGGCTCTCCGTCGTAGCCGATTACGGTACCCTGAATTTCAACATCGATCACCGTTCCATCCAGCTTAAGAAACTTTTCTTCTATCATCGGTGCCGGAAGGCCATCCATTACATTCTTTTTTATTCGGTTCAAAACGATTTGATGATAGTCAGGGTGAATCAGTTCGAGGAATGGTCTTCCGATCAAATCCTGCGCTGAATCGGCACCGAACAATCTGATACTGGCCGGATTGACATAGATCACCTTCCCTCCGCGATGAACAACGATTGCTTCAGGGGTCCACTCAACCAGTGTGTGATACCTGGCCTCTTCTTCCTGCAGGGCGACCTTCTGTTGCCGCAATGATTCAAGCAAATGATTAAATCCGCCAATCAGATCCCCGATTTCATCGCGGGTGACTATGGGTAAAGGTTGATGCGATTGATTTGAATCGGACAATGCCACCAGCGCTTTCGAAGCGGCCAACATCGGTGAAAACTGGAGTTTCAGCATCCACCAGGCTAAAGCACTAGCCAGAAGGCTAAGAAGAAGCGTTGCAATCAACAAGCGAAACTGCATGTTGCGTATTGGCGCAAAGGCTTCAGAAGTTGGTAGCGATACAACTGCATACCAGCCCGCAACAGGGATGCCTTTAGCCGAAACCAGTACCTCTACGCCGTTTGGATCGACAAGTACGTCAGAACCTTCATAACCCCCAATGAAACGATCAATTGCCGGATTAGCGCCGGGTGTGGGGAGTGGTCGCATGATGCGATTTTTATCGGTGGCCGTGACGACCAATCGTGCCTGTGGTGCAACAAGCAAATACCCACCGGTAAGGCCATAGTGGTGTTCCGTCAGACTATTCAGAAAATTGGGTTTCGCCAAATCCGTCGTTCCTGCCAGCGAGCCAATGATAATGCCCCTCGCGTCACGAATTGGTACGGCAATGGTGAAGACCTGGGACTTGAGTGCTTTGCCCTGAACCGGGTCGCCCACCGTTGCCTTGCCCTTCCTCAATGCACCGATGGCATATTTCCGATCCATGAAATCGACACCCACCCGCCCGTTGAATAGAGGCGAATCTGCAATAGCAATGCCATTATGGGATAGTACAAAGACACCTCCATTGAAGTGCGGGTGTACAACAAGCTCCATATCAAGAAATTTTTGAACAACTGACGGGTTTTTCAGCATGGCGGGAGTAATAGAGTTCGCGACCAACTCCAGCACGTTAACGCGCTCCTTCAACTCATCGTTGATCTCATCAGCCACAAACGAAACGATTGAACGCTGTTGCTCACCCAATTGGCGCTCCATATCACTCTGCTGTACCCGGCTTGCATAAAATGCGAGTCCCCATATGCTGACCACGAAAATGACCAAGGTGAGTAGCGTGATTCGGGTCTTGAGCGAGCGTTTTTGTTGTGTTCTGCTGTTCATATCGATTTCATGTAATGCCGACCGGCAAACATATCCGCATCGTTGTTCCCTTATTTACCTCGCTCTGAACTTCGATACGGCCATGATGTTTCTGCATGATGCTGTATGAAAGAGAGAGTCCCAGCCCGGTTCCGACTCCAACCGGCTTGGTTGTAAAAAATGGTTCGAATATTCTCTTACTGTCCTGCGGAGACATTCCTTTACCGGTATCTGCGATCTCGATCCACACTTCATCGACGCCGACCCCGGTGCGGATGGTGACAATACCTTTGGTCTCGATCGCCTGAACCGCGTTGATCAACAGGTTCAACAGAACCTGGTTAATTTGAGAAGGGACGCAGTAGACCTCGGGAAGATTTGCATATTCCCTGACCACATCACATTTGTATTTCAATTCTTTCCAAACGATATTCAACGTTGATTCTATGCCTTTGTGCAAGTCAGCCCAGCTCCATTCTTCTTCACCCACGTGCGAAAACTCCTTAAGATCCCTCACAATCTTGGTCACTTGCGAGAGCCCTTGTTTCGATTCGCTCACCAACTGAAACGCATCCCTCACGAGGTAATCCAAATCCTTATCCCGTTTTAGCTTACTTACAGCATCGAATTCCGCAGGTGTATCACCCATCATTTTCTTCTCGGCCACTTCGTATGCGGCGTTAATGGCAATGAGGTCCTTCAGATACCCTTCCAGGGCATTCAAGTTCGAGCTCACAAAACCGATTGGATTGTTAATCTCATGTGCAACTCCCGCTGCGAGCTGACCAAGCGAGGCCATTTTTTCCAATTGTAATAACTGATGTTGAGTATCTTGTAGTTGCATATTCAACGTCTTCATGTGCTCAAGTCTTTCAAGCAGTTCGACTTCCACTCTCTGACGTCGAATGATTCGCCACATAGCGTTTCCAAATAATTGGGCAATCTCTATATCTTCAGCATCATAATCATTCGCTTTGTTACCAACGCCGAGGATCACACGGACTTTGCCGTCCTCGATCACCGGCGTGCTGATCAAACGCTGGAGCATAGAATGGCCCTCTGGCAAGCCATGTTTAGCGGGATAACTCTCATAGTCATTGAAGATGACCGGTCTGAGTTGTTTCAGGCAGTCAGCCCAAATTCCGGCGGCTGAAACGGGATAGTGGCTATCATAAGCCGCTGTACAATATTTATCTTGCGTTGCCGCTGACCATGCGACCAATTCAATTGTTTCCTGGTCCTCATTTACGAAATGAATAAAAGCAATCTTGCTTTCAGTCAATTTTTCGACCCATTCCAGCCCGAACTGCATGAATTCCTTCTCGGGTAACCTGCTAGCCATTTCACTGAGCTTAAGCAAGCCTTCAAAACGTTTCGAATCGCGTTCAATCTTGGCTTGCATGAGATAGCGCTGCGATATGTCACGCACAATGCTTTGCCGGTAAGTATGGCCCCAATACTCGAAGAATCGGCTGCTCACCTCTACCGGAAAGATCGTTCCATCCCGCCTTAAATGCCGAGTTTCAAACAAGGCGCCGGCCTGTGCGGTTAGGTTCAGATGATTTTCAACGTCACTCAATGTCGATGGATCGCGCAGGTCGCGGATGTTCATGTTCAACAATTCTTCCAATGTCCATCCATAGGTATGCAGCGCGACATCATTCGCATCCAACAGATTGCCGTCCTCATCCATCAGCAAAACGATGTCGTTCGCAAAACGCAGGATAAGGTTGGCTTGATCACCCAGTCTCGGTCGTTTGTCGACAGAAGTGTTCATTTTAGTTATTTAAAGTCCTTAACTGGATATCAGGCATGGTCAAGATCCCGCTACCTTCCCGAGACCATGGCATGCACAATACTGATCTTTCCTGCTATATGTTGCAGCGAAACTTCCTCACAGACTGCCCCCAGCTTCATCGCTTCCTTGGGCATGCCGTAAACCACACAAGTATCTTCGTTCTCCCCAAGCGTGTGTGCCCCGGAATCGCGCATTTCCTTGAGACCTCTTGCACCGTCGTCTCCCATCCCGGTCATGATTACTCCCAATGCATTCTTGCCCGCAACCTTGGCAACCGATCTGAATAGCACGTCCACGGATGGCCTGTGGCGATTCACGAGCGGCCCATCAATCACTTCCACTAGATATTGCGCGCCGCTACGCTTGAGCAACATGTGCTTGCCTCCGGGAGCAATCAACGCCCGGCCGGGGATCACTCGATCGTTGTTCTTCGCCTCCAGCACTTCGATCTGACACAGGCTGTTCAGTCTTTGTGCAAACGCCTCGGTAAATACTGCCGGCATATGTTGGACGATCACGATACCGGCACAAATGCGCGGCAACGCAGTCAGGACTACTTCCAACGCCTGCGTGCCTCCCGTTGACGTACCGATGGCAACGATCTGTTCGGATGTCTGCCCGAGACGTGTCGCACCAGGTGGCGCCAGAATCGCATCTGCGTTGAGTTTTTTGACAGCCTCGACATTTACCAGCGTGGTATCCACCAGTCTGTGTACATTGGCCCGAGATGCCGCTTTGACAGCCTCAACCAGATCGTTGGAGGCATCTTCCTGCAGGAATCGTTTCACCCCCATCTTAGGTTTGGTAATGATGCTAGTCGCACCCGCCGCCAGTGCCTGCATGGTCGCTTGAGCACCTTTTTCGGTAAGGGTGGAACAAATGACGACCGGTGTCGGACGCTCAGCCATGATCTTGTGCAAAAAGGTAAGCCCGTCCATGCGCGGCATTTCGATGTCGAGCACGATCACATCCGGCCACTGGACTTTCATCTTCTCCATGGCAAATAGCGGGTCCATAGCCGTGGCAATGACCTGGATAGTCGGGTCTGACTCCAGTACCTGTTTGACCACTTCACGCACCACTGCGGAATCGTCAACAACCAGCACCTTGATTTTTTCCATCAGCTTCCTGTCTTTCTATGATCCA
Organism: Terriglobia bacterium; assembly: GCA_963841075.1. Classification (GTDB taxonomy): domain Bacteria; phylum Acidobacteriota; class Terriglobia; order Terriglobales; family Acidobacteriaceae; genus JAIQFF01. The sequence goes on from CAWJBA010000004.1 coordinate 133,074, forward strand.
CATGCACCAGCCTGACTTCACCATTCCACACATCGAACGCTATCTTGCGACGGCCAAAACTCCCAAGGTGGTCATAGGACAAGGTAAACCCATGCTCCTCGAGCAAGCGGTAAGCCATCTCGATGTTTTGCGTTCCTATGTCCATAGGATTCGATGACTGCTCCTGGAACATATTTCCTCCCCCATATACATTCACTTGATACTGAGCTGGGACAGTTTTGCGATTCTTAAGTTCTGCCATGAATAACTCCATCGCTTCATCACCGTATTTGCCATTCAGTTCAAGTTCGCCTCGCGGCCGATTGCGGCTGGGCAACATGTAATGGCACATACCACCATGCGCCAGAAAGGGATGCCACAGGGTAATCGCAATACAGGAACCCAACAAAGTCGTGATGCGCAACACCCCTTCACCGAAACAGAAATCACCCGGCTTCAGATAAACTTCACGGATGGCGTCTGTCGCGATCATGCTTACTGTCTTCTATAAACCGTGGGTTTCACCTGAGTAAGCGCAGTGGTAATACCGTTCAGGGATTCGGAATGGCCGACGATGAAGTACCCCCCATTCTTTAGACACGGGACCAGGTTGGATACGACATGCTGCTTGGTCGGCACGTCAAAATAGATGAGCACGTTGCGCAAGAAGATTACGTCGAAGTCGGCTACCTTTTTGATCGCACCCGCATTCAGATTCAGTTGCTCAAAACTCACATGCTGGCGCAATTTCTTGTCTATCAGGAAAGTACCTTCCTGCGACCCTTTGCCTTTCAGGCAGTATTTCTTCAAATACTCCACCGGAATCTTTTCCGCTTCAGCCATTCGATACTGTCCGCGCCGAGCCTGCGTCCAGCACGGAATTGCTGATGTCTGTCCCGAGTATCTCCCAAGCGCCGTCCACACCGAGCTTATCCGCCAGGATCATGGCGATGGTGTATGCCTCGGCACCGATGGATGCGGCGGCACTCCACACACGATATACTTGTCCCAGTGGAACAGTGGCCGGCACGATTTGCTTGAGGTAGTCGAAATGCTGCGGTTCGCGAAAGAAATAGGTTTCGTTGGTGGTAAGCAAATCAACCATGTGCTGAAGTTCGTCAGCATGCACGGTATCCGTCACATATTTGAAATATTGCGTGTAGTTGCTGATATCCAACGCTTTGAGGCGCTTGGATAGTCTCCCGGTCAACAGCACTTTTTTTGCGTCCGTGAGGGTTATGCCGGCAATGTCATAGATCAGGCCGCTAAAGCGCTTGAATTCGGCATCGTTGATTTCATAGCTCATGATTCGTACCCGTTAGAACTGCAGTGCCCTGGTCAGCGAAGCGATCTCTTCGGCGGATTCCTTAAGAATTAGGCTCAGCGTTTCTTCGCCGATCACCATTTCGATATTTGCATTCAACTCATGGCCGGCAATTCTGTTTTCCAAACGGTGCAATGGCGATGGCACCGGAGCCAGTTCTTCTGCAAGCAACAAGGTATCGGCCAGCGTTACCGGCGGCATGGCAAGGAATCCATCCCAGAAGGTCTCGATTATTTCCGTCACGGAATCCGGAACATTGAGCTTCTTGAGCACTTCGCGGCCAACCAGGACTTCCCCGCCTTCCAGCCACTCGCTGAAATCCCCTTCCAGCAAGCCCGGGACATCCGCGGCGCGGGACAGCATGTAAAAACCACCGATCTCGTGAATGATGCCGGCAAACAAGGCGGTTTCAGGGTCCTGATGCGTAACATGGCGTGCGATTGCATGGGCAAGTGCTGCCACATGCGCCGAGTGTTCCCACAACTTGTTGACCAAGTCCTGCTGCTCCGGAAGCGTCGACTTACCTGCCATCTGACGCGTAACCAGTGCCATCACCAGCGACCTGATGGTTTTGAAGCCAAGCAGAGAAATCGCAATATGAACATCGGTGATCTCGCGTCCGGAACGGTTATAAACGACGGAATTGGAGATCGCGATCACCCGCGCCGAAAGCAAGGGTTCCGCCTGTATCAATCTGGCTGCGGTATTGATATTGCAATCGGGATCGTCCAATGCCCGACGCAATTTGAGCGCTACTTGCACACCCGTCGGAAACATCAAATCGCCATGCGCGACTTGATTTGCTATTGCCTCGAAGATTTCGTGTTTGTTCATGGGGCGAGTCATTTATGCCTGATTGATCAAAACAGATCGATCTTCTTTTCAACCGATTTCTTTTGTATAGCCATCGAAAGCTCGTATTCCTGCTCTGCCCGCGCAACTTCCGCAATGTTCCCTTGAGTGGTCGGAATTCTTCTGCAAAATGCATCTCCGCTCTGGGGTACAAAGACCACCTTGCGCGACCAGGGACCATTGAAATCCGAAGCAATCAATTTGATCCCCTCGCGATCCAGCCATTCATGCGCAAATTCCGAGTTGCGTTCGCCGATTGCCATGCGTATCGATGTGACGATGGTTCCACCCCCAAACGCCTTGGCGAGGAGCCTGGATTTCTGGGCGCCTTTATTCAGCAAGCCGTTGACCAATACTTCCATCGAATAGTCGCCGTTGAGAATCACATCCATATCGGAGCTGTTACCGCTCGTGCTCTTTGGCAAAAGGAAATGATTCATGCCACCGAGTCTGAGTTTGGGGTCGAACAGGCAGACGGCAACACAAGAACCCAGCAAAGTGGAGATTGGGCGCTCGGTCTCGATTGCCCAACCGCCAGGATTGATGTTTCTGGCAATGCGTTCAAATTCTTTTCCGGTTTTTGGGGGCAGTTCATTCATCGAACTTGTACTGATTAGTGAATCACAACTTTAATGATTATCGATGACCGTCTTCCATCGTGATTTTTTCACCTCGAGATCAATTCCAGTTCGGCTATCAAGCGTACTGATCAATCAAACGGCCGCATCAGCTTGTGCTGCAGGAACAGTCCCTGCAGCTTGGCCCAGCATCGACAGCTCGTCCACCGACAGCACCTTGATTGGCATCCAGGATGATGACGAACTTGCCCGCCACCTTGCCCATGCCGTGCATGAAGTCCACACGTATCTTGGCGCCGAAAGCGGGTGGCGGCTCGATCTCGCTACGCGGTATTTCCAGCACTTCGGATACGCTGTCCACCATCACGCCGATGTCATGCTTGGATTCGTCCTGCCTTTCACTTCGATGATGACGATGCAGGTGCGCCGCGACACTTCCGTCTTGCGGCGTCCGAAGCGCGCCGACAGGTCCACCACCGGCACCACGCTGCCGCGCAGGTTGATGACACCGCGTATGAAGCTCGGCATCATCGGCACTTCGGTGAGATTGCCGTACTCGATGATTTCCTTGATGTTAAGTATGGCGATGGCAAACATTTCGCCACCCAACAAAAAGGTAAGGTATTGCTGTTCTTCATCGGTCGTCGCTTGCCCTGCGACGACCGGCAGATTTTTAGTCTGGTTCATGGCAGTCTCCCTCAGAAACGCTCGAATTCCAGTTCATTAGGCGCTGCGGCAGCAGTCTTGCCGGCAAGCTGTTTCACGGGAGCTTTGGACGGCTTTGGCCCACTGCGGCTCGGGCTAGCACTGTGACGCACTGAAGTCACCCCCGGTGCTTCAGCATTATCCAACTTGAAGAACGACATCACGTTCTGCAGTTGTTCTGTCTGGCTGCTCATCTCTTCCGAGGTCGCCGCCAGCTCTTCCGAAGCAGAGGCGTTCTGTTGTGTGGTCTGGTTGAGTTGCCCCATGGCGCTGTTGATCTGACCTACCCCACTCGACTGCTCGGATGACGCTGAAGCGATCTCCTGCACCAGATCCGATGTCTTGTTGATGGAAGGGACGATCTCGTCCAGCAGTTTGCCTGCTTTCTCCGCCAATCCCACGCTGCTGCTGGCCAGTTCACCGATTTCCTGCGCGGCCACTTGGCTGCGTTCGGCCAGTTTGCGCACTTCTGCCGCTACCACTGCAAAACCCTTGCCGTGTTCGCCCGCACGTGCTGCTTCGATGGCTGCATTCAAGGCCAGCAGGTTGGTCTGGTAGGCAATGTCGTCCACGATACCGATCTTGCCCGCGATTTTCTTCATCGCTTCGACCGTGCTACTCACGGCTTGTCCGCCTTCGGTGGCTTCCTTGGCCGCTTTGCCGGCCATGCTGTCGGTGACCTTGGCATTCTCGGTATTCTGGTTGATGGAGGCCGTCATCTGCTCGATGGAAGCGGAGGTTTCTTCCACGCTGGCAGCCTGTTCGGAGGAGGCCTGCGACAACGATTGCGCTGTGGCACTGATCTCTTCCGATGCACTGGCCAATGCATCGGCACTCGATCGTACTGCGGTAATAATCTCGGAAAGCTTGGCGACCATGTTCTGCATGGCTGCCTGAAGCTGTCCTGTTTCGTCTTTGGAATCCACGTTGATCTTGATGTTGAGATTGCCTTCGGCCAATTGGTTGGCTACCCCAACGGCTTCAGCTAGCGGACGCGTGATACTGCGCGTCAGCCACCATGCGAACAGTACGGTCAGGATCACGGCAATTATGGAAATCGTCAGTACCAGTGTTTTGGCAGAACTTGCCGTTTCCGCAGCCTGTTTACCGGAAATTTCAGCGAGTTCCTTCTGGAAATCGGAGAAGTTCTTAATCTCTGCTATGTAGCTGTTGGCAAGTGCGGTGTAATCGCCCAGCAGGTAATGGGTTGCCTTCTCGACGTTGTACTGCGGAGAGGAAGAATCGCTGAGTGAAATGGCTATATCCAGCCCTGCATTATACTTGGCGCGTAATTCCGTTACCTTTTCATACAGTGCCTTGCCTTTCTCCGAACTGAGCAAAGTTTTGAGCTTGTCGAGTATCTCTCCGTTACGCTTGCGCGCATTGGCGATAATTTCGATTTGCGACTTCTCGTAACTCTTGTCGTTCGACAATAATGTATTTCGAAGCGACCGCGCAATAATCAACACATTTGTCATGACTTCGTTGGTCATCTCGACCTTGGGCATACGGTCGTCAACAATCATGGATGTAGCCGAATTCATGTCGATTATGCGTATCACTGAGGTAGCTGCGACAGCGACCAAGAGTAAAAGCACGATTGCAAAACCGATGCCGAGTTTCACTCCAATTTTCAAATTCTTGAACATCACACACTCCCTTCACTTGAACAATTAAATTACATTCTTACCTTATCGACCTCAACCATTTGCATCCGGTTTTGTTGCACGGTAGCCAGCGACACCAACGACTGAACATCCAGAATAAGAGCGACCTCACCCGACCCTAAAATAGTCGAGCCGCCAATTCCCTTGATATGTTTGAAGATGCTTCCCAGCGGTTTGATCACAGTCTGGAATTCGCCCATGAGCTCATCCACGACGAGACCGATCTTTTGTCCTGCGTACTGCACGACGACAATGTTCTCGCGCTTGCCCCCAGGTTCGGCGATTTCGAATTGTTCACGCAAGCGCACGAATGGCAAAACTTCGCCGCGCAGATTGATGTACTGGCGGTTTAGCGTCTCTACCCTGTCCTGCTCGGAAAGTTCGATGCATTCGACCACCGTACTCAGCGGAATGACATAGGAAGATTTACCCACCCCGACCAGGAAGCCGTCGATGATCGCCAGTGTCAGCGGCAAGCGGATACGGAAGGTTGAACCCTGCCCTTCCTTGCTTTCCACATCGACACTTCCGCGCAGGGCGGTGATATTGCGCTTCACCACATCCAGCCCGACGCCACGCCCCGAGATGTTTGTAACCTTGTCTGCCGTGGAGAATCCGGGCTCGAAGATCAGGCCGAATATCTCGCCGTCGCTCAGCGTCTGGTTGGCTCCGATCAATTCACGCTCGCGCGCCTTGTTGATGATCTTTTCCCGGTTCATCCCGGCACCGTCGTCGATGATCTCGATGGCGATGCTGCCTGATTCATGATAAGCATTGAGTCTGAGCGTGCCCTTCGCCGGTTTGCCCTTGGCGGCACGCACTTCCGGCGATTCGATGCCGTGGTCCAGCGCGTTACGCACCAGGTGCATCAGCGGATCACCCAGTTTTTCCACCACGGATTTGTCCAGTTCCGCCTCGCTGCCGCTGATGACCAACTCGATGTCCTTGCCCAGTTCGCGGCTGGTATCGCGCACCACGCGCTGAAAGCGGGTGAAGGTCTCGCCGATCTGTACCATGCGCAATTGCAAAGCGCTGTCGCGGATCTGTTCCACCAGCATGGTGATGACTGAGGTCGATTCCACCAGCGCGGTCTCGCCGCTCGGTGCGCCAGCATGTTGGCACCGGCACAGGCAATGACCATCTCCCCCACGAGATCGATGAGCTGGTCCAGCTTCGCGGCCTGCACGCGGATAAGTTGCGATTCGAAGCTCTTCTTTTCGGCGACCTTGCCTTGCTTGACCGCAGCGGCTTCCACTACTTCCGTAGTGACGGCCCCCTGATTGACCAGTACGTCCCCAATCTTGGGATGGAGATGGACGAGTTTTCTTCCTGCATCGGCTTGTGCATTCAACGCCAGATCCAGTTCATTCTGGGTCAAGGCACCGCACTTGATCAGTATTTCGCCCAGACGCATGGTGTCTTCGGGCAGGGTCTCGATTGAGCTAATGAAATCGGCCAGCTTGCTGTGCGGCGGCCAGATGTGGACCACGCAGTCGTCGCGCACAAAATCGAACACGCTTTCGATCTTGGCTTTGTCGGCATCGGACTGGTAGGAAATCTCGAAGCCCAGATAACAGGATTCCGGGTCCATTTCGTCGGCATCCGGCATCGCATCGGGCAAGGTAGTCAGATGGACGATTTGGCCCAGTTCCGTCAGGTAACGCAGGAAGGACGCAGGATCCATGCCTTTGCGCAATACGTCGCGTCCAAAACGCAACGAGATGTGCCAGTTGTCGGTTTCCATCTCACCGCCGCCGCTGACCTGGACTTTCGGTTCGCTCAGTGCGACATCCTTGCTTGTCAGCAGACGGGCTTGCCCAAATAGTGTTGCAGCTTCTCGCGCAAGGAATTGCTGATCTTGTTGACGTCGTCGCCAGGCTCGGCTTCGTTTTCCACACAGTCCATCAACGTGCCCAGTGGTCAGAACATGCGAGCAGCACTTCGACCAGCGCACGGTCAGAGATGATCGTGCCGGAACGCATTTCGTCCAGCACGTTTTCCAGCACATGCGTGAATTCGACGATGAATTTGCATTCGATGACGCCGGCTCCGCCCTTGATGGTATGTGCAGCTCGAAAGATGGCATTGATGGTTTCCGCATCGCCGCCGTTACTCTCCATCTGCAACAGATTGTCTTCCATCATCTGCAGCAGTTCGCGGCTTTCGACCACAAATGCTTGTTGAATCGCGTCCATGTTTCTCCCCCTGATTCTTAAACTGTGTCACCTGGCATTACCTATCGGCAGAACAATTCTTGCCAGATATCGATTCTGGATCCAGATTTCACAGCCTATACGTCCAGCCGGATGACCATCGGATCGCCGAAGTAGCTTGCCATGTTGTAACAGGTCAAGCAATTCGGTCACCGCATTGCTGTGCGCGGTCAGCCGCACGGTCTTGTTTGCCTTGAGCGCTTCGCGTTTGGTCAGCAGCAGATATCTGGAATCCCGCGGTATCCATTTCGCTGACTTGCGAGCAGATCGAGATCCAGCTCCTCGCAATCTGCCAGCGCTTCCAGCAACATTTGCTTCTGCGCCGCAGCGTTGTAGATGGTCATGTCTTCGTTGACGATCAGACTTTTTCGATGTCCTGTTTAGACTGTAGCCATGTGTTCTCTCCAAGATTGGTTACCAGGACCAAATCGTCATTGCTAGAACAACTCTATTTTTTGCGTAGCAGCGGCATCACACGCCGACCTAGACGGCGTTCCGCCCATCGCAGATGGTGTACATCGCGCTGCTTTTCCATGACATAGCCTTCATAAATCTGGTCGATGTGTTCCTTGATCGATGCGGCATTGGAGAAATCCTTGCTGCGCATCATTTCCACCATCTGCGGCAACATGCGAGTCGAGGCGGGTAAGCGCGTTCTGCACCTGCTCGATCTGCTGCCGCGTGACGTCCTGAAACTGGATGCTCGCCAGCACATCCATGAACATGGAAGACAGCGTTTGGCTGGTATTGCTGAGATTGGCGAGCGTTTCTTCATCCCGCTTCATCAGCTTGTGATAGTTGCTGCCCATGCTGTCGAGGTGCTTGGAAAAGTTCTCCAGCACTTCTTTCTGCTGCTGGATGTTGGAGTGTTCGAGTTTGTTGCGGAACTGGTCCTCGATGGTCTTGGCCACGTTGCCGATGCCTTCCTGTATCTTCGATACGGCATGATCGGTTTCGCCGGACAGTTTGCGCACTTCGTCCGCCACGACCGCAAATCCGCGCCCCACCTCGCCGGCGCGCGCCGCCTCGATGGCTGCGTTGAGCGCGAGCAGGTTGGTCTGCGAGGAAATATGTTTGACCATTTCCACCAAGGACGACAGCGATTTCGCCTGTTGCACCACGATGGATATGCTTTCGCGGTCGGCATCGAATTCGGTAAAGCGATCCTGAATGTAGCGGTTGAGGTTTTCGATCAGGTCCACGTTCGAGCCGACGCTTTTTTCGCCCGCCTGGATCATGACATCCGCTTCCTGGGCGCTGGCGGTAACGGTAGACATCAGTTCGTTGATGACCCCATCGATGGCCTGCAAGCGCTCCATGATGCCGTAGGCGGAACGCTCGGTCTCCACGGTGATGGCATGCAGTTGTTCGATTGAGCAAGTTTGGTCAGCGCGGGCAGGTCGCCAAGATCGCTGGCCGCGCTGTTGATGATGTCTTCGTCACCGGATATCTTTGGTCGAGTTGTTGCCGAACGACGCGCATCCCCAGCGAATCGTCCTTGAAGATCGCCATGGAAACCATGTTGTTGATCATGAAGCTGAGCAGGACAATGATGAGGGTTCCCACCGTGTCGGCGATAATTGTCGGACATGCCTGCCGCCTCGTGCAGCCAATCGTGGAATGGCACATGCAACAGATACACTCCCGCCGCGCATGGTGGCGCAGTGAGCAGCGCAACTATCAGTTGGCGTTGCTTGACTTGGGTAGCATCTAAAGACATTGGCACACCGGCTACCAAATTCTTCGAGATTACTTTACTACCAGCTTGATGGTACCTATCAGTTGTTCCGCATTCACCGGCTTTGATCAGCCAACCGGATGCCCCGGCTGCCTTGGCTTCGTCGCGCTTGGACTGCTGCGATTCGGTGGTAAGAAACAGAATGGGCATGAATTGCAGATTGGGGAGCTTGCGCACTTCCTTGATAAATTCGATGCCATTCATTCCGGGCATGTTTAGATCGGTGATGAGCAAATCCGGTTTCAACCCGCCCTTAAGTTTGGTCATACCTTCTTCCGCACTGGCGCTTTTTCTGTCGCATAGCCCGCCTTGGACAGGATGGCGCTCATACTAAGCAGGATGGTTGTCGAATCGTCAACCAGCAGTATTTTTTTCATGGCCTAGCAGTCCTTTTATTAATATTATTCTTGACAATATTTGTTTCGCTAGCGCTTTGCACATTTGTACAAAACTTCTTTTTTTCTTCTGCCACACTCTATTAATGAGCATTTATATTTAGTTGATGTGAGGTAGATGTGCTCCCTATATTTTATAAAAAATTGCGCCAACTCTAATTTGGCAACACTATTGAGCTTAGCGGCCAATTTGGCCATTGACTTAGGTCTAAATTTAGTTCCGACCAAAGTCTTAAACTAACTTGGTCAAGTTAAGCCTGACTCTCTGCACCAACTATTGTTCATCATTTTGCATAGCAAACCCGGTTGCGCCCCCGCGTGCTTTGCTTCGTATAACGCTTTGTCCGCTATATTGAGCAGCATGTTTATGTCTGAATCGGTTGCGCTAAGCGTGGCAAGACCAATTGATGCTGTCATCGCCTATCGTTCCAATGGGTTCAGATGAAGTTGGTACAACATGACGGAGGCCACGGTCTGTAGCTTGATTTACGGCAGGAGAGTGCTGAGTATTCATTTGTGGTCAGCAATTTTCACGGGGATTTTTTTATCGCTTCGGGATTCTTACCTACACAATCCGCAAGAAAGTATCAGCATTGTTACTTAAGTCAATGGAAATCCTCCAAGTCAGCCATGACCGTACCAATAATGTATTTTGGTGAAGACTAAGCTTTATATAGAGAGGCGGATATTCCATTAAACAGGTATACGCATTACCTGTTTACCTGTATTGGAGGGGAACTACTTGCGACTATCGAGAAACAATGCCGTTGCTGATTGCATAACGCGTAAGGTCTGCAACATTATTCAAGCGTAGCTTGCGCATGATGTTCCGCCGATGCACCTCAACGGTAGAATGAGCAATATTCAATTGATCGGCGATCATCATAGAAGTCAGTCCCTCCGCAACCAGTTGCAGAACCTGACGCTCCCTGTTTCCGAGTTTGGCGGGTTGTACGCCATTGGATTGTTGCGTCATGGCAGTCGACAATACATCGGCGACATCGGAACAAAAGTATTTGCGGTTATTCAGCACTGCACCGATTGCCCGCAACAGCTCCTCGGAGGTTTCCCCCTTTGTGATGTATGCCGAAGCACCGGCGACGATCATGTCCATGACATATCTGA
>CAWJBA010000005.1:0-455818 GCA_963841075.1 Terriglobia bacterium
CGAGCCTGAGTTCCATCAGGCAGTCCAGGAAGTACTTGAGTCCCTGCGCGTTGTTCTGCAGAGGCATCCGGAATACCGCGAAAGCCGGATTCTGGAACGCATGATCGAACCCGAGCGCGTAATCATGTTCCGCGTTCCCTGGTGCGATGACGAAGGAAAGATCCAGGTCAATCGTGGTTTCCGCATTGAGATGAATAGCGCGATCGGCCCCTACAAGGGAGGGCTGCGTTTCCATCCCTCGGTCAATCTGGGAATCCTGAAGTTCCTGGCTTTCGAGCAGGTCCTCAAGAACTCCCTGACCACACTGCCCATGGGCGGGGCCAAGGGCGGTTCAGATTTCGATCCCAAAGGGAAGAGCAACAATGAGGTCATGAGGTTCTGTCAGAGCTTTATGACGGAGCTGGCGCGGCACATCGGGCCTCACACCGATATTCCGGCCGGCGACATTGGAGTTGGCGGCCGCGAGATCGGCTTCCTTTTTGGCCAATATAAACGTATGCGTGACGAGTTCAGTGGAGTGTTGACGGGCAAGGGAGTGGGTTGGGGCGGTTCTCTGATCCGTCCGGAAGCAACCGGATATGGCTGTGTATATTTTGCCGAGGAGATGCTAAAGACCCGCAACGACTCTCTGGAAGGAAAGCTCTGCCTGGTTTCCGGCAGCGGAAACGTGGCTCAGTATACGGTTGAAAAGCTGCTCGATCTCGGAGCCAAACCGATTACCATGTCTGACTCCAACGGCGTAATCTTCGATCCGGATGGCTTCGATCGCGAGAAGCTGGCCTGGGTCATGGAGCTTAAGAATGTCCGCCGTGGCCGCATCATTGAATATGCGGACCAATTCAAGAAGGCAGTTTTCATCCCTTCGGATGTCAAGCTGGGCTACAACCCGCTGTGGAACATCAACGCGGACTGCGCCTTCCCAAGCGCGACGCAGAACGAAATCGCGGCGAGAGATGCTGCGAACCTGATCAAGAATGGAGTCAAACTGGTGGCCGAAGGGGCGAATATGCCGAGTACGCTGGAAGCTGTCAAAATATTCCTGGATGCCGGGATCCTCTACGGACCAGCCAAAGCGGCCAATGCTGGCGGAGTGGCTACGTCCGGTCTGGAGATGGCCCAGAACAGCGCTCGTTTGAGCTGGACGCGTGAAGAAGTGGATGATCGGCTGCACAAAATCATGATCGCGATCCACCGAAATAGTTATGAGACCGCGGAGTCCTACGGAACTCCGGGCAATCTCGTAAACGGGGCCAATATCGCGGGCTTCCTCAAGGTGGCGAACGCCATGTTGGACCAGGGAGTTGTCTGAGTCATTTTGTCAGGTGGGTGTTGTGAGGCGGGGTGGACGAGTTCCACCCCGCATTTCTTTGCACACCAAGGCTTGATCTTGCTGAAAGCAACTGGGAACACACTCGATTGTGACAGCGATCACAGCCCGGGTTCCAGCACGTTGGAACAATAGAGGTGTAGTGGAAGTGGAGCGACATGTTCAGGATCGCACACGCTGAGTTCATCGCACCTGGCATCAAGCGGTTTGAAATCGATGCGCCTCGCATCGCACGGAAACACAAGGCCGGACAGTTCGTAATTCTGCGGCTCCACGAGCGGGGTGAGCGAATCCCCATCACCATCGAGAACTCCAATCCCGCGAGCGGGACCTTCAACATTGTGGTGCAGTCGGTGGGCAAGACCACACACCTGCTCAATGCCCTGAATACAGGCGACAACCTTCTCGATGTAGTCGGGCCGCTCGGAAAGCCTTCTGAAATCGCGCTATTCGGCACCGTGGTCGTGGTGGGTGGCGGCGTGGGCGTGGCCATGGCCTATCCGACGGCTGCGGCGTTGAAGCGAGCCGGCAACCGCGTGATCTCGATCATCGGCGCACGTAGCCAGGAGTTGGTCATCCTGGAACGCGAGATGCGGCAGGTCAGCGATGAACTGATGATCACTACGGATGATGGCAGCTACGCGGAGAAGGGTCTGGTCACCGACAAGCTGCGTCAACTGCTCGACAACCACACCCGCATCGACCTCGTGCTGGCAGTTGGTCCCATCCCCATGATGCGTGCCGTAGCAGAGATCACCCGAAAAGACCGTATCCGCACGATTGTGAGCCTCAACCCGATCATGATCGATGGCACCGGCATGTGCGGAGGCTGCCGTGTGCTGGTGGACGGCAGGAGCCAATTCGCATGTGTCGACGGCCCCGAGTTCGACGGACACCTCGTGGATTTCGCAGTACTGACGCAACGCAATTCGGCCTATCGTGGTGCGGAGAACAGATCGATGGAGGAATTCCGGCAGGAGCTCAAGCCGAGTGTCGCCGACATTCCCGAGGACGCCGGATGCGCACTGGGAGGCAGCCGATGACCCAGACCGCAACCAGCTCGCCAAATCCACTCCACCTGAAGGAGCGAGTCAAAATCCCTCGGCAGCCCATGCCCGAGCAGCCGGCCGGCGAGCGAGCCCACAACTTTACGGAAGTAAACCTCGGCTATTCCGCCGAACTCGCACGACAGGAGGCGCTGCGTTGCCTGGAATGTGAGAAGCCCACCTGTATGGACAAATGTCCGGTCGGAGTTAAGGTTCGCGAATTCGTGCGCTTGATTGTAGCTGGCGATTTCCTGGGCGCGGCCGCGAAGATCCGCGAGGATAACGTCCTGCCTGCAATTACCGGGCGCGTCTGCCCTCAGGAGGATCATTGCGAAGGCTCTTGCAAGTTGTGCAAGAAAGGCAAGTCATTGGGAATCGGCTACCTCGAGCGCTTCGTCGCCGACTACGAACAGCGCATGGGAACGATCAGCCTGCCGACCGCTGCACCTACGGGGAAGCGGGTGGCGGTCGTGGGCAGCGGTCCCTCTGGCCTGACGGTCGCGGGTGATCTAGTTCAGAGAGGTCACAAGGTACGGGTGTTCGAGGCACTTCATGAATTGGGTGGTGTGCTGATCTACGGTATTCCCGAGTTCCGTCTTCCCAAGAACATAGTTCGCGAGCAGGTCGATCAATTGCGCGCCATGGGAGTTGAGTTCGAAACCGATGTGGTGGTGGGCAGGACTGTCACCATCGACGAACTTATGGAAGAAGAACATTACGATGCTGTCTTCATCGGGACAGGCGCGGGATCGCCTCTCTTCATGAATATTCCTGGTGAGCATCTGAATGGCGTCTACTCAGCCAACGAGTTCCTGACCCGCATCAACCTGATGAAGGCGTACCAGTTTCCGAAGTACGACCAGCCCGTGGTGGACCTGCGCGGGAAGGATGCCGCGGTAATCGGCGGCGGGAATACGGCGCTGGATGCCATCCGCTCGGCCCTGCGCCTGGGAGCGCGAAAAGCCTACGTGATTTATCGCCGCAGCGAAGCCGAAATGCCGGCACGGGCCGAAGAGGTCCGGCATGCCCGTCAAGAAGGGATTGAGTTCCGGATGCTCACCAGTCCGATTGAATTCCTCTCCGATGGCAAAGGTTGGCTTGGCGGCCTGCGCTGCATGAGTATGCGACTGGGTGAACCGGATGGGTCCGGACGCGGGCGTCCTGTCCCGATTCCCGGCTCAGAGTTCGAGCTGCCGCTATCCGTCGCGGTCATCGCGATCGGGACCAGTGCCAACCCCGTGATCCAAAGCACTACCGCCGGCTTAGCTACGGACACCCGAGGTTACATCCAAGCCGATGGGCTTACCCAGCGCACTTCTCGCCAAGGCGTGTTTGCGGGTGGTGACATCGTCACCGGGACTGCCACCGTAATTCTGGCTATGGCCGCCGGGCGGCGCTCGGCAAAGTCGATTCACGAGTACCTGACGACAGGTCGGTGGTGAGAAATCCTCTCTCTCCCTTCTCCAGAATCAATGTGGGCCAGTTCAAAGCAGAGAGGAGATGTGACTGCGATCACAAGAACCAGAGACCGTCATCACGTTCAACCGATGCGGGAAAGAGTGCAATAAAGACAGTTGGCGTGGAGCATTGAAGTCTTACGAGGTGCGTTATGAAACCAAGCGTATTTTTCTCTGCCTTTGAGCCCCTGCATGAAGTACCACAGGAATGCGATGTCTGCCACCTGCATCCTCCGGTGCTTAGCTATGAATTCGGGACAACCGGAGAAGCCGGAGGGCCGGAGTGGCAGAGCGGATTCTGCTGCCATTGGTGCGCTGCAGAACTCCTGCACAAGCTTGAGAGTGCCGATGCACAGAGGCGGGCGGAGGAAGAGGCCGCCCTGAAAGTCGATGAGTTCGACATCATCGATTTCCGGGAACCTGAACTCGCGGCTTCGATTCATTAGATAGTAGTGAATGCTGCCGGCAGCGGCCATTTCCCAGCGTGCTGGAATTGGCCCAGAGGTTGAGCGGGTGGCATCACCGATTCAGAAGGGGCGGGTTCATGTCCACCCTATGGGAATCTCGTTTCTCGGTCCGGGCGCGGGAGAGCAAGAGTTCTGCGATTCGGGAACTGCTGAAAATTAGCGGTCAGCCGGGATTGATCTCTTTCGCAGGCGGGCTGCCCTCCGCCGAGGTTTTTCCCGTTCAGCGGTTCCAGGAAGCTTGCCAGAAAGTCTTAGCTGCACATGCCGGATCCGCCCTGCAGTATGGTGCGACTGAAGGGTACGAACCGCTGCGCGAGATGATTGCCCGCCACATGGCGCGTTACGCCATCCTGGCCAGGGTCGAAAATGTACTCATCACTTCCGGCTCGCAGCAGGCGCTCGATTTAATTGGGAAATTGCTGATCAATTCCGGTGACCGGGTGCTGGTCGAGGCGCCCACCTACCTCGGAGCCTTGCAAGCGTTCAACGGCTATGGCGCCGAATACCTCTCGGTTCCCATCGATGGCGACGGACTGCGCACTGAGTTGCTGGAGACGTCGCTCCGCCTGGGCCCAAAATTCATGTACATCCTGCCGAACTTTCAGAACCCGGCAGGCGTCACGTTGTCACCGGAGCGCCGCCATCAGTTGATTCTTCTGGCCGACAAGTATGGAATTCCAATCGTCGAAGATGATCCCTATGGCCAATTGCGCTATGAAGGCGAGCACATTGCGCCGCTGGTTGTGTTGGACCGGGAGAACCTGCGCCGCGACAACGGGTTTTCCAGCGGTAACGTCATCTATCTCAGCACATTCTCCAAGACTCTGGCTCCGGGCCTTCGTCTGGGCTGGATCGTGGCCCCGCCCCAGATCATCAGCAAGCTCGTTCAATTGAAGCAGGGCGCCGACCTGCACACTTCGACCTTCACACAATGCGTAGCATTTGAGGTCGCCCGCGGGGGATTTCTCGATCAGCATGTGAAGCTGATTCGTGGATTCTATCGCGAGCGGCGCGATGTCATGCTCCAGGCTCTGGAACAGTTCTTCCCGCCGGAAGTCACGTGGACTCACCCCCAGGGCGGCCTCTTTCTCTGGGTAACCTTGCCGGAAGGGATGGATTCCCAGTCGCTCTTCCAATCCGCGCTGGCGGAGAACGTCGCCTTCGTGCCCGGGGATTCGTTTTACGCCGGCAATGGTCCGGAGAGTTGCCGTCATTTGCGACTGAACTTTTCGCATCCCAACCCGGAACAAATACGCGAGGGCATCCGCCGCCTTTCGGTGGCGATGAGGAGACAGGTTCTGACGTCATCACGCAAGGTAGTCTGAAATCACCCTCTGGCGAAGGTGTCTGCAGTACCAAGGTTGACGGGTGATTCCGGTCACAGTCGTCCGTGATGCCGTACACCGAACAATAGTCGCTTACCCCTCAAACTGTTTCACGTATATATCGCCAGAGCTCTGAACGACTTCAAGACTCTGGGAGGCTTCGGGGGTGTTCCATGACGATAACAAGTCTGTTCGGTATGGCTCTGGTGGCCGCACTAGCCGGGGCTGTCCTTTTCCGCATCTTTCCGATGGTACACACTTACTTCCTGTATCGCGGCAAACGGATCGTAACCTGTCCGGAGACGCGCATGCCCGAAGCGGCTGACGTGGCAGCAGGAAAGGCCGCCATCTCTGCATTTTGCGGGGAGCCCGAGCCTCGTGTGAAACGGTGCTCGCGCTGGCCGGAGCGTCGCGACTGTGGTCAGGAGTGCCTAAGACAGATTGAGTCGGACCCAGACAATTGCCTGGTCTCGAGCCTCGTGTCCAACTGGTATGAAGGACAGAGCTGTGCCTGTTGCCACAAACGCTTCGGGAGACTGCACTATTATATGGATCCTCCGGCCTTGATGCGTCCTGATGGGATGACCATCAGTTGGGACGAGTTCCCGCCGCAGCAACTTGCCGAGATATTCTCCAGCCACAAGCCCGTTTGCTTCGACTGCCACACTACCGAAACGTTTCGGCGAGTACACCCTGAGGTTGTAACTGGGTGGAAAGGATGGAGGCCCTCTTGAAACTCCTTCGAAATGACCTGTCCTGCAGCGACCCGGATGGGTGTGATCAAGGTCACATTCTGTTGTGCTTCGGGTCATGGCTGGAAAAGCGGGCTGGATTCATAGTATTCCGTGAATGAGAAAGCAGGGAGGCTACCACGATGCTCTCCAACAGACTGGTACGGCTGATCGAAACCCACGCGAACGCACTGGCTTTGAGTCTCTCCGAAAAAGCCCTGGCCTCCGAGAGACTCCCCGACTACCACAAGATTCTGGAATACGAACTTAACGCCCGGGTGTATGAGATCTACCATCAATTTGGCGATTGGCTGCTGGAACGAAAAGAGGAAGACATCGAGCAGCGTTACACGGCGATTGGCCGCCGGCGCTCAAGCCAGGGAATTCCTCTCAGCCAGTTGATCTGGGCCATCGTTCTCACCAAGCAAAACCTCTGGGAGTTTCTGAAACGAGAGTCGGCGGCCGATAACGCAGTCGAGATCTTAGCCGAACAGGAACTGTCAGACCTGCTGGATCAGTTCTTCGATTCCGCAATTTACTATGCTGCCCGCGGCTACGAAGAGTCGCACCAAGGGCTCATCCAGCATGAAGTTGTCGCAGCTGGGAAAGCGCGCTGAGGGGAGAGGACATGTCCTGGGAGACGGAGTACAAAAAGAAACTCCAGACCGCGGATGAAGCGTTGCAGTGCGTTCGATCCGGCACGCGAGTTTACATTCAGCCGGGTTGCGCCGAACCGGAGGCGCTGGTGGAAGCCCTGATGCGCCGGGCGCCCGAACTGTACGGTGTAGAAATCGTTCACATGATGACGATGGGCTGCGCACCCTACGTAGCGCCAGAGATGGCGGGACATTTCCGGCACAACGCGATGTTCATCGGCGGCAACGTGCGGGCAGCCATCAACGACGGCCGGGCCGACTACACTCCGATTCATCTCAGTGAAATTGAAGCTCTCTTTGAAAGCGGCGAGATGCCGATCGATGTGGCGTTGATTGAGGTCTCGCCTCCGGATTCCCATGGTTTTTGCAGTTTTGGCGTTGGCGTGGACACCACGCTGACCGCCGCCAGGTGTGCCCGCTACGTTGTCGCCCAGGTCAACGACAATATGCCGCGAACCTATGGCGACAGCTTCATCCATGTCAGTGACATAGATGCGGTGGTGGAATCGTCACGGCCGCTATGCGAACTAAAGAAGCCAGAAGTCACCGGCATGCACGTTGCCATCGCGCGCAACGTAGCGGGCCTTATCGAAGACGGGGCAGTACTGCAAACGGGTGTTGGAGGCATCCCGGACGCGGTGCTGCCCTTTCTCAGCGATCGCAAAGATTTGGGCATACACAGCGAATTGGTTTCCGAGGGTGTGATTCCCCTGATCGAGAACGGCGTGATCACCGGAGCGCGCAAGAATTTCAAGCCGCGCAAGATCATTGTTGGGTTCGCACTGGGCACGAGGCTTTTTTTTGAATTCGTAGACAACAATCCGATCTTCGAATTTCATCCGACCGCCTACACTAACGATCCGGCGCTGATTGCCCGGAATGACAACATGGTCGCGATCAATTCAGCTTTGCAGGTCGATCTTACCGGCCAGGTCTGCTCGGATTCGATTGGCAGCCAGTTCTACAGCGGCATTGGCGGGCAAGTGGACTTTCTCCGCGGAGCTTCCCGCTCCAAAGGCGGCAAGCCCATCATCGCGATCTCATCGACTGCAAAGAATGGGACCATTTCACGCATCGTGCCTATCCTCAGCCCTGGAGCGGGTGTAGTTACATCGCGCGGACTGGTTCGCTATGTCGTGACCGAGCATGGCGTTGCTTATCTGCACGGAAAGACAATCCGGGAGCGGGCCAGAGCCTTGATCCAAATCGCGGATCCTAAGTTTCGCGCAGAACTGTACGAATACTGCGAAAGAACTAAGTGGTTGCAACACCCTGAAGTGACGCAAGCGGTCTCGAGGTGACTTATGCCGGGGCTCGCGCGCGGTAACGTCGAAATTGATATCGAGGAATGTAAAGGATGCGGGCTCTGTGTCGAGTCGTGTCCACCAAAGTGTCTGGCACTGGCCGATGAACTGAGCGCGTATGGCGTGCATCCGGCCGTGTATGCCGGTGAAGGCTGCACGGGGTGCGGCATCTGCTTCTACTGCTGTCCAGAACCAGGAGCAATCGTGGTCTTCCGCCTGACAGCGCCTCCAAAAAGGGTCGCGGAATCGCAAGGAGGGCAACATGCGCCGGCTCTGTAAGGGCAATGTAGCCGTGATCAAGGGCGCAATCCTTGCTGGTTGCCGCGCCTTTTATGGATATCCCATTACTCCCGCCAGCGAGATCACCGAAGCGGCAGCCCTGTATCTGCCGCAGGTTGGAGGAACCTTCCTCCAGGCGGAGAGTGAAGTCGCCGCGATCAATATGGTCTACGGCGCCGCTGCGGCCGGGGTCCGTGTGATGAGTGCCTCCTCAGGTCCCGGCCTCAGCCTGATGCAGGAGGGTATCTCCTATCTGGCAGGGGCTGAACTTCCTTGCGTGATCGTGGACGTGATGCGGGGCGGTCCTGGTCTGGGAAACATTGCCCCCGAGCAAAGCGATTATTTCGCAACGGTGAAAGGCGGGGGGCACGGCAACTACCGCAATTTCGTGCTGGCGCCCGCTTCGGTGCAGGAAATGGCTGAACTCACCATGTTGGCCTTTGATCTTGCGGATAAGTATCGCAACCCCGCTATCGTGCTGGCCGATGGCTTCGTCGGGCAAATGATGGAATCGCTGGATCTTGAATGTCGGGAGGCCATAGTTCCTGAAAAGACTTGGGCAGTGAAAGGAACTGCAGAGACGCGTAAGAATTTGGTCTCTTCGATCTATCTGGAACCTGACGACCTCGAAGAACACCAGCGCCGCATGGAGGCAAAATATATCCGGGCGCAGCAATCCGAAACCCTATTTGAGCAGTACGCGACCGATGATACAGAACTGCTGCTGGTTGGGTACGGCATCGTGTCACGCGTTCTGCGCTCCGCCGTGGAGCAGGCGCGAAAGCAAGGCATGAAAGTCGGCCTGTTCCGTCCGATTACGCTTTGGCCGTACCCGGCAAGGGAATTGGCCAAGGCGGCCTCGGGAGCAGAGGGTGTGCTGGTGGTTGAGCTGAGCAACGGCCAGATGCTGGAGGACGTGCAACTGGCGGTGGGAAGCAATAAGCCGGTGGCGTTCTATGGTCGGGGCGGCGGCAATGTGCCCTCGGTCGAAGAGATACTAGAACAAATTAGAAAGAGATCTCCGGTATGCGTGTGAGATCGTGGGATCTGTCGTCATGGAAAAACAAGAGATACAGAGGGCGGACGAAAACAAGAGCAGTCCGGCTGAGCTATCTGTCGGCAGCAACGGTTACGAAGTAGTTCACTCGAAGTCACCGGTGTTCTACGACACCTACGAACGCAAGTCAGAACTAAGACATCAGACCCACTACTGTCCGGGATGTGGGCATGGCATTGCCCACAAGCTGATTGCCGAGGCTATCGAAGAGTTGGGCCTGCAGGATAAAACTATCTTCGTGAGTCCGGTGGGCTGTTCGGTATTTGCCTACTACTATTTTGATGTTGGAAATGTGCAGGTGGCTCACGGACGCGCTCCCGCCGCCGCTACAGGATTAAAGCGCTCTTGCCCGGAAAAGCTGGTTATCGCATACCAGGGGGACGGTGACTTAGCTGCCATCGGGACCGCCGAGATTATTCATGCCGCGAACCGGGGCGAGAAGATCACAGTCTTCTTCCTGAATAACGCCATCTATGGCATGACCGGCGGCCAGATGGCACCTACCACGCTTGTAGGACAGAAAAGCACGACTTCTCCCTGGGGACGCCGACCGGCAAACGAAGGCTTTCCACTGCATATGTCGGAACTGCTTTCCACACTTGAAGCCCCGGTTTACATCGAGCGCGTGGCGCTTTCGGACAACAAGAACATCATGAGAGCGCGACGCGCGATTCGTAAAGCTATCGAAAACCAGCGCGACAACCTGGGCTTTTCGTTTGTCGAGATTCTGTCGCCTTGCCCGACGATCTGGGGCAAGGATCCTCTGGAGGCGCGGCGTTGGGTGGCGGACCAACTGATCCCGACTTTTCCTCTCAACGTTTTCCGGGATCGAAAATTGGAACTTCCTTCTGGCTTCGAGCCCCCGCGGCGCTCGGTCTCAGAGGTACTCGAAATCAGGAACGAAGAAGCGTCTGGCCCTTCAGTGCCGTATCCACATACCTTCGAGGAGCTCACTATCAAGGTCGCCGGCTTTGGCGGACAAGGCGTGCTGCTGCTCGGACAGCTACTGGCCGAGATGGGTATGCGCGAAGGACTGGAAGTAAGCTGGCTTCCTTCCTACGGGCCGGAGATGCGCTCCGGCAGTGCCAATTGTCACGTATGCCTGTCGACGCAGCGCATAGGTACGCCTCTCGTCTCGCGTCCCCAGGTGCTGATTGCAATGAGCGAAATCTCCCTGCGCAAGTTCGCGCCGCAGGTCGCTCCGGGAGGACTCATTCTTTACCCTTCCGCCAGACTGCCGGAGAACTTCGCCGTTTCCGCGGCGAATGTGATCTGTGTTCCCGCTTCGGAAATCGCGGACAAGCTCGGCTCGGCGAAGGCCACAAACGTTGTGATGCTGGGCGCGCTGTTGGCCGAGAGTGACTGCCTGACTCGCGAATCAGCTCTTAAGGTCCTCGAGGTCAAGGTGAAGGACCGCGCCTTGCTTGAAATCGACCGCAAAGCGCTGGCCGCCGGCTGGGAGTTCGTCAACCATCAAGCTTATGCCGGAGCAGTCGCGCAGGCTGACGGTTTCGCCTATTGAAGTAATACCGATCCAGATCGGACCAGGGAGGTAGCCATGAAAACGAAACATTACGGACGGCTGGTCAGCGGACTGGTGGCGGGTGGCACGGCGATTGCGGCCGCGTCCTATGCCATCTACGCCGGCATCACGTGGTACGGGTACGGGCGGATGAAGCACGAGGTGAGCGGGGAAGAATCGGATTCTCTTCTCGACCTGTACATGCCAGAGTACGAAGTAGTAGATCGTCATCACCTGCGCGTCGCCGCGCCGGCCGCCATCACGTTCGCCACGGCATGCGAGATGAGTTTGTCAAGATCGCCAATTGTCCGAGCTATTTTCAGAACGCGTGAGTTGGCGTTCGGTTGCCTTGGTTGCGCTGCATCAGTTGCCAGGCGCGAGTTGCCGGTTTGCAGTCATGCTACCAGTAGCCAGCCGAACGAAAACTCCCGGCCGGAGGAACTCCTGGCCGACCTGAAAACCCAGGGCTGGGGAGTTCTGGCGGAAGTTCCCGGCCATGAGATCGTATTTGGGGCCGTGACCCAGCCCTGGACGGCAAGTCCCGTGTTTCGCGCGCTGCCACCCGATGAGTTTTTGGCCTTCCACGAGCCCGGCTACGTGAAGATTGCGTTTACGCTTCGTGCGGATCCGCTTGATGCCTCTGCGTCGATGGCCCGTACTGAAACCCGGGCGGTCACAACTGATCCGGTCGCGCGAGCAAAATTCCGCAGTTACTGGTCTCTGGCGTCCCCGGGCGTGGTCCTGATCCGCCGGGCCTTGCTGCGAGGTCTGAAAGTCGAAGCGGAGCGCCGCACTCGTGAATCAGGCCCCGAATATGAGACCGCCGAATTCGGCCGATACGCTGAAAGATGATCGACGGCACTCGGTACTGTGCTTCAAAGAAAACCCCGTCCAAGCAGAGCTTGAACGGGGCACCCGCAGAGGTACTTTGCCAGACGGTCGTTCGGCCTAGTCTCCCGAGGGCAACAGCGACTCCTCCTGGTCGGCATGATCTCGCGCAAGAAGTTAGTGGACGGGCACTCGCCCAGAATCGGCTGGCAGGCTGCGTCCGGACCATGTTTCGGGTGCACGAGGGTCTTCATCTCTGCGAACTGTTCCTGCTCGGTGGAGCCGTCCAGCGCCGTGGTCGAGGCCAGTGCCGCCGGCGATCACCTGCGTGAGCGCGTCGAAGTATCCGGTGCCCACGAAGCGCTGGTGCTTCACGGCCTGGTATCCGTACTGCGCTTCCCGGCTGAATTCTTTTTCCTGCAGGCGGGAGTATGCCGTCATACCGCTGTCTTTGTAGCCGCGCGCCAGTTCGAACATGCTCAGGTTCAGGGCATGGAATCCGGCCAGCGTGACGAACTGGAATTTGTATCCCATCTTCGCCAGTTCCGGCTGGAAGGTGGCGATGGTTGCGATCGTCCAGGTTCTTCTTCCAGTTGAACGAGGGCGAGCAGTTGTAAGCCAGCAGTTTGCCGGGATACTTGGCATGAATCGCTTCCGCGAAGCGGCGCGCTTCTTCCACGTCGGGTTCCGAAGTTTCACACCAGATCAGGTCGGCATAGGGCGCGTAGGCAAGGCCGCGCGCAATGGCGGAGTCCAGGCCTCCGCGAATGTGGAAGAAGCCTTCCGGGGTCCGCTCTCCGGTGATGAATTCGCGGTCCCGCGGATCGATGTCGCTGGTCAGCAGATGTGCGCTGTCGGCATCGGTGCGCGCCATGATCAGCGTCGGCACGCCGAGCACATCCGCCGCCAGGCGGGCCGCTACCAGCTTCTGAATGGCTTCCGAGGTCGGCACCAGGACCTTTCCGCCGAGGTGGCCGCACTTCTTGGCGGAGGAAAGCTGATCTTCAAAATGCACGCAGGCGGCGCCGGCCTCGATCATCGCCTTCATCAATTCGAAGGCATTCAGGGTGCCGCCGAATCCAGCTTCGGCGTCGGCCACGATGGGGGCTATCCAGTGCATGCCGTTCTTGCCGTCCAGGTGGTGGATCTGGTCGGCGCGCATCAGGGCGTTGTTGATGCGCCGAACCACGTTGGGAACGCTGTCGGCCGGATACAAACTCTGGTCGGGATACATCTGCCCCGCGTCGTTGGCGTCCGCGGCCACCTGCCAGCCGCTAAGGTAGATCGCCTTCAGCCCGGCCTGCACCTGCTGTACTGCCTGATTGCCGGTGAGCGCGCCGAGGGCAGGCACGTACGTCTTCGTTATGCAGCAGCCACCACAGCCGCTCCGCGCCCAGGCGCGCCAGGGTGTGCTCGACCTGGATCGAGCCGCGCAACTTCTCCACTTCCTGGCTGCTGTAGGGGCGTTTGGTTCCTTCCAGCGGGCGTTGGTGTGCCACTGCTTGGTCAGTTCTGCGGTGCTGAGAGTGTGCATGGTTCTGTAGTCCCGTCCGGCATGCCGGCTGGTTGCAGTAGAACCCATTTGCCGGAGGAGTCCAAACCACGGTCGTCCATATTGGCCAGGTCGTCCGTTTTGACCTAGTCACGCGGGAGGCTCCTTGGAGCAACCATTACAATGATGGACATGACAACCACCACATCCCTGCGCAATGAAGTTGAGACCCAAATTCTTACTCCGGAAGCCAGCGGTTTCCTGACCAAACTGGCCCGCAAGTTCGAAGCACGCCGCCAGGAACTCCTGGCCCGCCGCGCGCGCCCGCCAGCAAGAGATCGACGCCGGCCAGCTTCCGGACTTCCTCCCCGAAACCGCCCACATCCGCGAGGCAGAATGGACGGTCGCGCCCATTCCGCACGATCTGCTCGACCGCCGTGTGGAGATCACGGGCCCGGTCGATCGCAAGATGATCATCAATGCGCTGAACTCCGGCGCCAATGTTTTCATGGCGGATTTTGAAGACTCGAATTCGCCCACCTGGCAGAACAATCTCGAAGGCCAGGTCAATCTCCGCGATGCGGTCGAGGGCACCATCAGCTATGTCAGTCCCGAGGGCAAGCGCTACGACCTCAATCCAAGGTGGCAACGTTGCTGGTGCGACCGCGCGGCTGGCATCTGGTGGAAAGGCATTTCTTGGTGGATGGCAAGCCCATCTCCGCTTCGCTTGTTCGATTTCGGACTCTACTTCTTCCACAACGCGCAGGCGTCTGATCCGCAAAGGGAACCGGCCCCTATTTCTATCTGCCTAAGATGGAGAGCCATCTCGAAGCCCGCCTGTGGAACGACGTCTTCTGCTTCGCCCAGGATGAACTCGGCATTCCCCGCGGCACCATTCGCGCCACCGTCCTGATCGAGACGATTCTCGCAGCCTTCGAGATGGACGAAATCCTCTACGAACTGCGGCCACACTCCGCCGGACTGAACTGCGGCCGCTGGGACTACATTTTCAGTTTCATCAAGAAATTCCGGAACCGTCCCGACTTCGTGCTGCCCGACCGCTCGATCGTCACCATGGACAAACATTTCCTGAAGTCCTATGTGGAGCTGTTGATCCAGACCTGCCACCGCCGGGGCATTCACGCCATGGGTGGAATGGCGGCGCAGATTCCCATCAAGAACGATCCCGCTGCCAACGAGAAAGCGCTCGAGAAAGTTCGCCAGGACAAGCTCCGTGAGGTCCATGCCGGGCACGACGGCACCTGGGTGGCCCATCCCGGCCTGGTGCCGATGGCCAAGGAAATCTTTGATGCGCACATGAAAGACGCCAACCAGATCGGCTCGCCGCCGCGAGGACGTGCACGTCACCGCCAAAGATCTGCTCGCCGTCCCCGAAGGCAAGATCACCGAGGAAGGTCTGCGCTGGAACATTGACGTGGGCTTGCAGTATCTGGAGTCGTGGCTGCGCGGCTCCGGCTGCGTTCCCATCTACAACCTGATGGAAGACGCCGCCACCGCCGAAATCTGCCGTGCCCAGGTATGGCAGTGGGTGCGGCACGGCGCCACTGCTCAGCGACGGCCGTCCGGTGACGCGAGAGATGGTTCGTCAAGCGATCGCCGAGCAGAAGAACAAGCTGAAGGGCAGCCGCATGGCGGAAGCGGCTGAGATCTACGAGCGCATGATGACCAGCCCGGATTTCGCGGAATTCCTGACCCTGGTGGCTTATGATTACATCGACTAGGAATAGGCAGGACGCCTGCGTGGAAGATGAGCCCCAACTCCACCGAGATCTCGGATGAGTTTCTAGCCCAGCTCAAGGAAGACCTGGTGTGCCGCCGCGTGGGACATGGCATGGCACGACTGGAAGAGCACCGCCATCTGTTGACTTCGTTCGATCCAGGGGAAAGAAACGCTGCGCCTTTCGCCGGCTATCTGGCGCAGTGGGTGGACGTCGGCTTCCAGCGTCCGGGACTGGTCAAGGAGATTGTCGCCCGTTTCTCCAAAGCTGTGCGCGCCCGCTTGCCTCTGCATGATTACCTGCATTTGCGCATGGCCGAGGGCATGGTGGCGATGGCGGCAGAGTCCAAAGAAGAGGCCCTTCGGCACTTTGATTTTGTCCTGAGTCTCGAAGCGGAGATGGATGACAACGAACTGCTGGCCATCGCCAATTTCTGGAAGGGTCGCTGCCTGCGCATGAAGGGAGAGTACGATCAGGCCCTGGCGTTTGCGGTTAAGGGCAGAGACCTGGCCTCGGATCTCGGCCACCAGCCGATGGCCGCCGTCATGCGGGTGCTGGAGAGCTGGCTCTTCTTTCAGAAAGGCGACGCGAAGCATGCCATTGATATTCTGCAAGAGGCCGAAGCAATACTCAGCAAGACCGACGATTATCTCACCCTCGGCAACATTCATTCTTCCTATGGCCGGATTGCGCGCCGCCAGGGACGCTACCAGCACGCCATTGACAGTTTCACCAAGGCGATCGCGCAGTACAAGAAACGAGATCCGCTGCATCGCAATGTGGCGCGCTCACTGAACAACATGGCATACGTCAAGCGCCTCATCGCCCTGCAGCTGCGACGTAAGATTGATGCCGACGCGGCCCGCCGACGCAAGGCCGCCACGCGCGGCCGAGCCAGCAACGGCCAGGGTAAGCCGCAATATCGCGGCCGCTTTGAGCAACTCCGGCAGGAGGCTCTGGCCGAACTCGCTGAAGCAGCGGCCATCTACGAGCAGTACGAAAACTACCACGGCCTGGGCAGCGTGCACTTGAACTACGCCTATCTCCATCTGGACAACGGCGATCTCGAACATGCAGAGGAGGCGGCGAAGACAGCCTTTCGCCTGGGCGAAGAAAAGCGCGACCACATCCTGATGGCGCGAGCGCGGCTGCTGCTCTGCATGATCGAAAACGCTCGCGTGGAGGAAGGGATCGGCGAAAGCACTGAGCCCGGCAACCACGCCCGCCTGGCCCAGGATTGCGCACAGCGAAGCCATCGAACTGGCAAAACACACCCAGAACCGGCGTCTGCTCGCGCATACCCAGGTTTGGCAGGGCCTGACCTACTGCAATCGCTTCTTCGACGATCCGGAAGCGGGACGGGGCTGCTACGACCAGGCCGTTACTCTCACCAAGGGTGACCACACCGACAGCGCCTGGGAAGACTTGCAGACGCTAAAGGCCAAAGTCTTCCGCAGCGGCAGCGTGAATCCCACCTTGCGCGCCTGGTCGCAAGGCTCGGTTGGGGATAAAACTTTCAGCAGATCAGCGAAGAATTCGCCGAACTGATTATTCCAAAAGTCTGGGAACGCGAAGGTCGCAAGGTTTCCCGCGTGGCGGCACGCCTTTCCGTATCACCGAAAAAAGTGCGCCGCATCCTAAACCGCGTGAGACGGTCGAAGCCGCGGGGAGAGTAGTGGAAGAGGTCCACATCCAGGGCATGAATCCTTAGGCTGGGCAAGTCCTGCGATTCCATTGGCAAAGGGGACGAGCACCGGCCCATCATATCTTGATGGCGGATTGGGGCCCACATCCGACACCCGTGGTTATTGGGACTGTAGAGACTTGATATAGCTGACCAGGTTCGCCACCCGCTGGTCGACTTCAGTTTCATGGCCTCCACTGATCGTGCGGAACAGGTCTCCCCAGACCGGCATTTCTTTGCTACCGTGCGCTCCTACCGCGACGTCACCGCGAATGGCAGAGTTGACCTTGAGCGCGGGAAACTTTCCTCCGTTGTTCTTGCTCAATGCTGTGAGGTCGGAGGGCGGCGTCTTCAGTGCCTCGGCCGCGGGACCGTTGCCTTTGCCTTCCGCGCCATGGCACGCGGCGCAATAACTCGTGAACATCCCTTTACCCGACACTGGTGACGTAGGCTTAATGGGCACGTGTTTGATAGTCGTCTTGGGTTGTTCCTGCGCTCCCGATGTGAGCGCGAACGCGGCCACAACCATCAGCACCTGGATGACTCTTCTCACGAGCATAGGTTTCTCCTTGCACGTCATGATGCGGAGTGAATTGCAATCTCTTCTGGACTTCGAAATCGGCAGCGATTGTATACCCACTTGGCCTGTTCGTCATGCGGAACGCATGCAACCGTTCTATAGCGCCTACCTTCAATCCCTATCCCAACTATCACCATCCCTGCGCCCAGGCCGATGTCGAGGTGGACGCGAAGGGATGAAAGCGCCGGCGCTACAGCTGCTATTTTCTCCTCGCTGGGGTCTCTGGGGCGGTTGTTTTCAGCTCTGTAGCGAGTAGAATTTCGGGTTGTGGTGCAGTTTGCCAAAAAGAACCCTCCTCCTTGTTATTCCGCAGCCGGCTCGAGCCGGCGAGGAATCTGCTTTCTGCCGGCAGCAAAAGCAGATTCCTCGCGCGAGAATGCCGCGCTTCGGAATGACAATTCTTTGGAAACTTTCAAATTGCACCACTACCGAATTTCGACCACCCTTCGGGCTCCCGCAATCACTGATGTATACTGCGTCGCGGCCAGCAATCCCTCCTTTGACCAGCACCTCGGCGGAGGGGTTATGCCCCAAAGCTATGCCCAGTAAGCCTGCTCCACGATTCCCTCCTCATAAGGGTAGGACGTTATGACCCAAATGCGCAAAGACATTTTCACTGACCGCTGGGTCATCGTGGGGCAGAATGAGGGCGTGCAGCCTGGGGACTTTCATTTCGAGAAATTCACGCGAGCTACGGGCTTCTGCCCATTTTGCGAGGGCAACGAGGCCGCGACGCCCGCGGAAGTCTTCGCCATCCGTGATCGAGGATCTTCTCCTAACGGACCGGGATGGTCGGTTCGAGTGGTGCCCAATTTTCGGCCGCGGCTGAGGATAGAAGGTGAACTGGGACGGCGTGCCGAAGCATTACACGATCTGATGAACGGCGTGGGCGCACATGAGATTATTGCGGAGACTGCGCGGCATGACCGTAACCTGCACGAGCTGGAAACCGAAGAGATTTCTGATGTCATGAGAGCTTACATAGCTCGCATTGTCGATCTCGAAGGAGACAACCGTGTGCGCTATGTGCTGATCTTCAAGAATAACGGTGTAGGAGCAGGCGCACACAGGATTAGTCATTCCATCTCACAGCTGATGGCCCTCCCGATAACGCCGCGCGCAATTAAGACGAAACTCACGATCGCGCGTGACTACTTTGCTGTTAAGGAGCGCTGCATATACTGCGACGTGATCCAGCAAGAGTTGAAGGTACGGAAGCGGCTGATTGCCGAGAATGAAGATTTCCTGGCATTTGCTCCTTTTGCGTCGCGCTTTCCCTTCGAGATGTGCGTGCTCCCGAAATTTCATAGCAGCACGTTCAGCCGAATGGGTGCCGCCCAAATTGAAAACCTGGCTCGGATCCTGCGCGATGTCCTGCAAAAATTGGATCAACGTATGGACGGGCCGCCCTACAACCTGTCACTCCACGACCGTCCCTTTCCCCGTCCAAGATGGGGCTATTGGAAGACAATCGAGGAGGACTTTCATTGGCATATAGAAATTTTGCCCCAGGTTTCTCATATCACCGGGTTCGAATGGGCCTCCGGATTTTTCTATAATCCGGTTCCGCCGGAGGCGGCTGCTCGTCATCTTTTGCTTGTTCCCCCCGCCTGACCACAGTGATCAGTTCCAGACTGGCCAACACCGGATTCTGTCCGGACAATTGGCGGCTTCGACAAGCTGTCCGGCTTGGCCAAAGTGCGTCAAATCACATCTCTCGGTGATGAAGAGCACCGCAGTTTTTGCCCAGGAACAGCACAATATCATTGTCGTAAGGAAGTCCGGGACCTTCCTCTAACCGGCGCTCCCGGGAGGAGGTATTATGACAATACTTACTCTTCTAGTTATTGTCCTGTTGGCAGTGGTGGCTGGCTGGTTTCTTTCCCGCGTTATCCCCGCAGCGCAGACCTATTTCACGTACCGTGGCAAGCGACTCATAACCTGCCCCGAGTCGCTCACGAAAGAAGTCGTGAATGTGGCAGCGGGGAAAGCGGCTACATGGGCGCTCGTCGGTGAACCGGTTCTTCGCCTGGATCAATGCTCGCGCTGGCCGGAACGCCACGATTGTGGCCAGGAGTGTCTGCGACAAGTTGAGGCCGATCCGGATAATTGCCTGATCTGGAACGTTGTGTCCAATTGGTATGAAGGACAAAAGTGTGTGTATTGCCACAAGCGCTTTGGACGGCTCCATCATCTCGATCATGCCCCGGCCCTTCTCGGACCTGATCGCAAGACGGTTGAGTGGGAGCAGGTCCGACCTGAGCAGCTTCCAGAGTTGTTTTCGGACCATAAGCCGGTTTGCTGGGGTTGCCATGTTACCCAGACGTTCCGGCGAGAATTTCCGGAACGAGTCGTGTATCGCAATCGGTGATGACGGTTTGGAGCAACAATTGAAGAAGGAGGTAACCTCAAATGTTTGAACAGGAACTTGAGATGGAAGAACGCGAAGCTTCTGCAATTCCGTTGCTGTTGATCGTAGTCCTCATCCTGGCGATCGTTGGCCTAGCGGGGTACTACCTTTGGCAGAACATGCAGGTCCTCACACCACAAGAGGCTTCTACGGTGATCAACGCGGTCGAGGCACAAAGTCCGGCTATGATTCAAGTTCACGTCGGGAAAGTGACGCCTAGTGTGGCGGTGAAGCCACACGATCCCAATTATCGTTTACTGGAGAAGGCGGGCGTTTTGAAATTGGGAAAGGACGAGGGCCGTATTACTCCGGTGACACTGACTCCCCAGGGTGAAAAGCAATTTCAGGAGATCGCGGGCGTAAGAACGACAAAAGAAGAAGACGGTACGGAAATTTACGCCGTGCCAATTGCCGAGCGGAAGCTGGTGGAGATCTCCAAAATCACCATGACCAATCCGAGCCGTGCGATAGTAGATTTCACCTGGAAGTGGGAACCCAATCAGCTAGGTGAGGTCTTTGATGCGTCCGGTCCGCTGGTCAAGAGCTTCAATACCTGGGAGCGTGGGACCTTGATCGAAAAGTACGACGCCAGTTTTTATCACGCTGGTTCGGCGAGGACGACAGTGACTTTGGCGAAGGTTGGCAAGCACTGGCAGATTGCAGCCGACTGAACTGTATGCTCACGAGGCTGATCGAGCTGGCTGGCGAACAAGGGCGCCAGGCGATGACCCTGTGGCGCAGGAACGGAAAAGCGGCCGCATAGCCCGGCCGTCCCGTTCCGAGTCCGTATGGCACTATGCAGACCAACGGCTCGAAATGGATCGGTAACGGAACTTGCTCCAGCGGCGGTCATGGCAAGCCGAGCGAAGTGGTCGCTCAGTTTACCTGTCAATACAGGACCGACGCTTCTCCCCAGCAGGTACAGCGCAAAGAAATAGATCGTCATTGCCGTGGCACGCAGGCCTGGCTGAACGACGTCTTGGATTGCCGCGTACGCACCTGAATCGTACACACAACAAAATATGAAGCCGGTTCCCATCAGCAAGCTGAAGCTGACGAGGTTTCCCGCTGGCCGGGTCAGCGCCAAACAAATACAAAGCGCGCCAGTAGCGGCGGGCAGGAGCTGGCCAGCACCGGGATTGTGATTGTCGTCACGAAAAGAGGTGACTTCAAGCACGGCGGATATGGAGCTCAGGACGGAGAATCTTGGTGTATGTAGGGTGTCCATTTGGAGGGCATCATGCCAACAGCAACCGAGATCCGAGAGCCCCAAATTGAAAGCCCAGTTGATGTCCTGGTACCGGTCAGGGTTCCGCAGACGCTGGTGATGCCAGAAGTTGCAGAGCCACTACCGCAGCGGCCGTTGTTTGCCGATAGCCTGTTGGACTCAGGCGAACAGGAAAGAACGCGCCGCAAATTTGCCGCGATGTTCTCGTTCACGTTTCAGTGCCTGGTGATCGGCACCCTGATAATCGTGCCACTCATGTTCACCGAGGTGCTCCCGAAACAGCAGTTGCTGACCTTCCTGATCGCGCCGCCACCGCCTCCGCCGCCCCCGCCTGCGGCGCAGGCGGTGACCAAAGTCGTCCGCCAGATCCAGAGCGAGCTGTTGAACGGCCAGTTGCGCTCTCCCGACCGAATACCCCAGAAGGTGCAGATGATACGTGAAGAAGAAGCACCTCCACCCTTGTCCTCAGTGGGCGGCGTGGTGGGAGGAGTTGCGGGTGGTATCCCCGGTGGACAACTTGGTGGGGTTATTGGCGGCATTGTTAACCAAACTTCGAACCTGGCTGCGGTTCCGAAGCTTGTCCTGGCGCCCCCCAAACGAATCCGTGTTTCGCAGGGAGTGACCCGGGGATTGCTGATTCAGAAGACCGAACCCATTTATCCGCCTCTGGCGCGGCAAGCGCGGGTACAAGGCGATGTCGTATTGAAAGCCATTGTCAGCAAGGAAGGTAATATCAAACAACTCGAGCTCATAAGCGGTCATCCCATGTTGGCGCCCGCGGCAATTGAGGCCGTCCAACAATGGCACTACCGGCCATTCCTGTTGAATGGGGAACCGGTAGAAGTAGAAACGCAGGTTACCGTTACATTCCTCATGTACTAGGGGCGTGCCATGGTCTATTTGGGCCGTGCGCTCAGATTGCGCGCTCTTAAGGAAAGGAAGTTTGACCATGGAAGCCGCACAAAAATATCGCGTCACCGCTGCCTGGAGTTCCGGTAAGACCGGGCTAACCATATCCAGTTCCGCTCCCAACGCGATCCACTTCACCGCGCCACCCGAGTTCGGTGGACTCGAAGGCAGGTGGACACCCGAAGACTTGTTGCTCAGTGCGGTCGCGAGTTGCTACACAACTACGTTTTACGCATTGGCGGAGCGCTCAAACCTTGAGTACGCCGACTTGGAAGTTGAGGTCGAGGGATGGGTGCGCAAGACTGATTCCGGATATGCTTTCAAGGGAATTGTGATCCGCCCGAACCTGACTATTTTCAGTGAAGAGGACCGGCCGCGTAGCCTCCTCTTACTGCAGAAAGCCAAAAGCATGTGCCTGGTAGCGCGCGCGCTTGCAGTCGAGCAAAAATTTGAACCACATGTGCAGGCGGGCCAATCGCGAGTGGAGTTTAGCCAGGTCTTGCCGGCGGTCTGACAAAGGTAGGTTTTTGCTTATCCTAGAACGGAATGGAATCTAGTCTCTTGCGAAGGAATCTGGATTCTGACAACCAAAGGACAGCGGGTTATGCCATGACCAAACAAGGTGACAAAGAGTTCGTCATTTGCGCGAGGCTTAGAGAACTCGGGTATGCCAGCAAACGGCACGTCAGACTGTATGGCGAGGAGTTCCATCTGATTTCAGATCCTATTCCGGAAGGCGATGGATTTGCCGTGGAAGGAATCGCTCGCAGGTCCGGGAAAGCGAGACTTATCCGCATTCCGTTGTCAGTAGTGCATACGCTGAGGCAGGAACTTACATTCAGTACCCAGCCCGACATTGCAGCTTGATCACGGTTCCTGCAGCGTCCGGATAGACTCTTCTGATAACGTACAACTAGTGTCACAGACCTTCGAACTCGAAGTCGTTACTCCAGAAAGACTGGTGGTTCGGCAGAGGGTCGAAGAAGTGCAGATTCCGGGAAGAAATGGATATCTTGGCATACTGCCCGGCCACGCACCCCTGATCACTGAACTGGGAATCGGCGAGATCAGCTTCCGGGAGAATGAAGAGTTACGCTATCTTGCGGTGGCGTGGGGTTTCGCCGAAGTGCTGCCCAACCGGGTGAGCATCCTGGCGGAGACGGCCGAGCGCCCCGAAGAAATCGACGTGAGACGGGCAGAAGAAGCCAAGAAGCGTGCCGAGCAGCGGCTGAACGGCGCTGACCCAAAAGTCGATTGCGCCCGTGCACGGCATGCACTCGCTCGCGCTGCAACCCGGCTGGAGGCAGCGGGGCGGACAGATCGGACGCGCCGACAGCCCGGTTAAGTTGCAACCCTCCAACTCTACTCTCAGCGGCAGGTCTGCGAGATCGTCTGTCGAATCAGGTTTTCCACCAGGGCAGTCAGCTTTGGGAGACTGGCCTCCACAGTTGCGGAAAGGGTCGCGCCGTGGTCGAAACATTCGCCACATAAAGAGACAGCAAAAGCCCGCGGAGTAGCACCATAGAGTTGCTGAGCCAGGGCGAGAATACCCGCCGGCGAAAGCTGGTGGGAGCGGACAATCCCTGGCTGCAAAGTCAGCGGTTCACAGGCCAGCTCTCCGGGTCGACCGTCTTGAGCCGCATCGATGAAGAAGATCAAATCAGCGTATCGCAGGTTGTCAGCCAGTTCCGGAGTGAGTTGATGACGGATGACAATTTCAATTTCCGGGAACGGCAGGCTTTGCGACAGTGCTTCTGCAGCACGCCAGCCCAGGCCGTCATCGCAGCGCAGCGGGTTACCGTAGCCGACGATGAGGATCCGCGTCATACCGGATGATCAGATTTGCACACGCGGGTTCTCACTAGCGAACCGCTTCATCCAGAATTTCCCCAGTGGGGCTTAGCAGCTGAATGCGCAGCGCCATTTGTCCTAGCGCATGCGTCGAGCAGCTCAGGCAGGGATCGTACGCGCGGATGACTGCTTCAACCCGATTCAAGGCGCCTGGTGTCAACCGATCGCCGTGTACGAAGTGCCTGGCCACCTGCAGGACACTGCGGTTCATGGCCAGGTTATTTTGACCCGTCGCGATAATGAGATTGGCCCAGCGGATCAACCCCTGTTCGTCAATCTTGTAGTGATGGAACAGCGTGCCCCTTGGCGCCTCAGCTACACCTACCCCTTCCAACGCATTCGGGCGGGCGATGGCGCGTACGTGGGTATCGAGGATCTCAGGATCGGTGAGCAGTTGCTCCATGCGTTCAATGCAGTAAAGAATCTCGATCAGCCGCGCGTGGTGATAGTGGAATGAACTCAGCACGGCGGTACGTTGCAGTTCGTGGAATTCCGCCAGTTCCTGGTCAGCGCGGAGCGTGCCGCAACTGCTCGGCCAGGTTCAGGCGAGCCAGGGCTCCCACACGATAGATGCCATCCGGGAATCCCTTGGGTTTGTAGTAGGCGGACTTCAGATAGCTCCAGGACTCAACCTTTTCTCCGATGTAATCGAAATAGCGCGTGGGATCAAGGCCATCGGCGACAACTTTTCCGGAGGCGTCCGCGACGCGCAAGTTGCCATCGTAGAAAGTCAGCCCACCGTCCTCCTTCACCAGGCCCATGAAAAGCGTCGGAAAGTTACCGAAGGTCGCAATCTCCTCGCGGAAACGCTCCATGGTCGCCTTGAACCACTCCATCGTGCGAAGAGCAATGGCGAGCGCCTCGGGGACCGATCGCAAAATCTCATCGCGGTTTCCTGCGCTCAACGGCTCGCTTACACCGCCGGGCACAACCCACGCAGGGTGAATGCGCTTGCCTCCCAGCCGCTCAATGATCTGCTGGCCAAACTTACGCAACCCGATTCCGTCGCGCGCCAGGGCTGGATTTACTTCGAGAACGCCGATTAGATTGCTCTTGGCGGGATCGGCGTCCATACCCAGCAGCAGGTCGGGCGAAGACAAATGAAA
The DNA here is from genome assembly GCA_963841075.1 of Terriglobia bacterium. Taxonomy (GTDB): domain Bacteria; phylum Acidobacteriota; class Terriglobia; order Terriglobales; family Acidobacteriaceae; genus JAIQFF01. The sequence goes on from CAWJBA010000005.1 coordinate 24,999, forward strand.
AAGGCTCAAGGCGTGCGATTGCACCACTTGGGCCAAGTTGAAGATGCGTCGCAACTTGTCGGCGGTGGGCGGGATTCTCACCGCGAGAAGGGCGTCGCAGGCCTTTGCTGACGCAATGAGGTGGCTCACCGGACAAATGCCGCAGATGCGCGCCATGAGAGACGGCATCTCGGAGAATGGACGACCTTCGCAAAACTTCTCGAAGCCGCGAAACTGCGTAACGTGGAAACGGGCGTCTTCCACGCGACCCTGATCGTCAAGGTGCAACGTAATCTTGGAGTGCCCCTCGATTCGGGTTACCGGGTCAATGACGATGGTTCTGCGCTGTTCCAATTCGGCTCCTACGCTCCAAATCGCGTCTTCGAACTCAAATCCGGGTTCCGGCCATCCAGCAATTCGCTCAGGGCGTAAAAAATCACGTCGGCCGAGGGCGGACAGCCCGGAACGTACACATCCACGGCGACGACTTCGTGTACCGGACGCGCATAGGGCAAGAGGCGGGGTACCACTTGATCAGGAATCCCCGGGTCAAGAGTCACATTCTCACAGTAGGCCCGATCGTAAACCGATTTTGTCGTGAAAGGATTACGCATAGCGATGACATTCGCCGTCACCGCACAATCGCCCAGCGAAACCAGGGTCTTTGTCCGCGCTCGCACCGTCTGAATCTTGTGCAAGTCTTCCTCACTGCTGACCGCACCCTCAACCAGGGTAATGTCCACGTTCTCGGGGAAGATTTTGGCGTCTACCAACGGACTGTACACGAGATCCACCATTTGAAAGATCGCGATCAGACGCTCGTCCAGGTCGAGAAACGACATGTGACATCCGGAACAGCCATCGAGCCAGACGGTGGCAAGACGTTTTTTGCTCACTCGTGTTCCTCGCGCATCAGGGTCAAATAGGGCAGGAAGTTCCGGCGCTTTTCCATTTCGGCGACGGAACGGCCCTGCTCAAACAACGCGCCTGTGGGGCAAACCTGGACGCACTTGCCGCAACCGGTACAGGTTTCCGACGATCCCCAGGGCTGGTTGAGATCCGTGATCACACGCGACTCGATCCCACGACCCATGATGTCCCAGGTGTGCGCGCCCTCGATTTCATCGCAGACGCGGACGCAGCGCGTGCACAGGATGCACCGGTTTTGGTCAATCACGAAACGGTCATGCGAGGCGTCCACTTCCGCCTGCGGGTAGCGGTACGGAAAGCGAACGTGTGTGATATTGAGGTTCTGCGCCATGGTCTGCAGTTCGCAATGGCCGTTGGAAACGCAGACCGAGCAGATGTGGTTACGCTCGGTGAACATCAGCTCGACGATCATCTTGCGATAGTGATCGAGCCGTTCTGAGGAGGTTGTAACCTCCATGCCCTCTTCAACGTGAGTCACACATGACGGCAGCAGCTTGTTGGATCCCTTCACCTCCACCAGGCACAAGCGGCACGCGCCCACCGTGGAGAGGCCTTCCAGTTCACACATGCGGGGAATGAAAATCTTATTCTCGCGGGCCACGTCCAAAATGGTTTCTTCGGGACGGGCGGTGCAATCGCGGCCATCTATCTTCAGCGTTTTTACGCCGGGAGCGGGGATCATACGTTGGCTCCGATGGGTTGCTTGTGGCACACCCCGGCGGGACACTCGTGATCTTCAATATGAGCTTTGTATTCCGCTGCGAAAGATTTCAGTGTGCTCACAACCGGGTTCGGCGCAGACTGTCCCAGCCCGCACAGGCTGGTGTGCTTCAGCAGATCGCACAACTGTTCAAGCATGGCAAGATCCTGGGGCGTGGCAGTCATATTTGTAATGGCGCTGAGAATGCGGTGCATCTGATAGGTGCCGACGCGGCAGGGGACGCACTTGCCGCAGGATTCGGTCATGCAGAAGTCCATAAAGTACCTGGCGACGTCGACCATGCACGAGCTCTCATCCATCACGATCATTCCACCCGATCCCATGATCGATCCCAAGCGCGCCAACGACTCGTAGTCCACGGGAATATCCAGAGTGTCAGCGGGCAGGCAGCCGCCGGAGGGGCCGCCGGTCTGCACCGCTTTGAATCTCCGGCCTTCAGGAATTCCGCCGCCGATCTCAAAGACCATTTCGCGCAAGGTAATCCCCATGGGCACTTCGACGAGTCCGGTATTTTGCACACGGCCAGCCAGCGCGAATACTTTTGTGCCTTTGCTGGTCTCCGTGCCGATCTGGGCATACCAGTCGCCGCCGTTGCGGAGGATGGGCGGAATGTTAGCGAAGGTCTCGACGTTGTTGATCAGGGTAGGTTCTCCCAGCAGTCCTTCCATCGCGGGATAAGGAGGCCGCGGACGTGGCATGCCACGTTTTCCTTCTACTGATGCGATCAGCGCTGTCTCCTCGCCGCAGACGAATGCCCCAGCCCCGAGCCTCAAGTCGATCTTGAAATTGAAACGCGTTCCGCAAATATTGGCTCCCAGCAGCCCAGCTCGTTCCGCTTGACGAATCGCGTGCCGCAAGCGCTTGATGGCGAGCGGATACTCGGCGCGGATGTAGATGTAGCCCTCGGAGGAACCCACGGCGTATGCAGCAATCAACATGCCCTCGAGCACGCGATGAGGATCGCTCTCCAGGACGCTGCGATCCATAAACGCGCCGGGATCGCCTTCGTCGGCGTTGCAGATTACAAACTTTTGCGTGCCCACTGATTTTGCGACCGTGCTCCATTTCAAACCGGTGGGATATCCGGCGCCGCCACGCCCCCGCAGACCGCTCTTCATCACCTGTTCGACGACTTCCCGCGGCGTCATCTCAGTCAGGGCCTGGATGAGGGCCTGGTATCCCTCGGCGGCGATGTATTCCTCAATACGCTCGGGGTCGATCACGCCAGAGTTCTCCAGCACAATTTTTTTCTGCCGTTGGAAGAATGGAACGTCCGTCGGACAACGCAGACGAGATACTGGCGGGCCTTCCAGGCTATCCAGGATTTCGGCGGCATCCGGGGCGGCGACGTTCTTGTACAACCGGTCTCTTCCAGCGGAAACCAGTGGCCCCTCAGAGCACAATCCCATGCAACCCGCGCCCTTCACCTGGCAATGATCTCCCCACCCGCGCCGCGAGACCTCCTTCTCCAGGGCTTCCTTGACCACCTGACCCTGGCAGGAAAGGCATCCTGCTGCAACGCAGATATTCACCCGATGGCGGAAAATCCCCAGTGACTTCTGTTCAGTTTCTGCGATTTGTTTCAGTTCGTCAGGCGTCATGGCGCGTCCAATGTGCAAGATGTTCGCGCAAGGCCTGCGGGGTTACTTTGCCCGCGACTTCCTGGTCGTATACCACAGCGGGAGCAAGTCCACAGGAACCAAGACACCGCGCGGTCAACAACGAAACTTTTCCATCCGTCGTAGTCTCGCCAGGAAACACTTCCAGGTCGTGCTCGACCGCTTCGAGCAGTTGAGGAGCGCCCTTGATGTAGCAGGCCGTCCCCATACAGATCACGCAGGTGTGTTCTCCGGCAGGCTTGAGGGTGAAGAAATGATAGAAGGTGGCGACGCCATAGGCGCGGCTCAGAGGCACTCGCAGCGACGTCGCTACGTAGCGGAGCGCCTGTTCGTCGAGGTACCCGAATGCCTCCTGAACCGTGTGCAAGGCCTCAATCAATCCGCGGGACTGCTGACCCTGGCGGCGCATGGTGGCATCCACCAAACGCCAGCGTTTGTCCTCATTGGGGGGAACGGATTTAGCAAAAGTGACCACAGTTGTTTTTAGATCTCGGGCTCGACGCGGGCCCTTTGCTGCCCACTGTGCGGGCAAAGAGAACGTTGATAACATATCAGGTTATAAGGTCTGGCCACGATGTATTGCGACGCGCGGGGTTGTGGAAAATCGTCCGGCTTTGCGTCGAGGTTTGCCCAAGAAAGCTCTGCGTCTGCTTCAGGTCGCCCCTCACTTCCTGCATCTGCGATCCGGCTGAATGCCGGAACACGGTGGAACCCATACAGACAAGGTAGTTCTCCCCTCGTCATGTCACTAAGGTCTAATGCTACGCGTCGGCGCTTTTGCGCTGCGCTGAGCGCGTTACGACTTTGGTCGCGGCAGAATGACTCTCACTCTGCAGCCCCGCTCTCGAAGCCGGTTCGTGAGTTCGAGGGATCCGCCGTGCGCTTCCGCGATTTGACGGGAGAGAACAAGGCCAATACCGCTGCCAGAAGGTTTTGTTGTATAGAAGGGAACAAACGCATTGCTCGGATTCAGCAGGCCCGGACCGTTATCTTCGATGGTCAGGTCCACAACTTTGTCGAGAAGCGTCCAGCCAATAACCACGGTCGGCTGGAACCCGTTCGTCGGAAGGTGGCTGGGTTCATTTGGAGTTCTTTGTGGAAGGCGGGCCCTCCAGAACCGCTTCAGCCGCGTTCCGCACCAGATTGATCAGCATCTGTTCGAGTTGATCCGGGTCTGCCATTACGGTCACATCGGGTCCGGGAATCACTTTGACCTCGATGCGGGTCTCGAGGCCGGCCACACGCGTCACCAACGGAGACAGGGTTGATTCTCTCAGGATTGGCGGCGGCATCTGCGCCAGTTGCCGATAAGCTTGCAGGAAGCGGTTGAGCGACGCCGCGCGAGCTTCGATGATGCCCAACCCGCGTTCGAAATCCTCACGCTCCTCCGCAGCCAGCGTAGTTCCGGAGAGCCGGGCATGCAGGCTGCCGGCGATCGACTTAATGGGCGCTAACGAGTTATTCAACTCGTGACCCATCACGCGAATCAGGCGCTGCCAGGCCAGCCGCTCTTCTTCCCGCAAAGCCCGGCTCACATCGGAAAGAACCACCAGGGTGTGCGGCACTCCTCGCTGTCGAAACGAGCTTCGCCGCACAAACCAGCGCGCATCGCTGTTGAAGCGCAACGGGATCACGGATGCATTCTCGGCGGAGAGACATGATTTCAAACCCAGCTCGGCGGCGGTCCTGCCCAGCAGTCTGGGAGACGCCTGTTGAAGAAGTCTTTCACCGGCAGAATTCACCAGGCGCAGGGTTTCGGTCGGATCGAATGCAAAGAGCGGAATGTCTACTTCTTCGACCACGCGCTGCAGCAAGGCAGTCGCTTCAATCGCGCCAATTCGATGCGCTGCCAGCAGGTCAGCCAGCATGTTGACTTCGAGAGAGAGTTCGCCCAGGGCGTCATCGGGAATCGCCATCCGCGCGCGAAAAGAATAGTCCTCTTCCCGCAAAGCGCCGACCACATTGGCCAGCGTCTGCAAGGGACGAATAATTTGATCGTGAAGAGCGGCAAGGATCAATCCGCAGACCACCAACTCGGCGAATAGCAGGGCCAACTTCGATTCGATGGCCCAGTCCTGCAGCCAGATGAGAACGCCGCTGGTCACAAGTCCGGGGATCGCCAGCCACAACGAAGAACGAATGATTCGGCGCTCGAAAGGAGCGCGTCGCGGTTTCTTGGGTTTTGGCTTTTCCGTTTCGCGCGGGCTAGAGCCCATACTTTTCCATTCGCCGGTAAAGCGCTCCGCGGCTCAGGCCGAGCGCTTCGGCGGCCTGGCTTACGTTGCCCTGAAAGCGCTGTAGCGCTTTGCGGATCAGGATTGTCTCCACCGATTCAAGGCTGAGTTCCTCCAGGTTCGGCGCCTGTGACCGCTGCAGACCCAGGCCCAGATCGCCGGGCTGGAGCTGTTCGCTGCGGCACATGAGCACAGCACGCTCCAGCGTGTGCTCCAACTCACGAACGTTGCCCGGCCAGGCGTACTGGATCAACGATTGCAGGGCGGAAGGATCGAGGCCTCGAATCGAGCGACGGTAGCGAGAAGCATAATGCGCCAGGAAATGCAGAGCCAGAACTGGAATATCTTCGCGGCGCTCACGCAACGGCGGCAAATGGATTTCCACCGTGTTCAGACGGAACAACAAGTCTTCGCGAAACTGTCCGGCCTGACACGCGGCCTGAAGATCCGAGTTCGTGGCCGAGATGAGGCGCACATCAATCCGCTTGGAACGCGATGATCCCACCCGTTCGATTTCTCCCGACTCCAGTACGCGCAGCAACTTCGATTGCTGGCGCAGCGGGACATTGCCAATCTCATCGAGAAAAACCGTGCCGCCGTCAGCCAGTTCGAAGCGGCCGATGCGGTCCGTGCGGGCATCCGTAAACGCGCCCTTCACGTGGCCGAAGAGTTCACTCTCAAAAACGCCCTCTGCCAGGCCGCCAGTATTGACCGCAACCATCTGACGCGAAGCCCGCACCGACAGGGCATGGATCGTCCGGGCGACTACTTCTTTCCCGGTGCCGTGCTCGCCGGTGATCAGCACATTCGCATCCGACGGAGCGAAACGGGCAATGGCTTCGAGCACCGGAACCATCGACGGCGCCGTTGCAATGAACTCAGGACGCCCCTGGACACTTAGCAGACGGTTCTCGGCAGCCAGGCGTTCCGCTCGCTGCAGGGCACGATGCAGTTCGACCTGGGTTCGCAGAATGGCCAGCAAGCGCTCGTTTTCCCACGGCTTCTGAACGAAATCCCGCGCTCCCCGGCGCATGGCCTCAACCGCCAGGTCCACGTTGCCCCAGGCAGTCATTACGATGACCGGCAACGTGCTGTCCAGCGCGACGATATCTGAAAGCAGCCCCAGCCCTTCCTGTCCGGAAGTGGTGTCGCGTGTGTAGTTCAGATCGATCAATACCGCGTCGTAGGAAGAACTCGCCAGGACCTCGCGCGCAAGTTCCGGGGAGCGCACCAGGTCAACCTCGTAGCCCTGCGGTTTAAGGAGGAGTTCGATGGCTTCGAGAATGTGCTGCTGATCGTCCGCCGCCAGAATGCGGGGTGCTTTTGGCGGACTTTGCGCCAACCCGGCGGAAAGCCCAATCTCCGGGGTTTTAGTTGAACTTGGCATGAGCTAAGGGCTCTGAGTCGCGACGCTGCCGTTTTCCGCGTCCTGCAGCTTGATTCCATTATGTTCCAAAGCGCTGCCGGTTGCACGATCGAGCTCGATTTTTGCCTTCTCGTAGGTGGTCATGGCGGTAACCATGTCCAGTTCGGCAACGGAAAGATCGCGTTGCGCGGTCATGGTCTGGTAGGTCGATCCCGCCCCAAGTTTCTGCTCCTTCTGCATGATGTCAAAGGTACGCTGCGCCAGGTCTCGAGCCTTTCGAGCAGCCTCCACCCGCGCCCCGGTCTGCTCCAGCGCATACTGCGCGTTCCGGACCTCGATGCGGATTTGCTTTCTCAATTGTTCCCGGCGCAATTCGGCTTGCCGGTATTCGAGCTCGGAGCGGTATTGATCGGCCTTCGCCACGCGATTTCGTAAAGGGATGTTAAGGCTCAGCCCGATGTAATAGTCGGGAGAGGTGTTATTGAAAGCGTTCGCCAGAGCTCCAGAGTAGTCAACCGGCACGTTCGAAGAATTCGGAGTGGGAAGGTTGTAGATTGGATTCAACGGCCCGGCCAATCCCGATCCTCCATAGAATCCGACCAACGCCAGCGACGGCAGGAGCGCGTTGCGCGCGGCTTTCCCGCTGATCTGCCGGTTCGCGAGATCGACGTCAGACTCGGCCAGTTCGGGACGGTCTCGCAGCGCCTGAGTGATGAGGTCCTGGATGCCTTCCGTGGTCTGTGTTTCTACGGTCTCGAAGCGGTCCACGGGAACAACCGGCATGGCCTCAAGCACAGGATCGTCAAGACTCCTGGTCAGGGCATTCTTGATGAGCAACTCCTGAAGTTGCAGGCTGGTGCGCGCCATGGTCAAGTCCTGGTCGCGCTTTGACACTTCGGCCTCGGCGCGCATTACGTCCATGGCCGGGACGCTCTCAAGTTGAAGTTGCTTCCTGGCATTGTCCAGTGACTGCTGGGCAAAGGCCAGCGACTGCTCGTTGACCCGCGCCTGCTCGTACGCATTCACCAGGTCCCAATAAATGTTTTTGATCTGGGTGATGGTTGCGATCACCTGATCTTTAAATGCGATGTCCGAAATCTTCTTGTTGTTTTTTGCGATGGTGAGATAGCGCAGGTTGGGACCAAAACCGAATCCCGCCAGCAACTGCTGCTGAAAGGAGAAGCGGAACATCGAATTCAAAACAGGGGAGAGATTGAAAAACGGACTGTTCGTTGTCTGCCGGCTGTTGTTGAATTCGACGGTAAAGCTGGTTCCTGTCGGAAAAGCCTGAGAGTAGCCAACGTTCGCCTGTCCGGTATTCGACTGCAGAGACGGCACACCGTAGATTTGTTGATTGGCTAAGGGCGTGGTCTGGTGTTCAGCGCCAATCGACCCGATGATCGCGGGATCGTAGGAAGCAACCGCGGTGCCCGCGCCGAGAGTAGATTGCACCAATCCGGACGCGCCGGCTCCGGCGCCACCAGCGCCGCCGGTCGTGCCACCCGCGCCCGCCCCGGGAGCTCCAGTGCCGAAACCGCCAACTCCGCCACCCGGTGTTCCTTGCACTACGCCGGTATTCACGCCGCGAAAAATCCCTCCGGCGCGGGTGCGCAATATATCCATGTTGGCGATGGGCAGATTGTAGCGGGCGATAGCCAGGTCGAGGTTGTTCTCCAGCGCCAGCCTGATTGCATCCTTGAGAGACAAGTACAGCTTGCCGTCACGGATCAACTGCTCGAGCAGTGGAGAATTAGTAAGATCCGGTCGAGGCACCTGGTCCGCCGTATACGCGCTGAGCGGATTGTGCGACGCAGGCAGATCGTAGCGAACAGACGCATTTGTCTGTCCCGAAGCGGTTGCAGTTACCGCGACCAGGAACCATGCCACAATCCGCGTCAAGCAGTTAGGCCGGCGAGCCATATCCTTCATTGCTTCACCGCCTCGTAGGGCTGCAAACTTGGGTTTGCCGTGTCGCCGACCATCCAGCCATCGCGCAGCTGGATCGTGCGACTACCATAGGCCGCATTGACCTCCGAGTGAGTTACTTGAACAATCGTCGTCCCTTGCTGGTTCAGTTCACGAAAGAGTTCCATGATTTCCCTGGCCTGCGAGGAGTGCAGGTTTCCCGTGGGTTCGTCCGCAAGCAACAGCGCAGGCTTGTGGATCACAGCCCTGGCGACGCCTACCAGTTGCTGCTGCCCTCCAGAAAGCTGGCTGGGAAACAAGTCTTTCTTGGCCACGATCTGAAACCGGTCCAGCGTGTCAGCCACCATGCTCTGCCTCTGACTGCTGGGGACATCCTTATATGAGAGCGGCAAATCGATGTTCTCGCGCACCGTCAGATCGTCAAGCAGGTGATAGCTCTGAAAAACCATGCCGATATTGCGTTTGGCCAGTTCACTACGTTGTTTGCGTTTCATCTCATGGACCGCCTGCTCGCGGAACCAGTACTCGCCTTGCCATTGATCGTCGAGCAGTGCAAGTAGCATTTAAGAAGAGAGGATTTCCCCGCCCCGGACGGTCCCATGAATAGTGATGAATTCACCTTGGTGAATCTCAAGGTTGATGCGGCGTAAAACCCAGCTTTGCCCCGCGGCGGTTTTGTAGCTTCGTTCGATATTCTTGAGTTGAATCATTTTTCTCCCTACCGTCATCAACCAACCATGTCACTCCGCCCGCAATGCGGACATCGGGTCAAGCTTCGTCGCGCGACGTGCGGGGACCCAGCAGGCGATTGCCGCAGCAAACGACACAATGCTCATCGAAACTAAAATCTGTAACCAATGCGCGATGCCAAGCCCCACCTCGATCCGCCGTAGCACGGCCATCAGCCCTAAGGTTGCGGCCAATCCGATTATCAGGCCCGCGGCGACGGCGAGGAAGCCTTGACGAAACACCAGGAGTTGAACTTGGTTGCGAGTTGCGCCTAACGCCATCCGAACACCGATCTCCAGCGTTCTGCGCGAGGTGGTGTACGAGACAACTCCGTACACACCCGCAGCTGACATTGCCAGCGCGAGAAACGCCGTTACAGCAAGCAAATTTGCAATAAAGCGTCGATCCGCAAGTGAGTCTGCGATAAGTGATCGCATCGACGCGCTGAGAAAAACCGGCTGATCAGGGTCCACTCCGGCAATGGCAAGGCGAATAGCTTTTTCCAAACTGTGGGTAGGCCAGTTCGTTTTGACCACCAGGAACGCCGCATTCTCCATTGCTCCCGCCGCGAGATAAACATTTGGCGGTGGCTCGCCGTCGAGAGTCGCGTGGCGGACGCTCGTAACCACGCCAACAACTCGCTTCCAGTGGCGCGGATCTTCGGGCGTGCAGTAAACGCAGATTTGCTTTCCAATGGCACTTGTCCCCGGCCACAACTTCGCCGCCGCGATGTCATTCATAAGGATCGAGTCACTAGACTCTTTCATTTCGTCTTCCTGAAACCAGCGTCCTTCTACCAAGCGAACCCCTAAGGTCTGCAGGTAGTCGGCGCTGACCACGTCAATTTCGGCCAGTACCTGCGTGTTCGGCTGCATCACTTGCCCAGCAGTGCTGGCCACTAGTCCGCCATGATTCTCCCCGCTGAAAGGCAAGGCATCCACAGTGCCAACGCTTTCGACTCCAGGAAGTGCGCGAACTGCCGCTACAAACTGCTGATAGATCAATCCTCGTTGTTCGGGCGTTCGATACCGGTCGTGGGAAGGCAACACCACCGAAGCCAGAAGATGGCCTGCTTGAAAGCCCGGATCCGTTCGGAGCAACTCGATGAAGCGGCCCAAGAACTGCCCGCCAATGACCACCAGGCCCACGGCTATTGCCACCTCCACAATGACCAGCGAGCCTAGGAACCGGTCTTTCTTTCCAGATAGAGAGTCTCGCGCACCGAGGTCGCGGTAGGAGTTTGCGCCCTTATATCCAGCCAGAATCGCAGGAGCGATCCCGAACAAGAGCGCGCTGAACATGGCGACTCCAAGGGAAAAACCTAGCACTGACCAATTCGCCCGCGCCGCCGCGAGCCGGGGAATGCTCACTGGCGCGATAGCCGGCAAGACCTTCCAGGCTGCGGCCGCTAGAAGATAGCCGCCGACGCCGCCCAGCAGCGCCAGTGCACAGCTTTCGGTGAGGAATTGCCTGACAATACGCCCGCGCCCCGCACCCACGGAAATTCGGATAGAGACTTCGCGTTGGCGGACTAGGCCGCGAGCCAGTAGTAAGTTGGCAACGTTTGCGCATCCGAGCAAGAGAAACAGTAAGGCCGCTGCCATGAGTACCCAAAGCGACTTTTTCGCATTCCCGACCGTTCGATCAAGCAACAAGCCAATGCGCAAGCTGTGATCGCGATTCGTGGCGGGAAATTCCCGACTGAGGGCGCTACTGATCGAAGCAAGGTCTTGTTGGGCATCCGGCAAAGAGATGCCTTCACGCAGCCGTGCTACCACGCCTAATCCGCCGGTGGTGGCGCGAGGGCTCTCTTGCAGAGGCGCCCAAAACTCCACATACGGAGAAGGCGTGTGCGCCGCTCCCCTGCGCAGGGGGAAGTTGAATCCCGGCGGCATGACCCCAATGATTAAGCATTTGTGGCCGTCGATATTCACACTGCTGCCAACGATCTTTAAGTCGGCATTGAAGCGGCGAACCCACAGTCCATGACTCAAGATCATTTCATTTGTGTTTCCGGGATGGTCTTCTTCAGGAAGAATGTTGCGCCCCAGCATTGGCGTGACGCCCAGGGTCGGAAATAGACTGGCCGAGACGCGTAGCCCGTACAGGGCTTCGGGCGGGGTCGAGCCACTTCCCGCGAGATCAAAAATGGCGTTGCGGTAAATGCCCACGGACTGGAGAGTGCGAGTCCGCCGGATGATCTCCTGGGCATCGTTCCAGAAGGCCCAGTCCGTCTGCGATGGCTCGAAGTTGCCAAACTCGGTCCTGATTTGCACCAGTTCTTCAGGGTGCGCGTACGGCGGCAGATCGATAAGAACGGATTTGATTGCTGCGAACACTACACTGGTTGTGCCAATACTAAGCGCAAGGGTGAGCACCACGACCACCGTAATCCCCGAATTCCTGACCAACTGCCGCAGAGCGTACCGGATGTCTTGAATAAATCCACTCATGATTCTTCTCACTCGTACCGCAGCGCCACCATGGGATCGACCTTGGCCGCGCGACGCGCGGGAATGTAGCTGGCAAGCAGGGCCACGGCTAGAAGCAAGAGCGCGGCCTCGGTCAGTGTGGCTGGGTCGTTCGGCTTTATTCCAAAGAGCAACGCGCCAACCCATCGAGCCGCAACCAGCGAACAGAGAGTGCCAGCGACAGCGCCGCCGGCAATCCAGGCCAGGGTCTGGAAAACCATCGCTCGGGTAACCGTCGACGGGTCCGCGCCCAGCGCCAGGCGAATGGCAATCTCACGAGTGCGCTGGCTCACCAGCAATGAAACCAGGCCGAAGATCCCCACTGCCGCCAGAAGGATGCCGATCGCGGCAAACAGGGAAAGCAACGCGGCGGTAAATCGCGGTCGCTCCGCCAGTCGGTACACGGTTTGACCGAGGGTGCTTGACTCTACCGGCAATGTCGGGTCAAGCGCGGCAACGGAGTCTCGTAGTTCCTGGGCTACCGTCTGGGGATCAATCGCACTGCGCACAACCATGCTGATGCGCTGAGAGTCTGGATAATTAAAGATGCGGTCGTCCGCGTTGTGGCGACGAACGATGTAATATTCGGGGCCTGCGTGTCCGCCGAGTCCTTGATTCTGAGTATTGGCAGTCACACCCACGATTCTGAATGTGGACGCGGCGCGCGCTTCCTCCGAACGGAAGTGAATCGTCTTGCCTACAGGGTCCTGGCCGGGAAAGAGGCGTTGCGCCAGAGCTTCGTTAAGGATCATGGTGCCATACGCTGATGTGCGGTCTTGTTCCTCAAAGGCCCGTCCGCGCAGCAGAGGAATGCCCAGGACCGAAAAGTATCCTGGCGTTACGGACCTCCAGCCCACGATCCCACCAATACCTTGATCCGGGCTGAGAGGCGTTTGTCCTTCCGCTTCCATCGCAACCAACGGCATGGTGCGCGCGGGTGTCTCCGGCGGAAGGGAGTCGCTAAGAGCAACGGCCGCGACCCCTGGCATCCGCTGGAGTTTTTCTTCCAATCGCTCAAAGAATGCAAGGCGCTGGGCCGGCTGGGCATATTTTTGCTGCCCCAGAGTAATCGCCGCCGTAACAATGTTTTGGGTATTCATCCCCAACGGCTGGACCTGGAGGTTGCGAAGAGTCTGCAAGAACAGCAGAGCCGCTGTTACGAGAATGAGGGTCATCCAAACCTGAGCAGCCATCAGAGCTTTTCGCAAGTTGCTTCGCCGAGTGCCAGCCACGGTCATAGCCACAAGAGCTTCCGGCCGCGGCCTCTCCAGGGCGGGCAAAGTGCCGAACACGACGCCGGCGCGCTCGAGGCCAGCAGCGCGAAGATCATGGCCCTGATATTTACCGTAGCCTCCGGCAATCGAGGTATCCCTGCCGGGGAAAGCACGACGAAGAGGTGGACAATGAAGTAGGCAAGGCCGCAGCCGGCTGTACCTCCGACCAGTGCAAGCAGCATGCTTTCTGTGAGCCTTTGCTGAAACAGGCGAACTCGCCCGGCGCCGAGCGCGGAGCGCACTGCAAGCTCGTGTTGCCGCCCCGTGCTGCGGGCAAATACCAGGTTGGCCACGTTGGCGCAGGCGATCAGAAGCACGGCAAGGGCCGAGACCAACAGAAACCAGGCCGCGCGACGCGAGTCATGCATCTGCAAGTCGCGTATGGAACGAACCTGAAGCCGGAGTTCTTTTCGAAACGGCGGCGGCGCGGATTCGACAAAGCTCCGAAACAAGGGCTGCAATTGCGCGGCCGCCGACTCGATGCTGACCCCTGGTTTCAGGCGTCCATAAACGCGGACCGTCGGCCCCATCAAATTACGCTGGACAATGGATTCATCGAGGGCCTCGGGCACGAGCAGTCCGGTGCGAGCAAGCGTCGGAAATTCAAAGTCAGGCGGCAGGACTCCCACAACCCGAGTCGGTCTGCCATCCAGCGAAATCGTGCGATCGACAATTCCCCGATCGCCTCCAAACCGGCTTTCCCAGAGCCCGTAGGAGAGCAAAGCGACCTTGGGCGAATCAGGGCGATCCTCTTCCGGAGTGAAGTTTCGCCCCAGGATGGGTTGCACACCGAATGTGGGCAGGAACGTAGACGCGACCGATGCGCAGGTTGATCGAACAGGGCGGTCGTCGGTGAGATCACAATCGTTGACGCCGGTTGACGAAGTGAAGCTTGAGAATGGAGTCTGGTCGCGCCTCCAGGCCAGATAGTTGGCCGCAAAAAGAAACTCACCATCAATGATAGGAGCGATCACACCCATGGAGGCCAATTGCTCGGCATGCGGATAGCGCAAGCTGCGGAAGAGCGCGCCGTCCACCAGGCTAAACATCGCAGTGGTGGCGCCGATGCCCAGGGACAGAGTAAGCACCGCGACCAACGTGAAGCCTGGGCTCTGGCGCAGTTGCCGCAGAGCGTAACGCAAGTCCTGGAAAATGACAGTCATCGGCTGATCTCCTACTCGTAGCGCAGCGCCACCATGGGATCCACCTTGGCCGCCCGCCGCGCCGGGACGTAGCAAGCGAGCAGCGCCACAACAACAAGGATCAAGGCGACCGCCCCAAATGTCAGCGGATCGGTTGGGGTCAACCCGAACAGCAGCGATTGCAGAGTGCGAGTCAGGATCAGTGCTCCCGCCAGTCCGATTCCGACACCGATCAGCGCAGTTACGATTCCCTGCCTCAGCACCAGGCGCAGAATGTTGCCCGGTGTTGCCCCTAACGCCGTCCGCACGCCAAACTCGCCGGTCCGCTGCGTGACCGCGTATGCCATCACACCGTAGAGTCCCGCAATGGCCAGCAGCAGCGCGGTACCGGCAAACACACTCACCAGCGTCAGGTTGAAACGCCGGGCCTTAAGAGAGTTGGACAACACCTGGTTGAACGTACCGAAACTCGGCGGGACATCGGGATCGAGCCTGTGCACAATCTGCCGGGCGGAGGAAATTATGGAGGCTGGGTCGGCATCGCTGCGCAGCACCGACGTGAAATGGTATGTCGCCTGCGGACGCTGGCGGTAGTTCACATAAATGATTGGAACGGGAGGCGTTTCCACCCTGTCCTCACGCACATCACCGACAACGCCCACGATGGTGAGCGGGCGCAAATCACCGTCCATGTTGCCGAATTCGAGGCTATGGCCCAAGGGATTCTGTTCCGGCCACTTTTCGCGGGCCAGCGACTGGTTGATGATGGCCACGTGCGGCGCATCCATCGAGTCACGATCGTCGAATAGACGTCCTTGAAGCAGCGGGATTCCAAGAGCGCGAAAATAGCCTTCACTCGCCGGGCTGTAGTTTGCGTATCCGGTACGCGTCGCATGGTGGGACCAGGTCTCCAGTTGCTCGATGGCGTGAGGTGGCTGGTCGCCCGGCGCCAATAAGACATAGGTTCCATTCGCCAGCATGTCAGTCAACGGCAAGTGTCCCGTGCCCCCGGCTTCCAGCACTCCAGGGATGGCACGCATTTGCGCCAGCAACTGATCGAGGAACTGGATGCGATGCGTCTTGTCAGCGTCCTTCTCAGCAAAAGAAAGCGCAAGATCAACGGTTATGATGTGCTCGGTGTGAAAGCCCGGGTCGGTGGCGAGAACCCGCAATAGACTGCGCCCCAAGAGACCCGCCCCGGTGAGCAACACTAATGTGATTGCCAGTTGCCCGGCGATAATGGCGCGGCCCAGATGATGGCTGCGCGGCGTACCGCTCTGCGACCGGCCGTGTTCGGCCAGGGCCGATTGTGTGGTCCCGGAAGTAGCCCGCAGCGCATTGAAAACTCCCAACCCAACCGCCACCAGCAAAGAAACTCCGAGAGCAAAAAGCAACACCGGCAGGCTGACGGAAACCTGTTCCGCCATCGGCAGTTCAGGAGGAGCCAGACGCACCAGCGCAACCACCCCCCAGCGTGCCGCCAGAACGCCTGCTGCGCCCCCGGCTAGAGAGAGCAGCAAAGCTTCCGTGAGAAATTGCTGCACTAACCGGCCGCGGGTTGCGCCAATTGCGGCGCGAATCGCCAACTCCCTTTGCCGTGCGGCGGCTTGTGCCAGCAGGAGGTTCGCCACATTGGCGCAGGCAATCAGCAAGAGGAACGTGACAGAACCGAGCAGAATCATCAGGGCGGGACGTACGTCAATGGTCATGGCGTCCTGCAGACGAGCCACGGCAACGTCTGTCATGTCGACATTTTGTCCGTACTGCTGGTGGATCTGCCTGGCAATCGACGCTAACTCGGCGCGCGCCTGTTGGGGGGCAGTCCCGTCACGCAGGCGCCCCAACACACTCCAGTTGTGTGCACTACGGCTGGGAAGGGGCTGATCAAGTTCGCGCGGAATCCAGATGCTCGAATCGTCGGGGAAGCGGAAGGCGGGTGGCAGCACACCGATGACCGATACTGCCCGGTCTTCAATGTTCAGTTTGACCGCCGAAAGGTCAGTGACACTTCCAAGATATTGTTGCCAGTACGCGTAACTCACCACGGCGGTTGGCGCGGCGCCGAAGTGCTGCTCATCCGGCGCAAAGCCGCGCCCGAGGATAGGCCGTACGCGCATGATTGGGAAGAAGTCCTGCGAAACTGTAGCCACCATGGTGCGCGTCGGTTCGGAACCGCCGGAAACCGATTCAGATATCGCCCTGTACTCGGCCAGCCCCTGTAGGAACTGACTCTGTGAACGAATGTCCTCAAAGTTCGGGTCGGTAAAGCGCACCCGCCCTCCCCGTGAAGTGACCTCCCACAGGCGAACAATCTGGTCGGGGTTTTCATAAGGCAGCGGCCGCAGCAGTACTTCATAGACCACGCTGAAAATTGCCGTGGTTGCGCCGATCCCCAGCGCCAGGGTGAAGAAGGCTACTAACGTGAAACCCGAATTTCTTCGCAGCACGCGAAGCGCAAAACGCAAATCCTGCAACAGCATTTCCATCTTTTCCTCACTCGTACCGCAGCGCCACCATGGGCTCGACTTTCGTGGCGCGCCGCGCTGGGATGTAGCTGGCCGCGAGCGCCACCGTGCTGAGCACCAGCACCACCGCCGCGAACGTCGCCGGATCCGTAGGTCGGGTGCCGTACAGCAGCCCAGCCATAAGGCGGCTCAGGGCCAAAGCTCCTGCCAGCCCCACCATGACTCCGGCCAGCGCCGCAACGATTCCCTCGAAAACCACCAGC
Organism: Terriglobia bacterium; assembly: GCA_963841075.1. GTDB lineage: Bacteria > Acidobacteriota > Terriglobia > Terriglobales > Acidobacteriaceae > JAIQFF01. Next base: position 42,118 of record CAWJBA010000005.1, read on the forward strand.
TTCAGCACGTGTCGTCCCTGAGCCCCCAGCGCGACTCGGATGCCGATCTCGCGAGTTCGCCGCGAGACCGAATAGTTCATCACGCCGTAGATCCCCACTCCCGCCAGCACCAGGGCCGTAGCGGCGAACGCGGCCAGCAGGATCAGGTAAAACCGGGACTCACCTGTGGCTTCAGCGACCACCTGATCCATGGTCTGGATTTCGGACAAGGGTATGTTCTTGTCGAGGGAATGAATCGCGGCGCGAATAGCGGGCACCAGGACCTCGGGTTCACCGGTCGTACGTGTGACAAGCGTCATGTAGGCAAACGATGGCGTGGGATTCTCGAGATACGGGCGGTTCTGCAAATAAGGCAGAAAAACTTCTTCCTCGGGCGGGCTTACCCAGGTGCTTCGGGCAGTGTCTTTCACTACGCCCACCACGGTGAGCCACGAAGGATTTTTCGCCGGGTCGTCGAATGTAATTCGTTTGCCGATCGCATCTTCGCCGGGCCAGTAGCGGCGGGCGAAATAGTTGTTGATGACCACCACTCCGGGCGCCTGGAGATTGTCCGCCTCGGTCACATCACGGCCGCGCAGAACCGGGATGCTCATGGTCCGAAAGTAGCCGGGGAAAACAACCCGGTAGGTGGCGATGAGTTCTTTTCCCGGAGGCTCAGGCGGACGGCCTGGGATGTGAAACGAAAGTCCCCATTCGTCGCCCGCAAGGGGTAGATGATTGATGCCACTGACGGATGCAATCCCGGGTACCGCGCCCACTTTCCGCAGTACCTGCTGATAGAAATTGCCGGTATGCCCGGCGACAGCTTCGTCCGTACCGGCGACTCCGACCACAAGCGATAGCACGCCGTGAGGGTTAAACCCCGGGTCTAGATGCTGAAGCGCGAGAAAAGTGCGAACCATCAGTCCCGCCCCAGCCAGCAGGACGACGGCCAAGGCAAATTCAGAAGCCACAAGAGAACCACGCAGCCGGTTGCGATGCAGCCCTTCGCTCGATCCGCGTTCTCCCTCCTTCAGCGCGTCACTGAGGTTGACCGCAGTCGCTTTCCACGCCGGAGCCATGCCGAACGCCAGGCCGGTAAGCAATGAGATGGCGATCGCAAACAGGAGCACGCGGCCGTCGACACCGACGGTCTCCACTCTTGGTATGGCGGCCGGACTGAGCGCGATAAGAACGCGAACACCCCAGATTGCGAGCACCAGACCTGCGACCCCGCCCATCAAGGCTAGCGTCAGGCTTTCAGTGAGAAACTGGCGAAACATATCCCACTGCCCGGCGCCGAGCGCCGAGCGAAGCGCGATCTCCTCCCGGCGTGCAGCCGCGCGTGCGAGTTGCATGTGGCTGACATTGGCGCAGGCAATCAGCAAAACGAAGCCCACCGCTCCAAGAAGGACGAGCAGAGCGGGGCGGATGTTGCCGACAACCTTCTCACGGAGGGAAAGAATCTTCACGTCCTGATTGGTACCGGGAAACTCCCGCTCGAGGCGGCTGGTGATCGCCGCCATTTCGGCGCGCGCCTGGTCAAGACTGACACCAGGTTTCAGCCGGGCAAATACCCGGAGCGAATTTCCACTACGGTCGGTGAGCCGCGTGCCCAAAGCCAGCGGCGCCCAGAGCTGAGCCTTCGTCGCCCAAAAGGGAGCGAACTTGAACTCGCGCGGCATCACTCCGACCACGGTGTAGCTTTCACCGCTGAGGGCCACGGACCGGCCAATAACTTCGGGATTTCCGCCAAAGTGGCTCTGCCAGAGCGGGTAGCTCAACACCACTACGTGTTCTTTGCCGGTCTCTTGTTCTTCGGGCAGAAATGTGCGCCCCAACAAGGGCTGGATTCCGAGCATTGGGAAAATGTCGGTTGTAACGTGCAACGCCCACAGTTTCTCGGGATTGTCGGTAGCGGTCAGGTTGGGCGTCCAGTACTCCGCCGCCCCCATGTGGGAGAAAGCGTGGCTCTGGCTGCGCCAGTCGGTGAAATTGGCCGGGGCCACAGGATTGCGGCCCTGGTTAAGAATGACAACCAGGCGGCTGTCATCTTTATATGGAAGCGGTCGCAGCAAGATGGCATTGACCACGCTGAAGATGGCGGTGTTGGCCCCAATCCCCAGCGCCAATGTGATTACCGCCACCGCAGTAAACCCGGGGCTCTTCCGCAACCTTCGGAGTGTGTAGCGTAGGTTCTGCAGCAAGGTTCTCCATAATTCCTCACTCGTACCGCAGCGCCACCATGGGATCGACTTTAGCCGCGCGGCGGGCAGGAATATATGCGGCCGCCAGCGCGACACAGGCGAGCAGCACCGCGACACCGATGAAAGTCGCTGGATCAGTTGCGCTTAGGCCGTACAACAGCCTCGACATCAAGCGGGCCAACGCTAAGGCGCTACAAAGTCCGATGGTCACACCAATGAGCGCAAGCGTGAATCCTTGCTTCGCGAACAAAGTAGCAATATCTCGAGGTCTTGCACCCAATGCTTTGCGAATGCCGATCTCATGCGTGCGTTGCACAACCGAATAAGACATCACTCCATACACTCCAACTGCGGCGAGAATCAGAGCCAGGCCGCCAAAGAAAGACAGCAATTCCATGGTGAAGCGTGTTTCGGAAATGGAGGCGGCAGTGAGATGCGACATGGTCTGGATTTTGTAGATTGGCAAGTCACTATCCATCACCCGTATTTCTCGTCGGATTGCGTTTGCCATGTCCGGTGGATCGGAGTCAGAACGGACCACCAGGGTCATTGACCGAAGGTCTGCCCACAAGCCAAAGTTGGTCACTGTGCGGGAAGTACATTTCAGGATTCGTTGGTCTAGTTGGGCCGTGGTTCTTAATATCCGCCACGACGCCCACGACCGTAAGCCAGGGCGCATCTGCTTTCAGCCGGATTCGTTTGCCGACCACGTCTTCGCCCGGCCAAAAGTCGTGCGCCATGGTCTGATTAATGACCACAGCGGCAGGTCGTTCACTGTCCAATTTCGTGAGAGCCCTCCCTTTCATGAGTCGCGATGCTCATCACGCGGAAGTAATCGGGGCCGATGATGCGATAATCGGCGATGGCGCTTGCGGAATTCAACGCACACCCTCGGCCTGAAAAGAAGCGGTCGCATTTTCTTCCGTCATCGGCAGGTAATTAACAAACGCCGCGGACTTTACTCCTGGCAGTGAGTCAATCGATCGATGATTGCTGGTAGAAGCTGGCACCTGCCGCTCCCTGAGCATATTGAGATTGCGGAAGGGAAAGTTGCATGGTGAGAACGTCTGTGGGATCGAAGCCGAGCCTCACGTCGAGCAACCTCACAAAACTTCCGATCATGAGTCCCGCTCCAGCCAGCAACACCAGGGAGAAAGCAATTTCTGAAATCACTAATCCAGCCGAGCGTGCGGCGATCTGCCTTACTCTCCTTCCCGCTTCGTCCTCCCTCTTTGAGCGAGTCATTTAAGTCGGACTTTGACGCCCGCAAAGCAGGAGCCAATCCGAAAACTATTCCGGTGAGGACCGAAGCCACCAAAGTAAAGAGCAGCGCTCGTCCATCAATAGTGACTTCCTGCATTCGAGGAAGGTCGAACTGGCTTACAGTTAGCACCCTTACTCCCCACTGCGCCAGTAACACACCGATTGCTCCTCCCCCCAGCGAAATCACTAGGCTCTCGGTGAGCAATTGGTGGATCAGGCGAAGGCGCGAAGCTCCCAACGCCATCCTGGTCGCGATTTCTTTCTTGCGCCCGGCCGCACGAGCCAACAGTAAGTTGGCAACGTTAACGCAGCAGATGAGCAGCATGAATCCAACTCCACCCATCAATACCAGCAGTGCCGGACGAAAGTTGCCGACCATCTGCTCTTGCAAAGAAACCAGGACCGCAGTAAATCCCACCGCTTCCTTGTAGTAGCTGGGATATGTGAGCTTGATTTGGTCCGCAAGCGATTGCATCTCGGCACTGGCGTGTCGCAGAGTAACTCCCGGCGCGAGGTGCCCAACTACTCCCAGATAGTGAAGTCCGACATTCTTGCTCGCCGGATCGAGCGCCAATGGCGCCCAGACATCCACTTCCCCGGATGGAAAATTGAAGCCTGGCCGCATCACTCCAATGACTGTCTTACTCTCATTATTTAGCGTGATGGATTTCCCAAGAATGCCAGGATCGCCTCCGAAGTGCCCCTGCCAAAGCCGGTGACTTAGAACCACAACCTGGTTGGGGCCACGCTGGTCCTCCTCCGTTGAAAAAACTCGTCCCAGAATAGTTTCCGCACTCATCGCGGATAACGCATCAGCCGAAGCCCACGTTACAGTGATCCGCTCCGGTTCTCCTGCTTTTGTGAGATTGAGCGCAGCCGTCACGAACGCACCCATGTGGTCAAAACTGCGGCTCTTCTTGTATTCGAGGAATTCCGGCTCCGAAACCGGAAGGTCGCTGAGTCCGCGAGACGGCAACGCGCCCCATATTCTGTAAATTCGCGCAGAGTCTTTGTAAGGCAGTGCACGCAGGATTACGGAATCCACTAACGTAAAGATGGCCGTGTTCGCCCCAATCCCCAGCGCGAGGGTGAGCACGGCGACGGCTGTGAATCCTGGATTCTTGCGCAACTGCCGCAGGGCATACCGGACGTCTTGGATCACGCCGCTCATGCATGCACGTCCGCCATCAGCTTTTTCAATTCTTCTTCAGCCACAACTTTGCCGTCGAACAGATGCACCTCGCGCTGGGCGTGCTTGGCGAAACGCGGATCGTGGGTGACCATGCAGATGGTCGCGCCCTCGCGGTGCAGGTTCTGGAGCAACTCCATCACGGCTTCGCCGTTGCGGGAATCCAGATTTCCGGTGGGCTCATCGGCCAGCAGAATGGAGGGCTTCCCGCCGAGAGCGCGAGCCACCGCCACGCGCTGCTGCTGACCGCCGGAGAGTTGCGAAGGATAATGCCGAACGCGGTGCGCCATGCCCACACGCTCCAGCGCTTCCATCACGCGCTTCTTGCGCTCGACCGCAGGCATTTTCTGCCGGTAGGTCAGCGGCAATTCGACATTTTCGTAGACCGTGAGATCGCCGATCAGGTTGAAACTCTGGAAAATGAAACCGATCTCCTGGTTGCGAATGCGCGAACGCTCCGCAAAACCCAGGTTCTCTACCGGCTGGTTGTTCAGCTGGTAGCGCCCTTCGGTCGGCGTATCCAGCAGGCCGATGATCGAGAGCAGCGTTGACTTGCCGCATCCCGACGGACCCGACATGGCCACGTACTCTCCCTTGCGGATCGCCAGGTGCACGCCGGAGAGCGCATGAGTTTCGATTTCGTCGGTGTAAAACACTTTGGTGAGATCTTCAATCTGGATCAGCGCTGGTGCGGTTTCAGTCATGGCGTGTGCCTCAATCGGTCATGGGTCGAACTGGTCTAGTCAAGCCTGATACGGTCGGTATTGTCCGAGCGCGACATGTCGGAGAGAATCACCGTGTCACCTTCGTGCAGCCCTTCAATAATCTGGATCGAATTCACCGACGCGCGGCCCACCTTTACGGGAACGCGAACCGCGCCGTTGCCCTCAGGATCCAGTTTGAACAGGCTGATGGTGCTGTTCTCCTGCCCAAAAGCCGGCCGGCCCACGTAGAGCACGTTCTCGAGCCGTTCCAGATCGATGGTTCCGTCAACACTCAGATCGGGACGCGCGCCCTTGGGAAGTTCGCCGGTGAGCTGAACGTCAACCGTGACGGTCCCGTTCTGCACGGCCGGATCGACTCTCATGACGGTTCCCGGGACCATGCCGTTGTGCGTGTCGACCATCGACGGTTGACCAATCTGAATGTCTCGCGCCTGGGTCTCGGCGATCTTCAACTCCGCAATCAGATGGTTGGGCTGAACCACTTTCGCCAGCATCGCCCCCGGCAAAACGTGTTGCCCGACCTGCAGCGGCAGATCGACCAGAACACCGTCAATTCCGGCGCGAACCTTGAGTGCGTCCAGTTGCTTCTGCTTCAGTTCTGCGAGGGCGCGGATCTGGTCTACTTTGGCCTGCTGCTCGGCCATCTGCGATTCAATCGCCTTCTGATTGATATCCAGCCGTTCATCCTCAATGTTGTTTCGGGTAGTAAGTTCGTCCGCCTTGCCCTTCGATGCCTTGTACGCGAGGCCTGAAATCACGCCGAGGTCGTAAAGCGCTTTGTCAGTCTCCGACTGTAACTTGGCCTGGCTGTAGTCCGCGGTGACCGTGGCAGCGCCGGCTTTCTGGTTCATCAGATCGCTCTGCAGCTTGACCCGCAGGCTCTGATACTCGGCCTCTGCGGCTTTCAATTGAAGTCTGGCGTCGAGCGCGGCCTGCTCGACTTGCGGATTGCTCATCTCGAGCAGAATGCTGTCAGCTTTCACCTGCGAACCCGGCAACATGCGAATTCGCACCACGGTGGCTTCTGTCTCCGCGGGAATTTGACGGGTGAACTCCTGGCTCGGAATCAGCGAACCGAGGCCTCTGACCTGGCGCAGCATGGGGCCGCGCTTGACGGTGTCTGTCCACACCGTGCTGCGCTCCACTTGCTGGTGCCGCCGGTTTCAAGCGAGAAACACCAATGGTGACGAGCCCGAGAAATAAAACGCCGATCACCGCTCCGACAATTTGGCGGCGTCTCTTCTGGCGCTTGATATCTGGGCGTGCGATATCCATCATTCAATCTCCGGGCAACTGTCCATCCATTTGACGCTGGCCGGTAAGTGTCTGCGAGAACAATGAAATCGCTGAAGCCTCGAGCCTCGAAATGGCGTTGATCTGTCCGCTAGCGAACTTGGGTGTCCATTTGCGAACACAGCGGCAGAGAACTCACTCCGTCCGCAGCGCGCGAAATCGGCTCCAGGGTCGCTGCCTTGCGAGCCGGCAGACACCGTAGCCACCAGCGCTGCGAGACTCAGTACGAGTGTCGTCACCAGCAAAATGCCCGGAGCGTAGGGCTTCACGCCGAATAATTGCGTCGTCATCGCGTACCCCGCCAGAATAGTTGCAGGGATGCCGATCGCCAGTCCGATTCCGATCTGCACAAACGCGCCCTTCAGCACCAGCTTGAGAACATTCAGCCGGTCAGCGCCAAGCGCCATGCGGATTCCGATCTCGCTGGTGCGACGCTCAACCGAATATGCGGTGACACCATAAAGTCCGACCGACGCCAAAATCAGAGCCAACAGTCCAAACAACGACGTCAGCTTCGCGAGCATCTGGTTCTGCGAGAAATTGCCGTCCACTTGAGCGGCAAAACTCATGAAATCGATCAGCGCCAGGTCAGGATTCACCTGGGCGAGGGCGCGACGGATTTGAGGTTCGAGGCCGGGAACAGGGCCCTGGGTTTGCAGGACTGCTGCATTCAGAAAATGAGTGCGCTCTTCGAATGCTTTGAAGCGCGGGTCGTCGTAGACAACGTATTGCGCCTCGGGCAGGAAGAACATTGGATTGATCTCGTCGGTGGGGCCGTGGTATTGCGTGTCTTCTGTAATCCCGACAATCTCGAAATTTCCCGCATTCTTAGGGTCCAGATCTCCAAAGTGCTTGCCGATCGGGTCTTCGTCTTTGAAGAATTTCTTGGCGAACGTCTGGTTGACCACCGCGACTTTCCGAGTGGCCGCGGTGTCCTGCTCAGTAATAGAACGTCCCTTCACGATCTTGGTGCCGACACTCTCAAAATAGCCGTCCGTGACGCGCACCCACGAAGTGCTATTCTCGTGGCTTCCTGCCGGAGGCGGCGCCTGCCCCTCGATGAAAACAGTTTCTCCCCAGTTATCGCCTTCCATCGGAGTGTAGAGAGCGAAGCTAACGCGGCTCACACCTGGAATTGCGGCCAGATTGTCATGCAACTGGCGGAAAAACGCGGGAAGCCGCTCCGGTGTAACTCCGGCCATCTCCGGATCGAGGTGCAGGATATAACGGTTCGCAATGTCGAACCCGAAGCTCTGATGCTGCATGTTGCGCAGGCTTTGCGTGAGCAGTCCCGCGGCACAGAGCAGCACCAGCGATAGCGCCGCCTGGGCCACCACCAGCGATTTTTGTGTCCAGCCTCCGCCCTGGGTGGTGGAGCGATGGGCGCCGCGCAAGGCGTCCGCGGGATCGGCGTGCGCGGTCATCCAGGCCGGCGCGACTCCGAAAAGAATTCCGGTCAGCAGGGAAACCCCAAAGGTAAAGCCAAGCACGGGCAACGAAGGGGTTGCACTGATGGCAATGTGTTGGTTTTGAAATGCCAGTCTCAGGATGAGGCGTGTGCACCAGAACGCAAACGCTACGCCCACAATTCCGCCGAAGAGCGCGAGAACCGCACTCTCCGTCAATACCTGCAAGATCTGGCGCGAGCGCGACGCGCCCAGGGCGGTTCGGACGGAAGTGTGCTGCCGGCGGCTGGCGGCTCGCACGAGCATGAGGTTGGCCACGTTGGCGCATGAGATTAACAGCACGAAGCCAGAAACCCACATCAACAGGTGCAAGCCCGACTGATACTCGTCGCGCATCATCTGCACCCCCGCTCCGCCGGGGGACAGATGAAGAGTCTGTTTCGGCACCAACTCCCGTTCCCCAGGTTGCAGCTTGGCGTCGGGACTCAAAAGCCATTGTTTGAGCTCAACTTGCATCTGGGTCTCGATGCTTTTAGGGTCGGCCCCCGGAGCGAGCCGCCCGGTGATGTCCAGCCAATCCTGCTCTCCAAACTGCAGGAGGTTGCGGGGGCCATCGATCATCACTTCTGCGTTCAGCGGGATCCAGAAAGCGGGTGCGCTTTCCATGCGGTCGCCGTAGAATTTCGGCGGAGCGACCCCGATCACGGTAAAGGGCAGGCCGTTGAAGGTGAAACTCGCACCGATCACCGACGGATCCTGCCCGTATTTTTGTTGCCAGGTGGCGTAGCTCATGATGACAACCGGCTCCGCTCCCTTTCGATCGTCCTCCTGCGTGAACATTCGCCCGGCGTATGCGCTGACGCCGAACGTCGAGAAGTAGTTTCCCGAGACGTACTGGGTGCGCAGCGATTCGGCCGGCTGGTTGCTCCCGTTGCGTCGAACACCCAGGAGACCGCGCCCGGCCTGGAAGGCGGCCAGTTCGGTGAACCCCTTCGTCCCATCGCGGAACGTTTTGTACTTGTCGTAGGAGAAAAGCGACCAACTGTCCTGCAGGCCTCCGTTCACGCAGCAGTTCTCGTTGTCACCGATCCGGATCAGTTCACTGGGCCTGGTTACCGGCAACGATTTCAACAACACGGCGTGCACCAGGGTGAAGATTGCGGTAGTCGCACCTATGCCGAGCGCAAGGGTCAACACCGCCGTCGCTGTGAAACCCGGGGCGTGAGCAAATTGCCTCACCGCATAGCGGACATCGTCTATGAATTGCATAGCGCCTCTGAATCCTCTGTACGGATGGACTTCCCCGGCGGTTCCTGCCGGCATGAGCGAGTGAGCTTTACCAGTGGACTCTCCCGGGTTTGGACGCCGTAGTCAGCCCTTCGTGAGCAAGCGCGAAAAGCCGGCATCGTATCTCAACCAGACCTGCAACCGACCTGGTCCTACTCGCAGCGCAGCGCAGTCATAGGATCGACAGCTAGCGCCCTTAGCGCTGGGACCAGACAGGCCAGAGCGGCAACCAATATCACCAACAGCGAAATTCCCAGCGCGATCAACGGATCGTGCACGCCGTTATGTACCCAGCGCGTGATTACCCTGCCCAACCCGAAGCTAAGCGCCAGACCGACTGACAGACCAATCCCCACACTTGCAACCGCGGACCACAGTACGATGCGGAGCACGTCCACTCGCTGCGCACCCAATGCCATGCGGATACCAAACTCCCCGGTCCGTTGCACCACGCTGTAGGACACGACGCTGTATAGACCCACTCCCGCCAGCACCAGGGCAAGGGCAGAGAATGCGCCAAACAAAATGGAGATCAGGCGCGAAACCGCAAATTCAGGTTCCCGCTTTATCCATCCGTCGAGGTCTTGCACATCCGAGTCCACCTGCTGATCGGGATTGACCGCGGCGATCTCCCGGCGGATGCTGCGCAGCATGGACAGCGGCTCGCCCTGGGTCCGGACCAGAATCTGTGTCCCCATAAACATGTTGACTGTGTACGGAAGATATATTGCCGGCAGGATGGGCTTTTCCAGGCCGTCGTCGAGAGCGTCGGCGACGACGCCGATGATCTGGAGCCAGCCGTCGCTTCCGCTTGCACTGAGCCGGTAGGGCGGTTGGGCGATCAGTCGGGGCAAGCGCACTGAGCGGCTCAGCACGTCTTCCCCGGGAAAATAACGGCGAACGAACGTCTGGTTGACCAGCGCAAGCGTAGCGCCATGCGAGACTTCGCTCTGCTCCCAGAGCCGTCCTTCAAGCAGCGGGATATGCAGGACGGTGAAATATTCCGGGCTGACAAAGTTTACCCGCGCGTCTGGTTGTTCACTCGCGGTCTTGCCCTGGATCTCGAACCCCAGGGGCCATCCGTTGCTGGGCGGCGTGGCATTGCTCGAAATGCCCGCCAAAATCACTCCCGGCGTGGCCGCCACCCGCTCGCGAAGCTGGGTGAAATATGCGGCACGTTCCGCCCAGGTGTTGAGCGTATTTTCGTGGACGGGAATGCCGACCGACATCACATGATCTGGGGCATATCCAAGCGGCCTCCGTATCATGCGGGAAAAGCCCTGGATGGCCGCGCCCGCCGCGGTGAGCAATAGCAAGGTCAATGCAATCTGGCCGGCAATCAGCCCGGTATGCATGCGCTTTCCGCGCACGCTGCCGGCCATCTTGTGCGAGCCCGCCTGGATGCCGTGATTGATCTCCTGCCGTGCCGACTCGAGCGCAGGGAAGATTCCAAAGAGTACGCCCGACAAAACCGCCAGGCACACGCTGAAAAGCAGCACCGGCAGGTTTACATGAAAATCGGCTTCGTGGGGGAAGGAATATTCGGGCAGACGGGCTACGATAAATCCCAGCGTTCGGTAGGCCAGCACCACACCCAGACCCGCGCCTATGAGGGAGAGAAGCAGCGACTCGGTCAACAGTTGCCGCACAATCCGGAAACGGCTTGCACCCACCGCGGAGCGGATTGCCAGTTCGTGCTGGCGGGCGGAGCCCCGCGCCAGCAGGAGAATCGAAACGTTGCCGCAGCCTATCGCCAGCAGTAAAGCCACCGCCCCAAACAGCAGATAGAGTGTTCCACGCAGGTCGCGCACATAGTAATCACCCATCTTTCGAACGGCGATTCGATACTGTGCGGGATAATAGTTGGGCTTCTCCTTGTCGAATTGCTGTAACAAAGGACGAAACTGCGCTTCGGCAGCCTCGACACTGACGCCAGGCCTCAACTTCAGGATCACACTGTAGACTGCATCCTGGGCTTGCGACATCTTGAACGGGAGATAGACGTCGCCATCTCCCCAGGTAAAACGCGGTGGCAGGACGCCCAGGATGGTGTAGTCCTTGTGGACAAGCTGGATGTTCTTCCCGACGATATTTGGATCGCCGTTGAAATGGCGCCGCCAGAAGTTGTAACTGAGGACCGCCACCGGCTGCGGGTCTTGCAGGTCAGGTGCGTCGGAGGGCAGAAAATAGCGGCCGAGAAGCGCCGGCATGCCAAAATATTGGAACGCGTTGCCAGTAAAGTAGAGCGCATACAGGTTTTCCGGAACGTCGCTCCCGGTCACCACTAGGTCCCACCGGTTGAAGGCGACCACGTCTTCGACCGCGCTTACCTGGCGCAGTTGCCGAATCTGCGGCCCAGTGAAGCCCGGCTCGCCCTCGTTGCCAGCTTTATCGATGGTGTTGATCTGGCAGACCCTGTCGAAACCGGCGTAGGGCCAGGCGTTGAGGACCGCACTGTAAATAACGCTGAAGACCGAAACCGTGGCGCCGATCCCCAGAGCCAGCGACAGGATCGCCGTCAGAGAGAAGCCTGGACTCCTCGCCATCTGCCGAAGTGCGAAGCGCACGTCTTGCAAAAGCTTCTGCATAAGAGCCTCTCTGAGGAAAAAGCAAGCTAATCCTTTTCAGCGTGTCAAGGCAATTGGGTGACCACGATCTGAATGCGTCAACTTGCTCATTCCACGGCGCGGTTGTCGCCGGCGCATGGGCCAGACCGTCCGATTCCGCTATCGGCTGTTCGGAAATGGACAATTCCTTTCGTTTAGGACGGGAGTTGTGCCCGCGGACATGAACGACAGGCTGGACCCGCGTCAATCGACGGCCGTGTTGTCGTGCAAATTTTGGCAGAAGCGCAAAAGGCGAGGAAGTGGTAGTCCAGGCGTCAGCGAAATCGAACCCAGCCGGAAACTTGATGTATAGGAAAACAAAAATTCATTCTGCAAGGAAGATCACGCTTGTTCAAAGTGGGGTTGAGGACATCTGCTCTGAGAGCAGCTCGGAGGTACAACTTCCTGTCAGTTGAGCCATTCATCCTCACATTGGCCTAATTCGAAGCAGCAACCTGTTCGCCAGTGATGACACGTGTTTCCAGGACGGGCTCGCGTTGTCCGAATCCGACTCCGATTTTCTTCAGAAAATCACAAGGAGGAGTGCCTCCCGCAAATATCCAGACCAGGTCGTTGGCAAGGGTCCGTGATTTTCCGCCAACATCCAGGATGACTTGATCTTGTCTAAATTCAATCGGGATTGAGTTAAAGATGACATTGATCTTCCCCGCGCGCAGGCTTTCCGCTATGCGCTGCGCGTTTCGTCTCTTGATGCGGACAAAATCATGTTTCCGGTATGAGACTGTGACCTGGTTACCATCCTGCTGAGCGAGTGCTATGGCTGCCTCGACCGCGCTATCGCCCCCTCCCACCACCAGGATCCGCCTGTTTCTGAATTGATCCACTTCGATCAGGCGATACATCACCTTCGGCAAGTTCTCGCCCTTGACCCCGAGCTTCCGCGGAATGCCGGCGCGGCCTGTCGCCAGCACAACGGCACGCGCCCGGTACAACTGAGTTGGAGTCATGACTCGGAAAATGCCATCCGGATCCTTCTTGATATCATCCACTCTTGCGTCGGCGCACACGTTGAATTCGGCTCGATTGAGGACCATGTCCCAGAACGCAAGAAGATGCTCCTTGGAGAGTTCTGTCTTCTTGAGCTTGCCGTAGAGTGGAAAATCCAAGGGACTCGTCGTAACCACTTTCTGGCGCGGAAACTTTGCTACCGTTCCACCAACCTCATCTCGCTCGATGGTTATATAGCTGAGCTTGTTCTCGATGGCGCGCAACGAGGCGCTGATTCCAGCTGGGCCGGCCCCAACAATCACGACATCGTAAATGCCCTGCCCAGTTTTCAGGGGATGACTGCGTCCGATCCTCCGGGTGATGATATCGATGCACTGGCGGCCCTGATTTACCGCATTCTTGATCAGCGCCAGCCCGCCGAGTTCACCGATCACGAACAAGTTCTCGATGGTCGACTCGTACTCGGGGGTCAGGTATGGTGTGTCGGCGCTCACGCTCGGGCTCGCCATGACCATCTCGATGGCCCCGACTGGACAGGCCGCGGCGCAGAGTCCGTGGCCGATACATTGTTGGCCGTGAGCGATGACTGCCTTCCCGTTCAACATTGCCAGCACATCGCCCTCGGGACAGACCGCCGTGCAAGTCGCGCAGCCAATGCAGCGGTCGGCGTCAATGTGGGGATGCAAGCCCTTGGGCGCCTCGGAATACAATTTCGCCTTCTCCGTCACCTGACGCGCCAACTCGTCGTGCTTCTTCAGAGCACTCAAGTAACGATGAAGAAAGAAGGTCGCGATCGCGATGGCGATAGCGGCAGCAATAAATGTATCCATGGAAGGCAGCACTCCTCAGAAGAACCCAAGCAGCATCGCCACCACAATGTGGAATAGCGCCAGCACTGCGAAAGCGTAGCTAAATGGTTTGTGCACCACATGCCACAACTTGAACACTCTTTGAGCATGAGAAAGAAATGCGATGCGTCGGGAAAGAAGGGCCTGCTTCCGGGCGAGACCGACCACTCCCTCAAGCTGGAGATTCCTCGGCGCTAGCCCACCCATAGAGCCGATGGCTCGGCCGGCCCCCATGAGACGAAACCGCAGCCGTGCCACTCTAAAGGGACGAGTCAGGTCAGACACGACCATGTAGCCCAGTGCGGCGAAGGCAGAACGGTGGACCAGTTGGTTGGGCGCGGGTAGATGGAACAAGCGTTGTAGATCACTCTGAGAAATGATCTTTTGACGTTCCAAAACTTCCTTAAAGATCCTTACTGACAGCTCGGCGGCCGCTACCTGGCGCGGAATCTGGGCGTAGAGATAGCGCCCGACCAACCCGCTGAGAGCCACTCCGACCATCATCCAGAAGGCAATTCCGGCGAGCCCGCGAAACTTGAACGACGAATGAAAGGCAATGGCGATCGGCGCGGCCACGCCTAGTATCACGTGATGGTCGAGCCAGTGCTTCGAGCTTCCTTGTTTTTGCAGCCACGCCACGCGCTTGCGCAGCGGGTATAGAAAGATTCCGCAAAGCAGAATAACGCCCAGCACACCCAGGTTGATTCCCACGACGCCGCTGGGTTTCAGCAGATGATGCTTCGGGGAAAACGGACGATCCGCTTGACTAAGGGCGTAGTAGTCAGCTCCGTAGAGCAAAAACGCGACCAGCGCGATCAAACCACCGGCGCAGATCATAAGATCAGCCGCCGATGTTGCTTTCCGGCATCGGATGTCGTCACTGTCGACGGGGCAAAAGCAGTGTGCGCGGTCATTTCGCCGGTCCTTTCACGTTCAGACGATATCCCAGGCTCAAATACCATTGGTTGTAGTTCAGCTGAACTCCACGTTCGATGGTGTAGCCGCTTTGCAAATACGTATGACTACCGAGATTGGCATCGAACGAAGTATTGACGAACATGGAATGGTGATTCACGGTGAATGTTGAGTCGAGAGATTGGCGCCCCACCTGAGCGTCCCAGTTCATCCGGTTGCCGATGTGCCGTGAGAGCGACAGCACCTGGTAGTTGCCCTGAGCGAAGGAGCTATCAAACTTCGAATAGTGAATGTCGGCGCGAAGGCCAGTGCGCCAGATCTCGCTCCAGGTAAGTCCGTACATCTGGTTCAGGCTGTGCTTCGCATCTCCAGTCTTGTCGCTTCGCCCCAGGGTGGTGTAAACGGCAAAATGCTTCACCGGTTCTACACGCCACGCCAGACTTACGCCCTGGTAAAGACAGTTTGTCGACCAGCCCTGTCCCTATCAGCGCCGTGGCGGCGGTCGGAACATCGCGAAAGTAGTTGTGAGAGACATCGAAGGAAATCCAACGGATCGGCTGAACGCGCAGGCTAAGATAGCTGCGGCTGATGCCTGTTCCCGGTTTGATTCCGTCCGTACTGATGCCTTGCGGCGAGTCGACGATCAAAGAGTGATAGACGGAAAAATATTTCATGTAATTGAGCCCGTTTTCGACAAAGAGATACGGACGATCGAGCTGCCACTTCAACAGGCTCAGAGCCACCCCGAGGTGCTGGTGTAGTGGAAGGTCGTCGTAACTTCCGCCTTCGAAGTTAACGAACGACCCTCCAATTTGCTGGTCCGGGCTGTAGTGCCAGGATGTCGGATCCGGAGTGGAACCGAGGAAGACGCCGGCAATGATCGCTTTCGCCAACTTGCGTCCAACGTATCCGCCATCGATCGTGTCGAGGCTCACCGCCCATGGCAGGTAGAGCCGTCCGAATCCTGCCACCCACTTGGAATCGGGATTGTCGTAATACAACTGAATGGTGTAGGTGCGGTCCAGATAGTCTTGCAGCGTGTCTTCACTTGGCTGCGAGTTGCTGGTTAGCCTGCCGCGCCAGTAGCCCTGCAGATTCCAGTGGGTCCCCGCAATCCGCGTCATGTCGGTCTGTAACGCCATACCGACAGTGCTGCTGCGCCCGGGGGTTGAGCCGCTGCTACTGATTCCGCTGTAATCGAACCCCAGGCGTGCTCGAATCCGGCTTTCTTCCTGGACTGTTTCCGGGTGCGGCTCGGCGCTGGCAGGGTTGACCGGGGTAAGGGCACTGGGGCCGCATTTTTGACAGCCGCGTTTATCGCTTGCGTGGCTGTTCCAGCCCGGCGGAATCGCCGGAAGAGAGATCAGCCCAATCGCCGGGTTTTACGTCGCGCGTGGCATTGCGAATCTCTGTCACCGCGGATGTTTCCGCAGACCGAGACTATCTCGCAGCTCAGCCACTACCGGGCCGTGCGGACTTGTGGAATCTCCGGAAGCGGGCCTGAATCGCGCACCACCAGCTTCATCCCTGCGGACAGGCCGGAACTGCGTCCTCCTTTCAGGTAAGCGGCGCCTTCCGCGACGTACTTCACCTTAAAGCTGACTACGAAGATTTTCACCGGATGGTTGTGTCGACGGCCTTCGACTTTGCGTCCATCGCCATTCGCTCCACTCGCCGAACGGGAGAATCGCAAGGTCGGCTTTGGGTTGCCTGGCCGCGTCTGGTCTGCCCATGCAACAGCTTTCCGATCAGCAGACCGTTGGCGGCAGGGGCCGCCCCGCGACCGTGCGTCACGGCACCGCTCGCTGCGTTCACCGGCAGCACCATCAAAACAATTGTGTTCCCGTTAGCTCGCCAGTGCGTATCGGTGGGCGGCATTGAGATCCACGACTGTTCGCGTGACAGCGGGATTAGCTGCTCTTCAGCCCGACGCGTACCTCCAGACACACCGTTCAGGTTTACGGCGATGTGCCGCTGTCCCGGAGTTAGCGGTCGTGTCGGGAAGGTCCAGTACCAGTCGGTCGGGATTGTTCAAGATAGTGACGTTAGGGACCACCGGTTTGCTCAGACGTGAGCTCCACTTTGGTTTTGTCTCCGTTGCGGGCGATCTTCAACTTCCTGAGTTCTGCGCCAGTTCGGCCCGCCCCCTGTGCGCGCACAGAGGACGCCAGAAGCAGAAGAAGATTAAGTTCCGCGATCAATCTCACTGGCGGTTGCTCCCCGGCTCTATGATGTTCGTCATTCTGTGCCCTTTGTTCTTGCATCCGAGTCTTCAGTTTTCCTGGTTCCGGCCATCGGTTCACCTTCGCACCTCTTTCGCAGCGAAAGCCTGCGATCGTCCAACTGTCCATGCTGGTGTGGCATTGCTGGCAGTCCGTCGAATATCCCAGCGCCTGATGATTCGGCGCGGTGGTTTTCTGGAAAGCCCGAAGATGACAACTGACGCATTCGGTCGACAGCCCCTGGCGATTGAACTGTCCCACCGCGCCGACCCTGTGGCACGAATAACAGTCCACGGCGGCGTGCGCCCCGATCAGGGGAAAACGATCCTGATGTTCGTTGATGGAATGAATTGAGACCTGCCAGCCGCTGACCCGGTGGCAAAGGTCGCACTGCGCCCCGTTCTTGCGCCGGTGCAGGTCGGCATGGCAGTCCTGGCAGTTGCTGCCGACGTTGGCGAATACCGGATTGACGTGGCAGTCCTGGCAAGGCACTTCCAAATGCAGACCGCGCAATGGATAGCCAGTCTTGCGGTGATCAAACTCCGGCTTGTTGCGGATCGGCGTCCAGGCCGAGGACGTGTGGCACTTCTCGCACGCAATCTTCATCGGGCCATGAGGACTTCGAGTCGACATGGCAGGGACAGTCTCCTGCCCAGCCAGTACGCCGGCGCCAATCTGAAATAGCAAGAACGCGTAAACGAGAAGCAGATTGCCCGTCAAACTCTCTCCTTCGTCGGTCAGCGGAAATATCTCCGCCTCCACCATTTAATTGTGCAGAGCGCTTTGTTTCGACTTGTCAGGCTCGTGACACGCAACGCACTCTTTCGGAGTAGGAAGGTAGAAAAGCACGGTTCTATCCCTCACGATCCGCGTCAGTTTGTGACAGGCTTCGCAGCCCACATTGCGATGCGCGCCCTGCAAAGCAAAAGCAGTTTCCTTGTCGTGATCAAACCGAGAGGGCTTCCATTTCGTGCTGTCGTGACATGAAGCGCACGGCGTGACTCCTCCTTTCGCAAACTGCGAGCCGTGGATATCGGCATGGCATGCCTCGCATTCAGCGGGCGCTGCCTTGAAATCCACATTCATCAGCGCGACGGTAGAGTTCGTCGGTTTGTGGCAATCGATGCACTTCGTGACCGCATGCACGCCGCTCAGCGGAAAGCCGGTTCTGGAATGGTCGAACCCAGAAAGATCCTTCCAGGATTTGGCGGAATGGCAGGCCTCGCATTCAAGAGGCTCACCGTTCGCTCCCTTTTGTTGCTCAAATGTTCTGAATCGGCCCTGGTGCGGGTCGGCGTGGCAACTCGTGCACGCCAGGTTTTGCCAGTGATAGCGCGCGGTGGCTTTCGGTGCGACATTCCTTGACGGCTGGTGGCAATCGCCGCACGCCACTGCCACGTGCTCCCCGCCAAGCGCAAACGGAGTTTGATTGTGCCGGCGCAGACTGAATGTGGAGGGCCGAAACCTTTGCAGACTGTGGCAATTCTCGCAGCGATTGAAATGCGGCGCGGCGGTGAACTGCCCGGCATGCTCATCGGCGTGGCAGTCGGTGCAGCGCTGAAACTTCATCTTGTAGATTGTGTCCTTGCCCTTGGGGAGATGACATTGCGCGCATGGCAGCGCCGCATGCTTGCCTTCCAGCGGATACGCCGTCGCTGCATGTTCCTTGAGCCCGAACTGGGCTGGTTTAAAGCCATCGACGCTGTGGCAGGAGGAGCACTCGCTCCCGCCGGGGCGCTGGGCGAATTGTCCTCCGTGCGGATCCGGGCGGTGGCAGTCGGAGCATTTCCGGAATGGCAGTGGCTTTTTGAAATCTGCTTTGGCGTGACATCGCACGCACTCAACCTCGATGTGTTTTCCAGTCAAAGGAAAATTCGTCTGAGAATGGTCGAACGTGCCGTTGAGCCCAGGCGTTGAAATCTTGTTCCATCCGGCTGTGCCGTGGCAGGCCTGGCAGGTTTGCGAAAAGCCGCCACGGTGGGGATCAGAATGGCAATCGGTGCAGTTGGCGAAGGCTACGCCGACGTAACGCGGTTGCTGGTCCGGCCCCAGGGTGTGACAGCCCTGGCAGGCCACCTCGACGTGCAAACCCGTAAGCGGATACCGCGTCGTCGAATGATCAAACTTCCCTACACTGATCGCCTTCCAGTCGGTCGAGTTGTGACACTGCAGGCAATTGGGTCCGAGCCGGCCATTGTGCTGGTCTTGATGACATGTAGTGCAACTTGGGGAAAGTCCAAGCAGTGTCTTCGTCAAATCCTTAACCTTAATTTCCGCGCGTTCACTCTTGGAGACGTGCTCCGGCGCGTGACACTGGTTACAGCCCAGCCCGGTGTGTTTGCCCTCGAGTGCCCATCCCGTCTGCCTGTGATCGAAAATGTTGCGGTCCCATTTTGTCAGCGCGAAGTCTTCGCCGTTGTGTTCGGAGTGGCAAGTAACGCATTCCAGGCTCGATCCAGGTTTGAGGTTGTAGGAGGCATGCAGCCCCCTCCGCGCACGTATGCGCCCGGCAATTTCGGTGTGACAATCGAGACATTTGAAGGTGGGCTGTCCGGTCGAGAGTTCGTGGCAGGTAGTGCAATTGGTCACACCACTAATCGACTGGTGCGCGCGAGACAGCGGGCCGGGCGAAATCTGGGCGGCAACCGGAATCAGTGTCCACATCATAGTCAGGACGATCTTTCGTAGAACTCGGTGCATCGGGAAACTGCAGACTTTCCACAGGAAGCGAAAGTTAGAATGCGCAGTTTCCCTGTAACTGATGGTTGATTTCCACAACTGCTCGGCCCTTTGTTGGATAGAGTTTTCGGAAATCAGGCTCAGGGCACATTGCTGTCCTTGAGCGCACATCGATCACCGCCGCTCGGAAGCGGCCTACTGTGTTGCCGCCTCCGTTTTAGCGGCATCGTCGGCCGCATCATCCTGGGATTCGTAGGGCGCGAGCCTCTGCCTGCACGCCCGATAGGCTGGCAGGTCGATCGTGGCGCTCACTGCGACGCCATTGTCATCCTGCGTAAAAGATATGGGGTCGGGTATTTTGACCAGGTCAGCACATCCCAAGATGTCGTAGCTGGCCGAGAAACGTTGCGCCAGAAAAGTGAACATGGAGTTCGCGTCGGCGGCCACCGGGGATGGCTTGGAAAGAAGCAGAGCCTGATCTAACAGAAGTCTCGCGGGTGCGATCCTCAACATGTGCCGGCAGTAGCGCGCAGTATCGGCCTCCCAATAACCGTGTACCTCAGGTTGGTCGACGCCGCGACGATAGGCATTTACTTTCGCGAGGTCGACGGATCCGTCGGGATCTAGCACCATTGGATCGCCGGCAGGAATCAGCGCTACTGGTGATCGGCGGTGAGCTCGTGCCTGCAGTTCGTTCAGCGCCAGCCCTGGGACTACCTGACCCGGATCGGCCAGGTCCGTCACCTTCCATGGGCTGCAACCCAGATCGGGGTCAAGAAACCTATCGACTAAGCCGTTATCGCTGGGATTGCCGAGAACGGTTGAATTGAGCAAAGCTTGGGCGTTGGCGGCGGTGTTCTGGGCCAGGTCCCCGCTCGCGCTGATCAGATAGGTAACCGGCAAATTGTCGCTTTGATCCTGATCAACCACAAAGAAGTCTCGAACCGAGGGACAGGGCTGGCCGTCGACAGCGATTCCCAGGGGCGGAACCCGTAGTTGTCCTCTCCGAATCGCCCGGTTCGCTGCTCTAAAGAACGCCGGTGCATTGCAATACGAAAATTGGCCGAAGACGTTGTCCCCACGACCATTCACACAACCACTGGCTTTCAAGACGTCGGGGGATGCGCCTTGTTGAACCAGGTTGTCACCATTAAATCCAAACCAAAGCGCGACCATCGCGTTCGCGGGAAGGCTCGGTACAACTGGAGTCGCGCCGGCCGCAGGCATCGTGTTCTGGTCAACCACCAGCGGGTTGTAAATCGAAATCTGACCGGTCGCCGGGTCGAGGATTGCCGCCTGAACGAACGCCGATGAGCTTGAGTTGGTTTCGTGACAATCCCCGTCCGCGGGATTTGTCGCGGTCAATTGATACGGAGTCGCGAGTCCCGCAGCCGTGAGCGGGGCCTCCGGCACTATGATCGTGCAGTTAGGATTTTGAGCGAGTAACGCGCCAGGTGCGGTTAGGAAAACACTTAAACAGAGAGTTGCAAGAAGACTGAGACATTTCATGACAGACTCCTCCCGTAGAGTTCCGGACACACGTCCGCTTATGACAGATTCGTTCTAATGGGAGACAGGGGAGGTTGGTCCCAATATCCGAGTCGGCCTAAACCTGGACCGCTTCAGTCGTCGAGGCGAATGAAAGAGTCCGATGGCACTGTGAAAATTGCGGTTCGTCCGTGTTCTGACTACCACTCTGGAAGTTATATGCAATCTAAGTGTGAACCTAAGCAGGGTCAAGATGTCAGGAGGTACATCCGCGAAGTACACGATGCAAACGGAAGATGATCAGTAGCCGGACGCGCATTAGGACACTATAAAACGCCGAATCGACTCATTACCCCACCTGATGCGCTCGGCATATTTTCTCGAGATTCGACTCCTGAGGTTGGTTCAACTCGCTCCTGCCGAGGCTGAGATCGTGACGCAGCGATCAGAAGAGGTAAGGCACCAAGGCGGCGGTCCGATGAGCATAAGTGGCATACGTCTCGCCGAACTGGGAACGCATCCACCGTTCCTCCATGCGGTACTTCATCCAGAACGCCAGGAAGATGAGAACGAAAACGATGAACCCGCGCACTTGGGAGATTGCAATCGCCATGCCAAGGAACCCGGTCAGAATGCCGGTGTAGATGGGGTGACGGACCAGGGCATAGGGACCGGTGGTGATCAACTCGTGGCCCTGCTTAATGGTGACGGAGCGGCTCCAGTTGCTGCCGAGGTGCTCGCGCGCCCAGACCGCAAACAGAAGGCCGGCGATGGTGACGGCAACTCCGAGCCAGAAGGGCCAAAGGCCAGCCGGCCAGAGCTGGCGGTAAAGCAAGGGCAGCGGGATCCGAGTTGTCGAGAGGAGGACGATGGCGATCAGGAAGATGAAGACACGCAGGATGCGCGAGGCAGCCGGCTCGAGGCGCTGGGTGGTTTTGGTATTGGCGGCCTTAATCTGCCAGTACAGAAGAAAGAAAATCCAGATCACGGGAAAGAAAGATTCGTAGAACCAGAGCATTCAGGACCTCCGGGCGTTGTGTTCACGCTGGTGGGTGAAGGGAAGTTCCAGGCGAATGCCCAGCTTCTTCACCCCTTTGACGCGACGAATCACTTTGACGACCGATACTAGGGCTGGCCTTCGGATTCCGGTTGCGCAACCAGCAACAGCAGGATGCCGACCACGGTGAACATGCGGAAGGCTGGGTCCTGACCATTCCACTGCTTGGACTGCCACATCATGAACCACTCGCCGCCGATGGTCAGAAACGCGACCAGCCACATCAGCAGGCTCAGGGTCAAAGCGACAATTGCGGTGCGCTTGGCGTGGTTGAACGTCGCCGCAGGTGCGCGGAAGGTTCGCGCGAGGCGGATCCCGCCCCACCATAATAGGACCATGGTCGTGGCCTCCCAGGCGATGATCGAAAGATAGAACGCCGTGTGCCAGGCGGGCGAGTTCAGGGCGCGCCACATGGCTCGATTGCCGGGGAAAGTCGAATCCATCATCAGCACGTGCCGGATGAACTGGAAATTGGAGTTGTAGTCGGTCGTATTGCCCAGCACGACGAGCGAATAAAAGAAAGCGACCGCGAAGATCAGTGACACCTTGGCTGCGCGCAGGGTCATGGCCTTTCTTCCTGTTTCTCTTTTTCCGGTGGCGAAAAACTTGCAAAGTAGGCGACCAGGGCTTTTGTGGTGGCATCGTCGTAGGTGGGATTGGCGGGCATTTGCGCGTTCGGATTGCTGGCCCGCGGATTGCGAACGTAAGCGGCAAAATAATCGGGCGCGGCGCTCGCCATGGCCGAGAGCACCGGCCAGGGACGGCTCGCTTTCTGCCCGCCCTCACGTCCCATGTTATGGCAGCGGAAACAATTTTGTTGTGCTATGCGATAACCGTCCTGCACCGCGGGTTCGGCGGCGTGGGGGCCATGAGGGGCAATCGCGCCGAAAACGGATTGTCGGTGGCGAAATTCGATTCGGACCACCCCCCACGGAATTTGCGGTTCGTCCGAATGTGCCAGAACTTTGAAACTCGGCGAGAAGTGGGGATGCGAAATCAGGTAAGGGCCCATATCGCCGCCGTGGACTTCCGCGTTCTTCGGCCACTCCGCTGGGGGTTTTCCGTTTATAGCGAGCACCAGCAAGGGATGATGCGCGGCAGTATAGGCACGGGGATAGTTGCCGTTGTACTGGTCGCGGCATATTGCCACGATCTGGTCGGAGTCTGGAGCCGCGTTCAGATGCTGAAAAAGATCTTCGAGGAGGACGCCGCTGACCTGTGTTGGGCCGTTAAAGTTGGCGTCATCGTTCACGGTGTAGGTAGCTTGTGGCAGACTCAGCAGGGCATCGCGCGAAATGTAGCGGGTGGTTCCGGGAGGTACTCCGGCAAGCTCGCCGCCCACTTCAAGATCGAGAGTCGAGTGCCGTGTGCTCTGGAGCGGGATGACGATCGGGGAGCCGGCAGCGATTGGATTGCCGGCGGAGTGCAGCGACCGGGCTGGGGGAAAGAAGAAGGGTGGCTATCATCAAGCTCGTGCAGAGCCATCGCATGGCCCATGTTAGCGTGAGTTCCGGCGAACGCAAGCAGGAATCTTGCGATTGAAACGATATGCTAAATTCTTTCCAGGGTTAGACAGGAAGGCGAGCAACTTGATGGGAGTGATGGAAGGGCGGCTCCAGGAATTGGGCATCGTGCTACCGGTATTGCCTGCGGCGGGCGGCAACTATCTTCCGGCGAAGACGATTGGCCAGATGGTTTACCTCGCCGGCGTTATTTCCTCCGGCCACGCGGGCGTAATCACGGGCACAGTAGGCCTCGACCGCACGCTGGACGAAGGTTACGCTGCCGCGCGTGCTTGCGGGCTGGCGCAACTGGCCGTGCTTCAGCGCTATCTGGGGTCGCTCGATTTGGTAAAGAGCATTGTGAGCGTCAACGGATATGTCAATGCCGCGCCCGGATTTCCGGATTCGCCCAAGGTGATCAATGGTGCGTCCGATCTGTTCGTGGAAATATTCGGGGACGCCGGACGTCACGTGCGCGCCGCCATCGGTGTTTCCGCTTTGCCGCGCAACGCATTGGTCGAAGTGCAGATGACGGTGGAGGTGTAGGCGGCGATGGCCGAGCATACTCTCTCCGCCGAACCCACCCACTCGCGCTGGAATCGGGCCTTACCGCCGCGGCTCAGCATCAAGCCCGGCGATACCGTACACCTGCAGTGTCTCGATGCAAGCGGCGGGCAAGTGCGCCCGGGAATGAATGCAGCGGAATACCTGGGCATCGACCGCGAACGCATTCATGCGTTGACCGGTCCGATCTTCGTAGAAGGTGCTCAACCCGGAGATGTGCTGCAGATCGATGTGCTCGAGGTGGCGCACAAGGGCTGGGGCTGGTCCAGCGTGATTGCCGGTCTCGGTTTTCTCAAGCAGCGTTTCAGCGGGCCTTTTCTTTTTCACTGGCAGCTTGAGCAGACGATCAGCCGATCACTCGCGCCTGCCATCGTTCCGCTGCGGCCATTTTGCGGCGTGATGGGTGTTGCCCGAGCCGAGGATGGCGAGTTCCGCACCCGGCCACCCGGAGTCTTCGGTGGCAATATGGATGTGCGCGAGCTGTGCAGCGGGTCGACTTTGTTCCTGCCGGTGCTGAATTCCGGCGCGCTTTTTTCTGCGGGCGACGCGCATGCGGCACAGGGCGATGGAGAGGTCTGCATCAACGGTATCGAGTGTCCGGCGGATGTGACTTTGCGCTTTCATCTGCACAGGCAGCGATCGCTGGCAGGACCCCTGATAGAATCCTCCGCATCCGGCAAACAAGATTCCGCATCCGAGGCCTGGATTGTTGTCGAATCCGCCGCCGATATGGCCGTGGCTGCCCGCTCCGCCACTTCCCGCATGGTTGACCTGCTGGCCGAACGGTGGGGCTTGAGTGAAATACATGCCTACGTGTTGTGCAGCGTGGCCATGAATCTACGGTTGAGCCAGGTTGTGAACGAGCCGATGTTTACGGTCAGCGCGGAGATCCCTAAACACGTGCTGCCATCGCGAAAACTCTTCTAAGCTCGCTCTTGTCTTACCTCTCCGACGTTTTACTTGAACCCACGGCCGCAGGTTCTCAGTTTGCACTGACAGTCACTGACAGAATCTTTTCAGGTGACGCGTTGAACCGATCTTGCAGCTCGGCCGCGGACGAAAAAGTCTTGCCCTCCACGGATCGCGCGGGAAAAGTGAAAGTGATCGAGGGTTCGGCAAAAGGATAGGGATCGAGTACGAAGTGGCGCGGACCCGCGGAGCGCACTTGAACCTCGGTGTAGCGGCCGTCGCGCAACGGCAGGGGATGCAGCAAGTGTGCGGGGCGGCGGAAGTCCACGCAAGTGAGCAGAGAAAGATTATCGGTGGCCTGCAACAGCCGGAAATGATCGAGAATGGCGCTTGCGCTGGCCTGCTCCGGGGTGAAGCGGGCGTCTGTGGCGATTTTCTCCCGCAGCTGTTGCTGCAGCGTCTTCTGCCCGGCCAGAAACTGATCGAGCAGGGGCAGTTGCGCGGGCTGGATGGTCGAGCGGTCGGCGTGCTCGGTCAGCAGATTGTAGGTGTGCATCGAGATAAGGATTGCGGCGTAGGCATCGTCGGCGGCGATTAAACGAACCGCGCGGTCGCGTACGGCCAGGTAGTCGACGAGGTCGATTTCTTCGAAGGCAGAATATTTGCCCACCAGTTCCACCGAGAAAGCGCTGGGCTTGCCCTGGCGTGTGATCTGCGGGGCGGCGTCGCGCAGGGCCCAACCGTCGTCGTGGCATGCGATGCCGCGCAGCACGTGGGTTCGCGGTTCGGGAGAGCGGAAGCTCTCGTTGCCCCATCGTTCAGCGAAAGCCCCTGCCAGCCGGGCATGGTTGGGATGGGTCACCAGCCACCACCCGGTTTCGGTTTCCAATCGCAACATGGTTGTTCTCCTTACAAAAGTCGCAGCTCACTCGACCTCCGGAGTGCGCGCCGATTCGTGCCAGCGGTGAAGGAAATACCACTCCAGAAGCATGACGAGAAAGAAAAAACCAAAGCCTAAGACGGTGGCGGCCAGCACGAGCGCGAACAGATAATCGGTCTGCAACTGGGATGACGCATAGAGAATGGAATAACCGAGCCCGCCCTGGCCTACGCTGCTTGACCCGGCATAAAGCTCGCCGGTGATGGCGCCGATTACGGCAATTCCGCTGGCGATACGGATGCCCACGAACAACGAAGGCACGGCGTGAGGCAGACGCAGCTTAAAGAGCAACTGGCCCGGCGAAGCGTTGTGCATCAGAAAAAGATGCACCAGGTTTTCCTCCACGCTGATCAGCCCCTGCGTGGTGTTGGCGATAATCGGAGCCAGCGAAATGATGAACGCGATGAGCGTGACTGCCCCCAGGCCCGCGCCTACCCACATGAGAATCAGCGGGGCAATGGCGACGATAGGCACAGTCTGCAACAGGATCGTGTAGGGATAGAGCATCCGCCGCACCCAGCGCGACTGAGCGAACATCAAGGCGATGATCACACCGACAACAATGCTGGCCAGCAAGCCTCCGCCGGCCTCGACCATCGTGATCGACAGGGCCGCGATGAGCGCAGGGAAGCGGTTGCCGACCGATCGCGCGACCGCCCACGGCGACGGCAGCATATAAGGCGGCACATGGAAGAGCCATAGGATGAGCTGCCAAATGACCAGGAGAGCAGCAAAGACAGCCACGGCATTGGCCAGCGTGATGAGACGCGATTTCATGCGACCAGCGTTTCCCGCAAACTGTGCGACACCTGGGCCACGAGCGCCTCGAACTCTCGCGCGGTGCGCAGTTCCGCGGTGCGCGGCCAGGGCAGATCGACGGGAAGGACGGCGTGAACGCGTCCGGGGTTCGGCGCCAGCACTACAATCCGCGTGGAAAGGAAGACGGCCTCGGCGACGGAGTGGGTCACGAATACCGCGGTCCATTTCTGTTCGGCTCGCAATCGCAAAAGCTCTTCGTTCAAACGGTCGCGCGCCATTTCATCCAACGCCGCAAAGGGCTCGTCCATGAGCAACAGAGCCGGACTGGTGGCCAGGGCACGCGCGATGGAGACCCGCATCTTCATTCCGCCGGAGAGTTCGCGCGGGTAGGCGCCGGCCACGTGCTCCAACCCCACGACTTTGAGCAGCGCCGCCGTTCTCTCTTCGCGCCGGCGCGCGACTACGTGTTCCAGTTCCAGTCCCAGGCCAACATTCAGGCGAACCGTGCGCCAGGGCAGCAGGGTAGCGTCCTGGAAGATGTACGAGATTGTCTGGCGCGCATTTTTCGGAGTCATGCCATCCACGCGGATGGTACCGCGGTCGGGCGGAGTCAGCCCCGAGATCAACTTCAGCACCGTCGATTTTCCGCAGCCCGAGGGACCGATGAGGGTCACGAAGTCCCCCTTGGCGATAGAGAGGTCGATGGCATCAAGCACCACGCGGCCGCCGTAACTTTTGCTGACGTCCGTGAAGTCGACCTGGGGCACAGCGAAAGCGGCGGTCATGCCGCTGTCCCCCGTACGGGCAAATAGAGCGCGGAGGGGCGGTCGCTGCAGTGATGGATCATCTGCGTCGAACGCCGCCAATTCCAGGAACTGGCGCGGCAGGACGGGATGTCGGTGCCGGGATTCCGGTCGTAGAGCGGAAAGGCGCTGCTGGCGACTTCCAGGCGAATACGCTCGCCGGCGGCAAAGCGGCATGAGGTTGGTTCCAGGTCAAACTCCCATTGGAACACGCTGTCTGCACGGTAGCCGCTCGCGGCAAAGAGCCAGCTTGAGCGTGCGATCCCCATGCAGATGAACTCTGCCGCCTGATCAGCGCGCACGCGCACCAGCTTGGCCGTGAAATCAGTGTGATCGGATGAAGTGGAGCAATAGAGCGATATCCGCGGTGTACCGAAAATCCATAGCGGTTTTGCCAGCGCTTCGGTGGTGTAGACGAGCAGATTGTTGCCTGATTCCAGCGTTGCCTGGTCGAATTGGCCGCTCAGAGCCGAAGGGCCTCCGGGCGCAAGCACCGGCACTTCCGGATCGTAGACAAAAATGTCGCAAGGCTCATTCCCGGCTGGCGCGGTCTGCGACAATGTGCCATCCCCCTTGCGCGAATTTGCTTTACCGGCGCTGTGCAGATAAAGCGCGTTGCCCGCTTGCGAGGGCCAGTCTTCAACTCGAGCTTTGTCCCAGGAATTCTGGCCGAGCACAAAATGGCGAATGCGAGGTTCGCCGCTGAACTCGCCGGAATCTTTCAGCCAGTGATTGAACCAGCGCAACAGAATTGCGTCCGTGTCGAGCAGTGCCTCCGCGCCAAAGTTCGCGGTCCCGACCCGATCTCCCCATGGAATGTGCTGCCACGGTCCAGCGATCAGATACTGGTGATCGCGCGCGAAGGTTGTACCCGCGCGTTTGACCAGAGCTAGAAATCCGTCGATGCTGCCTTTCAGATAAGTGTCGTACCAGCCGGAGACGTGCAGCGCGGGCACAGTGATGCGTTCGTACGATTGGCTGACGTCGAGTGCTGTCCAATAGTCGCCGGGCGCTGGTCGGGCTGGTCATGGTCGGGCTTCTCATGGTCGAACCAGTCGAGCACATACTGCGGCGCACCTTCTGCGTGCAGCGCGGGATGTTCGCGAAAGGGCAGCACGCCGGTCTGGGCGCCGAGATTGGCCCAGGCTTCTTCCAGGCGACGGCTGGCCTCCGGCAACTTCTTGCGCCGGGCATCGGCCTTCATCATCTGCAGTCCCCATCCCAGGCTGGAAGCCAGGCGGAGGGCTCCATGGTGGTAAAACCAGCCGTGATAGAGATCGCCGGCGGTCATCCCTGGTGCAATACAGATCAGGCCTTCGGGTTGCTGAGCTGCCGCCAGCAGTTGGGTCATGCCTTGATAGGAAAATCCGTACATGCCGATACGGCCATTGCCTTCGGGACGAGAACGCAGCCATGCGATGGTCTGGGCGCCATCGCATCCCTCATTTCTAAAGGGATAGAACTCGCCGCCGGAGTCGCCGCGCCCGCGCACATCCTGGATGACCACGTTGTAGCCATGCCGCGCGAACCAGACGGGGTGCGCATACACCACGGTGGACGCAATGTCGCGCCCGTAAGGCTGTCGCATGAGTAAGGTAGGGTGAGGCCCCGCATCGGACGGGTAATAGTGATCGGAAACCAGCTCCACTCCATCGGACATGGGGCAAGGAACGCCGCGCTCGAGGCGAACTCCATTGCCGCAGTCGATCCAATGCGCTTCCGGCGGGGTCATGGGATCATGGGGTTGAGGAATTGGGGTAGCGGGACATCGCCTGCAGCGCTGCAGCTAACCGCTCTGCCGCCTGGCCGAGCCAGCGCGCTCCGTTTTCCGCCGTTGCAGGACGCGGGTCACCCATCACGCCGCTGGGCGCAATGTCGCGGGTGAGCCAGGCGAAAGTTGCGGCAGCGTTCTCCGGGAGCAGCAACTCCGGCTTCGAGATGTCCGCAATGTAATTCGAGGTGTATGCGGAGCGATCCACCAGCTCCGGCACTGATGCCAGCAGCAGGGCAGTCTCGACCTCGCCGGCGTGGAAGCCGTAAGCTCGCTCCTGGGCGCTCAGACCCTCGAACTGAATACCGCAGCTGCCGTGAAGAGCGAATGTCCGGAGACCGAATTCCGCGCGCAGATCGCGGGCCATCACGTCGATCAGCGCCGTGTTGCCGCCGTGCGTGTTGTAGAGCACGAGTTTCTGAAAGCGCGCGCTCGCAAGACTCGCTCCCAGATCGCGCAACACCGCCATGAACGTGGCCGCGCTCAGCGCGAGCGTTCCGGGAAAGCCGAGATGCTCATTGCTCTTGCCGTAATGGACTGGAGGCAGCGCATAGACCGGCAGCTCCTTCGGCAGCTTCTCCAAAGCGTGACCCAGCAGCAGATTGTTGATGAGCGTGTCGGTGGCCAGCGGCAGATGGTGGCCGTGCTGTTCGATGGCCGCTGTCGGCAGCACCAGCAGCGTCGATTCGCGGGGCAGGGCGTCGACCTGCTTCCAGTTCAAATACGCGAAGTTGCGGGCGTCGGGAATCCAGGTTTTCATCGCGTGGTGGTGGTCTCTGCCAGCGCCGGATCGGGCTGGAAGGTGACCATTTTACCTGGATTCAACAATCCCTTCGGATCGTAACGTTGTTTGGCCAGTAACTGCACATTGTCCGCGCGATAGCGCCCCCCTCCCTCGACATTGTTCACATGAGGATTGGCGACGAAGACTCCAATGTCGCGGCAGAAGGCGATCATCTCGTTCAAACGCTGTTCGGTCGTGTAATAGACCAGTGGAATGGCTCCAGGGAACACTTTGCTGTCGGCGTTTTTCATGAACTCCATATGAAAGAGGATTTCCTGGCCGAAGCGTTCTCTCAATCGTCGCATCTGCTCGCGTGCTGTATCCGGATTGAATCCGCATTGCAGGTAGGTGTAAGCCGGATCGGATTTGAGCGCCCACAGGGTGGTGTGGTTCCAGGTGTAGTCAGACAGCAAGGGAATCGTGCGCACACCGAGATACTTGCCCGAGTAGCTCACCTCTCCGTCTGCGGCTCGGGCCGCGGATTCAAGGGTACTGAGCTGGTGCGAGGCAATGAGAAAGAAGATCAGCGCCTTGCCATCGGGCGCGTATTGCCGAACCGGAGTGAAGAAGGACGGAATGGGCCACTCGAATGTTGTGACCAGCCGCTTGATCCAGGTTGAGTCAGTCGCGATGCGTTCGCTGAAGTCGAAGGCGGCGGCGAAGCTGTCAAATGCGACGACGCATTGCGACCACTCGACAGCAGGAGTCAGCGCCAGCCAGATCCGCGTAATGATCCCGTTGGTGCCCCAGGCATGGAGAATGTCATGGATCGCGTCTCCTTCATGGAGCAACACCCGCGGTTCCGTCTCCATGGTTACGACTTCGAGGGCGCGGACCGTTTTGAAGTCGCGCAGCGCACCATGAGCCACTGAGCCGATACCCCCGGAGCCCCCGCCAAGAAATCCTCCCACCGACGCCTTAACGATGGTCGAGGGATAGCAGCGCAACTCCCAGCCGGTTTTGCGCGCTTCGGTTTCCAGTTGACCGAGGCGAACGCCGGGCTGGCAGCGGGCGACGCCGTCAGGCTGGACCTCTTCAATCTGGTCCATGCGAGCCAGATCGAGCACGACGCCACGCCGCAGCGGGACGGCTTGTCCGTAATTGCCGGTGCCTGCGCCTCGCGCGGTCACCGGTAGTTCGTGAGCGTGGCAATAGCGCAACACACTCTGGATCTCGGTCGCGTTCAAAGGTTGCACCACCACGTCTGCAACTTTGCCATCCAGTTGCTTGCGCAGGACCGGCGAATACCAGTAGAAATCCCGGGAGAGCCGCTCGACTACCTGGGGATGAACCAGGACGCGCGATTCGTCACCGAGAAGATCCACCAGCGCTTTGATGTACTCCGGGTCCATGGTGCAGGCTCCGTAGGGTGGTGTCCTAATCTGCCTCTTTCACCACGGAGTCACAGAGTCACGGAGAGAAACCTGAAGCTGCAAGGACTATGAGAAAGATCTTGCAGGATTGTTGGTTGTCCGTGTCTCCGTGCCTCCGTGGTGAAAAAAACTACCGGCTCTGTTGGCGGCCTATGACTTCAAACCGCGTTTTCGTGTACTCCATGCGCGGAAAGCTTTCAGCATATTCGGATGCGTAAAAAGCTTGTAGCAAAGTTCTCGCAGAACGGGACCATCGACGACGCAAGTCATGTCCGCGCGGCGCACGATCTGCTTGGCGGCAACGTGAATCTGCAGGCAGTGACGGTTGGCGTCTGCAATGGTGGCGCCAAAGACTACACGGTCCAGCCGGGCCCAAAGCGCATTGGCCATACACATGGGGCAGGGCTCGCAAGTGGAATACATGGTGTATCCGGCCAGCGAGGGACGCTTGAGCTTCTTGCATGCCAGGCGAACGGTGCGCACCTCGGCGTGCGAGCTGGGGTCGTTTTCGCCGGCCACGTTGTTGGTGGCGCGCATCAGCCGCTGGCCTGTCTGCGTGTTCACAATCAGCGCGCCAAACGGTACGGGACGGGCCGTCTCGAGCGTGCGCGCAGTGAAATGGTAAAGCTCGCGCATGCGCTCTTCGTCGAGCGACGTCACCCTGGTGCGACCGGATGCCGCGACCGCCATGGCCTAAATCTAGCACGCCGTTCGCAGGGGATCACCATCGGAAAATTGGCAGCGACCAATCAATTCCTTGGAACGGCGAGCGACTCGGGTACGTGCTAGTCTGCTGCCGTGTACGCTGCGCGAACATCGGCCGGCCTGGTCACCAGGCGCAATTTCACACGTCTTTTCCGTCTGCGCTGCCTCGGCCTTCCTGTTTTCTTCGCCATGCTGCTGGCCGGTTGCAGCCGGTCATCTTCGGGCGCCGCTTCTGGCACGGCTTCGGGGACGGCGGCTTCGAACGGCGGGCCGCATCTGACCAGAGTCACGCTACAGGCGGACTGGTATCCGCAGCCCGAGCATGGAGGTTTCTACACCGCTCTGGTGAAGGGTTATTACAAAGACGAAGGCCTCGACGTTACCATCCAGCCCGGCGGCCCTTACACAGTGGTTGAGCAACAGGTGTCGGTGGGGGCGGCGCAGTTCGGCATGGGATCGTCGGACCGGACCCTGGAGTCGGTCGCGGACGGCCAACCGCTGGTCGCCGTGGCTGCGACCATGCAGCGCGATCCCCAGGGGATCATGGTGCGCCAGGCTTCGCCCATCCATTCTTTCGCCGATCTCAACGGGCACACTGTCTCCATCAAGCCCGGGTACACCTGGTTCGCTTATCTGGTGAAGCGATACCGGTTGAATGATATCCACGAGATTCCCGCTACGATGAGTGTGGCCAACTTCGTGGCGGACCCGCAATACATCCAGCAGGCGTTCGCCACCTCAGAGCCGTTCTTTGCGCGCCAGGCCGGCGTGGAGACCCGTGTATTGCTGATCAGTGAAGCCGGCTACAATCCGTATCGCGTGATGTTCACCACCCACGATTTTTTGCGGCAGAACCCGGACACGGTTGCCGCGTTCGTGCGGGCATCGCTCAAGGGATGGCGGGATTACCTGAACGATCCTACGGCGGCCCATGCCCTGATTGCCAAGCTGAATCCTGCGCTTAACGCACAGTGGATGCAATTCAGCTGGCAGGCCCTCAGGGATGGCCGATTCATTACCGGCGACGATCCCAGCGGAGCCCAGCTGGGCCAGATGACCGCCGAGCGCTGGACGACGATGTATCAGCAGCTTTTCGATCTCAAGGTGATCGACAAGGCATTCGATCCGGCCACGGCTTACACGTTGCAATTTTCCGGGGCGAAGTAGGATTCCGTGCGATTCGCCATTCTCGTGGTTACCCGATTACCCCAGCGGCGCAATCTTTTCCGCAATCTTTCTTATCGCTGAAGTTATAAAGTAAAGGCACTATGCCTTCATCAAAGAAGAAACTTCCCCTCGCGGGCAGCGAGCGCTTTCCCATGGCGGGTGGGCGCGAAGTGGGTCCGGCTAATCCCAAGGAAGTAATCGAAGTGACCATCCGTTTGCGTTCTCGCGCCGGCAAGCAACCTATCTTCAGCGCCAAAACTGCTGCGCAACTGCCTGCCGAGCGGATTAACTTGAGTCGCCACGACTTCGAAAAAAAACACGGCGCGGCTGCGGCCAGCATAGCCCGGGTGAAGGCGTTCGCGCGGGACCATGGACTCAGGGTGGTCGACACCAGCGCGGCCCGCCGGACGATCGTACTTTCCGCCACCGTAGCCAGGATGAGTGCTGCGTTTGGCGTCGAGCTCAAGGAATATGAACATGCGGGCGGGAGGTATCGCGGCCGTACCGGGCCGGTAAATGTCCCCTCGGATTTGCAGGACGTAGTCGAAGGCGTGTTCGGCCTGGACAACCGGCCGCAGGCCAAGCCGCATTTTCGTCGCCGGCGGGCGCAGCCCGGCATTCACGCGCAGTCCGCAGGAGTTTCTTACACGCCGCCGCAGCTGGCGAGTCTGTATAACTTTCCCACGGCACCTGATGGATCGGGCCAGTGCATCGCCCTGATCGAATTAGGTGGCGGCTACAAGACGGCAGACCTGAAAACGTATTTCACTCAGCTCAAGCTGCCTCGAAAGCCCAGCGTGTCGGCGGTTTCGGTGAACCAGGGCAAGAATCGTCCCACGGGCGATCCCAACGGGCCCGACGGAGAAGTCATGCTGGACATCGAAGTTGCGGGCACGATCGCGCCGGCAGCGAAGGTCGTAGTTTACTTCGCTCCCAACACTGACGCGGGCTTCCTGAATGCGATCACGACCGCGGTTCACGACAAGACCCATAAGCCCTCTATCGTTTCCATCAGCTGGGGAGGTCCCGAGTCGGGTTGGACATCGCAGGCGATGACCGCCATGGACGAAGCGTTCCAGGCCGCCGCCGCGATGGGCGTCACGGTGTGCGTGGCCGCGGGTGATGGCGGTTCGACCGACGGCGCAACCGACGGCTTGAACCATGTCGATTTTCCCGCGTCCAGCCCTTATGCGCTGGCGTGTGGCGGCACCCGCCTGCAAAGTTCCAAGACGGCGATTGAAAGTGAAACGGTCTGGAACGAACTGCCGAATGAAGGCGCGACCGGAGGCGGAGTCAGCGATTTTTTCCCGCTCCCATCCTGGCAGAACGGCGCCCATGTGCCTGTTTCCGCTAATCCGGGCAAGCGCGTGGGACGGGGCGTGCCGGATGTTGCGGCGGATGCCGATCCCTCGACCGGCTACGTAACGCGAGTCGATGGACAGGCCGATGTAATCGGAGGCACGAGCGCGGTCGCTCCGTTGTGGGCGGGACTGGTTGCTCTGATTAATCAAAGCCTGGGAAAGCCTGCGGGATATCTCAACGCGGTGCTCTATCAAAAAGTAGCGCCGGCAGCGTGCTTTAATGACATCACTTCAGGCAACAACGGAGCATACAAGGCGGGGAAGGGCTGGGACGCATGCACTGGTCTTGGCTCCCCCATTGGGAGCAAGATTGCGGCAGCTCTCGGAGTATCGACGTCAGCGAAACGGGCGAGAAAGAGCACGAAGTAGGCCGGCCATGGGTCGGAGTGACAAAATCCCATTAGGTTGCCGCCTCAGAAAAGCTTATAAGGATCCCTCGATTTCGCTCGGGGCAGGCTCTTCGACTCCGCAGACCGATTCGGGAGCGAATCGGCCTGCTGCGCTCAGGATGACAAACCACCTCGCGGGTCTCAGTTGTTACTGGGTTTTTTCGGGGTCAAATCGCATGACTGCTTCACCCGGCCAAGATCAAGTCCAGCGGGCGAGAATTCCGCGATTTCGGTTCCGTTGCGGCCGCGGATTTGCACCTTGAATACGCGGGCCCCGATCAATTCGCGAGTGGTGCCTTTGTCCATGGAGAGGAAACGGTCGCGGACCCAGTTCCATCCGTGAGAACTGTGCGCGTCGTCCACCCGCACCATGACCTCCATTTGCGGCTGGCCCCAGAAGCCGGGGCGGTTGGGCGGGCCCAGCCGGATGCCGGGGTTGAAGTCGCTGTCCGTGTACTTGCCGTTGCTGCACGCGACTTGGACTCGAGGCTTGTAGTCCGGATCTTCCGCCAGATAGTTGTCCGCCAGAAGCTCGAAGCGGACTTTTTTGGCGCCGGTCATCTTATCTTCGGAGCGGAACTCCATCCACTTTCCGCCCGCGCTGACCCCGTCACTTTCGTCCTGGTAAGGGCTCATGACGCGGTTTTGCGCGCTGCCCGACAGGGCCGCGGCAAAAAACATTATTAAGGCTGAAGCCACGGCTTTAGCCAGCGTGGAACGTTGTCTGTCATTTTTTCTACCCATGAGTTGCGACACGTGCCGTCTCTCCTTCGAAAGCAAACATCATTAAACTATTTGAACTCGGAAAGCGAACAAAAGTTGCATTGCGCTTGTGCACATTGGGCCATAGCCGGAACTGCGGCGACCTGCGAGGGAGAAGGTGAATTCTTCAAAGTGTGGCATCAAAATCCAGCCCCTGGCCGAAAACCACCACTCTGGTGGAATTGGGCCACCGGAACGGGGCGGATCAACTCATAAGGGATGTTTTTCGCCCCTCGTGAATCGTTGAGAACAGAAGTGTTTATTAAATTACCCGCGTCGGGCCCATAATTGGCAATCAGACTGCACCGATCATTGTGGATTTCTCGGTATGCCGCGCAAAATCTTGCATCCGACGAGAATCCGATCCAACGGGGCTCTTGTGTTTGACGGCCTCCTCGATTGGAAGAGCGACCGGCTCGAAGGCGAGGACTGATTATGAATAAATTTGGTGCTTTAAAAACAGCTCTAAGGTCAACGATCGCGTTTGCGGCATTCACCGGTTTCGCGCTAATGCCAATTCCGACATTCGCCAGCCGTGGAGGCGGGGGCGGAGGCGGCTCCCACGGTGGTGGTGGCGGCGGCGGTTTCCATGGCGGTGGTGGTGGAGGCGGTTTTCGCGGCGGCAGTGGGGGTGGTGGTTTTCGCGGTGGCTCGGGCGGCGGCAGCTTCCGGGGCGGCAGCGGATTTCGCGGCGGCAGCTTTGCCGGTCCGCGTGGAGGCTTCTCCGGCGGCGGTTTTCGCGGAGGCTCGGCGGCGCGTGGTTACGGGATGGGCGGCCGTTCTGGCGGTGGATTTAGCGGCTCGCGCAGCATGGCGGGAAGAAGCGGAGGCTTTGCCGGCAACCGCTTCTCGGGCTCGACTGCAAACCGGTCGTCGAATTTCCGTTCCGCAATCAACGACGGACAATGGCATTCCTTTGGCAACTCCGGCGGCTCGGCGCGTTTCAGCGGAGGGAGCAGCCGCATGAGTTCGGCGAGCGGCCTCTCTGCCCGTAACAATCTCGGCGGCGGCTGGCACTCTTTTGGCTCGGCCAGAGGTACAGGGTCGTCGTTCGCCGGATCGCGCTTTGGTCAATCCGGTTTCGGATCGTCCTCGCGATTCGGATCGAACTCAACTTTAGGAGGCTCACACTTTAACTCCTTCGGGGGTTCCAATCGAGGGTTGGCTTTTGGCAGTCGAGGATTTTCCAGCGGCCTCGGTTGGCATGGAAATTCCTGGCACGGAAATGGCTGGCACGGAAACTATTGGCACGGAGGGTACTACGGCTACCACGGGCCGTGGTTCGGCTGGGCGGGAGGATTTTACGGTGGCGGATTTGGCTTCTGGGGATCCGGCTGGGCGTTCGGCTGGAACCCCTGGTGGTACTACAGCCCATACGGGTACAGCTCTTACTGGTACAACCCGTATTGGTATGCGCCATGGCCGTATCCGTACTATCCCGGTTACGGTTACAACCAGTATGACAATCCTTCGTCGTACAATTCGCCGGACAATTCGCCGTCGTACGATCCGAGTTCGTACGACTACAATTCGACGGCGAACTACCTGACAACTCCGGGCTTTAACCACGCCGCCTTGCACTTCGATCTTGCTAACGGCGCGGGTACGAACGTTGGAGTTTCGGTGCTGGCTCAATAGCACAGCCCGGACGCTGCCGGCTGATCACAATGTGGACCACTTTGCCTTCCTCCCGGCAGGGTGGTCCAATTTTTTTTCCGCTTAGGATCTGAAAACCTTCCATTCGCACACAACAGCGGAGCATCTCTAGACTCTAGTAGCCTAGCCAACTGTTAGGCATCGCTGAATAACTGCCCGCGCGGTTGTTCTTTGGCCAGAGGCGGGGGCGCAGTAGGCTCGGAGAAATCTTTCGTCCAATGCCAGTTCCGGATTTCCGGCAGGTCTTCGAAGTGCTGCCGGATATAAGCGTGATGTTCATACAGTTTCCGGTTCAGCATGTCGATCACGTCTGAGGCCTGGGAGCGCAGGCGCGGCACGTGCTTCAGGGCGTCGATCGCCAGGTGGAAGCGGCTCATCTGGTTGAGCACGACCATGTCGAATGGAGTGGTGGTCGTGCCTCGGTCGTTAAATCCACGAACGTGGAATCGGGCCTCGTTGGCGCGTCCGTGCACCATGCTGTGGATGAGCCAGCGATAGCCATGGAACGCGAAGATCACGTCCACATCCCGCGTGAAGAGCGCATTGAATGAAATATTGTCCATGCCGTGCGGATGCTCGTCGGGGCTCATCAGAACGTTGAGGTCGACGACGTTCACGACGCGTACCTTGATTCCGGGCACATGCTTCTGCAGCAGCCAGGAAGTCGCGCAGACCTCCATGGTCGGAACGTCGCCGGCGCAGGCCAGAACAATATCGGGCTCGGAGCCGCCATCGTTGGTGGCGAAATTTCCAGATCGAAGCTCCCTGAGAGCAATGCGCGAGAGCTTCTTCGAAGGTCAGCCACTGCAGTTCGGGCTGTTTGCCGCAGGTCACTACGTTGACGTAATTCCGGCTGCGCAGGCAATGGTCGAACACGTTTAGCAGGCAATTCGAATCCGGCGGATAGTAAACGCGGACCACTTCGCTGCGCCGCTGCAGCGCGTTATCGACGAAACCCGGCGCCTGGTGGCTGAAACCATTGTGGTCATTTCTCCAGGCATGGCTGGTGAGGAAAACATTCAAAGAGGCCAGCGGCCTGCGCCAGGGATAATCGAGGCATTGCTCCAGCCATTTCGCGTGTTGCGTGACCATGGAGTCCACGACCTGCGCGAAGGCTTCGTACGAAGACCACACGCCATGCCTGCCGGTGAGCAGATAGCCTTCAAGCCAGCCTTCGCACAGATGCTCGCTGAGCACTTCCATCACGCGTCCGTCGCGAGCCAGATGATCGTCGATCGGAGACCGTCTCCTCCATCGTGCAGCGATTGGTCGCTTCGAATACGGCATTCAGCCGATTGGAGTTGGTCTCGTCGGGACAGAACAGGCGGAAGTTGTCGGGATTGAGCTTGATGACGTCGCGGAGATACTCTCCCAGCTTGCGTGGCGCCTCCGCAATCACTTCGCCCGGACCCGGCACGGACAACGCATATTGCGCAAAGTCGGGCAGATCGAGCGCTTTCAGCAATCGTCCGCCGTTGACGTGGGGATTTGCTCCCATGCGGCGATCGCCGTCGGGCGCCAGTTCCGCCAGCTCGGCGATCAGGCGGCCATCCTCGTCAAACAGTTCGTCGGGTTTGTATTTCCTCATCCAGGCTTCCAGCATTTTCAGATGTTCCGGATTTTCGCAAACGTTCGCCAGCGGGACCTGGTGCGCGCGGAATGTGCCTTCAATGGGCACGCCATCGACTTCTTTCGGACATGTCCATCCCTTCGGCGTGCGCAGAATAATCATCGGCCATGACGGCACGGTCTCATTGCCGTGTCGTGCGCGCATCGCGCTGGATGGCTCGAATTTCGGCGTAGCAACGGTCAAGCGCAGCGGCGAACAGTTGATGCACGATCGCGGGATCGTCGCCCTCGACGAAGTAGGCTGTGTAGCCGCGTCCCTTAAAGAGAGACACCAGATCGGCATCGCTGCGGCGAGCCAGAACGGTTGGGCCGGAGATTTTGTATCCATTCAGATGCAGGATGGGCAACACCGCTCCGTCTCGCGCCGGATTCAGAAAATCGACGCCCTTCCAGCTTCCTTCGAGAGGACAGGTCTCGGCTTCACCATCCCCGACGACGCAAGCCACGATCAGGTCGGGATTGTCGAAGGCCGCGCCGAATGCATGAACCAGCGCATAGCCCAGTTCGCCTCCCTCATGCATGGAATTCGGCGTGTGCGGTCCGCAGTGGCTGGGCACGCCGCCCGGAGTGGAAAAGGAACGGAACAGAAGACGCATGCCGTGCACGTCCTGCGTAATTTCAGGATGCACGTCGGTATAAGTGCCTTCCAGATAGGCGCAGGCGTTGAGCGTCGGGCCGCCATGTCCCGGACCCGAGATGTAGATGACATTGGCCCCGGTTTGCCGAATCAGGCGGTTCAAATGCACGTAGATGAAATTCTGTCCCGCCGAGGTGCCCCAGTGTCCGAGCAGTCGAGGTTTGATGTGTTCTTTCTTGAGCGGCTCGCGCAGCAGCGGATTGTCGAGCAGGTAGATTTGGCCGACGCAGAGATAGTTCGCCGCGTACCAGTAGCGATGCATCTTATCCAACAGACTGGCCGAAAGCGGGCCCTTCGGCCTTGGCGCTCGCGTGCTGGAGGGCATTCTGCGGTTTTTCCGCAGACATCGACGACGGTCGATAAAGCGGCATCAAATTCAAACATCGTTGGCTCCTGACTGCAAGGGCTCCTGACTACAAAGCAGAATCATCGACGTTTCTGCGAAGTGACAACGCAGGTCAATCCTAAAGCTTTCCTGATGAAAATCCGGTTAAATCCTGGAACGGTTCCAAAGATTTTATGGGCCAGCCTTGTCCCGCTCTACATGAATGATCCCATCTCCCACCCTTTTCGCAAAAAACGCGAAAAGGATGGGGCACCCGGCTGCGTTAGGCTATGCTGTCGTGCGACTGCAGGGAAAGGACCTGGAATGGATCTGCCGGCGGTTTCCAACTCGCGACGTTGGGGTGTCGTCGGCCTTCTGTTTACTGCTTCGGTAATAAATTATCTCGATCGTGCCGCGATCTCCTTCGCCCTGCCGCTGATTTCGCGGGATTTCCACCTTGCCCCGGAAACCAAGGGCTTGTTGCTTTCCTCCTTTTTCTGGTCGTACGCGCTCATGCAGGTTCCCATCGGCTGGTGCGCCGACCGCTTCAATCTGCGCTGGCTCTACGCCGGGGCTTTTGCGCTGTGGTCGCTGGCCCAGGGCCTTACTGGTCTGGCAGGGAGTCTCGCAGTCCTGATCGGGTTCCGGATTCTTCTCGGCATCGGAGAGTCCATCTATCTTC
Source organism: Terriglobia bacterium (assembly GCA_963841075.1). Taxonomy (GTDB): domain Bacteria; phylum Acidobacteriota; class Terriglobia; order Terriglobales; family Acidobacteriaceae; genus JAIQFF01. The sequence goes on from CAWJBA010000005.1 coordinate 82,969, forward strand.
CGGGCGGCGTCAAGATCATCAGCCTGCTCTTTCCCGGTAAAGATCGCGGCTTGCCGTCAGGGCTTTTTGACTTCGGAACCCGGACCGGACTGATTGTCGAAGGCATCCTCGTGCCCTGGCTGCTGACGCGCTATGGCTGGCGGCACACTTTCCTGCTTTTGGGTTTTACGGCCATGGTCTGGATCGTTCCCTGGCTGTGGGTGTTTCCTCGCCGCCTAGCGGCGGCGAACCGGATCGAAGTCTCCCCAATGTCAGTGACGCCGTCTCCTGACCGTTGGGCCGCTTTTCTCAACCGCAATTTGCTGGGTATCTGCCTCGGCTTTTTCTGTTTCGATTATTACTGGTATGTGCTGGTCACGTGGCTGCCGGACTACCTGGTGACCGTCCGCCACCTTACCATCGTGCAGGCGGGGCTTTACGGTTCACTGGTGTTCTTTACGTTCGGAATATCGGAGCCGCTTGGAGGATGGATCGCCGACACTCTGATCCGGCGGGGCTGGGATGAAACCCGGACCCGGAAGGGGATCGTGACCATAGCCTTTCTTACGGGACTTTTCATGTTTACCGCCATGCGAGCGACGGAGACGCGGACGGCCATCTGGCTGCTGATGGCATCTGCGCTGGTTGGGCTGGCCACCGGCAACCTGCTGGTCATTCTGCAGTGCTGCGCTCCCCACGAAAAGGTGGGGATATGGACCGGCGCAGAAAATTTTGCCGGGAATCTGGCCGGAGTGGTCGCACCGCTGGCGGTGGGCCTGCTGATCCGGCGCACCGGATCGTACGTTCCGGGTTTCGAGCTGGGTTCTGTCGTTCTTCTGGTCGGACTGTTCGCTTACTGGTTCGTCGTCGGCGATTTGAATCCCGATTTAATCCGACTTGAATCCGAAGACGCCGGCAAAACTTTCTCTCGAGACTAATCGGCGATGACTTTCTGTTCCTGCTGACCGAGTCCCGATATGCCCAGCTTGATGTGGTTGCCGGGACGCAGGTAAACCGGCGGCTTCTGCCCGTGGCCTACGCCGGGAGGCGTTCCGGTCGAGATGATGTCGCCGGGCCTCAAGCTCATGAACCGGCTTATATAACTGATCAGATGGGCCACGCCGAACACCATGGTTTTGGTGGACCCGTTCTGATAGCGGTGGCCATCGATCTCAAGCCACATATCCAGATTTTGCGGGTCCGGAACTTCGTCGGGCGTGACCAGCCACGGGCCGATGGGGCCGAATGTATCCGCGCTCTTGCCCTTGGTCCACTGTCCTGTGCTCTCTAACTGGAAGGCTCGCTCGGAAAGATCGTTGACCACGCAGTAGCCCGCGACATGCGACAGCGCGTCGGCTTCATTTACATATTTTCCGGGCTTGCCGATAACAACACCGAGTTCGACTTCCCAGTCAGATTTCTTCGATCCGCGCGGAATTACCACGTCATCGTCGGGGCCACAAATCGCGGAGGTTGCCTTCATGAAGAGTACGGGCTCGGCGGGCACGGCCATCCCCGACTCGGCCGCGTGATCGGAGTAGTTCAGACCCACGCAGATGAACTTGCCGACGCCGCTCACGCAGGCGCCTATCCTCGGCTTGCCGCTCACGCCAGGCAAACGCGAGATGTCGGCCTGACGCAACTTCGCAATCGAATCGGGCAGCAACGCGGGCCCGGAGAGATCGGGGATAATCTCTGAAAGGTCCCGAACCGTGCCGTCGGAAGCCAGAACGCCGGGCCTTTCCTGGCCCAGCAAACCGTAGCGCAGCAATTTCATCTTTCCTCCATGAGTGACTTATGAATGAGTGCTGATTTAGAGAGAAACATCATAAGTGAGAAGATCCGGCCAGGCTAAAAATGAGGATGGCCAGCACGATCAGGGTGAACGACCACGTACATGCGGTCCCGCTCGGCGGCAAATCCCCAGATCGAAAATATCACCCGCGCTACCGGGGTGGCGATCAGGAATAACAATCCCAGCTGGATGATTCCACGGCCACTCAACTCCAGCGCATCGCGGACGACGCCAGAGACGCTGCGAAGTTCTGACGGTTCTCCCTGGAAGACGCGATAGTTGGCGGGCTCGTGGCCGTGTCCGCGCGAGGTAAACGACGGCGCCGAAGAAAACAATGGCGGCGGAAAGAACCACGCCGGCGCGCAGCAGATTTCCCACGGCGTTTTCAATCCGCTTGTCGGTCCAGAACTGCTCGACGACCATGTCAGATCCTCCCTGACGAGTCCCTTGTAGAGCATTTCGATTCCCAGAAGCACGATGACGGCGCTGAATACCAGGCGCAGCCATTTCGTCTGCGTTTTTACCAGAATTCGGCTGCCCACCAGCGATCCGGCGAGAACCCCCAGCATCACCGGCATGGAGAGCCCGGGATCGATGTAGCCGCGATCCAGGTAAATGCCGGCGCTGGCGGCGGCGGTAACGCCGATCATGAAGTTACTGGTGGTGGTCGAGACTTTGAAGGGAATTTTCATGGCCTGGTCCATGGCCAGAACTTTCATGGCGCCGGAGCCGATGCCCAGCAGTCCGGACAAAGCCCCGGCCCCAAACATGATGCCGAAGCCCCCAGGCACCCCCTGGACGTTGTAGTTGCGCACACCTTCGAGGTCGGGAAAGCTGCCGTTGAGGCGGAGTCGAGTGGCCAGCGGATCGGGTGGCAGGTTGCGTTCGGCCGCGCGAACGAGGCTTCCGTGAAAGAAAGGCCGAGACCAGCAGCACCGCTCCAAAAACGATGGCGATGGCATTGGTCGGTACCCGGACGGCCAGAAACGCGCCGGCTAAAGCGCCCAGGGTTGTGGCAATTTCCAGAAACATGCCGATCCGGATGTTGGAGAACCCTTCTTTCACATAGGCGGCAGCCGCGCCCGAGGAAGTCGCGATCACGGACACCAGGGAGGCGCCAATGGCGTAGCGGATATCCACTTTAAAAAACAAGGTAAGCAGAGGAACCAGAACCACGCCGCCACCGAGGCCGGTCAACGATCCGAGAAGGCCGGCAATCAGCGAGCCGGCAAAGACCAGGGCGGTGAATTCCAGAACGTTCATTGAGTGATCGCTAATTTAGAGGGCGAAATGAAGGCGATGCGATCGCGAATTCATCAGTAAGCTGTCATCGCAACGCAACATCATACATGGAGGATGGCCAGGCTTCGGAGTTCGCGCTTCACATTGAGTCGGCAACAGTGCTAGAGTCCGCGTTTATGCATAAAGTGATTTGGAGCGAATGCTCTGGTGAAGAGATCAAGGTGAAGACCAGTCTGGACAATCAAAGCACCGGGGAACAGAAGTGAGGCGCGCCGGGACAAGCCATGTCCGCTGGCTTCTGGTGGGATGGCTGTTCGTGCTGAGCGCGGTTTCTTACCTGGACCGGGTCAACATCGCCGTTGCAGGACGTTCCATTGCCGGGGAATATGGGCTCAGCAATGTGCAGTTGGGGTACGTATTCAGCGCGATGCTCGTGGGCTATGCGTTATTTCAAACGGTTGGAGGAAGACTCGCCGACCGCTTCGGGCCTCGCCGAGTGCTGGCCGCCGGCGTTCTCTGGTGGGGAATCTTCACCGGACTGACCGCGCTGGTGCCGGCCACGATCCGGGGAGCGCTTTTTCTCTTTATCGCGATTCGCTTTCTGCTGGGGGCGGGCGAGGCTGTGGTTTATCCGGCCTCGAATCAATTTGTGGCGCGATGGATTCCCGCGCCCGAACGTGGTGTCGCCAACGGCTGGATTTTCGCCGGGGTCGGCGCGGGCGCGGGCCTTTCACCTCCGTTGATTACATACTTCATGCTGCGCTACGGCTGGAGGTCGTCTTTCTGGGCGTGTGCCGTCATCGGCTTGATTGCGGGAGCGATCTGGTATCTTATGGCTCGCGACACGCCCGCGGAGCATCCGTATGTATCAGCGGCTGAGCTGGCGAGCATTCGATCCGGGCTGCCCGAATTGACCCGGACCGATGCCGGACTGGTTCCCTGGGGCATGGTTCTGCGGAGCAGGGATGTGTGGGCGGTCACGCTTAGTTATTTTTGCTTCGGCTATACCGCCTGGATTTTTTTCAGTTGGTTCTTCATCTATCTGGCCCAGGTACGCGGACTGAATCTGAAAGCGAGCGCGTTCTACGCCACTCTTCCGCCGGTGGCGATGTCAGTTTGCAGCCTGTTGGGCGGCGCGGTCAGCGACTGGCTCACGAAATGGCGCAGTCCTCGTGTGGGACGCTGCGGACTGGCGGCGTGCAGCATCGCTCTGGCCGGGATATTTATCGCTTTCGGCTCCCAGGTTGACAGCGCCCGCCTGGCCAGCGTGGTGCTCGCGGGCGGAGCGGGCGCTCTGTATTTGTCGCAGAGTTCGTTCTGGTCGGTGAGCGCAGGCATCGCGGGAAAGTCGTCCGGATCGGTTTCCGGCTTCATGAATATGGGGGCGCAGGTTGGCGGAGCAGTCACCGCTTCGCTTACACCTGCTATCGCAGCGCGCTTCGGTTGGACCGCGTCTTTCATGGTGGCCGCGACGTTGTGCATGCTGGGCGCGGCGGCGTGGCTGATGGTCGATCCGACGCGGACCCTGACTTCGCGCAACCCGGCCAGTCCGGAGGGCAGGGAAGTGGTTATTGCGAGTTCGGAATTGTGATGACGAGAAGACTCATATTGTGGGCGGTCCACAAATGTTGCGGCGCGATTCGATTCTTTCGCCCTTTCAGGGTTTCGCCAGCCGCCGATCTTTCCCAGGGCTTACGCCCTGGGCTGCACTCTTGCGGCGCTACGCGCCTGCATCGAAGGACCGGGATTCCACGCACCACACTTTTGTTTGCCATCTTGTTTGCCATGACTCCTCTTATGCCTGACGCTAATGCGCAGAGTCCCCGCTATGACCTGCTGTTAAAGGGCGGGCACGTGATCGACCCGGCCAATCATCTGAATGGCAGCTTCGACGTCGCAGTCTCGGGCGGGAAAATCGTCGCCGTCGAAAAAGATATTTCCGCCGATCAAGCCGCGAAGGTGGTGGACGTTTCGGGTCTCTATGTCACGCCCGGACTCCTGGACATCCACTTCCACGTGGGTCACGGCGGAGCGCCTCTCAACTGGTTTACGCCCGGTGCTCGCGCCCATCTCGAGCCGTTAGGCATTCCTGCCGACCTCGCTCTGCAATCCGGAGTCACGACCATTGTGGATGCAGGCAGCGCCGGCGCCGAGACTTTTCCTCAGGAGAAAGAAGAAGTCATCGACCGCGCCAAAGTTCGCGTCCTGGCTTTTCTGAACATCGTGGGCAACGGCATGAACGGCGGTCTCGAGCAAGCCGTAGATCAGATGGATGTGAAACGCTGCGCGGAGACGATTCGCAGATATCCAGATGTCATCGTCGGGGTGAAGACCGCGCATTACTGGACTGACGCTCCCTGGGATGCGGCGCATCCTCCCTGGGCGGCCGTCGACCGGGCGGAAGAGTGTGGCCGCATGGTGGACTTGCCCGTGATGTTCGACTTCTGGCCCCGTCCAGAGAGGACTTATGCGGAGCTGATCCTCAAGAAGATGCGTCCGGGCGACATCCATACTCATGTCTTTGCGCAGCAATTTCCGATCATTCTTCCTGATGGCAAGATCAATCCCATCCTGGCGGAGGCGCGCGCCCGCGGCGTGATTTTCGATGTCGGACATGGAGCAGCCAGTTTCTGGTTCCGCAACGCGGTTCCGGCGGTCAGGCAAGGCTTCATTCCCGATTCAATATCCACGGATTCGCACGCTCTCAATTACACGGTGCTGAGCATGACCCAGGTGATGTCCAAGTTCCTGGCGATGGGAGTGCCGCTGGATGAGGTCATCCGCCGTTCCACGGTGAATCCTGCTCGCGAGATTCGCCGGCCGGAGTTGGGAACACTGTCTGTAGGGAAAGAAGCTGATATTGCTGTTCTGGAAGAACTCAACGGAAAATTCAGTTACATCGATTGCGGCTTCGCTCGCATGGACGGGACCGTCAAACTGATAGCGCGCATGACGGTGCGGGCAGGGCGGATTCTCTACGATCCCTCAGGCCTGAGCATGGTTGAGTGGGAGAAGGCGCGTCCACAGTATTTCAGCACGCCTGCTTTGGGCACCTCGCCCCCTGCCCGGGCAGACGACTTTCCGCGGGAATGAATCGGACGGCAGCTACTTTTTCTCTTGCGAGTGGGCCCGCATCAGGAAAGAAATTCCGTCGGTGCTATAGAGGGCCTTGCCGTCCTCCTGAAGTACGCCGCTCACGTTCCCGGCTCGGACGGTTTCAATCGCCGTCACCACTGTTGCGAGCACCGAAGGCTGCGCGAAGGGAACGTTGTGGGCACCGAGCACGAGTTTGAGCTGGGGAACGAGCGCTGCCAGGCGCTTTACCGAAGCGACATACTCGTCGAGATTGGTCTCCGGACGAAAAAGCCAGATGGGGGCGGGATAGTACGTGTCGCCGCTGAAGAGCAGTCCGCGTTCGCGATCGAGCAGCGAAATGGCATCAGGAGTGTGGCCCGGCGTAGAAAGAACTTCCAGGGTTCGGCCGCCGAGATCGATCTTGTCGTGATCGTGAAGAAAACGGGAAATTTTCCAGGGACGGGTTGCGTAAGCGCTGGCGCTGAAATCTTTTGGCAGGTCGCCGCAGATCATCCCCGGTCCTAGCTCGTCCTGAGCGTCCTGTCGCGAACCTCTTGCGTTGGCGCGAGTGAAGTCAGTGTCCATTCCATAGACCGTTTCGAACTGCCAATTTCCGCCTACGTGATCGTTGTGGGTGTGGGAGTTGAGCACGATGATGGGCAGAGTGAGTGAGTTCACCCGTGACTTTGCGAATATCACTGATGCCCATGCCGGTGTCGAACAGCAGCGCCTGTTTTGTCCCAAGAATAAGGTAAGAAATTGTTTCTTCCGCCTGGTGCGGTTCGTAGATAGCGAACACCTGCGGAACGACTTGATAAACCTCGAACCACGGATCGGAGATCGTGACGCGTTCGAGGGTCTTGTATTCAGGCCGTGGCAGGGCGCGGCACCATTCCGGTTTATCGCCTTGAGCGGCCTGTGCGCCCAGCGGAGCGCCAAGGAGAATCGCGCCGGCCGCGAGTGATGCGATCCATTTCACGGGTTCACCGGTTTATGCCAGCTCCAGGTCAATCTTTTTCGTGGAGGGATCCAGCCCGGTAATCCGAAATTTACGGATTTGCCCGGTCTGTAGGGCTTGGGGTTTGGTCTCGACTGCGGCGGAGCCGCCCTTCCAGTGCGCCTTGAGTTTCGAACTCAGGGAGGACAAGTCCGGCTTCGAGGTGGAGTGCGTCGGTGTTTCGGTGGAACCTATGGCTGGATTCGTGCCGGCCGAATTCGCACCGGAAATACGGCAGCTGGCGTGGATGCCATCTCCCAGTTCGACGCGAGCCTGTCCGCCTGAAATCTCGCCCAGGCGTCCCGTCACCACATCGCCGGCCTTGTGTTCGGCAATATATTCGTCCACGCTGGTGGGAACCAGTTGCTTCATGCCCAGGCGCAGAAGTCGTTTTGCCGTGTCCACGGCGAGCACTTGCGCTTTGACCAGCTGTCCAACTTTCAAGACGTCTTGCGGATATTCGATGCGTTTCTCGGCGCTGATGTCGCTGACGTGAATCATGCCTTCGATGCCTTCGGCCAACTGCACGAACGCGCCGAACTTGGTGAGACTGGTGACCGGTCCCTCAATCACCAAGCCCACCGGGAAACTCTGCGGCACGTTGGCCCACGGATCTCCCAGCGCCTGCTTCAGGCCGAGGGAGATGCGGTGCTCCGCCTGGTTTACTCCCAGAACCACCACTTCCACGTTTTCGCCCGGCTTCACCACGTCGCTGGCGATTCTGACCTTCTTGGCCCACGACATTTCCGAAACGTGGATCAAGCCCTCGATTCCGGGCTCCAGTTCGACGAAGGCTCCGAAATCGAGCACGCGCGTGACCGTGCCGCGAGCGCGCTCGCCCAGTTTGTATTTTTCCACCGCCGAATCCCACGGATTTTTCTGCAGCTGCTTCATGCCCAGTGAGATCCGACGCTTTTCGGGGTCGACCTTGAGCACTCTGGTTTCGACTTGCTGTCCCACCGACAGCACGTCTGCGGGTTTGCTGACGCGACTCCAGGCGATTTCGCCGACATGCAACAATCCGTCGATTCCGCCCAGGTCGATGAAGGCGCCGTAGTCGGTTAAGCTTCTGACTGTGCCGCGTACAATTTCGCCTTCGCGAATCTCTGAGTAGCGCCGCTCCTTTACGCCCCGCTCTTCTTCTTCAGCAAGAGCGCGCCGGTCGACCACCACATCTTCTTCAGTCGCATCGAGCTTGATAATGCGGCAGCGGATTTCCTGCCCCACCAACTGTTCCATGCCGGCGGGGTCCCGCACCCCGCTGCGCGAGGCCGGCATGAAGGCGCGGACTCCAACGTCCACGCTGAATCCGCCCTTGATCAAGCCCGTGACCGTACCGATGATGGTCGCTTTCTCGGCGAAGGCTTGCTCCAGCGACGACCAGTCCGTTGGCTGCGCAATCTTTTGGCGGGACAGTTCATAGTAGCCTTCGGGATCGCGGCCTTTGACCGAAACCGGCATCTTGTCGCCAGCCTTCACCGCTTCGCCCTGAAACGCAGCCAGCGGGATGATCCCCTCGGTCTTGAAGCCAATATCAAAAAAAACGGATTCGGCGGAAACGGCAATCACCGTTCCTTCGAGCTGTTTCCCACCATCTTCTTTCTTGGAGGAACGGGTCTTCTCGTACTGGGAAAGAATGTTTTCAAACGACTCGTTCGACTCGGCGGCCGGGGATTCGGCTGCCGGACGCTCTTCCGGGGCAGTTGGATTCGACATGAGGGTATCAATTCGCCGTGGAGTGAATATAAATCAGAATAGCATTGTGGGCGCGTATCGGAGGCTGCGGAAAATCTGAAAACGAACAGCGATCGCTTACAAGCTGGAAGCGGGCTTCCTGCTCAACTCTTCAACTTTAGGGAACGACCAGGGGGCGATGGGGGTGCGCTCGGGCGGGTCGGAACCGGTCTGGACTGCTCTTGCCAATATTTCGAGAGCCAATCCCGCCGTCGGCGGCGTGACCACGGTCGCAGTGAGCAGCCCGCGGCGCACCCACTCCTGCCCGGTTTTGGTGACGCCGTCGCAGCCGGTGAATGGCACCTTCAACCAGTGCTCGCGATCCCCGGCGCCCGTCAACTCCGCGAACGCTTTTCTCGCGCCCATGGCCATGGCATCGTTCTGGCACCCGACCACGCGAATATCGAGTTTTCGCGATGTGCTCAACGACAGCCACGACTTGATGGCATGATGTCCGCTGCGTTCCGTCCAGTCTCCCTTGATGACTTTTACTTGCATACCTGCTGGCTTGACTGAGAGCATGCCTTGGGTGCGAAGCGCAGAAGCTCCACCGCCTCCGGAAGGCCCTTCGATGTACAGGACGTTGCCCTGCTGTGCCAGAGCCGCAAACTGTCGGCCCTGAATTTTTCCGACTTCTATCTGATCGGTGGCGACGGCAAAGACCGGGGCCCGGCGAGACTGGCGCAGCTCGGGGAGATATTCGGGTTCGCGATTCATAATTCCCCAGCCGATGCCGGCTGCGACCGCCGCTCTGGCCACCTGAATCATTTCTGTGCCTACGGGTTCGACGATAATGGCATCGGTGGGTTGCGCCGTGCCCTGAATGATTTTGATTAGCTGCTGGGTCTGGTTTACGGCGTCGTTGTCGGCATAAACGATCTGCAGGTTCGCGCCCAGACGAACCGCAACCTCGGTAGCTGAGGCCGCTTGTTCAGCCTGGTAATCATTGTCACTCGTGATGAGCGCAACAACCACGTTTAACTTCTTCATGGAAGTCTGGGCGTTCTGGGCCCACGATCCCCTTAATGTAGCCAGAACGGACGGGCCTGTCGATTCACAATCTGATTCCCGCGCCGGAAAGTCAGGGCTTTCCCGGGCGCCGGTGCCTCGGGCACTCGAGAGCCTCGGAACGGGCGTATTATTGGCGCCATGTGGAAATGTGCCCTGCTGTTATTTTGCCTGGCTGTCCCTGCAATTGCGGCAGAGAAGATGTCAGCGCCGCAGTTGATCGATCTGGCGAAGTCCAATCGCGCCGGCCTGCGAGAGGCTATCACAAGCAGTTTCGACGCCAAAGACCTGAAGGAAGGGACAGCCTGGGCCGGCCGGGGCCCGGACTTCTTTTTTGCCACGCAAGCGCCGTCGCAGCCGTCGCTTGTGATTGACGGCGCCGCCGGGCCGCCTATGCAGCCTCTTCCCGGCTCGGATCTCTGGTACGCGTCAGCCCACATCGAGCCTGTGGGCCGGCTGCACTCGTTTCACTACCTGGTCAACGGCGCGGCCTTCGGCGGCAAGCTGGACCTGCCTGCGTTCGGTCCTCTTTCTTATCTGCAGCCGGGGGTTCCGTCCGGAACGCTCTCGGAGAAAATCGTTCACACCAGCAAAATTTATGACGGCATGAAGAGCGAATATTGGATTTACGTCCCGGCGCAATACGATCCGAAAACGCCGGCGGCGCTGATGGTTTTCCAGGATGGCGGCGGATACACCAATCGGGACGGCAACAATCCAACCCTCAATGTCCTCGACAACCTGATTGCGCAAAAGAAGATTCCGGTGATGATCGCCGTGTTCATCAATCCCGGCGACATCGCCGATTCTCCGGGCACTCCGACTTACAATTTCGTAAAGGCCTATTCGGACAAGTGGCACCGAACGCTTAAAGATTCGATGCGCAGCACACTGTACGACACGGTCAGCGACCGCTACGTCCGCTACCTGCGCGACGAGGTTCTGGCTGACGTCGAGGCCCGGTACAACATTCGGAAGGACGCATACAGCTGGGCCATCACCGGCCTCTCTTCCGGCGGGATATGCTCCTTCAACGCCGCCTGGCAGATGCCCGACCGGTTTAGCCGCGTGCTCTCCTGGATCGGGAGCTTTACCAGCATTCAGTGGAAAGAAGATCCCGGCATTCCGGATGGAGGCCAGGACTATCCTGAGAAAGTTCTGCGCGAATCCAGACGCAATCTTCGGGTGTGGCTGCAGGATGGATCGGAAGACCAGGAGAATGACCGCTACGGAAGCTGGCCTCTGGCTAATATTCGTTTGGCCAACGCGCTCAAGTTGAAGGGTTACGACTTCCACTTCAGCTTTGGCAAGGGCACCCATAATTCCGGCCAGGGCGCGGCTGAATTTCCAGAAGAGATGACCTGGCTGTGGCGCGACTACGACCCGGCAAAGACGGAGCAAACCTACGAGATGGAGACCTCCGAGAAGGCCAAGCCACCGTTCCGGGTGGCAATTGCGAACCGCGATTCAGAGTGATGCAGGGGCCTCGTCAATGCAGGACTGGGGTTGCGTTGCTGGCGACGCACACCCATTTCCCGTTCTTAAAAAGCCAGGTATCGACAAAGCGCTCGCGCCGCACGTAACTCTTGCCGCCTTCGACTCCCTTGGCTCGAAATACTCCAGTCGCGATCGCGGTATTGCCGAACACGTGCACACTCATCGATTCGGGCGACACCTGCTGCTCCTGAGAGTTGTTGCCCGTTGCCTTTATGCTGCCCAGAAACTCCGCCTTGCTCTGCACCGAGCCGTCATCGTTGATCAGCACGATCTCATTGTCCAGGATCGAATCGAGGGCTCGAATGTCCCCGGCCTTGTAGGCCTGGTTCCAGGCCTTCTCCAGGGCAATGATTTTTGACCGCACCGCGGAGTCGGAATCTTCTTGTGCCGGCACCAACGGGGCCATGGTGCAGACCACGATCATCAAGCAAGCGCTCAATCTCACGGTGACGGCCTCCAGACAGGGCTTATGGCTATGCAGTATAGGGCAATCTGATCTCTTTTCTCGCAGGGGGTATCCAGGAAGGAATTGCACCGCCGAGATCGCAGAGTTCACCGGGATAAGCCCTCAGGTATTTCTCGGCCCTCAAATGTTCTTGTGGTCGCTACTGCACCGGCGCATCCTGCTTTTTAAAATGATCCAGAATGGCTTCGGCCTGGGATCGCGTGACCACCGACGAAAGCGCCGCCGAATCTGCCTGCTTGATCGCCTGCACGCTGCCAAAATGCTGCAGCAGCCGGCGGGTCGTGCTTTCGCCGACGCCGGGAATTTCGCGCAGTTCAGTGGAACGGTCTCGCATCTGGCGTCGTTTGCGATGGAAGGTGACCGCAAAACGGTGGGCTTCGTCCCGGATCAGCTGCACCAGATGCAGCACGGGAGAGTGATGGTCCAGCGCGACCGGCTCGTTCTCCTGACCGTACACATAGATAATTTCTTCGCGCTTGGCGATCGCCGCCAGCGGCTGGTTGATGATTTCCAGCGCTTCCAGGGCCTCGGCGGCGGCATGCAGCTGGCCCAGGCCGCCGTCGATCAGCACCAGGCTGGGCATCTTCTTTTTCTCTTCTGCGACACGCTTGTAGCGGCGGGTAACCACCTCGCGCATGGAAGCAAAGTCGTCCACGCCAACCACATCACGGATGATGAACTTGCGGTAGTCTGACTTTTTCATCTGGCCGTCTTCCCAGACGACCATCGAGGCGACGGTTTCCGCTCCCTGAATGTGGGAGATGTCGAAACACTCGATGCGATGCGGCCGCTCCGGGAGCGCGAGCGCGTCCTGCAACGCTTCCTGGATCGCTTTGGTGTTGGGCTTCATGACGCGGAAGCGTTGGTCGTACGACTGTTTGGCATTGTTGCCGGCTAGATCGAGAAGCGCCCGCTTGTCCCCGCGCTGTGGAACCAGGATGTGGATTCGTGCGGGGCGGGTGTCCTCGCCCGCGACCTGTTCTGAGAGCAGGTCTTCCAGGGCTTCCCGGTCCTCGAACTCAACCGGAACGTAGATGTTTCGCGGAACGTAAGGCTGGCCGATGTAGAGCTGCTTCAGCAGGGCGGAGAAAAATTCTCCGGGAATGAAAGATTCGATGGAGTGAGGGGCATCCTCGACTGTCATGGGATCGGGCGGGGCTGCCGAGCTTTGCTCGGCTGAGCGGACGGGGACACCCGCCTCCAGGTGATCTGTGGCGATTTCGGGCAGATCTTCCCAGAAGAATTCTCGCCGGTCCAGCACGCGGCCGCCGCGCATGTGGAATAGGTTTACCGCCAGCATGCCATTCTCGAAGTGATAGCCGAAGACGTCGGCATCGTCGCCTTCGACCGCCGCGATGCGCTGTTTCTCCTGCAACTGCTCGACCGTCGAAATCAGGTCGCGATATTTCGCGGCCCGCTCGTACTCTTCGGCTGTGGCTGCCGCTTCCATGCGCTGGCGCAGAGAACGCGAGAGATCGCTTGGCCGTCCTTCCAGAAACAGCTTCACGTCGCGCACCGCTTCCTGATAAATCTCCGCCGTGGTCAGCCCTTCGACGCACGGACCCAGGCAGCGTTTGATGTAGTACTGCAGGCAGGGGCGCGGATGGAATCGGGTGAGGTCCACGTTGCATGACGGAACCATGAAGTGCCGGTGGATCAGGTCCACGATGCGGTAGGCCAGGTTCGCCGGAAAATAAGGACCGTAGTAAGAGCTGCCATCTTTCCGCAAGCGCCGCGTGACGTACACGCGGGGAAAGCGCTCGCCCAAAGTGAGCTTGACGTACGGATAAGTCTTGTCGTCGCGCAGCAGAATGTTGAAGCGCGGCTTCTTCTGCTTGATCAGGTGGTTCTCAAGCGCCAGCGCTTCTTTGTTGTTGGCTACGACGATGTAGTCAACGTCCACGGCTTCGCGGACCAGGGAATCGGTCTTGGCGTCTTCCCATCGTCCCTCGCGAAAGTAGGAGGAAACCCGGCTGCGCAGGTTGTTGGCCTTGCCGACGTAGATGACCTCGCCCTCGGCGTTCTTGTAGAGATACACGCCGGCGGATGCGGGCAAGCTGCGAATTTTGGCCTGAAGGTCCATCGCTTGTATCTATTTTAGATGAGACACACTGGAATGACTCTAGACGAGACTGGTCGGCATCATCGCGACGCTTCTTCAGGTCGCGATTTGCATTGTGAAAATCTGCATGAAACAGAAAGCCGCGAAGCGGCGCGAGATTAGAGCCCGGGGCGTAAGCCCCGGGTCGGAGAAGGGGAGCCAACGGTTTCTACGTCACGCGGGAAAGATCAACGGTGCGTCCGACCTGTCCTCGCGAACAGGGTTATCGCGCCGATGACACAGAGTCGAGGGCCGAATCTGCCCGCCCGTGCATAAAGCTGCACCATATAAAATTTCCTCAGTGGATAGCGCCTTTGCACGAAAGTTGCTGTCCCCTGGCGCCGAGGCCCGGCCTGTCGTACGCCTAAGTCTTTATAGATTAACAAGTTAGCAAGTGGAGCCGGCATTTTAACTGTTGGCATCGTCCGTGCTCTTATACAATGCGAACGCGGATGAAGCCCTCAATGGCTGACCGCGTTAAGCGAATTTGGAATCAAAGAAGTTGAGTTTTGCGAGATGAGTGAGGAAGGAGCCCTCCTACAATGAATCGCACTTCGTTAATCTTTTTACTGGCGACCAGTATGGCGGCCACGGTCGGATGCGCGAGCAAGAACTATGTTCGCCAAGAGACCACGCCGCTGATCAACAAAACCAACGAGCTTGATGATCTGACGGCCAAGAACACCAACGCCATCAAGGATGTGGATGCGCGGGCGCAGGCCGGCATTCAAGAGGTAACGGCAAAGGCTGCCGCGGTTGACCAGAAGGCGCAAGCCGCCGCTGACCAGGCCGGACAAGCCCAGACCCAGGCTGACAACGCCGTCCATCGCGTCGACTCGCTGCAGAACACCGTGGCCAATCTGGATAACTATCGCGTGGTTACCGAGACCGCCGTGCACTTTGGTTTTAACAAAGACAATCTGACGAAGAGCGCACAGGATGCTCTCGACCAGCTCTCGACTGACGTGGCCAATGCCAAGGGCTACATCATCACGGTCGAAGGCGGCACCGATTCCGTGGGACCTTCCGACTACAACTATGCGCTGAGCGAGCGCCGCGCTGATTCGGTCATTCAGTACCTGGCTGCGAAGCACAACATCCCGGCGCACAAGATCTATTTGATCGGGCTGGGCAAGGACAAGCCGGTAGAGTCGAACAAGACCGCGGATGGACGCGCCAAGAATCGCCGCGTCGATGTCCGCCTCATGACCAACTCGGCTGACAGCACGACTCCGGCGCAGCAGCCAGCGTCGCCTGCTCCGGCTCCGCCGTCTATGTAAAGGTTTGTCCGATAGAGAGTTCACACTCCCGCTGCTCCACTTCCCCCGTGGAGCAGCTTTTTTTGAGCGGACTTCGGACCTCGACCTGGACTTCAGGACGTCGGACCTTCGGAGTTCATACCGCAGTATTGGGTTAAGGATTCAGCCGAGGTCCGAAGTCCGACGCCGCGCCCTTTTTCAGAGTTACAATAGGTCAATGCGGCGATTGCTTTTTCTGTTGATAGTGTTCTTGTGCACGGTTGGAGTCGGCGCCGGCCGGAGCCAGCAAACCGAAAAAGACGCGAATCAGAATCAACCTCCTCCCCGCTCCGATGAGCGCAGTAAGGAAGCCGGGGAGAGTTCGAGCCGCGACAGCCGGATCGACCTAAGCCCGCCGCCGGATGACGCCAAGGACCATCCCAACAGCTCCCTGCCGCCGGACGACAGCGGCGAAAACAACCCCAGCGATGTGCAGGAGTTCCATACCTACGATCCGCACCGGGCTTCGAAGGATATCGAAGTCGGGGACTTTTACTTCAAGAAGAAGAATTACGGCGCCGCGCTGGAGCGTTACCGCGAGTCCCTGCTTTACAAGCCCAACGACGCCTTCGCCAACTTGCGCATGGCGCAAGCCCTGGAAAAGCTGGGGCGGCTCGACGAGGCTGCCGAGCATTATCAGGAGTATCTGAAAATCCTGCCCAACGGCCCGCAAGCGGAAGAGGCAAAAAAAGCACTGGAAAAAATCAAGGCAAACCCGCCTGCAGAAAAAGACCAAGCGAAACAATAAACCTGCTACTGGTCATCCTCAGCGCGCTTCTACCTTTCGCTCGCGAACGGAAGCGAAGTCGAAGGATCCCTATTTTTCCACCCGCATGAAATCTCCGCTGGAAGCATTCACTGCCACTCTCAGCTTGTAGTCGTCACGGCTCACGCCGTAGATCACGTGCCAGATAAGTTCGTTCGTCGCCGAACTCCAATCCAGCAGATAAAGAACCGGAGTATCGGGGTCCTTCGCGGTAAGTTTATCGCCGCCATGTTTCTGGGCCACTTCGAGCGCCTTGTCCGAATCCACCTTGAGGAAGGCGACATCAAAAATCTGGGTGGAGGTATTGGTCGGACTATAGGTGTCTTCCGTGCCGGGGTTAATACCGCGGTCCGAGCTGACTTCTCCTGACCAGGTGTAGGCCTTCACTCCCTTTTGGATCGGCGAGGCGAAAGAGGCCCGCCAGACCGCCGACTTTCCTTCCTTGCCCTTGGAGTCGTCGGTGATCATGGATTCGACGCGGTAGGGTTGGGCGTCACGCGCCCACCCCCGTGCGGCGATCATAAGTTTCTGGAAGGCGGAGCGCCCGGTAACGAATTCAGCGGGCTTAGGCTGAGGTTTCTCGACTGGCGCGGGCGTCGACGGCTGCGACGAGCATCCGGTCAACATCATCAGCGCCAGCATTGCCATCAGCAACTTCTTCATAGCCACCTTCCTGTCATGCGTTTGAAATTTTGCAACCGGAAATGCCGGGGCTATTCTACTAGAGAGAGCAATCCGAGGAACCATGGATTCGTATCTGGAGCGTTTGCGTCAGGCGGTTACTTCCGCGGCCAGCGGCATGACCATCGAGGAATTGACCCGCCGGCCGGAAGGGAAGTGGAGCGCGGCGGAAGTGCTCGAGCACCTTTATCTGACCTACACCGGAACCCAAAAGGCATTTGAGCGCTGCCTGAAAGCAGGGAAGCCGCTGGGCGGCGTTCCCACTTTCAGACAGAGAGTGTCCACGGCCGCGGTCACGACGTTCGGTTATTTTCCCAAGGGACGCAAGTCACCTGATCAGGTCTTCCCCCGAGGTCAGTCCGCGGAAAAAATCGTCGCCGAAATCGGCCCGCAGATTGTGGCCATGGACAAAGCCATCGCGCAGTGCGAAGAACGCTACGGCTCGCGCGTCAAGAGTCCTCGACCACCCGGTGCTCGGGCCTCTGACGGCGCGGCAGTGGCGAAAATTTCACCTGGCCCACGGACGCCATCACGTGAAGCAAATTCTCGAACGAAGAAGATCACTCTGACCGGGGGTGCCCGATTTCTCGCATCTTTTGCGCGAAGTGGGAGCTTGCGTTGCGGACTGATCGGTTTGAGAGAAGCTGATGTGGGCCGCAAGATTCCTAAAAGGGCTCACGTTCAGCGTTACAGGTAGACCCACTTCTCGCAAAAGATGCGAGAAGTGGGGCACCCAACCTCACCTAAGTACCCAAACATGAAAAAGCCTCCGGACTTGCCGGAGGCTTTGGTGAATGCAAGCGGCGGCTTGCTACTCGCGCATCTTGGCCGGCACTCCGGCCTTGCGGGCCTGTTCCTTCAGATCGTCCAGGGCTTTCTTGGCATCGTCGAGCGCCTTTTGTTTCTGGGCAATCTGCTGTTTGTACTGGGCGTCTTCTTTGTCCCAGGTGCCCGAGCCGCGCAGGCGGTTGCCGGCGTCGGCGTAGAAGGCGGCGGCGCGCAGGCGATACTCGCGCTGGGTCACATCCAGTTCGCGCGACAGCAGGTCAATCTTGTTCTGCTGATCGGTGATCTTGCTTTTCCACTCGTCGTTCGCTTTTTGCGCGTCGGCGGCTTCATCTTTCTTGTCACCTTCCTTCGATTCCGGGGTGGAAGCGGCAGCGCCGTCCTCCGGCTTGGCGGCGTTGGCCTCCGGCGCCGGGTTGGCGTCCTCGGGGCCGGCCGAGTCGGTGGATTTTCCCACGACACTGATGTTGTCAGACGTGGGCAGATTGTCGTTGTCGTATTTCTTGGCCGATGCCGGCTTCTCGTCCTTGCGGACGGAACGGGCGTAGTCGCCCAGAGGTGCTTCTTGTGCCGCGGACACCGTAGCCAGCATGCCCGCCAGAACGACTCCCGACAGAAAAACGTATGCAATGCGCTTCATAGGATGCTCCGTTTCTTTTGGTCCTGCCGTCTTCGGCAAACAAAGACAGCATCGACGTCAGTCAAATTCAAATTCTCGAACCAACCCTCGCGGCTTTCGCTCCCGCGAGAAAACCGCCAATCGTGCGATCCAGGTGTGCCGCTTCGGCGGCGATGTCGGCCGCCAACTGTCGCGCCAGCTCCGCGTCGCGGCTGGCCGCGAGTTGCTGTGCGTATCCCGCGATGGTGGTGAGCGCATTGCGCAGGCCCAGCGCCATCTCGGCGGACATTTCGCCGCGCAACTCCTGCTGGCGGCGAATTTCCGTAACTTCCGTACGGTCATTGATCAAGCAGGCGACGCCCAGACAAGCGGCGCCTCGGGAAGCCGGCCCCGGGGAAGCAACGCCCAGAGTGTCGCTGTCGGGCGCATGCACCGAACTCACCGTGATCTCCAGCGTGCGTTCTTCGGCCGCCGGCGTGCGATAGCGCACTTCCAGCCGCCGGAACTGTGTCTTCTCGCGCAAGCTGACGCTCACCGCGTCGGTCACGTTCGCGCAGTCGGCGTGGGATGCGGAAATCAACTCGGCCTCGCGAAATATCTCGGGGGCGCTCATCCCAACCGGTGACGCGAAGCCGAGGATCCGCTTGGCGGAAGCATTCGCTTGCCGCACCAGCCCGTTGGGAGTGAAGAAGAGCACGCCCGAAGAGAGATTCGACAGCACGGCGGCGCTGATGTTCTCCGAAGTCTTGGCGCGGCGGCGCTCCACCAGTTGCAGACTCTGCAATTCATGTTTCTGCTGTTTCAGTTGTTGAATCACCGCGTGATACATGTGCAGGGGAAAACTCTCCACGCCGGCGGGCGCTGCGGGAAGCGCGCTCTCGGTGGTCAGGCTGCGCCGCATGCGCCGCATGAGGAGCAGTCCAACGATGAAAGCGAAACCCGCGGCCACGAACACCAGCACCATGCGCAGAACGATGGGATTGGTCGCAAGTCTCACAGCAACCCCCAGTACCATCGCAGGAAACTATTACCGTAGAACAATGCCACCATGGCCATGCCGCCGAGAAAGACGCCAAAGGGCATCTGATGGCGGCGCAATGCAATCGCGGCCGACTCCCAGGCTCGCCGCCGAGCCTTGGCCGCGGATTCATGATTGCGCTTCATCCGCCGGCGGGTACGCTTGATCCACACCGTCAACACGGTTGACAGGCCAAACAGCGATCCCGCGATCGAGGCGGAGAACAAAGTGAAGATGGTCAGCTTGGCGCCGAGAAATGCGCCGACCATGGCCATCAGTTTGACGTCGCCAAAGCCCATGCCCTCCACGCCGCGCGCCCGCAGATAGATTGCGCCGGCGCCATAAATAAACGAGGCCCCGACAATGGCGCCGAGAACGGCGTCGATCAACGACAGCAGATGCCAGGAAACGTCGGAGCTTACCGGCAGCGACACCAGCCCCGGCAACAACTGCGAGGCCAGATCATTGACCGGAACTACCAGGCTGAAGACAAGGCCCAGGGCCAATCCCGGCAGGGTCATCTTGTCCGGCAGAAGCTGGGTTTCCGCGTCCGTGAAGATCAGGCCCAGCACCAGGAATCCGAATGCGCAATACTTGACGGTTGCCAGGCTGGCGCCGAAGTGTGCGTAACAGCGTCAGAAAGATCGCCCCGGTGAGCACTTCGACGATCAGGTAGCGCACCGAAATATAAGTTTTGCAGTTGCGGCAGCGGCCGCGCAGGATCAGCCAGCTTAAAACTGGAATGTTGTCGTAAGCCCGAATCGGCTCTTGGCAGCCGGGACACGCCGAACGTGGACTCACCACCGATAAGTCCCGCGGCAGGCGGTAGATACACACGTTCAAGAAGCTGCCGAAAGCCAGCCCCAGGACGAAGATCGCCGATGCCAGAACAGGGTCCACCCTTATCCTTTGCGCAAATTCCTTCCGATTTACACCGATTATACGGGGATTCTCAATGCCGGCCTTGAGTACGAAGGTCACTGGCCGTGCGGCCTCAGGTTACTCTCGCTGTCATCCTGAGGAAGTGGAGTCCTTCGCTTTGCGAAGGACTCCCGACGAAGGACCTGTGCATTCCCGGCGAGGGTAGCGCAACAGCCTCTGCCAGGCGAATGGAGCTTGGACAGGGATACATAGGTCCTTCGCTTGCTGTCGTCCGGCTGCGCCGGACAACAGACTTCGCTCAGGATGACAGCTCTTGCGGCGCCGGCTCGTGGCAGACATTCCCCGTTTGCAGAAGGTCGCGCAAAATCGTCACAGTCGATATAGTTATGCTTTGCCAGCAGGAAACCTAGTGAGCCCGAAAGTATCCGCAATCAAGTCGCCGTCGACACCCGCTCACGGTGCTCCCAAAATGCTCTTTCCCTTCCTCGACCTGAAGGCCGAATACACCACCATGAAGGCAGACATCCGGGCTGCCGTGGACAAAGTCCTGGAGAGCCAGCAGTTCATCATGGGGCCGGAGGTGAAGCAGCTGGAGGCTGAAATCGCGGCCTTCGTGGGCTCCAGCTTTGGGATCGGCTGCGCCTCGGGGTCGGATGCCCTCTTGCTCCCGCTGATGGCGCTCGGAGTGGAGTCGGGGGACGAGGTCATCACCCCGCCTTTTACCTTTGTCGCTACCGCGGGCAGCATCTCCCGGCTGAAGGCCAAGCCGGTTTTCGTGGATATCGACCGCGAAACCTACAATCTGGACCCGACCCTGCTCGAAGCCGCCATCACCAAAAGAACGAAAGCCATCATGCCGGTCCACCTGTTCGGACTTTCGGCGGAGATGGACAAGATCACCGAGATCGCGCGCTCTCACGGTGTGCCGGTGATCGAGGACGCCGCGCAGTCGATCGGCGCCCGGTACCACGACAAGTTTGTCGGCAGCATCGGCGCCTGCGGCTGCTTCAGTTTCTTCCCTTCAAAGAATCTGGGCGGGGCAGGCGATGGAGGGATGATCACGACCAGCGATCCTGAACTGGCCGAACGTATGTCCGTTCTGCGCGACCATGGCAGCCGCCGGAAGTACCACTATGATCTGCTGGGAATGAACAGCCGCCTCGACAGCTTGCAGGCCGCCATCCTGCTGGTGAAGTTCAAACATCTGGAGGCGCTCACCGCAGCTCGGCGGCGAAATGCCGATCGTTATCGCAAAATGTTCCAGCAAGCAGGCCTGGACAGGATGATTGCGTTGCCGGTCGAGCCCAGCGGCTTGCACCACGTCTACAACCAGTTCGTGATCCGGACGCCGGAGCGAGACCAGCTACGCGAGCACTTGCGCAATCTAGGGATACCGACCGAGATCTACTATCCTTCGCCGCTGCACCTGCAGCCGGCTTTTGCCGACCTGGGTTACGGGCCCGGGGCGTTTCCGCACTCGGAGCAAGCCAGCCGAGAAGTGCTGGCGCTTCCAATTTTTCCTGCAATGACTGAGGAGCAGCAGAAGTTGCTGGTAGATGGCGTCGCAGAGTTCTTTGCAAAGACACCACTGCGCACGTAGGGGCGGGTGTCCCACCCGCGCGCGGAGCAACAAACCGTCGGTTTGCCGGTACGTCAACCGCTGCGAGCCTTGCTCGCCTGCCCGGACCAGGGCCTCCGGGTGTCCGTGAGTCCAGCTATTGCGTGTATTTGAAGTTGCTGATGTACATGTACCGGGTCGGTCCGATCGTGGCCGTGCCTCCCCAGGATGAGTTGTTCGTTCCCCACATGTTGAACAGGAAGTAAGCCGGGGCGCTCGGGACCGCCTGGGTGTGGTGCACTACCAGCGTGCCGTCCACGTACCAGTCCACGTAGCCGGGCTGCCAGACGATCTTGAAGTCGTGGCTATTAGTCTGGTCATACCCGAACACCTGGGTGTCCAGGAAGTTCGACGTACCCTGCCAGTTCGTACAGTCCACCGCATCCGGCTTGTTGCCTACCTGCTCCATATCGATTTCAGTGGCGGAGTTCGAGGCATACAGAAAGCCTGACGAGTCAGAACCTGAGAGGGCTTCCGACACCCGGGATGTGAACTCGAATGTGCCGTAGGTGAAAGTCTGCTTGGTGATGACCTCCGAACCGCTGGAGATGATCTGGCTGCCGTTCTGAGTCTGGGTAAGCGACAGGACAAGCTCGGATCCCACGGTCACGTTGTTGGGATCGAATGTGCCCACATTGCCGTTCACGTTGCCAACCGGAGGTGCAGAACCGCTGTCCGTTCCCCAGTTGTAACCCGAAAATGTGAATGAACTGGGGCCGGTCACTCCTGAAGGTGCGCCCGATGAGCCGCTGCTACTGGAGGAGCCACTGCCGGAAGAACTGCTGCCGGAAGTTCCAGAGCTGGAGGAGCCACTGCCGGAGGTCCCACTGCCGGAGGAGCCGCTGCTGGAAGACCCACTGTCTGAAGACCCGCTACTCGAGGCGCCGCTGCCGGACGATCCCGTTGCGGAGGAGCCGCTGCCGGAAGTTCCACTGCCCGATGCCGTTCCTCCCGACGTTCCGCTATGAGGAGGAGTAAAGGGCATGCTTCCTCCACCGCAGCCCACCAGGAAAAGAATGGCCAATGCTAAAACACTAATTCTCAGCATTAAATTTCCTCTGAAAACGGGGATAGGGACCAACCGCGAATCCCTTTTGGCCAGAGGAACTGCAGGGGCACAAAGAAGCATGAAATCGACAGATTGCTGAACTCTGAAGATTTCCTCTCGGCGTCCCAGATTCGATCCCCGACGGCGCACCAGCGAAAAAGAGGCGGGCGCGCCCTTGTGTTACTTCCAAGATTCAAAAGTAACACCCGGCTCCCGTAACCCCTCGTTACGGAAGGGCATAACGGCGCCTAGAACTGTCGAGGTCGATGCTGCGATAAAGCTTTCCGAGTCGCGCAAGCGACTCGGAGACGAGAGTTAAAGCTATAGACTAATAAGCGGCGCGCATAGTGTAGCAAAAACTATGCTTAAATTACTTCGATCGACATTTTTTATTCTGCGTATGATCTCGGTACTTACTCGATTTGAAGGACTAGACTTTGGCTCGCCAGTTCCCGCACCCGCTTCCGCTCCGCTAGGGCCTCGGCAGAATAACGCCCATGTTTCCAACGAGCACGGCGCGATCGCGCCAGATCTTCTGCCGTGCGCGGTCGCAGGCGGCATCTTCCGATGCGGTAGTCACCATTGGCGCAGTTGGCTGAGCGCCTTTCTCAACGAAGCAAGCGGTTCGGATTCGGCCTCGGCTTCCTTCCTGCCGATCGAGTTTTTGATCAACTCGGCTGTAGGGTCGGGCACTGGCCCCATATTCAAATTTGGGCGGAAGTCTGGCTCGCTGGTTTCGGGAATTTCAACGGGGCCGCGCAAGGTGCGCTTTCGACGCGCGACCCTGTCCTGCCGTTTCCACGTCCGGTCCACAAACAGTTCTGCCTGTACGCGGATTTCGTTTTCGTTCTGGTCAAGGAGTACTAGCGCGAAGGGCACGGTCATGCCGTGTTGATGACCTTCAGGAATCGGCCGGCCAGTGAACAAGATCATGCCCTCGACCATATGGTCATGATGGTGGAATTTCAGAGTGTTCATGATGCGCATATTGAGCACCTGGCCCTGGGAAAGTCTAGGTGGCCGAGCCACCAAAGCGGTTCTCGGTCGTCAAAAAAACCGACAAGCCCAATTTCGTCGTCCCAATCGGTTGCAAGTCGGCAATCCGTCACAGCGACCCACCGCCGCGCCACCAGACGTACCCAAATGGCGTAAGCAGCAGTACCACCCGGCAAGTCAAAGACCATAGCTGCAGAGCTTCCACCGACCACGATGTCCAAGGAGCGAGCAGCTTCCTCCCACTCCTCAGGAATTTGGATGTCGACACCCTGAGCACGCATTTTTTTTGCCCGAGCCAGGTTGGCCAGTATTCTTGTTCGGGAGAGACTACGTTTTATTGTTGGCATGGCACCCCCAGTATCGCCCAAGCATTTTCACCCTCCACACCCGTCACTACCGTCACTCCGCGGCTGTTTCAGCCGGCTGGCAGTGTGGGCATCCGGGCACCCTGGTACCGATTCCGTAAGTCCGCGCCAACTGATGCACGCGGAGGCTAGTCTGACGGTCCAGCAAGAGGAGCGTGCCAGCGTTGGTGGGTTTCCGAGTGAGGCCACGCTCTGACACGCGCTTCCCGATCTCCTCGCGACTGTACTGTCGTGTTTCCCCGCAGGAGAGCAGGAAGGTGTTCACCTCGGGCATGAGTTCGGGCTCAATTCTCATGCTCGCCGCAGCGGTGTCTCCGGTGGCTCGGTGCAGTCGAGGCCAAAGGACTTCCACGAACGCGCAGTCCAGATTGCAACGGTCGACCATGTCGTCCTGCGGACGCAAAAGTGGGATCACCCGCAGCGCCAGCTCCGCATCACCCTGAATGCAGGCACCCAACTTGCCTGCAAGTTCACGGGTCGGGAACCGGAGGTCAGGCGCCACGAACCGCGATTCTCGCACTTTTTGCGCATGATCCAGCCGATATTGCAGGAGTCGCGGCAGGAAATAATCTGCAGTCGCGTTCAACGCTCGCTGATCCAGAGGCGGAACTTCGTGGTCGGGCGGGAACAAGAAGACATGAAGATTCCCGGCGCTGGGCGATGGTGGTAATCCATCCATTCCCACAAAGACCGCCTTCGAAGAGGTAACATCGAGGACCGTGCCTCGGTTTCCAGGAATACCTGACCCGCGAGAGTTCGACTCGCACAGGAGGCTCCGAAGTCCGGGGGACAAACTGGGCTGATTCAACAAAAGCGTGGGGCCAAAAGCCATTGGCAGCGACAAGAATCCGGCCCGGGTGACGCCGGTTAACCGCAGCGCTCGCCGGCTTATGCAGTGTAGCAACCCCATGTAATCTGAAGCTTGGGCGATGTCGGCTCCGGAAATCCACTGAGCTGGTGGACTCGAGAAACAGTCACTGAAGTGTGTGCTCAGAACCCAGTAGGTACTCAGCTCCGCCGCAGGTTTCAAGAAGGCCAAGTACTGATCGAACGTGCCCGCCAATTCTGTAAAGAGTTGGTGGGTCGTGCCGTAGCCCACCGGCTCTCGCGGCAAGCGCGTTGCCTGCAGAATGCTGGGCGGCAGTTCTTGCATCTGATAAATGCGCCCGTTGTGTTCGACTTGCTGGGCGATGGTGATCGCGTTCCCGGTCGACAAGAGTAAATTGGGCTGAGCGCCAGTCGCGGAAGCGACCGGCTCGATCAGGGAACCGTCCGGGAAGACTTCACCGAGCGTTCTGACAATCTGGCTCCCAGAATCAGAGTCATTATCTTCGGTCCGCCGTGTAGATTTCACCAGGTCCTCCAGGCGGTCTGCCGCGGAGTGGCGAGAATGCGCAAGCGGGACCCTGATTGCGGGGTCTGGGCGTGCAATGCCAGACTCATACGCGCGGCTAGACTGGATTAACTGCTTCTTGGACCACGCTGAATACCGTTCGGGTAGGACAATACAGACGTTTAATGGTGGGACAACCATAGTAAATCATCCCCTCGCGAAAAAGTCAAAGTCGGGCCGGATGCCATCCTTGGAGATTTGGGAAGTCGCCGCATAGCGGTGGCGCGCCTTCCACCTTAGGCTATGCCAGTTCGGCCGTCTCACGTCATATGCGCTGAACCGCCTAGTTCTGCCCAATTTCGGTTGCCCGTGGTTCGTCGAGGGCTAACCCGCATGCGGTCGTGTGAATCATTGCGGTCCGGAAGTCCGGCCCGGATGCTTCACAGATCAGTTCTGCCCTGCGGTACTTGAATGTGTCAATTCCGCCATCTCGATGGAGCTTGACCAGGACCGAGAAGTCGCTGCCGATCACCAAGCGGTACCGCATCTGCCTGGACTGCTCGTCCGCGACAAATGTGGTCGGATCGAAAACGTAGGTCGCGGAATGGACGCGAGAAACTCACGCGGCATTGTTCCATTCAACATGTTCCATCCTTTATCCTATAGGGCTATCAGGGAAGCGACGCCGGCCCAAGTTCGCTGACGTTCTCAGCGTGTTCCTTCCGGAAGAGACATATCGAGCTTCCCTTTTTTCGGACATTCAGTTCGGGACCGTCGCGATTAGTGCCTCGATAGATGCGCTATCTTCTTTTTCGGTCGATTTTTGCTAACATCCTTCAAGTGACCACAGGCCAACGCACTACGCGACGTCGATTGCACAATACCGTGCGGAAAACCATCCTTTCGTACTACTCAGAAGAAGAGGCCGCAAGAGTCGTAAAAGCTGCCAAGAAGCAAAATGTGACAATCAGCAATTTTGTCGCGTCTGCCGCTCTGAAAGCGGCTGAAGTCGTATTCGCCAAACCGACTAAGCACTAAATCTTCATCCCCTACTGGATCATTCCTCGGCGAGAAAGTCGGGCTTCCGTCTTGACAATGTGATATCACAATTATAAACTTAACTATGATATCAGCTACAGTGATATCATAAATGTGAGAGAGGAGCAATGGACAAAACTAACTGTGTGGTGCTGAGAGAAATTCGATTGGCAAAGCAGCTGTGGCCAGAGCAGATTTCCAAGATACTCGTGCAGCAACTTGGCCGTATGATCGAGAAACACGGACTATCCGTCCTGTCTGGGGACATCCAATTGCTAAACGCAAAGTGGTATGTCACCCATTCTGGACTGTTAGGCCTGGCGACTCGACGTCGCTGTTACGGGATTCGGACTCGATCCAGTGCGTGAGTTCTGCAACAAAGCTGCTAGGGCGCTGGGCATTCAAGGCGACCGTATTCAAATCCAGAACGTGCAAAGGCTTCGTCGGCTACGGCGATGCCGATCCGTCCAATGTGTCTCCCCTGGTCCACGGCGCCGAGATGCGAGTGGCCGAGACCCGGGCGGTCAACCGGGCCCTGCGCAAGGCCTACGGCATCGGCATCTGCTCGGTCGAGGAAATCGGCTCCTTTGCCGAACCAGTTCCCTCCCCTCGCGAGTCGAAGAAGATCCCTCCTCAGCCGGTCAATGGAAAGAACGGAAACTACGGCGGCCCCAAGGTCCGCGACCGCCTCTGCCAGCTGATCCGCCAGCATCAACTCGATGCCAACCTCGTGAAGTCCTACGCCGTCGATTTCTGCGGCACCAAAACCCTCCGCGAAGCCACCCGCGAGCAGGTCGAAGCCTTCGTCGCCCACCTGGCCGACTGGGCCGAGAAAGACCGCAATGCCCTGCTCTGCCAGCTCAACAGCTATCCCCTCAACAAGGAAGGTGCAGCATGAGGCGCCATTTCGAGTCTCTCCGCCCGGCGGACGTGTCGGCCATTCACTCGGTTCCGGACGGGATCTTCCTGGTCCGGGTGGATCGGGCCCAGTATCGCTGGCACAAGCAGAAACCCTATTACGAGATCCGCTTCGCCGTCCTCAAGCCCAAACATCTGACCGGGTGCTTCATGACCGGACGTCTCTACTGCACGCCCAGAGCGATGTGGAAGCTGAGCTGGTTCCTGCGCGATTTCGGCTACGACGCCGAACTGCTGGCAAAGAACGAGATCGATGACAAAGCCCTGATCGACCTGTGGGGCGTGGTCAAGGTCAGCGAAGTCACCGTGCACGGCACCGCCGTCCTCAACTTCGACGGCTTCGCGCCGGCGGCCCGGTGGGAAGAGCTGTCGGTCTTTGCCCACACTGATTCTCGCGGGTCGGAGGTGGCCTCATGACCTACAGCTATACCCAGATCAGCCAGTATCTGTCCTGCCCGCGCCGCTACAAGCATCGCTACCTCGACGGCTGGAAGGAGAAAGACACCCGGGCAGCCATGCTGTTCGGGCGGGCATTCGAGCAGGCCGTGGGTGCCTACTTCCAGCGGCAGGATGCCGCCGCGGTGCTCTACCGGGAATGGTCCAGCTCACCGGGACAGCGGTCTCCACTATTCCGAGCGGGACAGCTGGGATCGCATGCTGCAGTCGGGCGTGCAGCTGCTCGATCGCTTTGCCCAGGACGATCGGATTCGCATCCGCCAGCCTCGGCGCAACTTGCAGGTCAAGTTCACCAAGACTCTCGCCGGGCAGAACGACTTCGTGGCCTACGTGGATGCCATCGGAGAGCTCGACGGCACCCGCTGCCTGCTCGAGTGGAAGACCACCGCCAGCCGCTATCCGGAGGAACCAGCCGGATTGCTGGCCCTCGATCCTCAGCTGGTTTGCTATTCCTGGGTCACCGGGATCGCGGACGTAGCTCAGGTGGTGTTCGTCCGCAAGCGACTGGTCGAGATTCAGTACTTCCGAACCACCATCAGCGACGAACAGCGCGAAGAGTTCGGCCACCTGGTTCAGGACTCGATCCGACGAATCGAAGCGGCCGAGTTCCTGCCCCACAGTGGCATCCGCTTTCCCCAGAACCCCTGCACCAGC
The DNA here is from genome assembly GCA_963841075.1 of Terriglobia bacterium. GTDB lineage: Bacteria > Acidobacteriota > Terriglobia > Terriglobales > Acidobacteriaceae > JAIQFF01. The sequence continues at coordinate 111,339 of CAWJBA010000005.1, forward strand.
TGTCCTTATATAGGGCTGTGCCTGGGGCGGCCGGATCTGACCGAAGCGGCGCTGGTGCGGCGCCCAGGAGCAGACGACCTTGGTTGGCTTGACGAGCTTACGTACTAGGATTCCGCCCATGTTGCCCAAGCTCAATCGCAAACGGGCCCTGTTCGTTCTGACCAAGATCGACGAGATCCTGGCCTGGGAGCGAAGGTCTGAAGCCGAGCGGGACACCCGGTTCGTGGAACTGGGACGATACCTGTGTGAAGTGCGGGCGGGTCAGTACTGGCGGCTGGAGAAACTGAAGTCGTTTGACGAGTTTCTGGCGAGGCGGTTCCCGGAGTCCAGGCGGAAGGCTTACTACCTCATGTCGATCCATGAGCACCTGCCGCCGCAGGCCAGAAAGGAACTGAAGGAAGTGGGATGGACGAAGGGACTGGAGTTGGCGAAAGTCGCGAGGAGGGATGGGCAGGAGTTCGATTGTGCAACCTGGCTGCACAAGGCGCGCTCACTGCCGAAGGATCAGTTCAAGCGGGAGGTGGAGAAGGAACTAACGGGGCGGGAATCGGAACCGTGGGAGATTATCTACTTCAAGCTGTACAAGACCCAGATTCCGGTGGTCGAGCAGGCGATTGAGACGGCAGCTCTGATGCTGGGCACGGACAAGTCGCGAGGCTACTGCCTGGAGATGATCTGTGCGGACTTTCTGGCGGGAGCGAACCTCGAAAACGAGGACCCAACGGTGCTCCTGCAGTCCATGTCACGGTTCTTCAAATTCCTGCCTGGCGAACAACGGCAGGCTTTTCTGCACGAAGTGACCGAGAAGGCTTCGTGAACCGGATTCGACCCAAGCGACCGCGCTTGCGGCTTGATCCCGAACCGTACGACCAGCTCAGAAAACAGGTACTGCGCCGCGATGGCTGGAGATGCCAAGTCTGTGGTTCCAGGCAAAACCTGCAGGTCCACCACAAGCAACTGCGCAGCCAGCAGGGCGACGATGACGACTCCAACCTGATTACTCTGTGCGCCGACTGCCATGAAGATGTCCACAGATGAAGCGGTGAAGAGCGCCGGCAAAATTTTGTATTTGGCAAAGGAATAATTGGCTGTCGACCAGTTCAGAACCTCGCATAGCAAAAAAAGAGAGGCAATGAATCAACTTGCTTAGCATTAGGCAGGTGGGTTTTTTGCCAGGCAGAAGGATATTTGACAGGGAGAGAGTCAACGGGATCGCGGAATCTGGTCCAGTTCGTATTGGAATCAGTTCAGGGACATAGTCGGTATACAATCACTGCTGTTTTCCGATGTCAAAAAGGAGATTATGGGCGGAATCACTACTAAGCATCGCGAACTTCGGGTGACCTGTTTCAATTATATTGTTACTCGAGTTACTCGTTGAAAGCGAACTCCGGCTACGACGAATCCGAAATGGAAGCAATCGCACAAGGTTGTGGCGATTGTTCGACTCATGTGGTCTTGATGCTTGCCGGTCTATCGGTTTGGAGTCTGGATTAGGGTGAGAGTGAGGTTTTTCGAGTGAGCCTGTATGGCCAAGTTCTTGAGCGAGCGCTTCTCCCATTCCACGATGCTGTGACCGGAAGAAGTTATGTTCGACACCGAGATTTTCTTGAACAAAGCCAGTGGTGGTCTGGCGAACAGGTACGGGATTTCCAATGGCATGAATTGCAGCGCCTGTTGAAGCATGCCTTCGAGACCGTTCCTCACTACCGGCAAAAGTATGCAACAGCTGGCTTTTCGTTGGATGATATCCGTACGTGGGATGATTTTCGGAATCTCCCGCCGCTTACTCGGCAAGAGGTCAATGCCCATCGACAAGAGCTGCGGTCGACAGGTTACTCGGGGCGCCTATTACCTGAAGCTACAGGAGGTTCTACTGGAGTACCTACGCGATTCTTCATTACCGTCGAAAGCTACGACTGGCGTACAGCGAGCACTCAGCGAGCTTATGCCTGGAGCGGAAGTTTGCTCGGCGAGCGGATACTTTATTTATCTGGTGCTCCGATCCGGCCTGAAACGGCCTGGCAATTAAACAAGAATCGACTCTACCATTGGTTGCGCCGCGAGCTGCCGGTCAACACGTTTCATCAGACGGACCAATTCTGGGAGGATACTTGGCGTCGAGCCGCCACTTTTCGTCCCAGATTCGTAGCCGGTTACGTTTCGAGCCTCGAGTCGTTTATCGGTTACGGCCGAATGCATCACATGAATCTGCCGGGACTTCGAGCTGTTCTGGCGATGGCGGAGCCAGTGTATGACAGTCTCCGTTTGGCTGTCAGGGATGTACTGAATGCGCCCTTGTTTAATACATACGGATCACGCGAGTTCATGTCTATTGCAGTGGAGTGTGATGTACATCAAGGGCTTCATATCAATGCGGAGAATATCCTGTTGGAGACAAAGGAGCCTGCGAGCAAAGGTCCATCAGAATTTCTGGTCACCGACCTGCACAATTTTGGCATGCCGTTTATTCGATATGAGATCGGGGATATCGGCGAAATGGATTCAAAGCCCTGTCCGTGTGGCCGTGGACTGCCGAAAATTCATTCGATCGAAGGCCGAACGCTAGACGTGCTCCGCGGCGCCGACGGGCGGATGGTACCGGGCGAGTTCTTCCCACACTTACTCAAGGATATTAGAGAGATCTCCGAGTTCCAGGTTGAGCAAAAAAGCCTAGATCATATTGTGTTATCCGTGGTCCTTAACGGTCGGCTGTCGGATGACAGTCAAAGCTTATTGAGACAGCAAGTTTCAAAAGTGCTCGGCGACGGCACTCGCCTGGAGGTTAGAGAGGTTCTCTCTATCCCACGACGGGCATCCGGCAAACGACGAGTTACCATCGGGTTGAGCTGCTAAAGGGCGGTGGTTAACACTAAAATCAGTACTTCACCGGACAGATTGTTTCTCGGACTCTATTCCCTTCGCTCTGGACAGCGGCACAGATGAAGGCCGTCAGACTCATATCGGCCCAAACCGGGCTGTCTCTGCAACTTATATCTGCTACTTTTCACATCTGTCGGTGATTGCGGTCCGTTGAGTGAATTTGAGGTTCCAGCCTGGGGAGCCAATTCTTTGCTGTTGCGTGAAGCTGGCTCTTTAGGCTTTCCTAACGAGAATTGCTCTCAGAGGCAGGACCGCTCCAGAAGCACGACAGCTCCAGCCCCAGTACCACCAGCTAATCGAGACCTATATCGAGATCACCAGTCGTCGGACCTCAGGGCTTCAGTCCTGAGGAAGGCACGCTTTGGCTAATCTTTCCTCGAATTCTTGAGGAGCTGCAGCGAGTACTTCGGAAAACTTACGTGCCATCTCTAGATGTGTATACTGCCGAACAGCCTCCTGATTAGGATGGTAGGAGAGGAAGCCGTTGCTCTTGAACTCGGCATAGGCCGACAGCAGATATTGACGCAATCGGGCTTTATCGGATATATGAACGCCTGTCCGGGTTTCGTCCAAGGCTTCAGTCAGCACTCCCACGGCCCCGCCGACGGCCAGTATGGGCCTTGCCGAACCGAAGTATTCAAATAGCTTTCCGGTATGTTGACCGGTTTCTCTCGGGTCGGACCATCCCAAAAGCAACAAGATCTGTGACTCCGCTTGCCGTCTCAACGCTTCCTGACGAGGGATCGTCCCGCCCAGCTCAACGACTTCCTTCAGCCCGTAACGTTCCGCCAAAGGAGGGAGCCAGGATTCGGGCGGCCCATAGAAACGAACCCGAATATCATTCTTCTGCAGTGCGCCTTCCGCAATCAGTTCGTGTAACACATCGAACAGGAGAGTAGGGTCACGCTTACCGGCATAGAGATATCCGGTATGAGTGATTGAGAAATTCTCGGTCAGGGGTCCCGGTTGGACACGGAAGTCGTCCGGATCGAACCCGTTCGTGATGGCGCAAACGGGCGTGGAGGGATACCTTTCCTGAAGAGTGCGGGCCCATGGATCAGAGACCGTTACCAAGGCATCGGCCTCCTTCAGTGTCTTTCTTTCCAAACGCTGGTGCAGTGGCTTGAGAAGCCGCGACGGTCCTGACGAGGTTCGCGCCCCACAGATCCCGGAAGTCGGCCACCCATGGTCGGTTAAAGAACCGCTGGGCGCGAAAAGCAATCAAGTGGTCCGATGCTGGCGGTGAGGTACTCAAGATCACATCCGGTATCTCGTTAGCGGGGATCTCCGACAATGCCCGAAGGGCGAAGCGAATCCACCCCTTGTGTTCGTCGGGAAAAGCGATCAGGGTTCTCGCGATCTGGATCAAGCGGGTATGCAGGTCCTGGAGTCGGGCTTTGAGGGAGAGGCAAGTTCAGCTCCTTCATGGACCCCTCGTTCGGGGTCCATTCCGAATCTCTTCTTCCATGTTGCTATAACATCTTCGTACTCGGTTTCCACAACTCGAGCCGGGGGACGCGGCCCCGGAGGTAATTTGGCCGTAAGCACCACAACGTCCCACCCGAACTGGGGCAGGTACTTGGCGAGTCCGCCCGCTCGGACCGACCCCGCTGCTGGAAGTGGAGGGTAGGCGTGGGCGATAAAAAGTAACCGTGGCATGTTCTGATTCCCTCCTCAATCTGACAGTCAGCTAGAACGCGATGTCTTATAGTGCCAGTCACGGTCTACTGCAAGAATCTTTTCGGCGCCTAGCGTTTTGTAGCCGCGCGTTCGCTCGATTAGAAACTTCGTTGCGAGCGGCTCAAAGACGAGACCAAGACGTTGGCCGTGCTGAAGTACCCCACCAGTTTGTGCCTCGCCGCTGTCCATCCCACCGCACTTCGCCTTCCAGCGATAGTACGTCTGCTCAGTGATCACGTGCTGTCGGCATAACTCCGCCGTCGTCAATCCTGCCTCGCCTTGCTTCAGGATCGCGATGATCTGCTGTTCGCTGTGTCGCGTGCCTTTCAAGGTGGTCCTCCTCCTGGGTTTGGGAGAACTTGGGATCCAGTTTGGGGGCTATGTCAGTCGGGGTGTCTGCGATGTGGAGGTCGCAGGTGAATCAAAGCCAAATCAGGTGGTCGATCCCGCCGGCGCTCCGGTCTGCGTCAATCTGCTGGAATGTCGCGATCTGTCCGGATGAACGGAGACCCCGGGTGGTGTTACAATTCCCGCCATCGGCCAACGGAATTCCGGTTGAGAGTTATGAATTCACCTCCTGTTCCTCGCCTGTTTGTGAATTCGTCAGGCCTTCCCGAACGATCCGAAAGAGTCCACACTCTTATTTGCAGGTGATTTTTACCTCCGTCGCGGCCATTCTGTGCAAGATCAAGGCGATCTCTTCGATCCCGTCGATCATGGGGCTGGTTCAGCAGTCCACCTTTTCAATCGTCAACTTCGAAGGAACAATACCAACGAGGGAAAGCCAAGCCATTCGACAAAGAAGGCCCTCATCTGGCGATAGATCAACGAGCTCCCTCACTCCTGAAGTCAGTCGGTTTTCGCGGGATTGCACTGGCGAACAATCACGCGATGGACTACGGTGTCGAGGCCCTTCGGAATACCCTTCGACCTTTGCGCGGATTGCGGTCTCTGCTCACGTCGGCGCCGGTTTCGATCGGCCGAGGCAAGTCAGTCGCTGAAGGTGTTGTTACCCGGTAACCTGCGGCTTCAGGTGCTGTCATTCTGCGAACGCGAATTCGGTGTTAGCATCGGCAACACAGCTGGAACTGCATGCCTCATCAGCCCACAGGCAGAAGTTACTGTCGGCCAGGCAAAGCAGGAGAGCGACATTGTCGTCGTTTGCGCCCACGGCGGAAACGAGCTGATGCCGCTGCCCTCGGAACAGCGCCGGCAGCAACTCCAGACGCCTGATCGACGCAGGCGCAGATCTAGTAATCGGACACCACCCGCATGTGCCACAAGCGTGGGAGCAGTACGCTGGCCGATACATATTTTACAGTCTGGGAGACTTTTACTTTGATAGTACGGAAGGTAGGCGCTACGGTTGCCGAGACTGGGGATTCATGGTCCGGGCGCATCTTGAAGAGCGCCAAATCAGAGCGTTGGAGATCGTGCCCTACGAACGCATAGCGGACAAACTCGTGGCTTTGGGCTGTCGAACGGGATGCTACGTCGCGTCTTTCGTATCTCGAACAGGTTTCGAGCATCCTTGCTGGTTCGGAGTTCGAAGGTTATTGGCAGCAACTGGCTGTGAATCGGTTGTCGGCGTATCGACCTTTCTTGAGCGGCCTGCCTGTCATCCTCTGGCATATCTTTCCGTGGCCGTGTTAAAGAGGCTCTCAGAATCGTGCCACGAAACGTGGAACCTCCTGCAGTTTCGCGAAGCCGCCCCAGACCTCGCAGACTGATCGCTCTAGATCACATTTTAATCGACGGACGTTGGGAACCCTCAATGTAATTCGATGTGACTCGCACCGGTGGGCGATTGAGACAGCCTTAGCGGTACTTGACCGGTGAATGCGAGGACCTGCGCTCCGAGAAAATCAAGGGGGAGCTTGAGGCGATGGGCCCGATGTATGGGGAAGGGATTCTTTAACTTACTCCACCTGAGACTCTTCAACTCAACCGAAACGCGATCACCAAGTGCTTTTGACCATGGGGCAAAGACCAAGTTGTCACTCCGGACGACCAAGAAGCTTCGTCACAAAGGCCTAATTTTGAGAACGCTAAATTGGTGTCTAACATGCAAAGGTTCGGGATCAAGTCCAACCGCCGCGGAATCTGGATCTCGCAAAACAAACGACACTGGAAGACGCCCGATGCCGGCTGAGCAGTCTTCCACTAATTTTCTCCCCTCGAATCTAATCCATTCTGGCGGCGGCTGGGGCCGGATCTTCGGAGGCAGCTGGCATCGCGACGGGCCGTTCCTTGATCGAGTATTTCAGCAGGCAATAGAGACAGCGGACGCCGTCCTTCCAACCAATCTTTTTTCCTTCTTCATAGGTACGGCCCCAGTAGCTGATGCCGACTTCGTAGATCCGCAACCTGCGTTTTGCGATCTTGACCGTGATTTCCGGCTCAAAACCGAAGCGGTTCTCTTCGATGGGAATGGCCTGCACGATCTCCCGGCGGAAGACCTTATAGCAGGTTTCCATATCGCTCAGGTTGACGTTGGTCAGGCAATTCGAGAGCAAGGTCAGCAGCCAGTTAGCCACTGAGTGCCAGAAATACAGCACCCGATGCGGGCCTCCGCCCAGGAAACGCGAGCCGTAAACCACGTCGGCCTTGCCCTGGATCAGGGGTTCGAGCAGATTGGGATAATCCGCCGGATCATATTCCAGGTCGGCATCCTGAATGAGTACGTAATCTCCAGTGGCTTCCTGTATGCCCCGGCGAAGAGCTGCGCCCTTCCCCATATTCTTTGGCTGCAGTAATACGCGGAGGTTGGAGTGTTGCGCCTCCAGCTGGGAGAGAATTTCGCGAGACCCGTCACTCGAGCCGTCGTCCACGCAAATCAATTCCAGTTCTTCGGGGACGGCCAGCACCCGTTCCACAACCTCACGCAACGAACTGCGCTCATTGTAGACCGGCATGATTACCGACAATTTCATCGGGGAAGCCAATCGTTAGCCATGGCAATTCTCTTTGGCCACAGCCATTCTAAGGTCAGCTCGCGGGTCAGCCGTTCCCGCAGCGGTTATGGTTCTCAATTCCGACGAGGCAGGGAACTGGCTTCCCGGGACTTCGTCCGTGAGATCAAATGGCGGGCGGGAGATAAAACGGGCTCAGAAACCCGGCTGCGCGCGGGCAAGTCAGAAGGAGTATACAACACGAAACTTCGGACGCCGGCCTCGATACAGCGGTTGGTGGCCAGGGGTTACGGGGTCTTCAGCCGGGTCATTCAGCTCTGGGATCATTGGCCTAGATGGACTAAGCGAACTTCGACCCGCCGGTTGTAGGCGCGTCCTGTGGCGCTGGAATTGGGCTGGGCCGGAGAAGCTGCCCCCGCCCCTACCGCCGCCAGCCGTGTGATCGGGACGTGCAGTTCGTCGACCAGGGCGTTCCTGACCGCGATCGCGCGCCGGCTGGAGAGGTCCAGGTTATAGGTTTCCGGACCGGTGTCATCGGTGTGTCCTTCAAGAATGGCGCTCGCTCCCGGATTTTCTGCGAGGGCGTCGGCGATCCGCCGCAAAGAAGTGCCGTATTGCGCGTCGATGATGGCGCTGTCCTGGGCAAAGAAAATCGTTTCCAGCTTTTGACCCTTGTCCGGGCTGTCCGCCGCTGCATCCGAATCGGTGGGAAACTTTCGCACGGTAACGTCGTCAGCGGTATCCGCGTCCGAACTAGCCTTTATATTTTTCCTGGTGGAGGCGCTGGGAGCTTCCGACGGCGAGGCAGACCCTGCGTTAGGCGCCGCATAACCGCTCGGTGTCGGTGACGATCCCCCCGCCCCATTCGCTTCGACCTGCCCGGACCGCGGCGCCGAGAATTGCTGGCCGAGGACGAAGGCCAGAATGCCGGTAATTGCAGTCAGGGCGAGAGCTTTCGCCCACCAGGCTCGACTGTCTGAGCGCGTCTTCTCCACCGGCTTTTTCTGTGGCGGAACAGCGGCCAAGGCCGCCATCGGCTCGATCGTCTTGGGAGCAGAGTTTTTTGCGGGATTCGCAGTCTTGCTGGAGTTCGCCGGAGCTTCTTTGGGTGCTGCCTTTACGTCCACCGCGGCCACTCGCGGCTGGGCCGTCGACGGGCGCGGCGCGGCGGCGGCGAGCTGGGCCAGCACGACCGCTTTTCCAGCCGGCGCGATGGGCTGGGGCCCGGCCGCCGCGCCGCTTTGGACTCGGATTGGGACCGGAGGCGCAGCATTTTGGCCGGCAGCGTCAGCGCCTCGATTGCCGGGCTGAACCGCCGGAGCTACGGCCACGGCATCTCGCGATGAACTCGGCTGAGCTGCAGCCGGCCCGGAGCTTACTTCGGCGTTAACCAGAGCGTTAACTTCGGAGTTTACTGCGGAGTTAACCACGGAGCTCACCGCGGTCCCGCTGGTGTTGCCTTCACTCGGATTGGTTTCCCGGATCGGCTGGACTCTGCGCGGGCCGGTCGAAGTGTCCGCTGGCGGATCGAGCTGATACAGGTCGGCTATTACGCTGTTCAGGTCTAGCTCCCGGACTGCTTCCTTGACGATGCGTCCATCGATCGCTTTTGCCTGTTCGGCAAAGGCCAGCAGCATGGCGTTGAAGCTCAGCGTATTGATCTGGCGCGGAACTCCGCGGCTGTATTCCCAAATGGCCCGGACCGCATCCGCGTTCAAGAGGCCGGGGCCCTGATATCCCGCCGTGGCCAGACGATGGTCGATGTAAGCCTGGGCTTCGTCCAGGGCCAACGGTCTAAGCCGGGCGAAAGAGGAGATGCGCTGCATCAGTTGCTCTTGCTCCGGCAATGCCAGCCGCTTGGCCAGCTGCGGTTGCCCGGCCAGAACAATCTGCATCAGCTTGCTGGACGCAGTTTCGAAATTGGAGAGTTGGCGCAACGCCTCCAGCACGCCAAAGTCCAGGTTTTGCGCTTCATCGATTACGACGATTACGCGGCGGCGTTCCCGGGCGGCCCGGGTGAGCACCTGGTTGAGCTGCTCGGATAGTTTGCGCAGCGAGGTCTCCTGGGAATTCGTTCCCAGCTCGTGTAGTACGGATTGCAGCAGCTCGCAGGCGTTAGACTGCGGTTGAAACAGGAATGCGGTGTGGGCGATGGTGCGGAACTTCTCCAGGAAATTGAAAAGCAGGGTGGTTTTGCCCATCCCGGGCTGCGCTACCAGGACCTGGAATCCGAAGTCGCAATCGATGCCGTTGACCAGCGAAGCCATCGCTTCCCCGTGGGTGTGGCTGAGGAACAGGAAACGGGGATCCGGGGTAACGCCGAAGGCGTTCTCCCGCAACCCAAAATGGCCCACGAGTTGACCTTGTACAGAGTGTTCCGCAACGTTGCTCCGCAATAGGCACCTGTCCCGCAGAGTTGTTGCAAGTCTACGGCCATGCTCCAAAAGCCGCAATGGGCGCGGTTTTCAGTGGATACACAGGTTTGAAAGGCCGGGGCCAGGCGGAATGCGAAAGAACTTGCATGAAAAGAACACTGAAACTGTCCTTATCGGGCGCTCGGCGGCGGGCGCAAGGGGCGCGAGCGTTCGTCGTCAGAAACTCAGGGCCAGCGAAATCCAGACGGACCGTGCAGCAATCATGCAACATCCTGCAACCTCAGTCGCAGATGGCTGCACTGCCTGTTGCCCTGAAAAGGCCGCCCGTCAAGGCTTTACGCTGCCCCCACACAGGCGAGTCGGCGGGGTAAACCGGTTGCTTCCTCTCCTTCGGCGTCGCCTATTTATATGTTTCTCACGACCCACTTCCGTAACTTGCGATACGGCTTCGAAAGTTATAAAGTCCGGCGACCATGGCTTTGCACGCACTGCTGTTTTCTCGGGATCAGGAAATCATAGGCTTGGCCGGCGAAGTTCTTAAAACGCTGGACATCGAAGTCGCGAACTCCAGCAGCGCCGAGGAAGCCGTCCAAAGGCTTTCCAGCACCAAATACGACGCCATCATCGTTGACAATGCCGACGCGCGCAGCGCCGTCGCAGTCTTGTCGGCGGCCAAGTCCCTGCCCAGTTGTGAACAGTCCATCGGGATTGTGCTGGCGGTCTCGCCCAGCAGCATCGCGCTGGCGGATGGCGCCCGCAGCCACATGGTTCTTTACCGCCCTCTGTCGGCGGACCGGCTGCGCACCGGGGTCAAATCGGCTCTGGGACTGAGGAGTGAAGGGGAAGACGCGCGCGAATCTCCGCGAGCCCCCATCCGCATTCCAGCCACGCTGCGAGGCGCCGGTCCGGACGAGGCGCTGGCCTTCATTACCAATCTCAGCGCGGGCGGAGCTGCGTTGTACGTGGGGACAGCCATACCCTCGGGATTGATTCAGCGCATCGAATTTACTCTGCCGGGCGAAAAGGACAACCTCGCCACCGCCGTGGAGTTGATATGGCGTGACGTGGAAGGCCGCATGGGAATTCGCTTTGCAGCCATGTCCACGGGCTTCAGTGAGAGTCTGGAAAAGTGGCTGGCGGCTCAGCCCGAAAAACAGCGCGCTGCCAAAGCCGGCGCCTGAAACTTCATTAGAATGCCGCCAGGTTTTTCCGCAATCATCGGGCGGCCGAAGCGATGGTCCTTTCGCGCCCGCGTATTTCCCGGTAAGTCCATTCCAGCGGATCTTGAGCATCTCGCCAAACATCCGGGTTCCGTCGCGCAAGGCATGGATGCGGGTGCCTCCGCTGTGGGCCCATTTCACCGGCACTTCCACCACCTTGAAGTCCAGCTTCTTGGCCAGGTAAAGCAGTTCCGGATCGAACCCCCAACGTTCAATCTCCTGCAGAGGGAAAATTGCATTCGCCGCGGGGCGGGTGAAGGCTTTGAAGCCGCACTGCGTGTCCTTGAATCCGAGACCCAGGGTAATGCGCAACATCAGGTTGAAAATGCGCCCCAGAATCTGCCGATGAACGGGCTGTCGCTGCGTCTGCAGCTCGCGGCTGAGCCAGCGCGATCCAATGGCGACGTCCGCGCCGCTCGCGATCGCGGCGAATAACTTCTCCGCCTCCTCGATGGGAGAAGAGAGGTCGGCATCGCTGAACAACAGTATTTCGCCTCGCCCGTGCTGCATCCCGTTTCGTATGCTGTATCCCTTGCCCCGGTTGCCCGGATTTTGCAACAGCTGCAACCCGGCATTGGTTTTTGCATAGCCGAGGACGATCTCCGCGGTGTTGTCGCTTGACCCGTCGTCCACCACAATGACTTCTGCGTCCCATCTGCGCTTTTCCACATAGGCCAGCACGGTTGCCAGGGTCGCGCCCAGGCGCGCGCCTTCGTTGTACGCGGGGATGATGATGGTGTACGCCGGTCGGCGCTGTTCGCCCGTCAATCGGGGATCGGTGGACATGAGTTTCGGATCGAGCCGCGGGGGGGCCGCGTCGGTCTTGCTCCTCGCACGCACCAAAGCGACCTGCGCAGAAAGGCGACGGACCGGCAAAGGACCAAGGAACCGGCGCCGTAAAGCCCGAGCCGCTCCCGCCGTCGTCAGTTTACCGTGAGTGTGACAGTCGCGGTGTGGGTCAGCGATTTTGCGGTCCCGGTAATGGTGACATTGTAGGTTCCAGCTGGTGTGCCCGGAAGCGCGCTGCCGCCGCTGTTTCCCGCCGGAGTCGAACCGCCGCCTCCGCAGGATGCAAGGAAGATCGCGCTCGAAAACAGCAGGCCTGCGATCAGCGAGCGGAAGAGCTTCTTGTTACCCAGCGTAAGGCCGGGCCCGAGTAACAGCAATCCTCCGATCGGCAGCCACATGGCGTACAGGACTCCCCTGGCTCGAGGCGCCAGGTAGGCTTGCCTCGCCGCGGTGGTATTAACCGTCAGGGTGGATACGCCCGGACCCGCCATCGAACTGGGAGAGAAAGCGCAAGTCGGCGGCGGATTGACCGCCGGAGTTACTGCTCCGCACGAGAGAGTCACATCGCTGGTAAACCCGTTCAACGGAGTGATGGTGATCGAGGAAGAGGCCGATCCCGCCCGGAGGTATCGTCCCGGGGGCCAGCGTCGCCGCGGTTATAGAGAAATCCGGCGCAGCCGTGGCCGTGTAGGTGTAGCCATTATTCAATGCGCCGCTCTGGCCGCCGCTGTTAGTGACAACCACGTTCACCGCGCCCGCCGCCGCGGCCGGAGTCGTCGCCGTGATCGAGGTGCTGCTGGCTACAGTCACATTGGTCGCTGGGGTTCCGCCAAAAGTCACCGTTGCCCCCGCCAGGAAGTTGGCGCCCGTGATGGTCACCGCGGTTCCACCGCTGACCGGTCCCGAGTTGGGCGCTACCGCGGTCACCGTCGGCGTCGGCGCATTGGCGTAAGTGTAGCCGTTGGACAGCGTGCCGCTCTGGCCGTCGGTGTTTGTGACCACCACGCTCGCTCCGCCCGCCGAGTGCGCCGGAGTCGTCGCTGTGATCGTAGTGCTGTTCACCACCGTAATTCCGGTCGCAGCCGTTCCTCCGACGGATACTGCAGCTCCCGTCAGGAAATTCGCGCCGGTAATTGTGATCCCGGTTCCGCCGCCGACCGCTCCTGTGTTGGGCGATACGGATGTCACCGTCGGAGCGGGATTGTTGTAGGTATAGCCATTGGATAAAGTGCCGCTCTGGGTATCACTGTTTGTGACCACCACGCTGACCGCGCCGGAGGCGTGAGAAGGTGTCGTGGCCGTGATCGAAGTGCTGCTCACCACCGTGACTCCGGTGGCCGCCTTTCCGCCAAAGGTCGCCGTGGCTCCAGAGACGAAGTTGGCTCCCGTAATCGTCACCCCGGTTCCGCCATTGGTCGATCCCGAGGCCGGCGATACTGAAGTTACGCTGGGCGCAGGAGCTGAGCCGGAGCCGTTCAACAGAACAAAGGCCGCCGTCGAGGGCACGCCCTGGTTGTTGATCAGGAACAGCATGTAGTATCCCGGAGGCGCGATGTTCGCGTTGGGCGGAGCCGTTACGGTGAGCGACCCTGAACCCGCCGTGAACGACATTCCGACCAGACGCTGGTCCAGGTCGAAGGAGTGAGTCGAAGATCCCGGCCGCACCAGCACGGCCTGTGAGATGTTGGCCGCGTCCGGCGTCGAAACCGAGAACGACCCACCCCATCCAATGGTCGCTGGAGCGCTCGCGATCGAGGGTCGAGTGGCCAGGCTGCCGTCGCTGTTGAAGAGATACGGCGGCTGGTAGATTTCCATGTGGGCTTCATAACTCCCACGCGTCGGGTTGCCTCCCGCCAGCCACACGGTTGCATCGGGCAAGAGCAATCCCACGGTGTGATAAAGACGGGTGTAGACATTGGCTCCCGCTGACGAAAAAGTATTGCTCGCGGGATCATAGAGATCAGCATTCAGACTCTTAGTGCTCGGGTCTTCATCGCTCGACGAACCACCCATCGCGATGATCTTTCCCGTCGGCAAGAGGACCGCGACCATATCCGTTCGTGCCTGCGACATGCTGGGACCCCACTGCCAACTCGGCGAGGATGACCCCATATCAATGATCTCGGTCGTCGCCGTCGCGGGATTGTCCCCGCCGAAGAGCATGATTTGCGGGTCGTAACCGTTGTCCGGGGTAAGCGCGAATAGAACCGAGCTGCCGTACGTCCGCGTGCCGCCGTATCGCGTGGTCGTTACCGCTGTCCAGCTCTTGGAGGACGGATTGAACACGTAGCTCGTGGGAGTCGAACCCGAAAAAAATACGTTCCCGTTGGGCAGCAGGTGCTGCCGGGGATACAGCGGCGGCGTAAATGGTGCCGTAGACGGAGAACTCCATCCCGATCCCACGGTGTAGAACTCCACGGTGTTGTTTGTGCCGCCAGAGGTTTCGTTGAGTCCAGAAAAAGCCATGACCCGGCCGTCGCTGAGCAGGAGCACGTTTGGATACCACCGGCCGTGAGCCATGTTCTGCACAGTGGTAAAGGAATTCGAGGACGGATCGAAGATCGAAGTCTGTACACTCCCCAGGAAGGGATCGTATTGAATCGTGCCGCCGGCGATGAGCACTCGCCCGTCGGCGAGCACGGTCATACCGTTGCAAAACATGTCATACCCGATCGATAACTGAGTGATGCTCTGGGCAACTGGATCGAGGACCACGGCGCCGGAATGAGTCGAGCCACCGTAAGGCGGCCCGGCGGGACAACCTGGTTGCGAAGCCGGACAGTTCCCGGAACCGTTTACGACCAAAATTTTCCCATTGTGCATCAGCGCTACATGGATGGGATTGATGGTTATCGTGTAGGGCAGGGTGCTCCATTTCCCCTGAACAGCGGCCTGAGCCGACACCCTTGGAACGAATGACCCCGCTACCAGGAATACCCCCAAAAGCAGCAAACCGAAACGTACAGAGACGACACGGGACACAATGGGCCTCGATTTCTTTCTGAATCCACTGCTCTAAACAGACCTAGAGCAGCATCCTGAGCTTTGGGGGAGGTTACTAAAGGACGAAGTAGTAACTGAACTACGGTAACATTTTCCCCGATTTGGGAAGGCTTGTCAATCGCAATGCTGGCCAGCGGCAATTATACCTAAAACGCCTGTAATCATGGCGATAGATCATGTTATTAAGGTCGTTTTACAGGCAAATCACGGGTAAATGTCGGTGATTCGGCCTTGTCCGGCCGGTGCCCTTCCGGCAGAGGGGAGCCGTGCCGGAACTGCGCTCCGGCGATTTCGTCTGATGTCGGACTTTCTTGCAAGCCAGATGAAACGCCTCGGGGTCACTCTTTCGTCACGATGTGGACCGGCCGGAGGAGGGTAAACTGAACGCGATTTCCTAGTTTGGGAAGACAGACCTGGGTTGTTTTTGTGCAAGACGTTTAGACGGTTGCGCCAAAGACGTCGGCCAAGACAAAGTCAGGGACGAGGCCGATGCCATGGACAGAAAAGCCGCCCGCAATAGCTGCTTGAACCGCCTTCAGTTTCTCTCCCGTTTAGCTCTGGGCTTCACCGCGCTGGTGCTTCCGATGCTGGCACTGGGACAGGCGGCTGTGGTTCAGGAGAAGAGCAACCCGGCCGTAGTTATCCAGACAAATTCGGTGGCGGTGACATTCGACAGCGCGCAGACGGCGGGAAATCTGAATGTCGTGGTCGTGGGATGGAACGACACGTCCTCCACCATTGGCTCGGTCACCGACAGCAACGGCAACACCTACGAACTGGCCGCGGGCACCATCTCTTCGCCTCCGGCGGCGCAGGGTGTATCGCAGGCGATCTATTACGCCAAGGGCATCAATGCCGGCAACAACACGGTTACGGTTACTTTCAATCAAAGCACCGAGGCGCAAAGTGTCCGCATCGTCGAGTACAGCGGGTTGGATCTCACGAACCCTGTGGACACCTCGGTGGGAGCCTCCGGCAACTCGATTCCGGCCGACAGCAGCGCGGTCGCAACAAACTCGGCGAACGACCTGCTCTTCGGCGCCGGTGGGATCACGACGGGTTTTACGGGTCCAGGGACGGGTTTTACCGAGCAATTGCTGAACGGTTTTGGCGACATCATTGAAGATCAATCGGTGGCCGCGACCGGAAGCTACAACGCTACCGCCGCATTCACGTCCGGCGTCTGGATCATGCAAATGGTCGCGTTCCGGCTGGCCGGTCAGACTCCACCGACCTTCTCGGCGCCTGCGATTACATCTCTTTCGGCGGCTTCCAGTCCGGAAGCGGGTGGAGTTCCGCTCACCATTACCGGTACGAACTTTGAACCTGGCGCCACCGTGCTTTTCAGCAACGGAACCACCACCGCGTCGGGAGTGAACTGCAATGTCACGGCTGCCACCACCATCGCTTGCCTTACTCCTTCTTTCCCGGTTGGAGCCGCGACCATAACCGTTACCAATGTGGATGGCCAGGCATCTTCCATACCTAGCGGCGTTCAGCTTCACCGCGAGCACACCCTTCGCGACGGCGAGTTCACCCGGAATCAACCCGACCACCGGAACCACGAACGGGGGAACGATTGTCACCATTGCGGGCAGCGATTTCGCCGCCGGCGCCAAGGTCACCGTGGGAGGAGTTCCTGCCTACAACGTTGTGGTGGCAAATAATAAGACCATCTTTGCCAGCGTCCCGGCCGGTTCTGTCGGCGCGGCGCCTGTGGTTGTGACCAATCCCAGTACCACGCTCGGGCGGCGTTTTCGATTACAACTACGCAACGGTGGTGGGAATGAGCTTTGTGCAGGCAAATTCTGCGCAGCCCACCTCCCCGGCGACGACTCGCAACCGTCAACTACACTCTCGCGCAGACTGTGGGCAATCTGAATGTGGTTATCGTGGGCTGGGCCGACGCCACGGCCACGGTTCAGTCGGTGGTTGACAGCGCCGGAAACACTTACACCTTGGCGTTCCCCGCAACCGTGGGCACCGGGCTGAGCCAGGCGATCTACTATGCCAAGAACATCGTCGCTGCCGCTGCCGGCAATACGGTCACGGTAACGTTCAGTGTGGCCGCGGCTCTTTCCCGATGTACGCATTCTCGAATACAGCGGACTTGATACGGTGGCTCCGCTGGACACAGGCGGCGGAGATTCCGGAACCAGCACAGCGATGGATAGCGGCCCCATTACTACGATCAACCCCAGCGACCTGATCATTGGCGCCAGTATCGGCGGGACGGTCGCCGAACCCGGCAAGAACTTTGCGACCGTGGCCATTACTCCAGCCGGCGCCGGTGTAGTGCATCGCATCAACCAGCCGGCGGGTGTGGTCGATGCGACCGCGACGCTGGGTACCAGTACGAACTGGGTGATGCAGGCTGTGGCGTTCGGAAAAGGTTCTGCTCCCGACTTTGTCATGAGCGTGACTCCGCCCACCACCGCTTCAGCGATCCCCGGCGCTTCGGCGACATACACCGTCTCGGTGACCGGATTCAATGGCTTCAACGGTGCGGTCACGCTGACCTGCCCGGCCGGCCTGCCGGCAGATGCCGGTTGCTCTTTCGTGCCTCCCTCAGTAACGGCGGGTGTAGCGGCCGTGACCTCAACCCTCACCATCACCACCTCGCTGGCTACGCCCCTGGGGATGTCGACGGTGACCGTGAACGGAACTTCAGGAATCCTCTCGCACGACACGTCGGTCGGTCTGACGGTGATCCCGGCGCCGGATTTCACCATCGCGGGAACGTTGCTTACGCCCGCCAGCGTGGCGGCCGGCGGAACGGCCACCTCGACGATCACCATCGCTGCGCTGAACGGCTTCAACAGCGCGGTGAATCTCACCTGCGGTGTTGCCGGAGCATCGGCGCCGGTGCCTACATGCGGGTTTGTCCCGAGCTCTGTGGCGGGTGGCGCAGGCACCTCAGTGCTCACCGTCAGTACTTCCGGGACACCGGTAGGAACATACACCGTGACCGTAACCGGAGCGACCGGGCCGCTGAATCATGCCACGGTGCTTACCTTGACGGTTACGGCGGGCCCGGATTTCACCATCGCGGGTACGGCGCTGGCGCCGGCTTCGGTTTCACCCGGGGCCTCGGCCACGTCCACAATTACGATCGCTCCGCAGAACAGCTTCAACAGCGCGGTCAATCTCACCTGCACCGTTACTCCGGCCGGGGCTCGGATACCCACGTGCTCGTTCAACCCGGCTTCAGTCGCCGGCGGTTCCGGCACTTCCACGCTCACGGTTGCCACCACGGCGGCGACCACTGCGTCCCTGACACCGCATTCGCGGGGCGCGTTCTATGCGATGTGGCTGCCCATTGGCGGGCTGGCGTTGCTGGGAGCCGGTTTCAGCTCACGCAAGAGACGGCTCTTATGTTTCCTTTTGGGCTGCTTGATGTTCTCGGGACTGGTCTTCATGGCGGCCTGCGGGGGGTCGTCCTCCAGCGGTGGCGGTGGTGGCACTCCGGGCACGCCTGCCGGAACTTATACGGTCACGGTCACTGGGACTTCGGGAGCGCTGACTCATCCCGTGTCCCTTTCGTTGCAGGTCAACTGACGAATGACCGAGGACACCCGCTTTGAGCGTTTCGCCGAAGTATGTTTTTGGCTCCTGTTGATCGCATACGCATGGTTCCTGCTGAGTCTGAGGGTATTTCCCGCGCAAGATGCGCCCGTGCATCTTTATTATGCCGATGTCATAAAAGAGTTAATGACAGGCGGTCATTCCTACGGCCAATATTTTGAAATACGGCACTGGTTGCCGCCGTACGCGCTCATCTACTATCTCTTCATCGGGCTGGACAGCTTAGTCTCCCCTCTGCTCGCGGATCGATTGCTTCTATGCCTGTACACAGTCCTGATGGCGTGCGGTTTCCGCTATTTGCTGCGCGTGCTGAACCCGAGTTCCGCCGCCATGGCTATCCTGATATTCCCCTTCGTCTTTAACAAGTTTGTGTATTTGGGCTTCTATAACTTTGTTTTCGCCACAGCTTTGACATTAATTCTCTGCGCCTACTGGTTCCGCGATCCCCTGCGATTGCGCGGCTGGCGTCGCTATACGTTTCTGGCGCTCGTCATACTGGTTCTGCTCAGCCACCCTGTCCCTTTGCTGGTCGCGTTTATGGTAATGGGCGCCCATCTGTTCGTATTGATCCTGGCCGCAACAGGGAAGTCGTCTGGAACTTCAACCGGAGCCTGGAAAAATCGCCTCTGGCTGGCGGTTCGTGAATTCAGTCCGGCGATCTTATCCTTGTTCATGGCGTGCCTGGCTTCGGCCTATGTGCTGCTATTCGTGACTGGCGGGGGCGGCAGCAAATTCTCCACGATGGCGGAATCTCTGGCGAAGCTCCGCAAGCTGATCATGCTCGGGCCGATTTCGCCATTCCAGGTCTGGTACTACGCCCTTCCTCTGGGACTCCTGGTCGCCGGCATAGGCCTTCCCGTCCTGGTGCTTGCACTTCAAAGCCGGCTGACGTGGTCGTTGCCCCAGCGCGTCTTGCTCGGCGTGGGAGTATTCTGCGCTCTCCTCTATCTGGTGGCGCCCGAAAAATTTAGCGGAGGCTCATCGTTCGACCAGCGCTTCCCGATCTTTGCCCTGCTTTTCATCCTGGCCGCCTTCGCAAGCAGCGCGGCTTTCGAGCATGGCCGCGTCCGAGTCGCGATCACAGTCCTTGCCCTTGTAGTCAGCGTTGGCGTCCTGGTCTACCAGGTGGAGTTTTGCCGCCGCTACCAGCTCGCCACCGATCTCTACCGGATGCCTGTGGTCAAGGCCGGGACGAAGGGCGCGATCGTCATGGATGATGCTTCGATTTATCTTCCGCCCGGCCTGGCCTTCGGACCTGACCGCTGGGTGGGGGCGCACTATTTCCGGCATTCGAAAGCGATACTGCTGAATTCTCCCTTCTTGTACACCGGCACCATGCCGCTCAAAATCGCGCCTTCGGCGCTGACGCCGTTGAACCCGCTGGGCTCTGAAATAAATCCCATGAGCATGGGACGGGTCTTGCTGTCCGATCATCCGGCGAACGAAGTGGATTTCGTAGTCTTCGTTGGTGATTCCGAGCATCTATCGGCAGATAGTATGTTGAGCCGTTTATGCGCGCGCTATGGTTTCGTGAAGGCCTGGAGCACAGGCAGCGTTTCCATGTACACGCGGCCTGCTTCAACTGCGAACCCGGAAATGATGACCGGACACTGAGAACGGCAGAGCCGGGACAACTAGTAGTGTGTCGCGTCCATACAGCCGAATCCGCTGTAACGTTGTCTCTGCCCCATGCCACTAGCAGCTCTCAAATTGTCATTGTCATAGGTTAAGTGAGTCGCTCCTGCCCGAAGCGGGCTAACCTTGCTGGTCTCCCACCCTCGGCGGTACTCTTGCGTGATGCGACCCCTTCGGTATTCCATCAATGTCACATTGGACGGGTGCTGCGATCATCGTGCAATAACCGCGGACGAAGACTTGCATCGTCACGCCATCGAGAACCTCGACCAAGCCGATGCCCTCCTCTTTGGCCGGGTGACTTACGAAATGATGGAGGAAGCCTTCCGGCCGCCGGCGGGGGCGACAGCGAGGGCTGATTTGATGGAACCCTTCGCCCGGACGATCGACGCGGCAAAGAAGTACGTCGTGTCGAGCACCCTGGACCGGGTCGATTGGAACGCGGAGCTCGTGCGCGGGGATCTAGGGACGGCAGTTCAGCTGCTCAAGCGGGAGTCGGGTAAGGGACTGCTGGTGGGAGGCGTGACGCTCCCGCTGGCGTTGGCGGAGCTGGGATTGATCGATGAGTACGAGTTCGTGGTGCACCCCAGGCTAGCGGGCCACGGGCCGACGTTGTTCGCGGGGCTGTCGAAGCGTATCGACTTGAGGCTGGTGAGCCGGCTGGAGTTCAGCTCGGGCGCAGTGGCGATGCGGTATGAGCTGAGAAGCTAGACATTGGACTTGTTAGCCCGAGCCGGCCGCATCATGGAGCAACTCGCGCCGATCCGGCGGAAATTATTCCGATCCTGACCCGCCGCACCGCAGCAACGTTGTCTCTGTGACACGCCACTAGCCCGCTTGTTGGTGCATGGCACCGACGGGCCATTGATCCCGCAAAGAAATAATTTTATTCTTCTAATGAAGTCACCTCCTCCTCGGCCCCGCTCGTGAATCCCACCTCCTCCTCGGCCCCGGCCATTTAGCACTGGAACCTCCTCCGCGGCCCCAGTTATCCAAGTACAACCGCTCAACCGTTGTCCCTCCCCTGGGAACATGCGGCTGTGCCATGGACAAAATCCATTTCCTGCAGAAGCAGGGAAAAAAGCAAAGGGAGCACTGACCTGACCAAATTATTTTCCAGCGACCAGTGTTAACAACTTCGAGAGTTGGACAACCTTGTACCGCCGCAGCATAACGCGCGTTTCAGTCTCGGGACTTGTTGGTCCCGCAGTTTCAGCAGCAGCGAAGTGGAAGATGTTTTCCTCTCCGGTTGAATGTTCTTCCCCGGAGATCAGGCGCACTGATTACTTCAGTAACCTCTTCGGCCCTCCTTTCGCCGCCAACATACGTTACCCGGATGTCGCCATGGGCGCGGGTTGCAGGCCGGCCTCATCGGCTAAGTACCATCGTTGTCGGCGATTTCGGGCAAGAGATGAATCACGCGGAGTGCCGCCGTCCGCCTGCACAGTAACCACCCCGCGTTGGCATCGCGGTTGCTTTGGTATGCATGAAAGTTCCTCCAACTGCGATATGACAAAATTTGTCCAACTGATCTTGATCGCGAGTTTGCTGCCGAGCTGCTCGGCGCAAACCTCCATGTTCAAGGTCTTGCCGTGGAACGGCCACCCGGCAGCGTTGTCGCTGACGTTTGACGACTCGCGCGCCGTGCATCTGGACGTTGCAGTTCCCGAACTCAAGAAGCGGCATCTGCGGGCAACTTTCTTCTTGATCGTTTCCAAGACCACGCGTTTGGATGATTGGCGTAGAGTCCAGGCGGAAGGACACGAGATTGGCAACCACTCCGTCTCCCACGAGCCCGCCAGCGATCTCACCAAGGCCGGGGAAGAGTTGCAGGTGGAAGACGCCAAAAAGTTTCTCGACAGCAATTTCAAATCTGACATCCTGACGTTTGCTTATCCGTACACCGAGGTGTCACCCGGCCTGCTGTACTGGGTGAAGCGCTACGACTTCGCCGCTCGCGGCGGACGCGGCGATGGCAGCCAGGTTTACATCAAGTCCGAAATCCAACCGGACTGGTACCAACTTCCCAGCCAGCCCAGCTACACCAAGTACGACTTGGCCACGTATCAGGCTTGGATCGATAAGGATGTGGCGCTGAAAGCCTGGACCATTCTTCAGATCCACGGCATCGGCGATCTTTCGACCGGATTCGAGCCCATTCCCAGCAATACGTTCACTCAATTTCTGGACTACGTGAAGGCGGCTGAGAACCAGGGCCTGTGGGTTGCGCCCTTCGGAGAAATTGCAGCTTACTTCCGCGCCCAGAAAGTTCTGGAGGCGGCACAACCCCAGGTCATCGACGGACGGCAAAAAGTTTAACTGGCAGGTCCCAACTCCGTTTCCACACGGAGTGGTCCTCAAGGTCATGGTCGAGAGCTCGCGCGCACGTGTGTATCAGGCGGGACATGAACTGCACCGGGGCAAGGACGGCGCTTACCCGGTGGCGTTCGACGCACGAGAGTTGGTAGTGAAAGGTCAATTGTGAAACGGCTTTGCGTAATGCTGCCCGCGAAAGACGAAGCGGTGGGCATTGGAAGAACGTTGCGAAGCATTCTCCAGGCTGGCCTGCTGCCCGCGGATATTTACGTCATTGACGACGGCTCCAGCGACGGCACGGGACAGATCGCACGCTCGTTCGGCGTGAATGTCGCCCGAAACGAAAAGAACATCGGCAAAGCGCACAGCCTGGCCCGCCTGGCCTCCAGCTTCGACCTGGTCCGGCGCTACGACTACATCTGCCTCATGGATGCCGACACTCAGGTCTCCACGGATTATTTTCAGTCAGTCAGGAAGAGTTTTTTCGAACTGGACGCAGCGGTGGTGTGTGGCCGGGCGAAGAGCACTCCGCACAACTGGCTGACCGCCTATCGCTGCCTGGCCTACTGGATCTCGCATGCCGTCTACAAGGACGGTCAGAGCAACATGGGCGTTATTACGGTGACTCCAGGTTGCGCCGCGGCATTCTGCTCCCACGTCTTCGCCCAGCTCGAGTGGAGCAACGACACCATCGTCGAGGACATGGATTGCACCATCCAGGTCCATCGCAAAAAACTGGGCAAGATCGTTTATCAGAAACGTGCCGTGGTTTCCACGCAGGACCCCAGGACCCTGCGCGACTATGTCAAACAGATGTATCGGTGGCACACCGGCGCCTGGCAGGTGGGCAGGAAGTACGGCATGCTCACCGGCCTCTCCAAGATCGATCTGGAATACAAGCTGTTGATGGGCGAAGGCGTGATCTTCGCCACTTTGTTCTTGCTGCTGCCGGTCTGGCTTCTCCTGTATCCCCGGCTGGCGTTCTACGGTGTCGGCATGGACATGATCGTTCTGATATTCCTGTCGATGATTTGCGCGGTCTGTGACCGGCGGGCTGACGTGTTCTTTTATTCACCGATGTATCCGTTACTGCGTTTCGTGGACTGTTCTGTCTTCCTCTACAGCTTCTGGAAGGTAGTTATTCAGAGGAAACAGGTCAGAGGTTGGTTTGCCGTTAAACGGTACTAACAGAAAAGTGGAGTTATGAAAATCAAGTTGTGGTTCGCGCTGATCGCAGTTCTGGCACTGACGACGTTTTCCGCCGCTCAGGACGGAGCTGTGTCCGCGCTGCAAGGCAGCCTGGTCGATTCTTTTGGTTTTCCCGGCCAGGGTTGGACGTCAATCGGCAACCAGAGCCCGATCGAGCACAATAATTTTTACCTGCAATCCTACGTGGAACAGGGGGCAGCGGTATTTTCCACCTACTCGGGATCGCTGACCGTGACTCCTTTCGTCGGAATGGGTTTCGTTGTCGACACCAAAGGCTATGACTGGAACAACAAAGTCCTGCCCCGGCTGGGCGTGAAATTGAACAAGCATTTTCGCAAAGGGGTGATCAGCCTGGGCTCTGCCTACTCGTACGAAGATCGCTTCAAGGGGGAAACCAGCAGCGGTCTGACGGTTTTCGTGCAGGACTGGTTTGGCTGGCAGCCGCTGGAGGAAAAGTCGAGCCGGTTCCCGGGATCGTCGTGGATCGAAGTCGGAAACCTGTCGCCGGTGGAGAAGGGAAACATTATCGGCACGGGGTATGTCACGCAGGGAGTGGTGGCTAAAAGATTCAGCCGCTTCACCGTGGTGCCCTACGCCGAGGCGACGGTGTTCCACGACAGCAAGGGTTTCGACTGGGACAACAAAGCCTTAGTCGGCGGCGGAGTAAAAGCAATCTTCCCGGGCAGCGCCGTCTACACCGAAATCGGCGCTGCCTATCTGCACGAGAACCGCTTCCAGTCTGGCCTGGCGGCCGGCGGCGTCTCGGTGTTCACCACCTTCTCATTCAATTGGAATCTGTTTGGTCGAAAGGCAGGTCGGTAACATGCCATTTCCTGGTATCGGAAGCATATCGGCCATCATTCACATGCTGGCGAAAGGTCCTGAAGCAGCGAGGTCAAAACACATTATGCGCGTAATCGTAACCATTATTCTTGCATTGTTGGCGAGCTTGAGCATGGCCAGTTCGGTGTCCGCCCAGGATTCGCCCGTTCTTCTTTCCTCGATCAACCTGAGCTCGGCCAGCGTCACCGAAGGCCGCTCCGTGCAGGCCACGGTAACCCTGAATGCGGCCGCTCCCAGCGCTGGAGTAAAGGTCTCGCTGGCGGTTGACCCTGCCGGCTCGGCCCTGGTACCGGCGAGTGTTACGGTTCCGGCCGGCGCGACCAGCGCGACCTTCCCGGTCAAGGTGGCCAGCGCCACCGCCGTCACCATTTACGGCAATTACGGAGTCACCAAAAGCGAGTCGCTGGCAGTGATGCCGCGGGTTTCGATCGATGAGGTGGTGGACCGCGTGATTGAGCGCGAGCGCACATTCGTAGGGGAGATGAAGCACCGCCATCCGCTGGCCGAGACCTACATCCAGAACCTGAAGACCGACAAGGACTCGATCGTCGTCCCCACCAGCGATCAGTATTTTCTGGGACGCCTTGACCTGAGCAACGGTGTGGAGGACCAGCTGTTTGAGAAGCAGACCGGTCTGAAGCTCAAGGCCCTGAACGCATTTCCCAACCCGTTTTCCCGCAAGTTCATGCCCCTGGGTTTCGCCCAGATGGTAATGATCGACCGCGACTTTCAGAAACAGAATTACGACTTCAAGTTTGTGCGCCAGGAATTTCTCGGTGAAGTGCGCTGCATCGTGCTCGACGTTCAACCCAAGGGCGAAGCTGGTGGCCGGTTTCTGGGCCGCATCTGGGTGGAGGACCGCGACTATAACATCGTCCGCTTCAACGGCACCTATTCTCCGCGCTCACGCTACAGCTATTACCTTCATTTCGATAGCTGGCGCTTGAATCTTCAAGCCGGCATCTGGTTGCCATCCTATGTGTTCATCGAAGAATCAAATTTGAAAAACGCCGGCCCACTGCTTCCTGGCCTGCATTTCAAGGCGCAGACCCGGCTCTGGAGCTATGATCCGGAACCGCTCAAGCACGACCAGGAATTTGCCGAAATTCAGGTGGAAACCGTCACCGACCAGACCGACGCCGCAAAAGAGGCCGGTCCGGTGGAAGCGCAGCGCATGTGGGAGCGGGCCGCCGAGGACAACGCCCTCGACCATCTTCAAAAAGTCGGCCTGCTCGCGCCCTCGGGCGATGTCGACAAGATTCTGCAGACTGTGGTGGACAACCTCATCATCACCAACAATCTTCAGATCATTCCTGAAGTCCGTTGCCGGGTGCTGTTGACCTCACCTCTGGAATCTTTCACCATCGGCCATACCATCGTGATCAGCCGGGGCTTGCTCGACGTTCTACCCGATGAAGGCGCCCTGGCGATGACTCTGGCCCACGAACTCAGCCACATCGCATTAGGCCACCGCATCGATACCCGCTTCGCCTTCAACGACCGTTTCTTTTTCCCCGATCAAAACACCTTCCAGCGCATGGACTTCAGCCGGAACCCGGCTGAAGAGGAAGCCGCTGACAACAAAGCCATGGAACTGCTGGCCAAGTCTCCCTACAAGGACAAGCTGGCGAACGCCGGGCTGTTCCTGAAGGCGCTGGACAGCCGGGCGCCCGAACTCACCAGCCTGATTCGGCCACACTTGGGCAACCGCATGGAAAACGGAAAGACCAGCCGCATGTCCGCGCTGCTGAGCACGGCTCCGCAACTTGAAACCCAGCGCATCGACCAGATCGCGGCCCTTCCGTTGGGCGGCAGAATCAAGCTGGACCCCTGGAGCAATCGCCTGGAAATGATGAAGACCAGGCCGGTGGCACTGCTTTCGCCGCAGGAAAAAATGCCGTTTGAAGTCACGCCGTTCTTTCCTTACTTGTCGCGGGTCAGCACTACGCCCGCGGAGACGGTGTCGGCGCAGAATCAATGATCAAACCTCTTACCAGTATTTGTGACGTTATGAATTTAACT
Source organism: Terriglobia bacterium (assembly GCA_963841075.1). Lineage (GTDB taxonomy): Bacteria > Acidobacteriota > Terriglobia > Terriglobales > Acidobacteriaceae > JAIQFF01. Next base: position 137,811 of record CAWJBA010000005.1, read on the forward strand.
TTTGTATTCGGCCTGGAGACCATGAAAGAAATGAGCACGAACCGAAGACTTCCGATGCTGGCGCTGATCGCCCTGATTTCCTTTTCGCTCGCGGGCTGCGGAGGCGGCAGCATGGCCTCATCGCCCGCTTCCTCCACTCCGAGCCAGCCCAGCACCGCCAACGGTCATCCGACAGGCATGTGGACCACATTGCCCGTAAGCATGCCGATCAACCCGGTGCACGCGGCCCTGCTTCATACCGGAAAGATTCTCGTCATCTCTGGTTCGGGCAACTGTCCTCCCACGCAGGCCGGCTGCCCACCTGGACCGCAGTACCCACAGGGCGCGGCATTGATGGACCTGTCGACCAACCAGATCACGACGCTTGCCCATCGGTTGGGACATGTTCTGCAACGGCATGTCGATCATGCAGGATGGCAGAGTGCTGATCGACGGCGGAACCAAAGGATACGGAGCCCTCGAAGTCGTCGGTGTTCAAGGGGAAGTTCCGTTCACCGGCCTGACCAATACTTCGATTTTCGATCCGAGCACGGAATCGTTTGTGGACGTGACTCCCACAGCCCACGGACGCTGGTACCCAACCGTCACCGAACTCAACGACGGTAGCATGATGACCACGGGCGGACTGAACGACACTGACGGTAGTTACAACAACACCAGCGAAATCTGGGACGGTACGAAGTGGGGAGCCGAAATTCCCGGCAATCCCAACATCCCGAATTTCCCGGGATTTGGATTCCCGCTTTATCCCAGAATGCATTTGCTGCCAACCGGCCATGTCTTTTATTCGGCGCCGTCATCGGCAACTCTCGACTTTAGCCCCACCACTCAGAGTTGGACGTTGGTGGCGTGGACAATCTATCCCGGATTAAACGATCCCAACGGGGAGCGGACCTACGGCTCCTCCGTGCTGCTGCCGCTTACGCCACAAAATAATTACAGCCCGAAAGTTATGATCATGGGCGGCGACAATCCTGCCACCAACACTACTGAGCTCATCGATCTGAGTCCGGCCGGCTTCCAGCTATCTGCCAGCTGCCCGACCTTCGCCCCGTGCTGGGTGCAGGGACCGAATATGGCCCAGGCCCGAGTCGAGATGGAAGCTACGATTCTTCCCAACGGTAAGGTCCTGGTTGATGGCGGCTCCGCGCAGGATGAGGACGCCAGCACGGCCAGCCTGAAAGCTGAGATTTACGATCCCGCGACCAACTCGTTCTCATCCGCTGGCTCGAACGCATATCCCCGGCTTTACCACAACGTCCAGCTGCTGCTGCCGGATGGCACGGTCGCAATTACTGGAGGTAATCCGGCGCAAGGTGTGTTCGAAAACCATATCGAGATTTACCAGCCGGCGTATCTGTTCAATACGGATGGCAGTCTCGCCACCCGGCCCGCGATCGGAAGCGCACCGGCTTCGGTCACCTACGCCGGTTCGTTCAGCGTAGCCACGCCGGACGCCGCCAACATCGCATCCGTGGTGCTCATGAAAGCAGGCTCGGTCACTCATTCGTTCGATATGGATCAGCGCTATGTCGGCCTGCAGTTCACGGCCGCTTCCGGAACGCTCACCGTGACCGGTCCGCCAAATTCGAACATCGCTCCTCCGGGATACTACATGCTCTTTCTGGTAAACAAAGCCGGAACTCCTTCACTCGCGAGTTGGGTGCAGGTTTCGGGTCCGGCCGCTCCGGTCGCAAACGTGCAATTCCATCCGGAGCGAGTGCCCACGCCGCGCTACATCGTCCAGAGAAGGCAAGTGACCGAATCGAAACTGCCCATGCGCAAAAAGGAAATGCACATGCACTAGAGGCATGTGGATTGGAGCACCGATTGGCGCAGGTTCGCCGGGAGACAAAAGACTCCCGGCACTCGCGTTTCTGAGCTCTTTGCGTGCTTCGCGGAATTGCTTTGCGAACGTTGCGGTAGGGATTTTGATCCTGCAGCCGTCTAGAAAGGACAAAACCTTAAACCGCAGAGTTCGCAAAGGAAATTCAAAAAGAACGCAAAGGGCACCCGAAGTAAATAAAACACTACTGTCATTCCAGACCCAATGGTCGTAACGCGATCCTGTAGAATGGAAATCTCATGGCGAATTACCTCGTAACCGGCGTTGCCGGCTTCATTGGGTCCAGCCTGGCCCGCGAGTTGCTCGCGCAAGGCCAAAAAGTCAGAGGACTGGACAATTTCTCCACCGGCAAGCGCGAGAATGTGGCCGGGATACTCGACCAGATCGAGCTCCATGAAGCCGATCTGCTCGACCTCGACGCGCTGCATCAGGCTTGCCGCGGAGTGGACTACGTCCTGCATCAGGCCGCAATTCCTTCGGTTCCCCGATCGGTCAAGGATCCGCTGGGAAACAACCGCGCGAATGTGGATGGCACGGTAAATCTGCTGGTGGCGTGCCGGGATGCGAAGGTCAAGCGCGTGGTTTATGCCGCGTCGTCCTCCGCCTACGGTGATACTCCAACCCTGCCCAAGCGCGAGGACATGCCGCCCAACCCTATTTCTCCCTACGCGACGGCAAAACTGGCCAGCGAGTATTACATGACTTCGTTTTTCCGCTGTTACGGCCTGGAGACTGTGTGCCTGCGCTATTTCAACGTCTTCGGACCGCGCCAGGACCCGACTTCGCCGTATTCCGGTGTGCTGGCCAAGTTCATCACTCAAATGCTGAGAGGCGAACCGCCTACAATTTTTGGCGACGGCAAGCAAAGCCGCGATTTCACCTACATCGACAACGTGGTCGCGGCCAACCTGCTGGCGTGCCGGGCCGCGAGCGGCGACGTCGCGGGCAAAGTTATCAACGTCGCTACCGGCAAGCGAACGGATTTGTACCAGACCTTTCTTATCCTGAAGAAATTGAGCGGATACACCGGCGACGTGAAGTACGGCCCCGATCGCGCCGGAGATGTTAAACACTCTCTCGCCGACATTTCCCGCGCCGAGCAATTTCTCGGCTACAAGGTAAAAGTGGATTTCGAAGAGGGTCTCAGCCGGACCGTCGAATGGTACCGCAGCCATGAACTGAAACTGCAGGCAGCAGCGCCGGCGACTCGTTCCGACTCCGGGTCTTGAGGAGAGATACCGGATTGTCTTTTTCCAGCTCTCGGCGGAGATTCCTCTCAATGGGCGCGGCGGTCGCGGCAACCGGCGCACTGGCCGTCGCGGGCGATGGCGTGCTCTTCGAGGCCAACCGCCCGAAAGTCGTCTCCATCGAAATCCCACTCTCTCGCCTGCCCGAATCGTGGGACGGGTTCCGCATCGTTCAACTGAGCGACCTGCATTACGACGATTACTTCTCGGTTGTACCCATCAGGAAATCTATTGACCTGGTCAACGGGTTGCAGCCCGACCTGATAGTGGTGACCGGCGACTTCGTTACCTCGTCGTTCCTTTCCCACCGCACTCTCAACATGCGGGCGGCCAGAACGATCGAGCCTTGTGCCGAGATGGTGGCGCAAATGAAGGCTCGTTTTGGCATTCTCGCGTCATTAGGGAATCATGATGTAAGCACTGACCCGGGCCACATCGTCGCCGTTCTCCAGTCGCACGGGATTCCAGTTCTGCGAAACCGTTCTGTTCCTCTCGAGCGTGACGGAGGCCGGCTCTGGTTAGCTGGACTGGATGATGCGCTGGCAGGAAGGCCTCACCTGGCGCAGACTTTGAAGGGTATCCCTCCGGCGGAACCGGTTGTTTTGCTGGCTCATGAACCGGATTTCGCGGATTATGTTTCCAATGTCGATCTGCAACTTTCCGGTCACTCGCACGGCGGCCAGATACGGATTCCGCTGCTGGGAGCCCCGTATCTGCCGTCGATGGGAAAGAAATATCCTCGCGGGCTGCGACGAATCGGTCCGCTGACTCTGTACACCAATGTCGGAATCGGGACAATCATGATACCGGCGCGCATCGACTGTCCGCCGGAAGTGACCCTGATCACTCTGCGATCGGGTCGCTCCATTTCGCCGGCCGGCTAGGGAATCGTTGGGCGCTACAGTGAACCGTGTGTGCTGTCTGAGGCAGCGAAGCTACTGAATCCGTAGTTCGCGTTGGTCCCGGGACAACCGGGTCCCCCGTCGCTGGTGAGGTTGAAACCTATTCCCGGACTTCCGGCCGAGTAAGTACTGTCGGTGACTTGGGACACCTGTTGGCCGTTCTTGTAAGCCGTGATGGTATTTCCCACAATAGTTGCCTTTACTACGTCGCCGGTTTGCGGCGCGAATTGCGGGCCGACGGGATTCGACAAAATGGTAAAGTTTCCCAGCGCACCATCCCAGCGGACGATTGCCATATATCCGCTGAGGCCATAGAGGATTTCGTACCCCGTGTTTGAGTGTGCCGCAATTGTCGATCGGAGCCGGAGTTCGACCTCCTGACCGCAGCCGTCGATGGTTTGATCGACGAAGACGGTTGCCTGCGCGCTTTGATCGTTGCCCCACGGAGAATTCTGCAGCAACGCTGTCGAATCAGAAAATGGGATAGCTCCCTGTGTGCCTACAGCCTTGCCGGGAGTCGTATTCACATTGGTCCAGTCGAGACCTGTGACTCCTCCATTGATCCACTTTCCGCGCTCCGAAATCGGAGTTTCGGTCCCGGGAAAAGTAGTAGAGTAGCTGCCGGGCGGGTCCGAGATGCCTGAGGTGCCCGTTCCGCCGCAGCCGGCGATAGAAATAAGAAGAAGGGCCAATCCTAGTTTCCGAACTATCAACATTATTCCGGGATCTCCAATAGATTCGAGGTCAGTTCTGGGTTTCGCCCGCTCCCTGACAATTTGACGCTGAAATCGCCGATAGAGGAGGTACGAGCGCGAGAATATATCTGCTGGTTGCCGGGAAGCGGATAGAAGTCGCCGGAGTTCCGCCGCGAGGAATTCTCGCGGAGCCAGTACCCTCACTCTCTTTGAATCGAATGCTTAGTTACGATTCTATCGCGCAAGATGTGGAAAGCCAGCTTGGCGCGATCAGTTGAGTGGGTCTGTGCTGATCAGAGCATTCGAACCGGATTTCGCGGCGCGGGTCCGTTCCGTTTCCCGCTCCACATTGAGAGCCTGCCGTCCCGAAGCCGAAACCGGCGGAAAGCGCAGATCTGTAGACTCGACGTGGCCGCTCCTCTGCGTTTTTCCTGGCGTGCCGCTGGCTGTTGGCTGATTCTGATTTCCGGCCTCGGAAGAGGGCGCAGCCATAGCCGTCGCCGTTTGGGCGCCGTTCTGCGTCAAAGTCATGAACAGCAATTCGAGGCGGCTGGAGACTCCAAGTTTGTCATAGACCCGGAAGAGATAGTTCTTAATCGTGTGCTGGCTCAGTCCCAGGCGCTCGGCAATTTCACGGTTGGTAAGTCCTTCGGCCAGGCTGCGAACCACATCCATCTCCCGTTTTGAAAGCAGGCTCAGCCCGTTGGAGTCGACCGCGCGTACGACCGGCAGAGAGGCCAGCGCTTCTACCGCATACGACAACTGCTGGCTGTTTGCCCAGATCTGTCCTTCATATACGCTGCGGATGCAACGGGAAAGGGTTTCCACCGAATCGAGACGGCTGAAAATCCCTCTGGCGCCCGCATGAAATGCCTGCAGGACCGCCTCTCTCTTGGATGAGTCCAGCAACATGATGGCGAAAATACGGGAGTCGAAGTTGCGCAATTCCCGCAGCAGCTCGAAACCTCGCAGCGGCTCCTCTTCGAGATTGGAACTCACGACCACAACCTGCACTTTGTGCTGCTTTATGGTCTCAAGCAGGTCGCGGGATCGGGCCGGCGGCGTGATCACCTCAAGATGAGGGTCGCGCTGCAACGCGTCCGCCAGTAACTGAGTGTGAATCCGGGTGTCATCGGCGACCAGCACACGGATGGTTGTTGCTCCCGAGCTTTGTGTCGACTGCATCATTCCTCCAGGCGGGATCTAGATCCAGGACCCGCAAAATCGCGATTGAACCGACCAAGCGTTTTTGAAGAGAACAAGGGCCACATTATTCCGGAGAACCCTTTCTCCGAGATAAGCGGGAGGAGGTAGCCTTGCTCCTGGGGGAAGCCACAAGACCGTGCCAGAATCGGCACGAATGAGGCGAATTGTATGAAATTTTATCGTAATCGCTAACCCTAGGCAATCGCATAGTTGAACTTGCTTGCAACATTACCTTTGGACTGCCCAGGGCGGTCTCATTGTGACATTCGCCGTCCATCCGCGGAGTCCGGCCCGGCCGCTTCTTCACCTGGTATTTCTTAGTGCTATTGTTAACATTTTCAATAACATAGCTGTAAAATGCTGGGCCGATCCGTGGCTCAGACTAAGGCCAAAACCTGAGCCAGTCTAATGTGAGTCGATATTCTCATAGATAGTGTAATATTGTCTCTACTCGGAAGAGACTTGTTTCACCGAGTGGACGTGCCTCTTGCAGGGCTTTGCATCTGGCAGTACTCTGCGAATGTAGCAACGGGCATTTTTTAATCAACAGCCCTCCCCCCTGTATTGCCCACCATCTAAGAAAACCTGTGACCAGAAGTCCATCCTGTCGATGTGACTTAGAGGGCGAAGCTATGAGCGGCAGCGAACCAGTCATGCAATCTTCGAGCGCGGCTCCTGCTCTCAAGCTGGAAACCGCAAACTGGTACGCCGTGCAAACTCGAGCCCGCAACGAAAAAGCGATTTCAGAGCGTCTGCAGGAACAGGGGCTAACCACTTTTCTTCCGCTGATCACTGAAGTGCGTCGCTGGAGCGATCGCAAGAAAAAAGTAGAGCTGCCGCTATTCAGCTGTTACGTGTTCGTGAAACTTGTGGCCGCGAACAATGAAGAGCGGATGCGCGTGTATCGGACCAATGGAGTGTTTCGCATTGTGAGTATGCACGGTGAAGCCATTCCGATTCCCGACGAACAGATCGATGCCTTGCGTGCCGTGGTTTCACAACAGGTGCCCTGGTCGGCCCACCCATTCCTGAAAATCGGACAGCGCGTGCGGATTCGCAGCGGTTCTCTGCAGGGTGTGGAAGGCGTGCTGCTTTCCAACAACGGGGATCGGACGCTGATCCTCTCGGTCGACGCGATCCAGCGATCCCTGGCGGTACGCGTCGAAGGATATGAAGTCGAAGCGCTGTGAAATCGCGCTCCCCTCTCCAAGCTATGCAGTGCAGTAAGGAGTTTCTCTCTTGATGAACGACCCTATGGCCGCAATGAACATTTTATGGGTGAGCAAGGAAAGATCCGTTCAGGATCTCGCTTATGGGGAAAACCACGGCTGGCAGATTAAGACTGTCAGCAGTGGATGGGAGGCCCTTGACCGCGTGCAATCGGGGCCGGGGCCGGACCTGGTTCTTCTCGATCTGGCTGCCCGCGACTCGGATGGCTTGCACACTTTGCGGTGGCTGCGCCGGGTTCGTCCTGAGCTCCCCGTGCTGGTGGTGGCGAGCTCGCAGGACCTGAATCAGAAGCTGGATGCGATTCGCCTGGGCGCGCAGGATTATCTGGTTCGGCCCTTCCCGCCGTTGCAGCTCGAAACCGCAATCCAGAGGGCGATGTTTCACAGTGCCGATGGCGGCGAGAGTGAAATTCTGGCCGACGAAATCGAACACGTCGATGACGACATGTTCTTCGTGGCGGCGTGCCCGTCCATGCGGCAATTGCGGGCCCAGGCCGACCTGCTGGCCCAGGTCAATGCGCCCGTGCTCATCCTCGGAGAACACGGTAGCGGCAAGACCCTGGCGGCCCGCCTGATTCACAAGCTTTCAGTGCGGTCAGGCTTCCGCTTTCTTCAGTTGCATTGCGGGACTTTGCCGGGCGACGTACTGGAGAGCGAACTTTTCGGAACCGCGAACGCTGGAATGACGACCGGGAACGGCGGCAAGCCGGGCAAACTCGAGTTATGCCAGCGGGGCACGCTCTTTCTGAATGAGATCACGGAATTGCCGATGGCGCTGCAGGCCAAACTGCTGCATGTCCTGCAGGACGGGTACTTTGTCCGCCGCGGTGGCGAAGAGCGAGTGGAGATGGATGTTCGGATACTGGCGGCTACGCAAGTCAATATCGAACAGGCCATTGCCGACCATAAATTGCGCGAAGACCTTTACTACCGGCTGAGCGCGTTCACGGTGCACGTGCCGGCCTTGCGGCAGCGCAGGGAAGAGATCCCGCTCTTGCTGGGTCACTTTATGAACCAGCTGGCGCGGCGCTACGGATTGCCGCCACGGATACTCTCGTCCGCGGCGATCGAAGCTTGCCGCCGACATTCCTGGCCGGGAAATCTTACCGAGCTGGAAAAATTTGCCAAGCGCTACCTGGTCGTCGGAGACGGCGGCCCGGGGCTGGAGCCCCTCGAACGCGACGGCGATATGGCGTTCTGGAATGCTTACCTGCCGCAAACCGAGGAGAGCGAATCGATGCTCGAGTCCGCGGAACCGGGCATCTTCGGTTTGAAGTCCCTAGTGCAGAGCGTCAAGGTGGAAGCGGAGAGAAATGCTATCACCTCCGCTCTCGAGCAGGTGGGTTGGAACCGGAAAGCAGCGGCGCGAATGCTGCGCGTCAGCTACCGGACCCTGCTGTACAAGATCGAGCAATACCACATGACTCCTCCGGCCGCCCCGGTGCCCGCTTACGAGAACGGACATGGCAACGGCGGTTCCTATCGCGAGCGCAACCTCTATAAGTCTGAGCGAGCGCCGCATGCGGGCAGCTTGAAAAAACACATCAGCGTCTAATGCTCACGCGGATCGTAACAGCGAACCGCGCGCTCGCGAGCCGGCACGTAACGTTCGAGATGCAAAAACCGACTGGAAGGTTAGGGTGATTATGCGGCAATCTTCTTCAATCCGCGCGTTCCGCTTCACGCTGGTCCTGGTGGCGCTGGTCTGCTGCGCCACCATGCAAATGAGTTGGTCACAGGCGACGCCTGCGACCCTGCCTATGCCACTGCCACCCATACAGGGCGAGAAGCCCCAGGCCCCGGCTGACAGGACAGTGCTGCTGATCGGCGGCGGCGATCTCTTGAAGGTGAGCGTTCTGGGCGTGCCGGAGTCCGACCAGGAAGTCCGAGTCAACGAAGCGGGCGATATTTCCTTGAACTTCGTTGGTTCGGTGCACGTCGCCGGACTCTCGACCACCGCAGCGCAAGAAGCGATTCGCAAAAAGCTGATCGCGGGTGGTTTTTTCACTGACCCGCAGGTTTCGGTTTTCTCCAAGGAATATGCCACCCAGGGTGTTTCGGTTTTGGGCGAGGTGCAGAAGCCCGGTGTTTACCCACTGCTGGGTTCGCGGCGTCTGTTCGATGTGCTGTCACTGGCTGGCGGCACTAGCCAGCAGGCGGGCAAGGTGGTGAGCATTACCCATCGTGATCATCCCGAGTCGCCCACCAGCGTCTCGCTGTCGAATGATGCTGCGGAGTCGGCCAAGAACAACGTCGAGGTTTTCGCCGGCGACACCGTCCTGGTTTCGCGGGCCGGCGTGGTCTACGTTGTGGGCGATGTCCACCGACCGAGCGGCGTGGTCATGAACAATGGTTCTGAGATGACGGTGCTGCAGGCGATCGCCATGGCTGAAGGCACGAATGCGACGGCTGCGCTGAGCAAGGCCAAGCTGATCCGAAGAACGCCCACGGGTCCGAAAGAAACACCCATGAACCTGAAGGACATGCTGGCTTCGCGGGCGCCTGACGTTCGCCTGCAGGCCGAAGACATAATTTTTGTGCCCAACAGCGCGGCCAAGAGCGCGACCAGCCGCACCTTGGAGGCAATCGTTCAGACCGCAACCGGACTGGTGGTTTACGGACTGCGTCCCTGAAGCCAACCCCTTGCGATGGTTCGGGGGGCGCGGCTCCCCGTCAATTCGTCTGGCGAACGTGCAGCTTATAAGTCAGCCGATCAACTCATAACAGTTCTGACAGTAAAAGTCCTGACTGCCCGGCCGATTCGGGTCGCGCAGAGCGGGAACGGAGGCACGGCGTGAGCAAAAACTTCGAACTAATGCGGCGAGCGGGCAATGGTTTTGACCGCGGCAAGCCCCTTCATCTCGACATCCAGACCGAGCACGCTCCAGCGCAGCTCAGCATCCCCTTGCCCCTGGTGGACGAAGCCAGGAGATCGGACTGGCTGCGCGCCATTACCGTGCTCGAAAAGCACTGGCGGTTGGCCGCTGGCTTTGCCTTCTGTGTGATCGTAACCGTGGTCCTGGTGACCTATTTCACCACGCCGGTTTACGACGCCACCGCTCGAGTCGAGATCGACCCGGCCGGCGAAGTGTTCTCCCTCGAAGGCAATGCGGGCGCGAGCGACGCCGAGTATCTGGAAACCCAGGCCCAGATTCTGCAAAGCGACGCCGTGGCCGTGGATGTGATTCGAAAGATGCACCTCGACCGCAACCCGATTTTCATTGGAAAACTCAAGGCGGGAGAGGACGTTAACGCGCCGGTTCCGGATTCCATCGTCGGCGGCCAGCAACTCAACGTGGGAGAGAAGATCGCATTAAGTAAATTTACCAAAGCCCTCAAGGTACGAAGGGATACCCAGAGCCGTCTGGTTCTGGTCACCATTTCGAGCCACGATCCCCAGCTCTCCGCCCAGATCGCCAACACCGCAGTGGATGTGTTCATCGAAGACACCTTTCAGAACCGGCACAATGCCATCATGAAGTCTTCCGAATGGCTGGCCCGGCAGTTGGACGATATCCGCGCCAAAATGGAGACCTCGAGCAAGGCCCTGGCGGATTTTCAAGGATCGATCGGGGTAGCCGACGTCGATGGCGACAAGAGCACGTATACCGAACATATGGGTGAACTCAGCCGGGAATACACGCAGGCTGAGTCGGAGAGAATTCAGCTCGAAGCCCTGCTCAAGAACGTCCAGGGCAACCCGGATTCATTGCCTGAGGTTCGCAGCAACAATGTGGTGCAAGGGTTGAGTTCGAAACTGGCCGAGCAACGCGCTGAGCTTTCCCAGTCGAAGGTGGTCTATGGCGTGAATCACCCGGTTGTAAAGAAGCTGCAGAGCCAGGTGGATGAACTGGAAAAGGAGTTGGAAAGCCAGAAGCACGCGATTGTGAATTCGCTGCGGGCCAGCTACGCCGCGGCCGAAGCGCGCGAACGTTTGATGGGTGCTGAAATGAAGGGCACCACCAAGGAACTCAGCCAGATGTCCCGGCTCAACGCGCTTAAGAAGGAAGTCCAGACCAACGTCGATTTGTACAACTCGCTGTATGGCAAGATCAAGGAAGCCGGCATCGCGGCGGCCTCGAAGTCGGCCGACATCCGCATCGTAGATCCGGCCCTGGTTCCGGACATGCCGTCCCGTCCCCGCTGGGTGCTGAACCTGCTGGCCGGGTTCCTGGCCGCTATTTTCGGCGGCGTCGCGCTGGCTTTCATCCGCGAAGAACTGGACAACAAACTGCGCTCTCCCGATGACATCCGGCAATGGATCGGGAATACCAATGTTTCCATTATTCCGGTGATTGGCGAATCTGAAGACCATGCGGCCCAGTTGCCCTGGGCCAAGCGCTTCGCCGGTTTCCTGCCGTCGGCGACAACTTCCGAAGATACTCGGACCAACGCTTTCTTCCTGGAGCGGCCGAATTCACCGGAGGGCGAAGCGGTGCAGGCGTTGTACGCCTCCATCATGCTCTCCCACTCCGGCCACCCGCCGCAAGCGTTGTTGATCGCTTCGAGCTTCCCGGGAGAAGGCAAGACCACGGTGGCCCTGAATCTCTCCTACGCCCTGGCCAAACAAGGCAGGGTTTGCCTGGTCGATGCGGATCTGCGCAAGGGCAGACTGGCTCGCGCCTTGAGTCTCGATGCCGACCGGGGACTGAGCGATCTGCTCAAAGAGACTGCCAGCCTGGACGAGGCCCTGCTGAGCGTTCCCGGACTGAGCAATCTCTCCATCCTGCCGGCTGGCAAGTTGAAGGGAAATGCCGGCGAGCTTATCTGCTCCGAAACCATGCAGCGGCTGTTGGACGACCTCCGGCAGCGCTTTCAATTCGTGGTCATCGATTCCGCGCCCATCCTGCCGTTCGTGGACGGGCGGGCGCTTTCGACCCTGGTCGATGCGGTCATCCTGGTGGGAAGGTCGGGCATTACCACCCGCCAAGCCATCCGCCGCAGCGTGGAGTTGATTCACGAAATTCACGGCGCGCCCATCCTGCAGGTCGTGCTTAATGCGGCGCAGACGAGTGCCACCGATTACAAGCACTACGGGTACGGATACTCCTATGAAGATACGACCTCGCGCTGATGGAGTGTCGGCTGTCCGATTCACTGTGTAGGGGCAACAGTTCCCGGTTCAATCCGGGTGCCCCCGGGCCAGGTTTACCGCCATGTCATTCCACAAGGAGTGTAAGTAGTGGCCGAAAGAGAGTTCGCACCATTGACGAAAGAGGACGCAGATATGTCCGCCGGAGCCATGGAAAATATCAGTAACGCTTTGAAGATCGAGCCTGAGTCCCGCAGTTTCCTGAAGTATCGGGCTGCGGTGATCTTCTCGTCCCAGGCCGTGCTCATCGTGCTCACTTACTACGCCAGCTTCCTGCTGCGCCTGGACACCAATTTTGACGCTGCCAACTGGGCGATCTTCTGGAAGACTCTGCCCTTTGTGCTGGTGATCAAGCTGGTGCTGTCCTATCAGTGCGGCCTGATGCACGGCTGGTGGCGTTATGTGGGCATCAGCGACCTGCTGGACATCAGCAAGGCGTCGCTATTGAGTTCCACCCTGATTTTTTGCCTGGTCGAGGCCGTCCTGCGGATTCCGGGATATCCTCGCTCGGTCATTATCATTGACCTCTTCCTGACCATCATGGCGATGGGCGGCGCCCGCTTCGCGGTGCGCGCCTACACCGAGCGCGCCCGCACTTACGGGTCGCAACGCAACACCCTTGTCGTGGGCGCCGGGGAAGCCGGCAGCGCGATCGTGCGGGAGCTGAAGCAGAACTCCCGGCTGAACTACAATCCGGTGGGCTTTGTGGACGATGACCTCAGCAAGAAAGGTGTCAAGATCCACGGGGTCAGGGTTTTGGGCAGCACCGATGAACTGCATGAGCTGATCATCGAATATCAGGCCAAATGCGTCATGATCGCCATTCCGCAGGCCAAGGGCCGCCTGGTGGAACGGATTATCGCTAAATGCCGCGAGTGCAGGGTGGACTTCAAGATTCTTCCGCCCATCGGCGAGTTGATCAACAAGCCAGCCTTGCTGAGCCAGGTACGGCAATTGCGCGTGGAGGATTTGCTGGAACGTGAAGCCGTCAGTCTCGACGTCGATCAGATTCGCGGTCGCATCGCCGACAAGGTACTGCTCATCACCGGCGCCGGCGGCTCGATTGGATCCGAATTGACCCGGCAAGCCGCCGCGCTCGGTCCGCGCCAACTGGTCCTGCTCGATCGGTCGGAAAATGATCTCTTCAAGCTGGGCAACGAATTGTCCCGCCGCTTTCCCGGGCTGGATTATGTTCCCGTGGTCGGTGACATTCAGGACGTAAGCCTGCTGCGCGACGTGTTCGCTTCGCATCGGCCGCAGTCAGTCTTCCACGCCGCCGCCTACAAACACGTGCCCATGATGGAGAGGAATTGCTTTCAGGCCATCACCAATAATATTTTCGGCACTTACAACGTCGCCCTGATGGCACGCCAGTTCCGGGTGGAGGATTTCGTTCTGATCTCTTCCGACAAAGCCGTGAACCCGACCAACATCATGGGAGTCACCAAGCGGGTCGCCGAACTCATCATTCAGAGCCTGCAGGATAATGGCACGCGCTTTATGGCGGTGCGGTTCGGCAACGTGCTGGGCAGCAATGGCAGCGCCTTGCCGCTGTTCGAGCAGCAGATCGCCGCCGGCGGTCCGGTGACCGTGACTCATCCCGATGCCCGGCGCTATTTCATGACCATTCCCGAGGCGGTGCAACTGGTGCTGCAAGCCTCCAGCATGGGCCGGGGCGGAGAAGTCTTTGTTCTCGATATGGGCCAGCCAGTGCGGATTCTGGACCTGGTGCGCAACCTCATCCGGCTCTCCGGCCTGGAACCGGACCGCGACATCAAGATCGAGATGGTCGGCTTGCGTCCGGGCGAGAAGCTGTTCGAAGAACTCAAGCTCGACGGCGAGGATATCGGGCCCACGGCGCACGATAAAATCCGCGTGCTTACCGGGGGCAAGGTCACCTTCGAGCAGGTATCGGGCTGGCTGGAGGAACTCTCGGTGCTGGTCCAGGCGAAAAACGTGCATGGCCTGGTCTCCAAACTGGTTGCCATTGTGCCGGAATACTGGCCGAGCCCGGAGATTGTTTCCCTGGGCGCGTTGGACCGTCACGACCAGGCCGTGGTGTACAACCAGGCGCGGGCCAGCCTTACGTCCAACCAGGAGTCCGCGGCCTGAGTCCGGTAAACGCTTGACCCACCGGCTCAGGCGCAGAATGTGTGTTTTTATTAGAGTTTCTTCCCGGCCTCTACCTTCGGCTCTCTTTAGTTTCACTGGACAATGGCCGTCAACCCGGTAGGCGCTGCGGGAGCAGTCGCTGATTGCGAACTAGCCGCTCCACAACCGCCGGGCTGTCCGGCATAGCCCAACGCGATACATGGGTCGGCCATATGGATGTGACCCGCGACACCGCTGCCATTGACGTTAGGAATGTTGGCCATCCACGGAAGACTGTATTTGCAGGAACTTGTGCCGGACGATCCGCCGCACGAAATTCCTTGAGATGACAGGTAGGCAAAGACCGGATCGATCGTTCCGCCCGAGACCTTCATGCCATTCGATTGCGCGATAAGGGTCCCACCGGTCTGTATCTGGTAGGCCAGGCCGGATTCCATGTAGAAACCCAATCCCGCCGAACCGCCTGAGTTTCCTGTAATCCCGGTGTAACCGCCGTAGTGAGACATGGCAGTGATGAGGGTCTTCTGCCAGGCCGGAAGGTTCATGCCGGCAATCTGCGCGTCGGTATAGTCGAGGAAAATCAGGGCGCCGTTGGGCGGCATCGAGGTGGCATTGGTGCAGTGGATGGTTTCCTGATTGGACGGAAAGACCTTGTACGATCCCTGGTACGCATTGGTGCAGGCCAGGCCCAGGATCAAAGCGTGATTGATTTGCCCTTGGATCAGTCTCCTGGGAGCGCACGATTCCGGCCATGGGAGCGAATCCGGAGCTACCCTCGGTGCCCTGGCCGTTCAACCAGCCATAGGGCTTTCCCCAGTCCTGATCCATAAAGAGGTTCTTGGCCGCGCCGCAATAGTTGGGTGTATTGGTGGAAATGGCGGCGGAGACAGTGGTGGCGCTAGACAAGCCGATTTTGAAGGGCGTCGCTGAACTGGACGACTGGTATGCGCCAAACACGATTCCGGAGGTCTGGTCCCACACTCGGAAATTGGCGTCCGCGCCGCCGTAGCCTAGATCAGGACGGGCGGCATTCGCGAAGGGCGCATTATTGGGCGCGCGGAAAGTCAAAGTCTGATTGAAAGAAGTGGTGTTGCAGCCGCTGGATTTGAAGTACGGATCACCAGGGGCAGCATAGTAGAACGGCACCCCAGCATCATCACTCCCGGGCGTATTCCACTGTACGCTGGCGCTGCTCGGGTTCCCCAGGACGGTTTGGGCGATGGTATTTCCGTTTGCCGCCAGATGGCTCATCACATCGGAAGGCAGCCGCTTGTTGGTGACGTTGTTCGGTCCCTGCCCGTAGAAAGGGCACGACGCCGGAGGCTGATGGGTGATGGACCAGGGGCCGGCACACGGGTTCTGAGCTTGCGCGCCAGCGGTGAGAAGAAGCACGACAGTGACTGCGAATAAGAAGAAACTTACTCTGGCAGGCCCGGTCGGGGGAGAATTTTCCGGCATTTGAAACCTCGAATTTTGATTGTGGTGTGGATCCAACTTGATTGTGCCAGAAGATAGGCGAAGACCGGCACGTCACTTAGGTTCTACAACCTCTAGGTATTCACTGTGGATAGGCCATGGGAGCATCATGCTCCTGGGCTCGAAAGCGTTTCTGGCGACAGCCGGCATCTGGTTTCAAGGAGTCATCTGGAACCGTCATTTCGGAGTCGAATCGCCAGCCGGGGATGATCGCAGGGTTCGTTATAGTCCGCCGTTGCTACCCGGAAACAGCAGGAATTAACCGTTGAATCATGCGAGCCCACTGACTTCAGAAACCATGATCGAGACCTTGGAAGCGCCGAAACCCGCAACCTCTGCCCGTAGTGCCTCGCACCCGCCTGCTCTCAGGGTGCTGGCGCTGGTCGAGGGCGAGAACGTGAACGGGCCGGCCAAGAATCTGCTTCGCTTCTGCCGCTCCTGCCAGGAGATGGAGGCGCCCGGCGGGGTGGAAACTTCGCTGGCCGTGTTCGAGCGTCTGCGGGAAGAACCTGGCGCGCCAAGGCAGAGCTCGAACGAGCTGCTCGACGCCGCGGCGGAAGCCGGAGTCCGGGTGGAGCGCATTCAGGAGAGTTTTGCGTTCGATCCGCGCGTGATCTGGCGTTTGCGAAGGATCGTCAAAGAGCTGAACCCGGATATCATTCAAAGTCATTACTCCAAATCTCATTTTCTGGTGTGGATCTCGGGGGTAGGGAAGGGCCGTCCCTGGATCGCTTTTCACCACGGACATACCCGCTCGGCATTTCGTCTGCGCATTTATCACGGCCTCGACCGCTGGTCGCTGCGCTTTCCCAACCAGATCATTGCGGTCAGCCAGGCTTTTGCCCGGCAACTTGGCGCCCAGGGGCTGCGGCAGGAAAAAATCGCGGTGCTGCACAACGCGGTGGAACTGCCCGCGCAACGGCAAAGAACGGACCCCACATCGACGCCAAGCCAGAGCCCGTCTCGGCATTGGCGCCGACGGACCGGGTGATACTCGCCATCGGGCGTCTGTCGAAAGAAAAGGCCCATACCGACCTGGTGGCCGCAGTGGCGCTGTTGAAAGAGCGCAAGCCCGAAGCCCCAGTTTGCCTGGTGATCGTCGGCGAAGGTCCGGAACGAGCGATCATTGAGCAAGCGGTACGATCTGCCGGGTTGCAGGATGTTGTGAAAATGCCAGGACACGTGAGCGACGTTCGCGAGTTCTACGAGAGCGCCGACGTGATGGTGATTTCGTCGGTCAGCGAAGGCTCGCCCAACGTGCTTCTCGAGGCGATGGCCGCCGGGGTCCCGATTGTCACCACCGCGGTCGGCGGAATTCCGGAGATCGTCAGCGACCGCGAGCACGCGCTTCTGGTGCCACCGCGCGATCCTGCCGCCATGGCGGAAGCCATCGATTCAGTGTTGTCGAATCCGGATGCAGCGGAAAAGCTGGCGATCGCAGCGCGAACTCTGGCCGCGACCGAGTATTCGCCTGAGGGACGCGCCCGGTCGCTGGTTGAGCTCTACCGAAGCGTTCTACGCCAGTTGGCAAGCAAAAAAGCGGTAAGAGCCTTAACCACTGAGGACACAAAGGCTCACAGAGGAAATCGTTTTTGGATCATGAAACGAGCGTGGGTGAAATAATGGTTGGGAGCAAGATCGTAAGTATGGTCGGAATGAAAGATAGATTTTCGGTGGTGGTGCCGGTGTTGAATTCAAAAAGCCATCTGCGCGGCTGCTTGAATTCGATTCTGGCGGCGATGGAACACCATGGCAATGCCGAGCTCATCGTGCTGGATAACGGGTCGGATGACGGTTCGTACGAAATCCTCTGCCAGGAATATGCGGGACGGGCCCGGGTCGAGCAAATCCGCGGAGTCACGGTAAGCGCGCTGCGGAACCGCGGAGCCGAATTGGCCAGCGGCGAGTACATCGCCTTTATCGACTCCGATTGCCTGATCGGCCCGGATTACTTCCAACAGGCTCTGCCGGTATTGCGCAATCTCGCCGACGCTACCGGGTCGGAGTACGCCTTGGATGACGACGGCAACTGGATCCAGAAGACATGGTATGCGCTGCATGTGCCGGCGGCCGACGGGATCGTGAACTACATCGTGTCGGGCAATCTGGTCATCAAGCGCCAGGCTTTCTTTGCCGTCGGCGGATTCGATGAGAGCATGGTCAGCTGCGAAGACAACGATCTGGGTCTGCGGCTGAACCGGGCGGGATTCAAGGTGTACCAGGCGCATGCCATCCGCGCCCTCCATCCCGGCGGAGAGCAAAACCTGCGCGTGTTCTTTCGCAAGACGGCGTGGCGCAGCATGGGCATGTTCCGGATGATGAAGCATTCCTGGACGAACAAGCCGCTGGTGATTACGTTCGCCCACCTGGCTTGTTGCCTCGCAGCTATCGGGAATCTTTTCGGCTCCTACGCCTCGCTGCCCATTCGCATATTGATTTCCCTGGTGTTGGTGAACCTGGCGCCGGCATTTACCGTTTGTTACTACGCGTTGCGAGTGAAGCGCCTCTACGCCCCTCTTCAGTCGATGCTGCTCTACCATCTGTGGTTCCTGGCACGGTTTTACGCGATCGCGATGATGGTTGCTTCCGCTGGGCTCGTCGGCTGAACGCAAGATCGCGATCGGCGCGCGCCTGCATAGTCCCGCGCAAAACCCGGACAGCGCAGGTTGAGCAGCGCTCCAGTCCCGGCAACCAACTGCAGAATTTCCCTCCCCCGCTGAAAAAATTCTATGACAGACAACACTTTTATTCCCTTTCACCGCCCTTCCATTGGGACGGAGGAAACCGAGGCTGTACTTCAGGTTCTTCAGTCCAAATGGTTAACCACTGGTCCGGTCACGCTGCAATTCGAGCGCGACTTTGCCGCCTATCTGGGCGTGAAGTATGCCCTGGCCGTGAACTCGTGCACCGCGGCCCTGCAACTGGCACTCGATGCCATTGGCCTCAAGCCCGGAGACGAGGTGCTGGTGCCGACCTACACCTTCACCGCGACCGGCGAAGTCGTGACTTATTTCGGAGCCCGGCCGGTGCTGTGCGACAGCGTTGCCGGCGGTTTCAATATCGATCCGGCTGATGTCAAAAGGAAAATCACGGCCAAGACGCGGGCCATCATCCCGGTGCATATTGCCGGGCAGGCCTGCGCCATGGACGAGCTGCAGGCCATCGCGACGCAGCATGGCCTGCACGTTATCGAAGACGCGGCGCACTCTCTGCCCACCACCTACAAGGGCAAGAAAGTGGGTACGATTTCCGAGCTGACCGCGTTCAGCTTTTATGCCACCAAGACCCTCACCACCGGCGAGGGCGGGATGCTGACCACGAACGATGAGGAATACATCAAGCGGGTCTCGCTCATGCGCCTGCACGGCATTGGCGGAGATGCGTGGAAGAGATATTCCGCGACCGGATCGTGGTATTACGAGGTCCAGGATGCCGGATACAAGATGAACCTGTGCGACCTGCTGTCGGCGGTGGGACGGGTTCAGCTGCAGCAGATGCGACGAGCTCTGGGAACAGCGCTGCCGAATCCGCGCCGCTTATGACGACGCCTTCCGGGACCATCCGGAACTGCAGCTTCCTCCGGCCGACGAAGGCGATGTGCATGCCTGGCATCTCTATATCCTGCGAATTCGGCCGGATGCGCTGGGCGTCAACCGGAACCAGTTTATCGAGGAATTGAAGAAACTTGGTATCGGTACCAGCGTGCATTTCATACCGCTGCACTTTCATCCATACTATTCTCGAACCTACGGCTACCGGGAGGAGCAGTTCCCCAACGCGAACGACGCTTATGCGCGCTGTATTTCGCTCCCCATTTTTCCCGACATGAGCGATGCGGAAATACAGCGGGTGATTTCGAGCGTCAAGGCCGTGGTTCAGGGTAATCTCAAAAGCAAGTCGGTGGCGGTAACCGGTTGATCCGAGTCTTTCTTTAAACGATATGCGTCGAGTGCTGCTGATTTCTTTTCGTTATCCTCCCAGCCAAACCATCGGGGCAGTCCGCCCGGCGGCGCTGGTGAAATACTTGCCTCAATTCGGATGGCAGCCGGTCGTGCTGACGCCGAAAGCGGCGCAGCCCCGTCTCGATCCCGGAGTGATCGAGACCGATTATCGCGACATCGTGGCAACCTGGAAGAGCCGGCTGGGATTGGACGGCAAGCTGGGCGTGCATGAGCAACTTCGACTTCCCATATCCTCGAAGCCGCGCTCGGATCTGCCCCATACCCACCTGCTCGATTTGGCGAAAAACATCATTGCGTATCCCGATGAAACCAAGGGGTGGGTGCCTTTTGCGGTAAAGGCGATCGAGCAGTTGCGCGATCAAGGACAGAAAATCGACGCGATCTTGACCACATCTCCGCCGATTTCCACTCACCTCATCGGTTGCCGGGCAAAGAAAATCCTGGGCTGTCCCTGGGTGGCGGATTTTCGCGACCTCTGGACCCAGAACCTGGCCAATCCGCATCCGGTGCTGAGAAAATTCCAAATCGGTCTGGAGCGTCGAACCCTCAAAGGCGCGGATGCGCTGGTTACGGTCTCGACGCCCTGGGCGGCGCGCCTGCAGGAAGGCCACTCCGGCCGGCCAGTTTCCGCGATTCCCAATGGCTTCGACCCCGACCATTTTTGTGGTCTGTCGAAAGAGCTGACGCGAAAATTCACGATCACGTACGCGGGCAATCTGTACCAGGGGCAGCGCGATCCCAAGATGCTGTTCGAGGTGCTCTCCGATCTGGTTCGCGAAGAGGCAATTCGCTCCGAGGATGTGCAGGTGCGGTTCTACGGGCCGTCCGAACCGTGGGTGCAGGCACAAGTGCGGGAGTTCGGCCTCGATTCGATGGTTGAGGTGAAGGGCGTCGTGCCGCGCAGTGAATCATTGCAGCGTCAGGCGGAGTCGCAGGTCCTGCTGTTGCTGGGCTGGGCCGATCCTAAAGAGACCGGACAGCACAGCGGCAAGCTCTTTGAATATCTCGGCGCTGCGCGGCCGATCCTTGCGATCGGCGGCAGTCGCGGCGTTCTGACCGAGGCGCTGGAGGAGACTCAAGCCGGCATTCACGCCATGTCAAAAGAACAGGCGCGCAATTTCCTGGTCGCCGCGTACGGCGAATTCAAAACTAAAGGATACGTCGTCTACCACGGCCGGGAGAACGCGATCAATCGATACACTCACGTACAGATGGCCCGTCAGTTTGCCGACGTTCTGGACTCGGTTGACGACAGATCTCGCCAGGCAGCCCAGACTGCGGCCGGCACATCCGAAGTCCACAGTGGACAAACCGTCAGCGCAGTTTGATCGCGGGCAACGATTTTAAGGATGGCAATTTGTTGGATCTAGTGGAACCACAACCGCAATCCGCCGAGCACGAAAGCGGCCTTTCCACGGGCCCGCTGGTCAGCGTGATGGTTGTGGTGCGCAATGGCTGCGGCGATATCCTTGGAGTTCTTGAATCGATCCGCCAGCAGGATTATCGGCCGCTCGAAGTACTAGTGGTGGACGGAATGTCGGACGACGGAACCCGGGCGCTGGTCGAGCAAGAGATAAAGAAACCGGAGACCGATTTTTCCATCCGCCTGCTGGACAACGCAGGCCGAATTCAGGCCAGTGGATGGAACGTGGGTATTCGCGCCGCGCAGGGCGACTACGTTCTTCGCATCGACGCCGTCCACTGTCGTCTGGAAACGAATTACGTTCGCCGCTGCCTGGAAAAGATTCTGGAATTGCACCAGACCGATCCCAGCGTGGCCGCTACCGGAGGACGCCGCCTGTCCGTGGCCAGAGCCGAGGGACCGTGGTCAGAAGCGATTGCCCGGGCCCAGTCCAGCCGCTTCGGCGTGGGCAGTGCCGGTTATCGTCTGGATACGGAAGCGGGATTCAAAGATACCCTGGGCGTTCCGCTCTATGATCGCCAGGCCCTGCTGAAGGTCGGGCTTTTCGACGAGTCCCTGGGCCGGAGTGAAGACAACTACCTGCACGCGCAACTGCGCTGGCAGGGATTCAAGCTGTATTTTATTCCGGATGTAACCGCGACGTATCATCCCAGAAGCACGCCCGCGGGACTGGGTTCGCAGATGTTCCACAACGGATGGTGGGTGTCGGCGACGATTCTGCGCAAATTCAGTTTTCCGTTCGGGGCGCGGCATGTGATTCCGTTTGCGTTCTATCTGACGCTCGCGGCGCTGACCGCGCTCAGCATCGCGGGTTTTTTTCCGGCCCGGATACTGCTGGCGGCGCTGATCGCCATTTATATTTGCGGATCGATGGTGGCTGCCTTCCAGGTTTCACGCGATGGAGGCTTCTGGCGGGTGGCGGTCATATGCTGGCTCATGCATTTCTGTTATGCGGCCGGGACCGCCGCTGGAATTTTTGCGGGCAGAGGCAAGGGTCCGGCGGTAGGCACGATCACGGCTCCCGGGGCGCACCTGGAGTAATCAACGGCGCCGGGCGAGATTCGAGATTTCAGATTTTGGATTTTAGATTTTGAGATCTGAGAAATATGAGGGCGCTTGTGGACAGCGAATTAACCGGCTCTGCCGCCGTCAACCTGCAGGAATCGAGCAGGCCGCGGACGGTGAGTCCCTGGAACCACTCGCTGGGCAAGCGAGTGTTGGACATCCTGGTTTCGAGCCTGTTCATTCTGATATGTCTTCCCCTGGCGGCTGTGGCGGCGATTTTAGTTGCGGTGACTTCGGCGGGTCCAATTCTGTTTCGGCAGACGCGGATGGGAGAGAACGGGCAGCCTTTCCAGTTGCTGAAATTTCGCACCATGTCGAACAACGCCAGCCAGGCCGGTCCGGGAGTGACGCGAAAAGGGGATCCCAGGATTACGTCCGTGGGACGGTTGTTGCGTAAATGCAAGCTGGATGAACTGCCGCAGCTGCTGAACGTTCTGCGGGGGGATATGAGCCTGGTCGGGCCGCGCCCCGAGGTGCCTGAGTTCAGCCAGGCGCTTGCGCCGGAACATCGCTCGCTGCTGACTCTGCGTCCCGGCCTGACCGGTTGGGCGACGATACGATTCAGGAATGAAGAAGAGTTGCTGGCGGCGGTCCCGCCAGAGGACCTCGTAAGCTACTACCGGGATACCGTGATGCGGCAAAAAGCGGAGCTGGATCTGGCCTATGCGGAACGGGCGACGTTTGGCGGAGACCTGGGCATCCTCGGCCGCACGGCGCTGACGCTCTCGCGATAGACTTCAGTAATCTGGCGGACGCGGTTACCTCCGATAGAATGGGCGTACCGCAGCCCCTCTGAGGCAGTCCGTGCCTTTGTCTTAAAAGCAAATCATGCATCAAGACGCACTAATTCGTAGAGGCGCCTCCTTTGAGCAGTGGGCCATTCCGATCGCCGCGGTCGCTATTGCCGTGGTGGTGGGAGTGATCGTGGCGACCGGGGGATGGATCTATCTGCCTGCAGTGGCGCTGATCCCGCTCCTCTGGTATTGGCCGGTGGAAGTGGCCGTGGGAGCAGCGGTCGTCCTGCATGCCATTTGAGTATGTTTCAATGCTCAGCACCGGCAACGCCGAGGGCAGCGATCGCACCTTGATGTCGCTGGCGGTTCTGCTCGCGTTTGTCGTTCTGTGCGCCGTCGGAGTGGCGGGACACCGCCTGCAATGGCCGTCGGCCACCGTTTTCTGGTGGGGATTGTTTGTAACCTGGGCGGCGGCATCCATCTTGTGGGCGGTTGACCCCAGCAAGTGCGTGGAACGCCTGCCCACAGTGGTGTCGCTTTTTTTGCTTTATCTTGTCGCCAGTTCGTTTCGCATCACGGAAAAGGAATTTAGCGGAGTGATCTCGTTCGCCATCCTGGGCGGAGCGGCGGCCGGAGTCATGGCAGTGTACGGCTACTACTTTGGAGTGGGATTTGCCCAACACTACGTGAGAGCGACGTTGGTGATGGCCAACGGAGAACAGGTAAATCCGAACCGGTTCGGCGGTTGCCTGCTACCCCCGCTGGCATTCGCGCTGGGCCGCCTAATGTCTGCGCGCACCGGGTGGTTAAAAGTAATCTGGCTCTCCTGCCTGGCGATGGTTGGTTTCGCCATACTTCTCACCATGTCGCGGGGAGCCATTCTGGCCGCGGTGGTGACCATCACGGTCTTTTTCTGGAGGATGAACTCTTTAAAACTGCAATCGTTGAAACCTAAGATCCGGCGCTCGCTGATGGTCCTGATTATCCTCGCAGTGGTGGCGGGTGCGACCGTGCCGGCGACTATTTTTCAACGTTTTGAGCAGTCGCAGGCCGATCGCGGCGCCGGTCGACTCGATATCTGGATGGTCGGATTGGCGATCTTCGAGAATTACCCGGTTGCCGGCGCTGGACTGGGCAATTTCCCGGTCGTATTCAATCAATTCCAGGGTTACGCCGAACACCAGGAGTTCAACTCGGATCGCGACTCCCACAACGTTTATCTGGCGATTGCGGCGGAAGAGGGTCTGGTGGGCATTTGCTTGTTCCTGATGGCGATCCGGACCCAATTCAAGATTTCTTCGATCTGGCGCAAGCAGGCGGAGAGCCCGATCACCCTGGTCGCCTGCGAGGCGGCCGCGTGTGGGGTGTTAGTGGCCTGCGTGTTCGGGAACCTGCTGTGGGACAAGGTTTTCTGGATCACCTGGGTACTGCTGGCGTTCGCCTTCACGGTGCAAGCGGGGAATCAACTTGCAGGACAGCGCGCTCGCACCATGAGCCCGCAAGTTTGAGCACGGCCGCGCTCAGTGCAGAGCGCCTTGACCAGGAGAGCTTTACCAGCATGAAGCCTATTTCCACGGATTCTCCCGACATGAAAGTCGCGGACATAAGAATCCAGCCCCAGGCAGGAAAAGTCGGACGCGACATGCATGAGCTGGTTCGCGGTCTGTACCCCATCTGCCGCAGCATTACGGGCGATGGACTGCGCGAGACTTTGCGCCAGATCGGCCAGCACATTCCCGTTGAACGTGCATGAAGTAGCCAGTGGAACTCCGGTGTTCGACTGGACGGTTCCGAAAGAATGGAACATTCGCGACGCTTATGTAAAAGATTCGAGCGGCAAGCGATTGATCGACTTCAAAGCTTCGAATCTGCACGTGGTCAACTACAGCATTCCGGTTCACCGGACCATGTCTCTGGAAGAGCTGAAACCTTATCTCCACACGTTGCCGGAACACCCCGATTGGATTCCTTACCGGACGTCATACTACAAAGAGACCTGGGGATTCTGCCTTAGCCATCGCGAGTTTTCGAAGCTCCGACCGGGAGAGTACGAAGTCTGTATCGATTCCTCGCTCGAAGATGGTCACCTGAGTTACGGAGAGTGCTACCTCGCGGGGGAGAGCAGCGAGGAAGTTCTGTTCTCCAGCCACGTCTGCCATCCCTCGCTATGCAACGACAATCTGTCGGGCATTTCGCTGGCGGTCGCACTGGCGCAGTATCTGCAATCGCGCCCGCATCGCTATTCGTACCGGTTCCTGTTCGCTCCCACGACCATTGGGACGATTACCTGGCTGGCGAAAAATGAAGCGCAAACCGGGCAGATCAAGCACGGCCTGGTGCTGGCCTGTATCGGCGATCCCGGCAACGTGACCTACAAGAAGAGCCGTCGCGGAAACGCGGAAATAGACCGGGCCGTAGCGCACGTGCTGAAGCATGGCGGCGGCAAATACGAAATCAGCGATTTTTCCCCCTGGGGATACGACGAGCGGCAGTTCTGCTCTCCCGGCTTCAACCTGCCCATGGGCTGCCTGATGAGGACTCCGAACGGCCGCTTCCCGGAGTACCACACTTCGGCCGACAACCTGGAGTTTCGTGCGTCCCGAGCATCTGGAAGATTCGTACCGTAAGTGCGTGTCCATCGTGGACGTTCTGGAAAACAACCGGATCTATGTGAACCAGAATCCAAAATGCGAACCGCGGCTGGGCAAACGCGGACTGTACAGCGGCCTGGGCAGCAAATCGCAGCTGGAAAAGTTTGAGCTGGCCCTGCTTTGGGTGCTGAATTTTTCGGATGGCGAACACGACCTGCTCCAGATCGCGGAGAAGGCGGAGATGGAATTCTCCACCATTCGCGAGGCCGCTGACGCTTTGCGCCAACACCAATTACTGGAGCTGCGAGCTCGCTAACCGGCAACTCCCGTAACTATCTTTACTGACCGGATTCGGGATCGTTAATTCCTATGTCACGCGCGCGACAGATCGCCCAAAACGTGTTGTCGAACTGGCTGGCGCTGGCCATCACCACGGTGGTCGGCTTCTTTCTGTCGCCCTTCGTGGTGCACCATCTGGGGAACCTGACGTATGGCGTCTGGGTGATCATCATGTCACTCGTCGCCTACATGAACCTGCTGGATCTCGGGTTGCGCGGCGCGGTGACCCGTTTTGTTTCCAAGGGAACGGCCCAGGAAAATCATGACGACGCCAGCCGGGCGGTTTCGGGAGCGCTCTGGATCCGTCTTTGGATCA
Organism: Terriglobia bacterium; assembly: GCA_963841075.1. Taxonomy (GTDB): domain Bacteria; phylum Acidobacteriota; class Terriglobia; order Terriglobales; family Acidobacteriaceae; genus JAIQFF01. Next base: position 164,046 of record CAWJBA010000005.1, read on the forward strand.
GTCTGGCCATCATCTTTACCGGCCTGGTGTTCTCGGGCCTGTTCAACCACGTCTTTGTCATCCCGGTTGAGCTGCAACAACCCGCCCGCATTGCGGTGCTGGTCACTGCCGTCACCGTGGCCATGAATCTCTGGTGCGGCGTTTTTGGCGGCGTGCTGGTGGCCCTGCACCGTTATGATTTGACGAGCAGCGTTTCCATCCTGCAGACCTGCGTCAAGGCCGCTGGCATCATATTTCTGCTGCGGTCCGGGCACGGCATTCTGTCGCTGGCCTTGTGGGATTTCTGCACGTCGGTGGTGGCCAATCTGGCCACGATATTCTTCTGTTTCCGCATCTATCCGCGACTCAAAGTTGTCTTTGGCCGCCCCGACAAGGAAACGCTGAAGAAGCTTTGGAACTACAGTTTCTACGCGTTCCTGATTAACGTGGCGATTCAGATTGTTTATTACACCGACAATCTGGTGGTGGGCGCCTTTTTATCGCCCGCTTCGGTCACACTGTATGCGATTGGCGGAATCCTGATCGGCTACGCCCGCCAGATCGTATCTTCGATGACCACGACGTTCACGCCTCTGGCCAGCACCTTCGAGGCTGAAGGCCGCTTCGACAACCTGCGCCGCCTGCTGATTCACGGCACGCGGGCGGCGCTCATTGTTTCCTTGCCCATTGTGGCGGCGCTGTTTGTCCGCGGGCAAACCTTTATCCGGCTGTGGATGGGGGAGCAGTACGCGAAACCGTCCTCCATGGTAATGCAGATTCTCCTGGTGTCGGTGGTCTTCAGTTCGGCCAACACCACCTGCGGCGGAATTGTTTACGGGATGGAAAAGCACAAGCGCATCGCCATTTGGGCCATCGGCGAAGGCATCGCCAATCTCGCTCTCAGCATTATTCTGGTGCGGCGTATGGGGATTTACGGCGTGGCCTGGGGAACGACGATTCCCAGCGTCATCGTCGAACTGATCCTCTGGCCGCGATTCATCTGCAAGCTGGTGGAGATTCCGGTCAGGACTTACCTGTGGCAGACCTGGTTGCGCACCGGCCTGGCGGTTGTCCCGTTTTCGCTGGGATGCATCCTGGCCGAGCGCTACTGGCCTGCCCGCAACCTGTTCATATTTTTCCTGCAAATCGCTGTTCTTCTTCCTTTACTCCCGCTGACCCTGGCGCTGATATTCCGCAAGGAAGTTACAGTCAAAGCGCGAGAATGGGGACAGCGGCGGGGTCTGTTCAATCGTTTGAGCAAGGAGTGCGAACCTGTCACGACCACAGTTGGGTGAAGTTGGAGTCATTGCGCTGGTGCCAGACCGGTGGGGACCGCAGTGGATGGACCGGCATCATCTGCTGAGCCGGCTGGCCGGTTACTTCCACGTTGTCTGGATGACGCAACCGGGATGGCGGGAGTGTCTTTCGGAATTGTTCTCCGGTGGGAAGAATTCTTTGGCGGACGCGCCCCGGCCCGAAGGGTTGCAAGTTTATGAGTCCGGACTTGCGCTGGCGAAACTCGGCCGGCCGGACTGGCTGGCCCGATTCACGGCGCGACGACGGCTCCAACATGCCGTCCAGCTGTTGCGCGCGCAAGGCTGCACAAAATTGGTTCTTTACATTTGCCGGCCTGAATTTGGCGATGCGCTCGAACTCGTCCCGCACGATTTCAGTATCTACTACGTCAGCGACGAATATTCGTTTACCGCGGATGAGGTGGCCGTTTCTCCGCTCGAGCGCGGCGTGCTTCAGTCGGTAGACCAGGTTTTCCTGACCTCCCCGGCGCTGATGGAAAAACGGGGGTCATTCAACCGGAATACGCATTTTGTTCCTATGGGAGTGGACTACCAGAAGTTTGCCACGCCGCTATCTGAACCTGAAGATCTGCGGAATATTCCACATCCCCGCATTGGATATGTAGGCCACCTGAAGCGCATGCTGGACTGGCCCTTGCTGCTGGAATTGAGCGCGGCTCACCCGGAGTGGTCGTTCGTTTTTGTGGGCCCGAAGGGTCCGCACCCCGAGATCGAGACCGCCATCCGGCAATTGTCGAGTCTGCCCAACGTTCACTTTCTGGGGGGCAAACCGACCGAGTGCCTGGGCGCATACCCGCAGCACTTCGACGTCAGCATCATGCCTTATCACCTGGATGACTACACCAAGTATGTCTATCCCTTAAAGATGCATGAATATCTGGCCAGCGGCAAACCGGTGGTGTCTTCGTCGATCCGTTCGGTGGAAGACTTCAGGCATGTCGTCACCATCGCTGGCCGCGAGGGCTGGTCCCAGGCGCTCGAACAAGCCCTCTCTCCGGAGGAAAACACTCCCCGACGCTGCGCGGAACGGCAGAAAGCAGCCCGCGAGTACGATTGGGACCCACTGGTTGAGAAAATTGCCCGCATCATCACCGGCCACCTGGGCATGGCAGTTCCACCATCCACCATGCCGAGTGCAGAACAGGTTCTTGCCCGTTCCTCCTAGACCCTCGACTTGGACCTTCAACCCGGACTTTCACAATCCAGGCCTAATCGTATGGCGCGGAATGCCATCGCGAGGGGAGGTCTGTGCAGGTTATGGGCTTTGCATAACTGGAATGACGAGTGCTACTTACCAAGGTAATGGAGTATTACCGAGGCCTTCTCTGGGGAGTGGGCCGTGTGTCGTAGAATGACGGGAAAACCACCAGTGGATAAGGTCGTCTGCAACCAGTCTTAGAAAGACCACGGGAGCTAGGGTGTCGTACTGACTTATGGCACAGCGGATTCTCATTACCGGAGCTAACGGCTTCATTGGCTCGCACTTATGCCACCGCCTGGAGCAAGAGCAGGCGGAGGTTCATGCCGTCTATCGGACCCAGCGTCCGCTCGATGAGGGAAAGGCGCGCTGGTGGCAGGCGGATTTGTCGGATGAGGCCTCGGTGCGCGGACTTTTTCGCGACATCCGCCCCGATGTAATTTTCCATCTGGCCAGCCATGTGAAGGGGGCGCCGAATCTGGAACACATGCTGCCGACTTTCCGCAGCAACCTGCAGAGCACGGTCAACCTTCTAACCCTTGCTGCGGAAAAGGGATGCAAGCGCATGGTGATCACCGGGTCGCTGGCGGAGCCGGAGCCGGAAAACGGCGAACTGTTTCCCTCGGCGCCGTACGCGGCCGCCAAGTGGGCCAGCAGCGGATATGCCCGCATGTTTCATGCGCTGTACAAGCTTCCGGTGGTGATCGCGCGGGTCTTCATGGTTTACGGCCCGGCGCAGCAGGACCTGACCAAGCTGATCCCCTATGTCACGCTCTCGCTGTTGCGCGGCGAGAAGCCGAAGATCAGCAGTGGCGGAAGGCCGGTGGACTGGATCTACGTGTCCGACGTGGTCGATGGCTTCATGGCCCTGGCGGAGACGCCGGGCATCGATGGCGGCACCTTTGAAATCGGCTCCGGCAGCCTGATTTCGATTCGTGAGATTGTGCAGCAGTTGGCGTCGATTGTAGATCCGAAGGCCAAAGTGGAGTTTGGGGCGTTGCCCGATCGTCCGCTCGAACCCACCCGGATCGCCAAGACCGCCGAAACTTTCGCCCGGCTGGGCTGGAAGCCGAAAGTGTCGTTGCAGGACGGCCTGGAGCGGACCGTAGATTGGTACAGGAGAGCATTCGAACGTTCTCCGGAGATGCAGAAAGCCATTGAAGTTTGAGGTCGTTTTTTCCGATGCAGAACGGAACCAGAGAGTTCCAGACCACGGGATCCTAAGGAGACGCAGTAATGGAAAGAGTCGCGATTTTGGGTTCAGGCATGGCGGGATGGGGTGCGGCGTACCGTTTGTTTCAGGAAGGCATACCCTCCGTTACCTACGACAAGAACAGCTACCATGGCGGACACACCGCGTCGTGGAAGTTCGATACCGGGTTCATTTTTGACGAGGGCCCGCACGTCTCCTTTACCAAGCACGAGTATCTGCAGAAGCTCTTTGCCCAGAGCGTGGACGAGAAGTATGAAGTCATCCAGGCCACGCCGAACAACGTCTGGAAGGGAATCCGGATCAAGCATCCCGCGATCTGCAACCTCCACGGGTTGCCCACCGATCTGAAGATGAGGTGCCTGCGGGATTTCATCGAGGCCCGCGCCGCTCAGGTCCCCGGCGAGGAAAAGCAGTTCGACAATTATGCCGACTGGCTGATTGCCGCTTACGGCAAGACGTTCGCCGAAACCTTTCCCATGGAGTATGGCCTGAAATATCACACCACCACCGCCGACAACATGAGCACCGCCTGGCTGGGGCCACGTTTGTACCGCCCCAAGCTCGAAGAAGTATTGCTGGGAGCGCTCTCCGCGGAGACACCGCACGTTCACTATGTGGAGTACGTCCGCTATCCCTCGTTCGACGGGTTTGGCGCGTACCTGAACCTGCTGCCCAAACAGACCGACCTTGTTCTCGGACACAAATTGGTGAAGCTGGATCCCAAGGCGCAGGAGCTCCACTTTGCCAACGGGACCGTGGCCAAATATGACGCGGTAGTCTCTTCGATTCCGCTGACCGACCTGATTCCGATGATTGCAGGCGCGCCGCGGGAGGTCGTGGAAGCGGCGAAGAAGTTGGCCTGCTCGAGTTGCGTGATGGTCAACCTCGGGATCAACCGGACTGATCTCTCCGAGGGCCAGTGGACATATTTCTACGATCGCGACACGGTCTTCACGCGGTTGAGCTTTCCGCACATGTTCTCGCCGCACACTTGTCCTCCAGGATGCGGCAGCATTCAGGCGGAGGTTTACTACTCGGACAAGTATCGTCCGCTGAAAGGCAAGCCCGACGATTACGTCCAACCCGTGATTGCCGATCTCAAGCGGTTAGGCATATTGCGCGAGGAAGACAAGATCGTCCACACCAACGTGCACGTCAGCAAATTTGCACAGGTGATCTTCGACCTGGAGCGCGCGGATGCTCTGGCCAAGGTACACGGCTATCTGGACGACATCGGCGTCGCCTATTGCGGCCGCTACGGAGACTGGCTTTATATCTGGACTGACGAATCGTTTATCAGCGGAGAGAACGCGGCGCAGAAGACGCTGGATCGGATGGGCGTCAGCAAAGCTCGTTAAACGAAACTCGTAAACAGCGCATTACAGAGAGAAAAAGGCCCCGAAATTCACCATGAAGAATGAGTCAAGCACGAAGTCAGGCGTTTGCCGCTTTTGCAAAGCGGAGCTGCACCATACGTTCGTCGATCTGGGGATGTCCCCGCTGTGCGAGAGTTTTCTCCGGCCCGAGCAGGTAAACCAGATGGAGTCGTTTTATCCGCTGCACGTCTTCGTCTGCGACAAGTGTTTCCTGGTTCAGCTGGAAGAGTTCGTCAGCCCGGAGAAGATCTTCACCGAATACGCATACTTTTCTGCTTTCTCGGATAGCTGGCTGGAGCACGCCCGCCGTTATACCGAGCAGATGATCGAGCGTTTTCACCTGAACGGCAAGAGCCTGGTGGTCGAATTGGCCAGCAATGATGGCTATCTGCTGCAGTATTTCGTAAAAAGCAAAGTTCCCGTGCTGGGCATCGAGCCCGCGGTGAATGTGGCGAAAGTCGCGGTCGAGAAGAGGAATGTCCGACCTTGGTGAAATTCTTCGGCGAGAAGCTGGCCAAGGAATTAGCCCGAGAAGGGAAGCAGGCTGACTTGTTGTTCGGCAACAACGTGCTGGCCCAGGTCCCCGACCTCTGCGATTTCGTGGCGGGAATGAAAGCCCTGCTCAAACCCCAGGGCGTCCTGACCATGGAGTTCCCGCACCTGTTGCAACTGATCGAAGGCAACCAGTTCGACACCATCTATCACGAGCATTTTTCTTACTTTTCTTTCCTCACTACGGAGAAGATCTTTGCCGCGCATGGACTGGTGCTGTTTGATGTCGAGGAGCTGCCCACCCATGGTGGTTCGTTGCGCATCTATGGCCGCCACCGCGATGACAACTCGAAGCCGGTCAGCGCGCGGGTGCTGGATCTGAAGGCTAGAGAAGAAGCCGCGGGACTGGCCTCGCTCGACAGCTACCGCTCCTTCGCGGAAAAGGTCAAGAACACCAAGCGCCAGCTGCTGGAGTGCCTGATCCAGGCCAAGCAGCAGGGCAAAACGATCGTAGGATACGGCGCTCCGGGAAAAGGCAATACGCTGTTGAACTACTGCGGCGTAGGGAACGATTTTCTCGACTACACCGTCGATCGCAATCCTTACAAGCACGGACAGTTCACGCCGGGAACTCATATTCCGATCTATCCGCCGGAGCGGATTCGCGAGACCAGGCCAGACTACCTGCTGATCCTGCCCTGGAACCTGAAGAATGAAATCATTCAGCAGATGGGCCACATCCGCGAGTGGGGAGGCAAATTCATTGTCCCCATTCCCGAGGCGACCATATGTTCGTGAGGGCAAGTTGTGCGCCTGAAATTTGCGGCCTGCAGCGCAGATTTGGGGGAGAGCTCCGATGAAAGTAGTGCTTTTTTGCGGCGGACTCGGCATGAGAATCAGGGAGGCCAGCGAAAGCGTCCCCAAGCCCATGGTCCACGTGGGCGACCGGCCAATTCTGTGGCATGTCATGAAGTACTACGCTCACTTCGGGCACAAAGATTTCATTCTTTGCCTGGGATACCGCGCCGACGTCATCAAGAACTACTTCGTGAACTACAACGAATTCATGTCCAACGATTTTGTCCTGTCCAAAGGCGGCAAGGACGTGCGCGTCTTCAACTCCGATATCGACGATTGGACCGTGACCTTTGTCGATACTGGCGCGAATTCGAATATCGGCATGCGACTGAAGGCGGTGGAGAAGTACCTGGAAGGCGAGGAGGTTTTTCTCGCCAATTACAGCGACAATCTCACCGATTTTCACCTGCCCAAACTGATCGACCGCTTTCACGAACACAACAAGACGGCGGCTTTTCTCTGCGTGCGGCCTAACCTGAGCTGCCACTATGTGTCGATGGGGGACCGCGGGCTGGTGGAAGAGATCAAGACCATGGACCAGTCCAACATTCTCATCAACGGCGGCTACTTCGTTTTCAAGCGCTCCATCTTCGACTATATGAAGGACGGCGAAGAACTGGTGCAGGAGCCGTTCCGCCGGCTGATCGAAAGAAAAGACCTGGTGGGGTACGAGTACGACGGATTTTGGAAGAGCATGGACACGTTCAAAGAAAAACAGGAGTTGGACGACCTGTACAGCAAGGGAAATGCCCCCTGGCAACTGTGGCGGAAGGGCAGTAAAGAAGCGGGTTTTGTCGCCTCGTCCAGCGCCAAGGCAGGGATGGAAGCGAGGAGAAAATGAGCGCCAACAAGCCTCGCGTCAGCATTGGAATGCCGGTGTACAACGGCGACAACTATCTCGCCGAGACTCTGGAATCCATTCTCGCGCAAACCTTCCAGAATTTTGAGGTGGTGTTTTCCGACAACGGCTCGACCGATGGCACGGAAGCCATCTGCCGCCAGTATGTCGCCCGGGACCCGCGCTTCCAGTATCACCGCAGCGAGACCAACCGCGGCGTCTCCTGGAACTTCCGCCGCGCCGCGCGGCTTTCTTCCGGGGAGTATTTCATGTTTCTGGCGCACGATGACAAACTGGCGCCCGAGTTCCTGGAGAAGTGCGTTGCGGTTCTCGATAGCCACCCCGAAGTGGTGCTGTGCTATCCCAAAGCCATCGAGATCGACAGCCAGGGAAACCACCTGTACAAGAAGGAACAGTTTCTGGACGCGGATTCTCCGCTGCCGCACAGGCGCTTTCGCCAGATGATTCGCCTGGACCACAACTGCGAGACCCTGTTTGGCCTTACCCGGGCGAGCGCGTTCAAGCAGACCACTATCCACGCCGAGATTCCGGATGGCGATCGAGTCATGCTGGCCGAACTCAGCCTGCACGGGACCTATTACCGCGTACCGGAATATCTTTTTCTGCACCGCGAGCATCCTGTCAGGTCGATCAATCTCTACCCCACGCGCTTCGACCGGATGATGCTGCTCGAGCCGCAGCGGGCGGGGGACTTCACGATGCCTCGCTTTATCGAGTTCTTCGATTACCTGGGCTGCATCCGGCGCGCGCCTTTGACTTTTCGCCAACGCCTGGCCTGCTATGGAGAGATGCCGCGCTGGCTCAGGGACAATCGCAAGCAACTCTGGGGCGAGTTGACCTACGTGTGCAAGCGCTTCTTGAAGCGGCTGCTGGGTGTTCAACGGCGCCCCAGCGAAGCGCGCTGATCGCGACATTTCGTAATTTAACAGAGATTCTGGAGAGCATAGAGCCATGAGAATTTTGCTGACAGGCGACAAAGGGTATATCGGCGCGGTGATGGTGCCGATGTTAATCCAGGCAGGACACAGCGTTACCGGCCTCGATAGCGACTGGTTTGAGCACTCGGCGTTCAGCCCCCTGCTCAGCAACATCCCTAGCCGGAAGAAGGATCTGCGGGACCTGGAAGTCTCGGACCTGGAAGGTTTCGATGCCGTGGTGCACCTGGCGGGACTTTCCAATGATCCGCTGGGCGATTTGAATCCCACGCTGACTTATGACATCAACCATCTCGCTTCGGTTCAGCTGGCCAAGCTGGCCAAAGAAGCCGGTGTGAAGCGTTTCCTGTTTTCGTCTTCCTGCAGCACCTATGGCGCGGCAGCGACGGAAGATCTGCTGGATGAAACCGCGAAGTTTAACCCGGTTACGCCCTATGGGCGTTCGAAGGTTTTGGTGGAACAGGATGTGGCCAAACTGGCCGACGCAAAATTCTGCCCAACTTTCCTCCGCAACGCGACCGCCTACGGAGTATCTCCGCGGCTGCGTTTCGACCTGGTGCTGAATAATCTGGTGGCGTGGGCGCACGCGACCAAGCGGATCCATATCAAGAGCGATGGCACGCCCTGGCGGCCGATTGTGCACATCGCAGACATCTCGCGCGCCTTTATCGCGGTTCTGAATGCTCCCATGGGCCTGGTCAACAATGAGGCCTTTAACGTGGGGAGGAGCGAAGAAAACTACCAAGTCCGCGACCTCGCGGCAATTGTGAATGAAACCGTTCCCGGCTGCAGCATTGAATACGCCAAGGATGGCAGCCCGGACACGCGCTGCTATCGCGTGGACTTCAGCAAGATCAACCGCGTTCTGCCCGATTTCAAGCCGCAGTGGACGGCTCGAAAAGGCGCGAAGGAAATCTATGACGCCGTGCGCGGGGCTGGATTGCAACTCGAGGATTTCGAAGGTCCCCGCTACAAGCGCATTTCGCATATACAGGAGCTGCTCAACAGCGGGCGCCTGGATTCCAATTTGCGCTGGCGCGAGCCGGTTGTGGCCTAAGAATCGGTCTGCGGATCGCCAGCGTTAATTTGCAGCCGGAACTGGAAACTCATCTCTCTTGCTGAATCTAAATTTTTCGAACGGGAAGAAGAATGCGGCGCGCAAGGTCCTTTGCCTGGGAGCGCACGCGGACGACATTGAAATCGGATGCGGAGGAACGGTCCTCCGCTGGCTGGAAGAGAATAAGAACCTGGAATTCCTCTGGGTAGTGTTGAGCTCGAATGCGGAGCGGAAAAAGGAAGCCCTCAAGGGAGCCAATCTTTTTCTGCAAGGGGCGAGCAAGAAAAAGATCCAGGTGGAAAGCTTCCGCGACGGTTTTTTCCCTTATATCGCGACGGAAATCAAGGAATACTTCGAAAGCCTGAAAAAGAATTTCTCGCCGGACATCGTCCTGACCCATTATCGCGACGACCGGCACCAGGACCATCGCCTGGTTTCCGACCTTACCTGGAACACTTTCAGAAGCGAACTGATTCTGGAATACGAAATTCCGAAATACGATGGCGATCTTGGCCAGCCAAATTTGTTCGTCCGCCTGGACGAGTCGGTGTGCCAAAGAAAAACCCAATACATCCTGGAGACTTTTCGGACCCAAACCGGAAAGCACTGGCTGACCGAAGACACCCTGCGGGCGATGCTGCGGCTGAGAGGGGTGGAGTGCGCTGCCCCGGGCAAATATGCGGAAGCCTTCTACTGCAGGAAGCTGATTTTGTAAGGGTTTGCCGTAATGCTACCCGCCGAAACGCCCGCCCATAGCGGAGTTTCACGACTCCATACCTCAAATCATGCTTGACACGTCCGTTCGGACGCTGTAAAAACGAGGCGCGCAGCTTCGTTTAGCGGACACCGGGCCCTTCGCCCTCCCCTGTTGCACTCTGCTGGTGCCGCATTCACCGCTTGGATGACACTCCCAGTGTGTCTCCAGCGACCCTGAAATCGAACGGAAGATATTCATGAGACGTTGCATCATTTTCGCCACGGCCACTATGCGAAGAGTTCAAACCATCCTTTCCCTTGCTTTGGTGCTTGCTGCATTGGCGCCGGCAGCGCTGGGTCAAGCCGCCACTACGGGAACATGGACCACTCTTTCCTATACGATGCCCATCAACCCGGTTCACGTGGCACTGCTCAACAACGGCAAGGTCCTTATCGTTTCGGGTTCGGGAAACGTTGCCGGGAACACGACCTATCTGGCGGGACTCTGGGATCCTCAGGCGGGAACCATCACCACGCAATCCCTGGCCTGGGACATGTTCTGCAACGGGATGACGACCCTGGCCGACGGACGCGTATTCATCGCGGGCGGCACCGTGCAATATGACCCGTTCTTCGGCCAGGCGCAGACTGCGATTTACGATCCGACGTCGAATACTTTTACCACCATGCAGAGCATGGCCCATGGGAGGTGGTATCCCACGGTCACCGAGTTGAGCGACGGCCGGATCATGGTGTTCTCCGGACTTAACGAAGCCGGCTCCACAAATCCCGCAGTGGAAATCTACACGGTGGGCACGGGATGGAGTCAGCAGTACAACACCTTCACGCCGCCGCTCTACCCCTGGATGCACCTGTTGCCCAGCGGCAGCGTCTTTTTCTCTGGCTCCACGGCCCTGGCCCACTATTTCAATCCAACCAACCAGACGTGGTCGAACGGGCCGGTCACCAATAACGGCGGCACGCGAACCTACGGTTCCTCGCTGCTGCTGCCTTTGACTCCAGCCAACGGCTATGACCCCAAGATCATGATCCTCGGGGGCACAGTGCCCACCGCGGTTGCGACCACGGAGATTATCGACCTGGGGGCGTCCAACCCGGCGTGGGTGTACGGCCCGACCATGTCGGCAGCGCGAGTTGAAATGGATGCTGTCCTCTTGCCGAATGGAAAGGTGTTGGCCCTGGGCGGGTCGTCCAGCGATGAGGTGTTAACTACGCGCCACTCTGAATGCCGATATTTTCGATCCCACGGCCGTTGCCCCCAACAATGTTTTTAAATCAGCCGGATCCTACACCTACCCCCGTGTCTATCACACGGTGGCGCTGCTCATGCCGGACGCAACGGTGTGGTTGGCGGGTGGCAATCCCCAGCGCGGGACGTATGAGCAGCACATGGAAATCTACAAGCCGGCGTACCTGTTCAACTCCGACGGCAGTCTTGCGACCCGGCCGACCATCACCAGCGCTCCGGCCAACATCGCCTGGGGCACCCAGTTCTCGGTTACTACGCCGGACGCGGCCAACATCAGCCTCGGCCGTTCTCATGCGGCCTGGTTCTTCCACGCACGCGTTCGACATGTCGGCGCGAATGGTGGGACTGACTTTCACCGCGGGAACGGGAACGCTGACCTTGACCGGACCGCCCAACGGCAATATCGCTCCGCCGGGATACTACATGCTGTTTCTGCTCAACAGCAGTGGCGTGCCCTCGGTGGCGAAATTCGTGTTGCTGACGAGCTCGGCGAATCCGCCGCCCAACCCAACCTCGGTGTCACCGAGTTCGGGGCCGACGGCGGGCGGAACGCCGGTGACGATCACGGGCACGGGCTTCCTGGCGGGAGCGACAGTGACGATTGGAGGCACGGCAGCGACGGGAGTGACGGTAGGGAGCAGCACCTCGATTACGGCCACGACGCCTGCGCACGCGGGGGGCGCGACAAATGTCGTGGTCAAAAACACCGATACCCAGACCGGAACGCTGACCAACGGGTTCACCTATACGAATCCGGCGCCGACGGTGAGCGGCGATTTCGCCGGTGTCAGGAACGACGGCGGGCGGAACGCCGGTGACGATCACGGGTACGGGCTTCCTGACGGGAGCGACGGTGACCATCGGGGGAACGGCGGCGACGGGAGTGACGCGTGAGCAGCACGTCGATTACGGCACGACTCCGGCGCATGCGGCGGAGCAGGTGGTGGTGAAAAACGATACCCAGACCGGCACGCTGACCAATGGGTTCACCTATACCAATCCGGCGCCGACGGTGAGCAGCATCTTGCCGGTGTCAGGGACGACGGCGGGCGGGACGCCGGTGACGATTACAGGCACGGGCTTCCTGACGGGAGCGACGGTGACCATAGGGGGAACGGCGGCGACGGACTGACCGTCGTGAGCAGCACGTCGATTACGGCCACGACGCCGCGCATGCGGCAGGAGCAGTCAGTGTGGTGGTGAAAAAACCGATACCCAGACCGGCACGCTGACCAATGGGTTCACCTATACGACGAATCCGGCGCCGACGGTGAGCGCATTTCGCGGTGTCGGGGACGACGGCGGGCGGAACGCCGGTGACGATCACGGGCACGGGCTTCCTGGCGGGCGCGACGGTGACCATCGGAGGCACGGCGGCGACCGGGGTAGCGGTAGGGAGCAGCACGTCGATTACGGCCACGACGCCTGCGCATGCGGCGGGAGCGGTGAATGTGGTGGTGACCAACACCGACACTCAGACGGGGACGTTGACCAATGGCTACACCTATACCACGTCAGGCGGTGGCGGAAGCATCGCGTTTGTGCAGGTGAACTCGGCGCAATCGTTTACTCCGGTGACATACGCTGGCGGTGACCTATGCGGCGGCGCAGAGTGCGGGAAATACGAATATCGTTGCGGTGGGATGGAACGACACCACGCGGCTGGTGAGTTCGGTGACGGACAGCCGTGGGAACACCTACATACAAGCGGGAGGGACGACGACCGGGACAGGATTGCGGCAGGCGATCTATTACGCCAACAGCATCGCGGCAGGGAGCAACACGGTTACGGTGACGTTCAACGGGGCGGCGACTTATCCCGACATCCGGATTCTGGAGTACAGCGGGCTAGACCCGAGATCCTCTGGATGTAACGGCGGCGGGAGTCGGGACGGGAACGACGGCGAACAGCGGCACGGCGACGACGACGTCGGCCAACGAATTGATTTTTGGGGCGGGGATGACGCAGGACGGGTTCAACGCGGCGGGGAGCGGATTCACCAAGCGACTGATCACGGCATTTGGGGACATCGCGGAAGACATGACAGTTACCAGCACGGGGAGCTACGGGGCGACGGGGGGATTAAGCTCGTCCACGCCGTGGTTGATGCAGATGGCGACGTTCCGGGCGAGCGGGCAGGGCGGCGGGAATCCGGCGCCGACGGTGAGCGGGATTTCGCCGGTGTCGGGAACGACGGCGGGCGGGACGCCGGTGACGATCACGGGCACGGGCTTCCTGGCGGGAGCGACGGTGACGATTCGGAGGTACGGCGGCGACCGGAGTAGCGGTAGGGAGCAGCACGTCGATTACGGCGACCACGCCGGCGCACGCAGCGGGCGCGACAAATGTGGTGGTCAAGAACACGGACACCCAGACCGGAACGCTGACCAACGGGTTCACCTATACGCGGCAATCCGGCGCCGACGGTGAGCTTCGATCTCGCCGACGTCGGGAACGACGGCGGGCGGAACGCCGGTGACGATCACGGGCACGGGCTTCCTGGCGGGCGCGACGGTGACGATCGGAGGCACGGCGGCGACCGGAGTGAGCGGTAGGGAGCAGCACTTCGATTACGGCCACGACGCCGGCGCACGCCGCCGGGGCGGTGAGCGTAGTGGTGAAGAATACGGACACCCAGACCGGAACGCTGACCAACGGGTTCACCTTTACGACGCCGGTGAATCCGGCGCCGACGGTGAGCTCGATCTCGCCGACATCGGGGACGACGGCGGGCGGAACGCCGGTGACGATCACGGGCACGGGTTTCCTGGCGGGCGCGACGGTGACGATCGGAGGCACGGCGGCGACCGGAGTGACGGTAGGGAGCAGCACCTCGATCACGGCCACCACACCGGCGCACTGCTGCGGGCGCAGCGGACGTAGTGGTGAAAAATACGGATGGCCAGACCGGAACTCTGTCCGGAGGGTATACCTATACTTCCGGTGGAGGTGGAGGTATCAGCTTCGTGCAGGTTACGTCGAAGGTAGCGACGTCGGGATCGTCGATGGCGATCACCTATCCGGCGACGCAAACGGCAGGGAACCTGAACGTGGTGGAAGTCATGTGGGGAGACACTACCTCGGCGGTGAGTACCGTGGCTGACAACCGAGGCAACACCTACGCCCTGGCGGTGGGTCCAACCAAAGTGACCGGGCTGACTTCAGCAATTTACTACGCCAAAAATATCGCGGGAGGCAGCACGACGGTGACCGTGACCTTCAACCAGACGGCGGCCTATCCCAACATAAACATTTTGGAATATAGCGGTCTGAATACGTCGAGTCCGCTGGATGTGTTTTCGGCGGCGACAGGAAGCGGAACGACAGCGAACAGCGGCTCGGCGACCACGACAGCGGCCAGCGAACTGATCGTTGGGGCGGGCAATCCGACCAGCGGGTTTACGGCCGCGGGGAGCGGATTCACCAAGCGGCTGGTCAATGCTTACGGCGGCATCTCGGAAGACGAAATCGTCAGCAGCACGGGAAGCTACAGCGCGACGGCGACGATGACTTCCGGAACCTACGTGATGCAGATGGCGACGTTCAAGCCCTGACACGCCGCAGCCGCGTCGGTAAAGCCGGGGAAGAAGAGTCCAGGAAAATAGGCTGGAAATATGGCGCGGCCATGATCTATGATGTGCCGCAATATTACTTCTTCCTCCGGTTGAAGTTCGATAGAAGAAAGTTAGCCAGCAGGCGTTCACTCGCTGAAAGCCGGCTTGCAAGGTTTTAGGAAGTCTCCCTCCCCTGCAATCTCCCCCAATTGCTGTTGTCGCACGCTGTCCCGGGCCCGCGCAGAACTCGAGCGAAGGTGGAGAGTAAGACCATGCCTCCCCAGTCTCCCAAACACTTGGCGCCGGCACTCCTCGCGATATTGGTAGCGTTCACAGCCTTCATTCCCGGAGCGTGGGGCCAGTCAGATGTTAATGGGTCGTGGAGCACTCTGCCTTATCTGATGCCGACGAATGTGGTTCACGCCGCGCTCCTCTATAACGGCAAAGTCATGGTGATCGCGGGCTCCAAGAGCACGTCGGGAACGCAGAGCCTGGAGGCGGCGCTCTGGGATCCGCAGGCCGGAACGATCACTACCCAGACCACAGCCTGGTACATGTTCTGCAACGGGATGACCGCCCTGGCGGATGGACGCATCCTGGTGATTGGCGGCACGATTCAAAGCAACCCCTTCCTGGGAAGTCCGAAAGTTGCGATCTACGATCCGGCCACAAATGCTTTTACCCAGGTGCAAAGCATGGCCCATGGCCGCTGGTATCCGAGTGCAACGCTGCTGAGCGATGGCCGAGTCGTGGCTTTTTCCGGACTGAACGAGACCACCGGAGGCACGAATAGCACGCTCGAGATCTATACCGTGGGCTCGGGATGGAGCACGCAGTACAATCCACCGTTCACCCCTCCGCTCTATCCCCGGATGCATCTTCTGCCCAACGGCAAGCTGTTCTTTTCGGGATCGACCCCGACCAGCTACACGTTTGATCCGAGCAATCAAGCAGTGGACGGTAGTGGCCAACACGAAATCCGGCTTCAACCGCGTTTACGGCTCGTCGGTGCTGTTGCCCTTGACTCCGGCCAACAACTACGACCCCAGGGTGATCATCTTTGGTGGAGGGCAGCCCACCGGGAACGCGACCACGGAGATCATCGACCTGGGGGCGGGCAGCCCGTCGTGGGTCTACGGGCCGGACATGTCGCAAGCGCGGGTAGAGATGGATGCGGTGCTTTTGCCGACGGGGAAAGTCCTGGCGCTCGCGGGTTCGGCGACCGACGAGCAGGCTTCGACAGCCAGTCTGAATGCGGATTTATACGATCCCGCAACTAACCGTTTCTCCTCGGCTGGGGCCAATGCATATCCCCGTATGTACCACACGGTCGCGCTGCTCATGCCCGATGCCACGGTGTGGCTGGCGGGAAGCAATCCGTCTACAGGGGTGTACGAGCAGCACATGGAAATCTACCAGCCGGCATACTTGTTTACCCGGGATGGAAACAACAATGTGATTCCGGCGACGCGACCCACGATTACGAGCGTTCCCGGCACTATCAACTGGGGTGCCCAGTTTGCAGTCACAACTCCGGATGCGGCCAGCGTCAGCTCGGCCGTGCTGATGAAGCCGGACTCTTCAACCCACGCGTTCGGCCTGGATCAGCGGCTGGTGGGGCTGAATTTCACGGCGGGTTCGGGGACATTGACGGTCACCGGCCCACCCAATGCCAACATCGCCCCGCCGGGATATTACATGCTGTTCCTGATCAACAGTCACGGTGTGCCCTCGGTGGCGAAATTCGTGCTGCTGAGTGGGTCCGGTTCGAATCCGCCTCCATCTCCGGCTTCGGTTTCGCCGGCGTCGGGGACGACAGCGGGAGCGATGCCGGTGACCATCAACGGCACCGGTTTTCAGGCGGGCGCGACGGTGACGTTCGGGGGTACGGCTGCGACCAATGTGAATGTGGGGAGCGGTACCTCGATCACGGCCACAACACCGGCGCACGGTGCGGGAACCGTGGACGTAGTAGTAACGAATCCGGATGACCAGAGCGGAACTTTGTCCGGAGGGTATACCTACACTTCTGGGGCAGGAGGTGGAGGCGGCATCAGTTTCGTGCAGGTTACGTCGAAGGTAGCGACGTCGGGATCGTCGATGGCGATCACCTATCCGGCGGCGCAAACGGCAGGGAACCTGAACGTGGTGGAAGTCATGTGGGGAGACACTACCTCGGCGGTGAGTACCGTGGCTGACAATCGAGGCAACACCTACGCCCTGGCGGTGGGTCCAACCAAAGTGACCGGGCTGACTTCAGCAATTTACTACGCCAAAAATATCGCGGGAGGCAGCACGACGGTGACCGTGACCTTCAACCAGACGGCGGCCTATCCCAACATAAACATTTTGGAATACAGCGGTCTGAATACGTCGAGTCCGCTGGATGTGTTTTCGGCGGCGACGGGAAGCGGGACGACCGCGAATAGCGGATCGGCGACGACGACAGCGGCCAGCGAACTGATCGTTGGGGCGGGCAATCCGAGCAGCGGGTTTACGGCCGCGGGAAGCGGATTCACCAAGCGGCTGGTCAATGCTTACGGCGGGATCGCGGAAGATGAAATCGTCAGCAGCACGGGAAGCTACAGCGCGACGGCGACGATGACTTCCGGCACTTATGTAATGCAGATGGCGACGTTCCGGGCGAGCAGTCAAGGCACGGGGAATCCTGCGCCGACAGTGAGTAGCATTTCGCCCACGTCCGGGACAACCGCGGGAGGGACCGCAGTAACCATCAATGGCACCGGTTTCCTGGCAGGAGCGACGGTGACGATCGGGGGTATGGCGGCGACCGGAGTGACGGTGGCGAGCGGCACCTCGATCACGGCTACGACTCCGGTGCACAGTGCGGGAGCGGCGGACGTGGTGGTGAAAAACACGGACGGCCAGAGCGCTACGTTGAGCGGCGGGTTCACTTATACGACGCCGAATCCGGCGCCGACGGTGAATGGCATTTCGCCCACGTCCGGGACAACGGCGGGAGGAACGCCGGTCAGCATCAGCGGCACCGGTTTTCTGGCAGGAGCGACCGTGACCATCGGGGGCACGGCGGCGACCGGCGTGAATGTGGTGAACAGCACGTCGATTACGGCTACGACGCCCGCGCACAGCGCGGGAGGGGTGAATGTGACGGTCACCAACACCGACGATCAAAGCGGAACGCTGACCAGCGGGTTCACTTATACGACGACGAATCCGGCGCCCACGGTGAGTGGCATAACGCCCAACTCAGGGACGACGGCGGGCGGGACGCCGGTGACCATCAGCGGCACCGGTTTTCTGGCGGGAGTGACGGTGACCATCGGGGGCACGGCGGCGACGGGCGTGAATGTGGTGAACAGCACGTCGATTACGGCTACGACGCCCGCGCACAGCGCGGGAGGGGTGAATGTGACGGTGACCAACACCGACGGTCAAAGTGGAACGCTGACCAGCGGCTTTACGTATACGACGTCATCGGGTGGCGGAGGGATCGCGTTTGTGCAGTCGAACTCCGCTCCCAATACGCTTCAGCATTCGCTGTCCTCCGTTGCAGCGACTTTCAGCCTGCCGCAGACGGCCGGTAACTTGAATGTGGTGGTGGTGGGATGGGGAGATGTGACGTCACTGGTGAGCACGGTGAAGGACAGCATGGGGAACGTTTATACCCAGGCCGGAGGTACGGTGACCGGCTCCGGGCTGCGTCAGGCGATCTTCTTTGCCAAAAGCATCGCAGGGGGCAGCAACAACACGGTAACGGCGACGTTCAGCCAGGTGGCGACCTATCCCGACATACGAATTCTGGAGTATAGCGGGTTAGATCCGAGCAATCCGCTGGATGCGACGGCGACGGGGGTAGGGACGGGGACGGTGGCGACGACCGCCGGGGCAAACACGAGCGCGGCGAACGAGTTGATATTCGGAGCGGGAAACAATGGGGACGGATTCAGCGGAGCAGGGAGTGGATTCACGTCGCGGATGATCGACTACTACGGCAACCTGGCTGAGGATAAGACCGTTAGCAGCACGGGAAGTTACAGTGTGAGTGCGCCGTTGAAAAAATCCACCGTCTGGGTAATGCAGATGGCGACGTTCAAGGCTAGTCCCTAGGTTTCAGGGGAACGGTCCGAGTGGGCGAAGCAATTTGTTCGGGGTGCTCAGCCGCGACGTGGATGTCCCGCCAGGAACATTTGTTCGGTGGCGTACAGAACTTAAGAAGATAAAGATCAAGGTGGAAATATGGCCCTGCGGTGATCTATGATATGCGCAACAGACCTTTTTCGATAGAAGAAGGTTAGCCAGAATCGGGGTCCATGCCCTGAAGGCTGGCTCGTAAGGTTTAAGCAGAAACGAAGTATCCCTCCCCCCTGCAATCTCCCCCAATTGGCTTTGTTGCACGCTGTCCCGGGCCCTCGCGGTGCTGAATAGCAAGAGAAAGATGGGGATCTGTATTATGTCTCCCCGGTCCTGTAAAGATGTGGTGCGGTTAGTCCTTACCCTATTGGCAGTGCTCGCAGCATTTGTACCCGGAGCCTGGGGTCAAGCGGATGTTTACGGGTCATGGAGCACTCTGCCTTATCTGATGCCGACGGACGTGGTTCACGCCGCGCTCCTTTACAACGGCAAAGTCCTGGTGATTGCGGGCTCGAAAAGCACGGCGGGAACTGCAAGTCTGCAGGCGGCGCTCTGGGACCCGCAGGCCGGGACGATCACGACCCAGACCACAGCCTGGTACATGTTCTGCAACGGGATGACGGCGCTGGCGGATGGGCGCATCCTGGTTTCTGGCGGCACGATTCAAGATAACCCCTTTCTGGGAAGTCCAAAAGTCGCGATCTACGATCCGGCGACAAATACATTTACCGAGACGCAGAGCATGGCGCACGGCCGTTGGTATCCGAGCGCAACGCTGTTGAGCGATGGGCGGGTGATGGTTTTCTCCGGCCTCAACGAGACCACCGGCGCCACGAATGACACGGTCGAAATCTATACCGTGGGCTCGGGGTGGAGCACGCAGTACACAGCGCCATTTACGCCGCCGCTTTATCCCAGGATGCACCTTCTGCCGAATGGCAAGGTGTTCTTTTCAGGATCAACTCCCACCAGCTACACGTTCAATCCGAGCACGCAAGCGTGGACGACGGTGGCCAACACGAAATCCGGAATCACCCGTACTTACGGCTCGTCGGTACTGCTGCCGTTGACTCCGGCCAACAATTACGACCCCAAGGTGATCATCTTCGGTGGAGGCCAGCCCACTGCAACTTCGAGCACGGAGATCATCGATCTGGGGGCGAGCAGCCCGTCGTGGGTGTACGGGCCGGACATGTCGCAAGCGCGGGTAGAGATGGATGCGGTGCTTTTGCCGACGGGCAAAGTCCTGGCCCTTGCCGGTTCGTCGACCGACGAGGACGCCACGACCGCCAGTCTGAATGCGGATTTGTATGATCCCGGAAATAACAGCTTCTCCTCGGCGGGGGCCAATGTCTATCCCCGCATGTATCACACGGTAGCGCTGCTCATGCCCGATGCGACGGTGTGGCTGGCGGGAAGCAATCCGTCTTCAGGTGTGTACGAGCAGCACATGGAAATCTACCAGCCGGCATACTTGTTTAGCCGGGATGGAAACAACAAGTTGATTCCGGCGACGCGACCGGCGATTACGAGTGCACCCAGCGCAATCAAGTGGAACGGGAAGTTTACAGTCTCTACTCCGGATGCGGCCAACATCAGCTCGGCCGTGCTCATGAAGCTGGACTCCTCCACCCACGCGTTCGACCTTGATCAGCGTGAGGTAGGGTTGAATTTCACAGCGGGATCGGGAACGCTGGCGGTAACAGCTCCACCCAACGCGAACGTCGCACCACCGGGATACTACATGCTGTTCCTGATCAACAACCAGGGCGTGCCGTCGACAGCGGCCTTTGTTCTGTTGAACGGCTCGGGTTCAGCTCCGGCTCCGACGGTGACGTCGGTATCGCCGAACTCGGGATCGATCGACGGCGGAACTGCAGTGACGATTACCGGAGCAAACTTCGTCTCTGGAGCTACGCTGACCGTTGGCGGAACCGCTGCGACCGATGTGACGGTGGTCAGCAGCACTTCGATCACGGCGACGACTCCGGCGCACTCGGCGGGCGCGGCGAATGTAGTGGTCACCAACAGCGACGGCCAGAGCGGCGCCTTATCCAGTGGATACACCTACGGCAATCCGGCACCGACAGTGACCGCGGTATCGCCCAACTCGGGACCGGCCAGCGGGGGAACCGCGGTGACCATCACGGGCAACAACTTCCAGGCGGGAGCGGCGGTCAGCTTTGGCGGAACCGCTGCTACCAACGTGACTGTAGCCACCAGCACTTCGATCACGGCGACGACTCCGGCCGAGGCGGCGGGCACGGTGAACGTGGTGGTCACCAATAGCGACAGCCAGAGCGGCACCCTGTCCAACGGCTTCACTTATACCAGTCTCGCCCCGGCGGTGATGTCGGTATCGCCGAACTCCGGACCGGTCGCTGGTGGAACCGCGGTGACGATCACCGGCACAAATTTCCAGGCGGGAGCGACGGTAAGCTTTGGAGGGATCGCTTCGACGAGTGTGACGGTGATCAGTGGCACATCGATCAAGGCAACAACTCCAGCCGATGCAGCCGGTGCCGTGTCGGTGACAGTGACCGACAGCAATAAACAAAGCGGTGCCTTGAATAACGGCTACACCTACACGCCCGCGGCGGATTTCGCCATCGCCGCCGCCACACTGGCTCCCGGGACGGTCGCGCCCGGGGGATCGGCCACGTCCGCGATTGCCATCACGCCGTCGAACGGGTTTACCGGCGACGTGACTCTCTCCTGCGGATCGGTAACTCCGGCGGTAAATCCACCGCCGACTTGCGCATTCTCTCCCAGTTCGGTGCCAGGTCCGGGGACGTCGACCTTGACAGTACATACCACGGCGGCGACGCAAGCTTCCCTGGCGCCACGAGCGAGGAGCGTCTTCTATGCCTTGTGGCTGCCGATCGGAGGGCTGCTGTTACTGGGGCCCGGCCTTACACTGGGTAACAAGAAGATCTTCCGCTCGCTGATCGCAGGCCTGCTCTTTTCGAGCGCGATCTTCCTGGTGTCCTGTGGAGGCGGCGGCTCATCTCCGGCGGGAAACAGCGGCGGCAACGCAGTTCCGGGCACACCGGCTGGAACCTACGCCGTCACCGTCACCGGGACCGCGGGATCGCTGATCCACACTGTGACGGTCACTCTCACGGTAAACTGACGACGGCGGGCCGGGTCTGCGACACGCGACCGATCGCCTGTCCGCCTACACGAAACTTCGCTCAAGCACAGCCCTCCCGACTCCCCCAAAGGTACAACTCCTGAAGTGCGCATGAGAGTAACCCTTCTCGTGATTGGATTTAGACGACACGAATGGCACACTACATACAACACGCATTGAAGACAGAGGAGGAACCAGTGCCGGCTGAGCCAGCGCCGCGGAGCTACGCGTCCGATCAGGCGTCGTCGTCCGCCTCGGCAGTGTGGTTCTGGCTGATCCTGGCGCTTGCGGTCGGGTTACGGTTGGCCTTTCTTTCCAAGGAGAGCCTATGGCTGGACGAGGTTTCATCGTGGTGGTTTGCCACTGATCTTCACCGCGCCCTTACCGCCGAACGCACCAATCCTCCGCTTTACTACACCTTGCTGCATTTCTGGATCGGTTGGTTTGGAACCAGCGAAGCCGGCCTGCGAAGTTTTTCGGTCGTCCCCGGGGTCCTGTCGGTTGGATTGGTTTACGCTCTGGCCAAGAAACTGTTTTCTCGCGGCATTGCGTTGGGCTCGGCGCTGTATCAGAGCATTTCGTCGTTTCAGATCTACTACTCGCAGGAAGCGCGGACGTTTGCCCTGCTGGTGTTCCTGCTCCTGGCCGCAGGTCTCGCGTTGTGGAATGCACTGGAAGCCGACTCTTCCAGGCGCAGGCTTGTATATTTCTGTGGGTATGCGCTGGCGGGCGCGCTTGCCCTTTACGCTCACTTCATCGCAGTTTTCTTTCTGGCGGGATTCGGCGTATTTGTCCTGCTTTGCCGGCGCTCCCGGCTTATTGCTTTCACCGCCAGCACGGCCGTGGCGCTGCTTTTGTTTCTACCGTGGCTGGCGACTATGTTTCGGGCCGCTTCGGGCGGGGGACAGTCTTACCGGCGCTATCTGTTTTTAAAGTTGCCGCAAGCCTATTTCAGCTTCCTGTTTGGCGACACGCTGATCCCGCTGGATGTAGAAGCTTCAACTCATATTCGGCAGACGCTGGTGCACTTCGCTCCCGTCCTGTTGAGCGCGATGTTGGGCGTGGCGATTTTGCTGCCCTTTGTCTGGCGTGCCTGGAAGCGCTGGAGGGATCGCTTCGCATTTGTCATGGTGGCCGCCAGTGTGCCTGTGCTGCTGGCCTTTCTGGTTTCCTTCAAGGTAATGGTCTTCGACGAGCGATATTTGATCGCCGCGGCTCCGTTTCTATACATCGTCGTTGCCGCGGCCGTGGCCGAACTGCTGGCCTGGCGCAAGGGACAATGTATCGACCTGGCAGAGTGGAGCCGCCCTGGCCGCGGTGGGGCTGTATTCGGCCCTGCTGCTGGTCTCCCTGTACAACTATTTTTTCAATCCGCGCTTTGGCCGGGAACAATGGCGGGAAGCCGTGGCCTACATCGAATCCACCGATTCCGGCAAGACCATGATCGTTTTCGATCCGAGTTGGCTGCACCGCTGCTATGACTACTATCAAAAGCGTAATCTTCCCTATGTATCCGTCGCCGAAAGCGCGGACCCCAGCCGGTTGGCAGGTTACAGCTCAGTCTGGCTGATCCGGTCGGAGGCTGATGTAGCAGACCAACAACCCAGCCTCGGAAGCCAGTTCAAGCAGGATTCGTATCGCCTATTCCCCAAAGGTGACGGAATTGAGGTTTCTCTGTTTCACGCCGAACATCCGTGAGGAAAGCGAAAATCAATTATGGCCCTTAACTCAGAAGCACCACGAGAACCCCTGGAGTTGGCAGTCGTAGTGCCGACATTCAACGAGCGAGGCAATGTAGTGCCAGTGCTGGCTGCTTTGGAGCGTTCTCTGGCGGGTATTTCCTACGAAGTCATCTTTGTGGACGACGACTCTCCGGACGGAACCTCGACTGCTGGTACGGGAAATCGCCCGCACCAATCCTCGGGTGCGGGTCCTGCAACGGATTGGCCGTCGGGGTCTGGCTTCGGCCTGCCTGGAAGGCATGATGGCGACGCCGGCCTCATACATTGCCGTCATGGACGGCGATCTGCAGCATGACGAAGGCATTCTGCCGGCCATGCTGGAGAAGATTCGGAGCGAGAAACTTGACCTGGTCGTTGCCACCCGCAACGCCGAGGGCGGCGGAATGGGCGAATTTTCGCAGGCCCGCGTGCGATTGAGCAATATGGGGAGACGATTGAGCCAATGGGTATCGCATACCAATCTCAGCGATCCCATGAGCGGCTTTTTTATGGTCGACCGCGATTTCCTGGAAGAAGTCGTTCACTCCGCCTCGGGCGTGGGTTTCAAGATTCTGCTGGATCTGGTGGCTTCGTCACGCCGGCCTATTCGTTTTGGCGAAGTTCCCTACACGTTTCGAAAACGCATTCACGGCACCAGTAAACTGGATATCCTGGTCGGTATCGAGTATCTGCAACTCTTGCTGGACAAGGCTGTCGGCAACCTGATTCCGCCGCGGTTCATTATTTTCAGCATGGTTGGCGCGGCCGGCCTGGTGCTTTCCCTCGGCTTGCTTTACCTGCTGCTTTCCTTTGGACAGGTGCCGTTTTTGACCGCCCAGGCGATCACGACCTTCATCGCCATGACGGCGAATTTCGTCCTCAACAACAGCATGACCTACCGCAACCAGCGGCTGCGCGGGAAGCGCCTGGTAATCGGCCTGGCGACATTTTATGCCGCGTGTTTTATCGGGGCGGTGATCAACCTTCGCGTCGCCGAGTTCATCAAAGACGCAGGCTCCTCGCGCTACCTGGCAGGCGCGTGTGGACTGATGGTGGGCGCGGTATGGAATTACGCCGTCACCTCCATTGTCACCTGGAGGCAGGTCCGCGAGTCGCAGGTATCGGCTGCGCCGCAGGCCAAGAGTGTCCTGCGCTCTCAACACCATTCCTGAAGATTCAGGACAGGCAAAGAGGCGGGAAGAGCAACCTTAATGGATCGGCGATCTTATCAATGAATGCATCAGAACTGGAGAAACGAATGTTGCAAGAGGGCCAAGTGAAGGCGGGCACGGCGTACGCTGATGCTGAAGCGGACGTCCCCCGTCGGGAGAGTAAGGCGTCCTACATCAGTTCCATGGTTTCGAGCCGCCTGCTGAAATTCCTGATCGTGGGTGCAATCGGCGTAATCGTGAACTTGCTGGTGATGGCCCTGGTGTTTCAAACCATGGGATACCGGGATTGGCGGGCCTCGGGGATCGCAAGCACGATAGCCGCGATAGGCAACTACGTGTTGAATAACTACTGGACCTTCGCGGACCAGCGCAGGACGGGACGGGCCTTGTTCAGGGGAGTGTTCCTGTATCTGGCGATGGCGGGCGCCGGGGTAGGAATTACGACCTTGACTTACTCGATTCTTACCCGCGCGTCGTTTCGGGCTTATTTCGGCACGTCGTCCCTATACCTCTTTGGGGCCCAGATAGTGTCGATATCGTTTGGCACATTTCTGAATTACAACCTGAATAAGTTGTTTACCTGGCGCTCGGGGGATGACCTAGATAAGCCGCTCCCAAATCTCCATCTGGACACGCTAGTAAGCGCGCTGTCGCCCAGCGACGAAATCCATGACTAAATGTGAGATAGAGTTCACAGCTCCGTAATCCAGGCTGGTTAAGCCTCTCTGTACGCCGCGTAGATTGTGCAGGCTCCGTAAGTCCCTCTTCCATTAACTGTCTCCGCTCGTATATTTACCCAGGTTACTCTGGTAATTCCCTCCAGTTACTTGCGTCACTGTAACTCCCTCAAGATTAAGCGCACGCGGCCGAGAAGGTCGTCGGTTTTCGCTTGTCTCCAGCCGCCAGTGTGGTATCTTAGAGCCATCCAAGTTAGTCCTCCCCGACTAGAACTTTTCCTTCCCCACGATCGAACTTAGGGAGATTCCCGTGAGGCGTGCTCCGACCCTCGGCCAACGGCTGAGGAGAAAACTACTCGAGCTGCGCTCGCGCTACCGGCTTTCCGCCGCAGTGCGGACAGAATTGCTGCTGGAGCAACGGCCGGAGAGAGCTGGCGACATTCCGATTGACCGGGCCGTGAACGAAGCTGTGGCGTGGCTGGAACGGGCGCAGGACTACTCGGCCTCGGCCGATGGCGGTGTAGCCCGTCACTACAGCTTGTTGACGTCCTGGGGGCCTTCCTATCCCGAGACCACAGGCTACATCGTGCCCACGATCATCTCGGAGGCGCGATTGCGTGAGGACGAAAACCTGATGAAGCGGGCTGGCAGAATGCTGGACTGGCTGGTTGGCATCCAGTTGCAGTGTGGGGCCTTTCAGGGGAGTACCGTGGGCAGTGATCTGGTCGTGCCCGTTACTTTTAATACGGCGCAGATTCTTCTCGGTCTGGCAGCGGGCGTTAAAGAATTTGGCCCGCCGTACCGTAAGTCAATGATCGCCGCAGCCGACTGGCTGGTGCAGACCCAGGATCCTGATGGTTGCTGGCGCCAGCATCCAACTCCATTCGCGGCGCCAGGCGAGAAGGCTTACGAGACTCACGCGGCCTGGGGACTTTTCGAAGCCGCCCGGCTGGAAAGCGGACGCGGCTATGCTGAAGCCGCCATGCGCAATACGTATTGGGCGCTTTCCAACCAGAATGCCAACGGATGGTTTGCGCACTGTTGCCTGACTGATCCTTCAAACCCGCTGACCCACACCATCGGCTATGCGCTCCGCGGATTGGTTGAAGCCTATCGATTCAGTGGTGATCATCGGATTCTCCAGGCGGCGGTTAAGACTGCGGAGGGAATCCTCGGGGCATTGCGGCCGGACGGCTCAATCCCCGGCCGGCTCGATAGCCGATGGCAGGCGGCAGTGCAGTGGTCGTGCCTGACCGGAACCGAGCAGATCGCGATCTGCTGGCTGCTGCTCTATCGCGAGACCCGCGATCGCAGGTTCCGCGACGCCGCATTCGCCGCCAACCGATCGGTGCGTCGGACGGTGCACATCGACGGACGCCCCGAAACGCGGGGCGCCGTAAAGGGCAGCTTCCCGGTTTCAGGCGGGTACGAGACATTTCAATTTCCCAACTGGGCGTGCAAATTCTTCATCGACGCCAACCGGTTGGAACAAAGAATCAGCGAGGAGGAGAGTGACTCTCCAGTTCCGGTTTATTCTTCAGCCGCCAGCGCCAGCGATTGAGAGCCTTGCGGCGTGCGACTCCATCAACCCGTTACATACACTTGAGTATGTGAACGCGCATGAGTCGCTCGGCGCACGGCCCTGCTTGCTCGGCCTCTACCGCGACGACGAACTGGTGTCGGGCTGCATCGGATACCTGTCGGGTTCTTTCCTGCGCCGCAATCTGCACATTCGGTCGTTGCCCCAGCTTTCAGATCCCGCGAGCTTCTGGCAGGGCGTTCTTGAATCGTGCCGGACGCGGGGCATCTGGCGCATGCAAATCGATACCTACGCGTCGCCGGGCGCGCTGATTCCGCAATTGCCGGGAGAACTGGAGAGGCGGGTTCGGTGGGAGTACGTTCTGGACCTGCGGGGTGAAAATATCCTGGAGGGCGTCGGTAGCCAGCATCGGCGCAGTATCTCGCGCGCGCGCAAGGCCGGATTATCGATTCGCCGCACTCGCGAGGTGTCCGCATTCCTGAGACATCTCGAACTGATGGAGGCTTCGACCGAGCGGCGGGTCAACCGCGGCGAGAAAACGGACTCGCGGCAGGACAGCGCGCGACCGCTGGCATTGCTCGCCAGCCGGTCGGGAGAGATTTTTCAGGCAGTCAGCGGGGAAGAGGTATTGTCGTCCATGCTGGTGCTCCGCTCCAGCCGGGGCGCTTATTATCAATCGGCGGGCACGTCGCCCGAGGGAATGAAGCTTGGGGCCTCACCGTTTCTGGTGTCGCAGGTTGCAGAAATCCTGAAAGAGGAAGGCGTGCAGGTGTTTTATCTGGGCGGGGCCGGCGAAGAGAGTCCCGGTCTCCGGAGATTCAAAGCCGGATTCGGCGCTCAAGAAGTCGAATTGCAGGCCGCATCATTCTGTCCAAAGCCGGCATTCCAACGCAAACTCCACGGTGCGTTGCGCTCCTGTTGGTCCTGGGCAGGGCACTGATTCATCAGGACACTGACTCATTCTGCCATCCGTTGAAGAGGGCGTCGTGTTTTTCGCTTGCCCGGTTGAGCCGTTCTCTGGCATGATCCCGCGTCGTTAAATCGATGCGACACCAGGAATAAATAATCAATGTCGAAACTGTTCGAGGCCCTGAATTCTTCCGCGAATCTGCTGACCTTCGTTGTTTTCCTGGCTGCGCTTGCCGGATTCCTGGTCCTGCGATTTCTATGGCCGTCCGCCTGGGAGAAGGTGCGAAGCCTGGTCGCTGCGGAACGATTCTGGCTCCCGGTAAGTGTGGCGTTCCTGATCGCATTCGTGGTTTTTCTGGGGTTCAGCACTTTTTATCTTGGATATTTCGATCACGTTGAAACCAATATCGCTTCTCTTGCCGCAGCTTTCAGCCACGGAACTCCGCTGTACCACGACCTGGCCTCGGCTCAGCGTTACTCTCTGCTTTACGGCCCGATAACCTATTTGCCTTTCACCTTGGCGCTTCGTCTGCTGGGAGCCAGGCTGCTCTCGATGAGACTGGCAGTACTTTTCGCCAATGTTGGTTTGCTGGTTCTCCTCTGGAAGTGTTATCGAAAACGACTGGACGCGCCCCGGGCAGTTCTGGCGGTTGCGGCCGTCGTCGCCTTCATGATGAGCGGAGAGCCGTATCTGTTTCAGATTCGCGGCGATGTCCTGATGATTCTGGCAGTGGCCGTGGGATTGTTTGGGGTCTTGAGCCCTTCGCGCTGGCAGTCCTGGACGATCCTCGCCCTGGCGACTGGCGCGTGCTTTGGAGTCAAGATCACAGGCGTTCTATATTTCCTGCCTCTTTTCGTCTTACTCTATCGTCGCTATGGCCTGCGCAGCGCGGCATTCGCCGGTTTGGGCGCAGGCTTGGTCGGAATCCTGCCTTTTGCCTTTCCGGGGATTTCCGCAGCGAACTACTTGTTGTGGCTCCATGAGGCGTCGCTGCATCCGTTTCGCGCGCTCGAATTCTTCAGCAACTTGCGGACTTCCCTGACCATTCTTCTGCCCATCGTCCTGCTCATGTGGCGGCTGCATGACGGCGATCGGCAAAAATTCCAGGCTTACTTGCGAGAAGAGAAGCTTATTCTTCTGGCTCTTCTGGCTGGTGTGGGGATGGTGACGATTCTAGCCTCGAAGTTTGGCTCCGGGAACCATCACCTGCTGCCGTTTTACCCGATCGTAGGGTTTCTCTGCGCCGATATTTACAGCCGGATCGAAACCGCCGAGCCACTGCGATTCGCTGCTTACGCGAGGGCGGTCTGTTGGCTGTGGTTGGCTAGTACTGTGGCGACGCGCGTGCCGGTTGAGACTTTGGCGGCGGAGCAAAAGCTGGCTAATAGATGGTCGCTTGCTGCCGCCGTCACGCAGGATTTGGTGCAGATCATGCACGATCATCCCGGCGAACGAATCGAGATGGGATACAGCAAGACTTATTCGCTGAGTTTTTATCGTCCCACCCTGGTCTTTGCGGGCAACCCCTTAACGCTGGATGCCGTAGCCCTCGATGACATGCAACTCTCCGGCCTCTCGATTCCGCAGGGGACCATCGACTATATCGAAGTCGTGCGGAACTCAAATCTGGCTGATCCCTAAAGATGAAGCGCCCTTTGCTATCTCCAATATCTACGATGACCCCAAAATCTTTCCCACCCGGAACCTCTTTGAAGACCGTTTTCGGGAGGCGTTTCTCGGCCATTATCAAAAAGCGGGATCAAGCGACTATTACGACTTGTGGACCTGCCGCAAGGATTCGGCGGCGCGCTGAAAATAATGATCAAAGGCCGACGATCACCGATCGTTCGATCAGAGACCGTTCGATCAGAGACCGTTGATCACAGACCGATGAATGGGATCGATTTCGTGGTCGCCAGCAGGATCACCAGCAGAGTCACGGCCCCCAGCATATAACTCACCCGGTCCTCCAGAGCGTAGACCACCGGGTCCGAGCCCAACTCGCCCCGATACGCGATCAGCCAGAGGCGGCTGATCCAATAGAGCAGTATGGGGCACATCATCCACAAGAGCTTCGGCCGCTGATACAGAATCACCACTTCCTGGCTGTTTACATACAGAGCCATCACCAGCACTGAGACGTAGCCGCTGGCGGCGCCGAGGTTGGCAACAATCAGTTTGTCGCCCGGCCGATAGCCGCGTCCCGCCACTTCCTCCGACTCGTTCTGTGGCGATCGCACCAGTTCGCTGAAGCGCTTGGCCATGGCCAGGCTCATGAAGAAGAAAACCGAGAAGGCCAGCAGCCACGCCGAAACGGTTACCTGGACGGATACGGCTCCGAAAAAGATGCGCAGAGTGTAGAGACCGGAAAGCGTTACCACGTCAAGAATGGCTATTTTCTTGAGCGAAAGGGAATAGGCAGTGGTCACGATCAGATACAGCAGCAGCAACGCGATGGCGGCACCGCTGGCGGTCAGGCCGGCCAAACCGAAAGAAAGCAATAACAGGACCAGTGCCGCTCCCAGCGCCGCCGGAACCGAGACCCTGCCCGCCGCGATCGGCCGCTTGCGTTTTTTGGGATGCAGCCGGTCAGCCTCGATATCGAGGAGGTCATTGAGCAGGTAGGCCGCGGAGGCGCACAGGCAGAACTCGATAAACGCCAGGAAAGCGTGCTCCAGGGTGCCGAGGTCGCGAATCTTGTGTGAGACCGCCAGGGGAACGAAAACGAGCACGTTCTTGAGCCATTGATGGGGCCGCAGGGCGCGCCACATCGCCGCCAGGAAGTTGTCATCCGACTCGATTACGCGCACGGACTTTGCCACGCCGTTGGCCCGCCGCTTCAAGCTCGCGGAGGGTTCGACCAGAATCGCGGTCTGAGCTTCTTTCCAGACCGGCAAATCTCGCGGAGAGTCGCCTATGTAGTCGAATCCCTGCTCACCGAATCGCGAGACCAGGACTCGGCACTTTTCGGCTCCACTCAGATTCGTTGTGCCATCGCTGGCCAGGAAGTCGGTGAATATCCCGAAATGTTCGCGGATCGGTTCTACGGCGATCGTATCCGAAGCGGTCACCAGGGCAACTCTGCGGTTTTGTTTTCTGGCGTCTCGAATTAATTCCAGGACTTGCGGGTGGTAATTGAGGGTGGCGGCGTTGGGAATAACGCGGAGTGCGATTTGCCGCTTGGTGTAGGCCTTTCCCCGCATGAGCCACGCCGGCAGTCGCAGCAGGGTCAGTGGACGCCGTTTCAACAGAAGGAGCAGCGATTCCCAGAGCAGGTCACCTTTCAGGAGGGTTCCATCCAGATCGACACATAGGACAGGGGCTGTCGTCTCCGAATTTTCGGTCATCGTTTGAGTTTGCTCTGGGTTTTGCATCGTGCCAGTCAGGCCGCCAACGGTCAGACGTTACTTCAGTTTATTGAGCGAATGCTTCCAGGCGCTCGATTTTAGCCAATTGTAGCAGGGCATACACGTCCTCCTGACCTCCGCGTGCCCCTTCTGGAACCATTCGGCCATGACCTTGCGCGGTTGGGCGAACACGGCCATCCCTGCCTTACAATGGAAGGCGAGCGGTCAAATTGGAGACGGGATGTATCTGAATTTCTTTGGATTGAAGGAACAGCCGTTCGGAGTCACTCCGGACCCGAGGTTCCTTTATCTCAGCGAGGCCCATAAGGAAGCCCTGGCTTCCCTGTATTACGGCATTGAGGCCAATCGCGGATTTATCGGTCTGATCGCCCAGCCTGGCATGGGCAAGACGACCATGATCTTCCATCTCCTGGAGACCTTCCGCACTACCGCCCGCATTGCGTTTCTTTTTCAGACCCATTGCAACTCGCGGGAATTCATGCGCCTGCTGCTGGCCGAGTTGGGCTGCGAAGAAGATACGCAGGACCTGGTTCGCATGTATGACGAATTCAACAAGCGCCTGCTGCAGATCGCACAGGAGGGTCATCGCCTCATCGTCGTGGTCGACGAAGCGCAAAATCTTGAACCCGAAGTCTTGGAGACGTTACGCCTGCTTTCCAACTTTGAAACCCCGCAGGCCAAGCTCATGCACATCATTCTGGCGGGACAGCCGGCGCTGGCGCAAAAGCTGGCTGGTCCCCGCCTGACTCAGCTGCGGCAGCGGGTCTCGATTGTTCAGGGCCTGGCGCCGTTGTCGCATGAAGAAGTGAAGATCTATATCGAGCACCGGTTGCGGGTTGCAGGTTACAGAGGCATGCCGATTTTCAGCGCTGAGGCCTATGAAGCCATCGCGAACACCACCGAAGGCATTCCCCGGAACATAAATAATTTCTGCTTTAATGCGCTTTCGCTGGCCTGCGCGTTGCGGAAAAAAACCGTGGACCTGGATGTGGTGAAAGAGGTCCTGGCCGATCTCGATATTCAGAAACTGACGCAGGGTGTGCCATCCGAGGCGATGGAATCCCCGTACCGTCCGCTACAGGACGTGGCCAGCTCCCCGGCGGAAGCGGAAACCTACAGCGAGATTTCGAATGCCGCTGAAGCCGCGGCGTACATGCAGCAAGTCGCAACGAAATTGCGGACCTGGCGGGAGTCATTGGGCAAGGCGCCCAGCGGCGTTACCCGCGAAGCGACAGCTCAACCGACCACAGAGGGAAAGCGTTGATGCGCGGGCGAAACGCATCCAGCAGTGGCTTCGCGGATGCCTGACCATCCTTGTTTCCAGTCGGAACGATCGTACACTTAGGGCACTTAACGCCAGGAGCTGTGTGCATGCATATTCTTCACGTGGTGGGCGCGCGTCCGAATCTGATGAAGGTCGCACCCGTGCTCAGCGCGCTCAAGCAATATCCGAAGATAAAGCAAACCCTGATTCATACCGGCCAGCACTACGACACCAACATGTCGGATGTTTTTTTTCAGCAGCTGGAGATCCCGGCTCCGGATATCAATCTGGGGGTCGGATCGGGAAGCCATGCGCGGCAAACCGCCGATATTATGACCCGGTTCGAGCCCGTCGTGCTCGAGCGCAAACCTGACCTGGTGCTGGTGTACGGAGATGTCAATTCCACCGTGGCCGCCGCCCTGGTCTGCTCGAAGCTGCTGATCCAGGTCGGCCACGTGGAGGCCGGACT
This sequence comes from Terriglobia bacterium, assembly GCA_963841075.1. Lineage (GTDB taxonomy): Bacteria > Acidobacteriota > Terriglobia > Terriglobales > Acidobacteriaceae > JAIQFF01. The sequence goes on from CAWJBA010000005.1 coordinate 197,217, forward strand.
GCGTTCCTTCGACCGCGGCATGCCGGAAGAGATCAACCGCCTGGTTACCGATCAGCTTGCCGACTTGTTGTTCACACCTTCTGAAGATGGAGACAAGAATCTCGCGCGGGAAGGAATTCCGGCGAGCAAGATCCATCTCGTAGGCAATGTGATGATCGATTCGCTGGTTCGACTGCTGCCAGTCGCGCTGGAGAAGCGGCTGAACGGACTCCCTGACCGCTACGTGCTGGTGACGCTGCATCGCCCGGCAAACGTGGACGACGATCGAACGCTGAAGGTCATCCTGGGATACTTGCTGGAACTCAACAGCCAGGTGAAAGTTGTTTTCCCGGTACATCCGCGGACTCGCCAGCGAATCGCCGACTTCGGGATCGATGTCAGCAAACTGGATCTGCTCGAACCCCTGCCTTACATCGAGTTCTTGTCTCTGCAGCGGCGGGCCACGGCGGTAGTCACGGATTCCGGCGGCATTCAGGAAGAGACGACGTATCTGAAAGTGCCGTGCCTCACTTTGCGGAGCAATACCGAGCGCCCGGTGACCGTCACCATGGGAACGAATATTCTGGTGGGACAGGACGGCGCCACGCTGCGCGCCGAGCTCACCAAAATTCTCGACGGCAAACCAAAGCAGGGCACGGTGCCACCGCTTTGGGATGGATGTGCAGGACAGCGTATCGCCAAAGTTTTGAACGGCTCTCTAAACGGGTAACTGAGCCACTCCCGAAAGGCCGTATTCCTTTCCGCTCCCCGTCTCGCTGATGAGACAATAATCCATCATTATGCGGGCGGTTCTTGAAGATGTTCGCTCCGGGGAAGTGACCAGCCACGAAGTTCCGCAACCTGAGCTGCGTCCTGGAGGAATCCTGGTGCGGACGGCTTTTTCCGCGATCAGCGCCGGCACCGAACTCGCCCATCGCGAACAAGTCGAAAAATCTCTGCTGGGCAAGGCCCTGGCCCGTCCTGACCTGGTGCGGCAAGTGGTGGATTTTGCACGAACGGCCGGAGTGAAAGCGGCGTACCAGAAAGTGCAATCGCGCTTGGATACGCTCGCGCCTCTGGGATACAGCTGCGCCGGAGTGGTGATTGCAGCGGGGCAGGGGGTGCCGGAATTTCAGCCCGGTGATCGGGTTGCCTGCGCGGGCGCGGGCTACGCCAGTCACTGCGAAGTCAACTTCATCCCCAAAAATCTGGCGGTGCGGGTTCCGGACGAGGTTTCGCTGGAGGCGGCCTCGCTGAGCGCGATCGGGGCCATCGCCATGCACGGTTTTCGCCAGAGTCAGGCGGTGTTGGGCGAGGTGGTGGCGGTGATCGGCGCCGGGCTGGTCGGCGTGCTCACGATTCAGCTGGCTAAAGCAGCTGGCTGCCGGGTTATCGCCATTGACCGCGATCTGCAAAGAGTGGAGCGCGCGCGGCAGTTCGGCGCTGATCTGGCGCTGAGCGCGACCGACCGCGATACGCCGGCGCGAGTCCAGGAATTTGCCCGCTATGGAGCCGATGTCGCAATCATCACGGCGGCGAGTCCGTCGGCCGAGCCCATCGAATTGGCCGCCAGCATTGCTCGCGATCGCGGGCGCATCGTGGTGGTCGGCACGGTGGATCTCGGAGTTTCGCGCAAGGCGATGTACATGAAGGAACTTTCGCTGGTTCTTTCACGCTCCTACGGGCCTGGGCGCTACGATTCGCAATACGAAGAAGACGGCGTGGACTATCCCGTCGGCCACGTGCGCTGGACCGAGAAGCGCAACATGGAGGGATTTCTCGATCTGCTGGCTTCGCGGGCGATCGATGTTACGCCCTTTCTCGAGCGACGTTGCCCGGTAGAGCAGGGAAGCGCGGCCTACGAGGAGTTGAAGAGCACCAGCGGGTATACGGTCCTGCTGGAATATCCCAGCCGTGCCCTTATCAGCATGCCGTCGGTTGCGAAGAGCTTGCCGCGGGTTTCGTCCCGAGCTGGGCGTGCGCCGCGCGCGGGTGAGCTACGCGTAAGTTGCATCGGCGCCGGCAGCTTTGCGCGCTCGGTGATTTTTCCCGCGCTGCGGAAGACGAGGGGGGTTGCCTGCACTCGGTGGCGACTGCGTCGGGCGTGGCATCGGAATCAGCCCGCCGGTTGTTTGGTTTTGCCCGCGCCGTACCGAGCGCGGAACTGCTGCAGGACCAGGACGCCGACGCCATATTCGTGCTTTCCCGCCACGACAGTCACGCCCGCTACGTGGTTGCCGCGCTGGCCAATCACAAACCCGTGCTGGTGGAAAAGCCGCTGGCCGTCAACCGCGAACAACTGGAAGAGGTCCGCTGCGCCTACCAGGCGGAAACGGAGAGGAGCACGACTCCGTTTCTTATGGTCGGTTATAACCGTCGCTTCGCTCCGTTCACGGAAAAGCTAAAGCAGTTTTTCGCGGGGTGCGTGGAGCCCATGGCGGTGCAAATCCGGGTGAATGCGGGATACATTCCTCAGGACCACTGGGTGCAGCAGAACTCCAGCGGAGGCGGAAGAATTCTGGGCGAGCTCTGCCATTTTGTGGATTGGGCGCGCTGCGTGGTGGGCTGCGGCATGGCGAGCGTCACCGCCGACGCGCTGCCGGATGGAACCCGCTACAACCGGGACAATCTGGTAGCCACCCTCAAATTTCACGATGGTTCTATCGCCAGTATTTCCTATCTGGCGAACGGCGACCGATCGGTTCCGAAAGAGCAGTTCGAGGTTTTCTGCGAAGGCAGGGTAGGACGGATCATCGACTTTCGCACGCTGGAACTGGCTCGCGACGGAAAGACCCGGCGCACCAGGGCCAGGCGAGACAAAGGACACGAACGGGAGATTGCTCTTACCCTGGAAGCCATACGCGAGGGCGGTTCTTCTCCTATCCCGTTCGAAGAACTCATCGAGGTGTCTGAAGCGACCATCGCGATCGACGAAGCGATCGGCAGCGGAGGAATAGTTTCCATGGCAAATCAGGTTCCGCCTCCCCGGAAGACCGCCGAAAACGGCTGATGCGGGTCTTTCGCCCCTTCGGGGCTCTGACATTTCTTGTTTTGCACCCCGGGCTTGCGCCCGGGGCTTCATTCTGCCGCCGCTTCGCGGCTTTCCCACGAGATTCAGGAATTTGGAATCGTGACCTGCACCCGGTCGGAGTACTTGCTTTCACTTCCATCCTTGGTCACTGCGGTAGTCATATAAAAATAGGTCTCCCCGCCCAAGACCGAGGCGTCGGTGAAAGAGGGCAAGGGAAGCGGAGAGGCGTTAATTCTGAGATATGTTCCTTTCGACGCGGCCCCGCGATATATGTTGTACCCGATCACGGACGGCAGCGGCGGGGCTCCACGAAAGCGTGACGCTGTGGGTTGCCGCCTGCGTTCCGTGGCCGTTGAAAGCCACCTTCGCGGCGCTCTCCGCGTCAGTCTGGAAGCTGATCTTTCCCTCCGAACTTCCGGCACGATGAGGCGCGAACGTTACTCTGAACGGGACGCTCTGACCGGCGTGAATGGTCAGGGGGAAGACGATTCCGCTGATGGAATATCCCTCTCCGCTCCAGTCGGCCGAAGTTACGGTGACGCTGGAATCCCCGGCGGTGAGAGTGCCGGTCTTCTGGCTGTGAGCGCCGACGGCCACTTTCCCAAAGTCCAGCACCGAGGGCGATACCGCGAGTTCACCGGCAACAACCTTCGGTCCGGTGCCGCCTCCGCCTCCGCAACCGATCGAGATAGACGTTGTCAGGATAGCCAGGCCTAGAAAAAACCGTCCGTGCATGCGCGCGATGCTCCTTAGAAGATTTTGTTGGCTAACGAACTGCGACGCTGGATTGTTGCCCAGCGCTCTGTGGTCCCTGGGAAGGGGTACGGCGAGAAGTTAAACCGGTAGTCGAAAACAAAGAAGATGTCACAAGTACATAACGTAGGGACGTAGCTCGGGCACATCTTGATTCTGACACTTATTTCGATGCCGGCGAGCGCAGAATCTCGCACCGAGAGTGATGGCTCGGAGCGCTGAAAATGCAGGCGAGGACAGGCGGTCAGCGGCCTACCTGCCCAATCCAATAAAAATGGGGCGTGAGATTTTCACGCCCCCTCTACTCAAAGGTTTGCAAACCTAGGGAGTGGGAATCGCGGCCTGGGTCTGGTTTGAGTTCATGCTTTCTCTACCTGATCCATCCACGGCAGTGGTTACGTAAAAGTAAGTCTGTCCGGACTGAACCGAGCTGTCGGTATAAGTGGTGTCCGGGTTCATAGAGGTGATTTTCGCGTACGGCCCGCCGGACGCGCCGCTGCGATACACGTTGTATCCGGCCACGCTGGAGTCGGGGTTCCAGGAGAGAGACACGCTATGTTGTGGCGCTGCCGCACCGGTCCCGCTCAGGGTCTGAGCCACCGACGCGTTGGTGGCGTTGCTGATGAAAGATCCGCTGGCCGTGGCCACTCCACTGGATTGGGGCTTGAAGTTGATTGTGAACGACACGGTTTTTCCAGCCGCCAAAGTAAGCGGGAGCGAAATCCCGCTGACCGTGAACTCCGAGGTGCTCAGGCTGGCGTTGGAGACCGTGATGCTCGAACCAGTGGCGGTGAGCGAGGCGGTCATGCTCTTGGTCTGTCCCACAGTGACCGCCCCAAAATTGAGCGTAGGCGGACTCAAGGCCAGTTGGCCCGCGACGGTGGCCGTCCCCGACATGGTGATGGTGAGCATGGCATCAGAAGCGTTTGAGGCAACCGCGATCGAACCGGCAACACTGCCGCCGGCAGTTGGCTTGAAGGCTGTACCGAAGGTGAAACTCTGGCCCGGCGCCAAGTTTAAGGGCAGGCTCAGCCCGGTGATGCTGAAAGCAGTGCCGGTGACCTTGGCCTGGGTGATGGTAACGCTAGTGCCGCCCGTGTTCGTCAGCGTCTCCGCCTGAGTCCCCGTGCCGTTCACCGGCACGTTGCCAAAGTCGAGGCTGGAATCGCTGGTGCTCAGAATGCCCGCCGTAGTCACGTTTGCCGCCAGCGGGATATTCAGCGTGGCGTTTGTAGCGTTGCTGGCGATGTTCAGGCCTCCGCTTGCTTCTCCGCCGGAGGGCGGCGTGAAGACCACGGTGAAAGTGGTGCTCTGGCCGGGCGCCAGGGTCAGGGGCAAGGTCAGACCTCTCACGGCGAAGCCCGCGCCGGTCAAGTTGGCTTGAGTGAGGGTGAGGCTGGTGCTGCCGCTATTGGTCAGAGTTTCCGTGATCGTCTTGGGAGTGCCCGCTGCCACGGTGCCGAAGTTCACACTGGCGGGGGTCGAAACAAGCGCGCCGGACGTGATCCCCTGCGCCGAGACCGGCAGACTGATCGTCGAGGCGTCTGTGGTGACGGCGACGCTTCCGCTGGCGCTGCCTGCTGCCAGCGGTGTGAAGGTGACGGCAAAGCTCTTGCTCTGGCCCGCGGCCAGAGTCATGGGCATGATGAGTCCGCTCATCCGGAAGCCCTTGCCGGTGATCGTGGCCTGACGTATGGTGAGGTCCGAATTGCCGGAGTTGGTAAGCGTCGCCGAGAGGGTTTGAGTGGCTCCAACTTTTACGCTACCTATGGCGAGGACCGTGGGCGAAATCGCGAGTTGCCCGCTACCCATCCCGTTCCCTGAGACCAGTGCGCTCAAGTTCGTGGACACGGTATTCAATGCGACGGTCATGATTTGAGTGCCCCGTCCGCCGAGCGGAGCGGGACGTCTTCCCGCACCCATCGAAGTCGTACCGACCACTGCAATCGCCCCGCTGGCCGGGCCGCCAGAAACAGGCGTGAAACTCACGTTGAAGCTGGCGCTCTGTCCGCCCTGCAGCGTCAGCGGCAAGGTCAGTCCAGTCATCGCGAATCCCTTACCCGAGATGGCGGCGCGAGTGACAGTGACTGCAGTCTTCCCGGAGTTCGACAGTGTGGCGGTTTGCGATTGAGTTTTGCCTACAGCTACGTTTCCGAAGCTTATGCTGACGGGAGTAAGTTTGATCAAGCCGCCGAGGCTGGCGCCCGCAATCGCGGTGCCTCTCAGGGTGAAAACGGCGAGCGGGGACCCGCTGGGGCCCAGCACAACCCGGCTTTGCGAGTTGCCGCCGCTTTGTGGCGAATAAGAAATCTGCAAGGTGACGCGTTGTCCCGGGGCCAGCGTCAGCGGAAATGTCTGACCTGTAATTGTGAAACTGGATTGGGTAGCCTGAACGCCAGGGATGACGACGGGAGACTTGCTGTTATTGACGATGACGTTGGTTTTTACCGAGGTGGTGCCGACCGCGACGTTGCCGAAATCGATGTTCGCCGAGGTTGGGACCAGCCCCGTGGCTGATTGTCCAGACGGCGCGCCGGCCTGCAGGCCTCCACAGCCCAGCATGGTTATCAAAGAGAAAAGAACCGCTAGCCACTTGGTGCGAGTGCCGAAATCCTTCACAGAAGGCCTCTGAGCCGTACGGCCATACGGCGGGGGATTTAAACATCGCTGCACTATTCCGAGTGCCAATCTGCAACCACTGACTGAAACGTGGAATAGTGCAGCCAAGGGCAGTGTGCGTTGAGGGTTGTTCTCACGGTAGATACCGGAGGTGAATGAACCTCGCGTCCAGATGGCCATTACCCGATGGAACGCATGTCACCTTGAGTGACGGCGCCCGCGGTCCTCAGATGGGTAACCGGCGAAGGTCACACTGAATCTTTGGGGAGGACTTGCGTCTTGCTACGGAAAACACTGGGGAAAACGCGTGTCGAGCAGGATCTGTTTCACGTCACGGGGACACAAGCAGTCACGGGTAATCGCTATCTTTGTGAGATCACGATGCAGTAATCTGATTACCGAAGTCGCTGAAAGAAACGAAAGGCCAGTTTGAGGAGGGCCACTTTCCCGCATGTCAACGACGAATTCCAGGCGGTCCGTGCCAAAGGGCATCATCCTTGCCGGCGGATCGGGCACGCGCCTCTATCCCGTGACCCACGCGGTGTGCAAGAGCCTGCTCCCGATCTACGACAAGCCCATGATTTATTACCCGCTCTCCACGCTCATGCTGGCGGGTATCCGCGACATTCTCATTATTTCCACGCCACAGGATGTGAACAAGTTTGAGCAACTTCTGGGAGACGGGGCGCGCTTCGGAGTGAATTTTCACTATGCGGCGCAGCCTCGGCCGGAAGGAATCGCGCAAGCGTTCCTGGTGGGCCAGGAATTTATCGGTTCTTCAAGTTGCGCGCTGGTGCTGGGTGACAATATTTTCTATGGACACGACCTGGCGCGAACTCTTCTGCACGCTGGCCAGCAGGAATCGGGTGCACGGGTATTTGCTTATCCCGTGCAGGATCCCGAACGCTATGGGGTGGTCGAGTTCGACGCGGAAGGCAAAGCTTTGAGCCTTGAGGAGAAGCCCAAGGCGCCCAAATCGCGTTATGCCGTCACCGGACTTTATTTCTATGACAATCAGGTAGTGGACATCGCCAAGTGCCTGCGGCCCTCCGCCCGCGGCGAGCTGGAAATTACCGATGTGAACAAGGAATACCTCAAACGCAAACAGTTGGACGTCGAGGTCATGGGCAGGGGCATGGCATGGCTGGATACAGGGACGCATCAGGCCATGCTGGAAGCCTCGCTCTTTATCCAGACCATCGAAATCCGGCAGGGGCTTATGGTAGCGTGTCCGGAAGAGATTGCTTACCGTTATCAGTACATTTCAGCCCAGCAGGTAGAGGCTGCGGCTTCCTCCATGAAGGGCAGCGGCTACGGCGTTTACCTGCAGCAACTGCTGCGGGAAAGAGTTTTCTAAAAATCTTCCGCGATTACTTCCACATGAATGTCACCAAAACAGAGCTGCCGGGATTACTCATACTCGAGCCCAGGGTATTTAACGACGACCGCGGTTTTTTTCTGGAGAGTTACAACGAAAGAACCATGGCGGTGGCGGGTATCCGAGAACACTTCGTGCAGGACAACCACTCATTCTCAAAACACAATGTGGTGCGCGGCCTGCACTACCAGGTGCGGCCCCAGGGAAAATTAGTCCGTGTCGTGGCCGGCGAGATTCTCGACGTAGGGGTGGACTTGCGTCGCAGCTCTCCGGCCTTCGGAAAATGGTGCGGGGTCACGCTTTCGGGCGCCAACCAGCGAATGCTGTGGATTCCTGCGGGGTTTGCGCATGGTTTCCGGGTCGTTTCGGAGAGCGCACACGTACTTTACAAGGCCACGGATTTTTATGATCCGCAGGCGGAGCGCACCATCGCGTGGGACGATCCTTTTCTGAAAATCGATTGGCGGCTGGAGTCCACCCCGGCAGTATCCGCGAGAGATCGCGTTGGGACTTCGTTTCAAGAGGCGGAAGTTTTTGCGTAGAAGCGGGGTCGAAATAGTTTATGCATCACTGAAGATGTGTTCGCGATCGCCATACCTGCGAATGACTTTTTCCGTGGCCGCGCTGGCCAGCGTTCAATCGTACTGATCTGAAATGCCGTCTGAAAATCTAAAGTATTCCTTGACAGGAATCGCCCTGCGAGCGCAGAATCACACGCAATCAAGGTAAGTCCAGCCGCCTTACCCCACCAGCCTTAGCAAGCACTAGCCTCACAAAACTCCCCTGGATCAGCTCGCGCAGGCGAGCCTGGTTCGCAGAAAGGCTGGAAGCATGATCAATATCGTGCGTAATTTGTGGCATGAGGATCAGGGTCAGGATATCGCTGAATACGCGGTGATGCTGGCGGTGATTCTGGTGATCGTGGTCGGCACCATACGGTTGGTCGGCAATAATGCCAACAATGTCTTTTCGTCGGTAGGCAGCTCGGTGCAATAAGAAGTTTGTGTGGCGCGGGCGCCGCCGCCCGCGACTTTTGAGCTGGAATTGAGTGCGAGGGCGTGCCGCCAAACGGTTTTTGACGCAAAGTCAAAACCCGCGGGCGAGGGCGCCCGCGCCACACGGGACTTATCTCGTTCCGAATTGCAGCCGCACGCCGGCCCTGGCAAGGATGGGTGGGCCGACGGTCAACACCGGAGTTCGTCCGACGTCGTAACGACGGTTGGTCAGGTTCTCCACGGCGACGAACAATTCCACGCCATGGCGGAGTTTGCGCGATGCGGTGGCATCGAGCGTGAAATAACGCCGCAGCAGAAGTGTGTTCTGATCGTCGTCGAACTGGTTCCCTCCGAAGCGACCCTGCACTGCAAGAAGCATAAAGGACGGGGAGTAGCTCGCTTGAAAGGTGAATTGATTGCGAGGAACCTGGGGAACGTCGAGGCCGACCAGACTCGGATTCAATCCAGCCAGAGCCGGGTCAACCGTGAAACTGGTCACGGTGGCGTCGGTGTATTCGTAACCGCCAGAAAGAGTCACCGAATGGCTTAGTCGTCCGCTGGCTTCGAATTCCACTCCCTGGGAACGCGTGCTTCCCAGATTCTGCCGCTGCCGGGTGATGAGGTTCGGAGTTGTGGTCAGCGTGACGTTGGCCACCGGGCGGGTGATCTGGTTCCAGAAAAAATTTCCCCGCAACATCACACGCTGATCCCAGCCCGTTACTATGGCGCCGCCTTCCGCGCCGGTCAGACGCTCGGCGCGGAGGTGGGGGTTGAATTCGGTGAACACATTGCCGGCGCGAAAACCGCGATAGAGCTCGTTGAGAGTGGGAGCGCGAAATGCGCGGTAGCCGGAAGCGGTGAGTGATAGATTGCTGGTGACCTTGCGCAGCAATCGCCAGGCGGGGACTGAAGAAAGTCTCGCTGCGATCGGGAAGCGGCGCCGAGCCCACCGGTTGCGCCGGATTGGGCGGCGCAAAGGCATCGAAATTCTGCCAGTGGTCTACCCGTCCGCTGGCGGTAAGCAGCCAGGCCGGCGTCACCCGGATGATGTCCTCAAAATAGGCGCCCCAGTTTACTTCGCGTCCTCCGCCCGCCGAGGTGCTGGTAGGATGGCCGCCGAAAAATCCCTGCTCGTCGGTCTGGCCGTGAACGTCCACTTCCTCCACTCCCGCCACCAGGTGCTGGCGTGTCCCGAGAGAGTGCTGCCACTGCGCGGAAAATCCTACCTGCTGTGCCGGAACGCTCTGGGTACGTGTGAGGCTCTCGCTGTTGCGATTGGAAGCGATGGAAGAAAAAGACTGGTCCAGGCTCTGCCGGCTGGCGTACGCACGCAGCGCAAATATGCCGACCTCGTGGAGGTCCCAGTTGCTGCCCAGGTCCAGTTCGCGAATGGTGGTGCTGTTGACTTGCAGCGGAGTTCCGTTGTGCCGTGATTCACCAAAGAGGGAACCTCGGGCAAAGATGCTGCCATTGTCGCCAAACTTGCGCTGGACCGTCAGGTCGCCGCTTGCGTCCTGCGAGTTCACGGGTGTATCGACCGTGCCGCGCAAGTCGGGAGGGACTGCAATGTAGCCGTCGGTACGAAAGAGTTCAGTGGTCAGGCCAATCGCCCACGGCCCCATGCTCCTGCTGACGGCCAGGGAGAGGTCGGGGGAATTTTCATTCCCGTATGCGGCTTCCAGAGAGATTGCGTTGCGGTCCACGGGCGCGCGAATAATATTGATGACTCCTCCGAGCGCGTCCGATCCGTAAAGATGAGATGCGCCTCCACTGGCGACTTCGATGCTGCCAATGCTCTCGCGGGGAACGCGGTCCCAGTACACCCAGCCGCCGAAAGGATCGTTCAAAGGGAATCCGTCGCTGAGCACCAGGGCGCGACTGGCGCCACTGGCGCCCAGGCCACGCAGCGACACGCCTTGCGTGGTCGGGTTGGCGGTGCGACTGGTGGTGCGGCGAAAGAGGCTGAAACCCGGTACCTGGCGCAGGATGTCATCGGTCCGGAACGCCGCCGTGGTTTCCAAGTCTTGACTGGAAAGGATCGTGACGCTGGTAGCGTTCTCAACGGCTCGCACCCCGGTGCGATTAGCCGTGACCGTCACCTGCTCGGCCGCCGAAGCGGGCAGCAACACGATCTGAAGAGAATCGGCTCCGGCGTGCCACTCCACGCTGCGCGGCTGAAACCCGGCGGCGGAAACTTTCACCGTTCCGGAATCCGCCAGGACCGGTGATATTACGAAGCCGCCACGTTCGTCCGTCACAAACGTTGCGGACATAGAACCACTGCTGAATGCTATTCCGGCGCCAACGATCGCGGCGCCGGTCTGGTCGGTGACCACGCCGGAAATCTGACGGGCTGGCGAGCCCTGCGCCCACGTCGCCAGCGGGACGGCCAGCCAAAGTGACCCGATGAAGAAAATTCGCTGCGCGAACCACCTGCGGCGGAATGCTGACAGCCGATGAGAAAGCAGGATGATCCCCCCGGTTCGAGCCCGTTAGCGGAAGACAGCTTTGGCCCCAATGTAACGAAAAATCTGCCTGGATCATACATCACAGTATTAAGGACCATTTCGGGATCAACCGCCATCTGTCGGGGGAGTGCGCGACACCCGGAAAACCGCCGGTTGAGTTCAAAGCGCAGCTTATTTTGTCACTCTGAGCAGGTGCCAGCACTCTCGCCCGCCGCCTAATCCGCAACCATTAACTGCAACCATTTTCATCCTGGCCCGAATGCCACGGTGTCTAGTTTGTAACTGGTGTTATATCAGCAACTTACCCCGCCATCCCTTGGCATCTGGATTGCCCCATCCTATGCGATGTCGGAGTCCGGCGAACGCCGCCCTCCACGAAGGATTGAGCACGCATGTTGCTTCGGAAATTGTGGCTCCTGGCCGGAATGGTGTCGCTTCCGGTTCTTTGTCTGGTTTCATTCGGGTCGGTTCCAGCGCGAAAGGCGGACGGGCAAAATTCCCTGACCCAGCGGGAAAATCATGTGTGGAGTTCAGCCGTTCACGCCGCCGAGTTCGCCGCCATGGCGCATCCGGCGGCGCGAGCCGCATGCGGAGCCGAGCAGCCTCCGCAGGCGCTGGCCACGCCCGATCCCCTCCTGAGCGAAACCGATTCGAGTGCGAAAGTCAGCGTCAGCTTCATCGTTGGGACGGATGGCCGGGTGCATAGCGCCCTGATCCTGGAGAGCGCCGGAGCGATTGAAGACCGGACTATCCTGGAGGCCGTGCGCTTCTGGCGTTATCGTCCCGCTTTGTGCAACGGTGTACCAACTGAGGCAGAGGCCAAGGTGGAGTTTTCCAGTCGCCAGGAAACTTTTCGACTAAAATGAGCCAAGCTGGTTGAGCCAAACTGGTTCGGTTGGACCGGCTAAATTGATATGAGCAGGCATGGACGATCCCAAGCTGATCGCTCAATCCAGGACTGCGGTGCTCCGGGCCATGCAGCAGTTCGCCCTGGAGCAAAGCGTGGAAGAATCGGTGAAGGTGACCTTGGAATCTGACAGCGCGGGCGGACAGATTTGCGCAGCTTGCGGAAGCGCAAATCGCAAGGGAAACAGCTTTTGCGCCAGTTGCGGCGTGCCCTTGCAGCCGGCGCAGGATAACGCGGGAGCTGCACGCCAGAATCCCAAGCCGGCAGCTGAACCGCCCGGCGACCATCATTACCATCATCATTATCACCACCACTATTTCTCGTCGGGCGGCGTGGAGTCAGGGGCAAGTCCCGATCTGAGGGCGGCTGCTGGACCCTCGACTGGTCGCGATGCTGCCCGGGTGCGGGCCCCGATGGGCGGGGCGTCGCTGAGCCGGGCGGAAATTGCGCTCCGCAAGACCACCCAGGATTGGGCGCTGGCTTGCAACACCAAACAACTGGATGACCTGGTGGAACTGTATATCCCGGATGCCACCGTGCTGCGGCCCAACGTTCCCGCGGTGCGCGGCGCGGCCGCCATTCGCGAATTTTTCTTCGGACTCCTCGATGCCGGCATGAGCGAAGTAGAAATGGAGCCCCAGCGGGCAGAATTGTTTGGCGACTACGGCTACGAGGCCGGACGCTGTAAGTCGCTGGTTCCGGGTACCGGGGGTAAGCGCCGCGAGGAGCGCGGAAAATACCTGGTCCTGCTCAATCGTCAAGCCAATGGCGAGTGGAGGATTGTCGCCGACAGCTGGTCGAGCGACTTGAATCTGGCTCTGACTGCGGAAACGCCCGCCAGGCCAGGCGCTCCTGTGGGCAATGAGATTGCGCGGCCGATCCGCAAGCCATAAAAAACTCTTCCTGGAATCGCATTTCAAGATGCGATCGGAGTGATGCCGACCAATTCTGCGCCGCTGTTATTGCGGGATGTTCTGATTGAGGGTGGGGTTCGCCGTACTGGCGAAGGACAGCAGGCGTTTTTCAGCGTCGGCCGGGCGTTCGCCGGGCAGCAATGCAGTGTTCATTCGGACCAGCAGCGTGTTGTCGCTCTGGCTCGAAAGCAGGGAGCCAATCGCCAGGTGAAAGTCTGTCCGGTCTTTGGCTTGACGTTGGCCGCGGGCGGCGTACCAGAATAGAACCAGCTGGCGGTCCGCTCCCTTGGAGACCAGAAAGCGATTCGCTGTGAACGCGGTGTCTCCTGGAAAGCTCAGAGACGTCGTGCCCCACTCTTCGCGCGACCAGCCGGACGCGGCCATGCAATCCTGCGGCAGGTGGCGATTCCACTCGTGATAGTTCGGAAGATACGCCAGGTAGAGATCCACTGCGGGTTCCGCGGTCGGCCGGTCTTTGTAGGTCCGCTCTAAGAATTCACCGGGACCCAGACTCTGCAGAGTTTCGTCCGGAACCGGAACGTCCGAGCCAGACCAGCTCCCCAGTTGCGCGGGAAAGGAGGCTAACTTCGTTCGCGGCGGAACGAACTGGGGGCGGGCCTGCAGGAAGAGCGCGGTTCCGGCGGTCAAGATTGCGACGATGGTAAAACGCGCATTCCAGGAGATCATTCGCATTGCAGGTTAGAGAGAATTTTTCACCGGGGGAAGGCGGATACTGATTAACTAGCATGTCGATTTCCAAACTGAATGCCTCGAAACCGTTGATAGCGCAGGCCTTGAATGCTCGGAGTGAAAAAGTTTGCACAAAAAGGAAGGTTATCGGACACCCACAAAACCCAGTAATGCCGGCATTTAAACCGGAATACATACTATCGAGACGTGGGTTGTCGAGCAGTTTCGGCGGGAGTTGCCGAAAACTAGGGTTGAAACCTGGCCGAACGTCTAGGCGCCGCGTGCTTTGGCCAGATTCTTGGCCTTCGCAGCCGCTCCGCGTGTACTGGGCACGTAAGAGCAAGTGCGGAAGTCATAGTGCTGCCCCAGACATTCCGTGCACATATGGACCTGGTGAACCTTGCAATGGATGACCGGCAGGTCTCCGTGGCAAATGTCGCAACCGCCACGGACCCGCCGGGTTGAGTTCTTGGGTTCTCCCGAACTCGCCTGAGTTCCGGCCGGAGATTGGATGGCGCGAGCTTTGAGATAAATGCCTGTCGCTGCGATCAGGGAGCCCAGTGAGATTCCGCACGCTCCCAGGATCAGAAGACTGGTGTCTGGATGCTCTCCCAGCGCTGCCGGCAGCATGATAATTCCGATGCAGGTTCCCAGCACTCCAAGGCCGATCAACCAGTTGCCGGTTTGTGACGACATTTTTCTGTACCTATTTGGCGGGTGGAGACTTTCCCGCAAGACTTGGGATGGCTTGCTACTGAGAACATAGCGAGTTCTTCCGTTTAACTCCAGATGACGAAGGTCACCCCCTCTCCTGAAATCACCGTTCGATGACCGAGGTAACTTGTCTGGTCTTACCGCCGAACTCTAACATCGTGAAGGTATGGCCCTTACGTCCCTGGTAGTGTGTGCTGACTTGAAAGCTGTGCAGGTGCTCAGCCAGATCCTTCAGGAGCTGAACATCCAGGCCGAGCATTGCGGAGCAATAAGTTCTGCCGCGGCCCGGCTCACGGCCCAGCATTTTGACGCCGTGGTGGTCGATTGTCAGGACCAGCTGCCCGCCATCGAACTGATTGCGGGCGTGCGCAAGTTGCCCATTAACCGGAACACGCTGGTCATCGCACTGGTCGACGGGCGGGAGCAGGTCCGCGATATTTTTGCGCAAGGCGCCAACTTTATTGTCTATAAACCGGTTTCGGTAGAACGGGCCGGGAGCAGTCTGCGAGCGGCGCGAGGTCTGATGGCACGGGAAAAGCGCGGAAAATTACGAGTCTCGCTGCACGCTCCAGCCTCGATCACATACGCCAACGCGGAGAACGTCGCCGCCACGCTTCTGGACCTGAGCGAGGATGGCCTGGCCATTCAGTCGGAGCGCCGGCTGCCTCCACGCTGCAAGGTTTATTTCCAATTCAATCTGCCGGGAGAGAAATCCTCCGTCCGGCTTTCCGGCGATGTAGTGTGGCAGGACTCTTCCGGACGCGTAGGGATCCGCTTCGTAGACGTGCCGCAAACTTCGCGGCGCACCATGAACGAATGGATCAAGAGCAGTCTGGCGCGGCTGGCCAAGGCCGAACAAAATGCGCCCCGGAAGGAACAGGCCGCTCCGCCCGAAGCAGTGGCAACTCGACTCGCTGGCCTGGGACTCTCGGCCTCGTCTTCGAATCGCCGTGTCCAGGGACGTCGCGCTTGCCACTTGAGCGCCGATGTCTTCCGGCTGGGCGAGGGCGTTCCCAACCGCTGCACTCTCAGCGATGTGAGCACTGGCGGTTGTTACGTAGAGACTCCTTCTCCATTTCCTTCGCACACGGTACTGGACATCGTGGTTCGCACTCACGAGATGAAATTACGGGTTCGGGGAACGGTGCAGGTGGCCCATCCTGGTTTTGGCATGGGAGTGCAGTTCAGCCTCAACACGGCCGACGAACGCGATCATGTAAAACAGTTGATCGCCGCCCAGGAAGCCCAGGACAGCCTGGCGTAATACCTAAGCCTGTTTCCGGCGTAAAACCTTAACATTGTCATCCCGAGCGCCGACTCGAGCCGCGCGTGCGCGGTGAGAGCAAGTCGAGGGACCCCTACTTGACCACGGACTGATCAGATCAGAGGGTATCCCAGCTTGGTATGGCGTGATCAGTTAGAGAAGGTCCTAGCTCTCCATCGCCTGATCAGCTTATAGGGGTCCTTCGACTCCGCCAAACGTTTCGCGAGCGAAACGTTTAGCTCCGCTCAGGATGACAAAATCGCTTAGCGTGACAAAATCGCTCAGGATGAGAACGTCTAGCCCACGGCTTTGCGGAAATAATCCAGCGAAAGTTTCAGCCCGGTTTCTAAATCGATTTTCGGTTCCCACCCCAGCAGCGTTCTGGCCTTTGTGATGTCAGGACGTCGCTGTTTGGGGTCGTCCTGGGGCAAGGCCTCGTAGCGGATTTTGCTCTTCGACCCGGTCACCGCAAGCACCTGCCGGGCGCACTCCAGAATCGTAAACTCGGTTGGATTTCCGATGTTGACCGGCAGGTGCTCCTCAGACTTGGACAGCCTGATAAAACCGTCGATCTCATCGCTGACATAGCAGAAACTTCGGGTCTGGCGGCCGTCACCGTAAACCGTCAAGTCTTCGCCGAGCAGGGCCTGCTTCATGAAATTCGGCACGACACGGCCATCGTTCAGCTGCATGCGCGGGCCATAGGTGTTGAAGATGCGAACGATGCGCGTGTCCACTTTGTAATAGCGCAGATAAGCCATGGTCACGGCTTCAGTGAAGCGCTTGGCCTCGTCGTACACCGAACGCGGCCCGATGGAATTCACGTTGCCCCAGTAGGTTTCCTTCTGGGGATGCTCCAGCGGATCGCCATAACACTCCGAGGTCGAAGAGACCAGGTATTTCGCGCCATACTTGCGGGCAACATCGAGCGCGTGAAACGTTCCCAGCGACCCTACCTGGAGCGTCTCGATCCCGTGCAGTGCGTAATCCACGGGGCTGGCGGGACTGGCGAAGTGGAAGACGTAATCTACCGCGCCGCAATCGAAGGGCGCATTGATATCGATATTCTGAAACTCAAAGCGCGATTCATGGCGCAGGTGATCCAGATTCGATAATTTTCCGGTCAGCAGATTATCCGCGACTACCACGGAATAACCTTCCGCCAGCAGGGCATCGCACAAGTGTGAGCCCAGGAAACCGGCTCCGCCAGTCACCAGGGCGCGTTTCTGATTCATGATTTTTCGATGTTTCTTGCCGGAGGAGCGCCGGCGCTGGCCGGATCCTCAGGAATTCCCACGGGGCGGCCGACGCTGTAGTAAGTAAACCCGCGCGCCGCCATGGCATCTGGATCGTAAAGATTACGGCCATCGATCACGATGGGGTACTTGAGCAGCTTGAGCAGACGATCGAGGTCGAGAGCGGCGAATTCTTCCCACTCGGTCAGAATCAGTAGCGCATCGGCATCGCGGGCCGCCTGATAGGGATCGGTCACGAACTCCGTACTGGAATTCAGCACCTCCCGCGCTCGTTCTGTAGCCGCCGGATCGTAGGCCGCAACCTGGCAGCCCTCCTGCAAGAGCGACTGCACCAGCAGGATCGCGGGCGACTCGCGGATATCGTCGGTGCCTCCCTTGAAGGCGAGGCCCAGCACGGCCAGACGCTTGCCCCGCAACGTCCACAACGCAGTTCGCACTTTGCGCAGGAAACGCTGGCGCTGGTCCTCGTTGATCCGCATGACTTCGTCCAGCAGCCGGAACTCGTAGCCGCACTCACGCGCCACCGCGCGAAAGGCCATCAGATCTTTGGGGAAGCAGGATCCGCCGTATCCGATTCCGGGATTCAGAAAACGCGGACCAATACGGCTGTCTGTGCCGATGCCCTGGCATACCTGGTGCACATTCGCTCCCACCGATTCGCAGATGGAAGCCACGGCATTGATAAACGAGATCTTCATGGCCAGGAAAGCGTTGGAGGCGTGCTTGATCAGCTCTGCGCTCTTGGCGCTGGTGACAATCAGCGGCGGAGGAATCTGCGCCCGGTCAGGCGCCGGAATCGCGTCTTTGCGCCGGTAGTAGCTGCCGTCGGTCAGAGGCGCGTAAATCTCGCGCAGAACGGCGGCGCAGCGCTCTTTGTCCGCTCCCACCACGATGCGGTCGGGATAAAGAAAGTCGGTCACCGCCGTGCCCTCGCGCAGAAATTCCGGGTTGGAGGCGATATCGAAGGAATCCGGGGCGGCCGCGTTGCGCAGAAGAATCTTACGCACCCAATCGCTGGTGTACACCGGAACCGTGCTCTTTTCCACCACAACTTTGTAGCCGTTGATCGCTCCGGAGACACTGCGAGCCACCGATTCCACATAAGAGAGATCGGCTTCTCCCTGCTCTGTCGGCGGCGTGCCGACGGCTATGAAAATTGCCTGGCTGGAGCGCACCGCCTCGGGCAGATCGTCGGAAAATGTAAGATTATGCCCGCGATGACGCTTCAGCAATTCGGGCAGGAACTTCTCGTGGATGGGAACTTCCCCGGCATTGAGCGCCGCCAGTTTGGCCTGGTCGTTGTCCACCAGGATCACCTGATGTCCCAGGTCCGCAAAGCACGCTCCCGCCACCAGTCCTACATAGCCCGAACCTACCACTGCTACCCGCATCAAGAATGCTCCGGCACAAAAGCGAGCTAGTCCCGCTCCAAAATTAACCGACCGATTACTTTAGCATCTCTGCCCCAGCGGGACGAAGTGACGGTCGTCACCGGCGTGGGTTCAGCTTGAACCCTCCGCGTTGTCATCCTGAGCGGAGTAGCGCATTCGCGCAGCGAATACGGCTACGCAGTCGAAGGACCCCTATAAGCGTCACAATGCGCTAGTCGACCGGGCACGAAAAATGTTCTGTCCGCATCACCGATGAGCGCCATTCCGTAAAGCCTATAGGGGTCCTTCGACTCCGCAGCTGCTTCGCTGCGCGAAGCAGCCACTCCGCTCAGGATGACAACGGATCGGGGCCATCGCCGCCGAAACTCTTTCCTTTGCGTTCTGACCCTAACGCGATGACCGTCATCAGTACCGCAATGTTCGCGATTTCAAATGCAGCCAGCGCCCAGGGATATCCCAGAGGTCTGCGCAGGGCGTAAACCACGTTGTTGACCGGGGCCGCAATGAGAATTCCCATCTGGTAGGCGAAGCCGGGCATCAGCCCGCGGACGGCGTCGGGAGAAAGCTCATTGAGGTGCGCGGGAATAATCCCCCAGGCTCCCTGAACGCCCGCCTGCATCATGAACGCCCCGGCCGCGAGGATCATCAGCGATCCACCGAAGGTCCAGGCGGGAATCATGGCCAGACACAAGCACAGCGCCAGAATCATGCTGCGGCGCCGGCCCAGGCTCTCCGAGAGATGACCGAACAGGATGGCGCCGAGCACGGCTCCGACGTTAAAGAGCATTACCAGGTAGGCCACAACTTTCGGGTCGAATCCGCGGCCCGTCTTGAGGAAGTCGGGATATAGATCCTGGGTGCCGTGGGAAAGGAACATCATGAGCGTCATCATCAGGACAAGATAAAGAAATATCCTCCAGTGATCGGTAGCCGTACGCAGGATCGCCCCGACGGTCGGGGCCCGGCGCTGCTGCCAGGCCTCGGATTCGCGAACGCGGAAGCGGATGTACAGCGCCAGCAGCGCCGGCGCGCCCCCGACCCAGAACATGGCGCGCCAGCCCCAGGCGGGCAGAACAAATCGCGCCGCCACCGCCGCCAGCAGGTAGCCGATGGAGTATCCGCTCTGCACGATTCCGGAGAATATGCCGCGCCACTTCGGCGGGGCGCTTTCCATGGCCAGCGACGCTCCAACTCCCCACTCGCCGCCCATTCCGATGCCGTAGATGGTGCGCAGAATGAGAAACACGGTGTAGCTGGGGGCAAATCCGCACAGCAATTCGACCACTGAGAAGAACACGACGTTAGCCATGAGCGGCCGGCGGCGTCCGTAGCGATCGGCCAGCAATCCAAAAACGAGCGCGCCCACCGGACGCATGGCCAGGGTCGCCGTCATGGTCCAGACGATGGCGGTTTTGGCCACATGGAAGTGAAGCGCGAGCGTGTCCACCAGGAAGACGACCACGAAGAAATCGAAAGCGTCGAGGGTCCAGCCCAGGAAGCCGGCCGCCACCGCGTGCCGTCGGTCGGAGGGCGAGGTGGGCAACGAAGATGCGGAAGCTGGATTCGAAGTTGTCAGCCTGTTTATTTTGCCTGAGGAAGATTTCCAGCCGCTGAAGTTTACAGGACCTGAAGCGCCGGCGTCGCGCCGGCCCCGTGGGCGGTCAGGATGCCCGCCGGACAGCCGGCGGGGACGCCGGCGCTACAAAGACGCCCTGCGGCGCTCGCAAAGTGATTCCAGGGTTCATTAAAGTTTGTGTTTTGAGTTGATTACCGCCGTTCATTTGTGTTGACAATACGTTTATTTCAGGCGAAACTCCGCTCAATCACCCTCTTTAGCCATTCCCGCGCCGCCAGCCCCTGGCATGGGCCCGGACCATGTTAAAGCCTGACCCAACGCGCTATCCCTCCATTGTCCAGACCCGAAGCGCCGGTCCGGAATGGGTTGAGTCGGATTCCGATGACAGCGCGCTGGGCACGGACGCCGTTGTTTTCACCGAAAGACCCGATTTGCCCACCGACGTCGCCCTGGACCTGCGGCTGCACGAAATTCTGCAACAAGCTCGCCTGGCGACGGGGGCGAGCGGAGCCGTGATCGCCCTCGCCCGGGGAAACAAAATAATTTGCCGCGCCACTTTGGGCGACAAGGCTCCCAGCGCGGGAGTTTGCCTGAATACTCGATCGGGGCTCGCAGGCGCGTGCGTCCAGACCCGCGAAATGCAGCTTTGCGACGATGCCCTGGCTGATCCGCGGGTCAATGTGATCGCCTGCCGCGATCTCGGAATCCGATCCATCGTAGTTCTGCCCGTGCTGGACGGTGGAGAATTGTGGGGCGTGTTCGAAATTTTCTCAGCCGTTCCCCGGGCTTTCAGCGATTCAGACCTGCAGGCGCTGCAATCGATCAGCCGCAAGATCTCGCATACAGTGCGGGAGGCAATCGAGGGTGGATCCGCCGGGCTGGTTCTGGAACCCTTTTCTACGCCGCAGGCAACGGACGCCGCGCCGATAGACGAGGCCCAGGAGCCCGAGGCTCCGCTGGTGGGGGGCCCGCAGGATGACACCGTCGTTGATCAGACTGTAGCTGGCCGCGATTACCGTACCGGCGCTTTGACCGCAGCGGTGCTGGCGCTGGCTGTGCTTCTCGGCTGGATGGTAGGCCGTGTGGGCTGGACTCTGGCTGTAAATCGCGCTCCGGCCCCGATTCCTATGACACGGACGAGACCCCAGCGATGGCACAGGCGACTCCGGCAATTCGACCGGCTCCACCCCGCCAGAAGGCCCCGGAAGAGAACCATGAAGCGCGATGTGGCCCAGAATGTGACAGGACTCCGCCGACGTCGATCGTTTCCGCATCCTTGCCGGCCGCAGCCAAGCCGGTTTCGAAACCGAAAACGGAAACCGCGAGGCCCGTCGAGCTCAATGGCGGCCTGGTGGTGTACGAACACGGCAAAGTGGTTTTCCGTATGTCGCCCTCGCAACCGGAATCGCCCCCCAAGGCCGAACCCGGCGTCGCGGCGTCGGATGCGGTACAACAGGCGGCGGCGCGGGAAAATGACGGCGCCGCTGCGGCCCAGTCAGCGTCCTCTCCCACCGCGAATAATTATTTACTGGAGCGAGTAGAGCCTGCATATCCGGAGGAGGCCAGACAACAGCACATCGAAGGTCCGGTTGTGCTCGACGTTCTGGTGGGAGGCGACGGCCTGGTGCGGCAGCTAAGCGTGATCGGCGGCGACCCGCAACTGGCCAAGGCGGCGACCGACGCGGTGCGGCGGTGGCGTTTCAATCCCCATCAGCTGAAAGGCAAGGCGGTTGAGTTCGAGACCCGGATTACGGTGAACTTCGCGCTGCCCAAATAAGTCGAAAGGCGTCGTCGGTCTTGGCCCTTGGTCGTGTGGCCTGTTCGGCCCCGATTATTGCGCGCGCAAGAATGGGGCCAACGACCAAGAGCCACGGCCAACGACGCTTTACGACCGCCTGCAGCTATCCGTAAGCCAGCTCTTTCGCCCGCTGTGCCGCTTTCACCACCGCCTTGATAAGCGTGACCCGCAACTTGCCTTCTTCCAGTTCCATGATGCCGTCGATAGTGCAGCCTGCCGGCGTGGTCACGGCATCCTTCAGCAGAGCGGGATGATCTCCGGTTTCGAGCACGACGGTGGCGGCTCCCAGAGTAGTTTGAGCCGCCAATAGCGTGGCCACGTCGCGCGGCAGACCCACCTTCACCCCCG
Organism: Terriglobia bacterium; assembly: GCA_963841075.1. GTDB lineage: Bacteria > Acidobacteriota > Terriglobia > Terriglobales > Acidobacteriaceae > JAIQFF01. The sequence continues at coordinate 219,298 of CAWJBA010000005.1, forward strand.
CCTCGGCTAAGGATTCCAGGATGATGTAGATATACGCGGGGCCGCTGGCGGAAAGCCCTGTGACCGCGTCCATGTGCTTTTCATCCACCACCACGGTCTTTCCCACCACGTCGAACAGGGCACATGCAGCTCCGACCTGATGGGCGTCGACAAACTTGCCCTTGCACAGTGCGGTCATGCCGCATCCCTGGGCGCAGGGCGTATTGGGCATGGCTCGGATCACGGCGACTTCGATGCCCAACGCTTTTTCGATGTGGCTGGTGGGGACCGAGGCCGCCACCGAAATGATGAGTTGATTGCCGGAAACATTCGGCCTGATCTGCTCCATCACCTCCTGCACCACTTGCGGTTTCACGCAAACGAAGATAATGTCGGCGCCGCGGACCGCCGCCAGATTGTCGATGCCGACCGAAACTCCCAGCTTTTGCGCCAGAGCGCGCGCCCGTTCTTCATGCTGGACAGTGGCAAAAGTCAACTTGGGAGAAAGCAGGCCTTTCTCCAGCAGGGCCTTGAGCAGAATCCCACCCATCTTGCCTGCGCCCAGCACCGCCACTCGCTTTCCGGAAAAATCGAAACTCATCGCGCTCGGTCCTCCATGATATCTTTGCCAAGGTGAGAATTGATGACGGCAATTGTACCGTGTCGCGGACGCACACAAACCTTGACGGTTCAAGCGCCTTCGATTCCTTTGCGGGCCATCTCCACCAGATGCCGTCCGATGGGCAGGGAAGCCGTGGCTGCAGGCGATGGCACATTCCACACGTGCAACATCTTTTCGGCCTGAACGAATTCAAAATCGTCGACTAGCGATCCATCCGGGCGCACCGCCTGCGCGCGAACTCCGGAGCCATCGGCGACCAGATCAGAGCTGACAATCTCCGGCACCAGTTGCTGCAGCGCTTTTACAAAGGCCTTCTTGCTGAAAGATCGATAGTATTCGCTGGCGCCGTCGCGCCAGTATTTCCCTGCCATGTGCCAGAAGCCGGGATACGCGAGGGTGCCGGCAAAGTCCGTCAAGTTGAAATCGGTCCGCTTGTAGCCCTCTCGTTTGAGGGCGAGGACGGCATTCGGGCCGGCATCTACGCCGCCTTGGATGCGGCGCGTGAAGTGCACTCCGAGAAAAGGAAATTTGGGATCGGGTACCGGGTAAATCAGCGTGCGCACCAGGTGCTCTCGCTCCGGAACCAGAAAATAATACTCTCCGCGAAAGGGTACGATTCGCACTTCCGGCTTCTGGCCCGCCAGCCGGCTGACGCGGTCGCTGTGCAACCCGGCGCAGTTGATCACGTATCTGGCGGCGAACGTACCCCGACTGGTTTCGACCATCATTTCCGGGCCGCGCGAAAGCACTCGCCGGACCTCTGTTCCCGTGGCCACCGTTCCGCCCTGGGCAACGATAATCTCTGCGTATTTCCGGCTGACGGCGGCGTAGTCAGTGATGCCGGTACTCGGTACCAGCACGCCGGAGACACCCCGGCAGTGCGGCTCAATTTCGCGCAGTTGCTCCGGCTGCAATATTCGTAGTCCGGCAAGGCCGTTGGCTTGCCCACGTTCGAACAGCATATTAAGTCGCGGAATCTCCTCGTCGGTGGTGGCTACGATTACTTTGCCGCAGACTTCGTGGGGCAGGTTGTGCTCGCGGCAAAATTCCACCATGGCAGCCGCGCCCTCGACGCAGAACTTCGCCTTCAGCGATCCCGGCTTGTAGTAGATACCGGAGTGAATGACGCCGCTGTTGTGCCCGCTCTGGTGCCGGGCAACCGCATCTTCTTTCTCGACCAGCAGCAGTCGAAATTGCGGCAGCAGGCGGGTGGCGTGCATCGCGGTCGAGAGACCTACGATCCCTCCGCCGATAATTACGATGTCGTAGCTTTGATCGGGCATAGCGGCGCCGGAAATCCACGCCAGATTCTTTATACATGGTCAGATGCTTCGCGGGGGGGACGATTCGCGCAAGGAAGACCCCATGTCTATCGCAGAAGCGGATGGTTGCAGGTCTAAGCCGGTGGCTCTGCCACGCCCCGCGCATAATAGCTGGCAAATCCAGGCTCCAGTTTCCGGCCCTTCGGGCTGAAGATCCGGAAATGCGCCAGCCCTGCTTTCTGCAAAGCAAACTGCAGGGTAGTCCGGAGCACTCCCAGGCCGTAAGTCACGCTGCGGCGGAAGTTGATGGAGGATGCCTCCTCGAAATATTTCGTGGGACACGATACCTCGCCGATGCGGAAACCAAAATTAACGCACTGCGCCAGCATCTGATTGTCGAACACAAAATCGTCCGAGTTTTCGAGCAAGGGAAGCTCCAGCAATACTTTCCTGCTGAAAGCGCGATAACCGGTGTGATATTCCGACAACTTGATGCGCAGAAACAGATTCTCAAACGCGGTGAGGAAGCGGTTGGCCACATATTTATAGAACGGCATGCCGCCATGCAGCGCCTGCCCGCCGATGATGCGCGATCCCAGCACCACGTCGTAAACCTCGTAAGCCACCATGCTGGCCATGGCCGTCACCAGCAGCGGCGTGTACTGGTAATCGGGATGCACCATGATGACCACGTCCGCACCCGCTGCCAGCGCTTCGCGATAACAGGTCTGCTGATTGCGCCCGTAGCCGTAATTCTGGTCATGCACAAAGCATTGCAGGCCCAGTTGCTCGGCAATTTCGACAGTGCGATCGGAACTGTGGTCGTCCACCAGAATGCGGATGTCCACTTGTTCCGGCAATTCCGCCACCGTGGCCGCCAGAGTTTTTTCCGCGTTGTACGCCGGAAACACCACGGCGATACGTTTCCCGTTCATCATGAATCATCATCATAACCTCACCACTGTTGCCAGCGTCAACGTGATCTTTCTTGCCAGTGCTGACATCAGGACAACGTCTTTCGATTTCGCCAGGCAGGCGTTGCCTGTCCTGCGAAGCTTAGGCCATGCCTCGCCCCTACCCTGCTATTGACGAGCCGTGGCCCTCGCATTTAGCGTTCCTCGCATCGCTCTTCATTTTTTAAAAGGCGGACGTGTTGACGGGACAGGATGGCACTGTGTCGACGACAAACGAAACGGTAGCTGACCGGCTCGAGAACTGGGTCATCAGGAATTCGGGTTGGCTGGCGCTGGCCATCATTGCTGCCGCCTTCATCATTCGTCTGGCCTACGCGGGATCCTGTTACCTGAACCCCGACGAGGGAGAACACTTCGGCGCGGCCAGGTCCGACAGTTGGCTCGGAGCTCTCCATGCAGCGCTGCAGTTGGCGCACCCGCCGCTCTTCATTCTTGTCCTTCATGGAACTCTCCTATTCGGACGCAGCGAGCTGGTGGTCAGGATGCCGAGCCTGCTTTTCGGGACCGCGGCGCTCGTTCTCGCATTTTTGTGGATACGGCGGACTCTCGGTGACATTGCGGCGCTGGCCGGGCTGGGTTTCCTGGCTGTGGCGCCGTCCGCGATCATGGCCGCGACCGAAGTCCGCCAGTATGGCCTTCTGCTTTGCTTCGTGTGCGGCGCCCTTTATGCGACCGAGCGCACATTCAGCGATCGCTCGGAGAAGTGGGCGATCATCCAGGGACTCTTTCTGCTGGGCGCGCTGCTCACCCACTACACCACGGTCATCGTGCTGATCTCTCTCGGCGTCTATGTCCTGCTCCGCTTGCTCCCGGGCGGAATGCCCCGAGCAGTGGTTATCACTTGGGTCGTGGGTCGCAGTTTCTTCTGGCGGCGTCTGCTGGGCTGCCTGTATTTCGTGCAGATTCGCCGGTCGATGGTCTTCCACTCCGGCGGCGGCCTGGATTATCTCCAACACTATTTCTATTCCGCGGGGCGCGAGAGTCTTCTCGGGTTTATGGGGAGAGCGTTCTTCGGGACCTTCCGCTACGTGGTCAATGCACGCCCGCTGGCGCTCCCGTTCATGCTGATCTTCGCGGCCGGGGCCGCCGCCCTGCTGGCCGGCCGAGCCAAAGCACCACGTCTCATGGGCTGGCTGGTCATATCTCCATTCGTTGTGGGTTTCGTGATTGCGCTGTTCCGGGTGTTTCCTTTTGCCGGCACGCGGCACCAGACCTATCTGCTTCCGTTCATGGCGGCGGGGATTGCGGCTGCGCTGGCCTGGCTGCCTCGAAGATGGGCCGTGCCGGTCCTGCTGCTGGGAGCCGTTTTTGCACCATTCTGGGTTAAACACTCCCGCCCGGAAAATGACCCGAGGATTGCGCCCATAGCGGACATGACGGCGGCGATCGACTACATCAATCAGACTGTCCCCCGCGGGTCAGCGCTCTTTACCGATGAAATGAGTCGCGACGTACTCCGCTACTACCTGGCGCGAAACGATAAGAGCCTGGTCAGCTTGAACTCCGCCGCGGGGGTGGAGGAATCGCTCGGCGGTTATCGCGTCGTCGTACCGGGAACGCCCTCGGTGACGGATTTTCGCGACCCCGAGGTGGTCAAGCAGGTCACGGATGCCGCGCGAGCCCTGGGCGTGCCTCCGGGCGAGCCCTTGTGGATTGTCTCCGTCGCCTGGAAAGAACCGTCACTGGCCCAAAGGCTTCCATCCGGACAGGATCACGATGGCAAAGAATTCGGAGAAATCAGCGTGATCCGAAGCCCAGCGCCGGAACGCTGACGGCTCGGAAGTTGACTGAAGGGGATGCAGGGCGGGCGTCCCCGCCCGGCCTCCACAAAAGCCGGGTTGCGGATAGAATCACTAGCTTATGGATTGGCAGGCATTCTGGCTCACCATCCGGTTATCCACGCTGGTCGCGGCCATACTCGTGGTTGTAGGGCTTCCGGTGGCTTGCTGGATCACCTACTCCGGCTGGCGCTGGAAGTTTCTCGTGGAGGCGATCTTCGCCCTGCCCATCGTGCTGCCTCCCACTGTCTTGGGCTTCTATGTCCTGGTCGCGCTCGGACCGCATAGCCCGCTGGGACGCGGCTGGAAAGCGCTGACCGGCCACACGCTGGCGTTTACCTTCGAAGGATTGGTGATTGGATCGATCCTCTACAGTTTCCCGTTTGCGGTACAGCCCTTCGCGGCCTCGTTTGCGTCCGTGGATTCCCGGCTGGTGGCGGCTTCGCAGACCCTCGGAGCCTCCCGACTCCGAACTTTCTTCCGCGTGATTTTTCCTTTATCAATGTCAGGAGTGGTGACTGGAATCGCGCTCAGCTTCGCCCACACCATGGGGGAGTTTGGTGTGGTGTTGATGGTGGGTGGGAACATTCCCGGGGTCACGCGAACCGTTTCGATTGATATCTACGACAAAGTGCAGGCGGTCAATTATTCCGGGGCCAATGCGACGGCCCTGGTACTGCTGGCCATTTCGTTTGTGACGCTTTCGCTGGTGTACGGTCTCAATCGACGCGTGTGGATGTGGAAGTAAAAACCTGAACCACGACAGGAAAAGCACATACCCATTTGGAATTCCTTCGCGGTCCTTGGTGTTCTTCATGGTTAAAGTTTTTGACTCGAGCCAGCTCATGAACCCTGTACCCACCGAAGCCGCCTCGCCCGTCAAAGAGATTCATGGTCTGTCGCTCCAGGTTCGCAAGCGCGCGGGAAAGAGTTTCGTGCTTGACCTCGCGCTTGCGCTGCCGCCCGGGATTACCATTCTGTTTGGTCCGTCAGGGGCAGGGAAGACTACTCTGCTTGATTGCATCGCCGGGCTGGCCCAGCCGGATTCGGGCCGAATCGCAACCCAGGTCGCAACCGAAGAGAAAACCCTGTTCGACAGCGCCCTTGGAATCAATCTTCCGCCGCAGTTCCGTAGAGTCGGCTACGTCTTTCAGGACTTGGCTCTGTTTCCCCACCTGACGGTCCAGGGCAATGTTGAGTACGGTCTCAGCCGGCTCAATGCCGCCGACCGCGAGCAGCGCACGGCCGCCGTGCTGGAGTCCTTCCGCATTTCGCATTTACGCTTGCGCCGGCCCGGGGAGATTTCCGGGGGAGAGCGTCAGAGAGTGGCGCTGGCCCGCGCCCTGGTGATCGACCCCGCCATTCTTCTGCTCGACGAGCCTCTGGCGGCTCTCGATGCCATCACCAAGTCGAAGATTGTGGATGACCTGCGCGCCTGGAACGTCGACCATCATGTCCCGATCGTTTATGTCACCCACAGCCGGGAAGAGGTTTTCGCGTTGGGCGAACAGGTGATCGTGCTGGAAAATGGCCGGGTGATCGCGCGGGGAACGCCGCACGAAGTGATGAGCGCTCCGTATATGGAAACCGTGGCGCAGCTCGCCGGTTTCGAGAATATTTTTGATGCCATCGTCATTGCTGCCCACGAAGAGCGGGGCACCATGGTGTGTCAGTTGTCTGGCAGCAAGGTTGAGCTTGAAACGCCTCTGGTGCGAGTGAATGCAGGTTCGCGGTTGCGAGTCGGAATCCGCGCGGGAGACATCCTGCTGGCCTCGCTTCAGCCGGTCGGGTTGAGCGCGCGCAACATCATTCCCGGCCGGATTACTTCGCTGGCGCAGCGCGACGCGATGGTGGTGGCGAAAGTAAATTGCGGGGTGGAGCTGGAAGTCCATCTAACTCTTGCGGCCCGCGATTCACTGCAGATGCAACCGGGGCAGAAGGTATGGCTGGTGGTAAAAACTCACTCCTGCCACCTGATGGGGATTTCGTAGCGCTGGCGTCACGCCGGCTGTCCGGAGTGGTCTCGCCCGTCGCTTGCAAGTTCCAAGGGCCTGGCGGGCAGTGCTCGCCTATCGGGCCGGCAGGGCCTGCCCTGAGCTCAGGCGAAGGGATGCCAGCGCCAAACGCAAAAAGCCTCGCCGATAGTCGACGAGGCTTCGTGAATACGAAAAGCTTATACGCTGAACGATGATCCGCAGCCGCAGGTGCTCTTCACGTTCGGGTTCTCGAACTTGAAGCCCGCGCCTTCGAGGGTTTCGATGTAGTCCACGATGCAGCCGTTCAGGTACATCACGGAGGTGGCGTCCACGTACACCTTCAGACCGTCCATGTCGAAAACTTTGTCCATCATGCCGGCGCCGTTCTCAAACTGCATGGAATAGGAGAAGCCGGAGCAGCCCCCTCCCACTACCCCTACCCGCAGGCCCGCCGGGACTGGGTTCTGCTGCGCCATGGTCTCTTTAACCTTGGCGATGGCGCTGGCCGTCAGGCTGATGGGCGCCTTCTTGGTCTCAGCTGGCTTAACTTCCGGGGTCGTCGTCGTGGCCATTGGTATCTCCTTGAAAGGACTCAGTTGTCATTATAACAAAGCTTGCAGGCCGGCACAGGCAAATTCAGTCTAAAGTACGCTCCGGCCGTTTCCAAGTCGAATCGTCGCTAACCAATTGGATGCCGCGGCCAGAACAAGGGTGCACCCTCAAAAACCCCCGCCGGGCCTTGCCAACAGGTCTATAATCCCGGGTTGGGGCCCTTGTCCGAAAGCTGGGTTGTGGGGGCCACAACCACAATTTATCTGCAACAGCCTTCGGGCCCGGCTCGACATCAGTACCGAGGTGGTCTATGACTCCGGGATTGCTATGGATGCTGATCGTGTGGGGCGCGCTCACCGTCGTTCTGATTATCCTTCTCATTTACCGCAGCACCCTGACCATGCAGGAAGACGATCAACTCTTCCTCGATGACTCGGCCTCGGCGATGGCAAAAGACCAGATGGAACTCATGGCCAAGGTGAACAAGATCACTCCTGTGGTGAAGATGCTGGGTGCGGTTTCGGGAGTCATGATCCTGGTGATCGCCGGTTGGGCAGTTTACCTGGGACTGAACTCGGTCCAACCTTAAGGAACCTGTCATCTCCGAGCGCAGCCTTCGACTCCGTTCGAACTTCGCGAAGCGAAGTTCTCCCCCCGCTCAGGATGACAGTGTTTATAAGTGAGATGGTGCCGGGAACAGGATTTGAACCTGCACGCCTTTTGGGCATTGGATCCTAAGTCCAACGCGTCTGCCAATTCCGCCATCCCGGCACCTTTCAACTATATCGCAGGCAAAGGCTTCGGTTCTTTGCCAAACCCATTCTCTAGCGAAGCGACTCGAAGTTGAGGATCAGCGACAACACATTTCCGAGAACGCCATACGAGCCGTTTGAATTGTATCCATATTGATAAGTGTCATTGTAACCATCCTCATATCCCCGCTGGAAGCCTTCGCGGAAATAGTACCGGTAGTCCTCGGGATCGACGTAGTACCCGTTGTACCCGTAGGTCGCGTCCTGGTAGGCGTAACTGTTCCGGTAGTCGGGACGCCAGTTATCCTCACGGTCGGCTGCTCCGGCACGGAAGCCCTCCTGGTAGCCAGAATTCACCGCCTGCCGCAGTAGATCGGCGCCGTACTGGTTGGTCTCATAGTAAGCGCCGCCGCGACGGTAGCGGTAAATCGGAGCGGTGTAGAAGTAGGGATCGTTGTCGTAATCGTGGCGTTCTTCGTGCAGCCGCCGGTCCTGGTCACGCAGTCGCTCCAGGTACTCTTCCTGAAAGCGATACTGTGCCATCCGCCGCTGTTGCTGCAAGGATTGCGTCTGCTCCTGCAGGCGACTCTGCTGCTCGTCCAGACGCTGGCGATACTGCATGAGGCGCTGCTGCTGTTGCTGAATCAATTGCTGCTGCTGCTGTTGTGAGAGACGTTCGCGTTGCTCGTGCTGCTGCTGTTGCTGCTGCCACTGCTGCTGTGCAAGTTCCTGTTGCTGCCGATTCAGTTGCTGCTGGCGGTCCTCCTGCTCCTGATTCCGGTGAGCCTGCTGCTGTTGCTGCATGCGATCCTGCTGCTGGTTTTGCTGTTGTACTCGCTGCTGCTGCGGTTGTTGATTCTGTTCCCGCTGGCGCTCCTGCTGCGCTTGCTGCTGTTGGTTTAGTTGCTGCTGGCGCTGGCGCTCCTGCTGCGCTTGCTGCTGCTGGTTCAGTTGCTGTTGACGCTGGCGCTCCTGCTGCGCTTGCTGCTGCTGGTTCAGTTGCTGTTGCCTATCGCGTTCCTGTTGCGCTTGCTGTTGCTGGTTCTGTTGCTGCTGCCTATCGCGTTCCTGTTGCGCTTGCTGCTGCTGGTTCAGTTGCTGCTGCCTATCGCGTTCCTGTTGCACTTGCTGTTGCTGGTTCTGTTGCTGTTGCCGTAGTCGTTCCTGCTGCGCTTGCTGCTGCGAATTCTGCTGTTGATTCTGTTCTCTTTGGCGCTCTTGCTGTGCACGCTCCTGCTGCTGATTCTGCTGTTGCCGTTGTTGTTGCTGGTTTTGCTGCTCGCGTTGTTGCTGCTGCTGTTGTTGGCTCTGCTCGCGTTGCCGCTCCTGTTGCGCGCGTTCTTGTTGCTGTTGATTCGGTTGCTGCTGGGTTTCGGCCTTGGGGTGTTGCTCCGGCTTGGCTTGCTTTTCGGGTCTCGCTGGTTTGTCGTCCTGCTGGTCCTGCTGTGCGTAGGCCAGAACACCGGCTCCAAGGAGTAAGAACAAAATGGCTACCGTGACAGCTCTGACGCGTTTCATAGTAGTTACCTCCGCTCACCTACTTGGATGCCGTTGCGCGGTTCGCGACGTGAGTGTTGCAAAGACTGCGGCCAATCTCCTCAGGCAAACGGCGCAATTTAAGGTTCGACTAAGGAAAGCCGCCTGCACCAATTCGTCGGTGAGAAGATAATCCTGCCGCAGCGGCGGATTTAAGGAGGGCCGCCGAAATCGTAATCGGCGTCTTATAAAATTGTTACGCCGGCCGGGTGAATTTCCCAGAGCGTTGCGACCTGGACGCTGCCACGCACGTGCTCAAAATACTCAAAAGGCAATCCAAGCACATCTCTTAATAGCGGTAACTAGATGCTAGTCCACGCAACCCCGTTGTCCGACACGACGCAGAACTCTTAACGCATTTAAGGTTCGCTTAATGTAACTCGTTTGCTTCCAAAACAATTTGCAGATGCCGGACACTGTTTGGACTGCGTGTGTGCATCACACTTATTAACTCATCGCCCTTCGTCGGGAGAGTTATCAATGCGCAAATGTGGAATCTTGGCGTCGGTTATCTTGTTCTTGCCCTCAATGCTAGTTGCCCAGATCGGAGGAGCCAGGCCAGCCGGCAGTGAGAATGCAACACGAGCGATAATTTTTGGTGGATATTCCTATCTTCGCAACAACAACAACGGCTTTAACGGGTGGGAAGGGCAGGGTACTTTCAATTTGAACCGCTATCTCGGTATCACCGCCGACATAAGCGGAGCCAGCCTATCCCCGTTCTCTTTTTCCGCGTTGGGCTTTTCGGCGGGTACCTATCAGCACCTGAACAATTACTTGTTCGGCCCGACTGTGACGGCGAGCGCTGGGCGGAGCTCTATCTTCGCACACGCCCTGTTCGGCGAAGCGCGCTCGAGTTTGGGAGCAGGAGTGGGCGTCCCGATCATCGGCGGCATCTCGACCGGCATCACCAGCGCGAATGCGTTCGCCATGGCGTTTGGCGGCGGCATCGATTTCGGCCTGACCAGACATCTGGCCATCCGCGCCGTTCAGGTCGACTACCTGCGTACACAATTCAATGCGACCGATGCATTAACCACGGGACTCTCCAGTAGTCTGGGAAACCGGCAAAACAGCTTCCGCTATTCGACCGGCATCGTGTTCCGCTTCTGACGAGACCGGAGTAGTCGGCCGCGAACGGCTCCGAGGGAGCCCGCCCGCTGCGCCCCAGCGCTGGAATCACCACCGGAATCTGTGGTAAACCATGACATCAAACGGGAAGGCCGGGCGTCAGGAGGTGAATCGTGAGAGGCTGTTTCTCGGCGAGCGTGATCGTTGCTTTGGCCCTGATGTCTGTGGCGCAAGTTCGGGAGACAGGGAACGCGCCCGAGGCCATTGCGGAAGCTCAGGCCTACATTGCACCGGCCAAGCCGCTGGCATCGGGAACTTTTCTTCCAGTTGAACTGTCGAAGCCTTTGGATGCACGGAAAAGCAAGGTAGATGACAGAATCGAGGCCAAGACGCTGACCGACGTGCTGGTGCAAGGTCAGATCGTGGTTCCCCGCAACACGAAAATCATCGGCCACATCGTTGACGTCCGGGCCCGGAGCAAGAGTTCTCCTGATTCAACCGTAAGCATCGCCTTTGATCGCCTGGTCCTGAAGGACCATGAAGTGCCCCTGTCCGTGACGATCATCTCGGTCGCGCCACCGTTTTATGGGGCGAACGCCGGAAACGAGCCGGACAGTCTGCCGGTCTCCTCAATGCCGGGTCAGTTGCCCCGAGGCGGGACACTGGTCCCGGGAAGGCCAATTTCCTCGACTGCCACGACCGCGAAATATCCCAACAACGTCCACTCGTCGTCTTCTACTACTAACTTGCCGGGGACAGTAAACTCAAGCCTCAACCCGCTCGACGCCACCAGCCGGGGAGTCGTCGGGATCAAAGGACTTTCTCTGGACCCGCCAGGCACTGTCTCAGTATTGCGTTCAACCATCGGAAACGTTCATCTGGACGGCGGCACGCAATTGCTGCTGCGGGTACGGTAGGAGTTCGCCAGAGGCCGCTTCGGCGTTTAGGATACTTGCGCCTTCAATCAGAATGCAGTTGGTCTGGCCTCGAAGAAGCGCTTCACCCAGCCACAGGTGGTTACCGAGGGATTTTCCCCCAAGCCCAGAATGACCAGTTCCGTCTGAGGATCATTCGCGTAAGCTGCTGTTTTTGCTTCTTCCATATTCTGCGCGGTGATGATTTTGCGAGGCGTCGTGGCGTTCGCGTTCATGTGACAGAGAATATCTGGTGGCCAGGGCCGGGTCAGGTTACCAAAGGGAAGGGCTCACTCGGCCGCTTTCGCGGAACGAAAAACTGGCGCCTGCCCTGTGGTATCTGGTCGCGGAATACAGGGTGCTGCGAGAAAGCCGGTGCTAGAATTAAGTTCGTTACCGCCCGGTATCACACGGTCTTGCGCCATGTTTAAGCAAAACTCCAGGCTGCTGGCTATATTGCTGTTGGCAGGGATCGCTTCGATTTCGCTGTCCGAACAGCCCGACAGCCTTACCAATATCGCAGCCGCCCGGACCGCCGGCTGTCATCAGCACGGCGCAAAGCCGCCGGCTCCCACGCCGTCAAGCCACCGCTGCTGCCAGGCTGGGCACAACTCCGCAATTCTGCAGAATTCCCAGGCCCCGCGAGCTCCTTTGGCCGATGCCGTCTCATCCCTCGATTCGAGGACAGGCCCGGATGCGATTTCCACTCTTGAACACTTTCGTAGTTTGACAATTTCTCCTCCTTATTCGCCACCCACAGTTCCTCTGCGCGTTTAAATCCTCACCGGCTTCCCGCTTTGCGAAGCCCGATTTTCTCTTTAACTGCTCAGGGGGATTTTGTGCGGAAATCATTAGTGCAGCGTGGCATCGCTACGCTGGTCTGCGTAGGGTTCATGGTTCTGATCCAGCTGGCTTCAGCCCAGACGGGTAGCTCCATGGACGAGTCCACGCCGTCGATGCAGAACATGCCGGGGATGGGAGACCAGACTGCGGACAAGATGCCGGCGGAGAAGATGAGCATGAAGTCCACTTCGCTCGCGGCGTCTCTGTCGCAGCATGCCACATCCGGCACCGATGCCGAGCCCAACTCCACTCCCTTCGAAATGCTCATGACCAGCTGGGGAAGCTGGATGCTGATGTTTCATGGCGAAGCTTTTCTCAGCGACATTCAGCAGAGCGGGCCGCGTGGAGCCGGCAAGCTGTTTTCCACCAACTGGTGGATGCCGATGGCCCAGCGGCGATTCGGCAGCGGGACGCTAACCATTCGTGCCATGCTCAGCTTCGAGCCGGCGACGGTTTCCGACCGGCGCTATCCTGAGCTCTTCCAGCAGGGCGAAACTGCCTTCGGCCTCCCCATCGTGGACGGGCAACATCCGCACGACTTTTTCATGGAGCTGGCCGCTCTGTATGACTACAAGGTCGGAGAGCACACATTATTGTCGGTGTACGCCGCCCCTATGGGCGATCCTGCGATGGGGCCGCCGGCATATCCTCACCGCGCTTCGGCGTCGGAAGATCCCATCGCGCCGCTGGGCCATCACCTTCAGGACTCCACTCACATCGCAGCCGACGTCATCACCGCAGGCGTTACATATCGCAACTTCCGGGTCGAAGCCTCGGGCTTTCACGGACGCGAGCCCGACGAATTCCGCTGGAACATCAATTCGGGGAAGATTGATTCGTGGTCGACGCGAGTCACGGTGAATCCGGGAGACAACTGGAGCCTGCAATATTCGATTGCACAACTGCACAGCCCGGAGTCGCTTGCGGCCACCGTTGACATAAGAAGGATGACCGCGTCCGTCCAGTACAACCGGCCGCTGAAAGAAGGGAACTGGGCGTCGCTCCTGCTCTGGGGAAGAAATCAGGATGTAGCCGGCGGCAACATCGGCAACAGCTATCTGCTGGAATCGACGCTGCGCTTTCTGGAGCGCAACTATATCTGGACTCGCATCGAAAATGTGGACCGTACCAACGAGCTTCTTCTCGGCGATAATCCCGAGCCGGCGGGATTCGACGAACGCTACTTCGCCCGGGTGCAAGCCTACACCGCAGGCTACGAGAGGGAAGTGGGGCACATCCCGCATCTCTCCACCGCGCTGGGAGCACAATTCACCTGGTACGGCGTGCCGGAAGTCTTGAAGCCAACTTATGGCGAGCATCCGGTCGGAGGAATTGTTTTCCTGCGCCTGCGGCCCCACTAGCGTTTCGCGAGCGGAAACTACTTGGCCGGCTTTCCTGCGGACTTCACCGCGATCACCTCAATCTCCACCAGGGCCCAGGGTGCGACCAAAGCCGCTACCTGCACGGTGCTGCGAGACGGCTTGTTGGGCTGATCTTTGGTTCCGAAAAAGCGCGAGTAGGCGGCCATCATTCCGGGGAAATCCAGTTTGCCGCTCTTCGCCGGATCGCCAACCATATACACGTGCATCATCACCACATCGCCCATGGTCAGGCCCTCGCTCTTGAGCGTCGTCTCGATCTTCGTCAGCGTGCTCGTGGTTTGCGCCTCGGTATCGCCGTAGACGGCGGCCGTGCCCTTGGCCGCATCGGCAGGAGTTACCGGCGACGCCAACTGCCCGCTCAGGTACAGCGTATCTCCCACCCAGACTCCGGTGGCAATGGGACGGTCTTCTTCCTGAATGTGGCGCACACTGGTCTGCGCACCTGCAATCAAGGACGAGAGCAGCATCAGGATAAACATCAGGCGCATCGATGTTCTTTGCATGGTTCTTCGCATGGGTAGCTCCATTTGAGTTTCCTAGGATTGGCTGACGCGGCTGACGATCATTGTGATCGCTCTCTGAGCGGCCAGGGCCGCACCTTCCTGCCAGCCGATAATATGACTGCAGTGGTCTCCGGCAAAGTAGATGCGATCATCGGGAACGATGAGTTCTTTGTAGGGTCCTTTAAAGTAAGGTGCGTCGTCAGAAAACGGATAATCGCTTCCGCGACTCACCCACGACCCCAGGTTATACGGCACCTTGCCCCAGCACATATAAATCGGCTTCTCCAGTTCCTTGCTTTTGCCGGGGTGCAGCTTTTCCACGGCAGCTCTCGAAGCCGCAATCTTCGCCTCAGACGTAGGCAGCTTGCCGAAGTCGACTCCAGTTCTCCATGGCGTAGCCGGAGATGAGCACTCCTCGTTTCGACATCAGCTTCGCGCTGGGATACCAGACCAGATTGATAACATTGCTCGTGAGGAACGAGATGCCGCCGTAAATCTCGTCTCCGTCCTGCTCCCAGAAACGCCGCGACTCCCATGCCACTTTGTAGGCAGAGTCATAGATGACCTGCTCGATCGCCGATTTCACGCGCGGAGCAAAGTCATTGGGGATAGTCTTGAGAATGCTGAGCGGCATGGCGCAAATGCAATAGGGCGCCTCGATGGACTGAACCGGGCCGGATTCTCCCTGGCGGTACAGACACTCTGACGCCGTCGGTCGTTTTTCTGATTTCGGTGACCGGCGAGTTGTAGCGGACCACCTTGCCCAGAGAATGCGCGAAGGCGTACGGAATCCGATCCATGCCGCCGACCGGTTGGAACATGGTGGCCTGCATGTCGAGCGCTTCTTCAAAAAGCATCGGCCCGCAAAATTGCGACTTGACCAGCTCGGAGAAAGAAAGCGGAGCGCGCGGGATTTCTACCTGATCGCCCGCCCCGGGCAGCTGCCGGTCGCCGGAGCGCGGGGAGCCGTTGTACTCGTAATTCTTTCCCAGGGCGCCATAGGTCTTCAGAAATTCCATCACCGCGGCGTGGTCATCCTGGGTGAAGGCCTGGTCGAGCGCTCCCTGTTGCACGCATTTGGCCAGCAGTTCGGCCACATGGCCGCGAGAATCGTTGATGGCTTGCGCCTGGCGGATGGGCTTCCCGTCAAAAACCTTGTCGCTCTGCAGCAGCGTGCTGCGCGAGGAATTTACCTCGACCTCGAGTTCGACTCCCAGTTCGTTGCAATAACCCAGCATGGTCTTATGTACCGAAGGCAGACGCGCCGGGCCGCAGTTGAAGTAATTTCCTTCGTCGAAGGTGCAAGCTTGCGATGTGCCGTCGTTAAAGACCAGCTTCGATCCCCTGCGCAGGGTCCAGTTGCGCCCGCCGGGGCGCTCCCGCGCTTCGAGCACCGTGCAGTCGAAACCAGCCCGTCGCATTTCGTAAGCGGAGACCAGTCCGGCAATTCCGGCACCGAGGATGATCACCTTCGTCCCGCGGCCGGTCGAAGGCGGCAGCGGAAAGTCTTTCCGCTGCTCGGTCTCAACCATGCCCAGAAGTCCCAGCGAGTGCATGGTCATGAAGGCGGCGCCAAAGCCGCCTGCCTGCGCCATTCTGCCGATGAACTCGCGCCTGGAAATTGCCATATTCAGGGTCAGTCCCTTCCTCGTCCCTGGGATTCGTGTAAGGTAGCATCCCAACGCGATGCCGTGCATTCAATCTTTGCTTGCTCCGAATGCTAGGCGATAAAGGGTAGGGACCGACGGGCCAGATTATTTACCACACCAACCGTGCCGCGTTGTTTCCGCGCCGCAATCCCGCTAAACTGACTTTCCTATGTCGATCCCAACTCAGCCCAATATCAAACTGACCAACACTTCCGACTATCGCGAGACTTACGCCAACAGCGTGCAGGTGCGGGTCAACGTCTGGGATTTCTTTCTGGTCTTTGGCACTCTGCAGCAGCAAAGCGAGACCCAGGTGGAGGTCAATAATTTCCAGGGAATTTACCTGAGCCCGCAGCAGGCCAAGGCGCTGTCGGGAATTTTGCAGCAAAACGTGGCCGGCTACGAAAGCACGTTTGGCGAGATCAAACTGGATCCGCGGATGATGGCTCCCGGGCCGGTGCACTGACTGGAGGACGACCGTTCCGCCCGGCCAGTCCGGCAGGACGCCCGGCCTCCGTTACGGCTCTTATAATTCTTGATATCCACTCTTGACACCCATTCTTGACCCTCAATGACCAACCCTCGCGCGGGCCGCATTCCGCGCTCGTATTTGTTCTGACCTTTGCGGCGCTCATGGCGCTGCACGCGCCCTTGCTGCGCCTGCCGTATTTCTGGGACGAGGCCGGCTACTACGTTCCGGCGGCGCGCGATCTGTTGCTGACCGGAAGCCTGATTCCGCATTCCACCGTCTCCAACGCTCACCCGCCGCTGGTGATGGCCTACCTGGCGCTGTGGTGGAAGGTCGCGGGGTTCGCGCCGCTGGTGACCCGAACCGCCATGCTGCTGGCCGCTTCTTTCGCCCTGCTCGGCCTCTTTCGGCTGGCGCAGACCGTAGCCAACACCGAAGTCGCCGTGGCGACCACGATCCTGACCGCGATCTATCCGGTATTCTTCGCGCAAAGCTCGCTGGTTCACCTCGACCTGGTGGCCGCGGGATTTACCTTCTGGGGTTTGTCCGCCTACTTCAGAGAGAGAGGATGGGAGGCGGCTCTCTGGTTTTCGCTCGCCAGTTTGACCAAGGAGACGGCAATTCTGGCGCCGTTGGCATTGCTTGCCTGGGATGTTCTCTTGTCGCTATTGCCTGTGAGGAATCAAGGCAAAGCGCTTCCGCGTCCGAAGCCAAAATCGCGCTCTGCTTCTGCTTCCGCTTCTCCCGCTCGCCGCCTGGTACGCCTTTCATCACTGGCGGACCGGTTTTGTTTTCGGCAATCCGGAATTCTTTCGCTACAACGTCGCAGGCCACAATTCATCCTCTGCGGGTTCTGCTCGCGCTGCTGGTTCGCCTGTGGCAGACCGTCGGCTATTTTCATCTGCTGCTGCTGACGCTGGCCGCCCTGTTCGCCATGTGGCTGCCTCCGCTTCGCGACCGGGACGGCGAACGTCCGCGGATCGCGCTGGACGTGCAGTTCGCCATGCTCGCCGTGATCGTGGCCTACGTGTGCGCCATGGCCTTGGTGGGTGGCGCCGAACTGGCTCGCTACATGCTGCCGGTGGTGCCGCTGGTGATTCTGATTTGCGTTTCCACGCTCTGGCGCAGAGTGCGCCTGTGGCGCGGCGTGGTTGCGATCGTGGCGCTGATGTTCGTGGCAGGATGGTTTATCAATCCGCCTTACGGGTTCGCTCCGGAAGACAATCTGGCTTACCGGGACTACATCCGCCTGCACCAGCACGCCGAGGAATTTCTGGAAGCGCGCTATCCCATGGCGCGCGTGCTCACGGCATGGCCGGCCAGCGACGAACTGACGCGTCCGTATCTGGGATACGTCACGCGCCCCATGCGGGTGGTGCGCATCGAGAATTTCGCAGTCGAGCAACTGATGTCGGCGGCCGATCTTCACTCCGGCGCAGCCCGCTCGGATTTTGAAGTGGCTCTCGTCTTCTCTACGAAAGATGAACCCGCGCATCCGTTGCTGGAACATTGGCGCCTGTGGCAGGAGTGGAAGACGAGATTCTTCGACTACCATCGCGATCTGCCGCCCGCAGCCGCTGCCCAGATCCTGGGCGGAAACCTGGTCTACAACGAAACCCGCAATGGCCAATGGGTCGGCGTGATCGAAATGGAGCAGATCGTCGACGCCAGAAACTAGGCCCATGGAGGACGGGCGTCCCGCCCGTCATTCCCGAACGTCATTAATCTATTGCTGCGGCTGCTGTGGCGCAGGCTGGGCCGGCGGCGCACTCTGCATCCCGCCGAAGGTGCTCGGCGAGCTCGAGGAGTTAGGGCTTGAGGAGTTTGAGCCCGACGAATTCTGTATGGGAACCGACACTTGCAGCGCAGGCTGCGCCGGTGTGGTAATCAATGCGGTGCCGCGATCCATGGTCGGATCGTAGATGAACTGCCAACTGGTTGTAGTGATTCTTGTGATTGAATTCGCGGATGCTCTGGGCCTTGCTGGTGCTGGCGACGCCGACAATCGGGCCTCCGCCAAAAACTGCGCTGGATAGCTGCGCTGGCATTACTCGCCACCCGGCTGGCTTGAGTTCGGCTTGGACTCATCATTGCCCGAGCCGGAGTTCTGTGCAGAGTCGCCGGCTGCGTCCGCGGCGTTGGCAGGCATGACGGGCGCGGCCTGGGCGCCAGCCCCTGCCATCATTCCACCGGCTGCTCCCATAAGCGCCGCTGCTCCTCCAGCGGCCGCAGCATTTCCTCCCAGGGCAGCGGCCGGGACGCCCATCCCTAAGCCGGCGCCGCTGGTGAGCTGCACCTCTCCCACGTGCAGCAATTTGAAATCCTTGCCGGTGATGGGGTCCTTGTAGCGTTTGCGCAGGAAGCGAATGTTGTTGGTATTTTCCAGCTCTTCGAGGCGAGTCGGGTAGCGTCCGGTCTTCTTGACAAAGCGGCGAATGGCGCGCGAATACTGCGTGCCGCGATGGATCATCTCTTCTTCGCGATCGCGCTTCACCCGAAAGGCAATGCTGGGAGCCAGCGCGCCGGCGGCAATCGCCAGCAGGGCCACGAACAACATCAGCATGAGAAGAATGTAGCCACGCTCGGAAGCGGCGCCTGAAAGCGCCGTTGGTCCTTGGCCCTTGGTCGTTGGCCTTAGCTGTAAGCTGCACTTTGTAGGATGCGAGTTTCATATATAGCGGAACCCGGCACTGCGCAGGGCTTCCGCCCCGTAAGCTAAGGCCAAGGGCCAACGACCAAAGGCCAACGGACCAACGACGGTTTCAGAACTATCCCTGCGTCAACGGAATACTCTGCCGGTTATTGTTCAACACATCTTCCACTTCCACCGAGACCGGCGTGATGTGCAGAATCCTGTAACGGCGATCGACAATATCGCCTTCCCCGGCAATGAACACGTCTTCACCCTTGGAGAGAAAAATCTTCTTGGCCTCGCCCGGCTTGTTGGCAAAGCCAAAGAATTTGAGATTGATGGGCGGCGGCGGGGGCGGGCCCTGCGGAACCACCGGTGCGGCCGTACATGCACCGGCACGATCGGTTTCGGAATCTCGACTTCAGCCCGGAAAATGTTTCGCCCTGCGCCCTCGTACTTGGTGTCCTCGCTGGCCTTCAGCCAGTCGTAGCGCAGGGTCGGATCAAGCGAACGCGTCCTCCGGGCTGGGACCGGGCTTTTTTCCGTGCGGGCTTCTCACGGTCACGATCCGGCGTGTCCCGGGCGGCGGCGTCACCACCGGGGCAGGCGATTTCGCGGCCGCCGGGGAATCGGGAATAAGACGCACCACCACAAACACCAGCGCCACCACCATCAGGCCGATGGCGGCGATCGTTTTGTTGCGATTTTCCGTCCCCAGCTGCATCTAGCCGCTCGCCTTCTGATAGGTTTCCAGTTTCAATTGCAGGCGCACCACGCCCGCCTGCTCGCCGCCCAGTTCCACGCTGTCAATAATAAAAAACAGCGGATCGCGCTCCAGCGCGTTGATGAAACGCACCAGTTGCAGATAGTCTCCGGAAAAATCCGCCTGGATCTCCACCGGGCGCAGGCCGACCGGGTCCGTGTCCTTCGGCTTGGAGCGGATCTGTCCGATGCGAACGCCGTTCTGTTTCGCCACTTTGCCCAGCTCCTCGTAGATCGCCGAATCCTGCGCCGGCAGCCGGGTCTTGTAGAAGTCGTCGATCTGCTGGCTGGCCAGCGGCGATCTTCTTGTCGACATCCTTGAGCGGTTCGGCCTCGTGCGTCTTGCGCTGCAATTCCTGCCACAAGCTGGTCCAGTTGTTCGCGGCGCGACCGCTCCGATCCGACCAGCGGAGAAAACAGCAGGACCACGGCGACGATGTCCACCACCAGCAGGGCCGCGATGGCGATCTTCGCCTTCTTCCGGATATCGAGGACTTCGGGCATCAGTGCGTTCCCTTCCTGATCGTCTTCTCTTTCCGGTTTGCCCTGAGTTCTGTCGGTCTTGTCATTCGTGTTTTATCGGGCTGGCCTTGTCCTTGTCCGTCTGTTCCGCCGCTGCTCCGCGTCGGCGAAGTCGGGCACGTACAAGGCGCTGATATCAAATTGCACGTTGTCTCCGGGCGTCTGTCCGGCCTGGCTCGACTCCTGCTCGATCTGAGTCTGCTGGAAGCGTTGCGAGCTCTCCATCTTGCGCACCAGTTCGAGCGCGCGGTCGCGAGATTCTCCCGCCACCACCAGCTTGATCTGCAGCTGGTTGTCGGTGGCCTTTTCCGGATGGATCGAAACCACGTGCAGGCGCGCCGGCATCACCCGCTCCAGGTCTTCGAACACCTTGGTCCAGGAGAAGGCCTTGCGCAGGAACAGATCGTTGAGAAACTGGGCGCGGTCGCGGGTGCCGCGATTGGCCGGCAGATTGAGCGTTTCTTCCGCTTTGGCTTTCTGCTGATCGCGGGCGGCGATCTGCTGCTCGCGCTGCTCGATCAGGCCGCGGTCCTTGCGCGCCGCAGCCCATCCCGAAAGCGCGCTGTAGAGCAGAATCAGGGTGAAAAGGCCCAGCGCCAGCCAGCGCTCCGCCCCAGCGCAGCCAGAAGGGACCGGAGTCTTCGTAGGGACGAGTCGCGAGATTGATGTCAACGCGCATATCAGGAAAGCAGGGCCCCCACCACCCCGGCCATTCTCCACTTGGGAATCGAACCCACGCTTCCGCCCAGTTGCGACGGGTTCACCAGGTCCCTGACCTCGGCGCCGGTCTGGGCGCGCAGCGCGGGCGCGGCGCCGCCCGATTCGGGCAGACCAGCCACAAAAATCTGGCCAATATTCAACTGGTAGGTGTCCTGAAAGAATACCACCGAAGGATAGACCTCTTCCGCCAGTTGCTCGCCGGTGATGGTCACGCCGCGCGTATTTTCCAGGGTGCGAAACAGCAACAGTTGCTCGCCGTCCAGGATGGCGATGCTGGTGGTGCGCGCGTCCACTTTGATGACCAGCGACGGCTTGGGCGCATCGGCCGCTCCCAGGGCCGCCAGCATGGAGGGCATGACCACTCCGGGCTCGTAACCGGCCTGGCGAAAAGCCGCTTCGTAGTCCTCGACGACATTGGCCAGCGCCACCGCCGCGATCACCCGCACGCCCCGTGCTCGAAGGCTGCACATGGTAGGAAACCTTGGCCTTGTCCACGTCGAAGGGCAGCGATTTCTTCAGCCGGAAGCGGACCACGCCTTCGGCTTCATCGCGCTTGGAGGGGAGAGTCTCAAAGTCGAGCAGCACCACGCGGACCGCGGCATCGGGCAGCACGGCAATCACGTCGCGCGAACGGCCGCCGACGCTGCCCAGGGTGTCGCGCATGGTTTCGTACACCGCGTCGGGCTGCCGCAGGTTGGTCTCGATCAGGTCGGGAACCACGCTGCCGGGGGCGAGTTCGCTCGAGGCGCACGCTTCGAGCGCGCGCCCGCCGTTCTCCGAAACCCGGCCCGCAAGCACGCGGTCAGCAGAAATTTCGCAGGCCAGTTTCGGCCTGGATCCGGAATTGGGGACACGGCTCATAAGTATGTAGTGATCCTATAAGTAAAACGCGGTTGAGCGTGGCAATTGCAATAACCGGAAGGGCACTGCTACTCAGTCTTCAGTCGTCAGTCTTCGGTCGTCAGCTCAAGCGCCATTGGATTTGCTGACGACCGACAGACTGACGGCCGACGTCTGACGACTGCCTTACCGCATGTTCTCGATGAACGTGACCTTGTTGATTTCCTTCAGCGTGGTCATGCCCAGCCGGACTTTGTCGAGGGCCGACTCGCGCAGGAAGCGCATGCCCTCTTCGCGGGCGGCGCGGCGGATTTCCGATGTCGGCTTCTTGACCAGAATCATCTCGCGGATGCGGTCGCTGAGATCGAGCAGTTCGTGGATCGCCGTCCGCCCGCGGAACCCGGTGCCCGCGCACTCGATGCAGCCCTGGCCTTCGTAGAACGGCACCTGCGACCACTGCTCCGGATCGAGTCCGCTGGCTTCCAGCACCTCGGGCGGATAGTGCACCACCGTACGGCAGGATTCGCAGATCAGCCGCACCAGCCGCTGCGCCAGAATGCAGTTCAACGCGGAGACGAAGTTGTAAGGCTCGACGCCCATGTTCAGGAAGCGGCCAATCACGTCGACCACGTTGTTGGCGTGGACGGTGGTGAACACCAGGTGGCCGGTGAGCGCCGACTGAATGGCAATCTGCGCCGTTTCGGTGTCGCGGATTTCGCCGACCATGATCTTGTCGGGATCGTGACGCAGAATGGAGCGCAGTCCGCGGGCGAAGGTCAGACCCTTCTTCTCGTTGACCGGAATCTGGGTAATGCCGCGAATCTGGTATTCGACCGGATCTTCAATGGTGATGATCTTGTCTTCTTCGGTCTTGATCTCGCTGACCGCGGCGTACAGCGTGGTGGTCTTGCCGCTGCCGGTCGGGCCCGTGACCAGCACCATGCCGTAGGGTTCGGCGATGTAGCGCCGGAATTTTCGCAAATCGTCCGGATCGAAGCCCACCACGTCGAGCACCAGCTTGTGGAACTTCTCGCTCATCGACTCTTTGTCGAGTACGCGCAGCACCGCGTCCTCGCCGTGAATCGACGGCATGATGGAAACGCGGAAGTCGATGGGACGCTCGGGATTGCCGTACTTCACGCGGAAGCGGCCGTCCTGCGGAACGCGGCGCTCGGAGATATCCAGCTCGCTCATCACCTTGATGCGCGAAATGATGGTGGAGTGATGCTCCTTGCCGATGGGCGGCATGGCCTGGGTCAGCACGCCGTCGATGCGGAACTTGATGCACACCGAATCGTCGCGGGTCTCGATGTGAATGTCACTGGCCCGCCGCTGCAGCGCGGTAAAGATCGTGGTATCGACCAGGCGGATGATCGGGCTGATGTCGCCCTGCGCGGTCAGCCGGTCGATGGAGATGCTGTCTTCGCCGCCGGCCTCGTCTTCCGATACCACCTCCAGCGTGAAGCCTTCGCTGGCTTCTTCCAGAACGCGCTTCGACTGTTCCGTCTTCTTGAGGATTTCGCTGATCTGCGCCAGGGTCGAAACCTTGGTGAGGATGCGCTTGCCCAGCAGCAGGCTGATCTCGTCGATCATCATCAGCTGGCTGGGATCGGCGATGGCGATGGCCAGGCGTCCGTCTTCGGTCTCTTCCAGAGGCACGAAGTTGTAGCGGAACATCAGGTCGACGGGAATCTTCTTGAACAGATCGTGGTGCAGCTGGAAGTTGTGCAGGTCGACGAACTCGCAGCGATAGCGCCGGGCGATGTCCTGCGCCTTGGCCAGGTCGTCAACGTGGGGAGCGGGAGCCAGCCGGGCCCCTCCATTCCCTCCGTGCGCGACTACCGGTTTTGTTTCCGCCATTTTTGCCATTGCCAATCTTCCTGCTGCTTAACTGCTTCTGCTTCAATTCCGACCTGACACAATTCGCTCAGTGAATATTCGCGCCCAAAGAGAAGATCGGCAGATAGAGCGAAATCAACACTCCGCCCACAAATACCGCCATCACGATCAGGATGACCGGCTCGATCAGCGCCATGGT
This sequence comes from Terriglobia bacterium, assembly GCA_963841075.1. GTDB lineage: Bacteria > Acidobacteriota > Terriglobia > Terriglobales > Acidobacteriaceae > JAIQFF01. Next base: position 243,074 of record CAWJBA010000005.1, read on the forward strand.
CGCGCCCAGCGCGGTCTGCACGTCTTCTTCGTAAAATTCCGCCACCGAATTCAGCATGGCCGGCAACGCTCCGGTGGATTCGCCCACTTCGATCATCTCCACCGAAAGGTCGGGAAACATTTTCTGCTGCTCCAGGCTGCCGGAGAGCGTCTGCCCTTCGCGCACCCGGATCGCAGCCTCGGCAATGCCGTTCAGAATGCGCCGGCTGCTCATCGAAGCCCCCGCGGTTTCAAGCGACGGCACCAGCGGCAGGCCGCCGGCCAGCAGGGTCGAAAGCATGCGGGAGAAATTCGCCACCTGATACTTCAACCAGATGTCGCCCAGCAGCGGCAGCTTCAAGATGATCGCATCAATGCGTTCCGCCCCGCGGTCCGTGTTCTTCCAGCGCCAGAACGATACCCCGGCCACTACGACTCGCAACCGCCAGGTAAGGAGCCTACTTCTGCGCTCTCGTTCCCACTGCCAGCATGAATACCGTGATCGCGGGCAGTTGCGCATTAAGGTTCTCAAAGAGCTTGGCAAACTGGGGCACTACGTAGGTCACCAGAAACACCAGCATGACCAGCACCATCGTCACCAGCAGCGCCGGATACACCAGCGACACCGCCAGCTTCTTCTTGAAGGTCAGCGCCAGTCGCTGGAAGGCGATGTAGCGGCCGAGCACTTCTTCCATGTTGCCGCTCTTCTCGCCCGCCATCAGCGTGGTGGTGTAAATCCTCGGGAAACACGCCCTGCGCGGCAAACGAGTCGGAAAGCAGCTCGCCGCTCTTGACCCGGTCGCGAACATTCTGCAGCAGCGACTTCAGATTGGCGTCTTTCTGCCGCTTGATCAGCAAATCCAGAGAGTTCAGGATGGGCAGTCCGGCCTTGATCAGGGTCAGGAACTGCTGGTTGAAGATCACGAACTGGCTCTGCTTGACCTTCCGTCCCCCGAACTGCAGCTTGCCCCCGGAGAACAGCCCGCGCGGCTTGACCCAATAGACCAGGTAACCCTGCTGCACGAAGCGCTCGCGCACCTCGGATTCCGAGTAACCATGCTCCACCTGCTGCGCCAGGTGCCCGCGATCGTCCGCGACTTTTACCAGAAATTGGGCCATGTCCTGGTCTTGTTACCCCTTACCCCTCCCAAGTCTAGCATTCGGAGGTGCTAACCTGGCGTGAATACGCCCTAACGATGTTCGCTCAATAGGTACCGCTGGTAACCCCTGAATCAGACCGCATCCTCTACTTTCTGTCAATCGCCGTAAAACACTGATACATAGGCACATTTCTATTCGAGACCAAAATCGCCATCGACAATCTCAACCCCCGGCGGAGGCGCAAAGCGGAAGCGCTGGTCGGCGATTTCACGCATCCTCCCGTTGCTCGCTGAAGCGGTACTCGGTTACCGACTCATCGGCCTCTTCAAATTGGATGCGGGCAATGCGGTAATCCGGCGTAATCTCCAGCAACAACCTGGTTGACGCGGTCCGCCATGCCCTTTGGTACACCCCGCAGCACGGTGTTACCCGCGGTCAGGGGAGCCACGTCCGGGGCCACCGACAGGCCGTCCAGTTCCTTTTCCAGCCGGGTCTTACCCAGAAGAAAGGCCAGCGGCGATCGCAAATCGTCCAGCTTCTTCACCGAAGTCCGCCGCACCTGGCGATCGCCGGGAAGATAAAACCAGGCGTCCTTGCCGTCGCTCAGGAACAGCTTCTCTTTGGGAGAACGGTACTCCCAGCGCATCTTGCCAGGTTTTTTCAGCCACAGCGATCCGGATTCGGTGCGTTCGATCCCGGCGCCGCGATAGGTCTCGGTAAATTCGGCCTGCAGAGTCCGCAGGTGGTTGTAATGGTTGTCCACGGCCTGCGCGATGGCGTGGACGTCGAGGGCGGTACTCGCGGCGACCGCCGGCGAGCAGCGTCAGCAAAATTATGCAGAGTTACTCTCACTGCCTAACCATACCGCAGTTAGCTACTCAAAAGTAGGCGAGTAGCGCCGGCGTCCCGCCGGTTGTCGCGAGGGCGTCTCGCCCGTCGCAGCGGAGCGGCAAAGTTTGCTGTTGAGCGGAGGGCAGGCTGCCCTCCGGACAGCCGGCGATACGCCACAAAACGAAAACGTCCCAGACTCATAGAGTCATGGGACGCTCGTCGAACAGCCCTCCCCCGAAGTCTGCTCACCAACAGACTACGGTTGCCGGCGAGAATAGGGAATGGCACGAATGGGCTACTTCCGGGAACCTAGTCGGAGGGGAGAATCTTTGGCGAAAGCGGCGCCACGTATCCCGGAGGCGTGCCCTTTTCGATGAAGGGAAAATCGTCAGGGGTCTGCAGTTCGACGCTTCCGTCCGGCATCAGTTTGTAGGCCTGGCCGAGCGGATCGCGGGGGATGCCTTGCAGCATGCCGGCGGCCTGCAGCTCGGCGAAAGCTGAACGGGAAGATGCCGGTCTGCTGCTGGTAGCGCGCTGGTCAGCGCTTCCAGGTTGGTGACATCTTCATCGACTTGCAGGGCCCGCAGGTGTGCCGCCGCATTTGCCCGCACGTCGACGTCTTTGGTGGTCTGGTAGCTGGTGCTCCACATCATTCGGGCCATCTGCAGGTCGCCGGCGTGCTCCGCCATCTTGCCCGCGAGAATCGCCAGAAAAGGATGGGCGTTGGGCACGCGCGAGCCGCGGGCAAAGGCCTCAGCCGCGGCCGCATAGTCTTTCAGCTCCATGTATTGAATGAACCCCGCGTTGTAGTAGAGCTGCCAGGTGTCAGGGTTGTTGCGGATGCCGAATTCTTCGAGCGCGATGGCGCGCTCCGGCATGCCGGCGCCGTTGGGCGGCTTGGGCGCCAGGAAATTAGATCCGTACTCGTACGCGACCAGCAGGTGCGGATCGAGCGTGGTCGTGATCTCAAGCAGCGGAGCCAACAGATCAAAGCGCTGTGCGCCTTCGTGATGCTTGGTGCCGTAGTACTGCACGGCGCGTGTCCAGTAGATGTCGGCCAGCAGGCCGTTGTATCCCAGGCTCAACCTTTTTATTGCTTGCGGCGAAGAAATGTAGAGGACTTCTTCCAGAGTGGCGCCGCTTCGCAGCTGGTCCACGCGGCGCAGCAGCAGAACCGAGCCGATCAATGCACTTGCAAAAAGAATGCTGAACAAAACGGTAACGCGCCGTGAGCCGCTCATTTGAGATTCCGGTGTTCAAATACCAGCACGGCTCCGCAGATGGCCATCGTGGTATAGACCAGCGCGTAGGCGCTGTTGTAAAGAACGAGTTGTCCCGAGACCGGCTGGGCGTGGGCCACCGAGGTGATGACATTCAGCGCCGAGAAATTCGGCACCAGATATGCCGCGCCCGTGGCCAGCCAGCGCGTGAGGCCGTGCGTCATGCCGGCGAATCCGCGCAGGTCTTCGGCAAAGCTGCCGATGACGAACAGCGAAAAGGCAAACACCGCCGACAGCAGCGGGGAAGAAAACGACGAAAAGAACAGGGTCAGGGCGGTGATGATCAGAAACTGCAGAATGATGAAGTACAACGCCACCAGCACCCAGCCGTCCTGCTTCTGGAAGCGGTGTGAAACATACAGCAGAGCGACAAAAACTCCGATGGCCATGAAGAATGTGTTGACCGTCAGAGTGCCGGCCAGGCCAAAGAACTTACCCACAATAAATTCCCAGCGCCGCACCGGCCGGGAGAGCACGGTATAGAGCGTGCGCTTCTCGATCTCTTTCGAAACCAGACCGATTCCGATGAAGATGGCGATGACCATGCCGAAGAGCGAGACTGCGGTCAGTCCCAGGTTGATCACCACCAGGCGTTCGATATCGATAGAAATCTGCCCGACCACAACCGCCGCGGCCGACATCAGCAAGGCGAAGACGATCAGGTTGTACAGCACCCGGTCGCGAACCGCTTCGCGAAAGGTGTTGGACGCGATGTGCGCGATGCGTGAATTCATGCCGTGGTTCCTACCCTTGCACCCGCTCCGGCGGCCGCGCCTGCCGGCTGCAATTTCTGCAGATAGTAATCTTCCAGGGAAGTTCGCACTGGGGTCACTGAAACCAGTCGCAGCCGTTCCCGCCGCAGGGCCTCAATCGCGGCATCCTGGTTGGCTTCGGAGAGCATGGCGCGCACCGTATCGCGGGTGACATGGCACTCCGCTCCCAGAGCCCGCAACGATGCCGGCACCGCCGTTCCTTGCCAAACCACTTCCACCTTGCCGTGAACACTGGAGGTGAGATCGGCCACAGCGCCCACTCCCCGCAATTCACCCTGATGGATAATGGCGACGCGATCGCACAGCGCCTCCGCGTCCGACAGGATGTGAGTGGAGAAGAAAACCGTCTTGCCTTCTTGCTTCAGCTGCGCCATAAGGTCGCGTACTTCGCGGCGGCCCATGGGATCCAGGCCCGACATGGGTTCGTCGAAGAAAACCACCTTCGGATCGTGCAGAATGGCTTGCGCGATTCCCACGCGCTGCAGCATGCCTTTGGAAAACTTGCGCAACTGCACTCCGCCCACGTCCGGCAGACCGACCCGTTGCAGCACTTGGTCGACACTGGACGACAGCTCTCTGGCCTCGATTCCGGAGAGCTGTCCGTAGTACTCCAGCAATTCGCGGGCGGTTAGATAGTCGTAAAAGTAGGGCTGCTCCGGCAGGAAGCCGATCTGCGCTTTCATGCGGGGATCGTCAACGTGCCATGCCCAGGATTCGGGCGGATCCGGCGCTGGGAAATATAAGTCCCATCAAACAGCTTGAGTGTGGTGGTTTTGCCGGCGCCGTTCGGTCCCAGAAAACCGAAAATTTCCCCGTCCTCTACGGTGAGATTGAGCGGACGCAAGGCATACTTCGGCCGCTTGCGCCAGAAACCTACCGCGTAAGTTTTTTCGAGACCAAGAATTTCGATGGCAGCCATGGACGGAACTCGGAAGCCTGCTCAGAAAATTATAAGCAAGACGCGAGGGTTTGGAACGGCGCAAGCGGTTACTGAAGTCATTTTATGAACCCGAAGAGGAAATAAAAAGGGGAACCGGGCGAACCCGGTTCCCAATTGGCTGTGTACCCTCCCCCAGAGTACAAGGCCAAACTTGTTACTGCATGCTGGTGAAGGCCTGGCAGGCGGCGGTGGTGGTCACCGGAACACTGCCGGCAAGGCCAACGTTGAAGCGAATGACGCCGTCTTCGGTCGAACAGAAATTCCGCACTCCGGTGATGTTGTAACTCACCGGCGAGGTGCCGGTAACGAACGATGTATTTCCGGTGCCCGCAGGGATTCAAGCCGGTGGCGGCGAACACATAGCCGCTCTTGCTTCCAACCCCAACGGTGGCGGTGGCCAGCGTGTTATCGATCAGGCAGGCCTGGAGAGAAGTCGGAGTGCAGGGAGCGATCCCGCCCAGGTTGACCAGTCCAGAAGCGTACCCGACCGTCGGATAGGCCGCGTTATAGGCAAATTCCCCGGTGTTTATGTTGCGAACGGCATTGGCCGCCGAAGATTCATTGGCAGCAATCCTGGCCCGCAGCAGATTGGGAATGGCGATGGCTGCGATGATCAGAATGATCGCAACCACGATCAACAACTCAATCAGAGAGAATCCTCTGCTCGGCGTTGTTGCTCCGGATCTGGTCTGGTTGCAGCTCATCTCAAACCTTACTGTTGCACTTTGAGCGCCAGACTTAGAGGCGGTCGCACGCTCTCGGCACATGCACGATGCGCTTATAAATGAGCAACTTAGAATTCAAACTCTGGTACCGAACGTGAACCCGTGGACCATCATTCGCGCCGCTGACGACAAAAAGTGGCAGGGGTCTCAAGTTGAGGAAGACGAAGTTTGGGAAAACAAAAAAGGAGCAACGGATAATCCGTTGCTCCTGGTCTGTACCCTCCCCGGGTACCGAGCCCTTACTACTGCAGAACCAGATACGGAGCGATCGTGCAACCCGCCGTACCTGTGGTGGTGCGAGTCGTGACGCCCGCGGTGTTGGGATCGAAGTGCACCACACCATCTTCTTCCGAGCAGAACCGGCGAACGCCAGTCTGATTGAAGACGATGGGGGCCGAACCCACACCATAAGTTACGCGCGTGGTGGCCGGAGCCACGATGACGCCTACGGCGTCCACGGTGTAACCGCTCTTACCGCCGTTGGCGATATTGTTCGACAGAGCAGAGTCAAGCAAGCAAGCAGCCGAGCTGGTCGGTCCGCCTGCCGGGCAAGCCTGCACGCCACCACCCGGCCCAAGGCTAGGCAGATCGGGCGAGTATCCGACTGTCGGATACGCCGTCAGATAAGTCACTTCGGCAGTGTTAACGGTACGAATCGAGCTTACTGAAGAAGACTCGTTAGCCGCAATACGAGCCCGCAGCAAGTTCGGGATGGCGATCGCGGCGATGATCAGAATGATCGCAACCACGATCAGCAACTCGATCAATGAAAAACCCTTCTGTTTACGTGTCAAATCGGTTCCTCTTCCCCGTGCTGAATGTGGTTCCGGTAGACCCACTCTGGTAGCTATGAGAGCAATCGAGACGCCAACCCTGGGGAGCGGATCGGTCTCCACGCCTGGTGTTTGTTATGACCACGTTGAGTGTCTTTCCGGCTTATCTCTGATGATCAAACCCGTGGCGCCGGGTAGCAGTGCCATATATTGTCACTCGGCTCCCAATCCGCGGCATCCGGCGAATTGCGTCCAAAAAACAAAACCGGGAGCAACGGAGTGTCCGTTGCTCCCGGTCTGTACCCTCCCAGGTACTTTGACGAACTGACTATTGCAGGACCAGGTAAGGAGCGATGGTGCAGCCCGCAGTACCTGTGGTGGTGCGAGTCGTGACGCCCGCGGTGTTGGGATCGAAGTGCACCACACCATCTTCTTCCGAGCAGAACCGGCGAACGCCAGTCTGATTGAAGACGATGGGGGCCGAACCCACACCATAAGTTACGCGCGTGGTGGCCGGAGCCACGATGACGCCTACGGCGTCCACGGTGTAACCGCTCTTACCACCGTTGGCGATGTTGTTCGCCAGCGCGGCATCGAGCAAGCAAGCAGCCGAGCTGGTCGGTCCGCCTGCGGGGCAAGCCTGTACGCCACCACCCGGCCCAAGGCTAGGCAGGTCAGGCGAATATCCGACTGTCGGATACGCCGTCAGATAAGTTACTTCGGCAGTGTTGATGGTACGAATCGAGCTCACTGAAGAAGACTCGTTAGCCGCAATACGAGCCCGCAGCAAGTTCGGGATGGCGATCGCGGCGATGATCAGAATGATCGCGACCACGATCAGCAACTCGATCAATGAAAAACCCTTCTGTTTACGCATCTAGATTGTCCCTCTCCCCGTTTGAAATGTCGGTCTTTTTGCAGACCCAACTTGTGATGGTTATTCTGCAATCGAGCCGCCAACCAGCCCGGCCACTCCCGCCGGGGAACCTAAAGGTTATAGATGCTTTATTTTGATAATTTTAACCCTGCATTGCAAGTCAAGGGTGCTGGCTTCGGGTAGGGCCTCACACTGTCTGGTTGACAGAATTCGTCAAAATCGCCTGCAATCCGTGTCATTTGTCTTAATGTGTTTCAAAATGAGAAAACGGGAGCAACGAGTTCGTTGCTCCCGGTCTGTGCCAACCCAGCTACTTTGATTAACTGACTATTGCAGGACCAGGTAAGGAGCGATGGTGCAGCCGCCGTACCTGTACGTGGTGCGAGTCGTGACTCCGGCGGTGTTCGGGATCGAAGTGGATCACACCATCTTCTTCCGAACAGAACCGCCGAACTCCGGTCTGGTTGAAGACGAGAGGCGCTGACCGACGCCGTAGGTGATTCGCGTGGTGGCCGGGGCCACGATGACGCCTACGGCGTCCACGGTGTAGCCACTCTTGCCACCGTTAGCGATATTGTTGGCCAGCGCGGCATCGAGCAGACAAGCAGCCGAACTCGTCGGCCCCCCAGCCGGGCAAGCTTGCACGCCGGCTCCCGGTCCCATTGCGACCAGGGTCGGAGAGTAGCCCACCGTCGGATACGCCGTCGAATAGGTCACCTCGGCGGTGTTGATGGTGCGAATCGAACTGACTGAAGATGACTCGTTAGCCGCAATGCGAGCCCGCAACAGGTTCGGGATCGCGATGGCCGCGATAATCAGAATGATCGCGACAACGATCAACAACTCGATCAATGAAAAACCCTTCTGTCTCCGCATCGGTTAGGTCCTTTTTTCCTTGGAAATGTTGTGTGGCGGTGCAGCCCCAGTGACCTTTGTGAAGGCACTTCGAATACCATCTTCTGCGGACTCGACACAAGCCTCGATAATTCCTCTTAAGTCGCTCTGATCCATAACCATGCACCAAAGGTGCTCGCCGCCTGATTCGATCGGCCGCTTCTGGCTCCGCGGACCAACTTCGAGACTGACAAATTCTGTCAATCAGAATACCCGGTCCTGTCGCTTGTGGGGTATTGGACAACCGAGCCACACAGTTATCCGCTGATCGCCTCGCCGCGGCGAATGTCCGCGAGGTCGTACTCCCCCGAGCCCTGATCAAGTCCGCCCTTTGATGCTATTATGCCACCGCCGCTTGGAGGTAACTCATGAAAACGGTGGTTCTTGTTGTTTTGTTTTGTGCAACCATTCTTGCCGCTGCGCAGGCGCCCCCCAAAAACGCATACAGCCCCGACCAGATCAAGTACGGTCCAGCGCCACCCATGCTGCCGCCCGGGGCGCAAATGGCGGTCCTCGAGGGCGATCCGGCAGGATCGACGGGAGACTTCACCATCCGCTTGAAACTGCCTGACGGCTACCGCATCACGCCGCACTGGCATCCCAAACGCGAGAACGTGACCGTGATCTCGGGAAACTTCAAGGTGGGCATGGGAGACACTTTCGATGCCGCCATGATGAATACTTTTCCGGCCGGCAGCTTTGCTTACATGGATCCCAGCATGCACCACTACGCCATGGCAGTGGGCGAGACGGTGGTGCAGGTTCACGGCGCGTCCCCACTGCAAATCAACTATGTGAACCCGAGTGATGATCCCAGCATGAAAAAGTAGGCCGGCGAATCGCTCTTCAACCGTTGTCATCCTGAGGAACCTGAGCGCTTCGCGCAGCGAAGGGCTCAGTGACGAAGGACCTGTGCATTTTCGGACGACGGCCCGATTTCCCGCGAAGTCAAATGCACAGGTCCTTCGCTTACTTCCGTCCAGCATGGCTGGACGGAAGATGGCGCTCAGGATGACATGCAGTGGGTTCAACTCCCCGCAATCCCGTAGAATAACTGGCTCTGGCACCCGCTATGAGCAAGCTGCCTTCTCTGCAAGTCGATCCCGACATATCCCGGGCCTGGTCTATTCCGGCGCCGTACTATACCGAAGCCGAAGTCTGCGCGCGGGAAAATGAGCGACTTTTCGCGCGCACCTGGCAAGTTGCCGGCCATCGTGAGCAGCTGCTGAGGGCGGGCGATTTTTTTACCACCGAAATCCTGGGTGAGCCGCTGCTGCTGGTGCGCGGCGCCCAGGGCGAACTTCGCGGCTTCTATAATGTTTGCCGTCACCGCGCCGGGCCTCCCGCCGAGGGCTGCGGATCGCGCAAGCTGTTTCGCTGCGGCTATCACGGCTGGACCTACGGACTCGACGGAGCGTTGATCAGCGCGCCGGAATTCGAAGGCCAGCCCGGGTTCGATCCCAGGGAATTTACCCTGGCTCCGGTGAGGGCCGAAGAATGGTCGAACCTGATTTTCGTCAACCTCGAGCCGGATGCCGAACCTTTGTTGGAAAGTCTGGGGGAGCTTCCCAAACAGGCTGAACGTTTTGCTTTCGCTGGCATGAAGCTCTTCGAACGGCGCACCTACGACATGAAGTGCAACTGGAAGACGTACGTGGACAACTACCTCGAAGGCTACCATTTGCCCAGCGTGCATCCCGGACTGAACCGGGAGCTGGATTACAACGCTTACACGGTCGAGCCTTATGCTCGGCATGTGCGCCAGTTCAGCCCGATTCGCGGCGCACAGCCCGGTGACGCCACGCCCCGCCGTTACCAGGAAGCCGGCGAAGACCTGACCACGGACTATTTCTGGATTTTCCCCAACTGGATGCTTAACTGCTATCCCGACAATGTGTCGCTGAACATCGTGCTGCCGGTGTCAGCCGACCGGTCGCTGGCGATTTTCGAGTGGTATCTGCCGGAGAAAGATCTGGGCAGCGCGGCGGCCCAAGCGTCGGTGGAGTTCAGCGATCAGATTCAGATGGAAGATGTGGCGATCTGCGAAATTGTGCAGAAGAATTTGCACTCGCGAAGCTACCAGCGCGGGCGTTACAGCATCAAGCAGGAGACGGGAGTGCATGCGTTCCATAGGATGTATGCGGAAGTAATGAATTCGTAGCGCCGGCAAGACGCCGGCGTTTCGCCGAAGGAGTCACTTATGAGCAGTTTGAGTTTGCTGCAATCATTGCACGAGAGCCTTTCCACCCGCGCCCAGGTCAAGAGCGTGTTCGGAGAACCCATCATCGCGGGCGATAAAACAATCATTCCCGTGGCCAAGATCGGCTACGGTTTTGGCGGCGGGACAGGCAGCGGCGGCCTCGAGATCAAGACTGCCCGCGGCGAAGGCGGCGGAGGTGGCGGAGGAGTGGGCGCTCTTCCAGTGGGAGTATTTGAAGTAGGTCCGCAAGGGACGCGCTTCGTCGCGGTCGGGGACAAGAAGAAGCTGCTCGGAACTTTGTTGCTGGGCGCGGCGCTGGGTTTGCTCTTCGCCCGGCGGAAGAGAAGATAGGCGAGCTCTCCACGAACCTAGGCCACCTTTACCAGCAGGCAGGTGATGTCATCGTGTTGCGGCGTCGGCCCGACGAACACGTCGACGTCGCTCATTACCCGCCGCAGCATCTCTGCTGGCTGGGTGGCCGCGCCGGCGTTTAATACTCCGATCAGACGCTGTTCTCCATACTCCTCATCGCGTTGATTCATGGCTTCGATTACACCGTCGGTGTAGATCGCCAGCCAGTCGCCCGGTTGCAGAAGCACGCTGCCCGATTCGTACTTGGCGCCGGCCATAATTCCCAGCGGCAGACCTCCTACACTTAATCGCTCCACGGCTCCGGTACTTCGCCGCAGGATGGGAGCGTTGTGGCCGGCATTGATATAAGTGAGTGTCCGGCTGACCGGATCGAACTCCGCCAGGAATGCGGTGGTAAAGCGCAGGCCGCCCTGGCTATTGGTGGAGGCGTACTGGTTCATTCCGGTCGTCAGCTCGGCGATCGAGCAGTGAACAGCGGAAAGCGTTTTGAGACTGGCCTGGAATGTCGCCATCAGCAGCGCCGCCGGAATGCTCTTACCGGCGACGTCCGCCACGGCCAGCAGGAAACGGGTTTCGCCCGGAACGGAGGTGGGTCGGGCAAAGACGTCGTAGTAGTCTCCGGCCACGGTATTTGCCGGGCGGGTGGAAAACGCGATCGTCATCCCCGGCACGGGCGGCGGGGTTGCAGGCAGGAGCCAGCTCTGAATATCGCGCGCGATTTCCAGATCGCGCTTCATCACCACCCGGTCGGAAACCTCGAGCATCAGAACAATAAAAAGCAGAACCCCGGCCCAGAAATGAAAGCTGACTTCAACGACTTCTACCTCTCCCGATTTCCCCATATGGCTGAAGCCTGCCCCGGGAAGAATGAGGAACAGAATCCCGAACAGCAGCAGGACGCGCCGGGCCGGGCTCAGTTTTTCCAGGATGGCCCAGAGAAATTCCAGCACGGTTTGGAAGACGCCGCGGGATTGTGTTTCCTGCCGCGCCCGCGCTCCGTAGTCGCGCTGGTAGAGACGATAACTCGCCCGCGCCTCGCTGTGGAACTGAGCCCAGAGCTGGTTGAGTTCGAGCCCGTCGGTCAGGCGCTTCCAGAACTGCTTGAGCTGCGTCGTGATACTCGGACGCTGCACGGCCGGTGGTGATGGGAACGACGCCATACTAGAGCAGGGATTATAGTCGAGCCGGCCTCTGTAGAATTCCTGTCCGCCTGCGTCAGATCGGCACGGCGCGAACTATTTCCATGAATTAGCTGCGTTGGCACATGCAAGGTCGCTCGACTGCGCTCGGGATGACCGAGCTGTGGCTGCGAATCGGTCAGAAGAGTTGCAGTTGGGATTGCTTCTCCGGGATGGCGGCGACCCGGCGGTTTTCCCGGTCCTGCTGGCGAATTCCGTACTTCTGCCGCAGGCTCGCCATCAGTTGCGATATGCGCTTGCCGTAGGATTTCGGCAAGAAGGCGCGGTCTTTATAGCGCTGCTGGTAATCGCATGCCAGCTGGGGAAATTCTTTCTCCAGAAACGGCATGAACACCGCGGCGGAGCAGGGTTTCAGGAACAGGGGATTGGCAAAGATATGTTTTCCGCCTGCCTCCGCCGTGGCGCGAACTAACGCATCCAGGTTGCGCAACGAATCCGTGATGCCGGGAATCACCGGTGCGGCGCTCACCCCGGTACAGATTCCAGCCTGATTCAGCTGGCGCACAGTTTCCATGCGCAAATCGGGACGCGGGGCCCTGGGTTCGAGGATGCGCGCCAGTTTTACGTTGAGGGTCGTGATCGTAAGGTTCACCATCAGCCGGTTCTTTCGTCCGATCTGAGCAAGGAGGTCGAGGTCGCGAAGAACCAGGTTTCCTTTGGTGATGATGCCCAGATCCAACCCTTCATGGCGGGCCAGTTCTTCGAGGATGGCCCGGGTCACTTCGAAGCGGCGCTCCGCCGGCTGATACGGGTCTGTGGCGGTGCCGATCGCGATCTGTTCACCCGGCTTTACACGTCGCAATTCCTGCCGCAGCAGGTTCGCGGCGTGTTGCTTTACGTAGATCTTCTGCTCGAAATCGGCTCCGTCACGCATTTCCATGAATTCGTGAGTGTAGCGGGCGTAACAGTATTTGCAGGCGAACTCGCAACCGCGATAGGGATTGATCGTCCAGGTAAACGGCATGCGCACGCCGGTGCAGCGGTTCAGCAGGGAGCGTACCGGCAAGGTGAAGTATTCGACTTCGTGTCCCTGGCGCAGCGATTCGCCTTCGGCGGCGAGCCGGGCAATGCCGACCAATTTGGCGGCGGGAAGCGGCAGGAGAGGTAGGGAAGCCATTTAGTATTCGCTTTTTGTTCGCCACTAGAATAACGCGCGAGAGGGATCGCTGTCAAGGCGTTGGCGGCAGCTGGATGGAGTCTGAATCAGCGAGCGAGAAAGTGGCTGAGCAAAAGCCAGAGGCTGGCCAGGGCCAGGAGCGGACCGCCCCAGATGTAGAGAATGGATTGCCGGGCTAAGTCATCAACCACGTCACGCTGGCTGCGCCAGGAAATGAAAAAAGGCTCGTTGGCTGCGCCCTTCTTCAACACAACGGGAGGATTGAGGTCGAACCCCTCGTTTTGGGCCGCAGACCGGGGAATGCGCGGGGGAGCGCTCCCTGGCGGCAACATGGCTTCGATCGCTGCGCGCCGTTGCAGGTCGGCGGCTTCGGCGCTTAGAAATCCCTGCTCTCCTTGACCGATCGGGCGGCCGATCCCTCGGGCCAAACAATCAGCCGCGCTCTCGAGTCCTGGATTTTCCTGCAGCCTTCCCAAAACGAATAGCTGGTCGCCGGGGCGAATGCAGTACTCCTCGAGGTAGGCGGGATATTCGCTGGAGATGCCGTGACGAACCAGAAAGTGCCGGGTGAAGGCGTCGCCCGACGACGGAGAGTATTCTTCGTCCACCGAAGGCCGGAGCTCAGTCTCTGCGCCCCGGGGATCGATCATGACGCGCCCAGTTCCGTCATCCAGGAAAAATGGAACATACAAAATCTCCTCCTTCGCGCTTTTTTCTTCTCCCGAGCTTCCTCGTGCGATGGCGTGGTAGTAGAGGCAGTCAGTCTCGGAAAGAGGCGAGATCAGGGTGTACGGTCCCAGCACAGTCCCGCTGACTTCGACCGCTCCGATTGAGGCCCCACGCACGGTTGAAGTTGGCGTGTCCTGGATCAAATGTTTGCGTTTGAGAAAAGGGAATCCACGGAAGAAGAACGAGACGCCGGTTCCGATGCCGGCGATTCCCCACAAAACGGGTGACCGGAGTAAAGAAAGACCTGAAGACGATCCAGAGCCGACGGAATACATTGCCACGGCAACGATTTTGCCGATGCTCTCCATCCGATTGCGGCAGGCCCTGTTCCTTTACTGCCCCGGTTTGACCGCAGGCTGCGCCGTTTCGCCGGGAGGGGGAGGAATCGTGATGTCAATATTGGTCACCGTCCCCAGCGACGACAGGGGCTTGTCGAATTCCGCTGGGTTGCCTACGACGAGGATGGCCAGCTTGTCCTTGTGCAGGTATTTCGACGCGGCCCGCGCCACGTCGGCCGAGGTGACCTTGTCCACGCCAATGCGAAACCTTTCCAGGTAATCGGCGGGATAGCCGTAGAACTCGTACGCCATGCGCTCGCGCAGAATCTTGTCGGGCGAATCGAGATTGAAGATGAACGAATTCAGGATGGCGTCCTTGGCCAGCTTGATTTCGGCTTCGGTGATGGGATGCGTGGCTACGTTGTCGATCTGCTCGTCCAGCGCCTGGATGGATTCGAGTGTGGTGGCGCTCTTCGTCCCCATGGCGAGGCGCACCATGCCGGGATGATCGAAGGCGGTCCCGATTCCGCCGCCCACAGCGTAGGCCAACCCCTTTTCAGTGCGGATGCTGCGGAACAGGCGCGAGGAAAAACCGCCGCCGAAGGCTTCGTTGAACACTCGGACGGCATAGTAGTCGGGATTGTCGCGCCTGATTCCAACGCCCACCATGCTGATCGAGCTTTGATTAACATCCTCCTTCTGAACCAGGTAATAGCCCGGCTTCGCCGGCGCGGGCTCGATCTCCGGGTCCTTCACTGCCGGCCCTTTGGGCCAGCTGCCGTAAATCTGGCGAAGTTTCGCTTCCATCGCAGCCGCGTCGAAGTCGCCGACGATGCCCAGAATAATGTTATTGGGATTGACGTGGGCGTGGTGCCAATCGATCAGGTCCTGGCGGGTTACTGCGGCCACGGTCTTGTACTCCGCGACTCGCGCGTACGGGCTCTGAGCTCCGTAGGCCAGCTTGGCGGCCTCGCGGCCTACGATTTCATCCACCTCATCGTTGCGGCGGGAGATGGCGTCGAAAAATTCCTTCTGGACCAGGTCAACCTTGTCGCTGCGGAATTCCGGTCCGCGCAGCAGGTCGTCGAAGACTTTGAATACGTCGTCGAAGTCAGCCTTTAGACACGACCAGGAGATGGTCGTAGAGTCGGCGGTACCTCCCGTTTCGACCTTGGCGGCGCGAATCTCGAGATAGTCGTCCAACTGGTCGCCGGTTTGGGTCTTGGTGCCTCCAGTGCGCCAGACTTCGCCGTACATGTCGACCAGGCCGGTCTTTGCGGCGGGTTCGGAACGAGAGCCGCCGCGAATGCGGGCTATGCCGTCGATCAGTGGCAGTTCGTGATCTTCCTGCAGAAAGATGACCATGCCGTTGGGCAGGACGAAACGCTTGGGTTCCTGGGGATGAAACGCCGGGAGTGGAGGAATGTTGATCTGCTGCCAATCGGCGACCTGTGCGACCGCCGGAGAAGTATAAAAGCTCAGCGCAGTCAGGAGCGCGAAGCCGAGAACCGTCGACGAAGTCCGTGTCATCTTCATTGCGCGCCTCCGTTTTGAGCGGCGGCTGGAGGCGGCGTCGCCACGGTCTCGATAATTCCTACGGTGCGATTGGTGGGGACGAAAGTCTGATTGGCGACGCGCCTGATGTCCGCTTTGCTGACTTTGTCCAGATTTTCGACCTGGTGGAAGAGTTCGCGCCAGTCTCCGTATCGGGCCTGAAACAGGGCAAGTTCGGAGGCCAGGCCTTCATTGTCATCGAGTCCGCGGAGCAGGTTGGCTTTGGCCCGCGTCCTGATCATCTTCAACTCCTCATCGCTGATGTCTTCGTTCTTCAGGCGTTCGATTTCGACATGAATCGCATCCGCCACTTCCTGATTCGTGTGTCCGGGAAGAGGGAAGGCGTAAAAAGCGAAGAGATGGGGATACTTGACCCCGGGCAGACCGCTAAAGCCAGCCGAGTAAGCCGCGATCTTTTTATCGCGCACCAGGGCGCGGTAGAGACGTGAAGTGCGCCCGTTGGACATCAGGTCGGCGATGGCGTCGTAGACGTTGTCGTCCTTGTCGCGATAATCGGGCCGGTGGTAGCCCTCGAGGTAGAGCGGCTGAGCCCGGTCTTGCAGCACTACGCGGCGTTCGGAGTTCTGTGGCGGCTCGGTGGTGGTGCGCTCGTCGGGCTGCCCGCGGGAGGGGAGGCGTCCAAAGTATTTCTCGATGACGGGCAGCGTTTCCGACGCCTTGACGTCGCCCACGACGGCCACCACCATGTTCGACGGAATGTAATACTTGTCGAAGAAGACCTGGGCGTCGGTGGCGGAAAATGAATTCAAGTCGGCCATCCAGCCAATGGTGGGGCGATGGTAAGGGTGCGCCTGGAACGCGGCGGTGGTGAACTGCTCCAGCAGCCGGCCGATCGGATTGCTGTCGGTGCGCATGCGGCGCTCTTCAATCACAACATTGCGCTCTTTGTAAAACTCGCGCATGACGGGGTGCAGGAAGCGTTCCGATTCGAGGTAGGCCCAAAGTTCCAGCCGGTTTTCCGGGAAGGAATAGTGGTATTCGGTCTGGTCTTCGCTGGTCGAGGCATTCATGCCTTCGGCGCCGTTGCTTTCGAGAACTTGCGGAAACTGGTTGGGCTTGACGTATTTCTGCGCGTCGGCGATATCGTCCTGCCACGCCTTTTGCAGATCCTTGAGCTTCTGCGGATCCCGGCCGATTCGTTTGTCGCGCTCCGCGATATAGGCGGCGTAGGCCGTCTCGACTTTGGCCAGGGCAATTTTTTCAGCGGGATAGTCGGTGGTGCCAATCTTGTCCGTGCCCTTGAACGCCATGTGCTCGAACATGTGGGCCAGGCCGGTCTGGCCCATGGGGTCCTGCACCGAACCGGCATCCACGTGGGTGTTGAAAGAGAAAACCGGCGCCTCCGGGCGCTCGCAGATGATGACGGTCAATCCGTTGTCCAGCTTCTTGACCGTAATTCGCTTTTCAAAGGCAGCCAGATCCTGCGCGAGGGCAACGGCGGAAAGCACTGCAAACAGCGCCACAGACTTAAGCGCACGGTATTTCATCGGACCTCCACGGCGGTTGAAAAGAACATCACGGAAGAACTTGAAGTTACGTGGCGAGGAGGGAAGTTGTCAAACGCGGTGCACAATTGTTGAATGTGTGGCGGGGGCGCCCGCGCCACACAGTCAACGCGACCACCGCTATACTAGACGGCACATTGAGCACCGCACCGATAGTCGAGATCCAGGGCCGGCAGCTGAAGTTGTCGAACCTCGATAAGATTCTGTATCCCGCGACCGGCTTTACCAAGGGCCAGGTCATTGACTACTACGCCCACATTGCGCCTGTGCTCGTGCCTCATCTGGCTGGGCGGCCCCTGACCCTGAAGCGCTATCCCAATGGAGTGGACAGCCAGTATTTCTTTGAGAAGAACGCGACCGCGCACCGGCCCGACTGGGTCAAGACCGCGCCCATCTGGAGTGAAGGGAACCGGCGCAACGTCAATTACATTCTGGCGGACGATCTGAGCACGGTGGTCTGGATGGCGAACCTGGCCGCGATCGAACTGCATCCCTCGCTCTCGTTGGCGAAAGACATCGACTGTCCCGACCATGATGGTGTTCGATCTCGACCCCGGGGCGCCGGCCAACATCGTGCAATGCGCCCAGGTCGGCATGTGGCTGCGAGAGATCTTTGAGCACTTCGGCCTGCAGAGTTTTCCAAAGACGTCCGGCTCCAAGGGACTGCAGATATACGTTCCGTTGAACACGCCCACCAGCTACGAAGTCACCAAGCCATTTGCTCACGCGCTTGCCCGGCTGCTCGAAGATCAGCATCGCGAGCTGGTGGTTTCCGACATGAAGAAAGAGTTGCGCAAAGGCAAGGTGTTGGTGGACTGGAGCCAGAACGACGAACACAAGACCACGATTGCCGTGTATTCGCTGCGGGCGCGAGAGCGTCCTACGGTATCGACGCCGGTGACCTGGGAAGAAGTCGAGCACATGCTGAAGAAGAAAGACCCGGCCTTATTGGTTTTCGAAGCCGGACAGGTGCTCAAGCGCGTGGAAAAGATGGGTGACCTGTTCGAACCGGTTTTGAAGCTCAAACAGAAGTTGCCGGCGTTTCCCGTCAAGGAAACCGCAGCCCAGAAAGCTCGCGCCCAAAACCGGTTTGCAGATGGCAGCCCAGGCTGAAGGCCGGAAGAAGGTTGCAAAACAGGGAAGCAAGAAAGCCGGCAAGAAGAACAAGAAGATATAATCCGGCACGCGCGAGCGTTACCCCAAGGCTCATAGGTCAAAGTCATCCATGGCACAACTCTTTGTGGGCACTTCGGGATGGGCCTATCCCAGTTGGAAGCCTGACTTCTATCCCGCCAAACTTCCGCAAAAGAATTTTCTGAAGCACTACGCCACCCAGCTGAACACGGTGGAGGTCAACTTCACCTTCCGGCAACTGATCAAAGAAACCACGGCCCAGAAATGGATTGCAGAAACTCCCGCGGACTTTCGCTTCGGCGTGAAGGCGCACCAGGTCATCACCCACATCAAACGACTCAAGGCGACGGCCGATTTTGTGCCACGCTTTCTCGAGCACCATCGAACCCCTGGCGCAGGCCGGAAAACTGGGCCCGGTATTATTCCAGTTGCCGCCGAACTTGAAGGCCGATGTGAAGCTGCTGGAGGAATTTCTTCCCGCTTTGCCCCGAGCGGTGCAGGCAGCATTTGAATTCCGCAATCCTTCGTGGTTTACCGATGAGATTTTCAATCTGCTGAAAAACAGCAACCGGGCGCTATGCGTCGCTGAAACCGAAGAGCGTGTCACACCGGACGTGGTGACCGCGGACTTCTGCTACTACCGTTACCGCAAACCTTCCTACACTCCTGACGAACGCAGGACCATGGTGGAGCGAATCCGCGAGCACCTGGGCCAGGATCGAAATGTGTTTGCATATTTCAAACACGAGGAAACGCCGGAAGGGGCGCTGTATGCGGCGGAAATCCTGAAAGAGATTCATTAACCACGGAGGACACAGAGGACACGGAGGAAATCGAACGATTTCCTCCGTGTCCTCAGTGTCCTCCGTGGTTAACCTTCCTTGATACTTTCTATAGAGTCCGATAACGCGCATACTCGATCTGTGTCTTCTGCCGCCAACGCCCGCGTAGTTTCAGGATTTCTCGACTATCTCAAGATCGAAAAGGGCCTCGCGACGCTCACCATCGCGGCGTACACCACCGATATCGCACAGTTCACCATCTTCCTGGAGAAACACAAGCGCACGTTGCTCAACGCCCAGCGCAAACATGTGCGTGAGTTTATCCAAGCAGCTGTTCGGCAATTCGGTGGACGGGCGATCCGTGGGGCGGAAACTCTCGGCTCTGCGTCATTTATATCGGTATCTTCTGCTGGACAAGATGGTGGAGCACGATCCCACGCTCAACATTGATTCTCCCAAGCAGTGGAAGGTCTTGCCCAAGGCGCTGGCTCGCGACGAGATAGAGGCCATGCTCAAGAGCCCGCATCCAAGATCGAGCGGCAAGGAGGCCGAAGCGATGGCAATTCGCGATCGCGCCATGCTTGAGGTTTTTTATGCGGCTGCGCTGCGAGTTTCCGAGATCATCGGCGTGAAACTCGAAGACGTGAAGCTTGATGTGGGATGTCTGCTGGTGCGCGGCAAGGGCGACAAGGAACGGATCGTGCCTCTGGGGAAATGCGCACAGGACGCGCTCGCCCGCTACATCAGGGATGCGCGCCCGGTTTTCAGCAGGGGAGCGGGTTCTCTGCTTTTCCTTGGCCGGCGGGGCAGCAATTTGAGCCGTCAACGGGTCTGGCAGATGGTGCGTGCGGCTTCGGTGAGCGCCGGACGCAACGCCAGCCCGCACATGCTGCGGCACAGCTGCGCTACCCACATGGTTGAGAACAACGCCGACCTGCGAACGGTGCAGACCATACTGGGCCACGCCGATATCTCGACCACGCAGGTGTACACCCACCTGGCCTTGGATCGATTGAAGAATGTCTATCAAAAGCATCATCCCAGGGCGAAGGCAAGATGAAATGTAGCGCCGGCATCTTGCCGGCTGTCCGGAGGGCATCCTGCCCTCCGTGCGAGGGCGAGACGCCCTCGCGACAGCCGGCGGGACGCCGGCGTTACGGGGCAACCGATATGAAAGCTACCGTCGTCGAAAAAGCAATACACGACTTCCTGCAAGGGCTCGCTCAGCGCAATGCTTCGAAACACACCATCAAGGCCTACACAGGCGACCTTGAAGTATTTGCCGCTTACGTCGGCTCGCGAAACTGGAAGGAGATCGACCACGTCACCATCCGCGGATTTCTATCGCGTCTTTACGAAAATGGCCTGGGCAAGACTTCGGTGGCGCGCGCGTTGGCGGCGGTGCGTTCGCTCTACCGGTGGCTGGCGCAGGAGGGGGTGGTGGAGCAGAATCCGGCGGCGCTGGTTTCCACACCAAAACTGGCCAAGAAACTTCCCCGCGTTCCGACTATCGAGGAGATGAACCACGTGCTGGACGGCAACATGCCGGAAGTCGCCGCGTTTCCCGAGCGGGACCGAATGATGCTCGAGTTGCTTTACGGATGCGGCATCAGAAACTCGGAGCTGATCGGGATCGACATCGAGGATATTCGGTTGAGTTCCGAGGCCATCCTGATTCGGGGTAAAGGAAAGAAAGAGCGTTACGTTCCATTCGGCGACAACGTCAAATTGGCGCTCGGGTTATATTTGCCCGCGCGTCAGCGAATATTAGCGGAATATAAGAAGAGTTGTTCCGCCCTGCTGATTAACCTTCGCGGCGGCCGGCTCACCACCCGCAGCGTGGGGAGGATCATCAAGAAGATTGCTGTGGCCAAAGGCTTGTCTCCCGATGTGCATCCGCACACCTTGCGGCATGCCTTTGGAACTCACATGCTTGAGGAGGGTGCGGACCTGCGCGCGATTCAGGAGATGCTCGGCCACGAGCGCCTTTCGACCACGCAGCGCTACACTCAGCTTTCGATCAAACAGCTGATGCACGTCTACGATCAGACCCATCCCCGGGCCAAATAGTGATGATCTGGGCCGCTCGATTACCTGGGTAACTTGGATCGCCCCCATCTTTGTTCCAACATAACCAGGCTGGGCCAGTTACCGTCCCGAAGGGGGCGACTACTGCACCTGGTGCTTGGACAATTGTGCGAAACATAAATAAAGAGCTTTGGCTGCTGTTGTCGCTGGTGATGATCGCCGCCATGATCCATTTCCTGGTGGCATCTCAGGCGGTATTGGTTTTCTTTTTTCTGCCGACGCTCTATTCCGCATACCACTTCGGGCGGCGTCATGCCACCCTGACCGCCTGTGCCAGTGTTTGCCTTGTGATCCTCCTCGCTTACATGAATCCCGCGATGTTCAGTCGCCGGACGGATTCCATTTCGCTCGACAATCGCTGGTTTGACGTCACAGTGTGGGGCGGAGTCCTGGTGGTGACGGCCTATGCCATGGGCACGCTGTATGAGCGAAACCAGAAGAGCCTGAAAGAATTGAAGGATGGTTACGACGGGATGCTGGTCATCCTGCAGCAGTTTCTCTGCAACCAGAAAAACAGCGAAGCCGATTCTTTCCGCATCTCCGCCTGCGCCATCAAAATTGCCGATGCTCTGGGACTGGATCCTGAGAGCTCCGAGGATCTTCGCACCGCGGCCCTGTTACGGAACGTGAATGAAATCGGAATCAGCAACGAAATTCTCTACAAAGCCGCCAACCTTTCGCAGGAAGAGCTGGAAAAAGGGATGCGCAAGGGGGACAGCGACGGCGCCGGCGCAAGGGCGACGACCGCACAACTGATGGGCGGCTCGCTGCGCCGCGCGATTCCCATTCTGGTGGCGGCCCAGCAACTACGCGTGACCGGCGCCAGTCCAGCCGATTCGCTGATCGAAGTACAGATCTTGAATCTGGCGGAGAAATTTGACGCGCAGGTCAATGGTTCGGGCGCCGAAAAGGCGGCCTCAGCCCAGGCTGTCGAGAAGATCACAAAGGAATCGTCTTCCGACTACGATTCGATGATCGTGGACGCTTTCGTAAAGGCCTTTGGGCAGAAGGCCCAGGCGGCCGCGAAGTAGATCACGAGTGCGGCGCCGGCGATACTGATTCTCCACGCAATCCCTTCCACATTTCCACCACGCGGGACTTCAATTCTGCCGTCAGCTTTTCGTAGGCCGGCTCCGCTGCCTCGGATTCGGGCGGCGGATAGATCGGATCTCCGAACTGAATTTCGAGTGGCGTGAACTTTTGAAACGGCTTGCCTCTCGGCCACGCGTCATGAAAGCCCTCAATCGCCACGGGCACAACTGGCACCTGCAGATGGATGGAAAGAATGGCGGCGCCCTTCTTGAACGTACGGGGCGTGCCGTCGATGCTGCGCTCTCCTTCGGGATAAAGAATCAGGATGCGTCCGTGGCGCAGCCCGAAAGCTCCGGCGCGCATGGCAGAAACCAGGTTGGCATCGGGATCAACGACAATCACCCGCAGCCAGCGGGCCAGGCGGCGCATGAAGCCCGATCCGAAAATGTCGCTGGTGCCTACGGCAAACAACTTACCAAACACCGGCCAGGGCAGAACCGTTGCCAGCACCACCGGGTCGAGATAACTCTGGTGATTCGAAGAAATGATATATGGCCCTTGCTTTGGAAGTTTTTCCAGCCCGCTGACTCTCAAGTGAAAGCGATCGGACGCAAAAATCTGAAGCGGTTGAGCCAGGGCGAACAAGAACTGTTCCGCCAACCGGCTGGGACGAGCCAGCGCCAGGACTTCAGGATCGGTTGGATCTTCCTGCAGCACAGATTTCCAGCCTGCCGGTTGCTGACTCGAACTTGTGCGGGTTTTGCCGGTGGCGGCACTTTCGCGAATCGCATCCACCAGCTGGCGCACGGTGTAAATTTCGGCCAGGGCCGACTCTTCCACATCACCGCCCAATTCTCTTTCGACCGCCACCAGCAACTCGATGCGTTGCATGGAGTCGAGCCCGAGGTCGAGCTCAAGATTGTCGCTGGGGCCGATGACTTCGGGTGCGCTCTTGGCGGATTCGCGAATTACCTTAAGCGCCTGCTGTACTTCGGGCTGATCCAGCCATTGCAAATCTTCAGAGCTTAACGCCGGCGCGGAGGGGGCAAAGGAATCAGGCTGTCCTTTCTTCTGGTGGGCGCGCACCCGTTTCTCCAGTTCGAAACGCTTAAGCTTGCGCGTGGTGGTGCGGGGCAGAGGGTCCTGCCAGATTTCGTAGCTGCCAATGCGTTTGGTTGACGGAATCTTGGCCGAGATGCTTTCAATATCGAAGCGGATAACCTCCTTTGCGTTCACGATCCTGCGTTCTTTCAGCACGTCGAAGTCCGGCACAATGACGCCGTACAGGCGATCGGAAGCGGGATTTCCGGGTTCGCTCTCCAGCGCCATGACTCCGATTTCCTTGATGTAGGGAGATTTCAGATAGTAAGCCTCGATCTCTTCGGGATAGACATTCTTGCCGTTGCTTAAAACAATCACGTCTTTTTCGCGTCCCGTGATGAAGAGGTTGCCGCCCGAGTCGAAGTAGCCCAGGTCACCGGTATGAAGCCAACCGTTTTTCACCACTGCGGCAGTGGCATCCGGCCGGTTCCAGTAGCCCTTCATTACGATGGCGCCTTTGATGGCTATTTCGCCGACGGCGGGTCCGCCGTCTTCGCCCGGCTTGGGATCGACAATCTTTCCTTCCACGCCGGGCAAGGGCGGTCCGACGGATCCGATGACGTTGTGACGGGGAAGAGCCACGAAGGCTGCGCCGGTGGTTTCAGTAAGACCGTAGGCTTGCAGAACGTCGATGCCGAGGGCGTAGAAGTCGTATCCAATCTGCGGATCGAAGCGCGAGCCGCCGGTGATCAGGTAACGCATGCGATCGCCGAATGTGCTGTGCAGCTTGCCGAAAAAAATATGGCCGGCGTTGAGTCCCACCGTGCGCAGGCCGCGGTTGAGGGTCATCAAAGCCTTCAGGGCCCATCCCGCCACCGGGCCGCGCTTGGCCACTTCTTTGAAGATGCGCTCGTGAATCAGGTAGAAAAATTGCGGCACCACCGCAAAGACGGTGATCTGGCGCTCGTTGAGCGCCCGCAGCAGTTCGGTGGTGTTCAGCGTTTCGAGGTAGACGACCCGGGCTCCCTTCACCAGGGGCAGCAAGAGATTTGCCATCTGGGAGAGCACATGGAATAGAGGCAACACCCCCAGCACTGCGTCTTCCGGACCGACATGCAACAGTCTGAATACCGACTCGACCTCGCCCAGCAGATTGGCGTGGGTGAGCATTACGCCTTTGGGGTCGGAGGTCGTGCCGGAAGTGTAGAGCAGGGAAGCGACAACATCCGCCTCGACTGCGGCAGGTTTGAAGCCGCTCGGGCCTTTTGCAAAAATGCTGTCGAGATCCGCCACTGGCGCGGGTGCAGCCGCGCTGGAATCGTTGGCCTCTGCCGGATTTATGATCGCTGTCTTGATGGGCAGCGTGCCAATGGCTTCTCTCGCGGTGGCAAGGTGTTTGACGTCGCAAAACAGCAGCGAGCTGCCGCTATCCTTGAGCAGAGTTGTGATCTGGTCGGCGTGCAGGGCAGTGTCAAGCGGCACGGCGGTGCATCCGGACGCGACCACGCCCAGGAAGACTGCAACCCAGCGGGGATGATTGTCGGCCAGAATGACCACCCGAGCGCCGGATTGGAATCCATTCGTGCCCAGCCAGGCTCCGACCGATTCGGCCCTATGCCGGAGCTCGGCGTAGGTACAACTTTCGACCCGCTCGCGGCGCTGGATCTCCAGCGCGACGTTTTCAGGCCAGTGCTCGACGCACTCGACAAAACGATCGTAAAAAGTGGGCATTGGTTCGCGGAAATATTACATGAAACCGGCGCTCCAGATTCCAAAATGGAGGACGGGCGTCCTCGCCCGTCGTGCACCGGCCCGTGCCAGACATGCGACGATGAACGTCCTCCACAATTGATGGCGGGATCCGGGCGGGCGTTCTTTCGCCCCTTCGGGGCTCTGTCTTTTCGCGTTCGGTACCCAGGGCTTGCGCCCTGGGCTACATTCTTTCGCCGCTTCGCGGCTCATAGTCGAATGTCTGCATGGTCTGCGATTTAAGGTTCCCCCTCGCGACTTACACGGTGCCGCCGCATCTAATATGCTAGGCTTCTAGCAAGGGCCGTGCTGCCTCCAAAAGGTGTTTTGATTTGATTAACACACTATTAGGTAAGGTTTTTGGGACCAAGAACGAGCGCGAATTGAAGCGCCTGATGCCTCAGGTTGGGGCTATTAATGCGCTTGAGCCGCAGATGCAGGCGCTCTCGGACGACCAGTTGCGCGCAAAAACGGATGAGTTCCGGAAACGCATTCAAGACCGGCTGGCTGGCCTTCCCGACGAACCGGAGGCCGATCCCGATCGCCTGAAGCAACTCGAAGACGAGCGCATCAAGGCCACCAATGAAGCCCTGGATGAGATTCTGGTCGAAGCCTTTGCCGTGGTCCGCGAAGCCGGCCGCCGGGTGCTTAACATGCGCCATTTCGATGTGCAGTTGATCGGCGGCATGGTGCTGCACCAGGGCAAGATTGCCGAAATGAAGACCGGCGAGGGCAAAACGCTGGTTGCGACCCTGCCGGTGTATCTGAACGCGCTAAGCGGACGCGGCGTGCACGTGGTCACGGTCAACGACTACCTGGCCAAGCGCGATTCTGAGTGGATGGGCAAGCTTTATCGCTTCCTGGGCCTGACCGTAGGCGTCATCGTGCACGACCTTGACGACGAAGAGCGCCGTGATGCTTACGCCTCCGACGTGACCTACGGCACCAACAACGAGTTCGGTTTCGACTACCTGCGCGACAACATGAAGTTCGATCTTCATGATTGCGTGCAGCGCAAGCACAATTTCGCCATCGTTGACGAAGTCGACTCCATCCTGATCGACGAAGCCCGCACGCCGCTGATTATTTCGGGTGCCAGCGAAGAGTCCACTGACAAGTACGCTCGCGTAAACCGCATCATTCCCAAACTCGAAAAGGGTGAAGAGATCGACACTGCTCCCGGAGAGCCCAAAGAACTCACCGGCGACTTCGTGGTGGACGAGAAACACAAAAGCATCACGGTCACCGACCAGGGATGGGAAAAAGTCGAGCAGTTGCTCGGAATCGGGAATATCGCCGATCCGGAAAACTGGGACCTGAAGCACCACGTCGATACTGCAGTAAAAGCACACGCCCTTTACAAGCGCGATGTCGAGTACGTGGTGAAAGACGGCGAAGTCATCATCGTCGACGAGTTTACCGGGCGCCTGATGCCGGGCCGGCGCTGGTCCGACGGACTGCACCAGGCGGTCGAAGCCAAGGAAAACGTCAAGATCGAACGCGAGAACCAGACCCTGGCGACCATCACCTTCCAGAACTACTTCCGCATGTACAAGAAGCTGGCCGGCATGACCGGTACGGCGGAAACCGAAGCGGCGGAATTTGACAAGATTTACCGCCTGGAAGTGATGGTGATTCCGACCAACAAGGTGATGTTGCGCGCGGAGAACCCGGACGTGGTCTACCGGACGGAAAAAGAAAAGTATTTCGCCGCCTCGGACGAGATCCAGAAATTGTATGGCACCGGCCGTCCCGTGCTGGTGGGCACCACTTCCATCGAGAAGTCAGAGCGGCTTTCCGAGTTGCTGAAGAAGAAGGGCATCAAGCACGTCGTGCTCAATGCCAAGTACCACGAGCGCGAAGCGGAAATCGTGGCCCAGGCCGGACGCAAAGGCATGGTGACCATCGCCACCAACATGGCCGGACGCGGCACCGACATTCTGCTCGGCGGCAATCCCGAATTCATGGCCAAGCAGGAGTGCGTGAAGAAGGGAATTGCGCAACCCCTGCGTGCGGCCCAGGGCAAGATTCAGATCGATGTCGACGAGACCAAGAGCACGGTCTGGTATTACGCGGGAAATGAGTACGTCGTTCCCACCGACCAGTGGACCGAAATCTTCAATCGCTACAAGGCGCAGACTGACAAAGAACACGATGAAGTGACGGCGGTCGGCGGCCTGCACATTTTCGGCACCGAACGCCACGAGGCGCGGCGGATCGACAACCAGCTTCGCGGCCGCGCCGGACGCCAGGGCGATCCCGGCTCTTCGCGTTTCTATCTCTCACTCGAAGATGACCTGATGCGCATCTTCGCCAAAGAGTGGGTTTCCAATTTACTGCAGCGGCTGGGCATGGAAGAAGGCATTCCCATCGAATCGCGGCTGATCACGCGCCGCATCGCCACCGCGCAGCAAGCCGTCGAAGCCCAGAACTTCGAGGCCCGCAAACATCTGCTCGAGTACGACGACGTGATGAACAAGCAGCGCGAGGCCGTGTACGGCCTGCGCCGCCAGTTGCTCGAGGGCGTGGAGCAGAAGGAACTCATCCTCGAAGATTACGTTTCCGGAATCCTCAGCGATGTGATGGACCAGTTCTGCGGAGTCAAAGTCCATCCCGACAACTGGGACATAAAAGGTCTGAAGGAAGCGATCTTCACCCGCTTCGGCGTGGATATTCTGGCGGAAGGGATCAAGCCCGAGTCGCTGAGCCGGCAGGAACTGGGCGATGCCATCTTCGCCAAGCTGAAAGAGCGTTACGACGCGAAAGAAAAGCTGATCGGCCCCGACGCCATGCGCTACCACGAGCGCATGATCATGCTGAGCGTCCTCGACTCGCAGTGGAAAGATCACCTGCGGGACATGGACCACCTGAAAGAGGGCATCGGCCTGCGCGGCTACGGACAGCATGATCCGCTGGTCGAGTACAAGCGCGAATCCTTCGACATGTTCGAAGCCATGATGACGCGCTTTCAGGAGGAGACTGCCCGGTATCTCTACCTGATGCAGATATTGGAGAGGCCGCGAGGCGATGCTTCCGGCGAAGGCGGCGCCTTGCCGGGAGGGAGCGGCGGTCCCGGCAGCGGAGCGCCGGATACCGGCGTACCCGTGCTTCGTTCAGGTGGCGGAGGGAACCACCGTCCTCCACGAAACGTCGCTACGTCCGTCGACGAACTTGAAGAATCTTTCCAGCGCAGGAAGAAGCGTGAGCTGGAACAGGCCCGCATGGCGGGATCCGGCGAGGCGCAGACCGTGCAGCAGGTAGTACGCGGCACCGCAAAAGTTGGCCGCAACGATCCCTGCCCCTGCGGCTCCGGCAAGAAATACAAGAAGTGCTGCGGCGCCCAAGGGTAATTGTCATCCTGAGCGCAGTGATGCTAGCGGAGCCCCTGCCGCTTAATCGAACGTTCCCACCAAACTTGTAGCGCCGGCGTCTCGCCGGCTGTCGCGAGGGCATCCTGCCCTCGCAGTGGGGCGAGACGCCCCCACGACAGCCGCCGGGACGGCCGGCGGGGCGCCGGCGCACAGTAAATCCTGCCTTCGGCCCCAGGATGACAGCGGGGATAAATCCGTGAAGATCCGCGTAAATCCGTGGCCGCTTGAGAGTTTACGGCGCGGGCTTGGCCAGTACGAACGACTTCACCACGATATTATTGGGCTGCACTCCGACCGGGATCATGGTCAGCAGGGAATACTCGGTGGGCTCCAACTTAGTGGGAGTGCGTTTTTGAATCACGGTTACGTCGCCGGATTGCGAATCCAGCACCAGCAAATAGTTTTCACTGCGCGAAAGAGCCAGACCATCCGGATGACTGCCTACCGGCAGCGTCCAAATCAATTTACCAATGTCAATGTCATAGACCGCGATCGTGTTGGAGCCGAAGTTGCTGACGTACAGCCGCGAACTGTCCGCGGTCACGAGTCCGCGCGACGGGTGGGTACCGATCAGGTAGCTGCCGCCGACTTCGTTGGTCGAGGTCTCGATAATCGAAATATTATCGGAATCAAAGTTGGTGACCACCAGTTCGCCGCCGTCGGGCTTCAGTTCCAGATCGGCAGGCGTCTTGCCCACGTCCAGCAAGGCCAGAAGTTTGTCGGTTTTCAGATCGATCGCTGCCACTTGCGCCGAGCCGGCGCAGGCCACGAAAGCTTTGCTGCTGTCGGGAAGAATAGCGATGTCCGTCGGCTCCTGGCAGACCGGGAGAGTGCCGCGGACTTTTAGTTGCGCCGCGTCGATCAGCGATACCGTTTGATCGCCCCGGTTGCTCACCACCACCGTCGATCCGTCGGCGGAAACCTGTGCCAGTCCGGGCGAAGCGCCGACGCGAATATTGGTCAATACCGTGCGCTTGTCTAGGTCCAGTACCGAGACATTCGCAGATTTGGAGTTCGCGACATAGGCCCGCTTGCCGTCGGCGGAAACATCGATGAAGTAAGGCCCGGCGTGCACGCCGATGGTTGCCACCACTTCATTGCGTTCTGCGTCGATCACACTGATGCTGTTCGACTGCGTGTTCACGACATAGATTTCGTTTTTCTTCCCGTTGGCGGCGATGCCGGTCGGTTCATTGCCCACGCGAATCGTTTTGGCCGGCTGAAACGTGCGCAGATCTATTACCGAGACAGTGTTGCTCTTGCCGTTGGTGACGTAGGCGTACTCGCGATAGGCGGGGCCGTAGCTGGGGAGCTGACGCTCGCGGAAGTACCACCATCCCAGACCGCCGATAATCGGAAGCGCTACGACGAGGAGAAGAAATTTTCTCAAGCTGATGGACTGAGCGCAGCCCGAATGCCGGATTTCGCCGGCAAGGCTTCAGCTGCCCGGGGATGGTTTCCGATCGGCGGCACCGTTCTTCCCACCACGGGCGCAATCTGCCGCACCTGCTTCATCAGTTCGTCAAACTGCTCGGGGTAGAGGGACTGGACGCCATCGGACATCGCCCGGTCGGGTTCGTGGTGTACTTCGACGATCAGTCCGTCCGCGCCGACGGCGATTGCGGCCCTCGACAGCGGCGTGACCTTGTTGCGCTTTCCGGTGCCGTGACTGGGGTCGACCACGATGGGCAGGTGACTGAGCCTCTGGACCGCGGGCACAATGCTCAAATCGAGCGTGTTGCGAGTGTGGTCGGCGAAAGTCCGCACCCCGCGCTCGCACAGGATCACCTTGTAATTGCCCTCGCTCATCACGTATTCGGCCGCCATCAGGAACTCTTCCAGCGTGGCCGACATGCCCCGCTTGAGCAGCACCGGTATTCGCGCCCGTCCGGCCCGCTTGAGCAATGAATAGTTCTGCATGTTGCGGGCGCCGATCTGGATCACATCGGCGTATTTTTCCACCAGGTCCATGGACTCGTTGTCGACCGCTTCGGTGACAATTTTCATGCCGAACCGGTCGCGAACCTCGGCCATGATCTGCAGGCCCTGCTCGCCCAGTCCCTGGAAGGAATAGGGCGAGGTGCGGGGCTTGTAGGCGCCTCCGCGGAAGAATTGCGCGCCGGCGCGGAATACCTGCTCGGCCACCGCCATGGCTTGTTCGCGATTTTCAATCGCACATGGGCCGGCGATAACCGCCAGTCCTGGTCCGCCGAAGGTGGCATCGGTTCCGTCAAAGGCGATGACGGTGTTTTCCTGTTTGACGTCGCGGCTCACCAGTTTGTAGGGCTTGCTGACGCGGATGAGTTCCTGAACGCCGGGCATCTCGTCGAGCGTGCCCGGTTCCACTTCGCCGCGATTGCCGGTAACTCCGATGGCGGTGCGTTGCGCGCCTGGCATGGAATGAGCCCGGTAGCCCAGTTCCTCGATTTTCCGGCAAACGGCGCTGATCTGCTCTTCCGTGGCCTGCGCCTTCATCACGACTAACATGGATTCCCCCGCAGCGTATTCTCCCTGAGTTTATCGTCCTTACCCTTTGCACCGCAAACGTAGCACCCGGAGGTGTTGCAGTGTTTGAGGCTCAGGTCGGAATGGCTGCTGGGCACAAGACAAATTCGTGCCTTGTCATTCCGACGCCAGCTTTATCGGCGAGGAATCTTGGGCAGCTTTACGGGGCGGCGGGTAAAGTGTTTACGGCTGGTAACTCCGAAGCCCGTAGGTCAATGAGTGTAATCGCCTGATTTCGTTTTCTGACGGAGCATTTTTTTATGGAACCCGATGCGTCCTCCTGCGTATTCCGAGGGCAGAGACGTTTCGGGAGGTCTGCGGATGAATCAAAATCATCTCCGCTGTGGCCGATATTTTTACCGGATTAGCGGCCTTTTGCGTTGATCGTTGGTGATGTCGATCACTGCGGTCTGACCATACGCCATCTTATTATCACTCTTGCCGTTCGGCATCTCGTGCGGTTTCTTGCGCGGCCAAGGCCGCCCGAAGCACATGGCTGAGGGCTCGGTGAGTTCGCGGCTGACTTGTACTGCCATTCTGTTATGGGGGCGTTGTTTCATCTCGTCGTCGTTATGCTCTTGATCGCGAATCTGCCATTTGTGGTGTGTATGTCCGCCGTTTCTACGGCTTTCCGCATCCAGAGCAGGCCTGACGGTCCTTGTTCCTCTTGCCGCGCTTGCTTTAGCGGTGGTGACCACCGTCCCTGACTTGCCACCCGGATCGCGACTCGTCAGATGAGCGCTGCCGCTCCGATCTTTTCCTTCAAGAAGCTTGACGGCACGGTGGTGAATTCAGCGGAATTTCGGGGGAGTGTGGTTGTTCTGGACTACTGGGCCACTTGGTGCCAGGCCTGTCGACGGGAGATGCCAGAGCTCAGGAAGCTTTACCAGCGGTACCAGGGAAACTCGAGGATCAGCTTCTGGGCTGTTGATGTGCAGAGCGGCGGGAGACCGGAAAAGACTACGGCCTTTATGCAGAACGCGGGCTACACTCTGCCGATTGCTTTCGGGAGCGAGAACTCCAGCCAAGCACTCAATCCGGAAGGTTTCCCTTCGCTGGTGATTATCGACACGGCCGGACGGGTGCGTCTGATCCATACCGGGTATGACCGCTCTGAACAGCTCGAATCTAGGCTCTCCGGGGAGATTGACGCCTTGCTCTCCGAGCGCCCTTGAGCGCTTCACTCAAAGGCGTAATTCAGTATTTCACTCCCACCAGAATTGCACGCGCTTCATCCAACTTCAGGCCGCGCAAATCACGATCAAACTCTAAATGTTGAAACATCGCCATATCACTCAGTGACTTTTGCTGGCGCTAGTGCGATCAGTGCAACGCCGACAATTACAAGCGCAGGTACGTCACCCAGCAGATGTCCGCGTTCGCTCGCATTGTGGAATGCCTGCACCGCCATAATGGCAGCGTGAACGAGGCTTGACCACGCCGTGAAGACGATCAGGCTGCGATTCGCCGATGGGTTCCGCGATGCGAGCAGTAGGAAAATACCGAGTGTGGCATACACGCCAAGGATCATCTGCTCGTATTCCGGCTGATTAGGCTGCCATCGCCATCCGCTCGGCCATAGAAACATCATCAGCGGGTAAACACCAAGCAAAAAGATCAAGCCCACCAACACCAACACAACCTTCAGTGCCCGTTCTCGATTCATGGTGCCCTCTCTGCCAAAATGACAGTTATAGGGCAGAAATCATAGATTTAGAGGCACGGCAAGTCAACGCGAGAGGAGTTGGTTAATACTCCGAGCGGGTTCTTGGCGAAACATCGCGTCTCTGACAATGTCGGCGGTGTCAAGCAGTTTTCGAGCACACTTCAGCATGCACTCGTAGAGGAGCGCCATTTCGCTCTGGTTGAAGCTGTTGCTTTTGCTCTGCCAACCCAGGCCCGCTTGTAATCAATATTCAGGTCTGGAACTCGGTCCGACCCATGCATCTCTTCGATCTCGAACTGCGATCATGATTACTACTTCGAACTCCTCCGTGAGGAGGAGCGGGATGCCCAATCAATTACTCGGTGTTCGACTGCACACCATCGCGATGTCCGGGCTGTCCCGCGTGCGAACCGAACTTTTTCACCTGCTCGTAATCCCATCCCCTTCGCCACATCCAATACAGACGGACCGCGAGTCTGCGGGCCATGGCGACCTTTGCGGTTTTCCGCCCTCTTCTCATCATCAGGTGAAGATACTGGCTGCGCCACTCTGGCACGCTGCGCACCGTCACCTGCGCCGCTTCCACCAGCAGAAAGCGAAGCATCGAACTGCCTTGCTTGGTGATGTGTCCCAGTCTGCGGCGATTCCCGCTGGATTCCTCCCGCGGCACCAACCCCAGATAGCCCGCCACCTGCTTGCCGCAGTGAAAGCGCTCAGACTGGCCGATGATCAGCACGAAGGCCAGTGCGGTCAAGGCACCCACTCCGGGATGTGTCCTCAGTCGCAGCGCCTCCGGGCACTTATGGACTTCCTGCTCGACCGCTTGACTCAACTCCGCGATCGTCGGGTTCAGTCGATCCAGCAACTCCAGCAGATCACGTCGTCGCCGGCTGGCCCACGGTGCTAACCGGAACGATTCCAGTTGCTGCCGTCCGTGTTCCCGCCACAACCGCTTCTTGCAGCGCAGTCCTTCGTTGAGGGCCACGGCTTGCAGTTGATTCATGATCCGGGTACGCGCCTGCACCATGCGGTGACGATGCCACAGCAGTTGCCGCAGATCCCGGTTCTCCCAGCTCGGCACCCAGATCTGCGGGAAGCGGTCTTCCAGCAGCAAACGCAGGATCAGCTGCGCGTCCTGGCGATCCGTCTTCTGCTTACGCACCCGCTTCGTGCGGATCTCGGCCGCGTCTCCAATCCACAACTGAAACTGCAACTCGGCCACCAGTCGTTCGAACCAGCGGGCATGCCCACTGGCTTCCATTCCAACCCGCACCTTCTGGCCCGCCAGCGCGCGGTAGAACGTTTCCGCCTCCTCGCGATGGGCTAGCCGCCTTTCCTGGAACTCTCCGGTCTCCGTATCCACCGAAGCAATTTGCTGAAACTCGGGGTGGAAATCTACTCCTATAATGATCATCGTTCGGCTCCTTTCTCCCGAGCCTGTTGGTTGGCTTTCGCACCACCAACTTTACTCGGGCGTCGGAGCCGACATTGTCATGGAATCAATTACACTCATTGACCTAGTGATGGGTGTAATCGCTTGATTGCGGCAACAATCAGAGGGAACAGCCCGTGGGTTGACTGGCGAGGAAAGAGCGAGGTCGGGTCGTTCGAAGCAGAACCGTTGCTTTTATTTCTTCCATCGTAGGACACGCACCGGGCCAGCGTACCAACTGTCTTTTGCCCGATAGCGCATACGGCCTTCTCCATACTCGGGAGTGCTGTCCATAAAGTCACCATGCGTGTACAAGGCCACGTGCACTCCATGGAAGGCTAGGATGTCACCTTCCTGAAGATGCTCGACAATCACGTCCTCGAACTGAGCCTGCGCCTGCACAACTTGCAGTTGCCCGCGACCGCCGTCCCACAGCTCTTGCGCTTTGAGTGCCGGCCGGTTAGCGCGGCGGCATACGAATTGACTGCAGTTTTCGTCGAGGTATCTCGGGCCAGGCCATAGTGAAGTTAGCGTGATTGCGATGATGAGCAGTTTCATTGGTGTGCAACGGTATATTGCAGTTTCGAGTCCATCGGCTGAGAGCGTGCCTGTCCTCTATGTGGTGGCAAGAACAAGGGGATAGCCTGGAGAAAAAGTTCTGAGATGCGCGATGGAAGATGTTTCCTCTTTTGGAAGGGAAATGATTTTCCCTTGTCGAATTGACTGGAATCGCGACCACTTTTTCACTTGTTCACCCTTCCCGGATCATCGTCGTTCAGCGGACGCTATAAGAAACTCGACCTGATATAGCGGCTCGCCAACCTACTGGGTTCGTCGGTTTCCAGGGCACTCCAGGCTCGTAGTTGGTGTAAACGCCTGTGGGTGTTGAAAAAGTACGCCAGCAGAACGTCTTTTTCAGCTACGAGTGTCGCTGCCAAGTTTTTCTGTTCTCTGTTCGGCTAAGCGTTGGCTGGCAGAACCGGTGTTGTCGGTTGGTTGAGGAAGCGCACGAGTCGCTTGATGTTCTGGGCCACCGCTGCCAGGAAGAACTGCTCCCGCACGAACTTCAGTCGGCGCAGGCGCAAGCGCCGCAGCCCGATCTGATTCTTGAGTTCCGCGAACAAGGCCTCCACCTTCTTTCTTCTCCGCTGTGCTTGGGCGAACTCGGGCGTGTTCGCCAACTCCCGTGCCTGTTGCCGAGCCGATTCGTACCGGTGGATGATAAGAGATCGGAAAGCTGCACTGGTGCATTGCCCTCTTTGGGAACAGGCACCACAACGCTTGCGGGTTCCAATGTAGTTGTAGGCGCGGTTCCGATGAACTCGACCACCATAGTTGAGGGGCTGGCCGGCGGGACAGATATAGCAGTTGCTTTCGGGTTGATAAGTAAACCGCTCTGGACCGTAGAACGGACTGTTCTTTCTGTGGATACTGTCGCGAGTCCGCATATAGGGAGTGATGCCCCGATCCGCCAACCATTGCAGGAACTCCCCATTTCCGTATGTGGTATCGGCCGCCACCGATTCTGGTTCTCGTCCTTGCCACTGCGCGAAACGGGTGAGCATATCTTGCGCGGCCACGGTTTCCTGGCTCATGCGCGCCGCCGTGGCCTGTACTCCCACAATCACGCAGCTTTGATTGTCCACCAGATAGTTGTCGTAATACCCCAGTCGGGCCGGTGTGCCGCCCTTGGTGGCGTAGGTGGAATCGGGATCCGTGGTCGAGACCTGATCCTGCTGATGCACCGGTTCTTCCACCGGATTCTGCTGTTCCAGTTCCACCAGATACTGGCGCATGGTGCGGTGGACTTGGGCAGCTTCCGCTAATTGCTCCCGGGGAATACGACTCTCTTTCGCCGCGTTCGCCTCCACGAAGCTGCCATCCACCGACAGGTCCTCGCCTTTTACCAATCCCACTTCCACACACTGCCGCACGATCTGTTCAAACAACTGCTCGAACAGCTTCGATTCCTGAAACCGTCCGTGTCGGTTCTTCGAGAACGTGGAGTGGTGCGGGATCTCCTGATCGAATCCCAGGCCGGTAAACCAGCGCCACGCCAGATGCATGCGCAGTTCCTCCACCAGTCTGCGTTCGCTGGTGATGCCATATAAATAGCCGATCAGCAGGATCCGCAGCAGAAGCTCGGGATCGATGGACGGGCGGCCCGTATCGCTGTAACTCTCTTTCAGCTTTTCCCGCACAAAGGCAAAGCTGATGTGCTTATCGATGAGCCGCAGCAGGTGAGTCTCTGGCACCTGATCTTCCAGGCGGAAGTAATAGAACAGCGTTTCGGAGCGGTCGTGTTGCCCCATCATGATCAGCAGGCCTCCGACGATCAGAATCCAACAGAGCATGCGCAGATGTTTTCTTCTAGCATGCTTCTGCTGAATCTCATCCTGCTAATCCACGTGACTTTTTCAACACCCACGCCTGTTTACGTCAACCGAGGGCCGTGCGACAATGCCACTATTTAGAAAAGCCATTGAATCGGCCCGCGACGCGCTTCGCAGTCACTGAGGAGTTTGGGAATGAAGAATCCCGTTCGGTTCCTGCTGCATGTGCCCGTTCCTTGGGTGTTCGTGCTGACCTATCTCCTTGGAGTAGTCCTAGAACATGTGCATCATGTCACCATCTCTCCAACTGCGGCCTTGGTTAGTAGGACGGCCGGAGCTGTGTTATTTGCTGCGGGTGCCGTCATTGCGGGCTGGGGCCTTGTGCTTTTCGGTAAAGCTAAAACCACAACGGTTCCGGGTAAGTTATCTGGGAAACTGGTGACGTGGGGACCGTATCGCTTCACTCGAAACCCAATGTATGTAGGCCTTGTCTTGGCCTACCTCGGAGAAGCGGGATTACTGAAACAAATCTGGCCAGTCGTTCTTCTCCCCTTCACGGTTGCCTATATTAACTGGACAGTGATTCCGGTCGAAGAGGCGAAGTTGGAAGAAGCCTTCGCCAACGAGTACAAACAGTACCGCTTGCAGGTGCGGCGCTGGTTTTAGGAAACAACAAGGGGAGCTCAATGCTGTCTATTACACGAGTATGGCGTTGATCTCGGTCGTACCAATCGGTAGTTTGCGATAAATCGCGATTACACTCATTGACCTAGGGCACCCCGGCTCCGCGCACGACGGTCTCCGTTTTCGGGGTACTCTCAGAGCTTCGCTTTCCAAAGCTAGCGAAGCGAGGCTGATAAATAGCGGTTGCGGTGGCGTAACCACACTTCTCACGGGCTAAAAGCCCGCGCAGTAACGCAGCATCCATGCAGGCCTCAAGGCCTGCTCCACCCTGCCGACCAAAATCACTCAGGACGGCGAGGTTCAAATTGGAGGTCTTGAATGAGTTGGGCCAGGAAGTTCTCCAAGCCCTACCGTGTGGAACATGGACAGAAATTTCGCCTCAAGGATTACGATCCGGCTGGCACGGCGGGGCTCCACTCCCCGGAGCGCGCCAAAGAGCTGCTCGCCACAGGCATCGAGCGCATGGCCGAACTGCAGGACAAGCTCTATGCTCAGGACCGCTGGAGTCTCCTCCTGATCTTTCAGGGAATGGATGCTGCCGGAAAAGACGGCGCCATCAAGCACGTGATGTCCGGCGTAAACCCAGAGGGTTGCGAGGTCCATTCGTTCAAGACTCCCTCCGAGGAAGAACTGGATCACGACTACCTCTGGCGCAGCATGAAATGCCTGCCCGAGCGTGGACGCATCGGCATCTTCAACCGTTCTTACTACGAAGAGGTGCTGGTTGTCCGGGTTCATCCCGAGGTTTTGGCCAGCGAGAAAATACCCCTGCGTTTGGTCACAAAGGACATCTGGGAAGAACGATTCCAGGACATTTGCAGCTTCGAACGTTATCTTTCCCGAAACGGCGTTGTGATTCGCAAGTTCTTTCTTCATGTGTCCAAGAAAGAGCAGAAAAAAAGGTTCCTGGAACGCCTGCAGCAGCCGAACAAGAACTGGAAGTTTTCCGCGGCCGACTTGCAGGAACGCGAACGCTGGGACGACTACATGAACGCCTACGAACAGATGATCGCGAACACGGCAACGCCGCAAGCCCCCTGGTTTGTCATTCCCGCGGATAACAAGTGGTTTACCCGGCTGGCGATGGCCGCCGCGATCGTTGATACCCTGGACGGCCTGGAGTTGTCCTACCCCAAGGTGGATGCGCATAAGACCAAGGAGCTGCAGGCGGCTAAAAGTGCCCTCCTGGGTAACCGGCGCCGTTGATTTAGGGTAGGGCTCTGGGGCCCATTCGATGCTAAAATCGTGCGGATTCCTGACTTTGCGGTCTCTAAATGGCCGCGAGCTTGCATCTAAGTCCGGAGTAGCGTCGACAACGGTGGATAATCGATACCGACGAACGAGCTGGTTTAACTGCCTGGCAGTCGTGTGTTTCGCCACCGTTCTGCTGTCTACCACCGTGCAGGCTACTCATTTTTGCGGCCTTCGCGCGCTGGATGCGCCCACCTCGGTCGAATTGAGCCCGGCTTCATCGGGCACTCCGGTGTGCCTTACCTGCCTGATGGCCCGGTCGAGCACGGCGATCGTTCTCCTGATCGCCTTCGTCATCATGTCGGGCTGCGCTGTCTTCGTCGGCGGCCTGCAAATGCGTCCTCATCCCGTCCTCTATTCCTTCCGGCTATACATACGTCCTCCTCCGTTCGTTCTGGCCTAAATCCCTTTTCCGTTTATTGCATTCCCCGGGTAGTCAGAAGTTCTACACGCAAGGAGCATGATACGGACGCTGGAGCTTGGTGGCTGCCCGAAAACCTGAGTATCGGCAGCAGGCTGCGGCCCCAAGGTCAGCGTACTTTCTTTCGACAAATATGGTTCCGTCAAATATGTTTTCGGTTCCGACAAAATTGGATCTGAGCGTTCGCCGTTCACGATGCTTTCAGATACTAGCCGCTTGCCGGGACCTTCTTCCTGCTGTTGCATGGCGTGGCGGTTGGGCAGAATACGACGCTCATCACTCTTGACCAGGCCATCGATCTGGCGCTGGCGCACAATCACTCGCTCAAAGCCACGCGAACTCTGATCCTGCAGAACCAGGCGCAGGAGATCACGGCCAACCTGCGTCCCAACCCCAGCTTCGGGGCCGATTCTCAGTTCATCCCAATTTTTAGTCCGGGCGATTTTTCCACCGACGATCTGAACCTTACCCAGCAGTTCGACATCGGAATCTCATATCTGTTTGAGCGCGGCCACAAGCGGCAGCGACGTCTGCAGGCCGCCCGCGATCAGACGGCCGTCACTCGCGCCCAGGTCACCGACGCCGAGCGCACGCTGGCCTTCAATGTGGGACAGCAATTTGTCAGTGTTCTGCTGGCCGAATCAACTCTGCAATTCGCGCAGGAAGACCTGAAAGGGTTTCAGGGGACCGTCGATATCGCGCAGGCCCAGTTCAACGCCGGCGCCATCAGCGAAGCGGACTATCTCAAGATCAAGCTGCAGCTCCTGCAGTTTCAGACCGACGTGTCCGCGGCGCGGCTGGCAAAAGCCCAGGCGCTGGTCGGCCTCAGGGAGTTTCTCGGCTACGACGCGGTGCCGGCCAATTACGACGTCGTGGGAGACCTGGCCTACCAGCCGCTCAAGGGGAACCTCGAGGATTTACAAGCCCGGGCCCTGCGCGAGCGTCCCGACTTCCAGGCGGCTCAACTCGGAGTGACCGCCGCGCAGAGCCAGATCCTGCTGGCCAAAGCCAACGGCAAGGTGGACGTAAACGGCACCTACGACTTCACCCACACCGCCGGGCAAAATTCGGCGTCCATCTTTGCCGGTTTCGATCTGCCCATTTTCAACCGCAATCAAGGTGAGATCGCCCGCACCCGTTACGCTCTGACCCAGGCCCAGGAATCGCAGCACTCGGCCAGCGACACGGTGCTCTCCGATGTAGCGAACGCCTACGAGGCGCTGCGCAGCAACGACGAAATAGTGCAGCTCTACACTTCGGGATATCTGAAACAGGCGCAGGATTCTCGAGATATCAGCGAGTATGCCTACAAGGCGCGGCGCTGCCAGCCTGCTGGATTTTCTGGACGCCGAGCGCAGCTATCGGGCGGCGCAACTGGCCTATCGCCAGGCTCTGGCTTCGTATATGACGGCGCTCGAACAAATGAAGCAAGCGGTGGGAGCGAGGAACCTGCCATGAAAATGTGGAATGACAAGACTCGCGGCCGCTACGTGTTCTGTAATCGGCCGGCCCCATGGATGGCGCGACTGCGATCGCGCTGGTCGCTCTGTCCTTCTCCTTGCCGGTTGCGAGGGATCGAAGACCGATACCGCGGCTGCCAATCATGGCGGCGCAGGATCCCAACCATCCCGAACTGTTTACCATCCGGCCGGAACAGATGTCGCATGTGCAGGTGGTGACGGTCCAGCCGACCACCCTGACCCGCACCCTGCGGCTGACCGGCGCAGTGGCGTACAACAGTTTTCGCACCACGCCGGTGATCACGCAGGTCAGCGGCCCGGTGAGCCGCGTTGTGGTGGTTCCCGGCGAGAAAGTTCATCAGGGTCAGCCTATGTTGTACGTGGCCAGTCCCGACTATTCGCAATTGCGCACCAACTACCTGAAGGCCAAGGACGCCTATTCCCTGGCGGAAAAGAATTACGTCCGGTCGCAGGATCTGTATCAGCATCATGCCATCGCGGTGAAGGATCTGGAGCAGGCCGAGTCCGCCGAAGTGCAGGCGGGAGGCGACCTGGCTTCCGCCGAAGCCGCACTGAAAGTCATGGGCGTGACCGATCCCGACGCGGTCGAGAAAGGACCCTCATCGTACGAGGTACCGGTGCGGGCGCCCATTGCCGGAGAAGTGGTCGAGCAGCTGGTTTCCGCCGGACAGCTGCTTCAGCCCGGCAATACGCAATGCTTCACCATTTCCGATATCGGCACTGTGTGGGTGCTGGTGAATGCTTATCAGAAAGACTTGCCCTACGTGCGTGTCGGAGACACGGTCACGATTCAGACGGATGCATATCCCGATTTCTTCCGGGGACGCATCTCTTATGTCGCGGCCTCGCTCGATCCCAATACCCGTACCTTGCCGGCGCGCATCGAGACCTTGAATCCCGGCGAGAAGCTGAAAAAAGACATGTACGTGACCGCGACCGTGCAGGCGGGAAAGATTCAGAACGCTATCGCCGTGCCGGATTCGGCGGTCTTGCGCGACAGCGAGAATGAGCCTTTCGTTTACGCCGAGGTATCGGCCAATCAATTTGGGAGACGCCCGGTCACGCTCGGGGAAAGCCAGCAGGGGCAGACGCAGATCACCGCCGGTCTGCAGTCCGGCGACCATGTGATCGGCGACGGCAGCCTGTTTCTGCAGTTCGCCAATTCATTGCAGCGCTAGCCGGGATCTGAAGAACCACTGGATTAGAACGGGCGGAAGTGCGCCACAGTGACCACATCTAAATGATCCATCGAATCGTCCAAGCTGCGCTGCGCCAGCGGTTCCTGGTGCTGATGCTGACTGGTTTCATCACGGTCGGCGGAATCCTGTCGTTCCAGCGCATGCCGGTGGACGCCTATCCCGACCTCTCTCCTCCGCAGGTCGAAATCATCACGCAATGGCCCGATCATGCCGCCGAGGAAGTGGAACGCCTGGTTACGCTGCCTCTCGAACTGGAGATGAACGGCGTGCCGCACATGATCACCATGCGGTCGATTTCGCTGTACGGTCTCTCCGATCTGCGTCTGACCTTCGAAGAAAACACCGACGACTATCTGGCCCGGCAAATGGTTTTTGAGCGGCTGGCGCAAGCCACGCTCCCGACCGGAGTGACGCCTCCATGGCGCCGTTGTTCAGTCCCAGCGGCCTGGTGTACCGCTACGTGCTGCAGAGTCCCGATCGCACTCCGCAGGAGTTGAAGACGATTGAAGACTGGGTGGTCGAGCGCGCCTACCGCTCCGTGCCCGGCGTGGCCGACGACTCCGGCTTTGGCGGGACCGAAATGCAGTACCAGGTCTTGCTCGATCCCTCCCGCATTTACGGATATCACCTGACGGTTCCGCAGGTCAGCGCAGCTCTGGCGGCGAACAACGCCAACGCCGGCGGCGGCTTCTACTCCCAGGGAGGCCAGTTTTATTACGTCCGCGGCATCGGACTGGTTCGCAATACGGACGATATCGGGAACATCGTGGTCGGCAGCAACAAGGGCGTACCCATCCGGGTGCGCGATGTCGGCGACGTGACCATCGGCCACGCGCCTCGCCTCGGTCAATTCGGATTTCAGAAAAATGACGACGCGGTCGAGGGCGTGATCCTCATGCGCCGCGGCGAGCAGACGCAGACCGTGCTGAAAGGAGTCGAGAAAAAGACGGATGAACTGAACCGGCTGGTGCTTCCGCCCGACGTCAAGGTTTATCCCTACTACGATCGCAGCGACCTGGTGAAGCTCACCACCGACACGGTGGAAGCGAACCTGCTTCGCGGCATGGTGCTGGTGCTGATCGTGCTGATCTTCTTTCTGGTCAGCTTCCGCGCCGCCGTCATCGTGGCGCTCACGATTCCGTTGTCCCTGCTGTTCGCCTTCATCGTGCTGCACGCCCACGATGTGGCTGCGAATCTGCTTTCCATCGGCGCCATCGATTTCGGAATCGTGATCGACGGCGCCGTGGTCATGATCGAGAACATCTATCGCGAACTCGCCGAACGGCAGGGGCAAGAGTACAACCTGAACGAAGTGATTCTGAGCGCGGCCAAAGATGTCGACCGTCCGATCTTCTACTCGGTGGCCGTCATCCTGGCGGGTTATCTGCCCATCTACGCGCTGACCGGGCCGTCGGGAAAGCTCTTCCACCCCATGGCCGAAACCATGTCGTTCGCGCTGGTGGGCGCGCTTATCCTGACGCTCACGCTGGTCCCGGTGCTGGCCTCTTATTGGTTCAAGAAGGGCGTACGCGAAAAGCAGAACCGCGCCTTCGAATGGATGAAGGACCAATACGCCAGCCAGCTGGATTGGGCGCTGGCCCGTCCCAAGACCACGATGGCGATCGCCACCCTGATTTTCGGCGCATCACTGCTGCTGGTCCCCTTCATCGGCGGCGAATTCATGCCTCACCTCGACGAAGGCGCGCTCTGGGTGCGGGCGACGATGCCGTACACCATCTCCTTCGAAGAGGCCAGCAAGATCGCGCCGCAGATCCGCGCCATCCTGATGTCTTATCCGCAGGTCACGGTAGTCGGCTCGGAGTTGGGACGTCCTGACGACGGCACCGACCCTACCGGATTTTTCAATTGCGAGTTCTATGTCGGGCTGAAGCCCTACAAGGATTCAAGCTGGAACGGCGACGTCAGCACTAAAGAAGAACTGATCGCAGTCTCTCAACAAGAAGTTCGGCGCCTTTCCCGGAATCATTTTTAACTTCACCCAACCCGCGGAAGACGCGGTGGACGAGGCGCTGACCGGCTTGAAGAGTTCGCTCGCGGTCAAAATCTATGGCCCCGACCTGAGCGTGCTGCAGGACAAAGCGGTGCAGATGAAGAACGTGCTGGCCAAGATTCCCGGCTTCACCGAATTGACGGTAGTGCGCGAACTGGGCCAGCCCAGCCTGCTGATCGATGTGGACCGCGACAAGATCGCGCGCTACGGAATCAACGTAGCCGACGTGGAAGCCGTGATCTCGGCGGCGGTGGGCGGCCAGGCGGTCACCCAGGTGATCCAGGGAGAAAAGCTTTTCGATCTGGTGGTACGCATGCAGCCGCAGTTTCGCAGCAGCGCCCACGATATCGGAAATCTTCTGGTGGGCACGCCGGACGGACAGCAGATTCCCTTGAGCCAGCTGGCGACGATCAGCCAGGGCAACGGCGCGTCGTTCATTTATCGGGAGGACAATTCCCGCTACATCGGAGTGCAGTACAGCATCGAAGGCCGCGATCTGGAGCGCGCGGTACGCGACGGTCAAGCGGCCGTGAACAAGGCCGTGACTCTGCCGCAGGGTTACTGGATGACGTGGGGCGGCGAATACAGTCAGTTTCTCGAAGCCAGATCGCAGATGTATTTCATCGGTCCGCTTTCGCTGGTGCTGATCTTCATGATTCTGTTTGCCCTTTATGGAAACTTCAAGTTTCCGGTCACGATCGCCCTGGGTGTAGTCATGACCGAGCCAGTGGGCGCGCTGGTGGCC
This sequence comes from Terriglobia bacterium, assembly GCA_963841075.1. GTDB lineage: Bacteria > Acidobacteriota > Terriglobia > Terriglobales > Acidobacteriaceae > JAIQFF01. The sequence continues at coordinate 287,146 of CAWJBA010000005.1, forward strand.
CTCAAGCTGACGCATACTCCGTTCAGCGTTTCTTCGGTGCTGGGACTGCTGGCCTTGCTGGGGGTCTCGGTCGAGACCGCCGTCATTCTGGTTTCGTACATCAACAAGCTGAGGCAGGAGGGGATGGACATACGGACGGCCACGCGGACGGCTTCGCTTCTGCGACTGCGTCCGATCATGATGACCGCCCTCGTCGCATGCCTGGGATTGCTGCCGGCGGCACTTTCGACCGGCATCGGCTCCGACACCCAGAAGCCCTTCGCCATCGTCATCGTGGCCGGGCTGATTTCCCGGCTCTTCATCGGCTTCTTTGTGAATCCGGTGCTGTACGAGATGGTGGCGCGGGAAGGCGATGTTCTCCAGGTGTAGTCGCCAGGAATCGAGATAGACCTCCTGTCCTCTCGCGGTTACGCCTGTTACTTTCGTGCCATACGCATAGCACCAGTGGTTCATTGACCTTCTGGTGCCTGCTGGCTAATTTGTACTCGTATGGTGCGGCTTATCGCACTCCCCCAAGGCGAAAGAGCATCTAACCATTTGGGGTGAGCCATGAGACTAGTCTACGTTTGCTATGCGGCCCTGGGCTATGCCGTAGCCCGCTGGATCTTTCAGCGGGAGCCGATTCCGGTTATGGATCCGGTTACACGATTTCGTTCCTCTGGCCTGCTGTAAGAGCGTTTAGCCCTGGGCGTGCGGCGCCCCGTTGCGTTCTTCTTCGTCTGCTTCTTCGTCCAGGCGAACCCGTCCCGCACGCCTTATTTGCCTGACGATTTGGTCGCACCCAAGGTACTACGACTAACGTTCGTACCCGTTTGGTTATTTCTGCTTCGCCCTCTGAGTACAATTTCCAGAGACAAGTTTCCGCATAGTAATCAATTGAATGCTGCCGGCAGCTACAGATGAGCACAGCTGCGCGCTTGCGGCACAATGGTCAGGAAAACGCTCACTACCTCATGACCGCAAATATGACTGGCAAACTATTTCTGCCGCTTACGCTCATACTTCTGGGAGCACTCGTTCCCGGGCGCGGATGGGCGCCAGTCCGATAGCGGGGATACGTCTCTGGGCGACTTAGCTCGCCAGTATCGCAAAGGCAAAGCGGCCATGGAGCACGCCGTAATCGACAACGACAATCTTCACCAGATCATGGATGAAGTGCAGACCCGCAAGCTTAATGGCAGCTTGCTGTTCACGATCGATGACGCAGGCAAGAAGTTTCAGGTTTCTTCTCCGGATGTGACCTGCGATCTCTCTTTCAGCGGATCGGCCACGTCTTTGCTGTCGGATGCTTACGCGCCGCAGGATCTGCCCGCTGGCGAACTGGCCAAGCTGGATGGTCCAGCGACAATCAGCGAGGGCACGTTGCAGGTTTCGGTGCACAACGGCACCACCTGGAACATAAGGGAAATTACGGTCGGAGTGACCATCCTGCGCAGTTCGGAAGCCACTACGGCGCGCCGTGGTGCAGCCCGCCTGGTGCCGGCGGCTGAAACCACCACGTTGCTTTCCGAAAAACAGCCTGATTCAACCGTTCTCTACCATCTGAAAGGCTCGGCTGCGCCTTCGAGCACGACGGTTTTCCACGAGACCCTGGGTACGGCGCTGGGCGAGGACCAGGAATGGCACTGGGCGATTGTGCAAGCCAAGGGAGTTCCTTCGCAGAAAGCGCAAGCCACGCCGACATCGCCGGCACCGCAGGCCGCGCAGTAAGGTCTCTAGATCACGCGGGCGACGTCTTCGTTCTTGCCGCTCTTCAGACTTCGATAGGCCGCGTCCAGAATCTCCTGATTTTGCCAGCCTTCTTCGCCGGGGACGGTAAATTTGCTTTTGCCCTCAACCGCATCCGCGAAAGCGTCGACCTGTTTGGCATAGGCCAGACGATTCGAGACTTCTTCGACCTCGACCACGGAACCGGCCCGCCGCAACTCCAGCTGGATGGGCCGCTCCACATTCAACGCATTCTCAGCCCTAAGCACGCCCGTCTCCCCGACTAGTTCGAGAGGCGTGCGATATTCGGCGCGAAAGGAAACCGCTACCGTGCCCAAAGTGCCGCGCGAAAACTCCAGCGTGAGGATGGCGGCTGACTCCACGGTGCGGGAACCGGCGTCTCTTAGACCGCAAGCGCTGACCCCGACGACTTCATCACGCAGAATGTAGCGAAGGGCATCCACACAGTGAACCCCAATGTCGGCGATGGGTCCGCCGCCGGCTATGACAGGATCGCGAATCCAGGCTCGCGGGTGGTCCATTCCGGCGGGAAAGGAGAATTCCGATCGGGCGAAAACAATCTTGCCGATCTCCCCCGCGGCCACGCGCTCTCGCAGACGCGCCGTACTTTCTTCGAAGCGGAAGACCTGGGCCACGCCCAGCAGCAAACCGGCGCTACGCGCAACCTGGACCATCTGGCGACACTCGCTGGCGCGCACTGCCATGGGCTTTTCGCATAAAACCGGCTTGCCGCACTGGAGGGCCAGCAGGACGTCGGCCAGATGGCAGGCGTTGGGTGTGGTCACCAGAACGGCGTCGACTTCCCGTGACCGGCAAAGGTCCTCGGCCGAATCGAAGGCCAGCGGAATGTTGTGCTGCCGTGCCGACTCCTGCGCCTTCTGCATGCTACGTCGCGACAGCGCGGTGACGCGGCAGTTCTGCGCCAGCGCGAACCCCGGCATCAGCCGCTTCACGGCGTGCAATCCAAACCCGAGAATGCCAAATCGAATCAAAGAAGAACTGTGTGGTCGCGGGCGACTCGCCCGCGGCTATTGAATTTGATTTGTGTTTTTTGCTTGTATCTAGCCACCGTGCCCCGTGGCACTCACCTGCGCGGGCGAGTCGCCCGCGGCCACACCCCAGCTTATTTCGAGATTACCAGAGCGGTCGGAGCGAATGTGGTAGTCACGGTAATCACGTTGCTGGGAAGTCCCCCCGTAGTCGGGTTGATCTGAAACTTGGTGATGTTCTTGGAAGATTGATTGCAAACATAGAGAAATGCGCCCGCGGGATCAACCGTCGCCGATACTGGCCTGGTCCCTGCCGTGAAAGGCGACGCCGTGAGCGCGGTGGTCACGCCGGTGGTAGCGTCGATCGAATACGCCGAGACGTTATTCGAGCCGATGTTGGTCACGTACAAGAGTTTTTCCGGCCGGATCGGTGGCGAGCCAGATCGGACCTGTGCCGGCGACGAAGGGAGAATCCAGCGCCGGGGTCAGCGAGCCGTCGGCAGAGTTGATGGTCAGGCCTGACACGGTGTCATCGACGAAGTTTGCCACGTACAAAAATTGTTCAGAGGGATCGACCAGCAGAAAACTCGGTCCGTTGCCTACCGTAAACGGCGATCCGGGGACGGGTTGCAAAGCGCCGGTTCCGGAAGCGACGGAATAGCCGAACACAAACGGCAAATTCGAGCTGACCACATAGAGGAATTTTCCGGAAGGAGACAAGGCCAGCGCCACCGGCCGGGAAACCGTAGGGAACGGCGATCCCGCTGCCTCCGTCAGGGTGCCGCTCGAACTGATGGAATAAACCGAAATGTTGTTCGACGTCTGATTCGCGACAAACATAAGACTGCCGCCTGAATCCATGACCAAAGCCGTCGGATTAATGCCGGCCGGAGTTCGCGGCAGGACTTCGGTCAGATCTCCGGTATCGCTGTTGATGTTGAACAGGGAAACGTCGTTTCCGCCCTGGTTGGCGGCGTAGATAAACTTGCCGGAAGGATGAACCGCAATCGAGATGGGAGACGTTCCTCCGCTGAAAGGTGAGCCCAGCACGCCTTTCAGATCGCCGGAGCCGCTGCTTACGCGAAAGGATGCGATCGCGTTGGCTTCGGGGATGGCTACGAAGGCGTTGCCCCCGCTGGATGGAGTGACCGGGCTGCCGCTCCCACCACCGCCGCATCCGGCTAACCAGGCCAGCGCAGCTATCGCCACTAGCCAGCCCATTCGTCTGCTCAGTATCATCAAGTCCCTTCCGAACTGTTTCACGCTGCGCCTTATTATGGATTGGGCGCGAGCGTACGATGTGTCTTCTTGATCGAGCCCCAGCGATACACCAGACCTGTCGAAAACCGAAGATTGTGCTGGGTCAAATTAAACAAAGTGGTGTGCAGGTAGTCCACCTGGAATACACGCACCGCGAAGCGCGGAGTGAGACCGTAATCCATGCCACCACCAAAGACCACGGCTCGAGCCGTGTCTTCCTGAGGTGTTCCGGCTTGCACCAGGGAGCGCGACTTGCCGAAGAGAAAATGAGCGAAGAACGTCTCCTTGTTGCTCTGGGATAGAGAAACTGAGCTCCAACCGCGAGGTCGCGCAGATTCAATCCGGTCGCGTATTGCCCGCTCAGTTCCGCCACCACGCCGAATCCACGGAATATGTTATAGGCGGGTGAAAAATTGTAGCCATTCAAGCCCGAAGGGCTGGAGAAACCAAATGAGGGGGTATCGTACCGGGTGTAGGAGTAGCCGCCGAACACCTGCACCCTGGGGATATCCTGCGCCACCGAAGTCGGGGCTATGGCCAGGGACAGCAGCAAGACAAAAAGGGCTGCTGCCATCCCCGGGATTCTCTCCAGCGGGAATTGATGCTTCAGGCGAACCAGGGGCGGGGCCACAGCTGGAAGGGCTTTCATGAGATATTTCTGGAGTCTCCTCGATCGACAGGCCGATAGACACGCGAGCGAAAGTTCCGCGACGTTCGAACTCTCCGATGGATTGGATGCAGGCAAAACCCCCAAAAAGATGCGGAGGACCGCTTATTTTACCGCCATGGCTCCGACCATGGACTCGAAGATCTTGAACCCCTCGGTGCCGCCCAACTCCGGCTCGCTGGAGCGTTCCGGGTGCGGCATCATTCCCAGCACGTTCCGGCCGGGACTGCAGATTCCGGCGATGTTGTCCAGCGATCCGTTGGGATTGGCCTCGGGCGTAATCTCTCCAGTCGGTGAACAATAACGAAACACAATCTGTTGGTTGCGCTTCAACTCGGCGAAAGTTGCTTGGTCGCAGAAATAGTTGCCTTCCATGTGCCCGATCGGGATGGTCAGGACTTCGCCCTGATGGCAAGCGCCGGTGAACGGGGTTTCTGCGTTTTCAACCCGCACCTGCACGGGTTTGCAGACATATTTCAGGCCGACATTCCGCATCAACGCCCCGGGCAGCAGTCCGGACTCGCACAAGATCTGGAAGCCATTGCAAATGCCGATTACCAGCCCGCCCCGGTCGGCGAATTTCCGCACCGATTCCATCACGGGCGAAAATTTGGCGATCGCCCCGGTGCGCAGATAGTCGCCATAGGCGAATCCGCCGGGCACGACGATGGCATCGCAGTTCTCCAGATCGTGCGATTCGTGCCACAGGAATGTGACCGGCTGCCTGGCCACATTCTGGATGGTCCAATACGCATCATGATCGCAGTTGGAGCCGGGGAAAATGATGACGCCGAATTTCATCGCGGTTCGAAGCCTCGCGCAGGCAGCAGCTTCGCCGCCCGATTCAGTTGTCGCGGAACACACCGCAGTTTAACATGATTCCACGGCCCGAAATCCCGCCTGCGGCACATCTCGCACGTGAACCTCGGAGAACACTTTCGCGTCACCGGTGGCGCGCTCAAGAACTGGTTTATCGCGCAGCTCCAGGATTCGCTGGCGGTCGGCCTGCTGTGGCTGATCGGGCTTCTACATCATCAGGGTGCCGGGGGCGCCCTTGTGGGCGTTGCTGGGCGCGCTGTTTCCAGTTCGTGCCGCAGATCGGCGCCGTGCTCGGCGTCATCGGTCCGGCGCTCACGGCCATGTTCAAGTGGGGAGACTGGGAGCATCCGCTCTATGTTCTGATGCTGTACGCGGTGATTGCCGTCGTGGATGGTTTTCTGCTGCAGCCTTACATCATGAAGCGCACCGCCAAGGTGCCGGTGTGGGCTTCGATTCTGGCGCCGATCGTGCTGGGGATGTGATTCCGTTCTGGGGTGTGCTGCTGGCTCCGCCTTTGCTGGCGGTACTGTATGCATATAAGGCCCGGCAGGCCCGCTTGCAGAGTCCCATCCTGTAAGGCCCCATGCTATAATTTTTGTTCGCCGGCATTCATTTGAGGCAATCCGTTGATCTCCTCGACGGGCCAGTTCCGCGCCATTAAAGACTCTTAAATACGAGGTATTTCCATGTCCGGCCATTCAAAATGGGCCACAATCAAGCATAAAAAGGGCGCTCTGGACGCCAAGCGGGGCAAGATTTTTACCCGCCTGATCAAGGAAATTTCGATTGCCGCCAAGAATGGCGGAGATCCCGATACCAACCCGCGTCTGCGCGGCGCCATCCTGGCGGCCAAGGCTGAGAACATGCCGGCCGACAACATCAAGCGGGCCATCCTGCGCGGCACGGGAGAGCTGCCCGGCGCTACCTACGAGGAGTTCTCGCTTGAAGGCTATGGCCCGGGCGGCGTTGCGGTTCTGCTCGATATCAATACCGACAATCGCAATCGCACCGTCAGCGAAATTCGTCACGCCTTTGGCAAGAACGGCGGAAATATGGCCTCAGCCGGTGCGGTCTCGTATATGTTCCACAAGAAGGGCGACATCGTCATCCCCAAGTCGGCGGCCACAGTCGACGATCTGATGAACATCATCATCGAGGCGGGCGGCGAAGATGAACCGATTGACGATGGCGAAAACTGGGAAATCCTGACTGCTCCTTCCGCCTATGAAGGCATGCTCGAAGCGGTTACGAAGGCGGGCATTACGCCAGTTTCGTCCAGTGTGACAATGGTCCCTGACAACTACATCAAGCTGGAAGGTCCGGCGGCGAGCCAGATGATCCGTTTGATGGAAGCGCTCGAAGAGCATGACGACGTGCAGAATGTTCACTCCAATTTCGATATCGATCAGAAGCTCCTGGAGGAAGTTGCCGGGTAGCGGCGTCGGATGTTGTTTTATCTGGACTAAATCCTGAGTGGATGGAGGACGCCCGTCCTCCAGAAATCTCAGCGGACCACGAATCCGGCGTTGAACGGCCGGGCTAGTATCAGGCGTCCCTCCCGGACGCCGAATCCTGCGATTCCGCGTTATCGGAAAAATTCCCCGTCCGCGCCCCGTCGAACTTTTCAACACCCCTGTGGAAAATTCTGTGGGAAACCGGGAATCTACGCTGATAAGTTGTTTGCTGAGAATGTGTTCTGCATCTTGCACTGCTTGCGGAGCTAGTTTTGAAAATGCGGCTGGACAAGTTGTTGCTCGAACGCGGCCTGACCACCTCGCGGGAGCGCGCCCAGGCGCTGATCCTTGCCGGCAAGGTGCTGGTCAACGGGCAAAAAGTCGAGAAAGCCGGAGCTGCCGTGGAGGACTCCGCCGAGATTCGCCTGCTCGGAGAAGATCTCAAGTACGTCAGCCGCGGTGGTCTCAAGCTGGAGGAGGCTCTCAAGCACTGGCAGATCGATGTCGTGGGTAAAGTCTGTCTGGACGTAGGTGCTTCTACCGGAGGGTTTACGGATTGCCTCCTGCAGCGCGGGGCCAGGCGCGTTGTCGCGGTCGATACCGGCCACGGTCAGATCGATTTCCGTCTGCGCCAGGACGATCGAGTCCGTCTGCTGGAAAAAACCAATGCCCGCTATCTCACGCGAGCGCAGGTCGACGAAGCCCTGGGTGGCGAAAAGATCGACGGCGAAAATATCGACATCGAAACTGTCGACGGCGAAGCCATCGATCTGGTCGTGATGGACGTCTCTTTTATTTCCGCCACGCTGGTTCTGCCGGCGGTGGTGGCGGCTGCTTTTCCCGACATGGCCGAACGTCGCGGCCGGCAGATCATCGTGCTGGTGAAGCCGCAGTTCGAGGCCGGCCGCGAACAGGTAGGCAAGGGCGGCATCGTGCGCGATGCGGCGGTGCAGAATGCAGCGGTCGAAAAAATCCGTCACGCGCTGCTCGCCCTGGGATGCGCGCAGACCGATGTGATCGATTCCCCGATATTGGGCGGGGAAGGGAATCGCGAGTTTCTCTTGTACGGGCAATTCTGAGCCTATCGAATTTCTTTGCGTCCTTTGCGATTCCTTTGCGACCTTTGCGGTTAAAAGCTTTTGACCGCTGAGATCGCAAGGATCGCAGAGGCGCAAAGAACCGAAGTCAGCCTTGATAAGGCTTTTCCCCTGAATTTCTGTACAATTCGATTTCACCATGGCGGACGCGGCACCCACTCACAAGCTCGCCGGCATCATCTCCAAGCCAGGCAAAGCGGAACTGGCGGATGTAGTCCCACCCCTGCTGGCGTGGTTTCGAGAGCATCAATACGAGGTCGTGGTCGATCCCGAGACCGCGCCCCATGCTCCAGGCGTAGAGGTCCTTACGCGTGATCAAATGGCTTCGCGTCCGCTGAACTTCGTGGTGGTGCTGGGAGGAGATGGCACGCTGTTGTCCGCCGCCAGGGCGGTGTCCAAGGCAGGAATTCCGGTGCTCGGCGTCAATCTGGGATCGCTGGGATTCCTGACCGAAGTGCCGCTGGAGAATTTGTACAACACTCTGCGCAGCATCGAGCAAAGCTGTTGCAACCTCGACGTGCGTTCCATGGTGCACTGCGAGGTCTACCGCAAGGATGCTTGTATAGGCACCTTCGACGCCTTGAACGATGTTGTCGTCGGCAAAGGCACCATCGCCCGCTTGAATCACTGCGACGTGTACATTGACCACGTGTTCGTATCGAGCTATCAGGCCGACAGCCTGATCGTGTCCACGGCCACGGGTTCGACGGCATATTCCCTGGCGGCGGGCGGCCCGATCCTGATGCCTTCGGTCGACGCCTTTGTGGTTACGCCGGTTTCGGCCCACTCGCTCACCCATCGTCCGCTGGTGGTGCGCGACAGCTCGGAAATCGAGATTGTGGTCAAGACCGGAGAGGACGAAGCCTACCTGAGCCTGGACGGCCAGATCGGCATGCCCATGATGGACGGCGACCGCGTGCTCTGCCGCAAGTCGCAGCACCAGGTCAAACTGCTGCACACCCAGGGGACATTCTTCGATGTGCTTCGCACCAAACTGAAATGGGGCCAGCGCCAGGGTTTGATGTAGGCGCGAACGTGGACGCTCGCGCCTGTTCCTCGCGCCCGATCAAAAGATCTCCTAGCTTAAAGCAGCGGCAGTGTCGGCAAAGCTGATCGCGGGACGCGTCTTGCCAAGCCGCGCCGATACTGCTTTCTCCGCTTGCGCGTCCTTCACGGAATTGGTGAGGAACTCGCGAATGCGGAGTTTCGCTTTGTGCAACTGTGACTTCGAATTTCCCACCGAGCAATCCAGTATCTCGGCAATTTCCTGGTGTTCGTAGCCTTCCACTTCATGGAGTAAAAAGATAGTCCGGTAGCCCGGGGGTAAATCTCTGATGGCGCGGATCAGCGTGATGCGGTCGACCGATCCGGAGAGTCGGCTATCGCGGCTGCCGTATTCGCGGCGCACCATGGTCGAATCGTGGCTGGAAGGTTCGTCCAGAGAGACCTGTTTCAGGGCCTTTTTGCGGAAATGCATGAGCACGGTGTTTACCGCGATGCGGTAGAGCCAGGTGGACAACGCGGAATTACCTTTAAAGGTAGAGAGCTTACGGAATACCTGCAAAAAAGCGTCCTGCGCCAGGTCCTCGGCTTGCGCGGCATTGTTGGTCATGCGCAGGCAGATGGAATAAATCTTCGCTTTATGAGCATGAAACAGTTGGGCGAACGCGTCGGACTCGCCTCGCTGGGCGCGCTTCACCAGTTCAATGTCAGAGGAGGCTCGATGCCCGTTGTTCGAAACCTCGCTCACTGTCCCGTCCTTCACAGAAATTTGTTGGCTCATCAACAATCTTCCTTTCCAGGTCCGTCATTGACCCAAGCAGCATTTTTGTTAAGCCAAGAGTAGGTGGCTCGTGCCTCAGCGTCTATCCGGTGCAAGCTGTAGGCGTTTCAGGAAACTGCTGTACCAGTACAAAGCCGTCGACGACAAAAGACCCAAAAAAACGAGTGGGAGCGCCGCCTTCGGTGGTCCCGTGAAGTGGCGCTTTACGGGTACTGCTATCGATTGGATTGATGTGGGCCGAGCAGGGCCTGCTCGGAAACGGAGAGCGGCCCGTTAAACCGACGCTAATCGATTGTCGATGGGACTACCTGAACAATATTGTTCCGGACCGCGTACAACACCAAATCGCTCACCGAGTGCAACTGGAGCTTGCGCATGATATTCGAACGGTGGGTTTCGGCTGTCTTCACGCTCAGTCCCAGGGCAACCGCAACCTCTTTCGTGCTCTTGCCTTCGGCCAGCAGCTGAACGACTTCGCGTTCACGTGGCGTGAGCCGGTCGCGTCCCAGCGAAACCGCGGCCGCCTTGGTTCCTCCACTCAAATAGCCTTCCAGCACCATGGCTGCGACTTTGGAGGTGAAATAGGTTTTGCCGCGACGCAGGGCCTCGACCGCTACCATCAGATCGCGGGCAGCATCCGATTTAAGCAGGAAGCCACGGGCGCCTGCATTGAGGACGTCTCGCACCACCTGGTCGGAATCGTGAAACGTCAGAATCAGAACCTTGGCCAGAGGATCGTCTTTTATGATCTGCCGGGTCGCTTCCAGGCCGTTCAGGCCAGGCATGCCAATATCCAGGATGATCGCATCCGGCTTCAATTCACGTACTTTGTCCACGGCTTCTCGGCCATCGGCAGCCTCCCCGCAAATCTGGAGCGTCGGGTCGGCTTGCAGCAGAGCGCATAAGCCCTTGCGCACTACCTCGTGATCGTCGGCAATGAATATTCGGAACGCACCCATGACCTACCTCCTGGGAATTGACTCCGGTGGACAGCGTATGGTTTCCAGTTCCGCAAAGTCGCAAGAGCGAATCGCCTGCGACCTTAAATTGACCAATAATGCTAAGCATCGGGCTTGCCAAACCCGGATGTTCGAGTGATTCCAACGCTTTACGCGCTCTTAGACAGCATTTGCCATGTAATTCTTACTACATCAAGAGTGCGCGTCCGGACTTTACCAGGAGCACTTGCGTACGACTGCCGCAGATTCTCGACATTCGGACAGAGTCAACCTGCAAAGCACCATCTTGTCCCGACGCGAAAATACACCCGGGCGGAAAGTGGAGCAATACGGTCTTCTCTGTATTTCGCAAGGGCCGGCTTCGCCCCGGCAGGCTCATTCAGCCGGTTCGTTGCGGAGAGCGCGCAGGTCGATTCCCAACTGCTCTGCCTTCTTGTAGAGGTGACTGCGCTCGAGGCCGAGCGCCTTGGCTGCGTTGGTGACGTGGAAGTGGCTGCGTTTTAGTTCCGCGAGGATAACCTCACGCTCGAAGCCGAGAACACGTTCGGCAAGAGTTCCGCAGCCTTCCAGCGTCGCCGGTGCTGCGGGCGCATGAGGCAGGGCTGACCTGACCGTATCGACGGTGACCTCGCCCTCGGTGGCAATGAGTATCAAGCGCTCGACTACATTGCGCAGCTCGCGGATATTGCCGGGCCAGGAATGGGCTTTGAGCTCCGCGATGGCCTCCGCAGTGAATGGAACTGGTTTCCAACTGTTCTGGGCAGCATATTTGTGCGGCGAAGTGTTGAACCAGCGCTGGAATATCCTCTTTTCGCTCCCGCAGCGGCGGCAGCAGAAGAGGAAAAACGTAGACCCGGTGAAAGAGATCCTGCCGGAACTTGCCCTCGCGCACCAGAGATTCGAGATTGCGATGCGTGGCCACGATCACTCGCACATCCACTTTGGTCGGCTTGTCGCCACCAATGCGCTCGACTTCCCGTTCCTCCAGCACGCGCAGCAGCTTGGCTTGCATGGATAGAGGCATGTCTCCGATTTCGTCGAGGAGGATGGTTCCACGCTCCGCCTGCTCGAATTTGCCGATGTGCCGGCCCGCGGCGCCGGTGAACGATCCCTTTTCGTGACCAAAGAGTTCGGACTCGATCAGTTCGGCTGGAACTGCAGCGCAGTTCAAGGTGACGAACGGGCCGGAAGCGCGCGGACTGCGCTCGTGCAGCGTGCGCGCGATTAATTCTTTGCCGGTGCCGGTTTCCCCCAGAATGCAGACCCGCGTCTCGCTCGCGGCCACGCGCTCGATCTGCGCCATCAGCTTTTTCATGGTGTCGCCGGTCCACACGATTTCGTGTTTTCCCAGACGTTGGCGAAGCTGCCGGTTCTCGGATTCGAGGCGCTGCAACTTGAGCGCGTTTTCGACTGTGAGCATCAGCTTTTCCGTGGAAACGGGTTTTTCCAGGAAATCAAGCGCGCCTAGTTTCGTAGCGCGCACCGCCATATCGATATGCGCCTGTCCCGACATCATGACTACGGGTGTGGTGATGCCCTGAGCGTTCAAATCTTCCAGCAGGGAAAGCCCGTCTTTACCGGGCATGACCACATCCGAGAGGATCAGATCAAAAGACTGCGAGCGCGCCAGCTCCAGGGCCTTGGCGGCGCTGTCGCACACCGTCGCCTCGTGGCCGGCCAGGCGAAATGCGCGCGAGAGCGAAGCCAGGGTGTTGGCTTCGTCGTCGACGATGAGCAGATGCGCTTTCTGGGCCACCGATGGCTCCTTAACCTGGCGCGGACAGCTTATCCAGATTGCCCGGCAGTTCGATCATAAACGTTGTTCCACGCCCCGGCTCGCTGCGCACGCCGATCCTGCCGCCATGGTCGCTTACGATCGACTGCACGATGGCCAGTCCAAGTCCGGTGCCATGCGCCTTGCTGGTGTAATAAGGGGTGAACAGCCGATCGCATTCCTCCGCCGTGAGCCCGGTGCCAGTGTCGGCAATTTCCACCACCACACGGTCCCCGCTCGGTCGCGTGCGCAGCGTGAGGGTGCCGCCAGCCGGCATGGCATCCAGCGCATTCAGCGCCAGATTGGAAAAGGCACGATGGAGGAGTTCGGGATCCGCCGCGATCGCTGGCAGGCCCTCGTCCAGTTCAAGCCGGCATTGAACTGCAGACTGTTCGGGGGATTGCAGCTGCGCCTGCAGCAGACGCGCCACGTTCTGCGCGATCTGGTTCAGCTGCACGCGCTGAAATTGCGGTTGCGGCATGCGGGAAAACTCGCTGAAGCGCGAGATGATGTTTTTCAGGTTAGAAATTTCCGCCAGCAGAGTATCCGAGCTCTCGCGGAAGACTTCATCGAACTGTTCCGGGCTCTGCTCCCGTGCCCGCAACAGGTTCTCCACCGTCAATTGCAGAGGGAACAGCGGATTCTTAAGCTCATGCGCCAGGCGGCGGGCCAGCTCCCGCCAGGCAGCGACCCGCTCCGCCTGCACCAGGCGCTCCCGTTGCTCGAGGAGCTCTCCTGTCATGTGGTTAAAGGACTCGGCCAGCGCTCCCAGTTCGTCGGAAGAATTTACCGGAACTTGCGCCTTCCAGTTTCCGGCTGCGACCTCCCGCGCCGCCTCCGCCAGTTGTCGGACTGGTTGCGTAACCCGCGACGATGCCCATCCACTGAAAAGAGTGGCCAGAATGATACCCGCACCAGCCGCCAGCAGAGCCGCCGAGCGGATGCGATTCCGCAATTCCACGTAGGGACGGCGCGCGTTACCCACCAGCAGAATCCCCAGTACTTGGCTGTCCTGGCCGCTCAGCGGAATGGCGTGCACGGTCTCATCGTCTGCCGCATTGTCCGACCAATGAATCAGAGCGGTGGCTTCCTCCCGTTGTTGCTGGACTTGCGTGATCAACGGGGCCAGAAGGTTTGGTTGGGTCACGCTGCCTGAAGGTGTGACCAGGAGTTCAGGAGAAAAGCCTTTTGCCATGTTTGGATAGAGCAGGTTCGGATAGAGGATGACCCGCATTCCAGCCGGGAGTTCAAGGCTTCCCAGGAAGTCCTTGTCCAGGCGGCGGCCGCCGATCACGTACAACGGAGTATCGCCAACCTCCACCTTCCGGACCGCGGAAAGGCCGAGCGCGATGCCGTCGGAAAGCTGTTCCTGGCGCAGAAAGGCAGCCGTCGGGGGCGCGGCCAGCGAAAGAGAGCTTTCCTTGTAACCGAATTTCGCGGGCCACTGCGCCGACGAAAGAATGGTGCCGCGACTGTCCACGAATTCCAGAAAGTCCAGCCGCTGGTTGTCGGCCAGGGTCTTGGCTTCATTCACGAAGGCGCCATAGTCGGAAGAACCCCGGCTTACCGCAAGCGCCATGCGGGTCGCGGCTTCGCTGCTTGCGATGGTTTCCACCTGATGCGCCACTTCCTCGCCGCGCCGGTTGAACTCCCGGCGAAATTGCGCGACCAGGGCTGCAGTCTGATCTTCATTGGCCCGTTCGAAAGCACGGCGGGTGACCGCGGAGACGATCCATGTGACCGCGCCCACGCAAAGAAAGACGGTTAGCGCGAACACGAGCAGGAGTTTGCGGCGAAAGCTCAAGGCTTCCCCATTTCCAGCCAGACGTTCAGCAGCCGCCAGCTTCCGTCCGGATTTTCCTGCCACCCCCTCACGTTTGCGCCCAGGGCGGTTGCAGTTTTCAAATGCAGCAGAGGAATTACGCGCTGTGATTGCAGCAGAGCGCTCTCAGCCGCGTACAGGCTGGTAGCACCAGTGTCTGGTTTCTGGTTTCCGGTTTCTGAAAACTGAAAACTGGCAACTGGCAACTGTTCCAGTAGTCCCAGGCTGGCCGCGAGTTCACTGAGCGCAACCTGCGCATCGAGACTGGGCAACGGCATACGAACTAAGCGCACATCAGCGAAACTCTTGGTCTGAACAGTTTGAAGTTGAAGCGTAAGACCCGCATCGCTTGCGTTCAACGCGACTCTCTCGGCGATAACTCGCGCCAACGGGTCAGACTGGTCGTAGCCCAGTGTCCATGCTGGCGCGCTGTGAACTTCGCCGCCAGCCTGACGGGCACTTTGCAGATCGCTCGTTGTGGGGAAAAGAAAAGCATAGCCGGTGAGCCAGTTCGGTAGGAAGGACCCAGCGGGCTCGCCTCCGCCCTGCAAGAGAACAGTGTTCATCGCCGCCCGGTCGATGCTCAACGCGAGCGCCTGGCGCAGCCGCCCGTCGATCGCGGACTGCACGTCGCGGCTGAAAACAAGTGCCATCCACTCCGACGGGGCCGAACTCTCAATGCGGCGACCTTCCAAAGCCGCGTGGCGCGCCTGTTCCGGCGAGATCTCGATCACGTCTGCTTTCCCCAGATCGAGTGCGATCGTCTGTTCGCGAAAACTCTTTCCCATTTCGATTTCGATGGAGTCGACAAATGCGCGGCCGCCCCAATAGTCGTCCCGCGCGGTGAGAACGAATTCCTTGCCCGGATCCCACCGGCTGACGACGAATGGTCCGCTGCCGGTAAGCTTTCCGCCAGCGCGTTTGGCAATGCCGTAGCGGGGCAACGCCAGTATCGCTGGAAGATTGGAGGTCGGGGCGTCGCACTCGACGACCACAGATTCTGTCGTGGCGACAACTTTCCAATTTGGATTGGCCGCCCGCAGTGAAGCTGCGACAGACTCGGAGCTAGCTGAAGTCCCGTCGTGAAATGAAACTCCGCGCCGGATGTTGAACTGCCAGCGTCGATCGCCCGGCTCCGCCTGCCATGAAGTCGCTAAGGAGGGTTGGGTGTTTCCGCGTGCGTCCAATGTGACCAGCGTGTCGAACATCAGACGCGAGAGGTTGGCCAGCGTTCCGGGAGCGCTGGAATCGGCGGGATCGAGCGATGCCGGCGATTCTTTTATAGACAGGCGCAGAGTCCCGCCGTAGTGCGGGCGGGTGCTCGCGCCGGCGGCAACAGCCAGAGACAAACTAGCGGCCACAATTAAGAGTAAGCCGGAAGGCCTCATATCTCCCCGTTTCGACATGGTATGCAACCACGACCACGCCGGTTCCGCCGGTTTCTGTCCACATGGCGGTGATAATGCCATCCACGTCGAGAGGCGCGCTCGCGGCCACGGGCTGACGGCCAGCCATTTCGAAAGCCTGCACGGTATCGCTCCGGCCCTCGCCGCGCCCCGTCGCCAGAATTTGCCAACCCGATCCGCAACCGCTGCGCACACCGGCGATGTCGCTGCCCCATGCAAGTTTTTCCAGTACTTGATCGGTCGTGCCGTCGAGCAGGTGAACGCCTCCGTCGACGGTAGCCACCAGCCAGGAGCTACTTTGGGCCACGGCGGTCGCGGAGTAGAACGCCGGCGCCGTCGTTTGCTTACCCACTCCCGGCGAGATCGCTCCGCTGAAGAAATTGCGCGATGAAGTAAAGGGAGCGTTCAAAATTTGCGGAGGCGTCCCCAGCGGCCAGGGATCGTCGCTGTCATAGCATGTCAACGCCAGAGGCGGGGCCGCCGAGCTTCGACAGCGGACGCCCGGCAGGTAAGCGTCAAAAAGTCGGTTTTGATCTCTGCCCAGTATCAACCTCCCGCGCAGATCGCGTGGCCACGGCCGGGAGTGGACGACGGGGAGCGTTTGCTCCAGCTGCCAGCGGTTCTCCTGAATCCGGTAAACCGTGATGCCATTCGAATCCAGCACCAACAGGCGCGCAGGATTGCCGTCGATGACCGCAAGATCCAGAATGCGGTCCGCCTGCGACCACAACGAAATTTTGCGCAGGGCCATCGCCGCCGCTTCAGGCTCGACGGATAGCGGGACGGAAACTGGCAGGGAAACCATAACGATCGCCGGCTGACTCGCGGCCTGGCGAATCTCGGCGATCCAGACATAACTTTGGAGGTCTTCGGAGAATGAAATCCGCACAGCGGCGCTGGCCTGATCAGCGGCGACGAACCGCACGCCGAGCACTGCAAGCTCGGTCAGGAGATTGCGGCGGATGTCGTCGGTCGTCGCCGTACTGAGCGACGAACGGTTTAATACTTCCACGGCCATGGTTTTCGGGCCGCTCACCGCCACAATCTTCGCTGCCAGCTGCTGTTCAGCGCCGGCAAAGTTCTGGGCGTTGGCCGGTAGCGCGAACGCAATCGCCAGAATCATCAACACGGAGCTGACAAACCGTGAAGGGAGCGTCCTGAGCATGCCTGTGATGCAGGGGATGATGGGCGAATTATAAGCTGCACAGTGCATGGCTCTGGATTTCGCTCCCGGTACTGTCTGGGTTCGCGTACCGCGCGAAAGCGTCCGCGATTTCACCTCGGCACCTAAGAGCATTGACCCGCGCCAGCCGGCAAAGGTTCCAGTCCGCGCGGTTCCTCCTGTCAACGCTGGACGGAGGTCTTGAGGTGAGGCGCTCGCGGCGTAAAAAACACGCCGAGCACTTTGCCGAAGATCAGTTCTTCCACAAGAATTGCGACGGCAAGCGAGAAAGTCATGCCTCCGATGACAGCGATGATGGTGAATACGAGTTCCATATGGGCCTCCCCTTATGCGGACGCAATCGATGTAGCGGGCGAATAGCCAATCGGATCGTATTGATTAACATGGACTTGCGTTGATTCGTCGATGCGAAATCGCGGGTATTCGAAGACGGTGTGTCAAGGATGACACGGCCCACGCCATGTGGGGATTAAGACGGGGCGAATCGGCAGTCCATTCTTCGTTTAACATCTATCCGCCGGGTTCGGCGCTCCCTCTGGCGCCTCGGTGGACGCAATGAATATCGTCAAGTCTACGCACCGGTATGAAGCCTGGCTGGGTTCGCACACGCCGATCGTAAAGGCGGACCTCAGCCTTAAACATCAGCGGATGGCGGACGCGCCATTCCCTTTTCTTCGAGCCACATTTTATCGCTGGATGCAGATCTGGCCTGAGGTTTGCCCCGATCTGGCGAACGCGCCCCGCGTCCTGGGCGTGGGGGATCTTCACGTTGAGAATTTCGGCACCTGGCGGGACGTGGAAGGCCGCCTGGTCTGGGGCGTAAACGATTTCGATGAAGCGGCGATGATTCCATACACCAACGATCTGGTGAGGCTCGCGGCCAGCGCACTGCTCGCCATCGAGGGTGGACATCTGTCCCTTAAGGCGAAAGACGCCTGTACCGTAATCCTCGATGGCTACCGCAAATCACTGGCGGAACATGGGCTTCCTTTTGTGCTGGAGGAAGAACACAGATGGCTCCGCCAAATCGCCCTCAGTGAGCTACGAGACCCGATACTCTTTTGGAAAAAGATGGATCGCCTGCCGCGGGTAACGGGAGAAATCCCCACCAGCGCGCAGGATGCACTGGAACATCTTCTGCCCGAGCGTGGCCTGGATTATCGGATCGCACGCCGGGTTGCCGGTCTGGGCAGCCTGGGACGCATACGCCTGGTGGCTCTGGCGGAGTGCAACGGGGGCAAGGTGGCGCGGGAAGCCAAAGCGCTGGCGCCGTCCGCGGTTTATTGGGCCCATGGCGCCGATCAGCCCGAGCTGATGTACCAGGTCATCATCAATCGTGCGGTGCGTTCTCCGGACCCCTTCGTGCAGATGCGCGGGCGTTGGATTGTTCGCCGGCTCTCACCTCATTGCTGTCGCATCGAATTGAGTGTCCTGCCCAAGGGGCGCGAAGAACTTCGACTGCTCTTTGCCATGGGATGGGAAACCGCGAACATTCATTTAGGCAGTCGCTCCGAAGTGAAGAAGATCCGCCAGCACCTGGATCGCCTGAAGCCGGGCTGGCTATCGGTTTCGGCCCGGAGCATGGCCGATGCCGTCATCCGGGACTGGCGGGTCTGGACAAAAGCAGCGCGCCCCTAAGGGCCAGGAGCTTGTCATCCTGAGCGGAGTAGAAACTTCGCTTCGCGAAGTTTCTACGCAGTCGAAGGACCCCTATCGCCAGCACGGTTGCAGATTGCTAGGGGTCCTTCGACTCCGAAATCGCTTCGCAAGCGAAGCGATTTCTACGCTCAGGATGACACGGAACTCTAGGATGACAAGATGACACGCGGTTCAGGAGCTTCGCAAGAGTTCCGCTTCCGCTTCGGGCAACGCGCCCGGCGCCGCTTCGCCCGGAATCTCCTGGCGCAGGGCGTCGAGCAGCACATCGAGAATGACCTGCAGGGATTGAGGATTCTCCATCAGCACGCGTTCCAGGCTTTCGCGGTGCACCGCCAATTCTCCCAGGGATCGCGCCCCGCGGATGTCAGCGCGGCCACCATGCGCCGAAGCATGGCGCCAGCCAGCGTTGCCTAATGCGCTTCGGGCGAAGGGATAGTCCAGCCTTCCCGTCGTTATCCAGTGAAAAACTACTTCTTCGACCTGGTCGATGCTGCAGGCGACTACGCTGCCCGGCCGCGACGCCATCTGCTCATTCCACTGCAGAATCGTCAGCTTGTCTTCCCATGCGTTCTCGGCGATCAGGAAACGAGGCTGGTTCGCGGAGTGCTCTTCTCCGCAGATTTGGCACAGAGTAGTTCTAAAATGATTCATAAGCCACCTTTCAACTATGCCCGATGCCCTTCAGGGTCGGCTGCGCGTGCATCAGATGCGCGGCGGGCCCGGGGGTGTTCCTGGCGGGGATTGGAACTGTGATCATGCCGCGTCCCCGTTCAAAGGTCAGGGTAAGCAGCGGGAAACAGTTGTCGCATAGCCAGTAGCGCTCCCTCTGGCAGAAGGAGCGCCCTCGGCGAATCGCAGGTGCGATTGCGGAGCCGCCGGCTGCGGAACCATCGGTATGAAGCAGAAATAGTTTGCCGTGGCTCAGACTGCGAAACAGGCTGGAGCAGGCGGGGTTTGCGCATTTATAAAGCACCTAGGCGTCTCCTGGAAACAAGCCGTCGACCTGGAATGGCGAATGATCAGTGCCTTGCACGCTGGTGGCCGCAAGCTTGAGATGAAGAAAGTTACGTAACCGATTGATTTATGGGGCGCATGCGCTCCGCTGCTCCCGTGGCGTGCCGAAGCGAGGTCACTTCTGCCGACCGTCCGTCAGCAGCCCGGCAGTCAGAACCTGACGATCAGAGCCTGTGATTGCCCCTCCCCCAAGGCAGGAGTAAGATTGCGCAACGGCGGCAGCCCGGCAGGGTTGAGCCTCAGGCCTCGGAACCAAGCCTCGGAAGCCAGTGCTCCATTCCGAGTTGCATACACGCAGACGCGTTATGGCGGAGTTTCAGCCCACTCTGGCGAGTTCCACCCAGCCCCAGGATTCCCTGTGCGGCACGGTTGTGGGACGTTTCCGCATCGGCGAGCGCCTCGGCCAAGGTGGCATGGGCGAGGTCTATCGCGCCGAAGATACCAAACTTAAACGGACTGTAGCTCTCAAGCGCCTCGCGCCCTCATTACGCGCCGATTCGCTCTACCGCCGGCGCTTCCTCGAAGAGGCCGAGCGCGCGTCGGGCTTCAGCGACGCCCACGTCGCCGCGGTTTACGACGTTTTGGAGGAGCGGGGCGAGATCTTCCTGATTCTGGAGTACGTCGAGGGCCAGAACCTGCGACAACGGCTGCGCCAGCGCTTGTCGCTGGATGAGTTCTTCGCCATCGCGACGCAGTGCGCGGAAGCCCTGGTAGCAGCCCACAACGACGGGATTGTGCACTGCGACATTAAACCGGAAAATATCATGCTGGCCACCGGCGGCAAGGTGAAGATATTGGACTTCGGAGTGGCCAAGCATCTGCCGCGGTCCGATCAGAGTTCGACCGTGGACCGGGTCGGCACGTTTGCCGGCACGCCAGCTTATATGTCGCCCGAGGTTTTGCTGGAGCGCGTGCCCGATGGCCGCGCCGATATTTTTTCGCTGGGCGTAGTTTTCTACGAAATCCTTACCGGACAGCACCCATTTCTCGCCAATAGTTTCGTGGCGACCACGGACCGCATCCGTGCAGAGACGCCGGCTTCCATTCGCATTTTCAATCACTCGGTCTCGCGGGAACTTGAAGGCCTGGTCAACAAGGCGATGGCCAAAGACGTGTCGCAGCGTTACAGCAGCGCCCAGGAACTGCTGGACGCTCTCCGCCGAGTGCGCAGCGGGGTGAGCGACAGCGGACTGGCTCTGGTGGTGCCACAACAGGTCGAGGTCGGGCCCAAAACGCAGACCCCCGCCATACCAGAGAGCCAAACGAAAAGATGGCCCTGGCTCTGGACGGCCGCGCCGGTCTTACTGTTGCTGCTTTCCGCTGCGATTTATTGGCGGCCAACCTCAAATCGCGGGGTGGGAATTGCCGGGTATGATCAACCGATTCAGTTGGCGGTTCTGCCGTTTACTCCCACCGCCGACGATCCCGGCAGCCGGGCATTCGGTGACGGCCTTACCGAAACCCTTACCGCTAAGCTCACGCAGTTGACCGATAACTATCCCTTGCAGGTGGTTCCCAGCAGTGAAGTACGGGCCGACGGTGTGACCAGCGTCGAGCAGGCGCGAAAAAATTTCGGGGTAAGCCTGGTGCTCGAAGGCAGCCTGCACAGCTCCGGCAACCAGGTGCGTGTGACCTACACTCTGGTGGACGCCAAGACCAATCGTCAGTTGCGCGCCGAGACGGTCGACGCTGACGTCAGCGATGCCTTCGCGGTGGAGGACCGGGTTGTAGACGGCACTCTGCACATGCTCGGTCTGGACATCAAAAGCAACGACCGCGTGGTTCTGGCGGCCCACGGAACCGGCGATCCATCGGCCTACGATCAATATCTCCGCGGCCGCGGATATCTGCTGGACTATCACAAGCACGAGAATATCGACAGCGCAATTTCCGCTTTCAACCGGGCGCTTACTCTCGATCCCAAGTACGCCGAGGCTTATGCCGCGCTGGGTAAAGCCTATTTGCTGGATTATGAAGAGGGCGGCCAGGGAGGTCGCGAACTGGTGGACAAAGCCAGGTCAGCGTGCGACCAGGCCGTTTCCAGTTCCCCCAATCTGGCAGAGGCCCACACCTGCCTGGGCAATGTCTACCGCGCCACCGGCGAGTATGAGAAAGCGGTGGCGCAATTTCAGGAGGCCGCGTCGCATGATCCCACCAGCGATGATGCCTTTCGCGGACTGGCAGACGCCTATCAGAAACTGAACCAGCCCAACGAAGCCGAGGCCACCTTCCGCAAAGCCATTGCCCTGCGGCCGCAGTACTGGGGCGGTTACAACTGGCTGGGTTTTTTCTACAGCCAGCAGGGAAGATATGACGACGCGGTCAAAATGTTCAAGGAAGTGGTGTCTTTGACCCCGGACAATTTCCGCGGATATTCAAACCTGGGCGGAGTTTACGTGCTGCAGGGCCGTTACGCGGATGCGATTACCGTTCTGGAGAAATCGGTCGCGTTACGTCCGACCGACGACCAGGCTTTTGACAATCTGGGTAACGCCTACTTCTCGATGCGCAAATTTGATGAAGCCGCGCGCACCTTCGAACAGGGTTTGAAGTTTGACCAGACCAGTTGGCTGAGTTGGGGAAACGTCGCAGACGCATACTACTGGGTTCCGGGCAAGCGGCCGGAAGCGGAAAATGCCTACCGGCATGCGGTGAGTCTGGTCGATGAAAAACTTCAGGTAAATCCCAAAGACGGCCATGCGCTGGCCTATCGAGCCACCTATCTCGCAATGCTGGGAAAAAAAGATGAAGCTGCTGCCTCGCTGCAGAAGGCGTTAAAGTATTCACCCAAGGACCCGGACGTGCAATGCCGGGCGGCCCTGATGTACAACCACTTCGGAGACGAGAATCACATGCTGGAGTCGCTGCAGAAGGCGCTGGCCGCCGGAGTGCCAGCGGCGTGGGTCCGGGACACGCCCGATTTCGACCATCTGCGCGACGATCCGAAGTTGCAGTCGGTATTGCAGGGACATTAAGGCAGTTCCAGAAGGGCAGTTTCGGGTTTCGGTTTCCAGTTTCCAGAACAGAACTCAGAAACCGGAACTAGAAACTGGAAACCAGAAACTAGTCTTGGAGGCTTGATATGAGAGAAGAAGCTGAAGTCCTGAAAGTAAAAATCCGCGAAGATCTGAGTATAGATTTTGAGGTAGTGAATGTTCGGCTATCGGCGGGAGATGAAATCGAATGGCAGACCTCGGGTGGGCCGATCGTGATCAGTTTCGATGACGACAACCATCCCTTTTCCGAATGCTCGTTCACTGCGACGGCGGACAAGCCTGCGCGCTCCGGTCCTCCGGTTGGCGGCATCGGATACTACGAGTATTACATTCGCAGCGTGTCCCTAGCCAAGAGTGCCGATCCCGGCGTGAATATAAAGCCCTGATGCCCAGGATAACGGGGGGGCCCCACATCTCGTGGTTTTAGAGATGTGGGGTCCTGCCATGTCCCGGTCAGGTTACTCGCCCATCACTTTCACGATCACTCGTTTGTCCCGCTGGCCGTCGAACTCCGCGTAGAAGATCCGCTGCCAGGTTCCTAAGTCAAGTTTGCCCGCGGTAATCGGCACGATGACCTGGTGGTGGATAAGCAGCGCCTTCAAGTGCGAGTCTCCGTTGTCCTCGCCGGTCTGGTGATGTTTGTAGTCCTGTCGGAAGGGCGCCAGGGTCTCCAGCCATTGATCGATGTCCTCGATCAGGCCGCTCTCATTGTCGTTCACATAAACACCGGCGGTGATGTGCATGGCAGAAACCAGGGCCATACCTTCCTTGACCCCACTCTTGCTGACGATTTGCTCAACCTGGGGCGTGATGTGGACATAGGTGCGATGAGATCGGGTGTGGAATTTCAAATATTCGGTAAGACACTTCATGGTTCGTCCCCTTAATAGTTCGTGAAAGCCCGACCAGTTTCGCAGATAATGCTCCGGAAATCAGTTTTCCCGGAGGCGCGGTGGATCCTTCTGGCAGCGAAGTTCAGGAGCTGCGGCGGCTTCTGGCCGAACTCACGACGCGGGTATTTCGCATTGAGCAGGCGCTGAACGTGGCATCCGCGCCCGCGGCCCAATCAGCGCCACGGCAGCAAGCGCCGCCCCGGGTGGAAGGAAAAGCCACCCCGCCGGTCATTCCAAGTGTCGCCCCGAACGCTGCCGCAGTCATGCCACCGCAGGCCGTGATGGCACCAGCGAGCCAGCGGAGGGCTGACCTGGAATCCCGCATCGGTTCGCACTGGCTGAACCGCATCGGCATCGCGGCAGTGCTGATCGGCGTCTCGTACTTTCTGAAGTTTGCCTTCGACAATAACTGGATCGGTCCGGCTGGACGAGTTGCTATCGGGATGCTGGCCGGTATCGCCGTCGTAATTTGGAGTGAGACTTTTCGCCGCCGTGGATACCTTGTTTTTTCCTATTCACTGAAGGCTGTCGGCGTCGGCGTGCTCTATCTCTCGCTGTACGCAGCTTTCCAGGTATATGCGTTGGTGCCGGGCAGCGTGGCTTTCCTCATGATGTTCGCGGTGACGGCCGCCACGGCATTGATGGCATGGACCCAGGATGCGGAAATCCTCGCCGCCTTTGCCCTGATCGGTGGGTTCAGCACGCCCATGCTGCTCTCCACCGGCCAGAACCGGGAGGTGGCGCTGTTCGCCTATGTCGCCATACTGGACCTGGGCGCGCTCGCGCTGGTGATCCTGAAGCCCTGGCGGCGTTTGCTGGTCTTGAGTTACCTGGGGACGCTGGGACTATACGTCGGCTGGTATGCGAGCTTCTACGACCTCACCCAAATTCGGATGACGGTCGGCTTCGCCACATTATTCTTCGCCATCTTTGCGGTAGCCCCATTGCTGGCGCGCCCGGCAGAGAAGGGAAGGCTCTCCAATTCTGTTCCTCCCCTGGTAGCTGTGGTGAATGCCGCCGGCTATTTTCTGCAGATTTACATCATGTTCGAGCAGATCGAAACTAAGGATACGGCCTGGTTTGCCCTGGCTTTGGCGGCCCTGTATATCTTCCTCAGCCGTCAGGCCCGTGGCCGGACGGCTGATCCCGAGGCGGCAAAGACCGTCGACCTGCTGCATCTTGCGCTCGCCATCGGCTTCATCACCGTCGCCATTCCCATACGCCTCGATGCTCACTGGATCACCATGGGATGGTTCGTCGAGACCGCCGTGCTGTTGTGGATCGCCGACCGCATTCATTCCGAGTTGCTGAACCTGTTTGCCGTCGGCGCTCTGGTTCTTGGCGTGGGACGGCTCCTGCTGATCGACAATTTCTATGTCACGCAGCCGATCTTGAATAACCGCATGGCGACTTACGCCGTAGCAATCGCGGTATTAGGCGCGGTTGCCTGGTATGGACACCGCCGGCAGGATGACACCGGGCGAACCGCCGCAGCGGTTTCCGTGGTTGCCTTGAATCTGCTGGCGCTCATTGCCTTGAGCCGGGAAGTGAACGACTACTACGCGCGTGAACTGGCCGACCTTCGTCCTCGAGGGCGATGGGATGTATCCGCCTGGACGGACTGGCAGCATGTGAAAATCGCCCGCGATTTCACCTATTCCGCGCTGTGGATGGCCTACGGCGCCATGCTGATGGTGGTGGGCTTCTTGCGGCGTTCGGCGTCTGTCCGCTGGCAGGCCCTGGCGTTGATAGCGTTCACCATTGGCAAGGTCTTTCTCTACGATGTCTCGGAACTCGACCGCGGTTACCGCATCCTGAGTTTCATCGTCCTGGGAGCGCTTCTGCTGGCGATTTCATTCGTGTATCAGCGTGACTGGCTGCGGCTCTCCGGCCGTAACAATTCCGCAGACAGTTCAGGAAAAAGCCCGGCAGAAAGCCCGGCCAGCCGATGAAAACCGCTGCGCTCGCATTTTCCCTGGCTTTTGTTGTGGCTACAGTCCCGGCGCCGTCGATTTCCTATTTCACCAATGTCCGCGCCATTTCGATCTCGCAGCCCACCGCGCAGAACTATTTTGCCGTAGATGAAGAAGTCTGGAACCATGCCCGTCCCGATCTGGCGGACTTACGAATTTACGATGGCGAGTCCCAGGTGCAATACGCGCTCAGCGAACAGCACGGTGGAGTTTTCAGCCATGAGGAACCCGCGAAGATCCTTAATCTGGGCAGCGTCAAGGGGCGCACGGAGTTCGATCTGGATATGGAGCAAGCCGGCGAATATGACCGCATCCGGCTGAATCTCGACGCCAAAGATTTTGTTGTGACCGCTTCAGTCGAGGGCAGCAATGAGCTCCCGCCAAAGGCGGCGACTCAATTGCCGCTGGCCACGCTGTATGACTTCACTCGCGAGGAACTGGGTTCCAATCAGGTTCTTAAGCTGCCGCCATCGAGTTTTCGTTATTTGCATGTGAAGCTCTCCACGGGCATCGCGCCGGCGCAAGTCAAGGGCGCGTCGGTTTACAACCTGCAGGAAACCAAAGCTGTCTGGAGCAATGTTGGATCATGCGCCGCGCCGTCGCAGTTCGCGCGAACAACCGTGATTATCTGCAGCTCGCCGACGCACGTGCCGGTGGATCGCGTCCGCTTTCATGTGGACCCGAAGCAGGTGAATTTCCGGCGGGCGGTCGTCCTCTCGGCTACAAATGATCTCGGTTACGGCAGCGGCGAAATTACCCGGGTGCGCATGAATCGTGCCGGCACCGTCATTGTCTCGGAAGAGATGGACGTTACGATCGGAGAGCGCGGCCCCGGCCAGCTGAAGATCACCGTGGACAACGGCGACAATCCTCCTTTGACGATCGCCGGCGTGCAACTGCTGTCGATCGAGCGCCGCGTATATTTCGATCCGCAGGGCAAATCGTTGCTCCAGCTTTATTACGGCGATGCGAAACTTGGCTCGCCGGTCTATGACTATGCCAAGTTTTTCAAGGCTGATCCGGCCGCAGCCAAGGCGGAACTTGGGTCGGGGACGCATAATCAGGCGTATAAAGGCCGCCCCGATGACCGTCCCTGGTCGGAACGTCACAAGATTGTGGTGTGGCTGGTAATGCTGTTGGTGGTGATCGTTCTGGCAGGGCTGGCGATTCGAGGATTGAGAGCAAACGTTGTGTCATCGTAACTCCGGCGTCTCTCGCCCGTGCATCGGGCTGGCCGGAGGCCGTCCCGCCGTGCTGACGGTTTCTTTCGCCCTTTCAGGTCTTACCTTCCTTCCCGACGCCTGCCCCGGGGCTTACGCCCCGGGCTTCATTCTCCCGTCGCTCCGCGACTTGCTCCCCCAGAACGGCGCGGTTTTAGGGGTGAGCCGCGAAGCGGCGGACAGAATAGAGCCCAGGGCGTAAGCCCTGGGTTAACGGGGAATTGATCCAGCCCCGAAGGGGCGAAATAAGGGGTTCGCGGATATTCTTCTATCGCGGCGCTACCGTTTCAGCGCATCGATTCTTCTACTTCAGAAATCCAGTCAGGCCTTTTGAGCACTTCGCGCGGCTTGGGACCGTCGGCGGCGCCTACGATGCCATCGCGCTCCATCAGATCGATCAGGTGGGCGGCCCGGCCATAGCCGATGCGCAGGCGGCGCTGCAGCAGGGAAGTGGAAGCCTTGCCGAATTCTATGACCAGACGCACAGCGTCGTTATAGAGGGGATCGTTTTCTTCGTCTCCATCCTCGCCGCCCAGGCCGGCTTCACCGGGTGCGCGCTCTTCTTTCGGGGCTTGCAGGAATCTCTCTTCGTACTCGGCGGTGCCCTGCGCGCGCCAGAATTCGACCACGGCGGCAATTTCTTTTTCAGTAACGAAGGGCGCGTGCAGGCGGTGAACCCGGGCTGATCCCGAAGGCAGGTAGAGCATGTCTCCCTTGCCCAGCAATGCTTCCGCGCCGTTGGCGTCCAGAATGGTGCGCGAGTCCACCTTGGTAGCCACGCGGAAAGAAATGCGGGCCGGGAAGTTGGCCTTGATCAGTCCGGTGATCACGTCGACCGACGGCCGCTGCGTCGCCAGCACCAGGTGAATGCCCACAGCTCGTGCCATCTGGGCCAGGCGCGTGACCGATTCTTCCACGTTGCCGGAGTCGAGCATCATCAGGTCAGCCAATTCGTCGATGATGATGACGATGTAGGGCAGCGGCCGGTCTTCCGAATCCTCGCCAAAGAGGCTGCGCGTGCCTTCGTCGTCGAACAGTTTGTTGTACTGCTCCATGTTGCGGACGCCTTTTTCAGCCAGCAGTTTCAGGCGGCGTTCCATTTCACGAACCGCATTACGCAATGCGTTCGCGGCCAGCTTGGGCTCGGTGATGATCGGCGTAAAGAGATGCGGCACGCCTTCGTAATTCCCCAATTCCAGCCGCTTGGGATCCACCAGGATCAGCCGCACCTGGTCCGGCGTGGCCTTGTACAAAATGGACATGATCATGGCGTTGATGGCCACACTCTTGCCCGCTCCGGTGGAGCCCGCGATCAGCAGGTGCGGCATGCCGGCGAGATCGGCGGTGACGATGCGTCCGTTGATATCTTTGCCCAGGGCCAGGGTCAGCTTCGATTTGGTGCCGATGAATTCGGACGACTCAATATTTTCGCGCAGCCAGATAATCTCGCGCTCGCGGTTGGGCACCTGAATGCCGACCGTGGACTTGCCGGCCATGCGTTCAATCAGAATGCTCTCGGCTTTGAGCGCCAGGCACAGGTCGTCGGTGAGATTGGTGATGCGGCTGTACTTGATTCCGGCTTCGGGCTTGTATTCGAACGTCGTGACCACCGGCCCGGGATTGATCTGCGTTACCTGCCCGTGGACGTCAAACTCTGAGTACTTCTCCGTCAGCACCTGGGCCAGCAGTTTCAATTCGTCCGCATCAATCGCCTGCTGCTCGTCGGGACGATGCAACAAGCTGCTGGGCGGCAGCTTGAAGCCACCCGCTGCGATGCGCGGCAGGGTCGTCTTCGGTTTTGCGCCGGTGTCGGCGCGTTCGGTGACTTCAACATCCGGAATGATGGCTTCTGGAACGCTGGTCAGAGGAGGCGGCGCGGCATGGGTTTCCTCGACGTGGCTGGAGGTGGTCATGCGCTCGATGCCGGTTGCCCGCACCGGTTCAGTCGTGTAAGACGGGGCGTAAGGGCCAGAAGACCGCGCTGGAATGAGTTGAGCCGTGACCGTCGGGCGAGTGGCGCGGCGCTTTTCCAGTTCCTTCTGCATCTTCTTTTTCGCCCGGCTTTCCTGCCAGTCTTTGTAACGATTCCAGATTGCAACCACAAAAGCGAAACGGGTCGGCGCCCACACTCGCAGCGAGGCGAAAGAGAAAGCAGTCGTCAGATAAAGAGCGACCGCCAAAATGGTGGCGCAAACAATATATGCGCCCGCCAGATTCAAGTAGTGGATGAGAACATCGCCGACAATGCGTCCGGCCAAACCTTCCATCGGAATCACGGTCATCCAACGCACGTGACCCGGCATAAGGGCCAGAAGGGCGGGCACAAAGATCAGCAGCCAGATTGCTCCCAGGGTCTTTGCGATCGGCGACGTGACCTTGCGCGAGCGGAACCAGCGTGATCCCAGCGCTCCCAGAAATACGGGAAGAAGGAACGCTCCGATTCCCAGACCCTGCAACAACAAGTCGGAAACAATCGCTCCCGCCAGCCCCACCCAGTTGCGCGCGGACTGCGAGCCAGTCAGTACAGACGCGCTGTTAAACGAGGGATCAAGCGGAGAATAGGAAGCCAGGGCCAGGAACAAAAGCAATCCCGAAACACAAAGCACGAACCCGATCAGCTCGTTAAGCCGCCGGTTGTTCGTGGGAGCGAAGATCTGTGAGAAATACTTCATGGGCATAGTCGGCAACCCGCTGCAAATTACCACGCTTCGGGATGCCCAGAGCTGGTTAGAACAACTGATTATGCCAAGAACCACTCCGGCCGAACAATGAAGGAATTGGGAAGAGAGTATCGAGTTAGTGTCGGGGGGTTCGCAAGACGGACCGTGTAGGGACGGGTCTTCGACCCGTCCGGGTCGAGCGCAGCTCGACAAGCAAAAGCGGCCACGGATTCACGCGGATTTCCACGGATCAGAACATTAAAAAACCCGCCCAAGCGGAGCTTGGACGGGGCACCCTTCGGTGTCTCTAGCCGGCCAGCTTCGCGGCGAAGGCCAGCACCAGAATTCCCACCACAATCCGGTATACCGCAAACGGCGCGAACCCGTGTTTTCTCACCCAGGCCATGAACCAGGCAACGGCGGCATACGCCACCAGGAACGAAACGACGAAGCCGATCGCGAGCACCACCCAGCCATGGGGATCAATCTGCGAGACCCCAATCGGGTTCGCGCCCTTGCCGCGCAGCGATTTCAGCAGGTCGTAGCAAGTCGCCACCACCATGGTGGGAATCGAAAGGAAAAACGAAAATTCCAGCGCCGACGCCCGGGACATTCCTGCCACCTGTCCCGCTGCGATCGTGGACATTGATCGCGATGTCCCGGGAAAAACCGCGGAGAGAATCTGGCACGCTCCAATCCAGATCGCCTGGCCCAGGCTCATGGCTTCCATCTTCCAGGTATGGATGCGGCTTGCCGCGCCGGGTCCGGCGGCCTCTGCAGGGGCATTCATGGCGTCGACGATCCACATCACGACCCCGCCGATGAGCAGGGAACTGCCCATAATCGTCAGGCTCTCCAGGTGCTTGCCGATGATTTTGGTCAGGAGGAAGGCCGGAATGGCGGTGGTGACGAAGGCAACTGCAGTCAGCCCCAGAGGATGCGTCAGAATATTGCGATCGCCGTTCTCGCCTTGAGGAAACGTCGAAAATAATTTGGCGATCCGGTCGCGGAAATACACCGGCAGACACAGAATGGCGCCCAGCTGAATCACGATGGTGTACATCTTCCAGTAGCCGTCGGACAGGCTGATGTGAAAGAGCGCCTCCGCAATTCGCAGATGGGCGGTAGAGCTGACCGGCAGAAATTCTGTGAGACCTTCGATGATTCCCAGGACTACAGACAGCAGGTAATCGTTCAATGTTCCTCCGAAGGGTTGAAGGAAAAGTATTACAGAAAAAATAGCCTGGCGGGTCGAAACTTCGGCAGCGTATTTACTGGGTTACGTTCCCGTAGGTGGGTACACCCTGGGCCATCAGATAGAGCAGCCGCTGGGCGCGGGCAGCCCAGTCCACCGACGAGGCTTGCGACGCTGCCTGCTGGGCCAGGGCCACCGCTTTGCCGCGCGCTTCTTCGGACTTCTTCGGCTCTTCTTCCGTCTTGTAGATCTCGATGAGCGCCGACCAGCGCCAGGCGGCATCGTACAACGCTTCCGCCAGGGCGGGAGACTGGGAGTGCTCGGTGGCGTACTTTTCGTAAATCTCCGCCTCCTTCACCGGGCACTTCGAGCTGCCCTGCCACTCGCCGCAGAGTTTGTTGTCGATGAGATGGAAGGCGGCCAGGTCGGCCCACTTGGTGCCGGGAAATTTCTTGATGACCTCTTTCATGTATTTCTCTTCCATGCCTTCGCGCAGATAAGCCTCGCGTTCCCGCGACGAGGGACGCGACGAGACGTCCAATTTCTCCAGTTGCCAGCGGATGTCGGCGGAGCGGTACATGCCTTCTCCCGCCAGCGGCGAAGTGGGGAAGTACTCGGCGACGCAATAGTAGAGGCGCATGGCGTCCTGAGCCGCGCCATTGCGTCCGTGCCTGCGGCTGGCCTGGTCTTCGGAGTCGACCGCCTCGCCAAACAATATTTTGTCGCCGTTTGGAGTTGAAGTCCGCACGACTCCCTGGTCGAGAACCCAGCCGGTGACGGTACGCTCCTCGGTGAGATTGGCTTCTACGTGCACCCATTCCCGGCTGGTTTCAAGCACAATGATTTCGCGTCCGCGATCCATCTCCGCCAGCTTGGCCGAACTGGTATCGGGCGAGAGATAGATCTGAGCCACCCGTATCATGGCGCCGCGCTGGTAGTCGGCAGCGGAGGCGGGGACAGCAAAGCACGAGCAGGCACCCCAGAGCTAAGAATGCTCTGGACAGAGTAGCGCCGCCGTCTCGGCGGCTGTCCGGGGGGCGTCCGCGCCGCACCGGGTGCGAGGGCGAGACGCCCTCGCGACAGCCGGCGGGACGCCGGCGCTACTGGCCTTCGTCATGATTTCTCCCTGCGAAGTTCCGCCAGCGTCTCCTGTTCAATGTTTCCGCCGCTGATTACCGCGACATTCATGGTTGTCTTGGGCAGTTCGTCCCGGTGGAACAGAAATGCCGCCACCGCTACCGCTCCGCTGGGCTCGGCCAATGTTTTGGGATCGCGCGCAAGACGCTGCGTGGCACTTCGGATTTCGTCCTCGGTGACGGTCACAATGTCATCCACGTAGCGGCGGATGTGTTCAAAATTGATCGGGCCGATGCTCTGGGTTCGCAGCCCGTCCGCCAAGGTGCGGGTCGTCTCTTCCGCCGTCGCATGCACGATCTTTCCCGATCGCAGACTGGCTTGCGCATCGGCCGCGAGCGCCGGTTCCGCACCGATCACCTTTACCGTGGGCCGGCTCAGCTTGATCGCCGTGGCGATTCCGCTGAGCATCCCTCCTCCGCCGACGGGCACAATAACGGTTTCGACTTCAGGCAAGTCTTCCAGAATCTCCAGCCCCATGGTGCCCTGTCCCGCGATAATCATTTCGTCGTTGTAAGGCGGCACGATCGCGTATCCGTACTGCGCCGCCAGTTCTTCCGCCTTGGCCTGCCGCTCGGAACTGGCCGGGCCCACCAGTATGATCTCAGCCCCCAGGGCAATGGTTGCCTCGCGTTTGACCGCGGGAGCATTTCGGGGCATCACGATGACCGCCTTCACGCCCATCGCCCGCGCCGCATAGGCAACGCCCTGGGCATGGTTGCCGCTTGAATAGGTAATCACTCCATGGCGACGCTCTTCCTGCGATAAGGAGGCGACCTTGTTGTAGGCCCCGCGTAGTTTGAACGACCCGATCGGCTGCAGATTTTCGGGTTTGAGATAAAGCCGGCGGGTATCTGTCTTCTCCGGATCGTGGATATCTGATCGAATGAGCGGGGTTCGTACGGCGACGCCGCGCAGGCGGGTTTGCGCTTCGCGAATGTCGTTGAGGGTGACGATGAGGGTGTCTCCTGTCATCCTGAGCGGAGAGAGAACTTCGCTTCGCGAAGTTCGAACGGAGTCGAAGGACCCCTACCGCTAAGTACAGTGCCGGGAGTAGGGGTCCTTCGACTGCGCGACTGCTTCGCGAAGCGAAGCAGCCACTCCGCTCAGGATGACAACTTTAAATTTCTAATATCACCGGCATGATCAGCGGCCGCTTCTGCGTCTGCTTGGAAACATAACGCTTCAGATCGGCACGAATTTTTTCCTTGATCACGCCATAATCGGCTTTTTCTTCGGCGCTCGAAGAATCCAAAGTCTGCATTACGACCTGGCGAGCGCCATCGACGAAGCCGTCTTCTCCCGGAGAAAATCCCCGGGTCACGATTTCAGGCGAAGTTTCCACCTTGCCGGTCAGCTTGTGGATGGCAATGATCGGCAGCACGATGCCGTCCTCGCTCAAATGCCGGCGGTCTTTGACAATCAGGTCTTCCACCACGTCGGTCCGCGACCCGGAGTCAATGCAGACTCGGCCGACATTCACGCGTCCGGCCTTGCGGGCGCCCATTTCGTCGAACTCGAGAACATCTCCGCTCTCGATCAGGATTACATTCCCGACCGACCCCTTCATGGCGCCCGCCATCTCAGCGTGCAGTTTTAGTTGCCGGTATTCGCCATGGATGGGAATGAAATATTTCGGCTTCACCAGGTTAATGATCAGCTTCAATTCTTCCTGGCTGGCGTGGCCGCTGACGTGCACCGGCGGCGACGAGCCGTCGTCATAGATCACGTGCGCCTCGCGCCGGAACAGGTGATCGATCATGCGGTAAATGGCCTTTTCGTTGCCGGGGATGATGCGCGACGAAAGCATCACCGTGTCGCCCTTTTCGATCTTGGCGTGCTTGTGATTGTCGACCGCGGCGCGGGAGAGCGCCGACATGGGTTCGCCCTGCGTCCCGCTGATCAGCACGCAGACCTTCTCCGGCGGAAAATTCTTCATCTCGCCGGGATGGATCAGCAGGCCCTCGGGAATCTCGATGTAACCCAGATCTTCGGCGATCTCCGCGGAGTTGTTCATCGAGCGCCCCGCGAACGCCACCTTGCGGCCATGCTGCCACGCCATGTCCACCGCCAGCTTGATGCGATGGATGGAAGACGAAAAACACGAAATGAACAGCCGACGCTTGGTGTGCGCGAACACCTCGTCAAATTTTCGCCGCACCGCGCGTTCACTGGGGGTGTAACCGGCGCGCTCGACGTTGGTCGAGTCCTGGAAGAGCGCCAGCACCCCGGTCTTGCCATACTCGGCGAAGGCGTGCAGATCGAACAAGCGGTTGTCGGTGGGCGTGGGATCTACTTTGAAGTCGCCGGTATGAATGATCACTCCCAGGGGAGTGTGCACGGCGAGAGCTACGCAATCCACCAGGCTGTGCGTTACCTGGATCGGGCTGATGGTAAAAGGCCCGATCTTGAAGCTCTCGCCCGCGCGAATTTCGCGCAGGTCGGCGTCGTCCAGCAAGCCGTGTTCTTCGAGCTTGTCTTCAACGTAGGCCAGGGTGAACTCGGTGCCCCATACCGGCACGTTCAGCTCGCTCAGGATCCAGGGTAAGGCGCCGATGTGGTCCTCGTGCCCGTGAGTGAGAATGATGCCCTTGACCCGTTGCCGATTCTCGGTCAGGTAGGAAATATCGGGAACAACAATGTCGACGCCCAGCAGCTCGGCCTCAGGAAACATCAGGCCGCCGTCGATAACGATGATATCGTCACCCCATCGGATGGCCATGCAGTTCATCCCGAACTCGCCCAGGCCCCCAAGGGGTACGATGTGCAATTTTCCAGTTGGCATGCGGTGTATTGATCGTAGCACAAGGAATGTGGACGCAAGAGGCGCGCTCCAGCCCACAGGCCCGCGGTAATCTTCCCACCGGCCCGTTATCTGCGATAAGGTTGAGCCTATGGTAGAGATGGCACGCAAGACCTGGTTGCGGCGGCGGGTCGAGGACGGCTTGCACCGCGGCTTCCAGCGAGCCTACGAAACCGTTAAGGTCGATCCCGCGAAATTTCTGCTGCAAGTGCGGGCTGCGTATGGCCTGCCTATCACCAACTTTCAAGGCGTCTATTCCCTGGAGGTCGAAGAGCTGGACGCGCTGGCGTATCGTGTCATTCGCAGCGGGATGAAAGTTGCGGCCGCCGAAGGCGCCGGGTTCGGCCTAGGCGGGCTTATTACGATCATTCCGGATCTGGGAATCCTGTCGGGTGTGACCTTGCGGACGATTCAGAAGCTCAGCCTGCTGTACGGATTCGAATTCAACACCGAGGAAGAAACTGCCGAATTGTGGATTGCCGCCGCCAGCGCTGCCGGCGTCGACATCAGCCGGGAGCTGCTGGAAAAAGAAGTGGTCAGCCGGTTCGTGCCCCGCGTCATCCAGCGCATCGCCGCGCAAGCCAGCCGGGAAGTGGTGGAGAAATGGGCAGGAAGGATCATTCCCCTTACCAGCTCAGTGATCGGCGCCAGCTTGAACTACTATTTTGTGCGCGCCTGGGGAGAACGCGCCCGCTCGCACTTCCGCCAGCGGCACATGGAGATGCGCCGCCGCATGGCCGAGGGCAAGCTCATCGGGGCGCCGGAACCGCGGTTGTCATCTTGAACGGTGGCCGCTTCGCGAAGAAAACCAGATGACGGCGAGGAAAACGTGTGAAAAGCCGCGAAGCGGCGCCAGAATAAAGCCCCGGGCGCAAGCCCGGGGTGCAGAGTGAAAATGGCAGAGCCCCGAAGGGGTGAAAGAAACTCACCGCGAAATCACCGCAACCAATCTTCCAACTCAATTCCCCGATCGGTTTTCTCGTCGCGATATTTCACGATGACCGGAGTGTAGAGCGAAAGGTTCCACTCCGCCGCGTGGCCTTTTTTGACCGCTCGCGATCCGGGCACGACCACGGCGTTCTCCGGGACTTCAAGCGGTTTCTCTTCCGACCCCTTATATACCTGGCCGCGCACGATGTCGTAGAGCGGCGTTGACCGGGTCAAAATCGTGCCCGCTCCCAGCACGGCTCGCGCCCGCACCAGCGTCCCTTCGTAGACGCCGCAGCCGCCGCCTACCAGCACGTCGTCCTCGATAATGACCGGGGCGGCGCTGACCGGTTCCAGCACGCCGCCAATCTGCGCCGCCGCGCTCAGATGCACCCGCTTGCCGATCTGGGCGCAAGAGCCCACCAGCGCATGCGAGTCGACCATTGTGCCTTCGTCCACGTAGGCGCCGACGTTGATGAACATGGGCGGCATACAAATCACCGAAGGCGCGACATAGGCTCCCTCGCGCACCGACGATCCGCCGGGCACAACGCGCACCTTGTCGGCCACGGCAAACTGACGCGCGGGAAACGTGTCTTTATCCACGAACGAGAGCGTCGCGCCGCCCATCTTTATCAGTTCCCCCAGGCGAAAACCCAACAGGATGCCCTGCTTCACCCAGGCGTTCACCTTCCAATCCCCGTTGATCTTTTCGGCGGCTCGAATCTTTCCCTGGGTAAGCTGCTCGCGGAATTCAAGGAAGGTTTTGCGTGCGTCCGGATTGCGTTCGACCTCGCCCAGTGGTGGCCAGGCGTTCAATGGCAGATTGCAGGGAGGACATGAGAAAGGAAGTATAGAAGAAAGAACTTCAGATTGCAGATCTTAGATTGCAGATTGCCGGGCCAAAATCGGTCGCTCCGCGATCTGACCCCCGAGCTCTTCAAGCTGAAATCTAAAATCTGCAATCTGAATTCTCCGGTCTCAAATGCACTTGCACTCGCTCCGGATCAGCACGCCGGCCATCTGGTGCGAGGCCTCGCGGGCGCCGGAGAGAGTGGGATAGGGACCGTGCCAGCGGGCGTGATTGGCGTCGTGCCCGGCTGGGCGCCCTTTGCCGTGATTGCACTGGCCGCAGCTGGAGCGGTGCAGCACGACTTTGTGCGGACCGGCCAGCCAGTTTTCGTAGACGTAGAAATCGGCCGCGTCCGCGGCAGCGGTGGCCGGTTTGCTGATCAACCCCGCGTCGGCGGCGACCTTCTGCAACTTCGACCGGGTGTCGCGGCGCATAGGCAACATGGGCAGCCGGTACACCTCTTCGATTTTTCCCATCATCGCCAGCACGGCTTTCACCGGCAGTGGATTGGACTCGATAAAATTCGCCAGCATCAGCGGCAGATACTTCCGGTGGATGCGGCGCGCCGTCTCCCAGTCGTTGTTCAGCGCGGCACGGGTCATGTCGGCCATCTCGCGCGGAATCTCGTTCGAAGCCACGGAAATGATTCCCACGCCACCGAGCGCGATCAGAGGGAGCGTGACCGCGTCGTCGCCCGACAAAACGGCAAAATGTTCCGGCACCACGTTGCAGATTTCAGCCATCTGACTAATGTTGCCGCTGGCTTCCTTGACCCCGGCGATGTTCGGAACCTCGGCCAGCCGCGCCAGCGTGCCAGGTTCGATGTTCGCTCCTGTCCGCCCCGGGACGTTATAAAGAATGACCGGCTTATCCACGGCCTCCGCGATGGCGCGGAAGTGGCGGTACTGTCCCTCCTGCGTCGGCTTGTTGTAATAAGGCGATGCCGTGAGGATGCCATTGACGCCGGGCAGCGCCGCCAGCTCTTTGGCCTTGTCGACAGCATCCTGGGTCGAGTTCGAGGTGGCGCCCGCCACAATCGGACAACGGCCCGCCACCACTTCAACGGTGATGCCGATTACCTGCAGCCATTCGTCGTGCGAAAGTGTGGGGGTTTCGCCTGTGGTGCCGCAGGGGACGAGGAAATCAATCCCCGATTCCACCTGCCACGCGACCAGGTTGCGCAGGGCAGTCTCGTCGATGGAGCCGTCCTGTCGAAAGGGAGTGACCAAAGCCGTACCGCAGCCACGGAATTGCATGAGATAAAGATAACGCTAATCGGGGTGTGAGCGAAACTGCAAGGTTCTCGCGTAGGGGCGGGCGCCCTCGCCCGCCCAGCCGAGCGAAGCTCGGCTTCTTATGTTTCTCTCCAAATGTCTTTAAAATCAAAGAATCCCTTTTTCCCGCTCAGCCATTCCGCGGCCCGCACCGCCCCCTCGGCGAATCCCCGGCGCGACTTGGAATCGTGGCAAAGATAGATCGTGTCGTTGGGCGAATCCAGAACGATCTCGTGCATCCCAACCACGTCACCCTCGCGGAACGAAGTAATCTCCAATTCCTTGCCGGAGGCATCGCGGATGATCTTCTGCAGGGTCGCGGCCGTTCCGGAAGGAGCATCTTTTTTCTGGGCGTGATGACGTTCGAAGATTTGTCCTGAATATTGATGCTGCAGAATCCCAGCGGCGGTGCGGGCCGCCTCGAACAGCAGGTTGATGCCGATGGAAAAGTTGGCGCCATACATGAAACCAGACCCGCTCTTTTCAACCAACTGGCGTATCTTTTCCAGATCGCCATACCAACCAGTGGTCCCGACCACCATGTTCTTGCCCGCTCCGACGCAGGCCTCGATGTTTCCGAGGACGGCCTGCGGGGTGGTGAAATCGATCACCATGTCTACATCGCGCAGCTTTTCTTTTGTGAGGGCCGACGCATGGGCATTCTCCGCGGCGCACAGCAACGAGACGACATGGCCTCGTTGGCGCGCGACTTCCGCGACGAGGGAGCCGGTCTTACCGCGTCCTAGGATTAGCAGGTTCACAAATAGTTCCTCGAAACTCTGTCGTACTGAAAGCGAACCGCAGCGGCTAAAGCCGCCCTGCTACAACAATCACTGTGGCACGACTGAAGTCGTGCCCTTCCTGTGCCTCATCGTGCTCAGTAGTGCCTCTGGCTCTTTGATCGCATTTCTTCCGGACCGCCGTTACGCGAAGACTTCCGGATCCAGATCGGAGAAGAACGTCTTGTGCAGCCGCCGAACCACCTCGGGCACGACATCCTCTTCGACCACAAACGTCAGATTGATTTCCGAAGCTCCCTGCGAAATCATGCGTATCTTGATGTCCGCCAATTCGCCGAAGACCTGTGCCGCAATGCCAGGGGTGTCGCGCAAATTTTCGCCGACCAGGCAGACAATGGCTTTTCGTCCCTCATATTTTACGTCCGCCAGTTGGGCCAGGTCTGCGGCCAACGGCGGAATCGACTCGTTCGAATCGACGGTGAGCGAAACGCTTACCTCAGAAGTCGAGACCACGTCCACCACCACCCGATGGCGGTCAAAAGCAGCAAAGATCGCAGCCAGAAAACCATACGCCAGCTGCATGCGGGGAGCGGCGACATCCACGATGGTGATGCGCTTCTTCACCGCGATGGCCTTGAAGGGATTCCGGCACTGGGGTGCGCGAGCCGTAATGCGGGTGCCCTCGCACTCGGGATTGCTGGAGTTCAGAATGTAGACCGGAATGTTTTTCTGCACCGCGGGAAGCACCGTAGCGGGGTGCAGGACTTTGGCGCCGAAGTAAGCCAGTTCCGCGGCCTCATCGAAGCTGATTACCTTGATGCGCCGGGCATCCGGGCTCATGCGCGGGTCGGTGGTCATCATGCCGTCGACGTCGGTCCAGATCTCGATGCGGTCGGCTCCCAGGCCCGCGCCCGCGATGGCGGCAGAGTAATCCGATCCGCCGCGGCCGATGGTGGTGGTGATGCCCGCTTTGGAGGCTGCGATGAAACCTCCCATCACCGGCACTTTGCCCGCTGCCACCAGCGGCGCCACCTTGGACTTCAGGCGCTGATTGGTTTCTTCGAACAAGGGAGCGGCACGCATGTGGGCGCTGTCGGTTACCAGCCACTCGCGCGAATCTACCAGGGTCGACGGTATGTCGAGCGCCGAGAAAGCTGCCGCCACAATTTTGCTGGAGAGGATTTCTCCGAAGGCCGAAACATAGTCCGTGGTACGGGGCGTCAGCTCGCCGACGGCAGAGATGCCGCGCAGCAGCTCTTCCAGAGTCTCGAAATCGGCGCCCAGGTCGCCATGAAACTGGGTGAAGAGCGCGGTGCCGAGAAGTTCTCCAGCTGTGTTGTAATGGCGCTCCTGCAACGCACGGCAGAGTTTCAGAGCGGTCTTGCGATCGCCGGCTCCGGCGGCGCGTGCCATTGCGAGAAGCTGATCGGTCACCTTGGCCATGGCGCTCACCACGACCACCGGCTTCAGTTCCAGTCGGCCTTTGACAATGGCACCGGCGCGCTCGATCGCCTTGGCGTCCTGCACCGAGGTGCCGCCGAACTTCATGACAATCATCGAGGTGGAATCCTCAGGCAAGGAGGAAGCACGGCGGAGCAACGCTGGGTGGAGCAGCGCTTTAGCGCTGCATCAAGAGCCGGTTCGGAGAGGGCTTTAGCCCCTGAGTTTCTGAGAAACAATTTACTCCCAGCGGCTAAGGCCGCCATCAAAAGTAGTGTTGTAATGCAGGGCTGAAACCCTGCCCGACCCTAACCGAGATAGCCCTGCACCTTCAGCAACTCCGCGTTCAGCAGCGCCGCTCCCGCCGCGCCGCGAATCGTATTGTGGGAGAGCACGGTAAACTTCCAGTCCAGCACGCTGCATGGTCGCAGCCGGCCCACCGTGGTCGTCATTCCGTTACCAGCCTCGACGTCCAGGCGCGGCTGCGGACGATCGCTCGAAGTCATATACCTCACCGGTTGTTCCGGCGCGCTGGGCAGCTTCATCTCTTGCGGCAGGCTGCGGAACTTGGTCCAGACCTCGATGATCTCCTCCGGCCTGGCTTTTTTCTTGAGCTTTACCGAGACCGATTCCGTGTGCCCGTCCTCGACGGCGACGCGGTTGCACTGGGCGCTCATGCCGAACGAGCCCATCACGATGCCCGAGCCATTCAATTTGCCCAGCAGCTTGCGGGTTTCCTCTTCCATCTTTTCTTCTTCTTTCGAGATGTAGGGAATCACGTTGCCCAGAATGTCGAGAGACGCCACTCCGGGATATCCCGCGCCGCTCACGGCCTGCATAGTGACCGCCATGACCGTCTCCAGGCCAAACGCATCTTGCAGAGGAGCCAGGGCGATGACCAGTCCTATGGCCGAGCAGTTGGGATTGGTGACCACAAACCCCCCTGACTTCTTCCGCCACGACTGGCATTCCAGCAACTTGACGTGCTCGTGATTTACCTCCGGAATAACCAGGGGTACATCCTTTTGCATGCGCAACGCGCTGGAGTTGGTGATCACGGCGTGTCCGGCTTCGGCGAAGCGAGGCTCCATCTCGGCGGCGATCGAGGCATCGAGCGCGGCGAAAATGACTTTGGGCGCACCCTCCGGCGATGCAGGCGCCACTTTCATTCCGGCCACTCGCGCGGGAATCGCTGTTTTCAACTTCCAGCGCGCGGCCTCCGCGTAAGGCCGGCCTTCGGAGCGGTCAGAGGCGGCCAGCCAGGCCACTTCAAACCAGGGATGATGCTCCAGCATCTGCACAAAGCGCTGCCCCACGATGCCGGTAGCGCCCAGAATTCCTACAGGGATTTTCTCGCTCATAAAGGTTTCTTGGGATTTTACAACACCGGTGGTTCGCGTCCGTCCGGCCGGAGCCGAAACAGTACCTGACATGTGTCGATGAACAAGTGTCGATGAACAAATGTCAATGAAAAGTGCCGGCGTTATGTTCGGGGAGCGATTTCAGAACCGAATGAATATTCATTTAGCGGTCCGAAGCGCTTTTTCTCGGCATACAGTCGCCAGCGCCGCCACACGATGCGCAAACTGGCCATAATCGGGATGGAAAGATAGATGCCGAGCACGCCAGCGATTTCGCCCCCGGCCAGGACGCCGAAGATGGCGGCCAGGGGATGCAGTTCCATGCTTTTTCCCATGATGCGGGGCGAAATCACGTAGTCCTGAATCAGGCGCCAGGCCCCGATAAAAATGATCAGGATGAGCCAGTGAGGATAAGTCATCAGCAGCGCAACGCCTATGATAACGGCCGCGGCTACCAGGGGTCCTACGACCGGGATGAATTCCAGTATTCCGCCGGCGGTGCCGAGCACCAGCGCATAGGGAACACGAGCCAGTCCCAGGAACGCCATGTAGGCCACAAACGAAAATGCTGCCAGGGTCAACTGGGCGCGGATGAACTGGGCCAGCATCTGGTTGAGATCGCCCAGCACCCCCTCCAGGAATTCGCGCTGGGGACGGGAATGCACGAAGGAGAGCAGGACCTCGCCAAACGCGCGCCCGTCCTTGAGAAAGAAAGCTGCCAGAATGGGGACGACGATCAGCAGCCAGGCTTGCTGGGCAACGTCGGCCACGCGCAAACCGATGCGCTGCGCCAACCCGAGAAGCTCATTGCGATGGTTGGCCAAAAGCGACGATACCTGCAACCGGGTAGAGACGCTCCAACCCTGTTCCTTCCCGATCTGCTCCGCAATCTGGCCGGAGCTGACGGTTTCGAGAAGCTTCGGCAGGGACTCGCTTAAACGCTGTGCCTGGCGGGCAATCTGCGGACCCACGAAAAAAAAGAAAGTGATCAGGAGGGCCACGAGCAGGAGATAAATCAATCCGATCGCCCGTCCTCGTCCGCGCACCCACTTTTCGACCCGGGAGACGGCAGGGTCCACCAGGTAGGCGAAGAAAACTGCGAACAGGAACGCGATGAGGGTGCGGCGGGCAATATAAAGGAAGCCGAGCCCCAGCACGAACAGCGTCACCGTGAACAGCACCCGCGACGTGCGTACGTCAATCAGGGACATTAAAGCCTTTTCTCCATCTCAGTCCCGCAGCACTTCGGTATTATCTTCGGCCACCACAATTCGTACCAGCTTGAATTGATCGTCAAGCCAAAGCGACCAGTCTCCGGCATCGCTTTTGAGCACAAAGTGATTGAGTTCGCGCTCCGCGCCGCGCACCTGGATCTTCTCTTTTCCGGTGAATGCCAGGCTTACCAGAAGGGAAGAACGCTGATGGGGATTGATCGCGCCGAATTTTACCTGCTGGCTCTGGGGGCAGACGATTTGTCCCTTGTCCTGATGACAACCGCTGGCCAGATATTTCCACACCAGGATTTCCCGGTGAACGAAGAAGTAGTCGTCCAACACGCTGGTTGAAATCGGAAGCAGAAAAGGATGTTCTTCCTCTTTATCCTGCGGATTGTTGGTGGAGCGCTCGACCAAAAGGGTATCGTTCGGCAGGAGCACTGCGTGCGCCTTTCCCGGGCCGAGTTCTTTCCACTCATATTTCCGAAGATCGCCGTTTAACGCCAGCTGCAACTCCGAGGACTGTTGCGCCAGTTCCATTCCCGGCTCGGTCTTGAATTCGGAGGTGACCGTGCTCCCCGCGGTGTTCTGCTGAATGGAGAATTTTTCGGTGGCAACCCTGTGACCGTTCATGAAGACGCCAAAGGAGCCGGCGTCCACGGTCTGGGTGGCGGATTCCTTCTCCTTGTCCCGATCTTTGCCGGGCGCCGCTGCCAGTGCCGCGACCAACACGAAACACGAAACCCCCGCCATCAGAACCCTTCTGACCTTCACCTTGCACTCCTTCGCGTTGCTGGTATCCAGAGTTCAGTCGACATGACCATAGTGCGCTTGCCGACTATGCCAAACCAAGCCGGGTGATCACTTCCGCCGCCACCTCTTCTACGTCCTTGCCCGCGGTTTCGACCCGCAGCTTGGCCTTCAGGTAGCGCGACCGGCGCGACTCATATAGCCGATGAAACTCCTGCGCATCGTTGCCCAATGGACGCTGCACCTGTTGCTCCCGGCAACGCCGGAGCAACTCCTCCGCGGGAGCATCGAGGAAGATAGTTAACACCCCAGCCTCTTCGAGCAACGCGGCGTTGTTTTCCTGCACGAAAGCGCCTCCGCCCAGGGCCAGGACCTTGGCGGAAGGGCCCAGTTCGTCCACCAATGATCGCAGGGCTGCGTGCTCCAACTGCCGGAAGGCAGCCTCGCCCGATTGCCGAAAGATGTCCTCGACGGACCGTCGTTCCCGCGACCGGATGCGATCGTCCAGATCTTCGAAGGGCCAGCCCAGATGGCGGCTCAAGGCGGCGCCCACGCTGCTCTTGCCCGCGCCCATGAAGCCAACCAGCACCACCGCCCGAACCCCTGGAACCGACGTGGAGTTCGTGCTCTCAAACGGCCCGGTGGGTCGAGTGCTCATGTATGGCGGCAATTTTCGGAGCCGGGCACACGCCTCTGCCGGCTCTTGCTGTCGCTGTCTTTAAAGTGCGTTTCTAACGCGTCTTTTTAGCGCTTCTTGAGGTGGATTTTACCACTGAAGGAAAACAACCGGACCGAAGATGCGGCCTTGTTCATCGTACCTGCGAAGGCACTCCCTGCCTTGACCACGAAGGGAGTGTGCTTGGGTTCCAGAAGGAAATCGTTTTCCACCTTGCCGCGGACGGAGCGCGCCGTCACATCAATCGAGGCATCGTTGGGAGCGCTGGCTTCTATGTCTCCGCTGTGGCTGGTCAGCATGTATTCGCCGCTGCTGCCGAAATCGCCTTCGTAGCGGATCTTCCCGCTGGTCGAGTTTACCTGCACCAGGGGACCGTTCACGGCGTTCAACGTCACGTCGCCGGTAACGGATGTGACTTCCACGTGTCCGTTCCGAATGTTGTTCAAAATAACGGAGCCGTTCAGGGTCCTCACGTGCACATGGGCGTCGCTGATGTCGCGCGCTTCAACACTGGCCTGGCTGCCTTCGAGAGTTACATCGCCGTGCAGGCCTTCGGCATGAAGCAACCCGCTCGAGGACCGCAGGGTCACGCTGGCATCGGCGGGCACGGATACTTCGTAATCCACACGGCCGGCGTCGGCGGTAGCGCCGGGAAGCAAGTGGCTGAGAATGTCCACCCGGTTTCCGCTCTGCGTCTGATCGATCTCCACCTGCTCGGAATGCAGGGTCGCGACTACAAAAACCTGGCTGCCGGCGCCCGGCTTCACCGAAATCGGCCCGTACTGATTGGTGATCGAGACTACCGCTCCGGAGCCAACCGTAAAGCGGAATTCCTTCCGGACCTCGGCCGAGGCGCAAATTGCCGTAGCCAGAATCACCACCGTAACCAGTTGTGCACGCTGCGCTCTCGCCATAATTTCCTCTCTCACAGACCAATCGCGACTATGAGTTCTGCATCCGCACTGCCAAGCCTGGGCCCGCTACCTATCAGGGCCCATCAGGGCAACGAACGATCCAGGGCCATCTCATACACCGTCGCGCGTTGCTGGTAAGCATCCATCACGATTTGCTGCGCTTCTTCATCGTTGGGGTCAGCCTGAGCGGATTCTTCGGCGTCTTTGATATACGCATTCACATTCTGCAGGTTGGAAGCAT
Source organism: Terriglobia bacterium (assembly GCA_963841075.1). GTDB lineage: Bacteria > Acidobacteriota > Terriglobia > Terriglobales > Acidobacteriaceae > JAIQFF01. The sequence goes on from CAWJBA010000005.1 coordinate 332,024, forward strand.
ATTGCTGCTTCATGGAAGGAGCCACGGCCGCCAGCAACTGGTCGTCCTCAACTTTAGTTGCGCTGGTAGAATTTTTATCCGTCTGCGGCTCGGTTATCGCGGGAGGAGTTGGCGGGTTCAAACTGGCCGAGAGTTGCGGGTGTCTCTGGTAGATGAGCATTCCGAACCCCACCAGCAATACGGCCGCCACGGGGGCCAGCCACGCCAGGTTCCAGCGTCGCGGAACCGGGGGCACCAGCGATGGCCCGAGGTGGGGATCGCGAATGATGCCTTCCTGTCGCAACTGGATCTCAATCGAATTCCAAACCCGCGGGCTGGGTTCGGCATCTTCCTGCAACTGCCTCGCCTCACGGGCGATCAGACTCAGGTCCGCCACCAGACCGGAACAGCCGGGACAGGATTTTAAATGCAATTCCTGCTCTGCGGTCCTGCCACCCTCAAGCACATCCGGCAAAACTTCCTGAAATTTGGCGCAATTCATACTTCATCTCCCCCAGTTACCCCTCCATCCCTTATCGCTCCCTACGGCTTGGCGGCCTTTTCGGCTCTGCTCGTCTTGAGCGACTCGCGCAATTTCATGCGCGCCTTGTGCAGCTGAGATTTGCTGTTGCCGATGGAACATCCCACCATGGCGGCAATCTCATTGTGCTCGTACCCTTCTACGTCATGCAGTACGAAAATCCTTCGATACCCCGGCGGCAGCGCTTCTACCGCGTTCTGCAATCGCAGCCGGTCAATTGATCCCGACAAGACCGGGTCTTGTGCGCCCAGTTCTTTCTTGGGAGCCTCTTCCTCGTTTTCCAGCGTCTCTTCCAGCGGAACAACGGGAAGACTCTTCTTGCGCAACTGCATCAGGACAACGTTTACCGCCATCCGGTGCAGCCACGTGGAAAAAGCGGATTCGCCTCTAAAAGTAGCAATCTTGCGAAATAACTGCAGAAAAGCTTCCTGAGTCAGGTCTTCAGCTTCGGCCGTGTTGGCCGTCATGCGGAGACACAGCGAATAAACGCGCCGCTTATGCAGTCCATACAAAAGCTGAAAAGCTTCTGCATCGCCTTGCTTGGCTCGTTCAATCGCATCAGCTTCGGAAAGCTTGTCGCCCTGTAGTTTTCTCGCGTCCGTCAAGTCGCCTTTTCCGGCCGCACTCAATGAGATGCGGCGTAACTATCTTTTTGTTGTACTTCTTGCAGAGTTTGCCTTGACCTGAACCCCGATCAGCCGCCGGACCTCGTCCGGCCGTCCGATACTACCGTTCCGGATGACCTTCGTAACCAAAAGAAGCGTATCTAGTGCGGTTAGACCGCGTCAACTATGGTTCTTGGTAGCCGCCACTTTGTGGCTATGATTCTTGGTAGTTTTTGCTCTTCCTGAGAATTTGGTCCAGGGTCGTCAATTGGCGCCCGTACAACGGCCGGTTAAGCCGCCACTGTCCCAGAAGATACCAGACGGGGCCGTTGCTCGCACCTTTTACAGCCTTTTCCGCATGGACCCTGATTACGCCGGACCTTGCACCGGGGTGATATTTCTCCCGAATCTGCTTCTGATGAGAATTATCGACAGGCGCTGGAGAGCACTCCAGCCCAGCGCCGGGGGGAAGCCAATGAAGACCACGATTCTGATGATCGCACTCCTTTCTGTGTCCCTTGCCCAGGCCAAAGAACCCAAGGCACACCAGTCCGGCACGCTGCTGCAAATGGACTCGGCAGAGTGCGGAGTGGACGAAAACAGCGGCAAGAGCTTTGTGGGTGAAGTCGTGGGGACCGACTCCGCGCACAAGAAAACCCACGCCCTGCTCTGCCAGGAATACCTCCTGCAAGGCGAGACTGTGATCTACCGCATCCGTCCCGTCGACGAGAAGCATCCCGTTCTATTACCGGTCGGGCAGACAGCACAGTTCCGCATTCACAAGGACAAAATGTTGCTGCAGGTGGAAGATTCCGATGACAAGGAACGCCAATACAGCGTCGTTTCCATGACGCCACGAACTGAGCGCAAGTCCGCCGACAACGGCAGTTCCTCAAAGTAGCCCTCGAGTTTATTGCTGTCGGGGGGCGGGTCTGCGGGGATCCGCGCTCCCCTTCCTCCTTCTCTCTTCTCCGTTATCTCTTAAATAATAGTTGTCCAGGACTTGCGCGGGCACGGGCATGAGTCTGCGCCCAACCCAACAGCAGGTCGACCGCATCTTAACCAACTGCTCACCCGCCTGCACCGCTCCTGCAGTAGTTTTTCCCTACCTGTTCAACTGTGGGGAGAGGTGTGTGAGCCAGACGTGTGACCAGAAAAAGACCGAACCCAGGAGGAAATACAATCGATGAAACGCCTTATTTTTCTGCTCGTAATAAGTTGCAGTATGACCGTGCCGACGGCCCTCATGGCGCAGAGTTCTGACCATCTCGAAGTCGGAGCTTTTGCAGATTACATGAATTTCAGCGCCACCGATCCACACATTAATTTTGTTGGTGTGGGCGGGCGCGCCGCATTCAATGTGCATCCCAACGTTCAGCTGGAAGCCGAAATGTCCTACGACTTCAAGCGTAACTTCACCAGTGTCTTCTCGAACGGGATCAATACGCAGTTCGTGAATACCAGCCTGCGTCCGCTGACGGCATTGTTCGGACCCAAGTTTCAGACCAGTTCTGGTCCGTTCCGGCCTTATGTCACGGGCAAGGTGGGCTTCGTGAACTTCAGCGTTTCCGACCAGAACGCACCCGCGGGATTCGTGGGATCCCTCGGGGGCGTTCAGACCGGAGACACCCGTTTCGCCATGTATCCCGGCGCCGGGGTCGAGGGATTCTGGGGCCCGATCGGATTGCGTCTTGAAGCGGGAGACGAAATCTACTTCGATAACGGCACTCATAATAACCTGAAAGTAACCTTCGGCCCGGCGTTCCGCTTCTAGGAGTGGAGCGTTCGTTTGGTTACTGCCGATACCACGGCAGCCTTCTCCGGGCTGCCGTTTTTTTGACTGGAACACATCAGGGAATGATCGGGACCTCGGCCGCGCCGACATATTTGTCGGCGGCGCCGTAGTAGATCAAGTACCGGCCGCGCTGCCGGACCATCCCTTCGACAAAAACCACGTTCGGAACCTGGCCAACCTTCTCCCAATTCTTTTCTGGAAAGAACACGGGCTGGTCGGATCGCCAGATCAGCTTGCGCGGATCGCTCCGGTCAAATACGGCAATGGCAGTCCGGTAGATCAGGTTGTCGTCGGCCGCGTTATAGATCAGAACGATGCGGTCTTTTGTGAGGATCGGCGGCGGCCCCGGCTCGACCACCCGGGAATCGAACCGGCCAGCGCGACGCGGCAGGACCGGCGTATCCGTAGCGTCGGTCCAATGAAGCAGGTCAGGAGAATACGCCAACCCCATCTGGTCAGTTTTGTCCGAGCTGGTGCCGAGGAAATACATCCAGTATTTGCCACCGATTTTCTCCGGGACGATGGCCCCGGATTTGGTCCAGGCCACATTCCAGTTGCCCTTGTACGCCGGCAGAATCACGCCCCGGCGCTTCCAGTGCAGTAAATCTTTCGAAGTCGCCAGGCACAACTGGGCATCCTTCTTGTTGTAGGCGGTGTAGGTCAGATAGTAGGTATCGCCGAATTTCACCAGCCGAGGATCTTCCACGCCGCCATCTTTTTCATAAGGGGCTTGGGGAGAGAACACTGGCTGAGGTCGGCGATGGAAGTGAATTCCATCGGCGCTCTCGGCATAGCCCAGCCGAGAGGTGCCGAGTTTGTCCTGAGCGCGGTAGAGCATCACGAGGCTGCCGTTGTGAAGAATCACCGCTGGATTAAAAGTGCCTGCCGACTCCCACGAGTCGCCGCGCGGAGAAATGATGGGATCGCTCGAAACTCTAGACCAAGGAGCTGACCGTCCAGTCCTGCGCTGACAGGAGAAGCGCGAATAACAGCAGCAAAAGCACTCGGAGCGAACGGATTGAGGCGCGTTTCATGTAGTGCGGCCCACTGGAAGATATTGCAGCACAGTTCCAGATTCCTCTGCGTTCTTTGTTCTCTGCGGAATCCTTTGCGACCTTTGCGGTAAAAGACTTTGATTTACCTGGGAAGAGGCAAAATCTTAAACCGCAAAGTTCGCAAACGAATTCCGCAAAGGACGCAAAGAAAACCGGAAGAGGCTCACCGTGGTGAGGGCGAACTAGCGTATCCTGTTAAGTATGTACACCGCCGATGTTCTGAGAAACGTTGTTGCCCTGCGCAGTGAGATTGCCAATCTGCGTGACTTGAATGACCGTTACGCCAGCCAGCAGGATCCCGCGCCCATGGCGTCCCGAGCCAATGAGGAGCGGCGGACACGCCTTCAGGAAATTGTCCGCGAGCTCGCGGCCCTCGCCAAAGACCAGCGGCCCTGATCATGAAGCGCCTTCAGTGCTGTAGCGCTTCGATCTCGTCGGTCTTGCCCAGGTATTCATAGCGCAGCAGGGCGATCGGCACGTTGCCGTTTTTCCACACATAGTCGTGGAATTCGCGCAGATTGAATTTGTCGCCTTGCGCCTGCCGGGCCTCGGCCAGAAATTTTATGATCTGCGACTTGCCCGTCTGATAAGAAATTCCCACGCCCGGAACTGACGCATAAAACGTAGAGTCCTCCATCGCCGTTGCCCGGTCGAGCGGCACGGTTTTCATGAAGTAATCGGCCGCTTGCCCGATGGTGAACTCGCCCGTAGACAATTTCACGTCGACCTCTACCCGCAGGGCGCGAAAGCGCATGAAGTTGTAAATGATTTCTCGAGTGCGCGGGCTGTCGTCGAACAGACCGGCTTGTAACATCATTTCTTCGGCGTAGAAGCCGATACCTTCATTGGCGCTGGAGTCGTAATAATGGCGGCGGATTGGGTCTTCGTTCGTCCAGGACATCACCTTTTGGAAGTAGTGCCCGGGTATGCCTTCGTGCACGATGATCCCGCGCGGGTCGCGCGCCGTGGATAAATCGAAATATCCCCGGTCCGGGGAAGGTGTCTTGATGTAACTGGTGGCGTTGTCCTTCAATCGCGAGGGACCAGTGAGATCGTCCGCCACTCCGAAGGCGGCGAGCGGCGCCAGATAAGCAGGATAGGGAAGATTGCGATAATGCCGCACCCAGGACGGCACCGTTAGGATGTTCTTCTCTTCGAGGAACTCGCGGATCTCCTGTTCCTGTTTTTCTTCCCGCGCTATCTGCGCCGCCTGGTCCCTGGCCAGAGCCAGTTGCGGCAACTTTGAGTTGCGGTTTTTCTCATAGGCTTCGAAGGCGACCGACCGCTCCCATTCCTGGCGGCCTTTAGCCACCAACTGCTCGGGAGTGTATGGGATTAAAGCGACATGTTTCAGGAAGAACACATAGTTGTCCCGTCCCACGGCCACATTGCTTGACATCGTGGGCAGTCGCTGCTCCAGCCAGGTTCGATAACCCTCCAGAGCCCGAATTGCAGCCTGAACCGCCGGGTCAAGCTGGCTGGCGCTCCCGGCGGCGAGATGCGGCGTTAGCTCATGTCCCATTTCTTCCAGCCGGGGACGAATGTCAGTCAGTTGATGAATGGCTAATTCTGCCAACGGGCCGGCGGGATCTTTGAGGTTGGCTTCTCCCTCCGCGACGATCTGCGGAATCGCTTGAACCCGGCGAACGATCTCCGCACTGCGGGCCTTCGTCGAAGGGCGGCGGCTGAGTCAGACTGACGAAGAGTGAGGCCAGGGTCTGGTCCAGGTAGAACCAGGGATTGCGCTGCCACCCTCGCACGTAATCAAGTTCCCACCGGGCGCGGGCGATAGCGGAACCGACGAGAAGATAGTCCACGGTTTCGGAGCGTGAGCCGTCGCGCGCATCCGTGGCCAGGGCCTTCCAGCGATTTTCGAAGCCCGACAATTCGTCTCGGCGTTTCGCGATGGTTGCCGCCGACCAGTCTGCCGCCCATCCTTCAGGACGATCAAGCCGCGGAATGTCGTCGAACGAAAACGGTTGTTCGGCAGCCCGCCATTCCCAAAAATCGGCGGACAGCCGCTGCAATGCGCTTGCCGGAGAGGCTGAAGGCGGCGTCGGTTGCGCCCCCAGCAAAGGAATCAACAGCAGCAGGCTGAATACCGCGATTACCGTGACTCCAGATCGTCGATTCATCGCACCTTCCAAAGCTTTCTTTCTATCATCCCGAGCGCAGTTTTCCCCGCGCTCGCACGGTGAAAGCAAGTCGAGGGACCTGCTTTCGCCGAAGCCTGGCTCAAATTTTCCATGTCGGGACAATGCTGGCGGAAACAATAGCAGGTCTTCGACTTCGAGAGAGAAGTTGCCAGCGAATTCCTTCCCTCCGTTCAAGATGACAGTTTTTAATTTCGTTCGGGTGGGGTGACTCCGGCGCTCACTCAAGCTGTGTTAAATTGGAAGAAAGTGGGCGCGTAGCTCAGTTGGCAGAGCAATGCCCTTTTAAGGCATGGGTCGATGGTTCGAGTCCATCCGCGCTCACCACCCTCTCAATTCACTCTGCACACTTCACTCGGCGCATGCCGGGTGCCCGCAATCGCAGGCAATTTCGGTTTCCTCGGAACCTGCGTCTTTGCATAGCTGACTGCAGTATTTCTCGCCTCGGGGAGGAACGCAAAGGCACGGTTCGTGGGCGCATTTCTCGATTTCTTCGGTCGCCATGTTTGAATCTCCTTATGCTCGGTACCTGATCCTGGTTAATTTCGTTGATATGGAACTGGGACAGACGGAACTGGAAAAAAGCCGGTCCGCGCCCTGCTGCCATTCTGGGAGCGGACCGGTCTCGAGACGTTAGCGCAGTCTAGGCTATTCGTTTCGTGCGCTTCCTGGCAACTTCCCGGCCTTGCCCCGGCTCGATTCGGTCGCCGGCGAGAGCCTCCTGGTTGATCTGGCCGGCCAGTTCGGTGAGTTTCTCGTCCGTTTCTTTTTCCTCGGACAGGGTCGCTTCCAGCAAGGGGACGTGTTTGTCTTCGCCGAGGGTTTCGGCAAAGGCGACTACCGTGCCGTAAGCGGCGATTTCATAGTGCTCGACCCGTTGTGCTGCCCCGATCAATGCGGCATCCAGAACGGCGCCCTCCAGACCTTCCTCCATAACTTCCGAACCTTCCTTCACCAGTCCTTCCATGCCCGCGCATTTCTTGCCCTTCGGACTTTCCTCGAGCATTTGGAATATCTTTTCGAGACGCTCGACATGCTCCCTGGTCTGTTTGAGGTGTTCTTCAAAACCCTGGCGCAATTCGTCCGAAGAGGCGGCTTTGGCCAGCTTGGGAAGCGCTTTCACCAGTTGATTTTCTGCGTTGTAAATATCCTTGAGTTCTTCGGTATAGAGTTCTTTCAATCCTTGTTCAGGCATGACTTCTCCAACTTCTTTGAATTTGAAACCAAACCTTGGATGCGCGTACAGCGGACGAGTGTGGCTTTCCGGAGACCTATTTCGCGCAATTCGTTTCGTTAGTTTCAGGATGGTCTGAGAGAGGCGAAGCCGTTCCAGTTGGCCAGAGCGGCAGCATAGTCTGCTCTGTTTCGGGAATGAAGGGCTGCAAGGCACTTAATTCTTACTGCTCTCCGCAAGAGCCCTGATCAAGGCGGTGGTATCATTGGCGTTCACTCCCGGCAGGCCATTGATGGACAGTTCAGAGGCCGGAAACAGACCTAAAATCCTAAGTTGAGAAAGGAATTATGAAGAAGATTATTTTGAGTTTGGGTGTTTTGGCTCTGCTGGCATTGCCGGCGGTGAGCCAAGACAAGGAAGAGGACCGGGTGGAGAAGGCGGGGACGGTCATCAAGGAAATTATGAATATTCCGGATAACGTTCCTCAGGACGTCATCGACAAGGCGGATTGCGTTGTGGTTTTGCCTTCGGTCCTGAAGCTTGCCTTTGGGATCGGCGGCAGCTACGGCCGTGGGGTGATGACCTGCCGCGGCGGCAAGACTTTCCATGGCCCCTGGAGCGCTCCCACCATGATGGCGCTTGAAGGCGGCAGCTTCGGGTTGCAGTTGGGCGGCCAGGCAACGGACTTCGTGCTGTTGCTGATGAGTCCGAAATCGGCCTCGAGCATCCTCGAAAGCAAGGTGAAACTGGGGGGCGACGTTTCGGCGGCGGCCGGGCCGGTGGGACGAAATGCCTCCGCCGAGACCGACATCACCATGCGAGCCGAAATCCTTTCGTACTCTCGCGCCCGGGGATTGTTTGCCGGGATATCGCTCTCCGGGTCGACGCTGCGTCCGGACAATGACGCGAACAAGAAGCTGTATGGTAAAGAAGTCAGCGCCAAGGCCATTGTGTTCAGCAGGGCCGTGCCGGCTCCCAAGTCGGCGAGCCTGTTGCTCTCCACGCTTACCAGAAGATCGCCCAAGAACCTGTCGAAGAATTAGCTCGGGGTGGGCTGAAACTAGCGAATGAAGGTGAACGCCTGGCCGGATCCTGCAACTCCAGCCAGGTGTTCTTTCAGGCCTTAGTCTCCATCTCTGTCGATGAAGCTGCGGCTTAACTCTCGCCTAGTCGCGCAGTCCATAGAGGCTGACTTTGGGACGCTTCTCCCACTTGTCCTTGCCGTACCATAGGTCGAGGCTTTCGATGATGCGCCGCTCGCCGGGCAGGTCGATCACGCGGGTTTGCCCGCCGTCGGGAATGCGAGACCGAATTGAAATCTCTTCCTGCGTACCATTTCCGTAGCGGACAATCACGCGTTCAAAATTAATTCCCCCGCCGCTGATCCGTAATTGGATCGCGCGGTACGCTCCAGCCGATCGGCCTACTCGGATACTGTCATGGTCCACCGCGCCGTCCACATGCGCTTCTCCAAGGTATGTCCAAACTCCCCTGGCATAAAGCGTGCTGCACAGGGCAAGAAAAAGCACGACGCCGATCGCCCATCTGCTCTTGTTCGTTGACATCATCTTTCTTTCCTTTCTTGATTCCTCGAATCTTAAGCGGGCCTCGATCCGGGCCAAATCCTCCGGGATTTTATTCCGCCCTCTCTCGGGAACTCAAGGCAATTCAAGCCGCCTTCAGCCAGGGGTTTCCTCAAACGACAATGTGAGCTCAAAACACCCTTCCGAGCTGGAAGAACCACTTGCGATGACCGCTGTCGCCAATGCTTCCTCCGAAAACCAGCGGGCCTACAGCGGTCTCGGCCAGAACGCCGAGGGCGAAGTCGTTGGGAAACTTGCTGGCATCGGTAAACCCGTACATCTTGCCGAACTCGTAAGCCGCGATGGCATAAACCTTCTTGCCTGCCAGCGGAGGCAGGGTCAGCAGGTCGTGCAAATATCCGGCCCGGAAAAAGTAATACTGGTCGCCAAAAAGCTCGTTCGTACCATACGCGCTCAGCCGGTTGGAGCCGCCGAGGAAGAACTGGGGATATCCGTTAGAGGTCGACCCGAAGGTGGTCCCGCCTTCGCCGACCACGAACAGAGAAGCCGGTGTGGTGATGGGTTGGAAGTATCCGATGCGCGCATCCGCGACCGGAAAGCTATTGGTCTGCCCCGGGCTGGTGTCGTACCAGCGGAAGTTCGACTCCGCGCTGACGCCGCTTCGCGGGACTACGGGATCATCGGTATGATCCATCAGCCAGCGAATGCGCGTGTCGCCGGTTCGTCCGCTGAATGACGAGAATTCCGGCGTGCCCAGCCGCAGTCGGGCCTCCTGGGTGCCCACCTCGTAGCCAAAACGGATCTCGCTGAAGCGGCTGAACCCGTATCCGATATCGCCGCCTATCTGGGCTCCGTTAAGCCGGTACTCGGCGAGCGGATCGCTCTTCCGGTAGATCTTGAAAGCAGAACTGCTGGCGCCGGCGTGCGGCGAAAAGAACCACCTGCTGGCGGGAGAGAACGGCCGGTAGAGTTCGCTTTCTATCCCGTAGGTGTTGCCGAAAATAAAATCGGTGCGCCATTCGGAGCGGTATCCCGCCACATCCAGGAAGGTCAGGCGGGTGGCCAGCGTGAAATCTACGTCGTTGCTTTCCGATCCATCGACTTCAAATCCCAATTGCAGCGTGGGCGGAGCGTAAAGCTTTTCGTGCATCGTCACCAGCAGCCCGGCCTGTCCGTTCTGTTCCGTCATCTGGTATCCGGCGGTATCGTACCGGCCGACTCCGGTCAGGCGCGTGAGCAGGCCTTCCAGTCGGTTGGTGTTGATCGGTTTTCCCGCCTGGGAGCGCAGGAAGCGCTCGATGTTTTGTTCCGCGAGAGGGTTCGCGCCCTGCACCTTCACGAATTGGGGAACCGGGATATCGCTTTTCTGATGGGCTTTCCGCCGCTCCATGTATTGGTCCCAGTTCGTTTCATCCAACGCGTAGGCCTCGAGGAGGCGCGATTTTTGGGCGGCGGCCGCGGTTCCTTTATCGATGATGGCCTTCGATTTCTCGTAATCGAGCGAACTGAAGTCCTGCAGTTCGACGTTCACCACCAGGTCCGCTCCTGCCAGTCCGCGGATCTCGTTTCCCGCTACCACCACGTCGATGGCGCGTCCCAGGATGGAGAAAAGCGATTGAATCTTCGCGGCCTCGGCGGGAGAGGTTTGGAGATGCACGCCGATCACAACATCCGCGCCCATCTCTCGCACCACGTCGGTGGGCAGGTTGCCGACCAAGCCGCCGTCAACATAAACGTGCTCCGATTCGCGGATGGGAGAGAACAGGCCGGGAATCGCCATGGTGGCGCGCATGGCCTGGGATAGCGATCCATCTTTGAACACAGCTTGTTTCCCGGTGACCAGGTCAGTGGCGACGCAGCGAAAAGGTGTGGGCAGATCGTCAAACGACTGCACGTTCGAATAAGCCAGGGTTTCACGGTCGATCAGAAGGCTGATCTGCTGGCCGGCGTTCAAGCCTCCGGGCAGGACCAGGCCTTTGCGCAGGCCCAGCACGATCGAGTTGGGAAACGCGACCAGGTCTTCTTTTCTTCGAAATGACAGATCCTCAAAGGGGATGGATCCGCCCAGGATGACGTCCCAATCTTGCGCGTCGACGATTTGCTGCAGCTGTTGCGGAGATTTTCCGGTGGCGTAAAGGCCGCCCACCAGGCCGCCCATGCTGGTGCCGGCGAGGTAGTCGATGGGAATGTGGTGGTCTTCAAACCATTGCAGCACGCCGATGTGGGCCAGTCCGAGCGCGCCTCCGCCTTCCAGCGCGACTCCGATCTTCAGCCGGGGTTTGGACACCGGCTTGGTCTGCTCCGGCGGCGTGGGCGTTGCAACGGGGGTGTCTCGAGCAGGTGTCTCTTGAGCCACCGAAAAAGGCATGAACAACAAGAGGCAGGTGAGCGCTTGCAGGCTGCCGCGCATAAAAAACTCCCTTCGAACCAGTCGCAGTACGCAAATTAAGGGTAGAGACAAGTTTCGCCCAGGCCGGGGATTCGCACAATTCTCAAACTGGTTCAGATGTCCGGGTCCCTGCGTTGACTTTTCCGTCTCGAAAGATTAACCCGCACCTGCGGACTGGTGTAAATTAGCTGGCGAATATTTCGGAGAGCACGCTCGCCATGACAATGAAAACCATCCAGGGTCCGGCAATATTTCTGGCTCAGTTTGCCGGCGACGCCGCGCCTTTCAACAGTCTGCGGAATATCGCGCACTGGGCAAACAGCCTGGGCTACAAGGGCGTGCAGATTCCTTCCTGGGACCGCCGCCTGTTTGACCTTAAGCTGGCCGCGGAGAGCAAGACCTATTGTGACGAAGTGCTGGACGTACTTACAACCCACAGTCTGCACCTGACCGAGCTTTCCACGCATCTGCAAGGCCAGTTGGTGGCCGTGCATCCCGCTTACGATCTGATGTTCGATGGCTTCGCCCCCCCATCGGTTCATGGAAACCGCCAGGCGCGGCAGGAGTGGGCCGTCGAACAGTTGCTGTTTGCAGCGAAGGCTTCTGCCAACCTCGGCCTCAAAGCCCACGCCACTTTTTCCGGTGCCCTGGCCTGGCCTTACGTTTATCCCTGGCCACAGCGCCCAGCCGGGCTCATCGAGACCGCCTTCGACGAGTTGTCCTCGCGATGGCTGCCCATTCTCCATGCGTTCGACGAAGCGGGCGTGGATTTATGTTTCGAAATTCATCCGGGAGAAGACCTGCACGACGGTGTTACCTTCGAAATGTTTCTGGAGCGGGTCAAAGACCATCCCCGCTGCAATATGCTGTTCGATCCCAGCCATTTTGTTTTGCAGCAACTTGACTACCTGCAGTTCGTCGATCTCTATCACGATCGCATCAAGATGTTCCACGTGAAGGACGCGGAATTCCACCCTTCCGGCCGGCAAGGCGTCTACGGCGGCTACCAGCCCTGGATCGAGCGGGCGGGGCGTTTCCGCTCGCTGGGCGACGGGCAGGTTGATTTTGCCGGCATCTTTTCCAAGCTCACGCAATACGGCTTCGATGGCTGGGCCGTGATGGAGTGGGAGTGTTGCGTGAAGAGCGGCGAACAGGGAGCAGCGGAGGGCGCGCCTTTTATCGCGCGTCACATTATTCAGGCGGCCCAGCAATCGTTCGACGATTTCGCAGGTTCGGGAGCCGATAAGGCGGCAAATCGCCGCATGCTCGGGTTGGATTGAATTTCAGCTTCAGCTTTGGTCGTTTACTGATAACTGACAGCTGATAACTGAAAACTAAAAAGAAAACGGGAGAATGCCGGGATTGGAATGAAGCGTTCAGTTTTCAGCTCTCAGTTCTCAGCCCGAGATCTACGCTGAGAGCCGACAGCTGAGATCTGAGAGGGAACCCTTGTGAGCCTCGAAATAAAATCTGACGAAAAAAAAGGACGCCGCCTCCGCCTCGGCATGGTGGGCGGTGGTCCGGGCGGTTTCATCGGGGCAGTGCATCGCATCGCCGCTCGCCTTGACGATCGTTTCGAATTGGTGGCGGCGGCCTTGTCTTCCGATCCTGCCCGGGCGCGGGCCGCGGCGCTCGAGCTCCATATCGCTCCGGAGCGAGCTTACGGCAGTTTCACCGAAATGGCTGCCGCAGAGACCGCAAGGAAAGATCGCATTGACGCGGTTGCCATCGTGACTCCCAACCATCTTCACTACGCGCCCGCAAAAGCATTTCTGGAAGCCGGCATCCACGTGATTTGCGACAAGCCGCTGACGACCACGCTTGCGGATGCGCTCGACCTCGCCAGCATCGTGCGCCGCACCGGACTTCTTTTCGCCGTGACTCACAACTACACGGGATATCCGCTGGTGCGGCAGGCTCGCCAGATGGTTGCCGATGGCGAGATCGGTCCCATTCGCGTGGTCCAGGTGGAATATGCGCAAGACTGGCTGGCCACGCCGCTGGAGAAGACCGGCCAGAAGCAAGCCGCCTGGCGCACCGATCCGGCACAAAGCGGGCCGGCGGGTTCCCTCGGAGACATTGGAACTCACGCTTACAATCTCGCCAGTTTCGTCACCGGCCTCCAATGCCAGGAATTGGCCGCGGAACTCCACACCTTTGTGCCCGGCCGTCGCCTCGATGACGACGTGCAAATCATGCTGCGCTATGCGGAAGGCGCCCGCGGTCAGTTGTGGGCCAGCCAGGTGGCCACGGGAAACCAGAACAATCTGCGTCTGCGGGTTTATGGGGAAAAGGCAGGAATCGAATGGCGGCAGGAAAATCCCAATTGCCTATGGTTCGCTCCCCTGGGCAAGGCCCCGACGTTGATTTACCGCGCCGGGCCGGGTGCGACTGCAGTGGCCGCGCACGCCAGCCGGATACCGGCAGGACACCCGGAAGGGTATCTGGAAGCCTTCGCCCAACTGTATGCGGACATGGCGGAACAGATCAGCGCGCGCATAGAAAACCGATCCGCGGCGGCGTCCTCTTTGCTTGTGCCCACGGTCGAAGATGGCGTAGCCGGTATGCGCTTTATCTCTGCGGTTATCGCATCTTCGAAGAGCAATTCGGCCTGGACTCCTCTTTCTGGAAGTTGATCCTTCAAGCCGTCGCGAAAATCTTTTACGACAGAGGGCACGAAGGTCCACACAGGAAAATCAACGCCAAAGTTTTTACTTCGCGTACCTTCGTGTCCTTGGTGGTTGATGCCTTTTGCGGGCAGCGGCACCCTGATTATTGCCTAGTAAACATGCTGACTAGAGAGTACTGTTAACACAGTCTCTTAACGCATCTTCCCGCCGCGCCTCACGGTGACGGTTCCCTGCGAAAACAGACGGTACCCCCGTTACGCAAGGAGCCGCCATGGCTGACAAGTCTATTCGTGCGCGTCCAAAAACCGATGGTCACGCCCCGCCTGTGATCGATGGGCAGTCCGTTGAAAATGAAATTCTGTTGGCCCTGCCGGCGACGGAGCGCGACGCGATTTTTCCTCATCTGACCTTCGTCGAACTGCCGACCCACGATGTGTTGCACGAACCTGGTGAGCCCATCAAGTTTGGCTACTTTCTGAACAGCGGGATGACTTCCATTTTGACCGTCCTGGCCGAAGGGAAGAGCGTTGAAGTGGGATTAACGGGCAAGGACGGATTTGTCGGCCTGCCCTTGATCGTGGGATTCAGTAGCGGACCGACCCAGGCCGTAATGCAGATCGCAGGCAACGGTTTCAGAATCGCCGCCCGTGAGCTCGCCCAGGCCTTACGCCAGTGTCCAACGCTGGCAATCCGACTGCAGCGCTATGTGCAAGTGTTGGCCATGCAGGCAACCCAGGTTGCGGCCTGCAACCGGCTGCACGAGGTGGACGAACGATTGGCCCGCTGGCTGCTCATGTGCCAGGACCGGATCGGATCCGAGTTCGTCCCGCTGACCCAGGAATTCCTGGCCCACATGTTGGGCACCCGCCGGGCCAGCGTCACCGTCGCCGCCGGCATGCTGCAAAAGGCAGGACTGATCACGTATTCGCGCGGGCACGTTAACATCATCGACCGGACCAGGCTGGAAAGCGCATGCTGCGAATGCTATGGGATCATGCGGCAACAGGACAAAAAATGGCGGAGCGAGCGGCCGGGCGGCTGAGTCATTTCCGAGAGCTGTAATCGGCACACTCCGTTCCCCAGACACCAAAGTCACAAAATTTTGTCGGAAGGCCAGGCCCGCTCAGCCGGGGCTCGCTTACAATAGCGGGAATGCAGACCAGTGGACAGGGAACCAAAATGAGCCGGGACTGGAAGCAATGGGAGGGCCAGACTGTGAATGGCACCTTCCCGCTCCGCCAATACCTGGGGGGCTCCGAGCACAGCGCGGTGTTCCTTACCGAGCGCCGCGGGCGCGAGCCGCAGAGGGCGGTGATCAAGCTGATCCCGTCGAATCCGGCGACTGCCGGAGTGCAGCTCTCGCGCTGGGAAGCGACTGCCAAGCTGACCCATCCCCATTTGCTCCGGCTCTTCGAGACCGGAAGCTGCCAACTGGATAAGTCAGTTTTTCTTTATGTGGTAATGGAGTACGCCGAAGATAACCTGTCGCTGATTCTTCCTCATCGGGCACTCACTCCGGAAGAGGTACGTGATCTGCTGGAGCCGGCGTTGGATGCGCTGACTTTTGTCCATGGCAATTCACTGGTTCACGGACGGCTGAAGCCGTCGAATGTGATGGCGGCGCAAGACCAGCTGAAGTTGTCCAGCGATAGCCTGTTCCGCAGCGGCGATCCGGCGGGCAGCATGGGCGGCGCGAGCAAGTACGACGCGCCCGAAGTGGCGAGCGGGAACATCTTACCGGCATCGGACGCCTGGTCTTTGGGTATGACACTGATGGAGGCGCTGACTCAGCGGCTGCCCGCAGTGGAAGGTATCACCGAGCCCTTGCCGGAGACCGTGCCGGCGCCGTTCATGGGGATCGCGCACTGCTGTTTGCGCCGTGATCCGCAACGCCGCTGCACGGTTGCGGACATCGCGAGCCGGCTGCGGGTGGGCCCTTCCGCACCGAAGCCTGCGACGGTCAGGGTACAGACATCTGCCGGCTGGCGTTACGGAATTCTGATCGTTGTGGTACTGCTGGCGGCAGCAACCTTTTTTGTTGGCTCCAGGCTGCTCAGGTCGCGCCCTGATGCTCCGCCTCCAAGTTCAGTCTCGTCGCAACCCGCGCCAGCGCCCGCGGCCGCAGTGCAGAGCGCCTCACCGCAGCCGGAACCGGCGACGGTGGCAACGGAGAGCAAACCTTCGGCGATCAAGCATCGCGACGAACATCCAATTTCCAAAGCTTCCGTTTCGCCCCCGGCGCTGCCAACTGCTCCGGCAAGCCCATCATCCGGTGGCGCATCCGATCACGGCAGGGTTTTGCAGCAGGTTGAACCGATAATCTCCAATTCGGCGCGGAGCACAATTTCCGGCACGATCAGGATCAGGGTAAAAGTCGACGTCGATGCCGCGGGGAACGTCGAAAATGCAACCTTCCTGACCGAAGGCCCGAGCAAATATTTTTCCCGTCAGGCTATGCAGGCGGCGCAGCAATGGAAATTTTCTCCCGCCGCGAGTGACCGGGGCGCTCCGACGGCATGGATTCTGAAATTCGGTTTCAAGCGATCGGGGACCGAAGTCGATTCCGAGCCGGCGAAGCCCTGACCAGCTACGGCCGGTTATGGAGGACGGGCTTCGGCGGCAAGAGTCGCTTCGGCGCCTTCCGCATCCACGCCGTCCGCAACGCGGCTTCCAGTATGTCGCTTGGAACCTTGGCCAGAAGCACCCGCGTCGCCCCCATTTTTCCCCAGCCTCCGGGGACGGGGGAGAAAATCTCGGGTGCGTCCTCTACCATTCCAGTTTGCTGTTCCGGCGTGAGCAGCAGTACGCCATATCCTTCCGACTCAAGCGCGAGGGTGGCGAAGATTCTTCCTCCGACCCGGAAGTCGACGGCCCCGAAATGCGAGCCCTCCACGGCCTCGGGCAGGGCCAGAGCAATGCGGCGAAATTTCGCGGACGGTCATGCGAGCTCCATCTAAATAGCGGGAACGATTATTACTTACATCGTCGTTGCTACAAGGGCCCCATGCGGCAGCAACTTGTTGAAGATCTTATTACCAACCGAGGGCTCCTGGATCGATGCAACCAGCAGAGCACGACTCAACGCAACTTTTTTGATGCGTCCTATTCAAAGTTTTCATCCAAAGAGCCAAGAAGCGGATTGACAGGCTTCGCCTGGTTATCTACGATCAATTGGTTCATGTCAGCTTTCTGCCTAACGCGCTGCCAGTGTTGTATCTGTTGTTGTATGCGTGTATCCACTGGCGCCCGGGGGCTGCTGACCTAAGAATCATTTAGAAATCGGCAATTATACCCACCGCCAGTGCAGCCCACTGGCGGTGGGTTTTTTTGTGGCCCAAATTTATGGCAGACGCAGTCAAGGAAACAAAAGCCCAGCGGGTCGAGCGCCTGAAGCGCGAGAAAAATCCCTGGGAGGGGCTCGACGATATCCGCAAGTTCGCCCGCGAGGGCTTCGATTCCATCACTCCCGAATGGCTGGGCACATATTTCCGCTGGTGGGGCGTTTACACACAGGGTGATGGAGTGGGCGTGATCGGCGGCAAGAACGGAGAAGGGAAGGCCCTCCCGTTCTTCATGGTGCGCATCCGTATTCCGAACGGTCTGCTCCATGCTCACCAGCTGCGAACCATCGCCAACGTCACCGAGAAATATGCGCGCGCAACCGCTGACCTGACGGTGCGCCAGAATATTCAGCTGCACTGGGTAACCATTCAAGACCTTCCTGAACTCCTCGAGGGATTGTGGCGCGCGGGCCTGACCACGATGGGCTCGTGCGGCGACGATACCCGCAACATCACGGGCTGCCCGCTCGCAGGTGTGGATGCCGACGAAATCTGCGATGCTTCGTCGCTGGCGCTTGAGGCCAATCGCTTCTTTGTGGGCAACGGCGACTTCTACAATCTGCCCCGCAAATTCAAAGTTTGCATTACCGGATGCAGCGTGTGGTGCGCGTATCCCGAAATCAACGATGTGGGCCTGACCGCGGTTCGCCGCGATTCCGAAGTCGGATTCTCCCTGCGCATCGGCGGCGGGCTCTCGACCGATCCGCATCTCGCGGTCCGTCTCAATGCCTTCGTGCAGCGGCACCAGGTGATCCCCGTTCTCAAGGGCGTCGCCGAGATCTTCCGCGAAAGCGAGAAGCTGCGGGAGAACCGGGAGCGCGCCCGGCTGAAGTTTCTGTTCCTGAAATATGGCTGGACCGCCGAAAGCTTCCAGGAAGAACTGGAGCGGCGAATCGGCTTTCAACTCGATCCGGCAGTGGAAGAAAAGCCACCCAACGATATTTATCGCGATCACGTCGGAATTCATCCTCAGAAGCAGGCGGGCTATTCCTACGTCGGGGCGGCGGTCCTGCGGGGACGCATTTCGGCCCAGCAGATGCGCGCCGCGGCCGATGCCGCCGACCGGTTTGCCTCCGGCGAACTGCGCACCACCAACATGCAGAACCTGCTGATCGTGAACGTGCCCAATCGCAACACCGCGGCCCTGGCCGGCGTCCTGGAAGCGAACAAGATGCCCGTAGGCGGGACTCCATTCTGGCGCGGAGTAGTGGCCTGCAGCGGCACTGAGTTCTGCAAGGTCGCGATCACCGAGACCAAAAGTTTTTCCCGCTGGCTGGTGGAAGAACTCGAAGAGCGGCTTCCCGGCTTCGAGCAGCACCTGAAGCTGCACGTCACGGGATGCCCCAACAGCTGCGGCCAGCACTGGATTGCCGACATCGGCATCGAGGGCAAAAAGATCAAAGTGGATGGCCGACAGCAGGACGCTTATTACTTCTGCGTGGGCGGCGCCGTGGGATTGCATCAGTCGGTGGCGCGCCCCGTCGGTTATCGCTGCCTGGCCAGCGAAGTGCCGGATGCGATCGAACGTCTCCTGCGCCGCTACCTGGATGAGAGGTTGCCCGACGAAAATCTGCGCCACTACTTCTCGCGGCGCAGCGATGAAGAGTTACGCGAGTGCCTGGCAGGAAAGTTTCTGGCAGCAGTCGAGCGCGATGCTTCGCCGGGAAAGGTGCCGCATGCGGTCGAGGGCTAGCCACAAAACTAGCGCTGTCATCCTGAGCGCAAGCGGCCCATTCGCTCGCGAATTTACGGTGTATCGAACCCGATGACTCTGTTCCCGATGTTCATGAAGCTCGAAGGCCGCTCCTGCCTGGTGGTGGGAGCCGGCACCGTCGGCGAGCCCAAGATCAGCAGCCTGATCGCGGCCGGCGCGTCCATCCGGGTGGTTGCACTTCGGGCGACAGATGCGGTTGCCGGGTGGGCCGAGGCCGGAAAAGTCACCTGGGAGGCGCGAGCTTTCAACGGTGCCGACCTGGACGGCGTTTTCATGGTCATCGCGGCTACGAACTCGCGCGAGTTGAACGCGGCCATCTTCGAAGAAGCCCGGCAGCGAAATATCTTGTGCAACGTGGTCGATGATCCGGAATATTGCGATTTTTATTATCCCGCGGTGGTGCAGCGCGGAGACCTCCAGCTTGCCATCTCGACCAATGGGCACAGTCCGGCTCTGGCCCAACGCATCCGGCGCGAACTTGAAGCTGAGTTTGGTCCGGAGTATGGCGAGTGGCTGGCGGAGCTGGGCAGGATCAGAAAACGGTTATTTGCCAGCGGGATTGAGCCCGAGCAACGACGACGTTTGCTGCACGAAGTGGCCAGCCGCGAGGCTTTCGAAAAAGCACAGACGGCGGAATTCAACATCGAAGCAATGAGTCTGGAGAAAATATCATGACCGGTAAGGTCTATCTGGTGGGGGCGGGGCCGGGCGATCCCGAACTGCTGACCCTCAGGGCGCTGAAACTTCTGAAATCGGCCGATGTCGTGCTGCACGACGACCTGATCGGTGCGGAGATCCTCGCGTTCATCCCGTCCTCGACCGAGGTCCAGAATGTCGGCAAACGTTTCGGGCGGAAAAAAATCAGCCAGCCCGAGATCAATGCGCTTCTGGTGCAAAACGCACTGCTGGGACTGCAAGTGGTCCGGCTGAAGAGCGGAGACCCGCTGATTTTCGGGCGCGCCGGCGAAGAGATCCAGGCTTTGCGCGATGCCGGCATCGAATTCGAAATCGTTCCCGGCGTTACGGCGGCGTTGGGCGCCGCTGCCAACGCGCAGATTCCGCTGACCCATCGGGAAGTGTCATCCAACCTCGTGCTGGTGACAGGCCACCACGCCGCCGCCGAAGAATTTGCCGACTGGCCAGCGAAGATTCCTACCGACGCAACGGTTGTGGTCTACATGCCCGGCCAGGAATATCTGAATACGGCACAACAACTGCTGCGGTCAGGCGTTTCGGGAACAACCCCCTGTGCGGTCATTTCGAGGGCTACTTTGTCCGACGAGCAAGTTCATGTGACCACGGTGGATGAGTTACACGCTTCCCCACGCCTGCCTTCGCCGACATTATTGGTGGTCGGTGATGTGGTGCGCCTGGCTAAGCCGGCGGCGCTGCATCCGCAATTCGCGTGGCGGAGCGATCCGGTGAATTTCGTTGCCAATGAGTTGGTGTTGTCAGCAGGTCAGGAGCGTGGCGAGTGATAGACCCCGAGGAGCTGATACCGGCCGAGACAGAAAAATGGCGGCCGGAAGAAGTACTGAATTGGGCGTTTGCCACCTACCGAAAAGATGTAGCGATCGCTTCGGGCTTTGGCATTGAAGGGATGGTGCTGCTCGATCTGGCTGCGCGGGTGCGTCCGGACTTTCGAGTGTTCACGCTGGATACCGACCTTCTGTTTCCCGAAACCTACGATCTGATGGACCGCGTCGAAAAGCGTTACGGCATCAAGATCGAGAGAGTCTATAGTCCGCTCACGCCCGAGGAGCAGGAGCGCAGACATGGCGCAGCGCTGTGGAGCCGCGATCCTGACAAGTGCTGCGCATTACGCAAGGTGGAACCGCTGCGTACCAAGCTGACCGAATTGCGCGCCTGGATCACCGCCATTCGCCGCGACCAGACATCTTCTCGCGCCTCGGCCTCCAAGGTGGCATGGGACCCAAAGTTTCAACTGTGGAAGATCAATCCCATCGCCGACTGGACTTCGCCGATGGTGTGGAGCTACGCGCTCAGGCATAACGTTCCCTACAATCCACTGCATGACCAGAACTACCCCAGCATCGGCTGTATCCACTGCACCAGGGCCGTACGTCCGGGAGAAGATGCGCGCGCGGGCCGCTGGTCAGGTTCCGGCAAGACCGAGTGCGGACTGCACGTTGACGAATCCCCGGCCCTTACTCCCTTGATCGAGATTCGCGTCGACAAGGGCCATCCTCAGGAAAATTCATAAAGCGCGAAAGGGGAACAGGTATAGCGGATCCCTGACTAAACTCAATGTTTTCCTTTGTGTACCTTCGTGTCCTTAGTGGTTAAAGCTCCTAGCCTTAAACTTTCTCTGCCCAAAAAATCCATCCGGCCCATCGAAATTCTCGATTGTACTTATAACCTCCATTGACGATACACAGTGTAAAGATGAGTCCGCATCACTTAACCACAGACCACGACGCCTGCGGTGTCGGTTTGGTCACCCAAATCGGTGGAACCGCCTCACGCGAGATCGTCGACCGCGCGCTCGAGGCCCTGGTACGGCTGGTGCATCGCGGGGGTGTGGATGCCGATGGCCGGAGCGGCGATGGTGCGGGCCTGCTCACACGCATTCCCGATAAACTGATTCGCAAGCGAGCGCATGAGCTGGGTATCGCTCTGCCCGCGGAGTTCGGACTGGGGATGATATTTCTGCCGCCGGGTCAGGAAGCGGCGGCGCGCCAAGCCATTGAATCGCAGGCCAAGAAAAGCGGTCTCAATTGTCTGGGATGGCGTGCGGTGCCGAACGATCCCGCGGTTCTCGGTCCGCGCGCTCACGATGCGCTGCCCGTGATCGAGCAATGTTTTTTCGCTCCTGCTTCGGAAGCGACGAATGCAGAAACGCCCAATCTTGAATTTCTTCTCTTCCGTTTCCGGAAGGAAGCCGAGGCGGCAGCTCCCGCCGGAACTTATTTCTGTTCGCTCTCCTGTCGCGTCGTGGTTTACAAAGGACTGCTCACGCCATTTCAGCTCCCCGCGTTTTACGCCGACTTGCGCGACCCCGATTTTGAAAGTCTGTTCGCGATTTTCCATCAGCGCTACTCCACCAACACCCAACCTAGCTGGTCGATGGCGCAACCCTTCCGCTTTGTCGCCCACAATGGCGAGATCAACACCATCAGCGGCAATCGGCGCTGGATGCGGGCCAAAGCGCCGGCCTTGCGCCGGGAACTGGGATTTTCCGATCAGGTCCGATTGCTCGAAGAGCGGGTCAGCGACTCGGCCAGCTTTGACAACGGCTTCGAAATTTTTCTGCGCCGCGAGTACACCCCGGCCGAGGCCATGCTGTCGATGGTTCCCCCGGCATGGGAGCGCTCGCCCGAGGCCGCGCCGGAGTTGCGTAACTTTCTGGAAGAGCAAGTCCGCCTGCAGGAGCCGTGGGACGGTCCGGCTGCCCTGATCTTCACCGATGGGCATACTGTAGGCGCGAAGCTTGACCGCAATGGCTTGCGTCCGCTGCGTTACACCCTGACGAAGGACGGCCTGCTGGTGGTTGGCTCCGAGGTTGGCATTGCGGACCTGCAGGACAAAGAGATTGCCGAGCGGCAACGGCTGGGGCCCGGAGAAATTCTGCTGGTGAATCCGGAGAGCGGACAGTTCGTTCGTCCCAAAGATTCGCTGCGGCTGCGAGAGGGAATTCGTGCCGTCGCTTCGGTGCCGGCCGTGCTCATCGAGCCCACCGACAAGGCGTTTCTGGACAGAACTCCCGATCCCAAGGCCACCATGGCAGCGCTCGGCTGGAGCGAGGATCAGTTCCGCCTGCTCTTCCTGCCGCTGGTGGAACAAGGGCAGGAAGCGGTGTGGAGCATGGGCGACGACGCACCTCCCGCCTCCATGTCGAGCCTGCGCCGGCCGCTCTGGGACTACTGTAAGCAGCGCTTCGCGCAGGTCACGAATCCGCCGATCGACTCGCTGCGTGAGACTCACGTGATGTCGCTGAAGGTATTTCTCGGGCGCGCAGCGATCAACTCGCCCCTCCTCGACGGCGGGCAGTTGCAGCGGCTGCAGAAAGAATTAGGAAACACCGAACGCATCAGCGTCGCCTTTCCCTCCGAGGACGGAGTTCAGGGCGCGAAGGCCGCGCTCGCCAAACTGCAGAAAGACGTAAAGAAGACCTGTGCCCAGGCGCCGGAACTCATTGTGTTGACGGACCATGGCGTGGGTAAAGAACGCGCCGCGCTTCCCGCGCTGTTGGCCGTGGCGGCGGCCTGGAAATCGATGGTCGAGGCTGGCGCTGCCCACGTTCCGCTGGTGATTGAATGCGGACAAGTCATCGATACTCACCACGTAGCCCTGTTGGTGGCAGCGGGCGCAAGCGCCGTCTTCCCTTATCTGGCGCTTGAGCAGGCGGCTCACTTGAAGCCGGAGGGTGCAGTCGCCTATCGGGCCGCGGTCGAAAAGGGCCTGCGCAAAGTCATCGCGCGGATGGGGATCTCAACCATCGCCAGTTATCGGAATAGTCACCTGTTCGAGATCATCGGTCTGGACGCCGACGTATGCGGCCGATTTTTCGAGGACGCCAGCTCTTCGCTCGCGGGCAAAGGCTTGACCGAGCTTCTGCAGGATTGTGTCGATCGTCATGATTCCGTTTTCTCCATCACTTTCCCCTCGATGACGATGACCGCGCAGTTGCAGGACCATGGCCTGTATCGCTTCCGCCATCATGGGGAGCAGCATGCCACCTCGCCCGAGGTAGTGCGGCGGATGCATCGCTATCTCAAGTTTCCCACCGCGGAAAATCATCGCTCCTTCGTGGAACTCGGGGACCAACGGGAGGCGGTCGCGGTCAGAGACCTGTTGGAGATTGTTCCGGGCAAAGCGCTGCCGCTCGACGAGGTTGAAACCGAAGCTTCCATTCTGGGCCGCTTCAGCACGCAGGCTATGTCGCTGGGTGCGATTTCACCGGAGACGCATCGCACCCTGGCCGTCGCCATGAATCGCCTGGGCGGGCGCAGCAATACCGGAGAAGGCGGCGAAGATCCCGGCAGCGTACACCCACGACCACGAAGCCAACAACCGGGTCAAGCAGGTTGCGTCGGCGCGCTTCGGTGTGACCGCGGAATATCTGGTGCATGCCGAAGAGCTGGAGATCAAGATCGCGCAAGGCGCGAAACCGGGCGAAGGCGGACAGTTGCCCGCCAGCAAGGTTTCGGTGTACATCGCGCGCTTGCGACACGCGGTTCCCGGCATGATGCTGATCTCTCCGCCGCCGCATCACGACATCTACAGCATCGAGGACCTGGCGCAACTGATCTACGACCTGCGCGCCATCAATCCGCAGGCGCGCATCGGAGTGAAGCTTGTGGCCAGCGCCGGGGTGGGAATTATCGCGACGGGGGTGGCCAAGGCCGGAGCCGACGTCATTACGATCAGCGGCCACGACGGCGGCACCGGCGCGTCGCCAATTACCTCGATCAAAAATACCGGCCTGCCCTGGGAAGTCGGTCTGCGCGATGCTCACGCCGCGCTGGTAAAGACCGGATTGCGCGGCCGGGTCCGCCTGCGGGTGGATGGCGGCTTCAAGTTCGCGCGCGATGTCATCATCGGCGCTCTGCTGGGAGCGGAGGAATTTGGTTTCGGCACGGCGGCGCTGCTGGCGCTGGGGTGCGTCATGGCGCGGCAATGTCATCTCAATACCTGTCCCGTCGGCATCGCCACCCAGGACGAAAAGCTGCGCACCCGTTTTTCCGGGAAACCCGAGATGGTCGAGACGTACTTTCGCGCCGTGGCTGCGGATGTTCGCGAATTGCTGGCCTCGCTGGGCGCCCACTCGATCGATGACATAGTCGGGCAGGCGGAACGGCTACGGCCGCGGACTGCCCCGGCGGCGCGCACGCTGGCCGGGTTGCTGGATCCGGTTGTTTCTTCCTGTCAGGCAGCTTCTGCCCCGGAAGACCACAGCAGTCTCTACCGTGAATTGAATCTCACCACGCGCGACGAATCGGATACGCGGGCCTCCCGCCGCCGCCGTTTCCGCATCACCAACGCCGACCGTTCTATCGGCGCCCATCTGAGCGGAGAAATGTTGCGTCAGAAAGCGGCGCCGTCTCATGCTCCCGTCAAATATGAATTCGTCGGAACCGCGGGGCAAACCTTCGGCGGGTTCCTGATCCAGGGATTGAATTTCCGCCTGGTCGGCGAGGCCAACGATTACGTGGGCAAGAGTTTGTCCGGGGGAACGATTGCAATCACCGCCGGAGAACAGGCATCGCTCCGGGGCGACGTTCTGGCCGGCAACACGCTGCTCTACGGCGCCACCGGTGGAGAGTTGTATGTCGCGGGGCGGGTGGGTGAACGGTTTGGAGTTCGTAATAGCGGCGCGCTGGCGGTGGTCGAAGGCGTCGGCCAGCACGGCTGTGAATATATGACCGCGGGCGTGGCCGTGATTCTGGGCCCCGCAGGAATGAACCTGGGGGCGGGCATGACCGGCGGGCTGGCTTACGTCCTGCGCGACTCCATCGGCGGATACGGATACAACCAGCATTCGGTGCGCCTGGCTCCGGTCGAAGTTCGGGAAGAGGTATGGCTGCGCCGGGTGTTGCGCAAACACTTACGCCTGACCGGCAGCCCGCGCGCGGCGACCCTGCTGGATTCCTCAACGCCTCTGCCGTTTCTGCGGGTGGAGCCTCTGACTTTGCCCTGTACGATTGCCGATACATGGGCTCCAATTCTCACCCGCTTCAAGCGGCAACCCGCTTCGGTGCCGGAGCCCCGCACCGCCTACGTGCCTCATTCTGCCGATCCGCGCGCCATCGCGGTCGTGTAAAGATCGCGGCTCCGCCAACCTTTGAACCTGCATTTCTTCGCCGCGCTTCCGCTTTCACCACAGAGTCACGGAGTCACGGATAGAAACTTGAGCTGCAAGAACCATAAAAGAAGTCTTGCCCGGCAGTTGGGTTCTCCGTGTCTCCGTGCCTCCGTGGTGGACAACCGGATCAAGAGACTACCCGCGACCTCCCAAAGTTTCTGAATCCGCCGGATTGTCCGCTATAATCTCCGACTACGCATGGACTTTGACCAGTTAGTAACGTTCCTGGAAGTGGCCAAGCTGGGAAGTTTTTCCCGGGCCGGCCAGAAAGTTTTCCGCTCCCAATCCGCCGTCAGCGCCCAGATTCGTCAACTGGAACAGGAATACGGCGACCGTCTGCTCGATCGCTCCGGCAAAGATGTGACCCTAACGCCCGCGGGCAGAGTGCTGTTTGCTTACGCTGAGCGGCTATTGCAGATGCGGGATGAATCTTTGCTCGCCGTGGCCGATCAAGGCACCAGTCCGCGCGGCACGCTGGTCATCGGCGCCAACGAAGCCACCTGTCTCTACGTGTTGCCCGATGTCTTCGCCAAGTACTGTCACTTGTATCCCGGCGTGCAGATCAGCATTTATCGCAATTTCAGTTACAAGATTGTCGAGAAGCTGGAGAACGGGACCATCGATGTCGGCATCGTGACCCTGCCGGTGAAGTCAGCCAGCCTCAAGACTCATTCAATTTTCCGCGATCAGCTCATGCTGATGGTGAGTCCGCAGAATCCGCTGGCCAAGCTCGACGTCGTGCCCGTCAGCGAAGTGGCCAAACAACCGCTGCTGCTGCCCAAGACCGGTTACAGCCGCCGCGTCATGGACAAGCTGTTCCGTCCTTATGCAGCGCATCTTCAAATCCGGATGGAATTGCCCAGCGTTGGCATGATCAAGAGCTTTGTGGCCGCCGGGCTGGGAGTTTCCCTGATCAGTTCCAGTTTCGCCAAAGACCAGGTCTTGGCTGGACGAGTCAAGCTGATCCCCATCCGGGACCAGGAGCTGTGGCGGGAGTTGGGCATTGCCTACCGACGCGACCGCACCCACACCCGGGCGACAACCACCTTTATCAGCACTGTCCGGCAGCTGGCTACCGCCTCCAAATAGCCCTCGAAACCTGATCGAATTTGTCGATGCAGGGCATCAAAATTACAAATTTCCTTTTTTTAATGGATCGTTGTTAATCTTCAGCTGAAGCCTCAGAAGCTTTGACCGCCTAGAAGCGGTCATCAACGAGACTTGAACCCAGCTGAGGGGGTGCGTTATGAAAGAACTGGAAAGTGGATTAAACAAAATCCTGGAAGAGCATCAGCATGAGAGCGGACTCCATGTCATCGGAGGCAGGCGCAGACTGGTTGATCGGCTGATGCAATTCTTTGAAGAATTCAAACCGGAGCAACCGGACCCAAGACTGGGCCGCCAACAACACAACTAGGATCAGGCTCGCACAGCTACCATGACAGCAATTTCCCTGAAGGCTAAGGCTAAGCGAATTACATCGATGCTCATTACATCGACACGAATTCGCGTGTCTTCTGGGGGAGGTCGCCTGGTGAGCTGAGAAACAAAAAGTTTTAACGGCTTGCAAAGACCCACCGCCAGAAGTAACTGGCCGGTGGGTTTTTTATTTGGTCCAAAACTTTGACATCCACAGGACGAATGACAGGAGGCAGTATGAACGATCAATCGGAAGCGGGCGAGGCGTCGTATCGGCGCTCGGAATGCGTAGTCATGAAATTCGGCGGTACGTCCGTGGAGGACGGCGAGGCTATCGGCCGCTTGTGCAGGTTGGTGGCGCGACCCTCCCCGCAACTCCCGGTCGTCGTGGTCAGCGCGCTGGCCCAAGTCACGGATCAACTGCTGAACGCGGGCTGGATGGCTGCCGGGGGCCAGTTGGAATCCGCCCGTACCATGCTTGAAGTGCTGCGGCGCCGGCATGAAATCGTGGCCGGGGAACTCGTCGAGGGGCCCGAAGCCATCACCGTGTTGTACGGGCTCGCGAATGAATTTAAGGTCCTGGACAATATCCTGGTCGAGATCGCTTCAGAAAAGGCGTTGGGCCCGCCATCGCAGGACCGGTTGCTCGGCTTCGGTGAATCCCTTTCGTCGAAGCTGGTATGCGCGGCGCTGCGGTCCGCCGGTGTGAACGCAGCTCTGGTGGATGCGCGCGAATGCATCGTCACCGACGCCGCCCACACCCGGGCGACTCCGCTGTGGGACGACACCAACGAACGGCTGAAATCCGTCCTGCTGCCGTTGCTCGAAGCGGGACGCGTGCCCGTGATGGGCGGATTCGTGGGCGCGACCCGCGACGGCATTCCGACCACGCTGGGCCGTGGTGGCTCCGATTTCAGCGCTTCCATCGTGGGCGCCGGTTTGCACGCCCGGCGAATCGAGATCTGGACCGATGTGGATGGCGTCATGACCGCCGATCCGGCTCTGTGTCCCGACGCACGCCGTGTTCCCTGCATGAGCTTCGACGAAGCGGCGGACCTGGCCTACTTCGGCGCCAAGATTCTGCACCCCGCGACACTGTCGCCGGCCATGCGCAGCAATATTCCGGTCTGGGTGCTTAATTCCCGCAACCCGGATTGCCTCGGCACCGAAATCGTCGCCCAGCGCGAGCCAGTCGAAGGCGTGAAAGCCATCACGGCGAAGCGAGGCGTAGCCATCGTGGACGTAGAGCCGGTCCGCTGGTTCGCACCCGAACTGTTGCGCGAGGTTTTCGACGTATTCGAGCGCCATCAGCATGGCATTGACCTGATCTCGGCCTCACGGGGAAGTCTGGCTATTCTGGTGAGTTCGGTCTCCGCTCTGCCGGCGATTGCTGAAGAGCTGAAAGGGATGGCCAACGTCCGATGGGAAAACCATAAGGCGCTGGTGTGCCTGGTGGGAGAGCAGGTGCGCCGCCGCGCGGAAATCGCCAGCCATGCGTTTCGCGCCATCGGCGATATCGACGTCCGCATGATCTGCCAGGGGGCTTCGGAGCGGAATATCAGCTTCCTGGTGGACGAATCGCATGCCGTGGAAGCGGTTCAGCGCCTGCACCGGTCCTTTTTTGCGAACTCGCAACCGGTGATTGGCCTGGATGACTCACTGGCCATGTGCCAGGCCGAAGTTGTGTGGCACGGCGCCGATTGATGCGGGCGCGAGCGTCCTCCCGCGCGTGTTTCGGAGCAACAACCACAGCCGCTCACGGGTGCTGAGAATCGGCTCTTTCATTTCCTCACGGTGGGTCCAGGCGCGCCGCGCGAGCGGGGCCGCTCGCCCTGCAATTTCGATTGCCCGTATCGAAATTTCTACTTGACACCTGCTGCATACCAACTATCATAGATGAATAATTATTCAGCATGATGAATAGTCATTCATGAGCAAGCCGCTGCGACAAAAGGTGATCCTGGAAGTGCTGGACCAGGGTTCTGTAGGCAGCCAGGAAGACCTGCAGCGGGCGCTGGCCAGGCGCGGACTGAAAGTAGGGCAGGCAACGCTTTCGCGCGACATTCATGAACTTGGTCTGGTCAAGACCGGGGCCGGATACGTGCTTCCAGGTGAAGCGGTTTCGGAACCGGCTTTGCCGCCGGTTGCGCGGCTGGTGAGGGAGTTTGGGCTGGAAGTGAAAGCTGCACAAAATCTGCTGGTCATCAAGACGACCGTAGGCAGCGCACAGCCTGTGGCCGCGGCACTCGATGGTCAGGATTGGGAGGAAGCCATCGGAACCATCGCAGGCGACGACACAATACTGATGGTCTGTTCCGACAACCGGGGCGCAAAGGTTCTGGCCGCCCGCATTCAGGAGATGCTCGTCTGATGGCGTCCAGGCTCAAGACCGCGATCCTGGGTGCGACCGGTTACTCCGGCTTTGAATTGGCCCGCATTCTTCTGCGCCACCCCGGCGTGGAAACTCCGGTGATGCTTCAGCGTTCCGGCGAATCAGCCGCGGAAGTCAATCTCGCGGACATGTATCCCGCCATCTCGGGCAACGGGGGATATCCGCTGCAACCGTGGTCGTGGATTGAACTGAAGCGTCGCGGGATCGAACTGCTGTTTCTGGCTACGCCGCACGAAGTGTCGCGCGCACTGGTGCCGGAAGCAATTGCCCACGGCGTGCGAGTGGTTGATCTCAGCGGAGCGTGGCGATTGAGGGAGGCGCAAAACCGCGCTGTTTACGGCTTCCATGACGAGAATGCGGTCACTGCGGCCGACTTGATGGAGAAGGCGGTGTACGGCCTGCCCGAACTGAATGGCGATAAGCTCCCGGGCGCGGCGCTGGTGGCCAATCCCGGCTGCTACGCCACGTCGGTGATTCTGGCGCTGGCGCCGCTGCTCGCGGCCGACATCGTGGATCGCGAAAAGGGAATCATCTCCGATTCGAAGTCCGGCGTCTCCGGCGCGGGCAAAGAAGCGACCGCTCGCACCCACTTCGTATCAGTGGCCGACAATCTGTCGGCATACTCAGTTTTCGGACATCGCCATGTCGGAGAAATTCTCGAACAGTTGAAGCTGGATTCGGGCGAGCTGATTTTCACTCCCCACCTGTTGCCGATTCCGCGAGGAATCCTTTCGACCATCTACGTTCATCTGAAGCAGGAGACAAAACCGGCGGAAGTAGAAACCTGCTTCCATGATTTCTACGCGGGCAAGCCGTGGGTTCGCGTTTTCGCGACCCCGAAGCTGCCGCAAATCCAGTTTTCGCTTCACACCAACTATTGCGACTTGGGCTTCTGCCTGGCAAAAGACGGACGCCGCCTGGTGTTGGTGTCTTGTATAGACAACTTGCTCAAAGGCGCTGCTGGACAGGCAGTTCAGAACATGAACCTCATGTATGGGTTTAAAGAACAGGAAGGTCTGCAGTGAAAATCGTAATCAAGCTCGGTGGCGCCGCCCTCGAAGACAAAAACACATTGCACAAGTGCGCACGCGCCATAGTTGAGCTGGCCGAGGACGGCCACAAAGTCACGGTCGTCCACGGTGGCGGCGCTGCACTTACTCGCACCCTCAAACTTCTGGGCAAGGAAAGCGACTTCGTAAATGGATTGCGCATCACCGATGCCGAGACTCGCGATGTCGCGCTGATGGTGCTGGCCGGAATCGTGAACAAGAGCCTGGTTGCCGCCATCGTCGCCGCCGGACGCCCCGCCATCGGCCTATGCGGCGGCGACGGCATGGCCTTCCGCGCCCGCAAAAAGCAGACGCAGGGCTACGACCTGGGATACGTCGGGGAAATTTGTTCGGTCGAGCCTCGCTGGCTGGAAGCCATTTGGGCGCTAGGCGGCTTGCCGGTGCTGTCCTCGGTCGCGCTAGGCTCGGACGGCGAGTATTACAACGTCAACGCGGACCAGATGGCATCCGCGTGCGCCGTAGCCTGCCACGCCGACACGCTGATCTTCCTCACTGACGTCGCCGGCGTGAAGGATGCCGAAGGCTCAGTCATGCCCTGGCTGAACACCAAGCAGATTCCGGGCATGGTCGAGAATGCGGTGATCGCCGGTGGCATGTTGCCCAAGCTCGAAGCCTGCGGACAGGCGCTGCGCAAAGGTGTGGGCCGGGTACGAATCCTGCCTGCGGCGCAGGCCGACGCACTGCCACAGTTCTATCAGACCCGGCTGGACGGTGGCACGGAGGTCATCAGCGCATGAGCCTCGCCACCGTCGTTCGTTCTGAAGCCAAGCTGCTGCTTCCCACCTACGATCGCCAGCGCGTGCTGTTCGAACGCGGACGCGGCGTGTATCTCTGGGATTCGCGGGGCAAGCGCTATCTCGACTTCCTGAGCGGGATCGGGGTCAACGCGCTTGGCCATGCGCATCCGGTCATTCAGTCCACCCTGAAGCGGCAGGCTGGCCGCCTGATTCACGTGTCGAATCTATTCTTCCACGAGTTCCAGGCCGAACTGGCGAAGCGTTTGACCAGGATCTCGGGATTGGACAAGGCTTTCTTCTGCAACAGTGGCACCGAGGCCTGGGAGGGCGCGCTCAAGATGGCCCGCGCCTTTGCCCGCACCCAGAACAGCAATGGCCACAAAGCCAAGTGGCGTCTGCTGGCGCTGGAGAACTCTTTTCACGGCCGCACGTTTGGCTCGCTGGCCACCACAGGGCAGGAAAAGTATCGGCATCCTTTTGCGCCCCTGGTGCCGGGAGTCGGATTCGTCGCCTTCAACGACGTGGACGATCTCAAGCGGCAATTTGATGGCAGCGTTTGCGCCATTTGTCTCGAGACCATTCAGGGTGAAGGCGGCATTCGTCCACTCACTCCTGAATTTCTTCAGGCCGCGCGGCAGCTCTGCGATCGTACCGGGGCGCTGCTGATTCTCGACGAAATCCAGTGCGGCCTGGGCCGCACGGGGAAGTATTTCGCCTATCAGCACTACGGGATTCAACCTGACATCGTCACCGTCGCGAAGCCGCTGGCGGCGGGTCTTCCGCTGGGAGCGCTGCTGACCACCGATCGCGTGGCCGGAGGCATGCATCCGGGAATGCACGGCACGACTTTCGGCGGCGGACCGCTGGCCTGCTCCGTGGCCATCGAATTCCTGCGCGTGCTTGATCGCATGCTGGGGCACATCCAGCAGACCGGCGATTACTTCCACGCGAAACTGGAAGATCTCAAAGCGAAGCACGAGGGCGTTAGCGAAATCCGTGGCATGGGTCTGATGCTGGGCATGAAGCTCGATTCGCCCGACCAGGCGAAAGCCGTGGTCGCCCAGTTGCTCGATCGCGGCATCCTGATCAACCGCACCCAGGATACGGTGTTACGTTTCCTGCCGCCTTACATCATTCAGAAAGCCCACGTGGATCTGGTCGTCCGCGCCCTCGACGCGGCGCTTGCATCCACTCAACCGAAAAAGAATTTGATCAGCAATAGAAAACCCAGCAGTGCAAAACTCAACCTTGCGAAATCAAGAAGGAGCCAACCACGGTGAGCAGCCAGCCATTTCAATCCACGCAGGTCGCGACTCCCCCGGCGACCACGACATTTCCGGGACGCGATCTCATTTCCATTCGCGATCTCAGCCCCATCGAGATTGAAACCATTTTTCATCTCGCGGGACTGTTGAAGGCGCGGCCATCGAATTTCCGGACAGCTCTGGCCGGCAAGCAGATGGTGATGTTCTTCGAAAAAGCATCCCTGCGCACCCGCCTCACTTTTGAAGCTGGAATGGCCAGCATGGGCGGCAACGCCTTCTTCATGGACCAGACCGCCGGCCGCCTGGACGCCCGCGAAAAGCTGAGCGACATCGCGCACAACGTCGAACGCTGGGTTGACGCCATCGTACTCCGCACCTACTCCCACGGCACGGTCGAGGGCATGGCCGAGCACGCCTGCATTCCGGTGATTAACGCGCTCAGCGACCTCGAGCATCCCTGCCAGGCGCTGGCCGACTATTTCACTTTGCTTGAGCGCTTCGGCGATCTGAAGAAAATCTGCCTCGCCTACGTGGGCGATGGCAACAACGTGGCCCATTCTCTGCTTCTGACCGCGGCGACTCTAGGATCCAGCATCCGCATCGCAACGCCGGAGGGCTATGCATGCGACGCGCAAATCGTTACCGATGCCCGCGATCTCGCGCAGCAAACTGGAGCGGTCATCGAGATCCTCAACGATCCCAAACAGGCTGTGGACGGGGTAGACGCGGTCTATACTGATGCCTGGACCAGCATGGGTCACGAGCACGAAGAGCAGGAGCGGAACCGGATTTTTCCGCCCTACCAGGTGAACGAAACGCTCGTGGCCGGCGCGGCGCCTCACGCCGTCTTCATGCACTGCCTGCCCGCGCACCGCGGAATGGAGATCACGGACGCCATCATGGATTGCGACCGCTCCGTCGTCTTCGACCAGGCCGAAAGCCGCCTGCACGTGCAGAAGGCCATCCTGTTGTTACTGCTTGGCGGCAAGGTGGGCCGCACGAATTCGAGGAATTCCAATGGCTGAAAAAGTTGTGCTCGCATACTCCGGAGGCCTCGACACCTCCATCATCATTCCCTGGCTCAAGGAGAACTATGCCTACGACGTCATCGCCATGGTCGGAGACGTAGGCCAGGGAGACGACATCGAAGCCGTCGTCGAAAAGGCATACAAGACCGGCGCCAGCAAGGTTGTCGTAGAAGACATGCGTGAGGAGTTTCTTACCGGATACGTTTTCCCAGCTTTAAGAGCCGGTGCGGTGTACGAACATAAATATTTGCTGGGCACGTCGCTGGCACGGCCGGTGATCGCCAAGCATCAGGTGGAAGTGGCTCTCCGAGAGGGTGCGACTGCGGTTGCTCATGGCTGTACCGGGAAAGGGAACGATCAGGTCCGCTTTGAACTCGCGTACCAGGCGTTGGCTCCGGAACTCAAAGTAATCGCGCCCTGGCGCGAGTGGACTTTGAAGTCGCGCGAAGACTGCCTCGACTACGCGGAGAAGCGGGGAATTTCCGTCACCGCCAGCCGCGAAAAGATTCACAGTCGAGATCGCAATCTGTGGCACATCAGTCACGAGGGCGGGGAACTGGAAGATGCCGGCAACGCGCCGCTCGCCAGCACCTGGCAGCTGACCCGTTCACCGCAGGACGCTCCCGACCGCGAAGAACAAGTTGTAATCGGGTTTGAAAAGGGAACGCCGGTGTCGGTGAACGGCATGAAGCTCGATCCGGTATCGCTGGTCGAGTTGCTGAACGAAATCGGCGGACGCAACGCCATCGGCCGCATCGACCTGGTAGAGAACCGCTTCGTGGGCATCAAGTCGCGAGGCTGTTACGAGACCCCGGGCGGAACTCTGCTGATTGCCGCGCACCGCGAACTCGAAGCCCTGTGCCTGGAGCGCGACCTCATGCACTTCAAGCAGCACATCGGGTTGAAATATGCCGAGTTGGCATATTTCGGTCTCTGGTTCACGCCGCTGCGCGAGGCGCTCGACGCATTCGTTGACAACACCCAGCAGGTCATCACCGGCACGACGACACTTTCTCTGTATAAGGGCAACGTGTCGGTCGTGAGCCGTCACTCTGAGAATTCGCTCTACCGTACCGATCTTTCATCGTTCACCATGGACGACAGCTACGACCAGAAAGATGCGGAAGGATTCATCCGCATTCTGGGCCTGCCGTCGCGCTCGCGCGCCCGTCTGCGTGCGGAGACTGCGAAGCCCGAGGTAGATACGATGAAGATGTGGTCAGGACGATTCCGCCAGCCGCTCGATGCCGATTTCGAGCGCTGGCAGCGGTCGTTCGACTTCGACCGGCGCCTGCTGCGTGAGGAGCTGGCCGCCAGCCGCGCCCACGCCTCTGCACTGAAGAATGCCGGAATCCTGTCTTCGAGCGAGCTCATCTCGATTCTCCAGGGCCTGAAGCAGATTGGCGAAAAGGCCGCAACGTCGCCCGCATTTCTCGACGACAACGAAGCCGAGGACGTGCATCACTTCGTCGAAAAGCAGTTAGTGACACTGATCGGCGACACGGGATACAAACTGCACAGCGGCCGCAGCCGTAACGAACAGATTGCTACTGACCTGCGTCTCTACGTCCGCGCTTCCATTGACCAGATACGCTCCGACCTGGCGGAGTGGCAGGGCATTGCGCTTGATCGCGCCGAACAGGCGGGAAGCGCGGCCATGCCCGCCTACACGCACCTGCAGCGAGCCGAGCCTGTCCTGGTCGCGCACTGGCTGCTGGCCTACGTGGAAATGTTCCTGCGCGACTCCGACCGTCTGGCTGACTGCCGCAAGCGGCTGAATCTCTGTCCCCTGGGTTCGGGCGCCGTTGCTGGGGCGACGCTGCCCCTCGATCGCCGCGCCATGGCGGTGGAACTAGGCTTTGACGCTCCGACCGCCAATAGCATTGACGCAACCAGCGATCGTGATTTCGTTCTGGAATTTGTGGGAGCGCTTTCCCTTCTGGCCGTCCACCTGAGCCGTTGGGCGGAAGAGATGATCCTGTTCTCATCGCAGGAGTTTGCCTTCATTCGGCTGCCCGAAGCCTATTCCACAGGCAGCAGCGCTATGCCGCAGAAGATGAACCCTGACCTGCTCGAGCTCACTCGTGGCAAAGCCGCCCGCATCATAGGCGACGCGACGGCCTTACTGGTCACGGTGAAAGGCCTGCCGCTGGCCTACAACAAAGATTTGCAGGAGACCCAGCAACCGCTTTTCGAGGCCGCCGGCAACCGTGCTGTCGCTGCTGCCCCTGGCCTCCGGCTGGATGAAGGCTGTCGAGTTCAATCACGACCGCATGCAGGAAGCCGCGCAGTCCGGATTCATGAATGCCTGGGCGGGGGCTACTTACTTGGTTCGCCGCGGAGTTCCCTTCCGGCTTGCTCACGAAATAGTTGGCAAAGCGGTGCAAACTTGCATCGAAAGAAAGTGTGAGTTGGCAGATTTGCCCTTGGAGGAACTACGCCAGTTGAATCCAGCCTTTGATCAGGATTTCTATTCCTCTCTGACTTTGCAGGCAGTGCTTGCCATCCATGACGTACCCGGCGGCACCGCACCGGCGCGTGTCCGTCAGGCCATTGCCGACGCCCGGCAAAAAGTCGAAGCCGTGCGGGAGGACATCCATGCGCACGCGTGAAGCCCTGCTGCCCGACGCCGAGCAGATCCACGAACTGATTGCGACCTACTCCCACGACGGCACGCTCCTGCCCTCGCACCTTCGCCGAAGTCTGCGAGAACGTGCGTGACTTCGTGGTGCTTGAAGATCACGGCCACATTATCGGCTGCGGCGCTCTTCACCTGTACGGCCCGCACCTGGCCGAAATTCGCTCCATCACCGTCGATCCCGCGCGCCAGGGTTCAGGCGGCGGCGAGCGCCTGATCAGAGCGCTTGCTGGCCCAGGCCAAGAAGCACAACGTCAGCTCCATCTGCCTCTTTACCCGCATTCCGGAGTTCTTCGCGCGCCTGGGATTCGCCATGGCGCAGCGCGAGGACCTGCCCGACAAGATTCACAAAGACTGCTGCGTCTGCCCGCGCTTCGACCACTGCGATGAAGTCGCCATGGTGCGCGGCGAGTTGCCCAAGTTCGCCATGCTTCCTCAGCCTGCCAACTGGCTGGTGAAGATCGAGGTATGAGCACGCGCGGTGGTTTGGGCTTTAGCTCATCCCATAAAATCTGTCTCCCGGCAGGGTTCAGTTTCTCGGCGGCATGCGCTGGAATCAAGGCCAGCGGCCGGCCCGATCTGGCGCTGGTCGAGGCTTCCGCGGGAACGACCGCGGCGGCCGTGTTCACCAGGAACCGGATAGTAGCGGCGCCTCTCGAAGTCGGACGCGCGGCGCTGGCGGGCAGCCGAGGAAAAATTCGAGCGCTGATCGTGAACTCAGGCAATGCCAACTGCGCGACCGGCAAAGCCGGCATCCGGGCTTGCCAGCAAGTCTCCCGCGAATTGGCTGGGCTGCTGAAACTCCGTCCTAACGAAATCTTTCCATCGTCCACCGGCATCATCGGCGTCCCCTTGCCGGTGGAGAAGATCGTGGCCAAGCTGCCAGGATTGACCGCGTCCCGCCAGCCAACGAAGCAGGGAATTGCTGACTTCGCCCGCGCCATCATGACTACCGATACCCGCCCCAAGCTGGCCTTTGCTACGTTTCACTCGGGGAAGACTGCAGTAAACCTGCTGGGTATTGCCAAGGGCGCCGGCATGATTCATCCCCAACTGGCCACCATGCTGGTCTATCT
This sequence comes from Terriglobia bacterium, assembly GCA_963841075.1. Classification (GTDB taxonomy): domain Bacteria; phylum Acidobacteriota; class Terriglobia; order Terriglobales; family Acidobacteriaceae; genus JAIQFF01. Next base: position 369,395 of record CAWJBA010000005.1, read on the forward strand.
CTTCACCGACGGAGCCGCAAGTCCCGGCGAGCTAAGACGTTTATTGCGAGATTCCTGCGAGCAGACTTTCAACTGTATCTCGATAGATGGGGACACTTCCACCAACGATACCGTGCTGCTGCTGGCGAGCGGCCGCAGCGGCGTACGTCTGAACCAGCCCTCCCTCCGGGGAAACTTTTCCCAAGCGCTGCTGCAGGTCTGCGAGTCCCTGGCGGATCAGATTATTTCGGACGGCGAAGGAGTCCAGCACGTAATCCTTCTCTCCGTCGAGCAGGCAAGGAATCGAGCCGAGGCCAGGCAGGTGGCCCAAACCGTGGCCCAGTCGTTGTTGGTAAAGACCGCATGGGCGGGCGCAGATCCAAACTGGGGACGCATTCTCGCCGCCGTAGGAAGATCGGAAATCGCCATCGACCCGGCCAGAGTCACTATCAAGATCGGCGATCAAACCGTATGCCGGGGCGGCGTCGGATGCGCCTTTGACGAAAAGCGGGCACATCAGGCACTCGCCCAGCCCCGTTGCGAGATTGGCATCGCCTTGGGGCGCGGGAACGGATCCATCAAGTTCCTGACCACAGATCTGACCGCGGAATATGTGCGCATCAACGCCGACTATTCCACCTGACGTTGCTTTGTGGCGCGCGTCGAAACCGCGCTGCCGGACGACAGAGTCAGCGCTTGCTCTAAGCGATTACCTACTTCGTAACTACAGTATCTTCCGGATGGCGGTAGCGGCGGGCCGGGCGCTATTAATGAAATTACCCCAACGCGAAGGAGCGAACGGCAGACGCTGGTAACTCCCCATAACCGGCCGGCGTCTGCCCCTCCCTTAGGCTCCTAATCAAGCTCCAAAAATGTTCGTATCTAGTTCGGATCGGATTTCTGGTCGGGAAAAAATGTGCCCCCTGCCAACACCGTCTCAATTGCCAGGACAAGGTCGCGAGCCGCGTTGCCTTTGGCCACCGCTCCGCGAATTCCATCTATCTTGAAGTGGCGGGAGAGATCGTCGGACAGGTGCATGGAGAACAAAATCACGGGGATTTTCGGTTCCTTCTTTGTAATCTGACTTGCCGCTTCGAGGCCGTTCATCACGGGCATGCTGATGTCCATGACGATCACGTCAGGATGAAACTGGAAGCGTTTTTTCCACCGCTTCCTGCCCATTGTTGGCTTCCGCGCAAATGCTCCATCCGGGGTGGACCTCAAGCAGATTGCGAATTCCCAGGCGCATCACCTCGTGGTCGTCGGCCACTAGGACCCTGACCCGGGGATGGGGCGAACCGTATACCGTTGAGGTCGATATGTTCATGTTTCGCACTCTGCCGCCTCGCAAGCAGTCGTGCACAGCCGAAAAACTGCAAAGCTCAACGCCGCGTCATACTGGCGAGCTAGATTTGGTTGATGGCCGATCGTAACCGTGCTCCTTTTCCAGAACAATGGCTCGGACGTGCCGGGTGTGGCACAGAAGTGTTAAGGGAAACTCTTAAGGAACCGATTGGAGCAATCAAGATTGGAAACTTGAGACTGTGATTGCGCGACCCTCCGGGTCGCCGGGAAGACTTTCAACGTAAGCGGCCATCCTGTATCTTTACCAGTCGTATTCAGTTGACTCCAATCCGACCGGCTGGCATTCAACTCATGGCCTCAAGAATGAAATCTGCAGCAGTTCTCTTCGGCGCATTCGCAACCCTCACACTGGCGCCTCTTTCGTGGACGCGCAGTCACAACCCGCTGCCGATCTCATCATTCGCAACGCCAAAATCTGGACTGTAGACAAGAACCATCCCACAGCCCAGGCGGTCGCGGTGCTGGGCGACCGGATCGTAGCGGTCGGTTCCAACGACGAGGTCGAAGCCTGGCGTGGCGCGCACACGCATATCGTCGATGCGTCGGGCAAATTGTTGCTGCCCGGCTTCAACGATTCCCATGTGCATTTTGTCGATGGTGGAGCTGTCGCTCGCCAGCGTGCAACTCAACGACGCGACCAGCGCCGCGGAATTTGCCCGCCGCATCGGCGAACAGGCGAAGAAGACTTCCAAGGGCGAATGGGTAACAAGCGGCGATTGGGATGAGACCAAATGGACTCCGGCGGTCATGCCCACCAAGGAGCTGATCGATCCACTCACCCCGGATACTCCGGTATTCGTGAGTCGCTACGACGGCCACATGGCCCTGGCCAATTCAGTCACCCTCCGGCTGGCCGGCATCACCGCCCAGACCCCGGACCCTCCCGGCGGCGTCATCGTGCGCGATGCCCAGGGCAATCCTACCGGCGCTCTGAAAGATGCTGCCATGGACTACGTCTTCAAGATCGCGCCGCCACTTTCGCATGATGCGCGGCTGCGGGCAGTCAAGCGCGCCCTGGCCCATGCCGCATCGCTCGGCGTCACCAGCGTGCAGCACATGAATCCCGAGTACGCGGACATTGCGGTCTACTCCGAACTGCTGGAGCGCGGCGAACTGACGACGCGCATCTACGCTGCGCCACTGATTCCAAGCGTCGATGATCAGGTGAAAGATCGGTATCCGGCACGCCTTCGGCGGCCCCTTTCTTCGCATCGGCGCTCTGAAGGCCTATGCCGATGGATCGCTTGGTTCTGCCACCGCATATTTCTTCGAGCCCTTCAGCAATCAGCCCAATAACCACGGCCTGCTTTCCGACGAAATGCATCCGGTCTCGCTGATGCAGGACCGCATGATGAAAGCCGATGCCGCCGGACTGCAGCTTTGCACTCACGCCATTGGCGACCAGGGCATTTCGATCATCCTCGATCTGTATAGCGAGGTCGTGAAAGCCCACGGCGATCGCGACCGCCGCTTCCGCATCGAGCACGCGCAGCACATGGCCGCTAAGGATTTCGACCGCTTCGCGCAACTGCATGTGATCGCGTCGATGCAGCCCTACCAGGCCATCGACGACGGACGCTGGGCCGAAGCACGCATCGGCCACGACCGCGCCAGCCGCACCTACGCCTTTCGCACCTTCCTGAACCACGGTGTGCGTCTCGCCTTCGGAACCGACTGGAATGTAGCTCCCCTCAACCCCATGCTGGGCCTGTATGCGGCGGTCACGCGCGCGACCCTCGATGGCAAGAATCCCAACGGCTGGTTTCCCGAGCAGAAACTCACGGTCGCCGAAGCCGTCGAAGCCTACACCATGGGCTCCGCCTACGCCGAATTTCAGGAGCAGGACAAAGGATCGATCACGCCCGGCAAGTTGGCAGACATGGTCTTGCTCAGCGACGACATTTTCAGCATCGAGCCGGCGAAAATCCGCGACGTCAAAGTTATGACCACCTGGGTGGGCGGAAAAATCGTGTGGGATGCTGCTCAGAGATCAGGAATGTAACGTCTTTTTACCGCGCACAACCCCGCCAGTTTGCACACTTGCCTGCGGTGGATTCCGCCTCCGTGCGGGGCGTTTTGCACAGGCCAGGATGTACTAATGGCCATCTTGACACCTCACCGCTGACGTCGTAACTTCCATTAAGTTTTTTTAATGCTCGACGCGGGCAGGTTGAAAAGCCGCGCCCGTAGCCACTTTCAGGCCAGTAACGACCGCAAGCAGCGCCGCCAAACCTTTTGGTGGGGGTCGAAGACGGCCAAAGCAACAATCGCGCCTCTCCCAAGGGAACGAACCTGGCTTGCGCCAGGAGTGTGTCTTCGCGTGCACGGAGGTGCAGCTTGAAACATGTCAATTTACTGGCGGTTACGGGTTTCGCTTTGACCGTTATCTTGAACAGCGGAATCATTGCGGCCCAAAAAGATCCCGGACCGCGTGCGGGGGATGCAGGGCTGGGGAAGCCTTATTCCGGGCTGAGCTCCGATCTGCAGTCCTTCTTTAACGAGGCCATGCCTGACTTCATGGAAGTTGACTCAGTGAGTGGAACCATATCCGGGGAGATCGGGTTCGGGTCTGGGACCAACCTTCAACGGCAATGGCTGTGCCCAGTGTCATGCGTTTCCGGCGGTGGGAGGCAGCAGCCCAGCCACGAATCCGCAGGTCGTGCTCGCCACCCTGGATGGCGCGATGAATACGATTCCATCGTTTATCACCGCCGACGGTCCGGTGCGGGAAGCTCGATTCGTCCGGAATCCCGATGGCTCGCCGGATGGCGGAGTGCACGGCTTATACACCATCACGGGCCGAACGGACGCTGAAGGATGCAGCCTGAAGCAGCCGAATTTTGCCCAGCAACTGGCCAATAACAACGTGATTTTCCGGATTCCGACTCCGACCTTCGGCCTCGGCCTGGTGGAAGCGACTCCAGACTCGACCCTGCAAGCCAACCTGGCGGCGAACGGGCAGATCAAGTCTCAGCTCGGTATTGCCGGCGTGCTCAACACCAGCGGCAACGACGGCACCGTCACTCGCTTCGGCTGGAAGGCGCAGAACAAGTCGCTGATGGTCTTCGCCGGAGAAGCCTACAACGTGGAGCAGGGAGTATCGAACGAGGCATTCGCCAACGAGCGCGCCGCCGTCGCGGGCTGCGTGTACAACGGGTCTCCGGAAGACTGCCACCAAGATGATCGATGACGGCGGCAGTACCACGGGGACCGCGGCGCAGATGTCATCGGACCTGGTGAACTTCGCCGCCTTCATGCGTCTCTCCGCGCCGCCCACGCCGGCGGCCAATGTCGGCGTCGGCGACGAACGGCGCCAGCCTGTTCAACAGCGTCGGTTGCGCTCTCTGCCACACCGCCACTCTGACCACCGGGATGTCGAAATTTACCGGCATGTCGAACGTTACCTATCATCCTTATTCCGACTTCGCCCTGCACCACATGGGATCGGGTCTTGTCGGATGGCATCAATCAGGGAGCGGCCGGGCCGGACCAGTTCCGCACGGCTCCGCTCTGGGGCGTCGGCCAGCGCCTCTTCTTCCTGCATGATGGACGGACCTCCGACCTGTCTGCAGGCCATACAGGCCCACGCTTCGGATTGCGGCAGCGGCCGCTCCCGCTTTGCGAGGTCTACCGGCAGTAGCTGCGGGTCCGAAGCCAACGATGTGATCCGCAGATTTAATTCGCTCAACCGCTCGCAGATGCAGGATGTGTTGAACTTCCTGCGTTCGCTGTAACGTGAGCGGTGGTTTCGCCCCGGATGGAGGAAGATCGCGGAGGGAGTTCGCAAAACTCTCCGCGATCCCTCCCCGTCTCGCTATGAAATTATTTCAGGCCAGCTGTTGTTCTGCGTGCTCCTCATCGGTCTGCGCCTCAGCGCAGGCTGTCCTGTGTGGTCCGTCGCCTGAAATCCGCACCCAGCTCGAGAAGACAGCGGTGCTTGTGTCCGGTCCTTCTGACTTCGATCGGGCTCTCGCACCACTCGCCGCTCTGCGCCAGCCAGCTATCCGGATGATTTGTGGGTCAACCAACGTTATCAGGACGCGGTTCAACAGTACGGAATCGAAGGCCACTTGAGAAAGCTGACCGAGGAATATCAAGTGCTCTCCATGCAGCACCCCGACGAGGTCATGTACAGCTATCTCTATGCCCGCAGCCTGATGGGACGCAATACGCCGGCGGCTACGCAGCAGATGACGGAAATCATCGACGGACATCCCGACTTTGCTCCGGCCCACGCTTCGCTGGCGGAAATCTACGCGTCGGCAATCTTTCGTGACCAGGCAAAAGAGAAGATCGAACGCGAAACGTTTTCTCGGGCTATGCCCCGGCTCGGTAGCTGCGACCACAACCGGCTGGGTTACCGGACCCAAGCCCGTTGATCGAACAGGCCGAGAGCCTGCTGGTCCAGGATGGCGACCCCGGCCGGATAGCCGCCATGGCCGAGCAAGGCATTCGAGACGACGAATGGCGGCTGCAGCGCATCCGTCCTTTCGACTGGTACACGGTGGATTACAAGCGCCAGGCTCAGCGCGAACTTGCAGGCGAAGTATTGGAGATTGTGGAGCATCGAGGTTCGCTGCCACCGCCTCGCGGGACAGGCGGGAAAGGCTGCTGATTTGCTCGCCACGATGGATCAGCGCGCGGCAGTCGCTGCATCGCGATTCAGACCCGGTCTATTGGGACGCTCTCGCCACGCTCGTTCGTCTGTACGAAGAGGGAAATCAGAAGCCACTCGCAAGAGCGGAAGCTGGATTCGATGCAGGAGTTCCTGGCCAGCCATCCCGACCCGCGCCGTTCCGCCCAGCTGGAGAACTTGCAAAAGCTGGTGCACGCCGTAAGTCCGCGCACTGTCATCTGAGCGCCGGCTGATTCGCCAGCGAATCAGCCACGGAGTCGAAGGACCACCGTTGCACTGACGATTGCGTCAGGGGTCGCGGAATACCGCCGGCGTCCGATGTCGCATAGGGGTCCTTCGACTGCGCAGCGCTTGCTCGCGAAGCGAGCTCGAACAGGCTCACGCGCTGGGTTTCCGGCCGGAGCAGATCATCCATCGTTTCGCGCCGCCGGATGAGCTTCACGGACTTGCCCTCGACCAGCACTTCCGCCGGCCGCGGTCGCGTATTGTAGTTCGACGCCAGCACCATGCCGTACGCTCCGGCATCCAGAATGGCCAGCAGATCGCCTTCGTCAACCACCGGCAGCTCGCGTCCGCGCGCAAAAAAATCTCCGCTTTCGCAGATGGGGCCGACCACGTCCACGGTCTCGTGCCGCGCCGCGTTCACATCGAGTCTGTGCCGGAACGATCTCGTGATACGCGTCATACAGCGAAGGCCGGATCAGATCGTTCATCGCCGCATCGACCACCAGAAATTGCTTGGGACCGTTCGTCTTCCGGTAGAGCACTCGAGTAAGAAGAGCGCCCGCCGGCCCGACGATGGATCGGCCCGGCTCGAGCAAGAGGTGCACTTTCAGGCCGCGCAGCGGACGCACCAACGCGGCCGCATATTCGGCGGCCTGCTCACGGCAAAGCCCTGCGGCGACTGCTCCTCGTAGTCGATGCCGAGGCCGCCGCCTGCGTCCACGTATTCGATGCGATGGCCATCGTCTTGCAGCACGCGCACCAGTTCGGCCACGCGCTCCATGGTTAGAGCAAAGGGCTGTACGTCCGTGATCTGGGAGCCGATGTGTACGCTTACGCCAGCGATGCGGAGATACTTTGTCCCCGAAGCCTGGGCGTAGATCTTTCGCGCCTTGCTGATCGGGATTCCAAACTTGTGCTGCTGCAGTCCGGTCGAGATGTATGGATGCGTATTGGCCGGAACGTCAGGATTCACCCGCAGAGCGATTCGCGCCTTCTCCCGTGCGCGCGCCGCACACTCGGCCAGCCGCCAGAGTTCGGCTTCGCTCTCCACATTGAACAGCATCACCCCGGCCTTGAGCGCGGCCTGCATCTCCTCGGCGGTCTTGCCCACTCCCGAAAACACAACTCGCTTCGCAGCCCGGCGGTCCACCCGCAAGACCCGCTCCAGTTCTCCGCCCGACACCACATCGAAGCCGCATCCCATTCCCGCCAGCAGCCGCAGAATTCCCAGGTTCGAATTTGCTTTGACGGAATAGCAGACGGTGTGCGGAACTTTGCGGAAGGCGCGGTCGAAGCTGTCCATGCGCTCGCGAATCGTCGACGCGGAATAAACGTAGAGCGGAGTTCCATAACGCTCCGCCAGCCGTTCCAACGGGATCTCGTCGCACTGCAGCGCGGATCCAACCGGACGGCGGCGAAGAAATCCCTTTCGTCACTTCGCGGTAGGAAAAGGCTGGAGGACGGCCTTCGCTCCGGTTGGACGGTGCGGTTCACTTGCGCTTGGGTTCGCCTTTCACCTCGGATGGCAACCACGGTTTCATCGTCGAAGGCTTCCTCTCCCGCGGCGTGCTCCGTCACCGCCTTGAACAGCGACTTCACGACGCAATCGGCGGAATATCTCGCGCAACCTGCAATGATGGCCTCCGTCCGGTGGCGTCCGAACATATCGCCGGCCTTGTTGCGGGCGTCCAGAATGCCATCGCTGAAGAACACAAACATGTCGCCCGGCTTGGCCTTGAAAGTGAATTCGTCGTATTCGGCATCGTCAAACAGGCCGAGCGGCAGGCCGGTGGCCTCGATGACTTCGATCTTGCCGTCGTGGCAATACAATGGACGCGGCAGCCCGGAGTTGGCGATCCTGCAACGAACGGTTGCGATCGTCCCACACGGCATAGATCAGCGAGACGAACTGGCCCTCGATGCGCCGCTCGCCCAGCGAAAAGTTGACCGCCCGCAGCATCTCCGCCGGTCCCGGCTCGATGGGAGCGTGCGAGCGCAGGATGCCGCTGACCAGCGCCGCATAAATCGCCGCCGGAGCGCCCTTGCCGCTGACGTCGCCGATCACCATGCCCAGGTGGTCGAGCGAGTAGTTGACGAAGTCGTACAGGTCGCCGCCGATGGCGCGCGCCGGCGCAAACTTGGCGGCAACTTCCAGGTTCGCCAGCTTGGGCAGGGCATTGCGGCAGCAGGCGGAATTGCAATTCGCGCGCCAGCGCCAGATCGCGCTCCAGGCGCTTCTCCTGGCGGGCGATCTCCTCGTAGAGCCGGGCATTCTCAATCGCGATCGCCACCTGCGCCGCCAGCGTCGTCACCGTGCGCTTGTGGTCGTCGGTAAAAAATCCGCGCTTGGTGTGCTCCAGGTCGAGCACTCCGATGACTTTGTCTTTGTAAATCAGCGGCACCGCCAGCTCCGAGCGGGTCTCCGGATTCAGCAGGATGTAGCGCGGATCCTTGCTGACGTCGGGCGACCAGCACGGCCTGCCGGTGCTGCGCGGCATAACCCACCAGGCCCTCGCCCAGCGGAACATCATGCTTGAGCTGAATGTTTTCCTGAAAGCGCAGGGAGAACCGGTGCTGCAATTTCTCTCCCGCCGCGTCCACCAGCAGGATGCTGAACATCTGGTAGTCGATCAGGCGGCTGAGCAGTTCGGCGATGCGCTTGAGCAATTCATCCACATTCAGAATCGAGGTGAGCTCGCGCGCGATCTCGTTCAGCAGAACCAGCGTCCGCGCCTGGCGGGTGGTGCGGGTGTACAGCCGCGCATTCTCGATGCCCACCGCCATGCGCGACCCGATCAGCGTCAGCAGGCGCTTGTGCTCTTCGGTGAAGCGGCCCGCCTCGTGAGTTTCAAGATTCAACACGCCGATCACCTTGTTCTTCACGATCAGCGGAATCGCCAGCTCGGAGCGCACATCGGGAGCCGCCGAGATGTACTCGGGATGCTTCGACACGTCATCGACCAGGATGGCCTCGCGCCGCTGCGCCGCCAGTCCGGTTACACCCTCGCCGATCTTGATCTTTATCCGCTCGGCAACTTCACGCGCGTATCCCACCTGGAAGCGGATGCGCAGGTCCTGCGTCTTCTCGTTCAGCAGCAGGATGGCAAAGATTTCGTAGTCGATGACTTTGCGCACCAGTTCGGCCACGCGGCGCAGCGTGGTGTCCAGGTCGAGCGTGGTGTTGACCACGTCCGCCACCTCGAGCAGCAGAGGCTCGACTTTCAACTGATCGGATTGAGTCACGGCAGTTTCCACGGATTTTTAATGATAACAGCCAGTCTGTGATGGACCGGGTCATCCCGAACCTGCGTAAGACAATCGCCGGTAAGAACTGGTACGGGCTTAGACCGGCACAGAGGTCGATCGAAGTTTCGTTACCCTTCCCGCGGCACGACGCAAATGTCCGGGAGATTGCGATACTTCTCCGCGTAGTCCAGGCCGTAGCCGACTACGAACTCGTCGGGAATGCTGAAGCCCACGTAGTCGGCCGTGATCGGCTGCTTTCGGCGCGAGGGCTTGTCCAGCAGCGCCGCGATCTTGAGAGACTTCGGCTGGTGCGCCATCAGCATCTTCTTCAGATAAGTCAGGGTGAGCCCGGTATCGAGAATGTCTTCCACCAGGATCACGTTTTTTCCGATCATCGACTGATCCATGTCCTTGGTCAGGCGCACTTCGCCGGTCGAGTCCCATCCCGATTTCAGTTCCTGGGCGGGGCTCGGACGGTTGCCGTAGCTGGAGACGCCGATGAAATCGAAGGTGGCATCGATGTGCAACTGCCGCGACAAATCGCTGAGAAAGATGGCCGCGCCCTTCAGCACGCCCACGAGGATCACGGACTGCCCGGCATAGTCGCGGTGATTTCGGCGCCCATTTCAGCCACTCGCTGGGCGATCTGTTCACGCGAAATGAGGACCTTCAGGTCAGCCATGGCGATTCATATTAAACTAAAGCGGTTGGCAATTGGCATTAAGCATTCGGCGAATTGCCGATGCCAGATTGCGAGTTTTTAATATGAACCTGCAAGGCATCAAACTCACTTGGCTGGGCCACGCCACCTTTCGCATTGAGACTCCCGCCGGCAAGACCATCATCGTCGATCCCTGGGTCATGGGAAATCCGAAGTGCCCCGAGAGCGAGAAGAACGTCAAGAAGGTGGACGTTCTGCTCTGCACCCACGGCCACTTCGACCACATCGGCGACGCGGTTGAAATTGCCAAGAAGCACAATCCGGTGGTGGTGGCGATTCCCGAACTGGCGCACTGGCTGGAGAAGAAGGGCGTCAAGCAGGTCGCGGACATGAACAAAGGCGGCACCAGACCGTCGGCGACATCAAGGTCACCATGGTCCACGCCGACCACTCCTGCGGCATCACGGATGGCGACCAGATCGTCTACGGCGGCGAAGCCTGCGGCTACGTGATCGAATTCTCCAACGGGGTGAAGATTTACCACGCCGGCGACACCAACGTGTTCGGCGACATGGCCATCATTCGCGACCTCTACGCGCCGCACATCGCCATGATTCCGATTGGCGACCACTACACCATGTCGCCGCGCGAAGCCGCCTACGCCTGCAATCTGCTCAAGCCGAAGACCGTCATCCCCATGCACTTCGGAACTTTCCCGGTGCTGACCGGCAAGCCGGGCGATTTGCAGAAGCTGCTGCCCGGCGTGGAAGTGGTAGAGATGACGCCGGGCGTAACCCTGACCTGAACTATGAGGAGAATCCTTGCCACGACAAAACGACATCAATGCTGCCTGGCGCATGGGCGGAATCACCGTCGGCGCCGTCGAAGACTACCTCTACTCGCTGCTTCCTCCGCGCGACGAGGTATTGACCGAGATCGAAGCTGAGGCGGCCAAGCGAAAGATCCCCATCGTCGGGCCCGCCGTGGGCCGCATCTTGTACCAACTGGCCCTGATGATCAACGCGAAGACCGTATTCGAGATGGGCTCGGCGATCGGCTACTCGACCATCTGGTGGGCCCGCGCGGTCGGCGAAGGCGGCCGCGTGATCTACACCGACGGCGACCGCAAAAACGCCGACGAGGCCCGCCGCTACTTCGACCGCGCCGGAGTTTCCAGTCAAATCACGCTCAAGACCGGCGATGCCCTCGAACTGCTCTCCGAAGAGAAGCAGCAGTTCGACATCATCTTCAACGACGTCGACAAAGAAGACTATCCGCGCGTCTTCAAACTGGCCCTGCCGCGCCTGCGCAAGGGCGGCCTGTTCGTCACCGACAATGTTCTGTGGAGCGGAAAAGTGGCGCAGGATAAACCGTCCGAGGCCTCGACCAAGGCGATCCTGGAATTCAACCGGCTGCTCTACAGCTCACCGGATTTGTTCACCACCATATTGCCCATCCGCGATGGAGTCGCAGTAGCCATAAAGAAATAACTGAGAACCGGGAACTTCGAACTGAAAACTGGTTTCTTGTTCTGCTTCTGTGTTAGTAGCGATACCGGCTAAATCGACTTCACCGGAATAAGCGTCAAGTCTTCCACCAGCCCGACTTCCTTCTGTAGAAATGGTTCGGCGTAAGTCACTCCGCCCAGCATGCCGTAAAAGCGAGCCATGGCTTCGATCCGCGAGCGAATCTCATCCTGGGCAGGGAAAATGCCCTTGCCGGCTTCCTGATCGCTGAACTGCGATCTTGTAGGCCATCAGCGCCTGAAAGCGGGCTTCGAACTGTTCGGTGATATCGACGACAAAGGTGGGACGCACGTCGTAGTAGAGCGTGGCGTAGATGATCTTGAAGGGCCGGTGAGGAAGAAGTTCTGCAGCGTCGCATTCTGCGGGCGTCCTGAGGGCGTCCGGCCGCCAGTTCCGCGGCTCACCCTGGCTGACATCCAGCTTGGCCAACCCCGCCAGAAAGCAGGCTTCATATCCCAGCACCGACGCCGTGTAGTGGTCCGGATGCCGCCCCTTCCAGTACGGAAGTATCACCACTCGCGGCCGCTGCTCGCGCAGCACGCGCACGACCTTCAGCCGGTTTTCCCAGGTGTTCTCGACCCGTCCATCGGGAATGTCAAGCGCCTGCCGCCACGACGTGCTCAATATTTTCGCGGCATCTTCCGCTTCGCGGGCGCGATCTTCGGCGCTGCCCCGCGTTCCCATCTCTCCCCGGGTGAGATCGAGGATGCCGGTGCGGTGTCCGCGCTGCGCCATCTTGAGCAGCGTGCCGCCGCAGGTCTGCTCGACATCGTCACGGTGGGCGGCGAGGGCGAGGATATCGAGCGGCGCGGCAGGACATCAGTCGAGGTTCCCCTGCTCCAGCACCACGTTCTCGCGGACGATCAGGCGATGGGCCGCCATCTCTTTCAATTTGGGCAGGACGCGGCTCGACGTGCTCATCGGTATCCACGAAGATGATGATCACCGGCAGCTGTCCCCCCGGCATCCACCAGATGGCTGGTCTTCACCTGCTGGCGGCCGAGAAATCCGGCGACGGCGTGCAGCGCGGTCGCCGCGTAGACGTTTTCCTGGCGAAGATAGTTGAGAATTTCCGCATGCAGCGGACGGTGATGCCACTGGTCCGATTCGTTCAGGTAAATCGTGACTTGGACTGCCATTCCATTCGCCATTTTACAGCACCCTCGCCAGCGCCATGCCCGCCAACGCCCCCGCCAGGCACAGGAAATTGTTGCTGAAGAAGTTGGTGAACATCAGCAGCCATTGTCCCTGCTCGAAATAAGCCATGGTCTCGAAGGCATAGCTGGAAAATGTCGTGAAGGCGCCGCAGAAGCCGACCACGACCAGCAGGCGCCAGCGCGGATCGATCAATACCCGCTCCGTCGCCCAGATCATGAAGAAGCCGACGATCATGCTGCCCGTGACATTGATCACCAGGGTTCCGTAAGGAAACACCGGCCCCATGAGTTTTCGCAGCGTAACGGCTCAGGAAATAACGGGCGTTGGCCCCGGCGATCGCCCCCAGGGATATGGTGAGGATGTCGCGCACGATGGAGTTCTCCTTTGTAGATTGGTAGGAGTCATCAGCCCAGCGGGCGGTTGTGGCGAACTCCATCGCCGTAAAAAGATTTTATCAGCACGACGCTGCCGCAAGTCGTGACTTCAGTAATTCGAGAGGTTCGATGTGGCGGCGGGCGCCCGTCTTCCATCAATTCAGTCACTTCTTTCGCTCCACCAGAAACCGCGCCAGATCCTTCAGCACGTCCGCCCGTGATCCGAAGCCATCCAGCGATGCCAAAGCAGACTCCACCAGTGCGCCTGCCTTTTTCACGGACTCGTCCACGCCAAACAATGCCGGATAGGTCGCCTTCTCCGCCGCCGTGTCTTTCCCCGCCGTCTTGCCTAGTTGCTCGGAGGTCTGGGTCACGTCCAGCACATCGTCCACAATCTGAAAGGCCAGGCCGATGGACTGTCCAAACGATCGCAGCTTGCCGACCGCTGCCTCGTCGGCTCCGGCATAGAGTCCGCCGCTGACCACGCTGGCGCCGATCAGGGCCGCAGTCTTGGCTCGGTGGATGTATTCCAGCATCGCCAGATCGGGTTTGGTGTGCTCGGATTCGAGGTCCACAACCTGGCCCCCAATCATGCCCTCGATGGTGCCCGTTCCGTGCGCGATCTCCTCAATGATGCGCACCCGGGATTCGGCGGAGCAGCGCAGCCGCGACAAGCACCTCGTAGGCCTGCGTCTGCAGCGCATCGCCCGCCAGAATGGCGATGGCTTCTCCATAAACCTTGTGGCAGGTGGGCCGGCCCCGGCGCAGATCATCGTTGTCGAGCGCGGGCAGATCGTCGTGGATCAGGGAATAGGTGTGCAGCATTTCGAGTGCTGCGCCCAGCTCTTCAATGCCCGCGGGAAGGGAACCGGCGATCATGCGTCCGGCTTCCATGCAAAGAATGGGGCGCAGCCGCTTGCCGCCGGCAAACACGCTGTGGCGCATGGCCTGGTGGATCGAGACCGGTCGCTGCGTGGCCGGCGGCAGCAGACGCTCCAAGGCGGCGTCGGTCAGCGCCTGGCCCTGCTCCAGAGTCTGCTTGAGCATGCGGGTGAGTATAACAATCCAGTGTGGGGCGGACACTCTTGTCCGCCGCCTTTGATTTTGACTTGGTTCCTCAACTGGCCACGCCCGAAACGAACTCAAAAGCGGCGGACAAGAGTGTCCGTCACCGGATCTCATTGTTTCTTTTGTTTCACCGGCTTCGGCGCAAAGTAGCCGTGCCGCGCTTGCAAATTCAGACCGTCCCGATCCACTTTCACTTTCAAGACGATGATAGGTACCGTTCTGTTTAACGTTCTTGACCGAAAACTCCAAGCAAGTACAGATACTCTGGCGCTGTCGTCAGGCGTTTGAATCCGCCTTCCAGATCATTGCTGTTGTGAAAGTAAGTTCCGCCGGTTCCGTCCGCGAGTTCAGCCATCACATTTTCGTTCGAGCGACATCGAGCCACGATGATACTCAGCTTTACGCTGTATCGTCTCAGCCGAACCTGTGATCATCTCGCTGGCGTCCATTTCCCTCGTGTACAATCCGCGAGCGTCCAGCGCGCTGACCGTCACGTTGGCCTGGGCCGCCATATCCATGATGTGCGATTCTTCGCTCCTGGCTTCAGGCGTAAGAATGAGAAAACCCGGCGACACCAGGATCAGCAGCCGTTGTCCCGGCAGGGCGACCATTCTGCGTACAAATTCACGGACAGTATCGAGCGTTACCCGAACATCCTGATCGCCGATCTGCCAGGACTCGCGTGGCCGCTGATTCCGCCAGCCTCTCGGCTACATCCCGCATCCTGAGCCCCGGCGAGCAACTGAACGTTTCGTCGATCGCGGCTTCGAGGGCGGCGCGTTGTGCTTATTTTCGATCAGGTCGGCCTGATAGTAATCGAGATTCGGACATTCTGCCCCGGGCGCCCGGTAGAGTCCCACGGGTTGCAGTTCCATGATCGCTTTCTCTAATACCGCAAGATCACGCGTCAAACCGCTGTTGACCCGTCCGGAAACCGAAACCACCGCGGCCATGTCCGACCTGGAGCAGAGACTGAGCCAGCATCTTGGTGACCGCTTTCTGCGTCTGGGCCAGATCCCCACTGTCAGGTGCATGTCGTCGAACAGGAAAACGATGAAACGATCGGGCACAACTGACGACTGTGGGTTGTTGCCGGCGGGAACTGTCGTTGTGAACCGGTCCAGCTTCAGTCTGGATAGCCGAACGTCGCTGAATGCTGAATCCGGTGATGATTTGCGGTTTGCCGTTGTCAAGAATCTGGAAGTCTTCTTTTTTGAGGTTTCCGACGGCGTGGCCTGCGTGTCGCTGACCAGCACCGGCACCAGCACCACATCTACCTTAGCTTTTAATGGTGAAGATGCCATTCTGAGCAGGAGCTTCTTTCTGCTGTGCGGCCAGAGGCGAAGCAAAGGAAGAAAGCCAGTAAGGCTCCGACAATAGCCGACGCATATCTTGGGTAGGAAGCGATGAGGGAATTCTACTCCCCGCGGAGGTTAGATTGCCGCTCGGCGCGGTTTGCAAAGTCGCAGTCCGCTCAGGATTACAGTTTGCGAGGAGATTTCTCCGCCTGCGGCTCGAAGACTTCGGCCTGGAGCTTTCCGTTCTGCTTCAGCAGGATTTCTACCTTGCCTTCGGCTTCTTCCAGCTCTTTGCGGCAAGCGGCGGAAAGCTGCATCCCTTCCTCAAACAGGGTCAGGGACTTTTCCAGAGGCACTTCGCCCTTTTCCAGCTCTTGCACGATCTTTTCCAGACGTTCGAGGCAATCTTCGAATTTAGCCACGGAGGCACTCCTGTAGCGAGTCTACTATCCGGCTGTGCGCGGGGTGGTCCCCAGAGCTTCGAGCACGTCCGCTGCCGACGAGTATCGTCCTGACGGTGCGCTGATTTGCGCGCCCTGCACCATGTCCCGCACCGCGACCAGCATTTCGCGGGCGATGGCTGATTCCTTCCTCGCGCGCCGCTTCCGGCGTCTTGGCCTTGGCCATGCGCTCCAGAATCGAGTCCGGCACCGAGACTCGCAGCTCGTTCTTCATGAATTCGGCATTGCGAACGCTGACCAGCGGCCAGATTCCCGCGATCACCGGTATCTTGCAATGCTCAATGCGGCGCAGGAATTCTTCCAGCAGCTTCAGGTCGAACACCGGCTGGGTAACCGCACACTCGGCTCCGGCCTCGACTTTGTACTCGAAGCGCTTGATCTCCTCGTCAATATTCGGGACGCCCGGGTTGGCGCCTACGCCGATCACAAACGACGTGCCGTTGCCCAGCGGGTTGCCGCCGATGTCCAGGCCCCGGTTGAGGTTGTGGACGATGTTGACCAGGCCGATCGCGTCGACGTCAAACACCGCAGTCGCGTCGGGATAGTTGCCCATCTTTGGCGGATCGCCGGTGATGCAGATCAGGTTGTGAATGCCCAGCGCCGATGCGCCCAGCAGGTCCGACTGCATGCTCAGCACATTGCGATCGCGGCAGGTGTAGTGCAGTATCGCCTCGATGCCGACTTCCTGCTGCACCAGCAGAGACAGCGCCTGGTTACTCATCCGCGCCGAAGCCCGCGGACTGTCCGGAATATTGATGGCGTCCACGCCCACCGACTTCAGAAAATGTGCGCCTTCAATTTCCTTGCGAACGTTTGTTCCCTTGGGTGGAACAATTTCCACCATGGTCAGAAACTCGCGGGCTGCGATCTTTGCCCCGACCTTGGATCGTTTTTCCAGCGGCACCACCGGCGCGGCCTTGAGCGCGGCCTCGCCCTGGGCTTTTGCCGGACTGGCCTTGGCTCTCGCCTCGCCCACTCGTAGCGCCGATTTCATGACACGGATGTGTTCCGGCGTGGTGCCGCAGCATCCTCCGATCAGGCGCACTCCGGCGGCCACGAACTTGCGCGCGTAGCTCGCCATGTACTCGGGCGAGCACAGGTAGATATTGCGGCCCTCCACCGATCGCGGCATGCCGGCATTGGGTTGCGCCGCCAGGGGCAGGGAAGTAAGCGCCCTGACGCGTTCGATCACGTCGAGCATCGCTACCGGGCCTACGCTGCAGTTACAACCCAGGACGTCAACTCCCCAGCTTTCAATGCGCGGCGCAAAGCTTTCCGGGGTCGAACCGTCCAGACAGTTCCCGTCTTCATCGATGGTGACGTGCGCTACGAGCGGAATCTTGGGATTCACGTCCCTCGCCGCCAGAATTGCCTGATGAAGCTCTTCGACGTAGCCAAAGGTCTCGAGCATCAGCAGATCCACTCCGCCTTCAACCAACGCCGCGATCTGTTCGCGAAAGGCTGTGCGGGCCTCCTCGAATGAAGTCTTGCCCAGTGGTTCTATGCGCACGCCGAGGGGGCCTACCGAGCCGGCCACCCAAACATCGAAACTCTTCGCCGCTTCTTTCGCCAGACGGACCCCGGCCAGATTGATCTCACGCACCCGGTTTTCCATGCTGTGGCGCGCCAGACGAAACGAGTTGGCTCCGAATGTATTGGTTTCAATAATCTCTGCACCAGACTGCAAATACTCACGATGCAGATCGCGGATCAGGTCGGGTTGCGAGACATTCAGCTCGTCATAACAGCGATTGATGAAGATTCCCTTGGCGTACAACAGGGTTCCCGTAGCGCCGTCACACAAGACGGGGGACTGTTTCAGGCGAGCTAGCAGATCTCCAGCCATCTCTTTGAGAATACAAGATGAGGAAGAGTTTTGCATCCTCCCACGGAAGCGGATGGCATTCGTGAGCAGAGCCATCTCCGCGAATGCTCTGCTATAATCCCGTTTCTTGCATCTAACTCTCCATTCCTCATGTTCTTGGGAGCTCCGCGTTTGAAGCAATCCGCGCTCGTCACTCTGCTCCTGACCGCGGCCAGTGCCATGCTGGTCTCTTGCGGGAATAACAACAACCAACTTACCCCTATCGGGCAAGCGCCGGAGGCGAATCCGGCCACCGTCAGGGTGCCTGTTTACGTTTCGAATCCCTTGTTTTCAAGCGGGTCGTCCACGACTCCAGTCCTGAATATGGTTGACGGGCAACTTGATCTGATATCTCCAAGCGTAATCTCCGTGGTGTCGTCCATCCCGATGCCGGGCCCGATGGTCTTGTTTCCCAACAAGAAATTCACCCTGGTTTTCAGCACCTCGAACAACGCCATTGGCCTGGTCAATAACGTGACCCAAAACCTGCAAAGCACTAATGGTGCCACGCCGGCAATCAGCCTGGCGGGTTTCAGCGAGAGCATTGTTGTCGCGCCCGATAACTCCACCGGCTTTGCCGCGGTCCCCACCGCCCCCGTCACCGGCCAGGCTCCAGGAGTGGTTAACGTGCTGAATTTCTCGTCGGTTGCCATTACAGCCACAATTCCGGTTCCTGGCGCCCGTTTCCTGGTGCAGAGCCACAACGGAAACCGGGTTCTGGTGCTGGGCGGAAATCCAAATACGGTCACGGTCCTGACCCCCAGTTTGATCGGCACCAGTGGCGATCCTCGTGTCGACGTGCAAAGCCCGCTGTTCGATCATCCGGTTTGGGGAGCTTTCAGCAGCGATGATTCCACGGCGTACATCCTGAACTGCGGTCCCGAGTGCGGGGGAACAACGGCCAGCGTCACGCTCTTCGATATAAACAGCAACTTGCCCGGCCCCACCATTCCCGTGGACGCCGGAACCATCGGCCTGCTCGCCGGCAACACGCTCTACGTCGCCGGCACCAAGCCGGGAACTACTTGCCTGGGTTCCACCACCTCGACTGCGGCCACCACCTGCGGAGAAGTTTCCGCCGTCGATTTGGCCGCGCTGACCGTTTCCTCGACTGCGACCATCACCGACGGCTACCACAACCAGATTGCGCTGGGAGCGAACAACCAGCTCTTCATCGGGGCTCGTACCTGCACCATCATCAACATCCCTGCCAGCGGCAACAACACAGGGGAAGTCCGGGGCTGCCTGTCCATCTTTGACACCGGCAAGTCGAGCGTAGTGGTCCCGCCCGCGGTGGGAGATGTCACGGGAATTCAACCAATCACCCGACGGACCGTGGTCTACGTGGTGCAAAACGGCCAGCTGGATATCTACGACACCACCACCGACAAACTCCAAACCACGCAGGTAAACATCATCGGCCAGGCCGTCGATGTGCTCGAGGTGAATTGAAAAGCAGAGCTTCTAGCAACTAGCTCTCAGTTTTTAGCCGTCAGCTCTCAGCCCTGCGTCGGTCTCAGCGAAATCCCTCCAGCCGCGAAGCGGCGCCAGAATAGAGCCCAGGGCGTAAGCCCCGGGATAAGCCACAGACGGGCCAAGCCCCAGAGGGGCGGAAGAGCCGTTTGCGTAGAGTGATGTCGCAACGAAGGCTACGGCACCGTTGATACCCAATTTGTTCGCTCTGAGAGCTGAAAGCTGAGAGAGCTAAGAGCTATTTCTCCAAGACCAACTCATGCCGCTTCGACGCCGCCACCGCCTTCTCGGAATATGGCAGCTTGAACGTGTAACCCTCGTACCAGGCCTTCCACTGGTCCATGTAATGCGGACTGAGAAAATTCCCGGCTTCTCCCGTCACCAGGTTCAAGGTGCTCTGGTCCAGATCGGACAAGTCCACGGTCAGTCGCTCTGACGGCCCATGGCTGCGCGACACCGCCTTTACCGTGTAACCGCTGCCGGATTGCGGCTGCACCCCCGGTCCGGTCCAGCGCCGCAGCACAGGTACCCGTCCTAGAATCGGGTGCTGGATCTCAACCGGTCGAAACGCTCCCCACTTCCATGCCGCCAGGTCCGGAGAGGCGTCGGGGCCGCTGACCGCCGCTTCGACCGCCGCCGCCAGCAAGTCGTCGTAGCTGCCATATCCTTCCGGAAGCCAGCGCTGCGGCTGGTGATGCACGACGTTCTCCAGCCACACCGAATACATTCCCCAGTCATAAGTCTTCCAACTCAAGGCCGCGTCAGCCTGCTTCGGATCGGCCGGCGCGGCGCCCAGCTTGGGTTCGAGCAGAAGGCGCGTGAGTTCGGCGCGGGCCCGATACGCGATTGTGGGCGCAGCCGAATCCGCCGTCATCCGGCCATCCCAGCCTCGCAGAATTTCCGCCGCCTGCTGAGTTCGAGCTAAAGGTTTTTTGGCATGGTCCACGGCATAAACAAACTGTTCGGCAAAGAAACGATCGGCGTCGGAATAGATGTCCGTCTGCAGCGCCAGCATGTCAGCCGAAGAAAATCTCTTACCCGATTCCAACACGCGATAGATTCTGGCGGTGCGCCAGGGCGCTTCCCATCCGGTGCTGATCGAATACGGATAGTCGTCCGGGGTTATGCGGCCATTGGCGGTGGCAATGATGCCCGAGGACGGATTGTAAACGCGGGGCAATTTGTCGAATGGAATGTATCCCGTCCACTCGTGCGAGTCGTCGCTGCCGTTTTCCGGAAGGCTGCCGTCGCCGGAAGCGCGAATCGGAATTTTTCCCGTGGCCTGGTAACCGATATTGCCATCCACATCGGCGAACACCACGTTCTGTCCGGGCGCGTCAAACTTCGAAAAAGCGCTGCGGAACTGCTCCCAGTTCTGCGCCGTATCGACATCGAAGAAAGGATCGTGAGCTCCGTCGTACAGCGTCCAGCGCAGCGCCAGCTTACGATTTTCCCCCGGAACCAGTTCAGTGATGATCGGACCGTGGCGGGTGAGCGTCACATCCACGACCACATCCGGCTTGCCCTTTACGTGGATGACTTCGCTGCGGTGTTCAGCCGCCTTCCAGCCTGCGGGCGTCAGGTATTGACCGTCGGCATTGAAGGTCTCGACGTAAACGTCTTCCACGGTCGGGCCGACGTTGGTGAAGCCCCAGGCGATGCGCTGGTTGTGTCCCACGATCACATACGGCATGCCGGGCAAGGTGACTCCGGCAGCGTCGAAGTTGCCGCAGCGGAGATGGGCTTCGTACCAGAGGTTCGGCATCTGATGCCCGAGGTGCATATCGTTCGAGAGCAGCGGCTTGCCCGAAATCGTGTGCGCTCCGGAAACCACCCAGTTGTTCGAACCAAGCACAAAGCGCGCATCCGGATCCGAATCCGATGCGCCGGCCAGAAGATCGCCGCCAAGAAGGTCGAATAATTCCAGCCCGTCCGTCCAGCCACCGCCCCTCCGACGGTTCCGCGGGGAGGGTCTTCGTCGTCGATATCCTGATCGGGTTTTCGATCCAGCCCCGGACGCATCACCGTCGGCGGGCGGTCGTGCCAGGATTTATTGACAAATAAATCGGCGGTCAGTTCCGGGCCGAGCTTGGCCAGTATCTTCTCGCGCTCGAGCGCGTCGCGATATGGATAGTGGTTCAGGTCCTTCACCATCTGGGCCGCGATCAGGTGCGAGTCCTCCGGCGCCCAGGGCTGCGGTGCATAACGCAGGATGCGAAACTCGATCGGCAGCCGGTCGCGGTGAGATTCGATGTAGGCATTCACGCCCCGCGCATAGGCCTCGAAATGTGAGCGGTCCTGAGCCGAGGAAACCTCGAGCGCCTTTCGCGCCGCCACCCGGATACCAAGAATCCTCTGCTCCCGATCATGCGGAAGAAATTCGGCGCCGAGAATCTCGGAGATTTCGCCCGCCGCAAATCGCCGCATGATGTCCATCTGCCACAGGCGGTCTTGCGCGGTCACAAATCCCTGGGCAAAGAAGAGGTCTTCAAGGCTGCCGGCTTCGATCGTCGGCATGCCCTGTCCATCGCGGATCACCTTGACCGGAGCGGAGATGCCGGCAACCTTCAAACTGCCGTCCAGTTGCGGCAGGGCAGAGCGCGCCACCGAGTAAAACCAGCCAAGCGTAGCCAGAGCCACCAACAAAATGAAGATCAGAAAGTACGCCAGGGCTCGCACGATGCCAAAGCGGCTGGGAGGGCTAGAAACCGGGGTCGTGGTGGTTGCCATGCTGAACCTTCGATTCTATGGGGCGCACGCGCCCAAAACAAATGTACATCCGACAATGTCGGCGTAGGGCCCGGCTTCTCTGGACCGGCACCGGCCAGCCGAGCAAATCGCACTGTCATCACGAACGAAATATCTGGTGTACCAAGAAGCCTTCGGAAGGTAAACGGGTGACGGCGCGCTCCCCGACTGCGCCAGTGACCGGGATCATGTTGATAGCGAAGGCACTCTCGCGTCCGAGTGCAAGACGTTGCGCGCTTGGTGCGAAGGGGTTTGTGATTCTGTTTGCCTTGGAAGGCTGATTCTGATAACTTTCGCGAGGTTCAGATAGGGCCGGACGGATCGTGTCCGGGGGCTGAGTGGCACAATCACGGGAGGAAAAGTCAATGGCTTTTTGCAGCGGGTGTGGAACCCAGATCGCGGACGGCACGACCATGTGTCCGGCCTGTAGCAGTCGCACCGCAGCGCCGCCGGCAGCCGCCGCTCCAGGGCACAACCGGCGGAATGCAGGACAACGTCATCGGCATGTTGTGCTACATCACCATCATTCCGGCGATCATCTTTCTGGTGATGGAGCCCTATAACAAGAGTCGCTTCGTGCGCTTCCATGCCTTCCAGAACATCTTCCTGCACGTGGGCCTGATCGCCATCTGGATCGGCCTGACCATCATTGGCTTCGTTCCGGGGCTGATCTTTATCACCTTCCCTCTGCACATGCTGATATGGCTGGGAGCGTTCATCGTCTGGATCATCCTCCTGATCAAGGCCAATCAAGGTCAGATGTACAAGCTGCCGATCATCGGCGACCTGGCGGAGAAACAGGCCAACGCCATGTAGTTTGAGTGCGCTGCAGCAGTAGGCTGCGGGGCGCCCTTTTCGCATCGCCGGTCTCCGCCCTCCCCCGGACGGAGACCGGTTCAGTTCCTCCCTTGACAGATCTTCTCCGGGATGTCATTCCTATTAGCTTTCGGTTCGCACACTCGCTGCCGTCGGTCTGTGCGGGAGGCAGGACCGTTGAAGGGAACGATTGAAAGTTCGGGTCTTCTATCACGACAAATGCTTTGACGGGGCATCGTCCGCCGCCCTCTTCTCGCGCTTTTACCGGGAGCGGATCCGAGGCGATGTCACCTTTGTCTTCTCCGGCCTGCTGCACCGCGCCGGGGCGTTATTCGATGAAAAACAGTTCGACGGCGACGAAAACGCCATCGTGGACTTCAAGTACTCCAGTTCCCCCAACATCACCTGGTGGTTCGATCATCACCAGAGCGCGTTTCTCACTCCCGAGGACGCGGCCCACTTCGAGCAGGACCAGAGCAATCGCAAGTTCTACGATCCCGATTTCAAGTCGTGCACCAGCTTCATCGCCACTATCGCCGAGGAGCGCTTCGGTTTTGATCCCGCTCCGGTGTCCGACCTTATCCACTGGACCGATGTCGTCGATGGCGCCATGTATCAGGACGCCAAAACAGCAGTTGAAATGAAGGCTCCCGCCATGAAGCTGACACTGGTCATCGAGTCGGCGCAGGACTATACCTTCATTCCACGGCTTATCCCGCTGCTGGCCACCCGCCCGTTGGCAGAAATCCTGGAGGAGCCGTTCGTGGCGCCCCTGCTCCCGCCGCTGCTCGAACGCCACCAGCGCTCCATTGCTGTCTTGAAGGAGCGGATCGAGTCCAAAGATCAGACTCTCTTTTTCGATATCACCGACCACGACCTCGAGGGCTACAACAAATTCGTGCCCTACTATCTGCATCCGGAATCGATCTACAGTGTCGGCCTCAGCAAGAGCAGCTTCCGGGTGAAAGTCTCCGTGGGCTCGAATCCCTGGGCGCCCTCGGAACCAACGGTCAACCTGGCTAAGGTCTGCGAACGCTACGGCGGCGGCGGGCACGCCCGGGTGGGCGCGATCTCTTTCGGGGTCACGGAAGAAGAAGCGGCCCGAAAAGCGGCGCGCGAAATTGCCAGCGAACTCCGCGCCAGCGTACGCGCAAGCAAATAGTTCTGACCACGCTCCTGGTGACAAATACGTGAGCGCTGTCACTAACCCGGTCGTGCTGCGAACCGAGCACTTGGGGCGGACCGTCGGCGGCAAGATTCTGATCCAGGATGCGAACTTTGAATTGCAAACCGGAGAGGTGCTGGCCATCACAGGTCCCAGCGGCTCGGGCAAGACTTCGCTGCTGCGGCTGCTCAACCGGCTCGACGAGCCCACGTCAGGAACCGTGTTCGTCGAGGGGGAGGACTATCGCACTCTCGAACCGCGGCAGCTGCGTCGCAAACTGGGCATGGTAACGCAGCGGCCGTATCTGTTTCCCGGCACGGTGGCTGAAAATCTCAGTTTCGGTCCGGCCCAGCGAGGTGAAATACTGTCGCCCGCGGCTATAGGCGACCTTTTGGCCCAGGTCGGCCTCAAAGATTACGCCGGGCGCGACGTCGCCAATCTCTCCGGAGGCGAAGCCCAGCGGGTTTCCGTGGCTCGCACCCTGGCCAACTCGCCGCTGGCGCTGCTGCTCGATGAACCTACCTCAGCCTTGGACGACGCCGCGAAACTCGAGGTTGAGTGCGCCATTCAGAAAGTGGTGCGCGATCAGGGACTCACCTGCGTGATCGTCACCCATGACGTTGCCCAGGCGGTCCGATTGGCGGGGCGCGCGCTTGTGGTCGAGGGCGGACGGATTGTGCGATCCGGACCGGCAGGGGAGGTCTTACGTGCTTAGACTCTTTTTCCACTCCCAACTACAATTGGGGTTCGCGCAGGCAACGGTTGCGGCGCTCGCGGCGTTGTTGGTGGTCGTGCTCGCGCGGCGCCGGCACATTCATCTGGAGGGCGAGACCCTGATCGCGATGGTGCGCGGATTAGTGCAAATTATTGCGGTCGGCTCGATTCTCGTGATCCTCCTGCGCGCTCCCCGCTGGACGAGCGGCATCCTGCTGGCCGCAATGATCGTCGCGGCAGGCCTGACGTCGGCGCGTCGCGCCAAGGGCATGCCCGATGCCTTTCGCGTCTCGACCTGGGCCATCGCCGCCGGCGCCGGTTCCATCATCGCCGTGATGGCGTCGCTCGGAGTCATCGATACGGCCATCACATCGCTGGTCCCCGTGGGAAGCATGCTGATTGCGAATGCCATGAACACCAACAGCCTGGCCCTGAACCGCTTTCGCTCCGACGTCCTGGCGCACGCCGGCGAGATCGAAACCGCGCTGGCACTTGGAGCTGAGGCCCGCACCAGCGTTTCGCCCTACATTCAGGCTTCCTTCGAGGCCAGCCTGATTCCGGCCATCGATTCGCTGCGCTCGCTCGGCATCGTCTGGATTCCCGGACTGATGGCGGGAATGCTGCTTTCCGGCGCTCGCCCGGTCTACGCCGCTATCTATCAGTTCGTCGTCCTGGCCATGATTTTCGCGGCGTCAGGTTTGACCTCTCTGATCAGCACCCTGCTCATTCGTGGCCGCGTGTTCTCGCCGGCCGAACAACTACTGCTGCAGCCGGGAAGGTAATCTCAGACTTCTCATGGACCACGTAACCACAGCGATCGTGACCCACGCCAAGGCGGCCGAGCGGCATCGCCGCCGGGCCGCCCTGCGCGCCGTGGCTTCACTGGAGCTGGCCAAAGGGCTGGTGGTGCTCCTGCTGGGGTTCGGCGCCGTCTCCCTGGTTCACAAGGACGCCTGGGACGTGGCGGAGGCCCTGCTGAGATTCCTGCACGTAAATCCCGATCATCACCACTACGCCCAGGTCTTCCTGAACCTGGCCGACAATCTCACCGACAAGAAGTTATGGGCGATGGCGGCCGGAGCCGCGGCCTACTCGATCGTCCGCTTCGTCGAGGCCTATGGATTGTGGGGGGAACGGGCCTGGGCGGAGTGGTTTGCGCTCATCTCCGGCGCGCTTTACGTTCCCTTTGAAACGTACGAAGTCGTGCACCGCGTAACTCCCATCCACGTTGCCGTGCTGCTCATCAATCTCGCGATCGTGTTTTACATGCTCTACCTGAGATTGTCGGCCCGGGCGGAAGCCATAAGGAACGGTCATCCACACGGCTAGCTCACAGATTTTTCTTCGGGAGTTGTGGTAAACCCCGCATCCTTCCGTCTTTCAGGAACGCTGCGGGGTTCTTGTTGGGGGGGAAGATCTTGAATTTTGCCAGCAATGCACGGTCTCGGCCAAAGAAATCTACACGAGTCGGTTTTCCGACGACCCGCGGCTTATTACACGCCCCATCGAGCGCACTACAAACCATGTGGGACCGGGTCTCAGACCCGGTCGGGCCGAGCGAAGCTCGGCAACTCTTTTCCGGCAGCAGAGGAAAAAATCGTCGAGCTTCGCTCGACCTGGACGGGTCCCTTCGACTACGCTCAGGGCAGGCTCCGACCCGTCCCCGCACGACTCATCCCAACCGGCACTCCTGCTTTACGACAGCCGGTTTCAGCAGATTGCACCACCAGTACAGGATCGACGCGCTCACCCGAAAAAATCCCAGCATCGCGCCTAGAAAGAATGTCGAGAGCCACCCCGACGGGCTTAAACGGGCATAAACCACGTTCATGCTCCACGCCGGACTGGTATAAACCGTGCCCGCGGTCGAGCAGGCCGATGCGATTTCTGACCACCGGCTCGTAGATTATTTTTTCGATTCCCTCGTTAAAGAACTTCGCCGTCTGCAAAATCCGGTTGCTGTAAGCTTTCCTCGCGCTGCCGCGGCAGCTCTCCTCGCGTCCGGAATTTCAGGACCAGCGCCGCCGCTTCGGCGGCATGGCGAAGCGCCGCGGTCACTCCGTTCGAAGTCATGGGATCGACCAGCGACGCAGCCTCGCCGGCAATCAGCCAGTTCGGCCCGGCGGACTCCAGGTAAACCCGGCAGCGGAACGAGGTCACGTTGAGCGGACCCAGCGCGCCTTGTTGCGAGAAGCGGTTCGAAGCCGGAAAATTTCATGAGTTGCTGCCGAAATACATCCTCGACCGATTCTCCCTCCTCACGCTTGCCTTTTGACCGCTGCGCCCGGAAGCACATATCCCACGCTGACTGTGTCCGGGCTGACCGGAATCTCCCAAATCCATTCCAGATATTCCGCCGGCAGCGGGTCCATGTAGAGCGTCGTTCCTTCAACTTGCTGCGGCACTCTGAAGTAGGTCCATATCGCCACTTTCGTAGGGCCATACTGCAGCGACGGCAAGTCGAACTTGCGCGCGATCAACGAGGCCCCGATTCCGGAAGCGTCAATGAACCACGGAGAGGAAACTCGTACGCCTCCTTCGGTTTGCACCGAACGAATCTTCTCGTTGGCGGTCTCAAGATCAACCACCCGGTCGCGCACAAACGTGACTCCTTGATCCACGACCATCTTCAGCAGTTCATCATCGAGCTGAGTCCGCTCCACGTGCAGGGTCGCGAGGTTGACATAAAACGGAGGGCCGCCCAGCCAGTTCCGACGGGACGTAATGCGCATCGCAACCATCGCGCATCTTCAGCGTGACATGCCGCTTCCAGGTTGCGATTCGGGACGCGATCAGACTGTCGGTAGAGAGTCCGAGCCGATTCAAAAGATCGGGAGCTGACCAGTCCAGCGATTCGCCCACTGGCGGCCGAACCGCTTGTTGCGGCTCAATGCATACGACCTTCAGCCCCGCCCGGGCCAGATGCAGCGCGGCCGCCTTTCCGGCCAGACCGCCGCCAATGACAGTCACATCACAGTCAATCGATGGCAACTGTTCAGGCATTATGTGTTGATTTTACTGATGAACTAGGAAGCGTCGCGGACTTGCGCGCCGTCAAGCGCCTTAAGTATTTGCTCCATCTGCCAGAGATGGCGGCGCTCATGCGCCGACAGCATGCGAAGGGCGCCATAGACGTTGTAGCTGAAGCGCGCATACACCGGCGATTCGACTCTCACTTGATCAATGGCGAGGCCAGCCGCGGACCGTATGGTCTTCGCAAGTTGGACCTGCGACTCTTCGAACGCGCCCCACGCCGAATCTAAGTCGTGCCGTCGCGGGACCAGCGGCGTGAGCACTTTAAACCGCAGTCGGTAGGGAGGCTCCAGATTCCGGATGAACAGGCGCGTGAGCGCGCCAGTTCTCAGAGCCCGGTTGGAGGTAAGGCGTGGGGCCGCACGCGATGGCAGACGATATCGCCGGAATAAACGCATTGGTGGTCTGCGCCAGATGGTCCAGACACTGCACCACCGACCACGAGGCAGATTCGAGGCTGGTTGCCAGATCGCTGTGGCTGCGGCCGGCCACCAGTGTCTTGACCTTCAGAGTTACGTTCTCGACCTGATTCAGAACCCTGTCAAGCTGCCCGGCCGAAATCCGAATCGTCCCGCCGCGAACCGGCATGATCCTGAGAAACTTCGGCAACCGTCGAATGCTGCCCGTCGTTTCTCCAAACATGCCCATAGACCTGCCGGACGACATCGGTCACGCTAACTGGAAGGGCCGGGTTAGGCCATAGTCAAAAAATACTATTGGTACCCGATCGACTACCCAGCGGCGCGGTACGTATGCCAAGTGATGCTAGGAGTCAGTTAATGGACACATTACAGGAGAGCGGTCGAGGGTTATGAGTGTAATCGCCTGGTTACGTCAACTATAACTTTCTAATTGCCCCTGATTCGTCCACTGGCCGACATCTTCTTCGTAAGGACCGTCGCGTGTTTTTTAAGGGTCCAGCGGCGTGACCTTTTTGTAACAGATGAGAGCATCGTATGAGTCAGCCCAATAAATCAGATTTGTCTGAAGTGCAGAACGTTTCTCTTGCGGAATCCCGTGCAGCAATGCCCGAATAGGCCTGAGATCAAAGATCGTGGCCGAGTACTTTGCTTTTTCAGCGAGTAAGGCAAAGGCCAGTTCGTCCTGTCGCTCGTCCGCATTCCAGGTGTTCCCCACCAAATGTGCCTTACCCCCAGCTCCAAATGCTCCTACATTAAATGCCTTCTTTCCCTCCGAAGTGGCAAACTCCACAATGAAATTGCCCAATGTCGAGATGCCGCGGGCATCATAGCCTCGATGCATATGATTTCGCCCGAAACGAAGCAGCACCTTTGATGACACTTCCGGCGTGGAATAACGGCGGAAGTGTTCAAGGAACTGTTTTTTCATCAGCCGTTCGCGCTCATCTTGGGCGGTCATTTTGGTCTCTGGGCGGAGGCGGTCTTTTTCAATCTCTAGAGTGGCCAAAAGGTTTTCACGAACAGACACATCATTCGAAACTTCATCCGCCCTCCCATTACTCCTTTCAGCAAGATCGAGCAGATCAGGCGCCATGTTTCTGTTGTACCCATCTTTCGTAAGCTCCACCATTCGCCTCAGGTTGGGGTCGCCAGGATTCAGCCGGGCCAGTTCTTGGATGAGAAGCTGTGGCTGTTCTTCCTCCATGTCGCAACCCCAGATGACGGTGGTATTTGAATCGGCGAGTGCATGAACCTCAGTTGCCTCTTGTTTTGTCCAAAGGGACTGAATCTTAGGACCCTTGCCCGTAGGTGCAAATTCCAGTTGGTGAGCCACCCATGGGCTGACTTCAGCCGCTATGAAACGGTATCCCTGCGTCCACATATCGGGCCAAAGCACTTTGAGAAGCGTTGGGATTTCGTTATCACCATGTAGTTCTCCCAAGAGAACGA
The DNA here is from genome assembly GCA_963841075.1 of Terriglobia bacterium. Classification (GTDB taxonomy): domain Bacteria; phylum Acidobacteriota; class Terriglobia; order Terriglobales; family Acidobacteriaceae; genus JAIQFF01. Next base: position 399,076 of record CAWJBA010000005.1, read on the forward strand.
AGTCATGACTTCTGGCTTCGTTGAAAAGGAAGTTTCGCCCGTCGTTCGCCATGTCGTACTCATGGTTTGTGAGGGTGGATAATATTTGGTCGTCGGCCTCGTCAGTTCCTCCACGTAAGGCTGTGTCCGGCCCGAGAACGACGAGGCTCAAACCCAAGATCATCCGAAAGAAGTGTCGGCGCATATCCGTTAACTACGTATCTTCGTTTGTCATGGTTCCACTCTAGACTTCCGGCATGGTCGAAGGCTTACGTCAGTTGGCGTAATATCGCGACAAGATTATTTACTTCACAAAAGCTGGCCGGGGGTGCATGATTGACCTCTAAGCCGCTTTCAATTCTCCTCACGGCCCAAAATCCAGCGGCTTCCACGGAGGAAAGCCGTGACTATTGGTATTGGATTTAGGTGCTCCGATGGTGTTGTACTCGCAGCCGACACGCAGATGACGTGGGAAGGCAGCCATAAGTATTAGCGAGTGCAAACTGTATCCACACAGGCAGCATGAATGGACTGTCATTTTCACATTCTCTGGCGATCCGTCTCTAATGAAGAGTTTCGAATGACAGACTTGGGGATGCGATGAAGCTGTGTCCCGAGCCCTATAGTCCTAGCAAGATAAAAGACATAGTTGAAACTGTTCTGCAGTTTTTCGACGTGTTGAGAGATCGTCCAACCGACCTTAATTTACTGTGCGCGGTTGCTGTTCCATCGGTGGGGCACGCTTTGTTCAAGACTCAAGGGCATGCTATGCCACGAGGTAGGTGCTTACGATTACGTCGGGTTGGGAGATTCCTCTGTGCTTAGATTCCTGGGACCGCTGCTAACAGATTTGCACGTCTCCGTCGTTCCCAGTCTTGATCGGTTGCAATACATCGTCCGACAGGCTGTGGCATTTGCTACATACCTGGTAATGAAAGCCAAGACCCATGTAGACGGATGGACGGATGCGGCGGAGACACGGAGGTATGGGTGGTGCGACCGAATGGGATGTGGGAGCCGAAAAGCGGCGGGGAAGTTTACCGCATCGAGCAAGCAATGTTAAAGATCGAACACTACATCAAGAGAACGTCTGCGCTGTTTTTCGATAAACGGTTTTCAGACGAGGATTTCGCAGTCGTATTGGACCAGTTAACCGGACTACTCAAGGAGGAGCACTTTGATTTGAGAATTCCTGCGAGCTTAGTAAGTAAAAAGCCCCGGCGGTAACCGGGGCTCGCTCAACAACTCTGGTTCTCACGGCGTTCTTGGCTCGTGCAATTCCAATTGTACAGGAGTGCGCGAAATGCAGAGACGAAGAATGCTTGTAGATGAAGAGGCGCATAACAGGGCATTGGCAAGTGCATCACTGGATGCACAGACCGTGCGACCGATTTACGACGCTATCGGGTTCTACCTTCGACCCTCCCAACGGAGGACACTTTAAAGAAGAAAGCTCGTGCTCTATCGCCGAAGAAAGGGCATAAAGCGCTTGGCTAATGTTCCATAGCACGGGTTGTTCATCTATGGCGACGACGTCGTTCAGGTTCTTGGAGAGGAACTGGCTCTTGCTGTTCTCGAACGTGTTCGGAAGGGGCTGTTCGATCGTTCATTTCCTTTTAAGCGGTGAGTTTTTCAAACGTGAGCACCAGGGGCCGTGACCATATGACGCAGGGTATCCAAAAACAGATTGGCATTCTTCCGACGGTTGAAGCGGAAGGTCATTTCGTCCAAGTAGGCCGGGAGATGCTTCGGCGCTGATTTTGTGCCACGTTCCCATGATGCCGCGCTTCAGCAGAGAGAATGCGGATTCGACGGTGTTGGTGTGAATGTCGCCGTCAACGTAGACGCTGATCCTTGTGCTTGATGGTCTTGTGCTTTGCGGTCAAGCCAGCTTTCTTCATGGCGCCGGGATAAGCAGTGAATTCGTCAGTAACGATCACATCAACATCTGCGCTCACGTTCTCGCGGATGTACTTCGCCAGCGTTCCGGTCTTGGCATCCTGCGCATGGAAGAATCGCAGATCGCCGTCACGTTGACGGATACCAATAACGACTTCTTTCGGTAGTCTCCGCGTCCCGGCTTGCTGCCGCGTGGCGGTCTTCCGCCAACGTAGGTTTCGTCCATTTCGACAGTACCGTCCAGCATGGGCCGTTCGGCTTCTTTCATGGCGGCACGGATGCGATGGCAGAGATACCATGCGGTCTTGTAGCTCACGCCCAAGAGTGCGCTTCACTGGTTGGCGCACATTCCCTTGCGTGGCTTCGCAGAGCAGCAGGGTGGCGATGAACCACTTTTGCAGGGGCAGATGGGAGTCGTGGAAGATCGTGCCAGCAGTGACGGTGAATTGGTAGTCGCAGTCTTTGCAGTAGAGCAGTCGCGCATCCAAACGAGCGAGTTCCCGAGTTGGCAACGTGGGCACTCAGGACCGCCGGGCCAGCGCAACCGTTCCAGCAGTTCGCGGCATTTGTCATCGGTAGCAAACAGTTCAACTACGTCAGGGAGAGTCATCGTGAGCACCCCAACTGAGAAAGAGAAGAAAGAAGCACTTCGGAAGGTTCCAACGCGCAAGTTATTGGCGTCAATAAAGCGGGATTTGCGGAGGCAGTTGCGGGCAACCGCTTCTGCTGCCAAACCCAAGAAGAAGTGAGACTTAACTTCATGGAAACGATTATGAGGCACAATGCTACTTTTGTCAAGTATATAATCTTGTATCGCGATTACACTCATTGACTGTCCCGTGCGGGATCCCTGTCCGCACGCTACCCCAGGTTGGCTTCACGGACACCCTGAGGACAGTGAAACAGGCATTTGGCTGCCAAGCCCGAAACGGTAAACTAGGGTGGTAACTTCGGGTTACGTAGCACTGGCCCCGTAGCTCAGATGGATAGAGCAGCGGTTTCCTAAACCGAAGGTCGCGTGTTCGACTCACGCCGGGGCCACCACTTCGCCGAGCAGCCATCCTCCTCCCACGAAACGCCCCGTTACAGATACACTATTCCGCGCTCGAATTCTTCCTCCAGGCGGCGAAACCATGACGTGGCTCATGATCACTTCTTTTCTGCTTTTCAATCTTTTCCTCGGAGTCACCAGTCGCAGACGAGCTCCGAGCGCGACCGCGAAACCGCGCAACCTGCTGCTGGTGGTGAACCAGGGCGACCAGAGCATGAGCGTGGTCGACCCCGCCGCCGGCGTCCAGATTGCCAAAGTGAAAACCAACGAAGTGCGCGCCCACGAGGTGACCGCTTCGCCCGACGGACGCCTGGCCTATCTGCCCATTTACGGCGACTCGGGCGTGGGCAAGCCCGGAACCAATGGCGGCTCGGTCGAAATCGTTGATCTGGACAAGCAGGCCATCGTGGGCAACATCGAGGTCGGCGCCGGTGCGCCCGCATTGGGTCAGGTTCGGGCCGGACGGCATGCTCTATGTTTCCGCTGAACTCGACCAGGCCGTGGATGTGCTCGATCCCCGTCAGCAGAAAAAAGTCGGCTCGATCCCGACCGGACAACCCGAGTCTCACATGGTGGTGATGTCAGCGCGACGGCCATCGCGCCTACACCGCCAACGTGGACGCCGGAACCGTCTCGGTGCTCGACCTCGAAGCCCGCAAGACGATCAAGGTCATTCCCGTGGCCGAAGTGGTGCAGCGCATCTCGATGTCGCAGGACGGAGCGCTGGGTCTTTACCTCCGACCAGAAGCGTCCCCGCCTGGCCGTGATCGATACCACGACCAACGAAGTCTCCAGCTGGATCGATTTGCCCGCCGTCGGATACGGCACCGCGTCCACGCTCGACGGCAAATGGCTGCTGGTGACGCTGCAGAGCGCCAACCAGGTGGCCGTGGTCGACTTGTCTCAGATGAAAGTGGCGCGCACCGATTCCGGTGCGCCGCCGACCCGGTCCAGATTCTGGTGCGCCCCGGCGTGGCTTACGTTTCCTGCACCGGCGACGGAAAGGTCGCGGTGCTCAACCTGGAAAGCTGGAAGGTAGAAAAGCTGATTGAGACCGGCCCCGGCGCCGATGGCCTGGCCTGGGTCGGAAAGAAAGCCTTAAAGAACGCAAAGTAGCAAAGAGGCGATTTCTTCGCGACCTCGACGGAATTTCTTTGCGCTCTTTGCGGTTAAGCTTTTGAACTTGAACTTTGCACCAGTAGCCAAGAACCGGGGCGGCTTTCGAGCCTTGGTCGCCTGCTCGAACCCGTACGCAATCTTCAACAAGAACCGGCTCGCTCCAGGCCCGCCCAAAGAACGACACCCCAACCGGCAGACCCGAGATGAATCCCGCAGGCACGGTGATGTCCGGATATCCCGCCACCGCCGCGGCATTCGAACTGCCGCCGCCCGCGTGATCTCCGTTGACCAGATCGGTGAGCCACGCCGGACCTCCCGGTCGGCGCCATGATCGCATCCAGGTGAAATTTGTCCATGACGCCGTCGATGCCCTCGGCGCGCGAAAGCCGATGATTGGCTTCGAGCGCGTCCAGATACTCCTTGCTGGTCAGCGGACCCTTGGCTTCGGCCTTGATGAAAATGTCCTGCACGAAAGTAGGGCATTTCTTTTTCTTTGTTGCGTCTCGTTGAACTCGATGATGTCTTTCAACGAATGAACCGCGGCGTCCGGACGGCCCGCCAGATACGCATTGAGATCGGCTTTCAGTTCGTACAGCAGCACCACGAATTCGCTGTCGTCGAACTTGCCGATGGGATTCGAGGTCGGCAGGATCGACCAGCACCGCGCCCTGCCGCTTCATTTCTTCCATCACGTCGTCCATGAGAGCTGTCCACGCTGTCACTGAAGCCGAAATATTTGCGCGCCACGCCAATGCGGGCGCCGCGCAATCCGTTGGGATCGAGAAACTGCGTGTAGTCCGCGGCAATCTTTCCAGCGCTCGCCGCGGTCGCGCTGTCGCGCGGATCGGAGCCCGCCAGCGCGCTCAGCAGAATCGCCGCGTCGCGGACCGTCCGCGCCATGGGCCCAGCCGTGTCCTGGCTGTGTGCGATGGGAATGATGCCGGAGCGGCTGATCAGGCCCAGGGTCGGCTTGATTCCCACAATTCCATTGGCGTTCGACGGACACACCACCGAGCCGTCGGTTTCCGTTCCCACCGCGAGCGCGCAGAGATTGGCCGCCGTGGCCGCTCCCGAGCCTGAACTCGAGCCACAGGGATTGCGATCCAGCGCGTAAGGATTCCGCGTGAGCCCGCCGCGGCCGCTCCATCCGCTGACTGAATGGCTGGAGCGAATGTTCGCCCACTCGCTCAGGTTGGTCTTGCCCAGAATGACCGCGCCGGCCTCGCGCAGTTTCTGCGCCACAAAAGAATCCCTCGCCGGATGCGAGCCCAGCAGCGCCAGCGAGCCCGCGGTGGTCTGCATGCGGTCGGCGGTATCAATGTTGTCTTTGATCAGGACCGGAATTCCGTGCAGCGGGCCGCGCGCGCCTTTGGCCTTGCGCTCCTTGTCGAGGCTGTCGGCAATGGCCAGGGCGTCGGGGTTGACTTCGATCACGCTGTTTACCGCCGGCCCGCGCCGGTCGATTTCTTCGATCCGCGCCAGGTATTTCTGGGTCAGGGAGATGGCAGTAAATTTTCCCGACGTCATCGCCGCCTGCAGATCGGCGATGGTGAGCTCGTCAAGTTCAGAGCGCCCGACTTCCGGATCGGCCGGCGCGCAGGCCGGCAGTCTCGCGGGCCGCCGCCAGCGCCGGCAGCATCGACCGCACCCACTCCGCCGAGCACGCGTGGTCTGCAGGAAACGCCGGCGAGGCGGCACGGCAGCATCGGAAACTGTATTCTCCGGTTTGCGCAAGCGGATCTCCTTGGACAACGAGAAACAGGAAGCGGAATTATAGGCGATTCGTCAAGCCATGTTGTCAGTCAGTGAACCCGCAGGTCGAAAGTAGTGTTTTCCTTGGCGACCTTTGCGGCCTTTTCTTTGCGGCCTTTGCGGTTAAAGGCTCTCTGCCGTGACCGGGTCGCTTTCCTTTCGCCGTCGTTACCCGTCCAAGACACCGAAACGCTGTGCTCTGTCCGAGTCCAGGGCTGATACAATCTCCGTTCGCTTCTTGATGAAAGATCATTCCAGCTTCCCGCCTGCTGAACCCTCATCAAAGAGGAGTCCTGAATGTCTTATCCCAAGACGTTGCTGCTGTTGCTGCTGCTCGCCTGCGCCGCCACCGCATCCGCCCAGGAAATGCCGGAAGGCCGCCTGATGCGCTTTCCTGACATCTACAAGGACAAGATTGTCTTCATGTACGGCGGCGATCTTTGGCTGGCATCCAGTTCGGGAGGCGACGCGCGCCGCATCACCTCCGATGCCGGGCGTGAACTGTTCCCGAAATTTTCGCCCGACGGCAAATGGATCGCCTTCACCGGACAATACGACGGCAATTTCAATGTCTACGTAATGCCCGCCCAGGGCGGCCAGCCCAGGCAGTTGACGTTCTATCAGGGAGCCGCGGCGCCGCTCAGCGATCGCATGGGCATTCACAATGAAGTCGTCACCTGGTTTCCCGACAGCAAGCGCATTCTGTTTCTCTCGCGTCGCGATGCCTCGAACGGCTGGACCAAGCGCCCCTTCAGCGTGAGCATCGACGGCGGTCTACCCGAGCCCCTGCCCGTCGACCAGGGCGGCCTCACTTCTTTCTCTCCCGACGGCACGAAAATCGCCTACAACCCGATCTTCCGCAACTTCCGCACCTGGAAGCGCTACACCGGCGGCCTGGCCCAGGCCATCGCCATCTACGATCTCAAGAACAATACCGTCGAAGACGTGCCCCACACGGATTGGACCGACACCTTTCCCATGTGGCATGGCAACACCATCTACTTCAGCTCCGATCGCGGCCCCGAGCATCACCTCAATCTCTACAGCTACGATCTGAGCAGCAAACAGGTCGAGCAACTCACGCACTTCACCGACTTCGACGTGATGTGGCCGAGCCTGGGCCCGGATTCCATCGTCTTCGAGAACGGCGGCTATCTCTACACCTTCGATCTGGAATCGAAACAGCCAAAGAAGTTGACCGTCTATCTGCCCGGCGACCGCGACCAGAGCATGAAGCACTGGACCAGCGTCGCCAAAAACATTACTGACTTCGACATTTCGCCGGAAGGGAAGCGGGCCGTGTTCGGCGCCCGCGGCGATGTCTTCACCGTCCCCGCAAAAGAAGGCAGCGTTCGCAATCTGACTCGCACCCCGGGCATTCGCGAGAAATCGGTAGGCTGGTCGCCCGACGGCCGCTGGATCGTCTACGTCTCCGACCGCAGCGGCGAAGACGAACTCTACATCGCGCCCCAGGACGGAATGGGCAAAGAGCAGCAGATCACCAGCGGATACAAAGGCTTCAAGTACGCTCCCGTGTGGTCGCCCGACAGCAAGAAGCTGGCCTGGTCCGACAAGGACTGCCGCCTCTGGTACGTCGACGTCAACGACAAGAAACAGGTCGCGATCGATCAGGGAAAGTACGGAGAAATCCTGAATTATTCCTGGTCTCCCGACAGCAAGTGGGTGGCCTACGACAAGAACGCCGAAAACGGCTACTCGGTCGTGCATCTCTATTCGTTGGCGGACAGCAAAATCACGCCCGGTCACCACAGCATGACCAACAGCTTCTCGCCGGTCTTCGATCCCGACGGAAAATATTTGTACTTCCTCTCCGATCGCGACTTCAACGAAGTCCTCGGCAATGTCGACTTCGAGTTCTCCAATCCCAAGACGACCCGGATTTATGTCGTCACCCTGCGCGCCGATGAGCCTTCGCCCTTCCAGCCCCTGAGCGACGAGACTCAAATCAAGAAAGAAGAAAATAAAGACGAGTTGCTGACCCCGCCCGGCCAGGAACCGGGCAAGACCGCAGGCAAAGCCGAGGGCAAAGGCAAGAAGAAAGGCGAAGAATCCAAGGAAGCGAAAGAAAGCCAGCAAGGAGCGAGAAGGACAAAGACAATAAAGACAAGAAGGATGAAAAAGAAAAGCCCAAGGAATTCCGTATTGACCTCGATGGCATCGCGAGCCGCATCGTAGCTTTGCCGGTCGAACCGGCCGTCATCAATACTTATCTGGCATCCAAGGGCTTCATCTTCTATTCCACCACGCCCATCCAGGGCCTGTCCGGACCGATTCCCGGCGAAGCGCCCGCCATCCACGTTTACGATCTGAAAGAACGCAAAGACAAAGTTCTGATCGATGGCGTGCAGCGCTTCGCGCTCTCCTTCGACGGCTCCAAGCTCCTCTACGAGGCCGACGGCGGACGCGACGGCCACACCTACGGCATCATCGATGCCAAGGCCGACAGTCCAAAGAAAGTCGGCGAAGGCGCGCTCAACCTCGGCGGCATGAGAGTGCAGGTCGATCCCGCCGCCGAGTGGAAGCAGATGTTCAACGAAGTCTGGCGGCAGGAGCGCGACTACTTCTACGAAGCAGCCATGAACGGCGTGGACTGGGAAAAAATGCGTGACAAGTATGCCCAGCTGCTGCCCTCCGTCGCCGATCGCTACACCCTGACCTACATCCTGGGCGAGATGATCGGCGAACTCTCGAACTCCCACACCTACGTGGGCGGCGGAGACTATCCCGATCTGCATCCGGTGAACGTAGGCTTGCTCGGAGTCGACTTCGAAGCCGACCAGCCGCCGGCATGTACCGCTTCAAGAAAATCTATGCCGGAGAAAACTGGGACCCGCAAACGCGCTCACCGCTCACCGAACCGGGCGTAACCGTGAAGGAAGGCGACTATCTGATCGCGGTAAACGGCCGGCCGCTGCGCACGCCGCAGAATCCCTATGAACTCTTCGTAAACACGGTCGAACGAAAACGTCACTCTGACCGTCAACTCCAAACCGTCGGAAGACGGCTCCCACACCGTGCAGGTAAAGCCCGTGGCGGATGAAAACAGCCTGCGCGAATTGGCCTGGGTCGAGAGCAATCGCAAGAAAGTCGATGCCGCCAGCAACGGCCGCATCGGCTACGTCTACCTTCCCGACATGGGAGGCCCGGGGCTGAACGCATTCGTCAAGCAATACTTCCCGCAGATTCGCAAGGAGGGCATGATCATCGACGTCCGCTACAACGGCGGCGGCTTCGTCGATCAGCTCATCTTCGCGCGCCTGCGCCGCGTACTCGCCGGCATGGGCTCGAGCCCGCAACTGGGAGAGCGGCACCGTTCCTCCGGTCGTCTTCAACGGCGCCATGGCCTGCATGACCAACCACTACGCCGCCTCCGACGGCGACATATTCAGCTACTACTTCAAGTATTACAAACTGGGACCGCTCATCGGCGAGCGCACCTGGGGCGGTGTCCGCGGCATTCGCGGCAATATTCCGCTGCATCGACGGAGGCTACATCACGCGCCCCGAGGCCGCCCGCTACGACCTCAACAGCAAGTGGGTGGTCGAGAACCACGGCGTGCAGCCCGACATCGTGGTGGAAAATCGCCCCGATCTGGTGGTCAAGGGACAAGACCCGCAACTGGAGAAAGCCATTGAAGTGGTGATGAAGGAGATCCAGGCCAATCCGAAAAAGCTGCCGCCGCGCCCACCGGATCTGCCGGCCTATCCCGAAGGCCCAGGCCTGTAAGCGACGATCACCGCTCACGTAGGGGCAGGTGTCCCACCAGCAGCCAGCAGTCAGGATCTGCTATTGTCACCTGAGCGCGAGTTCGGAAGCAAATCTGCTCGCGGTCGAAGGCTCGCGCCGCAATGCTCGCAAGCGAGACTCCTCCGCTCAGGATGACAAGAACGCTACTTCCCAAACGCTTCCTTATTCACCACGTACGGCATCTTCGTGACATCGCCGCCATAGTTCCCCTCGAGCACATCAATCAACCCCTGCACCGTGCGTCCCGCCATGCCTTTCTCCGGATCGGCAGAAAGCCGCGTGATGCGCCCGGCGCTGGCAAAATGCGGATACAGGCGGCAGCGGTCTTCAATGGCAGGATCGCGCAGCGGCGAATCCGCCGGCAGCGGCTCTTTCTCGTAAACGTCCAGCGCCGCGCCCGCAATCCAGTTCTCCCGAAGCGCCTTCGCCAGGGCCGCTTCGTCGACCACCGGCCCGCGGGAAGTATTCACCAGAAACGCAGTCGGCTTCATCCGCCGCAGCGTGCGTTCGTTGAACAGATGATAAGTCGGCGCTGAACTCTCGCCTTCGCGCAGCAGCGGCACATGCACGCTGACGAAATCGGCCTGGCCCAACGCCTCGTCCACGCCGACGTACTTGATCCAGTTCTTGTCTTTCGAAATACCGCGCGCGTGCCGCAGGTCCATCGTTTCCTGAATCGCGTCTATGTAGTCGTGATTCTGGTAGGCCGGGTCATAGCACAGGATATTCATGTCGAACCCGGCGCACTTCTTGATCATGGCCAGGCCAATCCGTCCGGTGCCGATGATGGCGATAGTCTTCCCGGTAACTTCGTCGCCGAGAAACGGCAGGTATGGATGCCAGTAACTCCACTTGTTTTCCCGGGTCAGGTGTTCCGCCGTCCACAGCTTTCGCGCCAGCGCGCCCATCATGAAAAATGCAAATTCCGCGGTGGCCTCGGTGAGCACGTCGGCGGTATGGGTGAAAGGAATCTTGTAGCGGTTGGCGTCGGCGCGGTTGATGTTGTCGAAGCCCACGGCAATCTGGGCCACAACTTTCAGTTTCCCCTTGCCGGCTTCAAACACCTCGGCGTCAATGGAATCGCGCAGGGTAGTGATCAGCCCGTCGATGCCGGACTTCACTTTTTCGATGATCAGGCTCTTCGGCGGCGCTTCCGGCTTCGGATAGACTTCAACCTCATAGCCCCGTTGCCGCAGCAATTCAATCGCATCGCCGATGTCGCAGGTCGCAAAAACACGAAATGTCTTGGCCATGGCTCTCTCTGGTTGGAAGTGTGAACAAAGAATCAATCGGCGGCGGTGCGAGCGTCGGTCTTCTCCCCCCGCAATTCATCCCATCCCGGCAGATGCGTGTCCCCGGTGATCAGCCTTGCGCCGCGCTCGTAGGTGAAATAAGACCAGGCCCACTGCACCAGCACAATCATGCGATTGCGGAAACCCGATCAGGAAAAAGATGTGAATCGCAAGCCACGCCACCCAGGCCAGAAAGCCCGAAATGTGAATCTTGCCAAACTCGGCCACGGCCGCCGCGCGCCCGATCGTTGCCAGGTTTCCCTTGTTGAAGTAGTGAAAGTTCTTGCGCGGTTCGCCTCGAAGTTCAGCGGCGATGTTCTGCGCCGTTGCTTTGCCTTCCTGCATGGCCACCGGCGCGACCCCCGGCAACTGCTTTCCGTGTTCGTCCTTGAGCGTGGCCAGATCCCCAATCACGAACACTTCCGGATGTCCCGGCAAACTCAGATCCGGATTCACCATCACCCGACCCGCCCGGTCGACCGGCGCTCCCAGCTTTTTTCCCAGCGGCGATGCTGCCACTCCCGCCGCCCATATAATCACCGCGGCCGGAAGTTGGGTTTCGCCCATGTGCACCGCGCCCGGCGTCACGTTGGTCACCATCGCCGATGTGTGCACTTCAACTCCCAGCCGCTTTAACTGCTCTTCCGCACTGCGCGAAAGATCTTCAGGATAAGCCGGCAGAACCCGCGGCCCGCCCTCGACCAGTACGATCCTGGTCTTTCGCGGATCGATGGTACGAAATTCGTTGGTCAGCGCCCGCCGCGCAATCTCAGCCAGCGTGCCAGCCAGTTCGACTCCGGTCGGACCGCCGCCGACTACCACGAAATTGAGCTGGACCTGCTCTTTCTCGTCGTTCGCCTGGCGCTCCGCCAGTTCAAACGCCAGCAGCACACGCCGACGGATTTCCAGCGCATCTTCTATCGTCTTCAATCCTGGCGCAAACGGCTCCCACTCATCGTGGCCAAAATACGCGTGGCTCGCTCCTGAAGCCACGATCAGGTAGTCGTAGGCCATCTCGGCATCCGGCAGCTTCACCACCCGCCGCGACAAATCGAAATCCTGCACTTCCGCCATCAGCACTTCGACGTTCTTGCGGGTGCGCAGAATCCAGCGAATTGGCGCGGCAATTTCTCCCGGCGACAATCCCGCGGTGGCCACCTGGTAAAGCAGAGGTTGAAAGGTATGAAAATTCTGACGATCGATCAGGGTAATCCGCACGGGATACCGCGCCAGCGTCCGCGTAGCCACCAGCCCGCCAAAGCCGCTCCCAACAATGACAACCCGCGGATTGGATTCGTCTGCTCCATGTTCCACTTTATTAGATTGCGACGAGCACCCAACGGTCTCAAAAACATTACTGACTGAGAACTGAGAACTGGCGACTATGAACTGGGTTTCCGTTCAACGCCGATCATCATCCCGTAATAAGCCGCAAACGATACCGCGAACCCCACAAACCAGGAGTAGTCATAAAACACTCGCAACCCGGGAACAACCAGCCCCACCAGCGCCACCGCCGCCCCGAAAAATAGGGCCCCCACCGCCTTCCAGTTAAATCCGCCGGAATATTCATAGGCTCCGCCGCGCAGGTAAAGGTCATCCACCAGCAACACGCGCCTCCGGATCACCCAGTAATCGCAAATCATAATCCCGGCCACCGGCCCCAAAAACGCCGCATAACCCCCGAGCCACCCGAAGATGAAAGTCTTGTAGTTATCCAGCAACTTCCAGGGCATGATGGCAATGCCCATGAAGCAGGTAATCACGCCGCCGATCTTGAAGCTGATCTTACGCGGCCACAAGTTGGAAAAATCATTCGCCGGAGAAACCACGTTCGCGCCAATATTCACATTCAAAGTAGCCAACAGGATGGCAACCAGCGACACCACCACCGCCAGCCGTGAATGAAACCGGCTCAAAAGCTGCACCGGATCCCAGATCGCCGATCCGTAAATCACTACCGTGGCCGAAGTCACCAGCACTCCCACCAGCGAATACAAAGTCATGGTGGTGGGCAAGGCCAGAGCCTGACCGATGATCTGTGCCCGCTGACTGCGCGCGAAACGCGAAAAATCCGGAATATTCAGCGACACGGTTGCCCAGAAACCTACAGTTGCGTTCAGCGCCGGAATCAGAAACTTGAGAAACTCGGGAAAGCTGGTAAACCGCGACGGCGCCGAGAGCATCGGCCCAAAGCCGCCCGCCTGCACATAAGCCCATCCCAGCAGGAGCAAGCCCACCGCCAACAGCACCGGCGCGCTGATGCCCTGCAGAAACCGTATGTATTCGATTCCTTTGAGAATCACCGCCAGGTTGATCGCCCAGAACGCCAGAAAACAGATGCCCGCACCATGCGGCACCGATTTCCATGCAGGCCATACCGTAGCCAGCAAAACGCTGATGGCTTCGCCCCCAATCCAGGTCTGGATGCCAAACCACCCGCACGCCACCAGCGCCCGTAAAACCGCAGCCACGTTCGCCCCCAACACACCGAAGGAAGCCCGCGCCAGCACAGGGAAGGGAATCCCATATTGCGCCCCGGGATGCGAATTCAGCAGCATCGGCGCCAGCACGATGCAGTTCCCGAGAAAAACGGTAAACACCGCCTGCTTCCAGTTCATCCCGCCCTGAATCAGGCTCGCCGCCAGCATGTAGGTCAGGATATTGACCGACATCGAGACCCAGAGCGCGGCGTAGTTGTACGTGCCCCACGTCCGCGCCCCGCGATCGCCCGAGGCCGCCTCACCGGGCATGACAGTGGGCGCAAGATCAGGGTTATAAAGAGGACTGGATTCGATGGCAGCGCGCGTGGCAGAGGTTGGCGTGGGCATCTGTGGAACTAATCTTATACACGCTCCATACGCCGTTTGGAGGTGCAGTTTACCTTTGCGTCCTCCGCGGTCCTCTTTGCGCCCTTTGCGGTAAAGCCTTAAGCCGCCGGCACCAAACTCCGGCACGTTGACTTGCTCCAACCCCGCCCCTAACATGGCACATTCAAGTTTTGGCTTGCGCCATGATCGGTCAAAGCATTTCGCACTACAGAATCGTCGAACGGCTGGGTGGCGGCGGCATGGGCGTGGTTTGCAAAGCCGAAGACAACCGTCTGGACCGTTTTGTCGCTCTCAAATTCCTGCCCGACGACGTCGCCCAGGACCGCCAGGCCCTGGAACGCTTCCGTCGCGAAGCCAAGGCCGCGTCCGCCCTGAACCATCCGAATATTTGCACTGTCTACGACATCGGCGAGAAAGATTAGAAAGGAAAAGCCATGACAGACGATCCCAAGAATCAGCCAACCAACGACGCGTCCAACAAAGACCTAACACGTCGAGACTTCGCCGTTCTCGTAGTCGGTGCAGGCCTCGCCGCGACAATACCATCGGCCGAAGCAGCAGACCTCGAGGTCATCGAGACCGACGTCGAGATCAAGACCCCGGACGGAACTTGCGACGCCGCATTCATCCGTCCGAAATCCGGCTCCCATCCCGGAGTTCTGGTCTGGCCCGACGCTTTCGGCCTCCGGCCTTCGATGCGCGGTATCGGGCGGCGTATCGCCGCTGACGGATATTCCGTCCTCGTGCCCAATCCCTTTTACCGCATCTCCAAAGCTCCTTTCACCGATGGCTCCAAATTCGACTTTAAGAATCCCAACGACATGGCGAAACTCATGCCACTGATGGCGTCGGTAAACGCGCCCGGCAACGCCGAGAAAGATGCCGTCGCTTACGTCGCCTTCCTCGACGCACAAAAAGAAGTCAACAAATCAAAGAAGATTGGAACCCAGGGTTACTGCATGGGCGGAGCGCTGGTGATGAGGACCGCTGCCACGCTGCCCGATCGTATCGGCGCGGGCGCGTCTTTCCACGGCGGGGGACTGGTAACCGACAAGCCGGACAGCCCGCATCTGCTTGCGCCCAAGATCAAGGCGAGAATGTACATCGGAATCGCGCAGAGCGACGACGTCAAACAACCCGACGCCAAAGACAAACTGAAAGAAGCCTTTGCAGCCGCCAAAGTTCAAGCGGAAATCGAGGTGTATCCCACCCAGCATGGCTGGTGCGTGCCGGATATGCCGATGCGGGACGGCGTGCCCATTTATAACCAGCCCGAAGCCGAGCGCGCCTGGGCGAAACTCGTCGCGCTATATAACGCCGCCCTGGCTTAGCAAGCCACCTTGTCATTCCGAAGCCGGGTTTATCGGCGAGGAATCTGCTTCCTGCCGGCAGCAGAACAGCAGATTCCTCGCGTGACATGCCGCGCTTCGGAATGACGATTCTTTGAAGACTTTCAAATTCCGCCGCTGCGCTTTTGTCAGCTAAGACCCCTAAGACCACCGATCAATGCGAGCGATCCCCCTCAACGCTCAGCCTGATGCGGTAAATGCTCGTGCTCGCCGTGATATAGAGTGTCCTGCCGTCGGCATCCCCCCAGGCTACATTGCTGACCACCTCCGGAACTTTGATGGTCCCGAGATGCTTGCCTTCCGGCGAAATGATCCAGACGCCGGTTGGACCCGAGCTGTATATGTTTCCATTCTTGTCCAGCCGCATTCCGTCGGGCGGGCCTTTCTCCGGCTCAGCCGAGGCATCGAGAAACAGGGCTCCGTCGGTAACCGACCCGTCGGGCAGCACGCGATAACGCATCCATACTTTCTTTCCTGAATCCGCAATGTACAAATATTTCTCATCCGGCGAAAACGCGATGCCGTTGGGGCGGGGAAGGTCCTTGATGATCAGTTGCAGCTTGTCGTGGTCGGGCGGCGACCCCGGTTTCTGGGCGCGCGCCCCGGCGAGGCGATAAACACCGTTCACCTGCAACTCCTTCAGCGGATCGCTGTCGCCCTGCGTGGGCAAACCGTAAGGCGGATCGGTAAAGTACAACGCGCCATCGGATTTATACACCAGGTCATTCGGGCTATTCAGTTTCTTCCCCTGAAACGAATCCGCCAGCACCGTGATCTGCGCTCGCGGATTCACAGATTCCATGCGCCACACGTTCCGTCGCGCATGTCCCGCCACGCTGATCCGGCCGTCCGCATCGCGAGTCATCCCGTTCGAACCAGGCTCCGGCCCCTTGTATGGCTCCACTCCCTCATATCCGCTGGGGTGCATGAAGACGCTGGCGGATTTTCCCGGAATCCACTGGTCGATGTTGTTCGCCGGAATTTCCGCGAACAAAAGAGTTCCTTCGCGCGTCCAGACCGGACCTTCGGTCCACTTGTCGAAACCGGTCGCCACTTTTTCCAGCACGGCGTTGCGCGGCACCAGCAGATCGACGGTAGGATCGAGTCGCTGAATCTCCTGGGACAAAGCGTTGGCGGCCAACAGCGCGAGGACGATGGCAGGTAAGTATCGGCGGGTTGTCATGCCGGCGATTGTACTCGTTGGATAACCTCGATGGCCACCGTTTGTCACGTGCAGGATCTGGCCAGGACATTCCAGCAGGACATTCCAACGATGACAGTCGGCCAGCGCGCGAGGCCCGCGGCCCGGACTAGAGCCACTCTTAGGTATAATTGCCGCCACCTTGGGGCCAACAAATCGAATAAGCCGAAAGGCTGTTAAGGAGAAGCTCTTTGAAAATTCTGAAATTACGATTGATTGTGTTAGCTGTATTGCTTGGCGTGACATCTACAGTCTGCCTCGCGCAGACGGCCCCCGCCGCCGCAACAGACACGACGACGGCCAAAGCGCCCAAGGCAAAAACCAAGTCAGCGCCGGTCGATCCTTCTACCCTCCCGCAGGCTCCCGGAGGCGGAGGCGGCAAAGTGTGGGTCAACACCAGCACCAAGGTGTTCCACAAAGAAGGAGACCCCTGGTACGGCAAGACCAAACACGGTAGTTACATGGCTGAGGCTGATGCGGTAAAAGCCGGCTTCCACGAAGCCAAGGATTCGCCGGTCGGCAAGAAGAAGTAGAAGGCGAAATCGGAAAACGGCATCCTGTCGTTCAACATCCAGAGCCGGCTTTGCCGCTCTGCGTGGTCAGGATGCCGTAAGTTTCCGGCCGCCGGTCGCGGAAGAACTGCCACACCTTGCGAACTTCCAGAATCATGTCCAGGTCGAGGTCCGCCACCAGCACTTCATCCTTGTCGCGACTGGCCTGAGCAAAGATCTTGCCCCGCGGATTGCAAAAGTAACTCTTGCCGTAAAACTCGCCAATGCTCCACGGCTTCTCTTCGCCCACCCGGTTGATAGCCCCGACAAAATAACCGTTCGCCACCGCGTGCGCGGGCTGCTCCAATTCCCACAAGTATTCGGAGAGGCCGGCCACGGTAGCCGATGGATTGAACACAATCTCCGCTCCGTTCAGTCCCAGAGCGCGCGCTCCCTCGGGAAAGTGCCGGTCGTAGCAGATGTAGACGCCGACCTTGGCATACTTCGTCTCGAACACGGGATAACCCATGTCCCCGGGCGTAAAGTAAAACTTCTCCCAGAATCCGGGATGGCAGTGCGGAATGTGATGCTTGCGGTATTTCCCCAGGTAGCGCCCGTCCGCATCGATCACCGCCGCCGTGTTGAAGTACAGCCCGGGCATCTCCTGCTCATACACCGGAACGATGATTACCATGTGGTGTTCGGCCGCCAGCTCTTGCATCACCCGCACGCTAGGTCCGTCGGGTACCGGCTCCGTCATCTCATACCAGCGCGCGTTCTGCTCGGCGCAAAAGTACGGGCCGTAAAACAATTCCTGCAGACACAGAATCTGGACCTGCTGCTGGGCGGCATGCCCAATCATATGAACATGCTTCCGCATCATGGCGTCGCGGATCTCCTCCAGCGAGTGTTCCGCGCCCAGCACATTGCGCGCCTGTATAAGTCCACAGCGGACGTTTCGCGGCATCGAAAAACACCTCTGCCCTTAGAAGTTTAGTGCGAAAAACTATAGCAGACCGGGATGCCCGCCGCCTCCCGGCCCTCGCGCCCTGCGGGGTTCCGGGCGAGCGCCGGGTGCGAAATCACCGGAAATAACTTTGCTTCGACGGTCTCCCTCCAGACGTATAATCGTGCCAATCGGTCGCCGGGGGCTTGCCATGACCTATCGTTTTACTTGCTGCCTGATTCTCACCCTGACCCTAACCGTGGTTGCATCTGCCCAGGGTAAGCCCGGCGGGGGCGGAGGCGGAGGCCACACCGGCAGCGCCCCACCATCCAGTTCAGGTCTACCGAGCGTCTCCCAACCCGGCATGAACGTCCCCAGCATGAATACGCAACAACAGCGGGCGTTCATTTCCGGCAAGGTGGTACTCGACGACGGCACCGGGATCACCGACTCGGCCATGATCCAGACCATTTGCGCCGGCAGCCGGCACGCGGTAACCCACACCGATTCTCACGGCGGGTTCAGTTTCGAATTTGGTGACACCACCCCCTCTGCCGCTGGCATCAGCGACGCCGGCATTGATACCACCGGGGGGCCACTGTCCAATGGCATCGGCAGACAGATGGACTGGCGCAGCTGCGAGGTCTTGGCTGAGCTTCCGGGCTTCACTTCGCTAGCCCATCGATCTGAGCAGCCGCCTCTCCAGCCTGGAAACCACCGATATCGGCCATCTGGTATTGCACCGCGTGGGCCAGGTCGAGGGCCTCACCATCAGCGCCACCAGCGCCATGGCGCCCAAAGACGCGCAGAAGGCCTATTCCAAGGGATACGAAAAAGCCAGCAAAGAGAAATGGGATCGAGGCCCAACAACTGCTGTCGAAAGCCGTCGAGATTTATCCCAAGTACGCGGTCGCCTGGTATGACCTGGGTCGAGTCCAGCTCCACAATAATGACCCGGTTGCGGCGCGCCATTCTTTCGAGCAATCGATCGCGGCCGACGCCAAGTACGTCAATCCCTACCGCGGCCTGGCCCAACTCGAGACCCAGCAGCAGAAGTGGCCCGAGCTGGTCACGGTGACCGGCAAGCTGCTGGCCTTGAACCCGGTCAATTTTCCCGATGCCTGGTTTCTTAACGCTTTGGGCAATTACTATCTCGAAAATTTTAAAGAGGCGGAGAAAAGCGCACGCCAGGGGATGAAGGTTGACGACCAGCACCAGCGTTCCCCAGGCTGGAATATCTGCTCGGCCTCATTCAGATCCAGAACCCAGAACTATTCGGAAGCCGCCGCCCACGTCCAGAACTATCTGAAGACGGCGACGCAGCCGTCTGAAATCGCAGACGCCCAAAAACAGTTAGCCGAGATCAACCGCCTGTCCGCGTCGGTCAGCGACCCCGCACCCCAGAAAAAGTAAGCAGCTGGAAGCTTCGGCTGCGCAGTGCCGCGTCATCCTGAGCGACGCGCGAAGGCCCGCTATCGCCACGGCATGAGCTCACGATCGAACGTCCTCCGATAGCCGTCAAGACGTCGGCCTCGCGGAAGCGACCGAATGGCTTAGCGATAGATCCACTCCTTCGACTGCACGCTCCGCCGTAGCCCGTTTCGACCTGTCCCAAAACCGTCCTCCCGCGCCCCAGATCATTACTCAGAAGGACCAAAGTCACTCCCACCGCTCCACCGGACTGCTAGAATCGAACTCGAGAGTGCCTGATGCGCCAATTTTTCCTTCGATGTTTCGTCTGCCTGCTGGTGATCGCCGTCATGGTGTCAGCCGTCAGCGCGCTGCCTCCCGCCGCCACCAAATCGCTGGCGACGTTGCAGAGCGTAAAAGTCACCACCACCTCCAACGGCATAAGCGTGGAGATTGCAGGCCAGCCAGCCCGTGGCCCTGCGCAGCCAGGTTAGCCACCGACCCGGATCGTCTGGTCCTCGATTTCCCCAACGCCCAGCCCGCCAGCGACCTGCACAGCAAACTGCTCAATCAGGGCGATATAAAAGGTTTCCGCGTGGCCCGCTACAGCGCGAATCCTCCCACCACCCGCGTGGTCATCGACCTCAACAGCCCGCAGCACTACCAGATTTTTCCCGACGGCAAGACGGTCATCGTGCAGGCTCATGTCCGACCAGCAGCAGGCGGCGGTAAAGGCGCACCTCGATAACGTCGCCTATACTCCCACGCCGGCCCAGCCCGTCACGAAAATGGAGATCTCGTACAACCGTGGACGTCTGAGCATCTCGGCCGAACGCGCCAGCCTGGCCGAGATTCTCAACGAGGTCCACCGCCAGACCGGCACCGATATCACCATCCCGCCCGGCGCGGCCCAGGAGCAGATCGTCGCCAGTATCGGTCCGCTGCCCCTTCGCGAAGCCCTGGTCTCGCTGCTCAACGGCTCCCGCTTCAACTTCATCATGGTCGATTCGGAGACGCGAACCCGGAAAACTGAAGAGCGTCATCCTGACCTATCGCGGCATCGGCAGGAGTATCGCAACCCGCCAGCGACAACGCCCGAACAACCCATGGTCCTAGAGCCAGCCCGACCAGCAACCTGGCCAGGACCCACAACCCGAAATGCAACCGCAGACCAGCGAAGGCCACGGCCCGCAGGAAGCTCCCCCGCCGCAGTAGATGTGCTGGATGTGCTGTGCGTGTCAGTGTGGCGCGAGCGCCTCGCTCGCAGCGGCAGCGGCAATAGCGGCTCAGGTCCTGTCTACTGATGAATAAGCCGCACCGGAATGGGAGACACTCCGCCGCCCGAGACCGCGGTTCCGCCGGCCCCTGTATTACAGCCGGCGACGTTCATGATCACGCCTTCGACTTGCCCGTTGGGGGCCGACCCGTTCGAACGTTCTGCGTAATTCCCAGCTGCAAGAAACCGACGATCGTCCCCGTCCCGGTGCAACCCGCCCGGGCAGAGATTGAGTGTCAGGCCGCCGACTTGTGGTAAATCGGGACCGTAACAATCGAGTCGCTGCGGCTGATGCTGGTGACACCTTGCAGAAGCGGGATTCGGATTGTTGTCTCCGCCGGCGATGGTGACCGGAGGAGTTGCCGTCGGCAGCCTCCGGTCGAGCAGTCGATCCTGGCCCAGACTCAGGTCCCTGACTGCTCGCGTGGATCAGGCATTGCGTTCCTTCGTTGGTGTGGACGCCCAGAGCCGCCCCGTCTACCGTGACCGTCTGGCCCAGCTCCAACTAGTCTGTCCGCAGCTGAACTGAAAGGTCGAGGAGCACGCGATGTTGTCGTGATAGTCATCGCTACCCACCTGTGCGCAAGAGACGGCGCTCGTCGACGGACAGACCGGTTCCGGCGGGTCGAATGGGAACATTCGCGCGATAGTAGTTGAGGGTCCGAGGAGGTGGCGCGTCGTGACATTGGGAGCAGCACCGCCCGTGACATGAGTCAGAGTAATGGTTTTCCCCACGAACGAGCCGTTGTTCTGAATGCTTCCAGTCGTGTCGATCTACAAAGTAGCCTCCCGCCGCGCAGTCCCCGGGCCCGGCGTTGGTCGGGATCGCAATTCGGTATCAGCCAGGGCTTCACGCCCTGCACCTGAATCGGCGCCGTCGAGCCCGACGGGTTATACGCCTCCGCCATGGCGGTTGCGGTCACGCTGTTGGCGGTGCCTCCCCAGATGCGTCCAAAGAAAGTGGGCAAGCCGGTCCGCTGCACCGTGACTGTAATTTGCGGATTCGCGGCCGTGGTGTTGCAGGTAATGGACTGCACCGCAGCCGGCTGCCCGGCGACCAGGTTTTGCGCCGCCACCGCCTCCGCCTGCCGGTTGGCGGCGGCATCCGCGCCCGGAGTCGCCGAGGTCTGACAAATATCGGCAGCCGCAGGCGTCGACGGCGAAGGGGTCGAGACCGAGGTGTACCCGGAGGACGCAAACATCTTGGCGCCCGCCAGGGCCGCCGCATCGGCCGCGCGTTGCGCCTCACCGTGAGCCACGTACAGAGTCGATACGTCGATGGCCAGCGCCGCCATGCCCAGCAAAGCCAGCAATGAAAACGCCACCAGCACGATGGTGATGCCACGTTCGTTCTTGCGGTGAGCCGTGTTTACGCGAGTCACAAAGCCATCCTTCAATTCAGATTCTGCATGATCGCGATCGAGTTGATTTGCGTAGTGGCCGGATAATTCGCGCCCGGCGCGATCAACGGAACCACTCGATTGAATTGCCACCGGTAGGGATAGCTCAACGTCACCCGGGTGCCTTCAATCGTGTAATTCGCCTGAAAAGGCGGCGCGGGCAGCGTCGCCGTGTAGACATAGCCGCGCTCAATTTTCAGCGTCAGCGTTCCGCCACAACCGGTATTGGCGGTAAATGTCCAGGAGAGCGGGCCGCTGCCCGCGCCATTCACGGTTCCCAGTCCGCAATCGTTCAGCCGGCTGGCCACCAGGTTGCTCTCCACCACGTCGCGCACCGAGCAGATCGACGCCGGAGCGCCGCAAGCCCCCGCCAGCGAAAGATCGGTCGTAGGCTGGTTGGAAGCAACGCGGGCGCCCTTGCAAGGCCACGTTGCCCACCTTCTGCTTGACCGTAAACGCCGAGCCAAAATCGAACACTCCAACCGCCACCACCAGCAGCAAGGGAAGGGAAATGGCGAATTCCAGAATTTCAGCGCCCTCGTTCCCCGCTAGCGTCGCCAACATCGCGGAGACGGGTCGCACGAACGATCGCGCATCGAATGACCGCTAGCCGGAATATGCGCCCCAATGACACCGCTAGTCCTCCTGCCGAGCTTGCGCTTGCGCCGTCATGATGATGCCCGTAGTGATCGGAGTGAGTGTGGGCGGGCAGCACGAGATCCCGTTCAGCTTGAAGCTGTACGGGTAGTGCGAGGCTGACCACGGTTCCATGTTCGATCAGGGGGAGTTCCAGGGTTCAACGGTTGATTCCACAACACGGTGAAAGTTCTGCACTTGACCCGGATCAAGATGGGACGCGGTCAGAATCGGATTCACCACGTTGGTCTGAATGTAGGCTGCGGTCTCGACGAGTGTTTCCGCAGGTCGCGCAATTGTGCGCGGCCGCCGCCAGCGCCCCCTCGCGCGCAGCCCGGTTGATCGTCGTATAAATATTGAACGCCCGCGCGAACCACATGATCCCGAACAGCAGCATGAACAGCAGCGGCAGCACCACGGCCGCCTCGGCGATCTCCGCTCCCGAGGTTTCACGGCCGAGCCAGTCACCGATCTCATTTTCCGCCAGCATTGTGCGTCTTCATACCATGCCCCACGCCTGACCCACAGTATAAAGAACCACCGTCACCGCCATCGCCACCCCAAACGGTATCTTCGAAGATTCCGGATTATCCAGCGAAACCTCCGGTCCCGGCAGGTGCAGCGTAAACAGCGCAGCCACCATGTGCGCCAGATTGCGCAGCCGTCCGCCCCACCCGCTTCTTCCAGATGATCAGCACCACCGCCATCAAGCCCGCCACCAGGATCGTCCCCAGCAGCACCGTAAGCAGCCGCGACGGCCCCAAAAACGCGCCCAGCGCGCCCACCAGCTTCCAGTCCCCGGCGCCCAGGCTTCGTATCAGAACGAAGGGCAGCAACAATCCCAGCCCCAGTCCCGCTCCCAGCAACGACTCTTTCGCTCCCGCCCAGCCCGTCGGCCCAGGAGTTCAGCTGCAATTCCCAGCGAGCAGCGCCGGCACCGTCAGCCAGTTCGGGATGCGCCGCGACCGCCAGTCCGTCCATCCCTGCAACCAGCGCCGGAATCGCAGCCAACATCCACACCCCCTGTTTCAGCATCGGCTCAACCACGCCTCCGGGATTGGGCGCGGGCGAAAACCAGCCGGAATGTGGCTACAGGGGATGGCCATCCGATGTCCGGAACTGGCGGCCGGCGAGGGTCAAAACCAGCCTCAACTGCGGATTATGCGCGGTTAACCGACGCCAAGTCAACGAGAAGAAAGGCCAGCGCCGGCGTCCCCGGTATCCAGGCTACCGCTCGGCGTCCTGCTAGGTAGCGCCGGCGTCCCGCCTGGCTGTCCCGAGGGCGCCCATCCTCGGAGCCAAAAAAAAAGGCCCGAAAATTCGGGCCTCTCTCATAAGCCTAAATCCAGCCTACTGGTTCAGCGGATGCCCGCCCGTCCGCTCCGCCACAATCTTGCGGGCGTTCTCCGCCAGCGACTTGGCCTGCGGCAGAAGATCCAGCGCCTTGGTCACCTGCGGATCGGTTTCCGCCCGCACCTTCAAGCCTTCCTCCTGGCCAAACACATCCACGAAGATCTCGCTCTTGATGTTGGACCGCACCCAGGCGTTATTCTCCAGCAGCTCCGCCTCGGTGTAAGGAATCTTCTCGTCATCCAGGAACTTGCGGAAGTCCTGCAACACCACATCATCCACCTCGAAACTCTTGGCCGGATGATGGGTCACCGCGTAGTGCTTGGCGAAGTTGAAGAATGCGTAATGCTGCAGCAGCGAGTCCTGAAAGTGGTTGCTCTTCACCGGATCGATCTTGACGTCAGGCGTGATGCCGCCGCCGCCGTACACCGTGCGGCCGCTGTCCGTGAGCTTCACTTCGCGGCTGGCATTGTGCTCGTTCTCTTCGCTGTCGCGATTGAAGTAGTAGTCGTAGAGCGACACGTTGGAGTAGTCGCGCTGAATCAGACGCATGCTCGGGGTGTAGTACTTGGCGGTGGTCAGCGCCAGTCCGGTGTTCTCCGACAGCGGATACACCGTCTGCACCAGGCCCTTGCCGAACGTGGTTTCCCCGACAATCAGTCCGCGGTCGTGGTCCTGAATCGCGCCCGCCACGATCTCCGCCGCCGAAGCCGTTCCCCGGTTCACCAGCACCACCAGCGGATATTCCTTGCCGCCGTTGCCGTGCGCCGCGGTGTACCGCTTCTCCGGTGAAGACCGGCCGTGGTGCGAAACGATCAGCTGCCCCTTGTGCAGGAACTTGTCGGCCACGCCCACGCCTTCGTTGAGCAGGCCGCCGGGATTCTGCCGCAGATCGAGAATCAGTCCCTTCAGATCGCCCATCTGGTCGAGCGCGTCCGCGACTTCGTGTTCGGTGGTCTCGTTGAAGCCGGACACGTGCATGTAGCCGATTCCCGGCTTGATCAGGAAGTGCAGGTCGACGCTGTAACGCGGAATCTCATCGCGCACCACCGCGAACTCCAGCGGCTTGTCCGCGCCTTCGCGCAGAATCGTGATGTGGACGGTGGTTCCCTTGGGTCCCTTCAGCAGGTCGGCCACGTCGCCCGTGCTCATGTTGTCGGTGGGCTTGCCGTCGACCGCCGCGATGATGTCGCCCGGCCGGATGCCGGCGCGATACGCGGGCGTTCCCACAAACGGCGCAATCACAATCACTTTATTGTTGCGCGGGCCGACCGTCATGCCCACGCCGTAGTACTTCCCGCGCTGATCTTCGCGCAGCAGGGAATAGGCCTTGGGATCGAAGAAATTCGAGTGCGGATCGAGCACGTGCAGCATGCCCGGAATGGCCCCGTTGTAGATCGCCTTGTCGGGGTTCACCGGTTCGGCGTAGTTCTGCTCCACCACGTCATACACCGTGGTGAACTGCCGCAGGCTGTCGCGGACATCGGAGTCTCCACCGGGAGCGGCTGAAGGATTGATCTTCTGCCCAAATACGATCCCGAGAAAGCCGCAGGTAACGAGAATGAAAACAACCAGGAAGAGTGCGCGACGAGAACTACCAACCATCATTTTTTCCTTCGCCGGGGACGTAGAAACACCCCGGCCAGCGCGTCTGAGCGAAGTATAACGCTGTCCAGCCCACTTAGCCACTGTTTCGGATACCCGGAAGTAACCAGGGCAGTTCTCAGGGTTTCCAGTCTCTAGTTTCCTGATCTTCTGGCTGCAAGCCGACCAGGTGTAGATCCGCTGAAAGCCAGTTGAGCACTGAGCAACTGGTCTCAGATGCTCCGAGCACCTGGTTCCAACGCTGGTACAGTTTCTGATTTTGAAACCAGAAACTGGAAACCGGAAACTGCTTCCGATTGCCGCCAATTCACTCCGGCAGTATCATGGACACATGAACCTGGGTTTCCCAGAGATGATCTTCCTTTTCCTTTTTGCCCTGATCCTGTTCGGGCCCAAGAAGTTGCCCGAGATCGGACGGCAGATCGGAAGGGCCCTCAATGAATTCAAGCGGGCCTCGAACGAATTCAAGGCGCAGATCGAGTCCGAGATCTCGCAGCTGGATCTCGAACAGAATCGCCAGACCATCCTGCCCCCGGTCCAGGCTCCCGCCGGCTCCGTAGCTTCCGGCAGCCGCCGCCTCGACCGAGATATCCGTCCCGGAGACGAATTCGCTGGCCAAGGCCCCCGATGCCTGAGATGGCCGCTGAGCTTCCCCCCGCCGACGAATCGCGCGACGGCCTTACCGCCATGAGCTTCCTCGATCACCTCGAGGAACTGCGCCGCCGCCTCATCTATTCCATCATTGCGGTCACGGTCGGCTTCTTCGCCTGCTGGAACTATCACGAATTCATCTTCAGCTTCGTGCAGCGGCCCATCATGGAAGCGCTGCACCGCAACGGGATGGCCGAGAAGCTGGTCTATCTCAATCCCACCGAGCCCTTCAACCTTTACTTGAAAGTGGCGGCGCTGGCCGGACTGTTCGTGACCTCGCCCTTCGTGCTCTACCAGGTCTGGATGTTCATCTCTCCCGGCCTGTATCGCAACGAAAAGCGCTACGTTTTTCCCTTCATGTTTTCTACGGTCTTGCTGTTCTTGTCGGGCGGTCTGTTCGCCTACAAGATGGTCTATCCGGCGGCCCTGAATTTCCTGATCGACTACGGAAAACAGTTCCAGCCGATGATCACGATCGGCGAGTACACGGATCTGTTTCTGACCATCATGATCGGCATGGGCGTCATTTTTGAGTTGCCCATCCTGGTCTTCTTTCTGGCGCTGATGGGCATCGTCAACGCCGGTTGGATGTGGCGCAATCTGCGCTATTCGATCCTGGTGATTTTCATTATCGCCGCCATCATTACTCCGACCACCGACATTCTGAACATGTGCATTTTTGCCGCGCCCATGGTCGCGCTGTACATCGTGAGCATCGGCATCGCCTGGCTGGTGCATCCCGAAGCAACGCAAAGCCCGCCAGGCCAGAAAAGATCGATGAAGAAATCACCACGGCTCACGTAGGGGCGGGCGCCCTCGCCCGCCCAGCCGAGCAAAGCTCGGCAGTTGTTCAACTTCTCTTCGGCGTACTTCTGATCACGATCTCTGCGCCCACCCGGCGGCCGCCGAATTCAATGCCGCGCGCGCCATGCAATACACCCGCGAAGTCGTAGCCTTCGGCCCGCGTCCCATCGGCAGCGCGAATCACAAGAAGCTGGAAAACTACATCCTGGCTCACCTCAAGAACGACCAGGTCGAAGACGACGCCTTCACCGCCGACACTCCCGAAGGCAAGTTTCCGGTGCGAAATATCATCGCCAAGTTCCCCGGCACTCGCGACGGCGTGATCGTCGTCGCCGGCCACTACGACACCAATTATCCGCTGCGCAATACCGGCTACGTCGGCGCCAACGACGGCGGCTCCTCCACCGCCATCCTGCTCGAACTGGCCAACCAGCTCCGCGGCAAAAAGCGCGAAGGCTACAGCGTCTGGCTGCTGTGGACCGATGGCGAAGAAGCCGTCAAAAACTGGACCGCTACCGACAGCCTTTACGGCACTCGTCACCTGGCCGAGAAATGGAAGAAGGACGGCACGCTCAAGACCATCAAGGCTTTCCTGCTGGCCGACATGATCGGCGACGCCGACCTCAACGTCGATCGCGATTCCGACTCGACCCCGTGGCTCGAAGACCTGGTTTACCAGGCGGCCATCCAACCTGGGTTACCAGTCCCACTTCTTCGCCCGGACCATCCCGGTCGAAGATGACCATTTGCCTTTCGTCCAACTCGGCGTGCCCTGCGCCGATCTGATCGACCTCGATTACGGCTACGCCAACGTCTTTCACCACACTCCGCAAGACACCCTGGACAAACTCAGCCCCAAGAGTATCGAGATCGTAGGCAGCGTCATCCTGGAAACAATCCACCTGCTGGACAGCAAATCTGAGAACTGAGATCTAAAAACTAAAAACTGGTTTTAGAAAACCTCACTGTCCCGCGCGGTCGAAGCCCAGCTCGGCGGCAAGGTCTTTGCGCTTTTGCCAAATTTCATTGAAGATAAAAAGACGGAAAGGAAATCTCACCGCTGGGGCGCTGATTGCTACTGTTCTGGATTCTATTCAATCTCTTTGTCCTCTCCATGCTGGTCCTCGACCTGGGCGTGTTCCACCGCCGCGCCCACATCGTAAAGTTCCGCGAAGCCCTGGCCTGGAGCGTGGCCTGGATTGTGATGGCTTGCGCGTTTGCGGTCATGATCTTCTTCTGGCACGGTCGCGTCCCTGCCCTGGAGTTCTTCACCGGATACGTCATCGAACTCTCGCTGAGTGTCGACAATCTCTTCGTCTTTCTTCTGATTTTCCGTTTTTTCCAGGTGCCACCGACCCACCAGCACAAGGTACTGTTTTGGGGAATTCTGGGCGCACTCGTGATGCGCGCCATTTTCATCGTGGCTGGTGTCGGCCTCATCCAGAAATTCCATTGGATCATCTACGTCTTTGGGGCGTTCCTGGTGTACAGCGGCATCAAGCTGTTCTTTCAGGACGAAGCTGAGATCCATCCCGAGAAGAACCCCGTCCTGCGCCTGTTCCGCCGCTGGGTGCCGGTCACCGGCGACTACGTGGGTAACAAGTTCTTCGTTCGCAACCCGGGGCTTTTCGCCACACCTTTGTTCGTCGTCCTGCTGGTAGTCGAGACCACCGACGTTCTGTTCGCCGTGGATTCCATTCCGGCCGTACTGGCCATTACCAGGGACGTCTTTATCGTCTACACCTCAAATGTCTTTGCCATCCTCGGTCTGCGCTCCATGTACTTCGCTCTGGCCGGCACGATGGAAATGTTCCGCTACTTGCACTACGGCCTCTCCCTGGTCCTGGTCTTCGTCGGAGCCAAGATGCTGCTGTCTCGCTTCGTCGAGATCCCGACGCCTATAGCTCTGGCGGCAGTCGCCGGCGTCCTGTCTATTTCCGTTATCGCCTCGCTGGCGCACCCGTACGAAAAGTAGAGCGACTTCCTTCGTGTACCTCCGTGTCCTCCGTGGTTCAAGCTCTTTGCCGCAATTGTCCAGACGCAGGCCCGAATCGCATTAAGCTATGATGACAAGAATGACCCGTGTAACCATCGCGCTTCCACCGCGCCCCTACGATGCCGTAATCGAAAACGGCCTCCTGGGACGCTCCGGCAAAACCCTGCGCGAGCTCTTCATGACCGCAAATGCGGCCGCTGGGGGTTCGCCCGGGAAGCATGAACGCCTGTTCGTGGTCACAGTTGCGCCCGTCCGCCGCAAGTGGGGAAAAAAGCTTCTGGCGTCCCTGGCCGAGGCCGGCTTCAGCGCAAAAATGCTGGAGATGCCCAATGGCGAGCGCCACAAGAGGTTAGCCACTGTAGAAAAATTGTGCGACCAGCTGAGCCGCCTGGGCGCGGACCGTAATTCCGTCATCATCGCCTTCGGAGGCGGCGTGGCTGGCGACGTTGCCGGTCTGGTGGCATCACTCTATATGCGCGGCGTCGCCCTGGTGCAGGTTCCGACCACGGTCCTGGCGCAGGTGGATGCCTCCATCGGCGGCAAAACCGCGGTCAACTTGCGCGCAGGGAAAAACCTGGTGGGTACCTTCCACCACCCGCGCGTCGTGCTGATCGACCCAGCCGTTCTCGCCACCTTGCCCGATCGCGAGTTCCGCGCGGGCCTCTACGAAGCGCTTAAGTGTGGCGTGATCGCCAAGCCGGAATTGTTCCGCGCCCTGGAGAACGTCAATGTCAGGGAATTGCGTCGCGATCCCGCGCGGCTGGAATGGATCATCGCAGAATCAGTAAGGCTGAAAGCCGAAGTAGTCTCCTCCGACGAGCGCGAGAACGGACTGCGCCGGGTATTGAACCTCGGACACACCATCGGGCACGCCCTCGAGGCCCAGAGCCAATACCGCCGTTTCCTGCACGGCGAGGCGGTCGCATGGGGCCTGATCGCGTCCGCGAACATCGCGCGTGCCGTGGACCGGATCGACAGGTTTGCCTGGCTATCCGGCGTCGCACGGCTGTATCCGCATGCCGATGGCCTTTGCCGTGAAGTGGGGTATTCGACAGGATGGGCGCGCGGGTCATCATCACGCCCGGCGAGATCACGCCTACCAATTTCTCGCATCCGTTGCTGGTGGCGCAGAAGGTCGTGCCGCAGCCTGCAAGTGCCGACGATACGCCCAAGACTGACGCGCCTGCGGTGAAGAGCGACAAGGGCGCGGACGCAGGTAGCGCGATCAAGTCCGAGAATTCGGCAGCGCTCGAGTTGAGATCGACGGTTGGCCATGCGTCTCCGGCTGCGTCGCGCGAACAAACCCGTACCGCCGACGCCAGCAGCGCGATGCCGTCCGGCACGATGTCCGATGCGGCGTCTTCCGCAGCCGACAAGCAGTCGGCCTCCGGTGCAAGCGAGGCTGGGAACGCGGACGTCAAGCCCACCGACGTCAAACCTCTTGACGTCAAGCCCGCTGACACCAAGGTTGAAGCCGAAGCCATCAGGGCCGAAGCGCTCAAGGACACCGCAAAGACCGTCGAACCGAAGGCCGCCGGAAAGCCTGCCGAGCCGGTCAAAGCGGGGGCGGATCTGCCCGGCCACAGCTTCCACCGATGTGAAAAAAGATCCGGCGCGCTTGCCGGTGCCGATAAGCTCGTTGCCGCAAAGCCGGAGCCGGCGAAGCGCACCGGCCAGATCGCGGTGTTCGTCAGCCGCAAGGACTCCAAGCTCTACGTGCGGCAGAATTTCGCGCCGCTGTTCGAGGCGCCGGTGACGATCGCGCCGAGCGACCGGCCGCTGGGCACCCACGTCTTCACGGCGGAGGCCGACAAGAACGACGCCAATACTGTTGCACTGGTCGGTGGTTTCGCTGCCGGTCGGCGCGCAACGCGAGCGCGGCGACGACGACGAACGCGCCTCGCGGCGCCGGAAGACCGGCGGGCGTGCGTCGAGGCCAAGCCGGTGCCGACGCCGGACAGCCCGGCCGAAGCGCTCGATCGCATCACGATCCCGCCGGACGCGATGGCGCGGATCACCGATGCGCTGTCGACGCGGCGGCTCGATCATCGTCTCCGATCAGGGCATCAACGCACGGCGAGACCGGCGAAGGCACCGATTTCATCGTCTCGCTGCGCTGATCGCGGCGCATCGTCCGACGGCTCGGGACCATAACGGCTTGTTGAGCGGCAGCTCGCGCCGAGACCGGCTATCTTCTGGGCTCGTCGGACTCTCGACGCGGAGGATGACCATGATCGATCGCAGGACAGATCACGACGGCCGCGCTGGCGCGGCATCGCCGCGGCCACTGGCTGCGCCGCAGGTGGCGTGCGGCGCAGGCCGCGATGAGCCGGATCACCGCCTATGCGCTTCTCGTTTCCGCGCGCTCGCGGGCGGCGATATCAGGCTCGCCGATTTTGCCGGCCATCCCTTGCTGTCGTCAACACCGCCTCGCTGTGCGGCTACACGCCGCAATACGCCGGACTGCAGGAGTTGTGGACCGAGTTTCACGACCGCGGCCTGATGATCGTCGGCGTGCCCTCCAACGATTTCGGCGGACAGGAACCGGGCGGCGCGACCGAGATCGCCGAGACCGCGCAGCACCAATATGGCGTTACCTTTCCGATCGCGGCCAAGGCCGTCGTGAAAGGCGCGAACGCGCATCCGTTCTACAAATGGGCGGCGGAGGCGCGGCCCGAAGGATGTGCCGCGCTGGAACTTCCACAAATATCTGATCGGCCGTGACGGCTATATCGCCGAGGTCTTTCCGGAGACCGTCGAGCCCTCGGATACGCGGGTCAAAACCGCGATTCGCGCGGCGCTGGCGGATTCCTGCGCAAATTAACCGGTTCGGCGACAAATCGAGCAGCCGTGATCAGAACAGCCGTTGCCGTGGCGGGCGGCTCCAACTAGGGTACTATCCGTTAGGGGCAGGAAGCAGCTCGGGACGACGGCAAAAGCCGGGGCCGGCTCGGGATCAGCTTCGAGGGGACACAACGATGCGTATCGCGGCAGGATTGATCTTTGCAGGCGCGGTTTCGCTGTTGCGTCGAGCGCGGCATGGTCGCAGACGCCGCCGGCCACCAAGGCGCGGCCGCCTCCACCCGCCGCGCCGCAGGCGGCGGCCCCGCTCCAGCCGCCGGCCGCCGGCGCCGCAACCGGCGAAAGCGGCGTGCACCAATCCCAATGCGCTCGGCGTCGGCGCGTACGGTCGAGATCGACACCACCGGCGGGCCCGGGTTTCGGCTTCGAACATTTCAAGCAGCTCGATTTCCTGAGCGACAAGGAAGTCGTGCTGACCTTCGACGACGGCCCATGGCCGCTGAACACGCCGGCGGTGCTGAAGGCGCTGGCGGACGAATGCACCACCGGCATCTTCTTCTCGATCGGCAAGCACGCGACCTACTATCCGGAAATCCTCAAGCAGGTTTACGCGGCCGGCCATACCGTCGGCACCCACACCTGGTCGCATGCGACGCTGACCAACAAGAAGCTGACCGAAGACCAGCGCAAGGAAGAAATCGAGAAAGGCTTCAGCGCAGTGAAATGGGCGCTGGGCGGCGTCTCGCCGGCGCCGTTCTTCCGCTTCCCGGCCCTGCAGCATCCGCCGGAAATGGTCACCTATCTCGGTGACCCGCAACATCGCGATGTTCTCCTGCGATCTCGACTCCTTCGACTTCAAGGCGCGTAACGCGCAGGCCGTCATCGACGTGACGATGAAAAAGCTCGACAAGCTCGGCAAGGGCATCATCCTGATGCACGACTTCCACAAGCACACCGCCGAAGCGCTGCCCGATCTCCTGAAGAAGCTGAAGGCCGGCGGCTACAAGGTCGTGGCGATGAAGGCCAAGGCGCCGGTGCAGACCATCGCAAAGTACGACGAAGAGGTCGTGAAGGACGCCAAGCTGCCGACGGTGAGCTCGCGTCCGGTTTCGAGCGTCGTGCAGACGATTTCGGAATGATCCGCCGCGCGCGATAAATCCGTGCCGGCCCCACGCATTGAAGGCTACGTCATCGAAGGTTACGTCATCGTCTCGGCCGAAGGCATGCTGGCGAATGCCGGGAATGTCATGCCGGACGAGTTGAAGTTCGAAGGCGACAAGCAGTTCTTCAACGCAGCCCTCGATCGCGCCGACCTGATCGTGCACGGCCGCAATTCGTTTGAGGATCAACCGAACTCGCCGCAACGCAAGCGTGTCGTGTTGACCTGGAGATCAACCGGCACTTTTAACAGTTCCATTAGGTAATAGTTTAAGACACCATCATGGGACCTTCGAAGGTTCAGAAGAGAAAGGTCGAGGAAGTCGCTGGTGAAAAGAGGCCACTCCACAGGTAGGGTGTGCCGATGAAATCAAAAAGGATCTCAATGAGAAGGAAAATGAGTGTGGTTTTCGTTTTGGCAAGTGGATGCTTTCTGGCTGTTCCCAGGACGTATGCGCAGGCGGCGGCCAACAAGGACAGCCAGACCGTGAGCGAACAGGATATTCAGCTATTGCGCAGGGATGTCCGGTCGGAAAAAAAGCAGTTGATCGCGGCGAACTTGACACTGACGGATGCGGAAGCGACGAAGTTCTGGCCGGTATACGACCAGTACAGCGCGGAGCTGACGAAGATCGGAGATCAACGGTACGCGTTGATCAAGGAATATGCGCAGAACTACGGCTCGCTGACCGATGACCAGGCCTTGAGTTTAATCAATCGCTTACTGGCACTTGATGATGCTCTCGAGCAACTAAGGATCAAGTACGTGCCAATTATCAATAAGGTGCTGGCGGGCAAGAAAACGGCCAGGTTCTTCCAAATAGACCGTCGCATCACCGCGCTAATCGACCTACAGGTGGCATCGCAGATTCCCCTGGTGCAGGAACAGCACTAGTTTCGAGTTGCGGAAAGTAAGAGATATTCGAGCGACAAATTCGCCGACAGCTTGGAGGGTCTCAGCGCCTCGCAATGAACAATTTCAGCGCAAAGCAAATGGCAAATGCAAAGGGTCCGTTGCAGCTGGGGAAAACCCCCTACAAGACTTTTCCATTTGCTTCTCTCTTGAGCCTGGTTGGCTTTCCCGCCTTCGCCGCCGCTCAGGAAGCACACCCGCCGCACTGGGCCTATGAAGGCAAGGGAGGGGCCTAAGAGTGGGGCAAGTTGGATTCAAGCTACTCCGCCTGCTCGACCTATCACAGACAATCACTAGCTTCAGCAGCAGGTAGAGAAAAGTTAAGCTGAATTTGCGCGTAGTCGCCAGGCCACCTGAGTGCCGGAAGGGGAACAAGATACGTTCCGAGAAACAGTGGCGGAGACCATTGAAAGACACCCACGATGACGAAGCAGAAGAAGTCCAGCACCCACGTCAAATCCAAAATGGACGCGAAAGAATATGCCGAGGAATTACGGAAGCTGCAAGTGGAACTCTGTAGAGTCCAGGAGTGGGTCAAAAACGAAGGCAAGCGCGTCATCGTTGTATTTGAAGGCCGGGACGGAGCCGGAAAGGGCGGCATCATCAAGGCTATCACAGAGCGCGTGAGTCCACGGGTATTCCGTGTTGTGGCGCTGTCTGCCCCTCAGACCGCGAGAAGAGCCAGCTATACATGCAGCGCTACATGGCGCATTTCCCGGCTGCCGGCGAGATTGTCATTTTCGATCGCAGTTGGTACAACCGCGCGGGAGTGGAATATGTCATGGGTTTCTGCAGTGAGAACGATCGTCGGCGCTTTCTCGAGCTTTGCCCTCAGGTTGAGGGTTACATCGTAGCTACTGACATCATCCTAATCAAATTCTGGCTCGAAGTAAGTAACGAGGAACAGGAGCGGCGTTTCAAGGCGCGGATCGAAGACCCGCTGCGCCAGTGGAAGCTCAGCACAATGGATTTGCCGTCTCGCACTCGATGGTACGACTACTCCCGAGCCCGCGACATCATGCTTGAGGCGACCGACACTCAGCTTGTACCGTGGTATATCGTCCGGTCTAACGACAAAAAACGGGCGCGGCTCAATTGTATCTCGCACCTCCTAAGCCTGCTTCCTTATGAGCAAGTGGCCAGGAAACCCGTGAAGCTACCGGGGCGACCCACGAAGGGCGCCTACGATGACGAAGCCACTCTGAAAGGCAGGCGCTTCGTTCATGAGAAGTTCTAGTCAAGAAGGTCACCTTGCTTAAGTGATGCGGCCGTTGGATCTCCCAAGAACAACTTCACCATGACCTTGACGAATAGTCTCAACCTGGCAGGAATTCGCTCTGCCGCCCTCATTCACCGTCCGCTGAGAGGCTCTTGAGGCCCTCAGACGCCAGGCGGCGCAAGAGCCGACCCGCGACGGCAGCTAAGTCGCCGGGTAGCTCAGCTGAGACGGGCTCGCTAGCTCGTGCCATCTTGGTACGAACCACCCGGTCAGTCCCGGTGATCTGAAATTCCACAGCCCCGATCAGTCGTCTTTCGCCTCCGGTTTCCAGATTCCACACGAGGAGGTTTGCGGCCAACGCCGTAGCGTGGCTGACATCGACGAGGCGTAAGTCGGGACTCGATGCCACTTCAAGGCGCAATGCCGTGTCCAGATATCGGTCAGGAGCAGACGACCATCGCCAGACGGGGTCCTCCGTCAACTCGCCATCTGCCTGCTGATGTAGCAAATGGCGACCGATGTGTCCGCGTGCTTGCGTCTCCAGCAACCTTATGGACATGGCGTTGGGAGCCTTCGGCACCAGCTTCGCTGGCTCAGCTAGTTGCGGCTCGAGCATTTGTGGCTCGATCATGCGGGCAGGCGTCGTGGCGGGACGACGCAGTTGGCAGCCAACTCCCCCGAGGCAAGCAATCGTGCCGAGTAGACAGGACCAGGCTCGCGGCACAGGAATCATCAGGGCTTCCTTTGCGGCGGCCGGGGACCATAAACCACCGATTCGGGCTGCTCCTCGAGCTGTCGTGCGAGTTCGCGTAACTGTTCCAGCGAGTCCCGAATGGCCGGCAGGGAACGCCGGAGGTCCTCCGACGCAAGTCTCGAATTATCTGCTGCGTCACGCGCTGAGTGCGTTGTGTTAGGAAGATCTGCAGCTTTTATCGCGGCGCGCGCATCTTCAGAAAACTTGACCAGTTCGCCATTGGTACCAATTAACCCGTCCAACTCGGATCGGATCTGCTCGACCTGCTCACTTGTTGCCGTGAAGAATTTTCGCGAGTCGGCGCTCAGCGCTGGTAGCTGGCTTTCCTGCATGATGTGCTCTACGTTGGTGAAGA
Organism: Terriglobia bacterium; assembly: GCA_963841075.1. GTDB lineage: Bacteria > Acidobacteriota > Terriglobia > Terriglobales > Acidobacteriaceae > JAIQFF01. The sequence continues at coordinate 435,084 of CAWJBA010000005.1, forward strand.
ATCGGTCGTTTCGGTCGAGGCTAGCGGGAATCCTGGCGACGATCTCGCCGAGCGTCTGGAGTGTCGCTTCGGCGCGATCCAAAAGCACGGGCAGACGATCCTGTACCGTCGTCGACAGCGAGGGCATCGACGGCACATAGGGCCCGTTTGGGGTAAACCCGAGTCCAATTGGAGGCGGAGGATTCTTCGGCACATCGAGTAATAAATAGGCTTCTCCGGTTACTGGATTACCAACGATCCGGGTCCGAAGGCGGGGGAACACTCCACTAAAATCAGCGATCTCTCGGATCCGGGTAGCGTGCATACCAATGGTGTTCAGGCGATCGACGAACACCTCGAAGTCAATTTCGATCGTATCCCCGCGCGGATCTACACGCAGGTCTGCGACTCGGCCCACTGGTACACCTCTGTACCGAACCGGGCTTGAGATATCAAGGCCACTGACGTTCTCCGTGGTGTATGTAACCATGCCGATGACTGTCTGGCTCCTCCATCGTTGAATAAAGAGCGCCGCCGTTGCGAGCACCACGATCAGTGTTACTACGATGAATAAGCCTAGTCTCGCGTAACTCTTTTCAACGGCCATTGCGTTACCCTCCGGATTTCGTGAACGCAGCGGGCGAGGACCTCGTGAAGAAATTGTGAACGAACGCATTCCCCGCTGTGTCACGCAGTTTGCGTGGGTCACCCTGGGCCACAATGCCTTTCGCGGCCTTGTCTAGAACGATGCAGTAGTCAGCTACGAGAAAAATGCTCGCTAGTTCGTGAGTCACGATAACGATTGTGATTCCCAGGTCACGACTGAGCGTGAGGATGAGCTGGTCGAGCTCGACAGCAGTGATCGGGTCGAGCCCGGCGGACGGCTCGTCGAAGAACAGCAGATTGGGCTCGAGCATTAGGGCTCGTGCAATGCCCGAGCGCTTTTTCATGCCGCCAGAGATTTCGCCCGGCAAATGTTCGGCAAACGGCCCAAGCCCGACGAGGTCGAGCTTTGCTTGGACAAGCTGTCGCACGATTGCGCCGCGTATAGGAGTCCATTTGATCAAGGGAAGTGTGAGGTTTTCTGCGAGAGTCATAGAACTAAAGAGCGCGCCCGACTGAAAGAGTACGCCGAAGGGCGGAACGCCCTCGTAGCGGTGTGGCTCTCCCACTCCGTCGATGTCGATTCGCCCGGCCAGAGGCTGTTCAAGGCCAATCAAATGTCGCAGCAATGAGCTCTTGCCGCATCCCGATCCGCCGAGGATCGTGAAAATCTTTCCGCGCTCGACCTGGAAATTGACATGTTCCATAAGCACTCGTGATGTCCAACCGATAGTCAAATTGTCGACGCTGATGTGTGGCTTTGGCGACATGATCAGATGCCTATGAGCGCCAAAAAGAAACGTGAACAGGGCGCTCAACACAATGACGCTAAGGATGGCCAGTACGACGGCGCTGGTGGTCCGAACACCGACAGCAGTGGCGCCGCCCCGTGCTAGAAGTCCCTGACTACATGCAATCAGTCCGATCGCAAGCCCCAGAAACGGACTCCTGACGAGGCCCGCCAGCAAGTGCCCGACGGTGATCGAGTTGATGGTCGCCTGGACGTAGGCGCGCGCTGGCATATGCGCCATGACCATCGTGGCCCCCAGGCCGCCGACGAGGGCCAAAATGTCACCAACCCAGGTCAAAACCGGCACGGTGAGCGTGAGAGCGAGACACCGTGGCACCACCAGCCACCTGATTGGATCGAGCCCCATGGACCGCAGGGCGTCAATTTCCTCCGACACCTTCATCGTCGCGATCTCCGACGCGAGACCAGCACCGGATCGCCCGGCCACCACGATCGCAGTGACCAGGGCGCCGAGTTCTCGGAAGTGCGCGACTACCACCAGTTCGGGTACATAGGCAACCGCACCGAAGCGCCCGAGCTGCGAAACGCCAAGCAACCCGATGATGATTCCTACCAGCAGGTTGGCCGCGCTTGTGACTGGCAGCGCATCTGCGCCGATCTCTTGAATCAGTCTGGGCAACGAACGCCAATCGACCGAGCTTGGGGACGCGGTGGTCTTCGGCAGCGCGACGGCACAGCGACCCGTAAAATCAAGTGCCTCGTTCGCCTTATCCGGCAGGCGAGCTGTAACCTCACCTATTCTCGCCAGCAGACCAATCGGACGTGTCGGAGATTCTGGACGGTCTGCGCCACGTCCGCGGTAGAGTGCTATCAGGCGCTCCGCTTCGGGGTTCCGGCCTTCGACGATATACGCACGGTGTCCTTCAGCGTCCAAGTCATCGAGAAACCGTGCTAGCAAAGCTGCCCCGGCGCCGTCGATTCGATCAAGTTGGGCTAGGTCAACATCGACCGTGGCACTACCACTCAGACGAGCCACGGTTCCCCCCACCGCCCTCCCGACCTCCGTTGTATGGGACAAGTCGAACGGACCAGCTGGTACGAGGCTGACGCGGTCTCCTTCTCGGTCGACTCGGACGGTGACACTCATTGTTTGGATCCCTGAGTTCACTTGGACAATCAAACGTATTCCTGGACTCACGTTGCCTTCAATGGGCATCAAGAAACCACCGATCCCCGGTCTTGTGGCATTTGGAGACGCGATACAAGAAAGCAGTCCAATTTCCTTATTGAAGGCTCAAGTAGAGTGGAGCATGGGATCCGACGTATTTGTACTGTAAGAACTGTCAGGCAGGCAGTTCATGAAGTCCGCTCGTCGGTGAAGACCGAGACCCGGTCAGCCGCGCAAAAGAGACCGAAGGGAATTATCTGGACTGTACAGCCTCAGGAAGAAAGAAAAATTGCCGTTCTGAGGGCGTCGCCCGAGAACTGAGCTTCAACCACGGAAACCACTGCTCAGCTCCTCCTTAACTCCATGTGAATCCGAAAGGGCTGCTCTTGACGGGCAGCCCTTTCCTATAAGCGACCTTTTCGACCTCACCTTCAAGGAAGCCGAAGCACTTAGGGCTTGAGGCAACGCTGTCGACCCGCCAATTCTGACAGGTGCATTCCGATAGGAGGAGAGCTAGACCTACCGACGATATTGCACCTCTCTCTGGTCACCGGAAGGGGCTGCTGACGAGGACGGTAGCCTTTTCTGGTTACCGTCCCACCTGGACCGTGCTAACTCTAGGAAGCGGTAAGCACCTCGGCATTTTGACAGCTTGATGAATTCGTACAAACAGTTTTAGGATTCCTGGAGGGAAATGAGAAAAGCGGGGGCCTGACTCTGCGGGGAAGTTATTGTAGGCAGGCCTCTGCCGTTCCAAGAATGTGATTGCGAAAGTATCGATGGCTAGAGACCTGCTTGGAGCATGAAGTCCATGCCGCTCTCTACTTTGTTAGTGCTTCTTCTGGTTCTAATGGGGATTTCGGGCTAGTTCAGTACTTCGCCTGCGTCCAAAAACAATTTGGACAAGGATTAACCGCCCCCGCCATCGCAATTCTTTTGCGTACTTTGTCGATCCAACAAAATGTTAAGTAAGACAGTGTTGACGATTCTCGTTGTTTTGCTAGCGGCGGTGTCCATCACCGGTTGCTCCGGTACCGCCAATTCTTCGAGTAGCGGCGCGCCCAGCATGAGCGCGATTCCTGCTGCGATCTCGACGCAGCCGGCAGGCCAATCAGTAGCCGTCGGACAAACTGCCACCTTCACTGTGACTGCGAGCGGCTCGGCTCCTCTGTCGTATCAGTGGCAGAGGAATGGCGCGACTATTTCTGGAGCAACTGGCAACAGCTATACGACCCCGCCAGCTACCGCCACCGACGACGGCGCAGAGTTTGATGTCGTCGTCAGCAATTCCATGGGCAGTGTGACTAGCGCTGTGGCAACTCTCAGTGTTACCGCAGCGACTGCCAAGCCCGCAATCACCACGCAGCCGGCGAATCAGACCGTCAATGCGGGACAGCAGGCTGCTTTCACGGTTGTCGCTACCGGAACGCCGGACCCGTCCTACCAATGGCGCAAGAACTTCAAGAACATCGATGGTGCGACAAGCGCAAACTATAAGACCCCTGGCGCTTCCTCCTCAGACAACGGTGCGAAATTCGACGTCGTCGTGAGCAACTCAGCGGGCAGCGTCACCAGTAGTGCCGCGACGCTTACTGTCGATGCGACAACGCCAGTCAAGCCGACGATTACCACGCAACCGTCGAACCAAACCGTTACCGTCGGACAGACGGCTACATTCACCGTTGTGGCTGCTGGCACACCGGCTCCCACATACCAGTGGCAGGAGGACGGCGCGAACATATCCGGTGCTACTTCGTCGACTTATGTAACTCCTGCCACCGGCTCGAACGACTCCGGAACGAAATTCGACGTAGTGGTGAGCAATTCTGCGGGCAACGTAACCAGCAATTCCGCAACGCTGACGGTAAACGCCGCACCCGGTTCTGCGGTTGACGTAACGACCTACCACTACGACAACCTGCGAACCGGGCAGAACACGCATGAAACCGTCTTGACTCACGCCAACGTGAAGCAGGCTAAATTCGGGAAGGTTGGCGCATTCCCCGTGGACGGCAAGGTTGATGGGCAACCGCTATATTTGTCCAATCTTTCGATTCCCGGCAAGGGAGCGAAGAACGTGTTGTACGTTGTGACCGAGCACGACACTGTCTTCGCCATTGACGCCGATAGCTTAAACAACGGCGGCACAGCGGTGAAATTGTGGTCCCACTCCGTACTGCTGTCCGGCGAGACGACCAGCGATGATCGAGCTTGCGGTCAGGTCACACCGGAAATCGGCATCACTTCCACGCCCGTGATCGATCGCCATCGCAACACGATTTACGTTGTGTCGGTATCGAAAACCTCGGATGGCGACTACGTGCATCGCATCCACGCTTTGAATCTGATGACCGGCGCTGAGCTTTTTGGCGGGCCGAAGGAGATTTCCGCCACCTATCCCGGTTCTGGTGCGGGCAGCAGCAACGGTAAAGTGAGCTTCGATCCTGCGCAATACAACGAGCGCGCCGGCTTGCTTCAGATTGGCAGCACGATTTACACCACCTGGACCTCGCATTGTGACCACGATCCTTATACCTCGTGGGTAATGGCTTACAGCGCTGACAACCTCTCGCAAGTGAGTGTGCTCAACTTGGTGCCCAACGGTGAGGAAGGCGGAATTTGGATGGCTGGCGCCGCTCCCGCCGCCGATGCTTCTGGAAACATCTACTTCATCGTTGGTAATGGCGATTTCGGGACAAACCTCGACTCGAGGGGATTCCCAGCGAATCACAACTGCGGCAACTGTTTCGTGAAGATTTCTTCCAGCGCGCCGCTGACCCTGCTGGACTACTTTGCTACGTCGGACACCGTGAGTAAGTCCGCCGCCGACAGCGACTTTGGCTCAGGCGGCCCGGTGCTTTTGCCAGACATGGCCGACTCCACGGGAAAAACTCGGCATCTGGCGGTTGGCGCCGGCAAAGACACAACAATCTTTGTGGTCGATCGCGACAACATGGGCAAGTTCAACACCAGCAAGAACAACGCCTATCAGCAGATCAACAGTCAGTTGAGCGGAGGTGTATGGGCCAAGCCGAGCTACTTCAACGGCGTGGTCTACTACGGCGCAGTGGGTGATTCGATCAAAGCGTTCCCGGTGACCAATGCGAAGCTCGCGAATTCTCCTTCTTCGCAGTCGAGCGCCACGCTTGGTTATCCAGGAGCCGCGCCAACCATTTCGGCCAACGGCACGCAGGATGGAATCGTTTGGGCAGTTGAGAACGGCGGTACCGGAGTACTGCACGCCTACGACGCGTCGAATCTTGCCAACGAATTGTACAACTCGACGCAGCCCGCCAACGGCAGGGACTCATTCAGCGGCAACAAATACATCAGCGCGGTAGTTGCGAACGGCAAGGTGTTCGTAGGTACAACAAACAGCGTGGTGGCGTTCGGGTTGCTCCCTTTAGGCCCGCCTTAGCGGATCAGCGGGACCGCGGGTGCTAGGCCAGGCTAACCAAAGTGTGGACCTTCGATGACGCCTGACCCTTCGAGACTAGCCCTTTTTGCCGGGGGGCGGCGGCTTCGGTCTCTGCAAAATAAGTCGCGCATTCATTCAACCGGAGACCTGGTTCGACACAGCTTGGTCTCTCTCGGCAAAAGCGCGGAGCCGTCCTGACGGTCGAACACCAAAGGGGAATGTATGGAACGTACATCTTTGTCGATCAGGCTTTCGCATAACGACGCGCTAGCGATTCGTGAGCAGGCCGCGATTAAGCATTGTAGCGTCAACGAACATGTCCTCGGGTCTGTACGTATGCAGGTGCCCTTTGATGATCGGCTGTACAAAGCCGGAAGAAAATTGGGGGTTTCCGACGCTTTACACACGCACTGGCACGCACCTATTGTGGGTCGAAGAGCAGTCTTGCATCTCCGCTGCTCGGAAGTCGAGGCCAGTCGTATCAGGCGGGCCGCACACAGGCGAAGAACCACAATTGGCGAGTACGTGGTTGGGTGCCTCAAAGGATCATGGGGTTCTGCAGAGTCTGGGGGAACCTGCAAGGACTGCCACGCTCCTTTGCCGGAAGGGAAACGTCGAGGATCCTTATTTCACGCCAAAGGCACGCCCGATCTCATGCAACGACTGCCCGGCCTTCCATCGGTTCCAGATCTCCATCCTCTGCGTGGTAGAAAGTCTTGATCGTTTTCCTTAAATACCATCCTTAAACAGCGGCTCTATCGGATGGTGTTGCATCGACCTATAGAATCCACCGCGTTTATCAGGACCTTACGGGCGGCACAAGCACTCAATAGCTGGTTTGTGCTTCCGAAATTTGGCCACGAACTGCCGACAACAATGCACGTTTCTCTCGAACCGAAACTCAAGAGCTAACCGTGGAAGCCCCTCGGCAAGGGCAGCTATCTGCTTTCGGTCTTGGGCGGAAAATCATGGCCTTGGCGGTAATCTTGTCGACGTTTTTATTCAAGTCATCCAGGAACTTTTGAAGGGCCATGAGTTCACCGACACCGCAGAAGAGAAAGCTGCTCTCCGTCATGAGGCGCAATTCTATTCTGGAATGCAGTCTTGCTAGACACCTTTGCTCGTTTTATTACTGTCGCCCTCATGAATTTCATCTTTCCCGGAGTAACGTCATGGAATCGGGTTAAGTGCTGGAGAGGGACAACATTTGCTACGAAAACATATTCTGCGACTCGTACGCTTCCGTCCAGACGCCTAATCCTGCATTTACCATGCCTCTCCTCTCGTTTCATGAAAGGCAGTCCATTGGCGTCGAAGTCTAAAATTTGACCAGCAGGAAGAAAGGCGTCAATGGTGAACTGCCTTATGTTTGTTTCCGAGACCCCGAATAAATCTAAGGCTTCCGGATTTGCGGCAACAAAACGGTGGTCACCGTTCGTCACAACGATTGCATCGGGAGAGCTTGCCAATAACTTCCGCAAACTATTCTCCCTATCGCGAAGTGCCTCCTGTAACCTTCGGGGTTTTTCGGCGACACTTTCTGCCAATATTGAGAGCGTGTTCTGTGCTCGCCGAAGCCACACCCTCACTTTGATAAGGAGTGCCGAACCGAATTTGGTGATTGTTCCGTTCGTCACACGGATTGCATCGAGAGAGCTTGCTAGTAACTTCCGCAAGTCATTCTTTTCTGCACGCAGTGCTCGCTGTAGTTTCAGAGTTTTATCGGCGACACTTTCTCCCAATATTGAGAGCGTGTTCTGTGCTCGCCGAAGATGTACCGTTACTTGTTCCAGCCTGATAAACAGTTGCGACCTGACTGTGGTGATTTGCATATCGAGGTGGTCGTTTGGGGATCTTCACTCCAAATGGTCGTGCGGGCCAGGCGTTACGTAGAGCATGTACGCAAGCAGACTCACTAGTCCGAGAAATATGGCTGTAGCAACAACTATCAACATCTTGTATTACTAACGAAAAATGGACGGGGCAATAGCATTAAGCCTGTCCAACAAAGGCAGTCTGTGAACGGGTCGGGAGCGTCCCGGTCCCCACGACCCCGCCGCACTACGCTAGGTGACCCAAGTAGAACAGTAGCCTCTAGCGTAGGCGCGTGAAACTGCGTGATTTGACAGGCCCCGACTAGCAAAATTTCACAAGGTTCTGACTCTGGAAACGAGCGGATTCCGGGGTTGTAAGTGCTATCGCGATTTTTCGCTAACAATCCTCAGCCCGTTTGCTAGGCTGATACGGAGACACGAATGTTCAGAGACCTGAATTCATCCCTCCGGGCTCTCCTGCTCGCAATTGTGTGTGTTGCGTTCCTGCTGATTGCCTGCGGCAAAAAAGAAGCAACGCCGCAAGGTACCGACCAAACCAAGCAACAAGGGGCTGTCTCCGGTTCGACATCGTCCACCGCGACGAATGCTCTGTTGTTACCGCTTCACTTCGAGCACCACACCGGCGATCTCGACGAAATGGTAAAGAGGCGCAACATCCGTGCGCTTGTCATTCTTAATCCCATCGGCTTCTTTTATGACAAGGGACGGCCCCGAGGCGCCATCTATGATTCGCTGGAAGAGTTCCAGAGGTTTGCCAACAAGAAGCTTAAGACTGGACCCGTGCAGCTGAAAGTCACATACCTGCCGGTCGCACCGCCTCAGGCGGAAGCTGCCCTCAGTGAAGGAATGGGTGACTTAGTCGCGAACGCGATTGCTGTCACTCCTGAGCGTGAGAAGCGGTTTACGTTTTCCGTCCCTATTCAGACCAATGTGGCCCGGATCGTAGTGAGCGGACCCGGGTTCGGCTCGTTTTCGACCCTCGACGAACTTGCAGGGAAGGAAATCTATGTCAATCCGCTCACGATCGCATACCAGGAACTGCGGAAGTTGAACGACTCGCTGCAGAAAGCAGGCAAGACGCCCATACACGTTCGGGAAGCTGACAAGGATCTCACCGACGACGATCTGGTCCAGATGGTCAACGCCGGCCTGATCCCAGCCACCATCACTACGCGGGAGCGCGCCGAACTGTGGTCAAAGGTCTTCGATAACCTGAGGGCGCATCCCGACGTGCCGCTCGTCACCGAGGGACAAACCGCGCTGGTCATGCGCAAGAACAATCCCCAGCTCAAACAGCTTCTGGATGAATTCGTCGCCAGCCATGGAGTTGGTACGTCTTTCGGAAACATTCTCTTGCGTCGCTATCTGAAGAATACCAAGTGGGTGACAAATTCCACCTCCGGCAAAGAGATGGAAAAGTTTCGCGCCACCATTGCGCGTGTTTCAGAAATATGCCGCGCAATACGATTTTGATTACCTAATGCTGGCCGCACAGGGCTACCAGGAATCCATGCTGAACCAGAACCTGCGCAGCCCGCGAGGTGCGGTGGGCATCATGCAGGTCATGCCCAGATACGCCGCCGCCTCACCCATTAACATCGCCAACGTGGGCGTAGCCGACGCCAACATTCACGCCGGGGTTAAGATGCTGCGCCACATCGCCGACACCTATTTCAACGACCCCAAGCTGAATCCTGTCGACCGCACGATGTTCGTCTTTGCCAGCTACAATGCCGGCCCGACCCGCGTCGCCCGCCTGCGCAAGCAGGCCGTAGAAAGGGGACTCAATCCTGATGTCTGGTTTGAAAACGTTGAACTGATAGCCGCCCAGGACATCGGGCAGGAAACCGTCACCTACGTCCGAAACATTTACAAATACTACGTAGCCTACAAGCTGGCCGTCGAACAGACAGGGCTACGGCAGAACACGGCGAAAGGCCAATGATGCCCGGGTTCCTCGGCCCGTGCGGCGCGGATCGTTGGTCTGTATGCGTAAACCGCATGGAATTCTTTCCACATCAATTTCGGTAGTTGTTGCAACAAGGCGTTACACAAGTGATCGGGATTACTTGCTTGGTTGGCGTATTCATAGTGGTCACCGGAGTTTTGATTTATCTAAGTTGTCCGGTCTAAATCCACTATCTCAACGTCCACCTGACACTCAGCCAACAGCCGAAGTATTTGGTCCATTAGCGCGCGCAATTTCTCTTGGTCCTCTTCTTGCTGAGCCTGCTTACACAACGCCCTCAAATGTTTCTGTTTTCTCTGTTTTTCACGCATAGGATACCCACTTGTTGAGCCTGGACCTTGGATGTTTCGGTCTGGAAGAGGGCGGGTGTATCCATCGAAACTTATACAAACCTAAGACGCTGTATTCACTAGAAGTTGATTGGAGTGTTTAGCCTCCAGTTTGCTAGGGTGGTCTGCGGGTCCACCTTATCGGGTCCTCAAGGGGCACGCTGAGTCTATTGAACCTTCTCACGCTCTTTCTGATGCTCAGCTAATAGCCGGAGTATTTCGTCCATCAGCTTTTTCAACTTCTCTTGATCCTTTTCCCGCGCGGCTTGATCGTACAAATGCTCCAATTTCCTAGGGTACACAAGCATAGGACACCTTCCCCCTAAACCTGGTGGGAATCCTACTCTGTCTTGTATAGTTAGAAGTACCTGGCAATTTATGTAAACGTAGACAATGAGTCATACAGGATTGGTTGCGACAGTTCAGGCTACCCGAAAGAGCGAACGAAGTGAGCGAGGGTCCTGCAATAGCTCTAAAAAACTCCGCTCGTGCCCTTCCATAACCGCGCCAATCCCACCTTGGCGATTCTGAGCGCCGTTTCCTCGGCGCTGTCAGGTTCTACCGGACTAAGTAGGCGATGCTCCAACGCAGCAAGCGCCTCAACAATCTTGTATAGTCTCAGAATTGGATTGGTTTCGAGCACTGCGGCTATGTAGGAAACTTGCCAAGGATACGGGCATGGTTCCTGCATAAATCAACTTCTCCAGCTAGCGATTGAAAAAAGCCTACTCCCCGATACCCAACATGGCTAGCCGAATATGTTGACGAAAAAGAGGCACTGTGGAAATTATTCCAAGCCCGCGTAGGGACTGTCCCGAACCGGACAGTCTTACCGGCCCTACCGGTCGCATCTTAGCCGAATCAAAATCCGAGAACTGACCACAAAACATTTAGCCTCGACTGCCCAACCTACGGGGTTCTTGCCGGGCACCGTTGCCTTATGGCCGACGCATTCGGGGAGGACAGCGGATCGCCCTCACGACACCATCCATCCTCAAGGATTAGCTGTATTGTCTGATGCAGCTTTTCCCGGGTAAAACTGATAATTCGAGGTGTCTGTTGTGGCCCTACGCGTACTTATCGTAGATGACTCTGAAACCACGCGTAGAATCCTTCGGGTGCTGTTGGGTTCTCGCGACTGTGGACTATTTGCGGCGAAGCTGAAGACGGGCGTTCTGGAGTCAAGAAATTCGCGGAATTAAAACCGGATGTAGTCGTTCTGGATTTGGCCATGCCTGAGATGGATGGCATTCACGCAGCCAGATTGATGTCTCTTTTTGACCCGAACATTCCGATACTTTGTTCACGATTCTAGGCTTTAAGGGCATCGAAGTCTCTGCTAGAGAAGCGGGAATCCGGGCAATCGTGCCAAAGAACAATGCCTGGAGCTTAATTCCTCATATCGAGAATCTGGTTCGCCGCGAGCCGGGCTTAGTGGCTTAGACCGCTGACGACTCAAGAAATGCTCCGCAAGCGCCTTATAGCCACGCGCAGTGCTTCCAATTCCTCCCTCGCGTCCAGATCATCTACGAATTCCTGCAATTGCTGGCGACGACCATACAGCAGGATTTCAGCGAACGCTGCGTGTTCCAGCCTCCTTGAAGGTTCAGTCTCAAGCAACGCGCTCTCATATGCTTTCCGCCAGAAGTAGTTCGTACTGTTCACTCTGTCTCTGTGCAGATCGGCTAGGAATTGGTCAATCGTCTCCGCAATAGTCATTTGACTCCTCAACTGGCTAGGCTGCTCAATAATCCAGGTAGGGTAGAGAGTTGGAAGCTGTCAAACCATACAGGCCCAACAACAAAGGCGGCAACACATCATCGCTGAAGTAGTCGATCAGGCGATAACGGCCCTTAACCAAACAAAGTTGTGCGTTGAGGAACTTCAGGGCTTTGCGAAGAACTCTGTGACTGAAAACTGGCCAGGGCCTGGGCCTTGGACCGGCTTTCTGGGGACGCGAAGGGGTAAGTAGCGAGAGCCGCCGTTGTGCTGACGACGGCCCCCGCGTAGGTCGGTACAAGTAACCGGAAAAGCTAACCTCTTACATTGGCGAACTTCAATAGCGCGAATTGCCAGTTCTACCGCCTGTCAAATCACGCAGTTCACACGCAAGGGCCAAGGGGCCACCTTCTACTGGACCGCCTCCTGTACAGCAGCGGGGTCGTGGGTCTAGGAAGGGACACGGCCCCGTTTTTTCTTTATTGCCCTGCTGCCTTCTTGAACTACGGTATCGGGTGCTTATACTTAGCACGGACGTGACCTACCTATTATAATATTAGTTGTTGAATTTAGTCACATGGCATGTTTTAAGTGTTCCCGTTGTACCTCTGTCCCCGGAGGGGCCTTATGCAATGCAATCCCTGTAAATCAGAACATCAGTTGACATATCTCGCCGAAGTCAACATCCACTATCCTGGGCGCGAGAATTTGACGAAGCAGCCCGTCATGGTATTTCCGACACTTCGAGTCTGCTCGGATTGTGGAGCTACTCAGTTCGTGATTCCCCATGTGGAATTGAGAGAGCTAGTCGCGGGGCATCAGAAGGTCACTCAGCATGATTCCGATCGTTGAGCCGACTCGGCACTACCGCACAGAATCGGCTTTCGGCCAAGAGCCAAACATAGCCGCACCTGTTAAAGCGCACAGTTCACGCGCCTGGGCTGCCGGGCTACTGTTTTGCTTGGTTGCTTTGAGCAACGCAGCGAGGTCGAGGAGACTGGGACACTCCCGACCCCGCTGACAGACCGCCTTTGTTGGATAGGCTAAATGCTATTGGCACCGTCCATCTTTCGTTAGGAGTTCTAAGATGTTGATAGTCGTTGCTACAGTCGCATTTCTCGGATTAGTGAGTCTGCTTGCGTACACGCTCTATCTAACCCCCGGCCCGCACGACCGTTTATGGTGAACGGTCCGAGAGACCGCTACCGCCTTTGCGGCAATGCGGGGATGTGGCGTGCGAAATATCGGTAGGGCTCGCCCACTCTCACCCTTTCGAGTCGCTCTACGGCGACAGTGTCGGACAATTGCTTCAACGCCCTTACGGCTATTGCTGAATTGGCTTTCATCGCAACAAGACGGCTGAAGGAGTTTAGCTATTTACTGCCGTGTGGGCCGGTCGAAACGGTCGGCGCTCAAATTGTCGATTTCTCGGGTTGCCGCCATTATTTCTTCAAATTCATCGTCTATTGTTTTGCTCGTTGCCAATTCTTGAATGCGAAGGATGATTGCATCTCTTGCTTCTGTTAAGCGATCTGGCAGTTTTGCGGCGTCGGTCTCACGAAGGGCGGCTGAATAGAGGTCTCTCCAGTTCGACATACCAGGCGAAAGAACAAGCAGGCTACTGCCGGGGCCTCCTAAAAAGGCCCAGAAACAAGTACGCGGACAGCGCAACGCCTATGCTGTTTAGGTTAGCCATGAACAGACCGCGCATGTTGTCCTCCGAGACTTGAACCCACCCACCGTTGCAGGGCAGAGCGGGACTGTCTACTGGGAAAACAGACAGTTTCAAGGCGGGAGAGACTCGTCTGTACGAATCTGTGGTCAGATTCACGTGGGGGCCGTGATTGTCGTGGGCCCCACAAGAATCCAAATTTCACATCCCGTGTCGGAGGACCCAATTCCGTCGCCATTACCACCCCTAGTTGCAGTAAGCCTAAACTCCCCGACGACCGCGAGGCAGCTCGCCCTGCATCGGAGGTGCCACATGGCAACGTCGATTGCAGTTCAGTGGTCTGGCGACTCGCTTGAAAATCACGCGAAAATCGCTGGAAAATTTCACAGCTCGGTCTACGACATCGCGACCGAGCGCATTCTCGTAGAGCTGGAGAAGGGGGTAGTCCCGTGGCGCAAGCCGTGGCGAACTCTTCCGCCAGCAAACCTAGTCAGTAAGAAAACCTATCGCGGAATCAATTTCTTTCTTCTGTCCCTCGCGGGATACGGCTCGCAATATTGGCTCACGTATCGCCAAGCCCAAGCCCTCGGCGGCAACGTCCGCAAAGGCGAGCACGGCACGAAGATCGTCTTCTAGAAATTCGACAAGTACGAAACGGAGACGGCTGACGGCGAACTGATCCTGCGTGTGGCGCACCAGGGCGATGAACTCAGCATCATCTTAGCTTCGGATCGACTCCCCCTGCATCAACGGCCGTCGCTCCTTCCGGGTAGTTTACGCGCTCACAGTAGTGAACTCTGATTTGGCGAGCCACTGCTACGATTTCGCCGTTTTATTCAGGTCGTCGTCCTTGTAGTACTTCGTACCCTGCAGGGTCAACTGAAGTGCGAGGCCATTCTTGGTGATCTGGTAGACCCATACTCCCGGAGAAACTTCAGCCGCTCCCGAGTAAGCTCCGCCCTTCTCGCCCGCTTTGGCGGCAGCGTCCGCTTGCCCTGAACCGGACCAGCCGGATTCCAGAAATTGTGCCAGGGCCTTATCGTTCTCGAAGACGAACACCACGACGTAGTCTTTCACTCCTATGCCAAGACCCACACCGCCCGAAGCCATCTTCATGAAGGTTTCTTGCTTGGTCTTGTTATTGACGGCCAGTCCTGAACCGCGTGCCGTGCTCAACAGCAATACGTTCATCCCCATGTTGTCGAAAACGGCGTATCCCGCCGCTTTCTGGATAGCCGCTTTGGAAGTGGGTTCCAGCTTGTACAAATCCTGCAAAGCCTCGGCTGACATCTTGCGGGTTTTCTGCCTTTTCTTTTCATCGTCGTCATCTGCGGCCACGCACATGACTGCGGACAGCATCGTCACGGCGAGAATGGAGGCGATCATCTTGGCTCTCATCGGAATACTTCCTTCCCGGAGTTCGGCGGAGAAGCGCTGGAGTAATTCAGTCCAGTTGGCTAATGACTCGAGTAAAAACTCCAAGTTCCCGTGTGCGCTGATTGCAGATCGAGGACAACTAGGGAAATCCCTAGTCCTAATCAAGCGGACGAAAAGTGACCATAAAGTGACCATAAGGATGACTCGCAGCGAGCAAGTCCCTGATAAACGCCGTAACCGGACATCTCCAGTCCGGAGAATCGCGATGTGCGTCAGTTACTCTGGCACCGGCACCGGCTGGTGCAGATGCGCACGCGGATCATGAATCCAGCGATAGCCCTCGTTCATGGCCAGGGCCTGCAGCTGGTCGTCGATGCCGAGGTGAAAGAAGCAAACCAAACCGCTCCGGGGAGTGCACGGAGAAGTGTCGTCGAAAAAGAATTTGACAGGGCCGACACTGTTAGAGATGTCCGGTAACGCGACTAACCAGGAGTTGAGAGTAGTGCGCTCGAAATCGAACTCCCTGCGCGTAGCGGACAACCTCGTGAACGGTCATCGAATCAGAGCTGGCCAGAGGTATCCCATGAATACGAAATTCTTTTATTTTCTCGCGGGAATGGCAGCGTTTAGCTTTTCCGTGCTGACGTTGCTGAACATCCCGGCGTTTCCCATACCAGCTGCGCCGCTTGCGGCCACCGACATCCAGCCGTTTGCTGGCACATGGACGGCCTCGCATGACGGAACGCGAATCGTGGAACTAGTGCTGCGCGTTGAGAAAGGTAATCTTGCAGGAGCAATTCGAATCTGCAGTTTTACGATCAATACCGAAGGCTCCGGAAGGATAGATCAAATAACGAACGCAAAGCTTTCCAGCGATCTTCCGCTCCGTAACCTCACAGTTTCATGAAAATCGGTATCCTTTGATTGGAAAGATCCTGACGGCGACGAAAATCATTGGAAGCTAGAATTAACTGGAACAGATGCAGGGCGGCTAATTTGGGTCGGACTACCAAGCGGACTGAAGGCAGACCCGATACCGGTCAACAGAACTTCCAACTAATTCCATACCGCCTAGCACACACACATGTCCGGTGACGCGACTAGTCGGGACTTGGCATGGTTTCCGTTTTTGAAACAAGCCATCGCTACATCCGAATGGTTGGAGTCTCAAACGGTTATCTTAGACGTAAATCAATTCTTGGATTCACCAGCGGTCGGCATGGCCTTCAACCTATCCAATTCACTGAGTACTTTTTGCCATGCCTCCGGATGTTTTTTAGTTGCGAAGCCCTTCTCAGGGTCCGCGTAATAGGTAAGAACGTCACGGCGTAAAGCGTCCGAAATAGGTTTGCCGCTCGCCCTGTCCAACAAATTCGCGTAGGTTTCATCTGCGAGTTTATAGTCAGCTGGCTCCGTTGTTCCTCCCGTGTCGAGGTTGTCGTTAGGCAATTGGAGTCTGCCCTCCTCCTGCGCAAGGAGCAACAAGCGATAGTGGTCCAAAGTTTCGTTGAAACTGTGCATGTATATCTGTTCGACAGCCGGTGGGGGTGGGTGAAACGCAAGGGCTTTAAACGGACCGATTTTGGGCACCAAGCGCACGATCAACGCCTTAAGGCGAGCGAAGAAACCCGGCTTTTCGTAGACGTCACCCCACTCCTTCCGGTAACCAGAATTTGAAATATTGTAAGTGAATTTGGTCTTGGTCTCGCTGGGGTCGCCGTACTTGATCTCTCGCTTCTTAAGGTGCCATGCAACTTTGGTAGTGCGCGGAATGACGGTCGAAACAGCATGCCGATAGCTGCCGATGGCAAGATCCTCGCTGAAAAAGATGCTGGACGTATCGAGCGAATATGTTCTTGCGAACGCTCTCGCCAAGACCGGCTCGGAAACCTCAAAACCAATAAAATCGTGGTAGGCCTTCGGAGCGTAGTTTCCTTTGGCGACCTGGTCCACATCGAAGCCAAACTCTACCTTCATGTGTGCAGAGGGTTCTTCCTCATAAGTAACGACCGGTCCATACTTCTTTGCCAGTTCGGGATACATCATCGCAACTGCGCGATTGGTCGCAATTGGATGGCCGGAGGTGTCAGCCGCGTATGTGCAAGTGCACCTAACGCAAATGCATATTCGTTCAAATCCCTGGATTCTTTAATCAACGCGAGAACAAAATCCCCAGTTCGGACATAGTGCGTTAAATCGCTGAAGAACGAGTTGCCGAAAGGATAGTAGCCCATGTCCTGGATGATCGCGCCCCCGTAGGCATACGCGTGGGCCTGGAGCAGTTCCTCCGGCGTCGCGTTGGGGAAGCGCTTCGAGAGCACTGGCACGATGCTCTCCTTCCACGCGGCGTCGATAATCGCTTCATGCGTCAGGACGGAATAACCCGAACAATTGGGGGCACTGCATGTCCCGAAGATCAGTCCGAGAATAATAGGCACAAGTAACGAGAACGACTTGAATCGACGGCAAGTGAGCATCTGAATTGATGATAGCAGGGGCGTCGAATGCTAAGTCAGAATTTGTCCGCGCTCAATATTACTTGGGTATAGGAGCGCCCGCTCGTCACAGCGAGTCGCACGATTGGAATTGAGAGGTAACCGTCCGATAAACGCCGTAACCGGGACAAAAGCTCTGACGACGGGCTGGTGGACAATCCGCAGAATCTGAACTACACAAGTGGGTTCCGATACTATGGCTAGCGGACTTCACAGGAGTTAGCTTCCTGTCCAAGGGAGATGGCCTATTTGGATTCGAGCACTTCGCGATGGTTCAGCTTCTGGGTGGGGCGATTGTCGTGTGGATATAGCTTCGTAATGGTAGCCAATTGTTCGACAGAGAGGGTGGACGTGGACTTCAAAACGTACCAGGTCACTCCCTCTGTGCAAGGCGGCGTGGTGTAGTGAGCCGCTATAAGTGTAATAACCGTGTTGTCTGGGCAAGAGCTCTTCCACGCTCACAGAGATCGTAGAGCTCTCGATGGTCTTGTCGAGCTCTGGAGGAACATTCTTCCAAAGAGTTTCCAGAAGCGGATTAAGGGCGCCAGCCTTGAAGAGAATAGCTACGACGGCGAGGCGGCCGTCCGAGTCGGAATGGACAAGGTGCGCGACCATGTCGAAGCCTTTCCCGTTGAGGCGTTCCTCGCTGGGATGGTGGAAATGAAATTGTTTGAGGGTATAAGTCTTGTTGCCAACTACAAGATTGCTACCCGGCGCGTAATTGATCATGATTGTATGACCGTTGTCGATGATGCTGAGAGGGATGGCTTCGTACGCGAATTTTAGCTCAGGAAGCTCGGCGAGTTTGGAGCGGCCCATGTCGATGGGCGACTGGTTATGGCCCATTCTGCAGGTGGCAAACGCGGGATCGAGCGAACCCCAATGTTTAGAAGACCGAGCGGTTCTCGGCCACTGGGAAGGGGATCTGCTGGCCGGGGCCCAGAACACCTACATTGCGACTCTGGTGGAGCGCCATTCGCGCTTTGCCATGCGGATCCAGGTGCCCAGCAAAAACACGGAAGTGGTGGTTGCCGCATTGAGTCAGCAGGTACGCAAACTCCCCGCTACCCTGCGACGCTCGCTGACCTGGGATCGCGGACTAGAGATGGCGAAACACAAAGACTTCACGGTAGCCACGGATGTTAAGTTCTACTTCTGCGATCCGCAAAGCCCTTGGCAGCGCGGGACCAACGAAAACACCAATCTGTCTGTTACGGCAATACTTCCCGCGAGGCACCGACCTGTTTGTCCATTCGCAAGCGCAGCTCGACCAGGTCGCGCTGCGCTTGAATCAACGCCCCAGAAAAACCTTAGGCTTCGAAACTCCTGCGAGTAAACTGCAGGCAAGTGTTGCGTCGACCATCTGAGCCGGCAGTGTCTACCAGGCGTTTGGGTGGTGCTTTTCGGAGTGCCGTAGGCACCCTGGGCATCCATTGCTGGGGTTAACGCCTGTCAGAAGTGACAGTGCGATTAGTCATAACCCCCAAATAATCTTTCTTATATATTCTATAGTACCTGCCGTACAATAAGGGCTTCCAGGCTTTCGGTCCGTCAACAAAAGTTCATGATGACGGACGCTGAGAATCTTGTTCTGCTTGACCATTGCCGTGTGCGATTGAACTGAATTTCACACAACGTTCAGCATACTCATCCGGCATCTGTGACGGAGCGGGCATGCGACGACTTACCACAGTTCTTCTTGGCTCTCTCTTGTTTTTCCTGCGTGGGTTGTAACGCCAAGAGCCTCCTCGGTATTGGCGGTGGCAAAAAATCCGTTACCGTCGTCGTCGATCCCAAAGCGCAAAGCGTCGTCGTTGCGACTACCCAGCAATTCACCGCCACCGTTACTGGCAACTCCAACACCGACGTTGCGTGGAGTATCGGTGGCACCAATTGTTCCACCACCCAGGATTGCGGCTCGATTTCCGCCGCCGGACTTTACACCGCTCCCAAGAGCATTCCGAATCCCGCTCTCATCGCAGTCACTGCGACAGCCAACGCCAATTCCGCGGATTTCGGCGCCGCCGCTGTTACCATTATCGCCACACCTGACCCTGACCCTGCCTCCGCCATGCTTCGCGGCACCTACACCTTTCTTCTCTCCGGCTCCGACGCCGAAGGCCCTCTCTTCATTGTTGGCACCTTCGAAGCCGATGGGTCCGGCCAACTCCTCAACGGCGATCTCCGTCTCTGCCGCAGCGAATCCCATTGCTCCGATCAAGCCTTCGCCGGTGCCACCGCTTCCACCAACGCCAACAATGGCACCTTCGCCGCCGACATTTTCCCCGCCTCCACCTTCACGTTCTCTCCCGCCCCAAACAACATCTTCAACTGATCTAACCGGCTCCCACGACCTCAGCGCCTCCGGCATCCTCAGCCCCAACTCCACCTCCGCCGACAACTAACTCAAACAGATTGATGCTCTATGATGTTCTAAGACAGACATGGCGCCAGGCCTTGAAGGCGCTTCACGCTGGTCGCATTTCAGTGAGGTGAGGCTGAGCGGCCAACACAGCAGTTGGCTCCACATCCTCGGCTTCACAGTCCTCACGGTCGTCATCGTCTACTTCATGCTCGACGTCGAGTACCCACGGGCAGGCTTGATCCACCTCGAATCCGGCCGACCAATTGCTCGTCAATCTCCGCGAGGGCATGAAGTGACGGTTGGTGATAGGAAGAGTCTTCGCTAGGCTCATCTAACCACACCATGGATGAAGTCCAGGGCAAACAAGGCTTTTGAAATCTGACCCGATATCGCTGGTCAAAGGCTTGCTCTTTTGTTCCTGCCCTCAGAATCGGCACTAGGATCTTTTCGCGGGGCTCACTACCAACAGTTTTTCTAGTACAGAGTTACTTGGCGCGAATTCCAGCCCATTCGGTGAATGTAAGTTGCGGGAAGAGTGTGTCTGGCGAGACGGGGAACATGGGCAAGTCGTCATAGTCGTCGTCATCCTGAGTGGAGTGCCGGTGGCGCAGAGAACGAATGCTCATAAGTGAAAGGTCGAATGCGCTGTAAATGATATTTCCGCGAATGACGTCGCTCTTGTACAGAAGAACCTGGGTACGGAGATAGCGCACGAAACGATTGCGCGGGCGCACGGGTATTACCGGCGTATTCCGCGAGTACTGCATCACGGGCATGGCACAACTTTTCAAGTGAACGACGGTAAGGTTGCCATCTGTGCGCATTTCGTCGCCGGTGGAGTTGAGCATGGTCTGCGGCAAATTGGGGCGAGGGAGCTGGCGCACGGATTTCACGCAACCCGTCAGCGCAAGGTCGCGCACCAGCATATTGATGCCATCATCGAGATTGCGATCGATGTGGTGGATGAACTTGTGGTACTTCAGGGACAGAGCCGCGCTAGTTTCACGTGTATAGGCACTCAACCATGCTTGCTCTCCCTGAATCGTTTTTGACTG